>NZ_JAVHUW010000043.1 GCF_030954495.1 Candidatus Desulfosporosinus nitrosoreducens | reverse complement strand
TTTGTGTGCCCGGCATGGGCGTTATCTCTAGGGTGAAAGTCCCGAATAGTGAAGGTAGCAGTAGCTATAGTTTAAGGTAAGGGTGTTCACCGTGAGGTGAAATCCGAAAGAAACCGGCGGCAAATCTCTGGCCCGAGGAATACGAATCTCATACAAGGCTTATTGCAATTGGACAAGTCTACAAACCAAGATAAAGTCCTTGCTACCGAAGATTGCAGTAAGTAGATGAGGCGGGTGGATGGAGAGAAAGATAACGTTCTTACCCGGGGAGATCTGCTGTAGACGAAGTGAACTTTGTAACCCAGGCCGAGAGGCTTGGCTGGTACAGCAGGAGTCAGCAGAAGGCATAGTAGCCTCCGGTAGCTAACGGAAGCGAAGGCCTGAACGCTAAGTGAGGGATGTAAATTGGCTAGCTCGAACTCAAAACGTAGACAGCAGAATACTTCGCAAGAAGCCTTCTTCCAACAGGATGTGGTGAATACACAAGGGGCTGGAAGCCAAGGGCCTAGTTTCGAGTCGGCGCGAACCAAGGAGACAACCCCGAACGAAGGAATCGGATTGTTGGAAAAGGTATTGGAGCGTGATAATATGCTCCAGGCTCTACACAAAGTTGAAAGAAACCAAGGTGCCCCAGGAATCGATGGCATGACGGTAAAAGACCTCCGGCAATATGTCATAGAAAACTGGGCCGTAACTAAGGAAGCAATTCTTAAGGGAACCTATAAACCTAGCCCAGTCCGACGGAAAGAGATATCCAAATCCGGAGGCGGAACTAGGAATTTAGGGATTCCCACGGTGTTAGACCGACTCGTCCAACAGGCAGTTACCCAAGTACTAACGCCCATCTTTGACCCGGACTTTTCCCAGTATAGCTATGGGTTTAGACCTAGCAAGAGGGGACACGATGCAGTGCGTCAGGCTAGAGAATACATCCAGCAGGGATATCGAGTAGTGATTGACACCGACTTAGAGAAGTTCTTTGATAGAGTAAACCATGATATTTTAATGAATAAAGTTGCTCGAAAAGTAAAAGACAAACGAATTCTCAAACTCATTCGAGCATACTTGGAATCAGGTGTTCTACTTAACGGGGTAGTAATGGTATCTGAAGAAGGAACAATGCAAGGCGGTCCGTTAAGTCCATTACTCGCGAATATTATGCTGGACGATTTTGATAAGGAGCTTACCCGTAGAGGGCACAAGTTCGTCCGCTATGCGGACGACTGTAACATCTACGTTAAGAGCTTCCGTGCTGGACAAAGAGTATTTGCAAGTGTCACAAAGTATATGGAAACAAAACTGAAGTTGAAAGTTAACCGAGACAAAAGTGCAGTAGATCGACCATGGAGACGTAAGTTTCTAGGGTTTAGCTTTTACACAGGAAAGCAAATTGGTATTCGGTTGGCACCCAAGACCATTGAGCGACTCAAGGACAAGATTCGGGAACATACACAGAGAAATAAACCAATCTCCATGGAGCAACGCATTAAGAAATTTTCTCAGTACTTAACAGGCTGGATGGGATATTACGCCCTTGCTGACGCTCGAAAGATACTGATGGAAATTGATCAATGGATACGCCACCGATTAAGAATGTGCGTGTGGAAGCAATGGAAGAAAGTAAAGACACGAATAAGACAGTTCAGGGCGCATGGAGCTCCGGAATGGATGGCCTTTGGTTATTCGAATACAAGAAAAGGCCCATGGGCAGCGTCTTTACTTCTTAATTCCATCTTAACGAAGGAATATTGGCAGAAGCTCGGATTAGTCAGCCTCATGGACCGATATCTAGAAGTTCGTAACACTTGGCGAACCGCCGTATACCGAACGGTACGTACGGTGGTGTAAGAGGACGGCGGGGAAACCCCGCCTCCTACTTAATCTTCATTTTGAAAGAGGACTAATAATAAGCAAAATTAACTTGCAATCTTTTCACTGGCAGCTATTATAGCCTGTACCCGGATAATTAGCGGGTATGGAATATGTTTGCGATCGTATGCGCCCATAAGTCTGACTATAGCAGTGCTGCCGGGGAAAGAAAAGCTGCCCCTGAACAAACTACGCAGGACTGAGAGGTCGTCAGTTCTTGATGAACCACAAAAAATCAAGAGTTTGGGTCTCAGGGTATCTGGGGATCAAGTCGGGCAGTATGAAAGCTAACCTGGGAAGACTCGCTGTCTTTCATATAATTCTCTTATTCCGTGGACGAGCAAGAGTGCAAAGGCAAAAATGGCAAATGAAATAATAATGCCAAAGGGAGGGACTGGCAAAGCGTTGGTTCGAGTATTCGGAAGGCCGTGAAGATCATATAGTGGCACCGGAATTTCCTCTTCTCCTTAAACTAGTTTGACCTTGAGCATTACGAAATTCGGCGAGTCTATTTTTTGGCTTGCGAGCCAACCGCCCGCAGCGCTAAAACAACAATACGAGTAAAATAAGTTCCAAGCGCAAGAAAGAACCCTAAGAAATTTAAGGCAACAGGTATTCTAATGGAAATAAACTTTATCATAACATAGATATCCGCATTGGCCTCCAGGGCCTGCTGAATTAAGATATCCACTTCATTAGTTGTCCGGAACTTAAGACAAATTCGCGTATGGTCATCTACCACAGGAAACAAAATGAGAATCCCGTCGGACAATGCATATACAGGGTCCACTCTGCTGGATTGTCCGCTGAGCATACTGTTTAAATCCCCCTTTATTTCGGAGTATCTTCAGGAGCGACAAGATTGCCTGTTAAATAGAAATACGTGTCAAAAATTATAACAAAGGCAACTGCAAGGAAGAAAGTCACAGGATAGAGAAACCCTTCGTAGGGCCCAGGGTGTTGGATTGAGCCTCCGAAGTTATAGGGTGATGTTTCATAATTTCCGTTGTAATTCATCGAAAGTACCTCTCCGGGGTGAGCGGAGTCTGCTGATGACAAAATGTTAATTGGAGCATGATCTTACCAATTAAGAACGAGAAAACAAGCGAAACCCCAAGCCAAGCAAGCCAGTAGATTTGCACAATAGAGAATGGTCCATAACCGGCTCCGTGATTGTTTTGGGGGGGTCGATTAGAATTAAGGAGATTATAATTGCTGTAAGACATCCCACACCCCTCCATAATTCAGCATATTCATGATTGCCCCGGTTGTTACATAATTTTCCTTTACGCAGATATCTAAGCCTGAGATTTCTATTGATTTGATCAGCAGCCGGTTTCAATGGGCCCAGACCTAAAATAAAAAAGCCAAGGCAGTTCTCCGGAAGAAAGTTGGGCAATAGGATTTTTCTATGTGAACCTGCTAATGTTCCTGAATTGTGACAGGCTAAAATTAGCCTGTTTATAGGGCCCCATGATATACTGTAGCCGACGCGAAAAATACGAGACAGGGCAGGGGAAGGATTCTTGCAGATTTTGCGGGCGGTTTTGGCAGATCACAAACCGGCTCAGCAGCCTGATTGAGGGAGACATTGCCAGGGCGCTGAATAAATACCGCATCGATAGAGCAAATTCTCCGCTCTGCTAAAATCTTTACATTTTGAAGACCATGCTAAACGTTTTATCATGGTCTTTTTATTGATTATAGTAATTTTGGCGTTAAAAGCTAAACTTAAACATACAGAAAGTCTAAACCATAATATAGGGAGGTAAGTGCATGTATTATTCGAGTGGAAACTATGAAGCTTTTGCGCGGCCCGAAAAACCCGAAGACGTTGACCGCAAAGCTGCTTATATTGTCGGTTCCGGTCTGGCCGCTCTCGCGGCGGCGTGCTTCCTGGTCCGCGATGGCCAAATGAACGGCAAAAGCGTGCATATTCTGGAGAAAGATCCGATCCCCGGCGGCGCTTGTGACGGCTACCATTATGATAACGTCGGCTATGTAATGCGCGGCGGCCGTGAGATGGACAACCACTTTGAATGCATGTGGGATCTGTTCCGCTCTATCCCCTCCATAGACACCGACGGTGTCAGCGTGCTTGATGAATATTATTGGCTCAACAAGCGCGATCCGAATTACTCTTTGATGCGCGCCACAGTCAACCGGGGCGAAGATGCCCATACCGACGGCAAATTTGGCCTTTCCGACAAGGGTGCCCTGGAGATCATGAAGCTCTTTTTTATTCCGGACGAGGACCTGTATGATAAGCGAATCCAGGAGATCTTTGACGATGAGGTCCTGAATTCGAATTTCTGGCTGTACTGGCGCACCATGTTCGCTTTTGAGAACTGGCACAGCGCCCTGGAGATGAAACTTTACCTTAAACGCTTCATCCATCATGTCGGCGGCCTGCCGAATTTTCAAGCGCTCCGCTTTACAAAATACAATCAGTATGAGTCCATGATCCTGCCGCTGGTCAAATACCTGGAGTCCCGCGATGTTCAGTTCCATTTTGGCACCAAAGTCATAAATGTGGAATTCGATATTCAGAAAGATAAAAAAACGGCCAAATGCCTTACAGTTATCCGGGATGGCCATGAGGAAAAAATCGCCCTTAGCGAAAACGAGCTGGTATTTATCACAAACGGAGGCTGTGTTGAAAATTCATCGCTCGGTGATCAAAATCAGCCTGCGCCGTTCAACCCGGAAATTAAGGAAGGCGGCGGCTGGGATATGTGGCGCAAAATCGCGGCGCAAGACCCCTCTTTCGGTCAACCGGATAAATTCTGCTCTGATCCGGAACAGAGTAACTGGATGTCCGCGACTGTGACAACGCTGGATGACCGCATTCCTCCGTTTATCCGGAAAATCTGCCAGCGTGATCCCTTCAGCGGCAAAGTGGTTACCGGAGGCATCGTTACTGTTAAAGATTCCAACTGGCTGCTCAGTTGGACATTCAACCGCCAGCCGCAGTTCCGCGGCCAGCCGCAGAACCAGCTGGTGGGATGGATTTACGGATTGTTCAGCGACAAACCCGGCAATTACGTGAAAAAAACCATGCGCGAGTGCACTGGCAAGGAGATTTGCATGGAATGGCTATACCATATGGGAGTACCGGAAAATGAAATCGGGACTATGGCGGAAAACAGTGCCAACACAGTGCCCTGCATGATGCCTTATATCACCGCCTTCTTTATGCCCCGCAGCGCGGGAGACCGGCCCGACGTCGTGCCCCGGGGCAGCGTGAACTTCGCCTTCCTCGGACAGTTTGCCGAAACGGTGCGGGATACCATATTTACGACGGAATATTCCATCCGTACCGGTATGGAAGCTGTCTATACCCTGCTGAATATTGATCGCGGCGTGCCGGAAGTCTGGGGCAGCAGCTATGATATCCGTGATTTGCTGACGGCGACCGTCCAGCTGCGCGATGGCAGGAAAATTACGGATATGGACCAGAGCTTGCTTGAGAAATTAGCGCTTAAAGTAATCCTCAAAAAAACCGAGGACACCGATATCGCAAAGCTATTGAAGGAATTTCATCTGATTTGATCTTAGGAATAGAGAGGAAGCCGTTAATGGATTAGACAGCTTCCTCTTTTGGTGGTTTGTATTGGTATTAAAGCTTTAACCTTAAACCTTAATATAATCTTAATAATTCCGGAAAGGGTTTCTCAGGTTAGGGGAGAATTTGATGAAAATAGATAAAATTTAGAATCGAGGGTTCGCAAATGAAAGTACGTACAAAACTGATGAGTTCTACAATTTTAATCATTATAATCTTTGTGATAGGAAACACTTTCTCCATCATAAAAATCAATCAAATGAGACGAGATGCTCAGGAGGCCAATAATATAAGCACTCCCGCACTGATAGATTTGGGCAACTTAAATGGAGATTTCTCTGATATACCCAGATTGGTAGAGTATATGGTAGTTGAAACTGACCTTAGTAAAATTCCCAATATTGAAAAGGATCTCAATACTGCCCTGGCAGATATGGAGACAAATCAAAAAAACTATCAGGCTTTAATTCATAGCCCTGAAGAAAGCCAGACTTACCAGAGCTTCACTAATAATTTGGCTCAGTATTTAAAACAATTGCCATCAATCGAAGCCGACGCTAAAGTTAATAATAATGAGGCGGCCAGAATTAAAGTTGAAGCCAGTTATGATGTTTGGAATAAAGCAAATAGTTCTTTGGATGAATTGGTTACATTAAGTAAACATGATGCCGATGCTATTGCTGCGGAAAGCCTGACTGCTTCCGTGCAATCCATGTATGCCAGTATTTTTCTGTCAGTGCTTGCCACTTTTATAGGAATAATTATCGTGATAGTTATTACAACAACAATTTCTAAATCACTGAGCTTATTGAGAAAAGAACTGGAGATACTCGCAGAAAAAGGCGGGGATTTGACTCAAGTGATCCCTATTACTACAAATGACGAATTAGGTGATCTGGCGCGGACAACGAACAAATTTCTGGCTAACCTGAGAGTTATTATGGCGAAAGTCATGGCTAGTGCCCGTCAAGTATCGCTATCGTCGGAACAATTAACCGCGGGCGCCGAACAATCTGCTTTAGCTACAACCCAGGTTGCGACCGCCATGACAAGCGTGGCCAAGGGTGCAGAGGATCAGGTGGGTTCTGTTGATGAAACATCGATTGCCGTAGAGCAGATTTCAAGCGGAATTAAACAAGTAGCATTTAACGCTGACAGTGTAACTAACTTAGCCGATCAGACAAAAATTGCAACAGGAAATGGTCAAAGAGCCGTGGCAAAGACTATAGCTCAAATGCGGGATATTAATGAGGCAACGAATAAGACTCAGGCAACCATAAGTAGACTCGCTGAAAGCTCTAATCAAATTGGGGAAATTGTCAACATTATGTCGGGCATAGCTGAACAAACCAATTTACTGGCCTTGAATGCTGCTATCGAGGCTGCACGGGCGGGCGAACAAGGGCGAGGTTTTGCCGTGGTGGCGGAAGAGGTGCGAAAGCTCGCCGAACAGTCGCAGGGAGCGGCTAAAGAAATCACTGCATTGATAGAACAGAACCAGGTAAATATTACGAATGCTGTGACGTCGATGAATGCAGGCGTGAGTAGTGTTAAAGCAGGTATAGATGTAGTAAAAACTGCCGACGAAGCCTTTGCGGAAATATCAGAAAGTGTAAACCGTGTCTCAGATGAGATTCAGGAAATCTCTGGAGGCATAAATCAAATGGCAGAGGCAAGCCGCAGTATTGTATCCTCTATGGAAGGAATAGCTCAAATTAGCAAAGCCACTGCATCCCAAATGGAAACAGTATCCGCATCAACAGAGGAGCAGTCGGCTGTTTCCCAGGAGATAGCCGCGTCGAGCCAAAGTATATCCAAAATGGCCGAAGAGCTTCAGGTCGTTGTCGGAAAATTTAAAGTGTAATTCAAGCAAGCAGGTATTCATCTCAAGTATTTCAAGGAAGAACGGATTGCGTTCTGTCTGTTCATAAAACCAGAGGGCACGAATCCAAGCCAGAGGAGGGGATTCGTGCCCTCTGGTTTTACCTATGAATTTCGGTAGCTTTAGCTATAATGTTCACATTAATCTTAAAAGATACTTTACCGGGCGGTGGCCTGCCCATTCGGCCACAGATGGATAAAATTGTTAAAGCGAAGAATTTCCTTGAAAAATGAAGGAAATTTCCGGGAGCTTAAGATAAACTCCTTCCAGTGCCGGCAGAATAACAGGATAATTTGCCGCAAGGACGGTGAGCCCGTTTTCCTATTTGACTTTGATAAGTTATGATTTTTTAGGCAAGGGAAATAAAACTGCCTAAAAAATAGTGGTGTACCCTGCCGGCAATTACAGATAATTGTGGGCTTTTTGTTTTCACTGGAATTTCTCTGTCCAAAAGTCAGTTTAGCGGCGCGCTGCCGGCCCATCCTTCACAGTCATTCAAGAGCGGCTGGACAATGAGAGTGCGCTGCAACAATACAAATTTTAGTCAGGGAAGGAAACAGTATGGAAGAACTGAAACCTCAGCGAATTATTGTCCTGTATTTCGCGGTTATTTTGACCGGCCTGCTTGTCAATATTGTTTCTTTCTACGCCGTTTCCCGGATTAACCAGCCTGCTTTGCCAATTTATCCCGCAAGCTTTTCCGACGGCCAGCATAACCTCAGCTACCGGCTGCTGGGACCGTCTGAGCCTGAGACGGCGTCTTTCCGGGCTTCTATCGCCGCGGCGGATTTAAAAAAGACAGGAAGCGGCGATTACGCTCTGTTGATTTATCAGTTAAACTGCCAGGCTTATCGTCTTTATTTCAACCAGACTCTTTTAGGCTCCGCCGGCGATATGGAAACGGCGCGCAGTAATATCTGGAATATGCTGAATTGTTTTTACATTGATCATAGCCTTGTGCGGCAGGACAACGAGCTGCGGATAGAAACCAAAAGCATCTATGACAGCGGCTTATCTTCCCTGCCGGTATTTATCGTCCCTCTTCACGCTCTTCCCGATTATCTTGGGGCGGCCAGGTTTTTTAGCGAGGGGATTAATTTAGTCAGTATCGGGCTTACTCTTTTTGGCGCTCTGATGATCTTTATGCTGTATTTATTAGCGTCTCCGAAAAACACCGCTTTCCTCTACTTCTCCGGCGCCTTGTTTTTTATGACCATCTATACTCTGGACTATATACCCTTTTCCCATGTGCCGGTTGCCTATCTGACCTATAAAAAAATGATGATCCTGGCGCTTTACCTGGCAATTGCCCTGGGCTCGCTGGGAATCTACCGGTTTTTTCACACCAGGACTGATAAGATCATCGCCCTGGCAACTCTGGTCGGCATTATCGCCCTTGAGATTGCGGCCGGGGACATGGCCACTTTTGAACATATCTGCAATTATTATAACCTTATGATCGTCCTGAATATCCTGAGCTGGCTGTTTACCGCCGCCAGACACTGCAAAGAGCGGGCGGAGGCCCGTCTGTTTTTTAGCGGGGCCGTTTTTGCCGTCCTGCTGACAGCCGCAAATGGTTACATCAGCCTGAACCGTCATAGTTTCAAGTTAAGCACGCCTTTTAGCTATGCTCTTCTTTTTTCAACAATCACGATTATTCTTTTCTTCAGTGAGCATCTGAACCGGCAAAAACAGCTGCAAATTGTTGACATGGAAAAAGCCAAAACATACAATGCCTCCATCAGGGACGGTATGACGGGCTTATACAATCACGCTTACATGGTCAGCGTCATGTCTCAGATCGCTCATCCTTATGCCGTGGTCATGGCCGATATCGATAATCTCAAGGAGATCAACGATTCTTTCGGGCACCGCTGCGGCGATGCGGTGATTTGCCATGTTGCCGACTGTTTGAAGCGGCACGTCCGCAGCAGCGATTTGGTCTTCAGGTACGGAGGGGACGAATTTTTTCTGATTCTCTTGGCCTGCGACGCTGAAAGGGCCAAAGAAGTTATGGCCAAAATCGAACACTGTCTGAAAACAAATGGTCTCAGACTAAACGGGGAAGCGTTTCCGATTACTTTATCCGGCGGAATATATGCCGTGGAAAGAGAAGAAGAGACGGAAAGTATTTTCAACAAAGTGGATACGGCGCTCTATAGGGCGAAAAGCAAAGGGAAAAACGACATTGGCATTTATGAGCTTTAAATCGTTTGGGAAGGATTCCCCAGCCGTTTTTCTCCGCTCCCAAAAAGCCGGCCAGGTATAGGCTTATCCTGGTCGGCTTTTTTCTTGGGGAAATGCAGTTTCGTCTTGCCTTGAGGCCGTTTTCTTTTTAGGTGTTTGGCAAGTTCTGGTTATTTGTGGCTAACCCACAAAAAAAAGACCCGTTTTTTGTAACTCTCAGTTAATAAAATTTTGTAATAATAAACACAAAAGGAAGTTGTGTTCCAAGGGTAGCTCGTTGGAGACCCGGAAGCACTTGAAGAGTTGTCAGATTTCAGAACATAACGTCTTAAATTATCTGGAGGTGAATAACTATGGCAAATTTAATTGAGAAAGCGAAAAATTACACAATGAACAGAAGGTCGTTCCTGGGATTAACGGCAACCGCTGTGGCGGGAGGCGCTGCGGCGCTTACACTTCCAGGCTGCGGGCTGACAAAAGTCGCCGCACCGAATAATAGTTTAACCACTAAAGAAGGCAAATGGGTTACGGTAGCCTGTTGGCATAACTGCGGCGGACGTTGTCTGAATAAGGCCTACGTCGTGGACGGAGTTGTCCTCCGGCAGAAAACGGATGATACGCATTCCGACAGCCCGGATTACCCGCAGCAGCGCGGCTGTCTGCGCGGACGTTCCCAGCGCAAGCAGGTTTTTGCCGTTGACCGCATCAAATATCCCATGAAGCGTAAAAACTGGGCCCCGGGCGGCGGCCGGAAGGAATTGCGCGGTCAGGACGAGTGGGTGCGAATTTCCTGGGACGAAGCCTTAAGCATCGTGACCAGCGAAATGAAACGAATCCGGGGAAAATACGGCAACAATTCCCTCCTCGTGACCGGCGGTCCGGAAATCTCCAGCATCATGTCTTTGGCCGGCGGATTTACGAACCACTGGGGTACGACCTCCTGGGGCACCTGGCGCTATGGCCCGGCCAAGTTCGGGATGGAGGAAGGCTTCTTTGAAACCAGCATCAACGACCGTTTGGATCTGCGCAACTCTCAGCTCATTGTCCTCTGGGGAGCCAATCCGGCCTGGAGTGCGATGGGAAGCCCGACCTACAATTATTGGCAGGCGAAAAATGCCGGCGCTAAGTTCATCATCGTGGACCCCATCTACACGGATACGGCGGAAACCTTAGGTGATGAATGGATTCCAATTCGGCCGGCAACCGACCATGCCATGTTTTTAGGCATGGCCCATACGCTCTTAAAGGAAGACGCTCCCTCAACAAATCCTTTAATTGACTGGGATTTCCTCCACCGCTGTACGGTTGGCTTCGATGCCGACCATATGCCGCAGGGGGCCGATTCCAAGGAAAATCTTAAGGATTACATTCTGGGAACTTATGACAGTATTCCCAAAACGGCGGAATGGGCTTCCGAAATTTGCGGAGTCGACCCGGAACGCATTAAGAGTCTGGCCCGCGAGATTGCCCAAACGAAGCGCGTCGCTCTGTTTACCGGCTGGGCTCCGGCGCGGACACATAATACCGATTCCTGGCCGCAAATGTTTATGGCCTTCGGCGCTATGACCGGGCACATGGGGGAATCCGGCCGCATGACCGGAGTCAGCTGCCACTACAACAGCGGCAACGGCGGACCCGTTTTGGTCACCCCCGGCCCTTCCGGGCTGCCGGCCGTTAAGAATCCGGTACAGGACACGCTTAACGATGCCGAGATGTGGGAGGCCATTGTCAAGGGCAAATTTACCGCCGGCTATCAAAAGGTCAAGGACATCAATATTCAAATGATTTACCACGGCTATAATGCCGTTTTACAAACACGGGAAGCCATGACGACAGGGATCGAAGCCCATCGCAAAGTTGAATTTGTCGTCAGTGTCGGACATTTTCTGACGACGAATGCCACCTATTCCGATCTCGTTCTGCCGGCAACCACGGAATGGGAAAAAGAAGGAGGCTTTTTGACCGGAAACCGGGAAATCCTTATTTTCTATACCAAGGCCACCGAACCGCTGCACGAAGCGAAAGACGATGTCTGGATCGCCACGGAAATCGGGAAACGTCTCGGCGTTGATACGGCCAAAGCCTTTCCCTTCGGCCTCAAGCAGCAGCTTTTCAATCAACTGGCCGGCGCCAAAGTGATGAAAGAAGACGGTTCCGGGATGGAACCTCTGGTCAGCATCACAGCGAGTGACATCGCCGCTTGGGGAGTGCAGGGCAAACCCCAGCAGGGAAGAATTACGCTGCAGGAGTTTCAGGACAAAGGAATCTATCAGGTGCCCCGTCAGGTCGGTGATAAACTGGGCTCTATCGCTTATGAAGATTTCCGCAAAGACCCCGCCGCGCATCCGCTCAAAACGGCCAGCGGCAAATTGGAGATCCATTGTCAGGCTTTGGCCGATTTAATCCATGGCAACGGCTGGACGGAGATTAAACCCATCCCGAGCTACAATAAAGTGACGGAAGGGTATGAAGATACCTTTAAAGATTGGCAAGGCAAGGTCAAAGGGGATTACCCCCTGCAAGTGATCTTTCCTCACTACCTGCGCCGCTCACATTCCATTTTTGACAATGTCCGCTGGCTGCGGGAAGCCTGGCCGAACCCGGTTTATCTCAGCAGTAAGGATGCCCAGGAACGCGGTCTTAAAAGCGGTGATACCGTTTTAATCACCAGCCGTTACGGAAAAACCCTGCGGATCGCTCAAGTGAGCGAACGGCTGCTGCCCGGAGTCGTTGCTTTGCCTCACGGCGCCTGGGTGGAAATGGACGAGAAGGCCGGCGTGGATAAAGCGGGGGCGGATAATATCCTCACTGGTCCTGTCGCCACCGGACAAGGGACTTCCGGTTGGAATTCCTGCATCGTCCAAGTTGAAAAATGGACGGGTACCGCGCTGACAGCGGATGTTACCTGGAAGCAACGGATTATTTTCTAAAGGAAGGAGTGTTTAGCATGACTCAACTAGGTTTTCATATCGACATGGGCAAATGTATTGGCTGTAAAACTTGCCAAATCGCCTGCAAAGATAAAAACGATCTTCATATTGGCGCTCTTTTTCGCCGTGTTTACGATCTGGAAAGCGGCAAGTTTCCCAAGCCGCGTCTCAGTCATATTTCGCTCGGCTGCAATCACTGCGCGCAGCCGAATTGTGTCCGGAATTGTCCGACAGGCGCCATGTATAAACGCGCGGAAGACGGTTTAGTTCTCCATGACAATGCTAAATGCATCGGCTGCCGTCTTTGCGTCTGGTCCTGTCCTTATGGCGCGCCGCAATATATTGAGGCGGAAGGAAAGGTCGGGAAGTGTACATTCTGTGACGATCTCCTGGCCAAAGGAGAAAATCCGGCCTGTGTTGACGCCTGTATCATGCGGGCGATCGACTACGGTGATATGGCCGAGTTGCGCCGCAAATACGGGGATACTCCTTCGGCCCAGGGAATGCCTGATCCCAATATTACCCATCCGAGCCTGACGATCACACTTAAGAAGAAATAACAACGCAGAGTACTGTGAAGGAGGTAGAGACTCAATGTTCAGTGAAGAATGGCCTTTAATGATGTTTACCCTGGTCAGCCAATTGGCGATCGGCAGCTTTTTTCTGCTCATGCTGACGCGGACGCTCTTAGAGCGCGACAACCCGCAACTCGCCCATGAAGTGACCCAGCGCGGGATTTTTTGGGTCGGGCCCGTCATGGTTTTAGCTTTAATTCTTTCCCTTTTCCATTTGGGGACACCCTTAGGCGCCTACCGCTCAATCCTGAACTTAGGTTCATCCTGGTTGAGCCGTGAAATATTAACGGCCGGCGGTTTCTTTATCCTGTGGTTTCTCTATTGCTATTTTTACCGCAAAGTAGGGACGGGGAAGGCGCTCGGCTGGCTGACCGCCGTTGTCGGCTTAGCGGCCATCTTCAGCATGGCCAGCATTTATGATCATTCCATCCGTCCCGCTTGGGCGAACGTCAACACCTTCATCGCTTTCTACGGTGCAACCTTAGCTTTAGGAAGCGCCGGCGCCGGATTGAGCGTCGTCGGCAAAATCAATCAGGAGAATTCCTCCAAATGCTTGCCCGCGCTGCAAAAAACCGCCCTTTTGGGACTTTTAGGCGTGCTCCTGCCTTTGCTTTATTTCCCTGTCTTTGTCAGCGGCCTGGGGCAAGCCGGAGCCGCCGGCTCATCTTCAGCCGCTCTCCTGACAGGATATATCCCTCTGCTCATCCTACGTTGGCTTCTTTCCTGCGCGGGCGCAGCCTTGCTCCTTTTGGCCTTTTACCGCAAAGCTAAAAGTTCGCTGCCTGCGAACTGGCTTTACCTCGTCTTTGTCTTGCTTCTACTGGGAGAGTTTCTCGGCCGCTATGCCTTTTACGGTTCGGCCGTATCCATAACGGTCGGACTGTCTTAGACAAAGACCCATGGCCGTCAGGGCGGTCATAAAGTAGATTTATGTCCGGTCAGTGAGATCACAAAGCAGATTAGAAGACTGAAAGAAATCTCTCGGAACAAAACTCCGGGGCGTGCCGCCACAGGTTAATTCGAAAACATAGGCGGCACGCCCTTTTTTGTGTCCGGGAGGGCCCCAAAAACAGCCAGGAGCCTTATCTCCCGACATATCAAAAATGTTTTTCTGGAAAAAGAAGTAGATGGAAAAAGCAGCAGATAAAAAAAGCAGTGTGCATTTTTGGCACTTTGCTTTTTCGGATAAACCAGTAGCTTTTTACAATCTGAAGGCAATTATTTTCGTCGGTTACAGGGTAAAATCCGTAAGCGCGCGTGCCCGCAGAGGGGACGTTTTTTTATTTTGCTAAAGCAGCCAGGCATGAATTCGCCAAAAGGAGGGAAAATACCCTCAGGAATAGGTAGAAATAAAGGAACTGAGGCAATGAAAGCGATCACATTTCAAGGTGTCAACAACGTCGAGGTCAGGAATGTCCCCGACCCCCGAATTGAAAAAAGCGATGACGTCATCCTTAAAGTTACTTCAACCACCATTTGCGGCTCGGATCTGCACCTCCTTCGCGGGCGGATTCCCAAGATGCCCAAGGGGTTTATTATCGGCCACGAAGCCATGGGGGTTGTAGAGGAGCTGGGCAAAGATGTGTCCGGCCTGAAGAAAGGGGACCGGGTGGTTGTCCCTTTCCCCGTGGCTTGCGGACACTGCTGGTATTGCGAACACGAACTCTGGAGCCAGTGCGATAATTCCAATGAGCATGGAGAAATAGGCGGCATCTTTGGCTACAGCGAATTGATGGGCGGCTATGACGGCGGCCAGGCCGAGTATCTGCGCGTCCCCTACGCCAACGTAGGTCCGAGAAAGGTTCCCGCAGACCTTAGCGACGAAGAGCTGCTCTTTCTGACGGATATTTTGCCAACCTCTTATTGGGGAGCGGAAAACGGCGGGGTTAAAAAGGGCGATACTGTCGTGGTTCTGGGCTGCGGGCCTGTGGGGCTGCTGGCTCAGAAATGGGCCGCCTACATGGGGGCGGGCAGAGTGATCGCCGTCGACAAGATTAACTACAGGCTGAGACACGCCAAGAAGTTCAATCAGGTCGAGGTCTTGAACTTTGACGATTATGATAATACCGGCGAATATATTAAAGAAATAACCCGGGGCGGCGCCGATGTTGTGATCGATTGTGTCGGGATGGACGGGGAAATGTCCGCGGTGGAAACCCTGGAAACCCTCCTCAAAATTCAGGGAGGTTCCAAGTCGGCCATCGAGATTGCTTCCCAGGCGGTCCGCAAAGGCGGTACGGTATCCGTCGTCGGCGTTTATGGCGCGAGATACAACAATTTCCCCTTCGGAGACTTCTTTTCCCGCAATATCACCTTAAAAATGGGGCAGTGCCCCGCCCACTCCTATATCGACCGGATTTTGCCTTTAATAAAAACTAAAGAGATTGACGCGACGGATATTATTACCCACACCCTGTCGCTGAGCGAGGGAAAGAAAGCTTATGAATTGTTTGACCAGAGACTGGATGACTGCATTAAAGTTATTCTCAAACCCTGAGCTCCGGAGGAAAAAGCGCAGCCCGGGAGTTGTTGAGCGGGAATTATTCTTTGGAACCAGCTGATTGTTATTCCCCGCAGCGTAATGAAGATATATTTCAGGTCATATTCCGGGCCATATTGGGATAAGGCCGTGAATTAAACGCGGCTGATATTTTTAGGCCGGGGTGAAGAGAGCTAAATAGGAGCAGGAACCTTGAAAAATGTTATCGCTATTTATCAAAGAGATCTGAAAAGCATCGGCAGAAACCCGGTTGCCCTCCTTATTATTGGCGGCCTGTGCCTCCTGCCTTCTTTATACGCCTGGATCAATATTTTTGCCTGCTGGGACCCTTACGGCAACACCAGCACCATTCCGGTGGCCGTGGTCAATCAGGATCAAGGCACAGTTTACCTCGGCAAAGCAATTAATATGGGCAACTCGATTGTAGAAAAGCTAAAAACCAACAAACAGATTGGCTGGAAGTTTGTCGCTGAGCGGGAAGCCGATTTGGGAGTTGTGGACGGTACCTATTTTGCGGTAATCGTGATTCCCGGCGATTTTTCGGCGGGTTTTGCCGGTGTCTTAAGCAACAGCACCAAGAAGCCGGAGATTATTTACAAAGTGGATACCAAGGACAATCCTGTGGCCACGAAAATTACAGAGACGGCTAAAAATTCCCTGGTGGACCAGATCGCCTCCAGTTTTATCGCCGCAGTCAATGAAACCCTCTTTGTGGAGTTTAATAAAGTCGGTCAGAATGCCGCGGCGAATAAGGACAAACTCCTGGCCTGGAAAGACGAGATCATCCAGGTCAATCGCGCTATGGATCTGATTCTCAGCGTCCTGCAAGATATCAACGGCCGGTCCGCGAACTTAAGCTCCTTGCTCCTGGAATTGCAGGCCACCATGCCGGGTGTGGAAAATCAGTTAAGCACCGCCGGCCAGGTCAATGAAAATACCGGCGATCTGCTGAAGACGACACAGCAAACCCTCAACCAGTCCTTGACGAACATCGGGACCAATTTAAATACTGCCCAAGCCTCAGTCCTAAGAGTTCAAGCTTTATTAAGCGCCATAAATTCCTCACTCACTCCGGCTGCCCAAGTCAATTCCAATCTGGATCAGGTCAAAATGATCCTTAACGCTCTTAACGACCAGCTCGGCATCAATATTAAATACTTGCAGCAGTTGAACAATTCCTGGCCTAACGCCCAGGTTGCCAAGCTGATAGCGTCGTTGCAAAGCATACAAAGTTCTCTGGCGGATGAAGTGAGTAAAATCGCTGCTTTGCAAAAGCAGCTGGACAGCGCGCAGACGGTTAACCAGACTCTCTTGGAGCAGATCAACAATGCCGCGGCCAATCTGAACCTGCAGATTGTCAATGCCGCAAAGCTCTATAACAGCAGCGCCAGAAATAGTTTGAACGGGATTGGCAACAGTTTAAGCACAGCCATCAAGGATGGGGCGGATCTCATTTCCGCGTCCCAGGGCCTGCAAAATCAAATCTCCGGTTTGATGTCCACCGCGCTGGCAGGCAGCCGGCTGTCAGCCCAGGTGTCCGGCGATTTAAGGAACCGGCTGTTGGAATATAAGGACATTATCGCCAGGCTGAGCGCTCAGCTTCAGATGATCAGCAATAATGACCTGGCGCAAATTATCACCGTACTCCAGAGCAATCCTGAATTGATGGGGAGTTACATGTCCTCACCCTTTAATTTGCTTGAGGAGCCCATATACGTGGTTCCCAACTACGGCTCGGCCATGGCTCCGGTTTATTCCGTGCTGGCCCTTTGGGTGGGAACCCTTATTCTGACATCCCTGCTCAAGACGGAGGTGCCCGGGTTTAAGGGCAGCGCAAACTATACCCTGCGCGAGAGACATTTCGGCAAGATGTTAACCTTTATCACCCTGGCGCTGATCCAGGGACTGATTGTTGTGCTGGGGGATAAATTGCTGCTGGGGGTTTATGCTGTGAATACCCCCTTGCTGTTTGCCGCCGCTTTGCTTTCCTCTTTAACTTTCGCTGTTATTACCTATACCTTGGTTTCCCTCTTAGGCAATTTCGGCAAGGCCCTGGCCATCATTTACATGATCATGCAGCTGGCGGGAAGCGGCGGAACTTATCCTATAGAAGTTGATCCCCTGATTTTGCGCCTACTGCAGCCAACCTTTCCCTTTACTTATGCTATTTCCGCTATGCGGGAGGCCATTGCCGGACCGCTGATCAGCAAAGTTCTCTTAGACTTTAGTATGCTGTTGTTCTTGGCGGCAGTGTTTGTCTTAGCCGGCTATTTCCTGAAAAAACCCCTCTATGAGCGCGTGCATAGGTTCGAAACCAATTTCGAGCTATCGGGACTCGGAGAATAAGCAACTCTTTATGAGATTACTGTGCTAGGATTACAAGGAGAGGGTCATGAAGCAGGTTTTAGGAGTCTTTCTCCAGGATCTAAAAAGTATCGCCAAGAGCAAGGCGGCTCTTTTAATAGTCATCGGGCTATGTATTTTGCCCTCCCTATACGCATGGATAAATATCAAAGCAAGCTGGAATCCCTACGCTCATACCGGCAATCTCCCCATTGTCGTGGTTAATAATGACGAGGGAGCAGCTTACAATGGCCGGCAAATTAATGTCGGCAAGCAAATTGTCCAGGAATTAGAGCAAAATAAAGACATTGATTGGATCTTCAGCGATTCCTGGCAGGGAAACTATGGTTTGAACGAAGGAAAATACTATGCCCTAATTGAGATCCCGAATGACTTTTCCCGAAATATTGTCAGTTTGACGACGGAGAATCCCAATAAACCGGATATTGTCTACCGGGTCAACGAAAAGCTGAATGCCATAGCTTCCAAAATAACCAACGCGGCAACCTTGGAATTGGCCGACAAAGTGAAGAGTAACTTTGTGGCTGAGGTTACGAAGGAGGTTTTAAAAACTTTAAACCCGGTGGGCGGCACCCTGCAAACAGACAAGGCCAAAATTCTTCAATTAAGAGATACGGTGACCCAGGCAAGTGATGATATCGCGCAGATCCAGGGATTTATCACCAAGGCTAACTCCAATGCCGCAGCTTTGCAAAGTTATTTAAACAGTGTCAAAAACACCCTGCCCAAACTCAACGAGCAGATAACCGGCTTGCAGAATGCCGTGGAAGCCAACAAATCTCTGATTCTGGCAACGAAGCAGGGAATCAACAGCATAGAAACAAATCTCAATAATGACCTGATTCAGCTGCAAACCATTAATCAGCAATCCCAAACCCTGCTGTCAACGCTGAAGTCGCTGAACGCGGCTGCCAATAGCGGTGATTTCGCCGGCATCATCAATCAGATATCCGCCCCTTTAAGTAGCGCTTCTGATCTCGTCGGTGCCGAGATTAAGAGCTTGGAACTGCTTAATCAGAGTTATCCCAATCAAGCCTTCACCCAGCTTATAAGCCTGCTTAATGATCTCCAAGGGCTGATCACGGCTGAAGAGACCAAGGTCAATGCGTTAAAAACCTTGCTGGATAACGGAGCTTCGGAAGAAGCTATAGATTCGGCCATCGACCAAATTTCCGAGCTGAACAATCAAGTTTCCGGTGATCTCAGCCAGGTTTTTAGTAATTTTTACTCCCTTAGTTCGGATGCTTTAAATAATTTGGCCGATAATCTAAGCGGAAGCATGGATAATTCCGACGCTGTTCTGGCCTCGACGAGAGTGATTATTCCCCAGTTGAATGCATTGACCAATTATGGCATCGCCGGCAGTGAGCTGTCCGTCAGCGAAGCGAATGATTTAGCCAATAAGTTATCCGCTCTGCAAAGCGAATTAAATCAATTAAGCGGCACTATGCAGGATTTAAATGAAAAAAACCTGGCTGAGATCATTAATCTTATGCAACTGAATCCGGGTACAGTGTCGGATTTTCTCTCTTCACCCATCAATGTCCAAGAAATCGATATTTACAATATGGGGATCTTCGGCGTAGGTTTAACTCCCTTTTATACTGTTTTGGCAATTTGGGTGGGAGGATTGCTGCTATCCTCCCTGCTGAGCGTGGAACATAATGCTTCAGAGGAGGTTGGGAAGCCAAAGCCGACCATGATGCAGGCGCATTATGGCAAAATGCTGCTGTTTCTGGCGGTTTCCATCATGCAAGCGGTCATTGTAACTTTAGGCAATAAGTTTATCTTAGGTGTTAAGCCTGCCGATATGCTTTTAATGCTGGGATTTGCCATCCTTTCGGCCCTATGCTTTACCACCATTATCTTTACTTTAGTGTCTATCTTTGGCAACGTGGGCAAAGCGGTTGTCGTGGTGATCATGGTTTTTCAAATCGCAGGCTCGGGTGGAATTTATCCGATTCAGACAAACCCCAGAATCTTTGGCATCCTGCAGCCCCTGTGGCCGTTTACCTACGCTATGGGGGGATTTCGAGAGGCTATTGCGGGTCCGCTGGGGAGTAATGTTATTAAATATTCTAGCGTTCTGCTGCTTTTTACCGGGGTGTTTTTGTTTTTGGCCGTTCTCAAGAAGCCTTTTCATAGAGTGACGGCGTATATGGAACATAAATTTAGAGAATCTGGGTTGTAGATATTAACGTTTTTTGCTAATACAAAGAAAATGAAGCAAGTGACTTTCGCTCACTCGCTTCATTTTTTTAGGCCTTTGATAATTTCGTGGATGGTTACAATCTGATTTTCCGTTAAGGTTTTTAGGTCATTGACCAAGGCCTGTATTAGTGCTGGGTTGCTTGTGCCATCATCAAAAAAGTCTTTGGGGGAGATTTGGAAGTATTCGCAGATGTATAGAAATTCCGCCATGGAGGGTAGCGCTTTTCCGGATACTATACTGTGAATATAGCTGGGGCTGTGCCCTAAATCAATCCGAGAATTTTTTGAATGGTCGTATCGGACCTCAAGTACAAATAATTCCAATAACATATATTGAAGTATAAGTATATGCAAAGTAAGTTGTAAAATAGCTCTAATAATTCTCTGCACTAAGGTACAGAGAATTATTTAGTACGTGGTAAGATTTTTTGCTTTAAATTATAATCTATTCATAGTCACTACAGACTCTTTAAGAATTTGGGTTACCTCTCCGAGATCCGCGATTTCGTTCTTAAGTCGTCTCAATTCTTCATCCTAAGTTTTAAGTGACTATTTCGAGGAAAGGCATGGCTGCCAATATAGTCATAATGGTATGAAAAATTAATGGACTTAACGGTAATACCATCATACCACTCAAGATATAATTAGAGAGAATATAGGTCTTGTCTCTGAATTAATCAATTTTGTACTTGGATGGCTTTAGCCATTTAAATAATCTCACCCTCAGATTAACAATTACCTGCAAGTAGTAATTGATCGGGAGGCGTCCGTACTATGTAAATCGTAGGTAATTTAATATTACACCTACTGGGGATATCTGTTAAGGGAGTTAAGAAGAAAGGGAGGTGATTTTATTAATTGAGTTTTTATCCCTGTAGCATCGACCTACTTTTATCTCCATATCTCATTGAATGTTTGTAATTAAGTTTGGGGAAAGGTGGTATTTATTAAAACTTCACGGAGGTGGTTTTCAACGATTTGAATTTAGAAAGGAGCATTACTAAGTGAAAGGCGGAATAAAGTATTTAGTTGTAATATTGATTTTTTGTCCCCTCATAGTCATTAATGGTTGTTCTCAGGCCCAGAGTAAGGATGTTACAACAGCAGTAGTGCCAACACAACAAGATTTGATTGCAATGATGAATATGGCAAATGATTTAGGCAAAAAGTTTGGCTGGGAAATTGATAGTAAACCTCCCACGATCCAAACTGCTAATTTGAATCTGAGCATATGGAAAGATCCGCTTGGCGTGGGGCCTATTTGGCAATTCAATGAAGTATTAAGTTCTAGTATTGGGCTACCTTTTAAAGATTTAGTTGGGAAAAGTGTTGAGATATGGGCTTACCCTGTGTCTAAACCTGGAAATGAATTAAAGATTGTCCGTTACCTATGTCTTGTTGTTTATAATTCAAAGGTACACGGTGCTTGGATTGCCGATGGCGGTCCAAATAATGTGCCAGGCTTTCCACTAGATGAAAAAATACCTGCAGACTTTAAAAATTTTGCTTTATGGCTACATCAGGCAAAATGGATTGTAGATGACGAGGAACCTCTAAAAAGCCTTGTCGGTAAAGATGCTCCGGCTGTAATTAAAGAATTTTATAATAAGGGTATAACCGGAAATATTGAATCAGCTGAGTTAATGATAACTCCAATGGGCCGGACAATTGGAAATAATATTGATCCTAAGTCGTATTGGAAAGCTTATTTCCAAGAATTGACGAACATAACGGTCAAATCAATAGATCCGGTTAATTCAGTGGCAAAGACAGGATCAGATCTCGCCGTATTATCGGCAGATAATATTGCTTTTGTTCACCCTACTTTCGATTCTAAAACTTATAGTGTAAGGTTTAGTAATAGCAAACAAATATTTGTTACAGTAGTTAAAGAATCTAGTCAAGATCCTTGGATGATTCAGTCAATATCTAAAACTCCATAAGCAATTAAAAAGAGAGGTTTAAAATTATAAAACGGAGCGTGCAATTGCTTTTCAAGGGTATGCAGATGATTTGGGGCGTTCATTAAATCATCTGTAAAAATTAACTCAATTTCTTCTTCGGATCAAAACTAACAAGGTAACCCTTTCAGCGATCTTCTCTCCTTTCTGGTGTAGAAATCTTAAGGATATCATAAGATCGCCTGATTGGGTTGTTTTTCGACAAGAACTTTTCACTGTGCAGTTCTAATATGAAATAAAAAAATACAACAGGAACAGATTCTAGGTGATAGGTACATATATGAACACATTAGGCGAGGGATGAATAAGGAACAAATAGAACAATTAAAAAGCTTCGGTAAAATTTGCACAGGAAAAGTATTCGAATGGAGAAACTACCTTGCAAATGTTGGATGATTATATTGAATCTGATGCACTTTATTTGTTGGATGAACCGGAGATATCCTTGTCGCCAGCAAATCAAACTTTGTTAGCTGAGAAGATAAATGAAATGTCAAGGCTTTTAGGATGTCAGTTTATTATTTCTACGCATTCACCATTTGTGCTGGAAACATTAGATGTAAAGATCTATAATCTTGATAAGCTAAAAGGCAAAGTGTCTTTCTCTTACCATTAGCTCAGCTAGGAGAGCGCTCGAATGGGATTCAAGCGGTCAGTGGATTCGATCCAGCTTATCTCCGAGAGAAAAATGGAGGTGCAAATTATTACAACAAAACAAGAAACCTCCTGTCGTAATTACTATTCTTCCAGGAGGTCTTTCTCGTCATTGTTCGTTTTTCTTGGGCCTGTTCACTATTCCGTAATCAGGCTTTCTACATCGTAAAGACGTGGTGCCTTTATGCCGTGCTTTCTGGCTTCTGATATAATTTCCTGTACGGCATAACCAACTTTAGTGTGGTTATGGGCCACAAGTGCATAGGTCATGCTTTTAGGTGAAAAAATAACATTACTCATAAGAAATCCAACAACTCTCGGTGGTAGGTCGCTTATCACTTTTGTCATAACATCAAGTTTTGAGCCTTTTGCTTGCAAAACAGGGATAATTTCTTTCATATTACGACCTATTCCAGCGAGCGCTTCGGGTGAAGAAATTACTTTTTCAAAACTGCCACTTTTTAATACTTCGACTTCCATTGCAGCGTTTAATGCGAAGTGATTCCAGAGCCAACTTTGAGGATTCTTTTGAACCATTATTTTGAAGCCTGCCTCAATAAAAAGCTTGCGAACCTCTAAATCTCTTTTAGTAGGCTCGGATTCAAATGTTCCAAACTGAACCGTCTTGTAAAGCCCACCGTAAAGAGTGTTTTCTTCAAATCTACCGCCAGCACCGGGGAAGCCATAAACAATTTGACTGAGCGGAATCGGCTGAATAGCCGATTGAGGGTCTTGCCAAAAATTATTGAAAAAAAGAACTGTTGCATTTCCAACTCGTGGTGCAAGGTACTTTACCACACTTGATACTTGCTCGGGGTTGACACTCATAAAAATGAGGTCATAGTCGTGATTTTCCTTTATTTCTTCATGTGTTACAATAAGCCATTTTTGTTTGACTAAACGGTCTTTTTTGCTTCGCCTTGCATCCCATATTTCTAAGTTTACATGTGAGCCATATTGCGCCTTCCTACCTTCACGAACATAAAACTCAACAGTATGGCCTGCATTTTCAAAGGCCCAAGCGTACTGCGTTCCTATAACACCGCGACCAAAAAATAGTATTTTCATAAAGTATCCTCCCGGAATGAACAAATGTTGATTTTTCAACACGTGTTTGATATTCTTAGCATACTGATTTGTGGAGAGAATTTCAATGGTTACAGTTGTTCCAACTGTTGAGAACTCAACACATTGCGCTAATTTGTTGAATAGTTGGAGGGGAACTTTGTGGATAGAAGAATACAAAAAACAAGACAGTTGATTATGAATACTTTCATCGACCTTTTGACTGAAAAAGGATTTGAGAAAATAACCATCAATGACATTGCCGAACGCGCAAACATAAACCGAGGGACTGTTTATCTACATTACGTGGATAAATTCGACTTGCTTGACAAGTGCATTGAAACATATGTTGAGCTGCTACTACATCACTGTGCCAATAGTGATGATACCATGCTAAACGCAAGCGCATTTCAAAACATATTTGAATATTTGGAGAAAAATTTTACAATATACAAGTTGCTTCTTGGCAAGGAGGGATTTGGATTTTTCCGTAGCCGCTTATATGCCATTATTGCGCAAACAGTAACCGAGGTTATCGGTGTAAAGTCAGAAAACAACGCATTTTCAAATGGTGTAACCACTCATTTTTTGACTTCTGGGTTTATAGGAGTACTGGAATGGTGGATCAATAATTCTATGCCCTGCAATGTGCAGGAAATTACTGAGCAACTGATGTTTTTGCTAGAACCATACACCAAGCACCTTGTATCACTCTAACCTGATTTGCGTAATGGGATAAAGCTGAACTGGATATGGAGGAAATCGATGCCGTTTTAAAGTATATAATGGAAGATGAACAGCGGTAGATAAAACAAATAAAAATAAGCAACTGAAAATCAGTTGCTTATTTTTATTTGCGACTGTAAAATTATGTAGTAGAGGTGTGCTATGGCCAAAAGAGATAAATTAATAGACAGATTATTACAAAGACCTACTAATTTTGAATATGACGAAACCAGAAGTTTACTAATAAAACTTGGTTATAGGGAAAATAACAGGGGACGCACCTCCGGCTTGCGTGTTGCTTTTATCAAAGACGAAACCGGATTCGTCATTCGGATTCACAAACCCCACCAGGGAGAATATTTAAGAGATATCAAGTTGATAAGCTGATTGCGGATTAAAAAAGTCAAGGAGAGATTTAATTATGAAAGACGTTATGTTTTACAAGGATTATATCGGCTCGGTACATTACAGCACCGAGGATGAAGTATTTTACGGCGAGCTTGAAGGTATAAACGATTCAATCAGTTACGAAGGCACCAGTGTCACCGAACTGAAAGCGGCTTTTGAGGAAGCCGTGGAAGATTATCTTGAACTGTGCCAGTTGAATGGAAAAGAGCCGGAAAAAGCCTATAAAGGAAGCTTCAACGTGAGGATAAAACCTGAGCTTCATAAAAAAGCCGCGCAGATGGCGATAATCGAAGGGAAGTCTTTGAACCAGTATGTTGAAGAAGCGATAGCAGAGTATTCAGTGAACAAATTGAAAAAGTGATTGCACATCGGAGGTGTTACTTTAGGCAGGAAAGAGACACTTGAAAAATTTATGGGAGAAGGTGTAACCCATAATATATTTAAGCAGCTTTTCATTGTCTAAGGAGACAGTAAGTAATCCGAATATTTATCCATATAATGTATCTGTTGATAAAATGGAGAAATCATTGCTTTTCAGATCAATTATAGTTTTATATGCAATAATGCATCTGGAAAATCTACGATGCTGAATATTCGATGGAACCCATATCAAAGCCAATGCCAACCGACACAAAGCGACCCAAGTGGTGGTCTGTCTATAAGGGCATCCTCTTAATTATCGTCTTAGAAAAGAGGAATCACTATGATAATTGAAAACTTTAGCATATTTAAAAAGTTATATTTGTATTATTTACTATTTGCTTTTGTATTATCAATTTTTGATATATTTCTTGGTTGTAAATCCAATTGGGTATCATTCTTATATGGAAGAATACCTAATAAGTTTGAAGGGCTTATGATATCAGGATTTTTTCTTTTCAGTTGGTTGTTATATGGAATAATCACAGGCTATACCGAAAGAAAGGGCTTTATTAAATTTCTATTGTTTTTTTGGGTTACTGGAGGCAGTATAAGTTTGATCGCTAATTTAATGGCTCCTATCGGGAAATTTACCCTTCTTTTAATTCCGGTAGATATACTTATTTTAGTTCCTAATTATGGTTTAAAGCCTTACCTCTTGTTTAGTTCTGTAAAAAATACCAATAACTTGCTTTTTATTTTCTTGAGTGTTCTTTTTTCCTGGTTAATGGGATTTACTGGATACATTCTAGGCAATAAATTTAAAAATCTCTTAGATGAACGCTAGTATTTGTAATTTGGTCAAAAAACTATTTTTTATTTTTGTAGTTTCTTAGAAAAGTGGAGCATTAAAGGATAGCTAATAGACGGTCATTCTCCAGCACTTTAGCCTTTACTACAGAATATCTCGCTTACGATACGACCAGTATTTCTTCTTATCCAAATACATTAAAAAAAGTGAAGTGTGGAAAAAACAAGGAATACGATCACTGCCACAGATCAATTTGACATTGCTATTAAGGTTGGGATGTTGATGCCGATAGAGGGGGCTACGTCCTGTCGCCCTCTGAGTATGGGGCGACCAACTTCATTTAACTGAGACAATCGGTTTGGCTCTATATGAACAAGTGCAAGAAAAGCTTAGGTCTCTAAATTTAAAAAAATATCTTGTAAAGGAAACCAGTATTCAAAATCGATACGGAAAAGCACAGATTGTCAAACCAAGAATAGGCCAAGGAGCATTTAAAGTGCTGATCACAGATGCCTATCAGCGGCGATGTGCAATCACTGGAGAAAAAACTTTGCCGGTTTTGGAAGCAGCCCATATTAAGCCCTACAATATGGATGGGTCCCATGAGATAAATAATGGCTTGCTTCTTAGAAGAGATTTTCACACTTTGTTTGATAGGGGGTATACTACAGTTGATAAAAATTTAACTGTTGAAGTTAGCCATCGGATAAAAGAAGACTTTGGTAATGGGAAGGAATACTATGCCCATCATGGTAGCAAATTAATTATTCTACCGGAAAGAAGGGAGCAACTTCCTGATCCTAAATATCTTGAATGGCATAACGAAAATATTTATCTTGGTTAAGTTTTAAGTTTATAGGAGGATTTGAATAATGGCCGACATCAAATTTGAAATCAAAGAAACAATCGCTGTCCTATCAGAATCACCGAAAGGCTGGAAAAAGGAGCTCAACCTTGTAAGCTGGAATGATAAAGAACCGAAGTACGATATCCGTGAATGGTCACCAGATCACACTAAAATGGGCAAGGGCGTAACGCTTACCAAAGAGGAACTTGGGAAGCTGAGAGATGTGTTGAGTGAACTGAATTTGTGAGTAAGTGGAGGAAGATCAATGGTCTATGAGATACATCTTAAAACCAAAAAGCACGACGAAATGACTGATATAACGCCACAAATTGAGGAACTTCTAGCCCAAGAAACTATCCGGGACGGTCTGGTCGTAGTTTATTGCCCTCATACAACGGCTGGAATAACAGTTAACGAAAATGCCGATCCGGATGTCCAGAAAGACTTTCTAGGGAGGCTTGATGAGATTTATCCCTGGGATGCTCCCAAAGACCGTCACATCGAAGGTAATTCCGCTGCCCATTTAAAAGCGAGTACAGTAGGGGCATCACAAACCGTTATAATTGATAAGGGGAAATTGCTCCTGGGCCGCTGGCAAGGTGTTTACTTTTGTGAATTTGACGGTCCCCGTTCGCGTACCTGTTATGTGAAGCTCTTAAACCAAACTCGGTAGAAGCCTGATAAGCGTGGCACTTAGATTAAAAATTACCAAAAGACAGGAAGTTCTGTATGAGTAGATTTTTGAAGTTAGAAGATTTCATTGAGCTTTCAGACGTGGGTTATGAAAAAGCTATTGTTGAATTTTTACAAAATAACGGGATAACGATGGATGATTTTGAGTATGTTGGGAGATGTGATTCTGAGTGTCCGCAATGTGATGCGGAAAGCTTTAGCGTCTGGCGAAGGAATCTAGGATTCATTAAAGATAAAGAAATCTTCACTTACGATCCCAATGCAGCCGATGATGTATTCGACTTCGCTATATACTGGTGTAATAAATGCGGTAAGTGGACTACTTATATTGAGTAACGTATAAGTAATACTGTGCTCAGTCACTAATCCAATCCGGTATTTTTAGCATTAAAAAAATTAGGCTCTGTTAAAGAATAGCGTTGATAATATTAGTAAAGTTAATGGAATTTGCTACAATTTCCATTAAACTTTTAATTTTTGATAGTCTTTATCTGAATTTTCTAATCTATAATGCCCTTTATTATTCAATTCTTTAATGCCGTTGCTTTGCTCTATATTTAATATAAACTCTAGTTTAGAAGATTTTTATATGAAAGATTGATTTTATCAAAGCTATTTTGTTTGGAATATTAACTTTTATACTTGGATTTATAATAACTTCACTTTTAAGTCACACAGGGGATGGCGGTTCAAATACGACTATTGCTATTTCTTTGTTATTTTTAGCAAGTATTTTAGTTACTTGCACTATTATAATAAAAAGACCTTAATATCTATAGTAAAAACACTAGCGTTGCATAAACAAAAAATGCAGTTGTCAAGTTTTATTTTTTGGGCATTTATGGATGCAAGAGATAACTCATAATTTTATTTATGGTGTATACTTACATCAAATAGTTTTCCAACGAAGTTAGAAACGTAGGACCAATTGGGTTGTACTTGTTTCTGTATTTAGCCATATATACTAGAGAATTACTGGATCATAATCTGTGCTGTAAGGAGTGTAGCAACTAAGGGATCGCTTACTTTGCGTGTATTAGGTTGTGAGGTTCAAATCCCATCATCTTTATCATAATTTTTTGTCGAAAGAAGTCCATTTCTGTTGCAGTTGGCTTTTTTTGTATTTGCATCTTTTCATAGCCTAAAATATGAAAAACATAGAAGCATATTAACAAAGTGTTGGGATTTGAACCCTAACACAGCACAAAAGTCATAATGTGCTTTTTATGTCTGCTATTTATCTTGTATCATCATCCTGGATGGTGGTCATGATATAAGATGGAGGATAAAAAATGATTGAAAATACATATATGCCGCCATATACTATGACGGAAACCATAACAAACCTAATTGTAGAAATTGGCGAAAAGGTAGGTGCCATTACGGCATGGCAGCACATGAATACCAATCCGAGATTGCGCAGGGACAGCCGCATCCGTACAATTCATGCATCATTAGCCATAGAAAACAATTCTTTATCCTTGGATCAAGTGACGGACATTATTGATGGCAAGCGTATCCTCGGTGCTCCCGGCGAAATCCGCGAGGTCAAAAATGCTTACGAGGCATACGAGAGGCTGTTGTCATTCAATCCTTATTCAGTTAACGATTTACTTAAAGCACACGGTATCCTGATGAATGATCTGGTAAAAGAAGCAGGGCGCTTTCGTTCTGGCGATGTAGGCGTGTTTAAGGGAGAAAAGG
The DNA here is from genome assembly GCF_030954495.1 of Candidatus Desulfosporosinus nitrosoreducens. Lineage (GTDB taxonomy): Bacteria > Bacillota > Desulfitobacteriia > Desulfitobacteriales > Desulfitobacteriaceae > Desulfosporosinus > Desulfosporosinus nitrosoreducens. The sequence goes on along the minus strand of NZ_JAVHUW010000043.1, from coordinate 104,658 downwards.
TTGTACACATGGCGCCGCCAGCTGATCTAGTGCCTCAGCATATCGCCAACCTCCTGTATTGGACAGAAACCACAAAGACGCACCCTCTGATTAAAAGCTGTGTATTTCATTATGAATTTGAGTTTATCCATCCTTTTGCAGATGGGAATGGCCGCATGGGAAGAATGTGGAACACTCTGTTACTGTACCAATGGAAGCCAATATTTGCGTGGATACCTGTAGAAACAGTCATACAAGAAAGACAGGACACCTATTATGACGCTCTTAGTGAAGCGGACAAGATTGCAAATGCCACGCCGTTTATAGAGTTTTTGCTGCAAGCAATTCTCGACACTCTTATAGAGATTGAAGGCGATCAAATAACCACCGAAAGAATTAACCCGCGTATTCAGCTATTCTTGGCTAAACTGGGCAATGATGAATTATCGGCTGGCGAAATCATGAAGCGGATGGGGCTAAAAAACCGGCCAGCCTTCCGAAAAACATATTTGCAGTCCGCTTTGAACTCCCAACTGATTGAGATGACGCTTCCTGATAAGCCGAATAGTAAAAATCAAAAATACAGGAAGCGTAAACCGGAACAATAATAAGAACCATAAAAAGCAGCATCTTTTCAGGCCTAACTTTCACAATTTTTATATTTTTTGTCATTAGAGTTGCATAAAAAGATTTCATAATTGTCAAGCGATAAATCTCTATGAAAAGCGAAGTAATTCATCATAAGACACAGAAAAACCTATTAATTCAATAATAAAATCCTTATAATTAGATTTAGGGTAGTCCTTGCCTATAATCTTTAAGGATAAGGAGATCAAAAATGGAGGCCAAGGATACCACAACATCCACATTATTTCAACTGTTTCAACCCATTTTAATATCGTTTGAAATGGAAACCCGCCGTCCAGTTTTGGACGGCGGGTTTCGAGTAATAGTCGAGTTTTCCTTATAAGAGTTCTTGCAGAGTTTCGTCTTTCGCTAACTCCGTATATGTGACGCTCATATGCCACAATTCCAGCGCATTTTCCTTGCTATAAGAAAGCGGAGACGATTCAGTTCGCTTTGTGCTGCGGTCAAAATATTTGCCCGTTACCTGTGCGAGGTCCGGAGAAGTTATCATTTGCGCTAAAGCGTCTCCTGACTGAGGAAGCGAACCGATTCTGTCAGAGACCTGTCGCAAAAATTCATCTGTATAACGAGACTTATCCGGAGCAAATCCGGTGTCGGTCATCAGCCCCGGATTCAGCGCGTTTACCGTAATGTCGGAACCAATACTCACAAGCCTTGCGGAGAGTTCATATGTAAAATATAGATTACACAGCTTGGAATAGGAATAGCGAACAAAACCTTTTTGGAACGATTCGCCCGGATGAGCCAATGTTTCGATGTTTAGCCATGTTAAATCTGCACCCGGTGGATTGTGCATATCGCTTGATACCACTGCAATCCGTGCAGATGGAAGCATAGCTGGCAGAAGGAGATTCGTCAAAAGAAAATGCCCCAGATGATTTGTTGCAAAAACAATGTCAAAGCCGTCAGGCGACTGTCCTGCAAATGATCCGTTGATTCCCGCATTGCAAATAAGTCCGCTTAAGGGCAGATTCCGTTCTTTATATCGCTTTGTAAAAGCCCGTACCGAAGCAAGAGAAGATATATCAAGTTCCATTGCTTCTATGGAGGTGTTTCCGCTTTCGCTGATAAGCGAATCCTTTGCCTGCTCCGCTTTTTTCATGTCTCGGCAGGCAAGTATTACGCGGTATTCAGCGTTTTTAGCGATATTCCGGGCGCATTCAAAGCCGAGTCCGGAGTTTCCGCCTGTGATGATAACCGTCTTATTTCCGTCCATGTAATAACCCCCTTTTTAGAAACGAATGATTTCTGGCTCAGCACCGAATGCGGTAATAGTTGCAGTGGTGTCCTTTAAATATAGAACCTGCGTGTTGTCGTCATCGGCTTTGTATAACCTTTGCTGACTGGGATAGGCGTCCAGCATGTGCTGCTTGGCGGAAATGCGCTCGTCCGATACGACAGCCGCTTCAATTCTAAGCCACTTACCTCCGTCCGTTGCGCAGATTTCAACCTTGGGATTTTGCGCCATCTGCTTAGAAACATTTTTGACCCTGCCTGTGAGAATATAGAGTTTTCCCTCGAAAATATCCACCGCGCCGAAGGGGCGCACACTGGGCTGGTCTTCGTCTATGGAGGCGAGATAGAAAGTGCCGCTCTTCTTAAAAAATCGTATACTTTTTGCATAGTCATATCCTCTTGGTTTGTTATTTCAAAGTAGTTATAATGCTTCTTATCCTTTTATTACCCTGGCAGCTAATAGTCGCTTTGCGCCTATTAGTTTCCGTATAGCCATGCGCCGATTTCATGATACAGTGCTTCCACCAAATCCGGTCGGTCAATGCCAGGAAAATCGTTGCCGATAGGGCGGCCGTTTCTGCTGATCATGTATGACATACAGGCGTAACTTTGCCGGAAGGCCTTAAGCTCGCCTAATGGTAGATTTAATTGACTATTCGGATAAACAGGTATTATGCGATCTTGTTCATAGATGGAGTCGAACGCTGCGATAACCCACAGACCGTCGGTCTTTTTTATACGAAAAATCAACTTTGCGTCGCAAGAAAGATCTACCGGAACAGAGTCAAGCTCCATACGCATTAAAATAGTGGCATCATTATGGCAACAGCCTTGTCGCCGTTTAACCAAATTGCGGTGTTATAGAGCTTGTGCGGCGCTTTTGATTCCATCTTGCTGGAGGCGTCCGCGAAACCATGCCCCGACCCCTGAAACCATGAGATGTTGACTGTTGAATCCTCTGCGTAGCACTTTTTCATCTCGTCCCAAAGGGCATTGTCGCGGCAAAAGCGTTCAAATTCCAAAAGCTCCTTAATAGCGGCTTTATCCAGCATTTCCTGCGGGGAAGAAATCCCTGGTCTTGTTAAAATCATATGTGATACCTCCTAATATTGATAATAAATGTTGTTTTTCAGCACCGTGAACGGATAGAGATTTTTGCCTTGCTCAAGAATTTTCTTTTCCAAATAGTCACGGAGCTTCCATACGTTTGTAGGACTGTAGCGCGGCAAAACCTCCAGTGCACTCTTGAAGTCTTGTGCACTGAAACCTAAGTCGGCTTGTATCGTTTCCGGTAAAAGTCCTGATATTTCAAAGTTTGCTGCCATTTTGATTCTGGTTTGTTCAAACTGTTTTGCGTTTAAGCTCATGGTATCCATCCATTATATTTTTATGTTCTGGTATCCTCATTGATTTAGGTTGGCAAATATCTTTTCCAAGACAGACAATGTGCTTTCGATTTCCTCTTTGCTAAGCCCCTGTGTCAGTTTCTTTTCAATTGACACGGCAATGGCGGTAAGCTCACTCTCCAGTTGCAGAACGTTTTGGCACAATCTAATTTTTTTACTTCGCACATCCTGCTCATTGACTTCCCGTTTGACAAAACCGGATTTTTCAAGGTTGTTCAGGATGCCTGTCACCGTGGGATTTGTCAGGCCAAAATGCTTCTCAAGATCAATCTGCTTTGTGATTTCCGATTTCCTTTTTAATAGGTACAAAAGCACCTTAAACTGTGTGCTTGTAAGATCATAGGGCTTGAGCATTTGGTTAGATAGCCTGTCAAATCCTATATCAATCATTTTAATTTTTACCCCAATGCTGGCTCGGTTCAAACTGCATCACCCCCTAAAATAGCCATAAGTAACTGTGGATACACTATACATAGGAAGCTATGGGAAGTCAAGATAGAAATAAGTATCGGATGTATGTACCAAATAAGGGTGATAATTACTGACTAAAGATTATCACTTTACCCTCTTGACATAGACGAATTATTTTAATGCAACGCTAGTGATATTTTCTAATAATAAGTTATGTGAGTGTCTCCATATTGGAAATAGGCTAGTAAAGAGAGGTTGATGATTACGTTAAAGTCTAAAACTTTGCTAAAAGAAGCATTATTAGTACTTTTTGAACTGCTGATTATTTTCTCTTTAGGTTATTATGCTTCCCGACCTATAAATAATAATATTTATGAAAAGGGCTTAGGAATTACTTTACTGCTACTTTTTGTAATTAGCCCATTAATGTCATTTTTCTTTGGATTTCTAACGGAAAAGCTGAGAGTTTTGACGTGGATAAACGTTGTGGTGTTAACCTTACTCTACTTAGGACTGTTTTCATATTTTTATAATTATACCGCATATTTTTATATTCCGTTCTATTTAATAATTTATTTTATTGGGTTAATCTTAAGAAGGATAGCTTCAAAAGCAAATAGCATAAAAGATTAGAAGGTTAAAGTTGACAACAATTGATATTATGAAATACCCAATCATCCTGCCAGTTGAACCTTGCTAAGCTCAAGCAGAAATAGCTGCTTGGATAAAGTCTAGCCAGGAGTTGAGTGGCATGTCTTGCGTGGGGTCACAGGAGTGGTCCCTTCTAACCTTGACATCAAAAACATTGCCCAAAGTTACGGGAGATAAATGACTACCTCTTGCTTAGCTACGGCTTAAATACATCCCAGGTGGTTCTTTTGTGGCATATTTTCCACTCAATAGAAGATCATATTGAAATAAACAGAAAGTATCTTGAGGAAACTATAGGTTTAAGCGGGCCTTCAGTAACAAACCTGCTGAGGGGTTTAGAAAAAGGCGGTTTTATTATTCCCCCTGATTGGCACCAGTAAGCGGCCTCATTTCCAATAAGCGATTCAATCTCTAGAGATTAGTCTTAGTGAACGTGATATAAAGAGAATAGAAGAGACTATACCAGAAAATGAGATAGCCGGTGGCAGTTTCCCTAACGTGAGGTTCAAGAATGGAGTAGTGGTCCAAGAGTCAAGAGATTGAGGGACGGGAATGTTTTAGGGGTGTGCGGGAGGTGTATTCTGGGAGCGACAGCCTGTTTAGGCTATTAATCCCAGAATACACCTTATTTCACATTGATGTTAGATTTCACATGGAACTTAGGATACACCTGGAGATACCGTTATTGTTTCTGCTTTTTCACAATTCACACAAGCCTTATACCTATTTCTAAAGCTTTTTTACAGTCCTTCGGGAACTCGTTTTCTCGTCTTTTGGCTCTTTCCTCGGGATTAAACCTATCCGTCACCTAGTTGGGATAATCATCGAACCGGTATGTTTCCGTTACTAGCTGCGTCAGTGCTGTTTCCCCCAAGACGTATTTTAGGAACTGTTTATCTACCTCGGCAGGTCTATCATATCCTGAAAGCTTCATCATCTCATTATTTGCGCCCATTGGTATAAATAAAGCCCAGCAGGTGAAAGTGGTACGGGAAGATATACGGGGTGAGGGATTTAATCACTCTTATGTCTAGTCTTCTGCTGGCTATAGAACAACGCGAAAGTTCTCCGGATATCAGCAGATTTAATCGATTGCTATCCGTTATTAGCGATGGACTTCGTTATAAGGATACCTCTAATAGGTTAGAGTAACTAGGAACAGTATTCTAACTTCCCTGCAGCTTCTTAATTTCGGGTCAACGAAGGGGTGATTTTACTATTATATTAAGTGGAAATGAATTTGCGAGAAGCTATTGACTTACCTATAAGTGAAAGACGTATTTATTTGTGGGCAAAAAAAGAAACCTTTGCTGTAAAAATCATCAGCAAAGGTTTCTTTAAGCTCTGAATCAAGGCACATAAAAACACCATTTTGGTTTTGAAGGAGCGGGAAGTTCCTTTGAAATTGTAGTTTAAAATGAGATAGTCTGCCTTCTCCAAATCGGATGTCAGTTTTTAGTCTGAGGGCGCTGCATATTGCTGCTACCTTACTTCCTGCTCTAAATCAGAAAATAGATCACAATCAAAAAAGTCACGTACACTGATGCCAAATCCGTCACACAGTTTCTTAATAGTTACAATTCCTGCATTGTATGTCGTGCCGTTCACAATATCATTTACAGTTGATTGCGTTACGCCTGAAGCATTGCAAAGTGCATTGACTGTCAGCTTTTGCTCTTTGCACAGTATTTTAATGCGTTTGACTACTGCCTGAGAAATATTCATTTTATCACCTCTAACCGTTATTCCGTTGACTTAAAGATAGCAATTCACTTCACAGATGATTAACGGAATACCGTTGAAATGAAGATAGAGGTGAATTATACTAACGGTATACACTTAAATTACTGGTCAAATGTTAAGCAAGCAAAAATAAAAGAGGAGATTTCAGCATGAAGAAAATACTTCTCAATGAAAAACTAAAAAAAGAGACGAAAAAGTTGTACATACTTGTAGAAGAGGCTTTAAAAAAGGGCACACCTATCATACAGGATGAGGCTGTTATGGTGCAGAACCGCAAGGTTGATGCCTTAGTAGTCAAGCTGCAAAAAGAGCTGGGGAAGCCTAAGAAATAACAGCAAAGAAAATAAGGTAAATGCGGCTGATTGTTTTTGCTTGGCTCATCTTTCAGAAATCCTTCCGCCTAAACTTGCGGCGGAGCGTAGAAGCCGTTGGGATAAGGTAATTAAAAATCAAACTAACCAAGCGGCGGCCGATGGCCGCCGCTTCTTTACCGGTCTGTCTAATCCTGTGGAGGATCAAACAAATCGTTTACCGATGTGTCAATAATTCTAATATCCTTCTTGCCGTTTAACGCTCCGCTCGGTGTAATAAATAAATTTTTCTGGATAATCTCATCCATAAGGGCTTCGGCCTCAGCCTTATCCAGGTCTTCCTTCGGCTGGGGGATTGTCAGCACAAAAGTTTTACCGCCGCTAGTCGTAAACGTCAGTTTCAGGACTCTGCTGCTTGTGACAGCCATAGAATCGCCTCCTTTGCCGTGAAGTTTTCTTATCATAGATCAAGTCTTGTTATCCAAGTCAATTACTCGCTGGTGAGTTCATAATTTTTTCTCAAATACACTTTGTCCATCGGATTCTGCACCAGGTTGAATATAGCCGCCGCCACATCATAGGCATCCTGCTCGGTGGCGTCAGCGGATACGTTATTCAGGCTTTTCTGCTTGAATACAGGGGTACCTTCGGGCGTAAGCCCGGTCTGATATTTTACGGTCAGCACTGAACTCAAAGGTATTACGGTTACCGCCATTTTTATCACCCCTTTCTTCCGTCTTGACCGGCTTCGTTAACTCAGCCGGTTCGTTTCATTTTATGCTATAGCCTGTCCTGAGGTTACAAGCCTCAACATTCCTTCCCCTGGAGGAGCCGGTTAAGTTGTCCCAGAATCGACAACGTTGTCGATTCTGGGACAACCTTTATGAGGGTTGTCACACTTCCAAGTTAATTACATATTATGGAGATAAAGCGATGAAAAAGGCAGGCAACAGCATGAACGATTTGCCCTCAGATCGGACGCCGCCTGTTATTGCGGCTGAAATAAACGCGATTAAACATCAGACCGGGAAAATCATCCTTGCCGGTGCCATTGAAATCGGCCGGCGTCTGAAGGAGGTCAAGGAACTGCTCCCCTATGGGGAATGGGGCAAGTGGCTGGAAGATTCGATTAGCTATTCTCAGAAAACGGCTGAGAGATTGATGAAGATCTTTGAGGCCTACGGGGCTAAAGCGGATGCCTCCCTCGATGTAGGAACGCAGGAGCAAGGGCAAACACTGACAAATTTGAATTATAGCCAGGCTTTAATCCTTCTGGGAGTCCCGGAAAAGGAGCGGGTGCAGCTTATTGCTGAGCTTGATGTCGAGAGCATGTCTGCCCGCGAACTGACAAAGGCGGTGAATGAGCGGAGTCAGGCCCTTAAAGAACGGGATCGGGCCCTGCAGGAAAAGGCGGATCTTCGGAAAGATCTGGAAGAGCAAGCAGGCCAAATAACTCAGCTGAGTACGGAGCGCGACAATCTGAAGACGAATGCGGAAGAATTAAGGAATTCCAAGGCGGAGGTCGAGGCCAGGGCTTTAGCCTTGGAGAGGGAACTGCTCTCAGTCGAGAAAAGCCTAGAGTCAGAGTCCGTTAAACAACTGAAAAAGGACCTGAATGCCGCGAATCTCCGAGCTCGCGTCAATAAAATCACGCTCTTATACGAGAGCTTGGACAGAGCCTTCAAAGACCTGACATGGGAAATAAAAAACCTCGCAGCTGACGATCCGGAGGCGTATAAAGTGTATCGAAAACGGGTGAAGGATTTTCTCTCGCGCTGCTCGAACCAGACTATCTGAGCAGGTAATAAGGGCTGACAACTAAAGGCAGCGGGAGAAAAAGTCCCGCTGCCTTTGGTATTTTCAACAACTAAACGCTCACCAGTTCAACCAAATTAATGTGTGTGAATAAACTCTTTCCAGAATGCAAAACTAAATGCAAATAAAAAACAAACGGGCAGGTGTTATCATGACGCTGGATTCCAATTTAATATTTTGGCCGGGTTTAGTGATTGTATTTGGTATTCCGACCTTGATCTTTATTCCTAAAGAACAATATAAGAAGTTCTTAATATTTGGCTTTGTTCTGGGCGGGGTTGTGGATGTCCTGACCATTGTTGTGATCGGAAACATGATGGGAGAATTCCATTACATAGCCGGTTCCCTTGAAGCATTTGGCATCCCGGTGTTTATACCCATTGCCTTCACATTTGTTTGGATGCTTTTTTTATACTTTTTGCCCTTCAGAGTTGAATTTCTAATTCCTTACGTTATAGGATTTGTTTGTTTTGCAATAATGTTGGGCTTTGTTCAGCAAAATCTGGGTTTTTTCCAATTTGAGCATGGCCCTACTCACGCTGTAATATCGCAAGTTATTACATTTGGCATATGGTTTTCAGCTTCCGCATTAATCTATCGAGCTTACAATAAGGAACTTTCCCTGTAAAGATATCCGATTTCTGGAGTATTCAATAGTTCATTACCGGCATTATGTTTTAGCCCGGAAAAACTGGAAGAGCGAGCGTTTTTAAGCGCTGTCTGAGGATCATGAGACTTTAGACTGATCTGCTGCGAATAGTATATTGCCGTAGGCATCGTATCCTTTGAGGTCTTTAAAATAGTCCGACGGGGGATCGTCAGGAGCTAATTTCCAGGTAAACAAGAACAAATCCTCATAAAAGCCGGTTTGGGTCATTAACTGCCCATTATTAAAAGTTAATGTAATTCGTTTAATCCGTTGGTCATTAATGATTCCGTAGAGGTTGCAGTTACCACCCTCCGATGTCATCCAGCTAAAAGCAAAAGGTTTCGTTGTATCATTCTCAAAGTTGGAACGATCGCCGATGGTCCAAAAGAAAAAGAACTTTCGCTGTATTGACTCGCAGGAAACCCAGCGATCATATTTTCCTAAAATATACTTTCCCTCAGCGCAATCCTCGCTATGAACCACTTGCGACGGACCATAGTGCAGGCTTTGTTCAGAACGTTGATGGGCGGATAAGGGAGTTGGATAAAAGCCGGAACGAAGAACAAATATCAGGAATAAAAGAACCAGAATCAGGATATTGCGAATTGTCTTCTTCAATCTAATACTCATTCTCTTTAACCTTCTTCAGGGGAATTTCAACCCGATATTGGCGATTAAAGTAATCATAACTAATAATTAAGGTATCCGCGTTGGGGGCAAAATGATTGATTGTTCTCCGGCAAGTGGAGACAAGGCCTCCGCCTCCGGAACCTGAGCCATTGTAATAGCGATTGCCTAAATTATCAGTAATAATCCCAATATTCCCCAAGCTCCAACCTCCTCCCCACAGACTTGTATCGTAGTACCTATAAAAGATATTCAGATCTCCGTTTTTTTCGAGGACAAGGTTGGTAAAATTAATCACTGTGTTATCAAGTTTAACCTTCTGATGGACGGGGAGGTTATAGACAATATTGGACTTGGGAATACCGGCCGCGGGATTAATCTTCATTAAAGTATCTCCAACTGCATTGGCGATTGGAAGCCCGACAAAATACAAGTTTGTTATGATCAATAAAACGACTAAGAAATGTGAAGTCCTCCATAACCAACCGATGATCGGATTATGTTCCCGGTTAAGCTCCCGCCCAATTTCCTGAGCGTCTCCCATGGCCCTGACTGCCATCTGTTCCGCCTCTTCTTCGGCATAGCCTTGTTCTTCATAATCCTGCATTCTATCAATAAGGTGATTTTCAAGTTCATCCTTGATAGCCCTGTGATCAAAGGAGAATTTCACATAGGACAAAACTTTTTGGAGAAATTCTTCGCTTTTAGCTGAAAGCATGAATGTCACCGCCTAAGACCTTGTTGACCGATAAGGAAAAGAGTTGCCATTCTTTCTTCTTTGCTAAAAGCTGCTTTTTCCCTTTGGCAGTGATTTGATAATATTTTCGTGCTTTTCCGGTCTCACCTTTAGCCGTATAGGATTGAACAAATCCCTGGTTTTCCATTTTGTGCAAAACGGGATAAAGGGTGCCTTCTTTGAAGCAAAACGTCTGATCCGAACGTTCTTCCAGTTCTTTTATAAGCTCGTAGCCATAGCGGTCGGTTTTTTCAAGCAAGGACAATAAGAGCAATATGGCGCTCCCGCCGATTAAGCCTTTATCAATTTCCACAGTAAAACCTCCAATCCTAGCAAGGATTTCATATAAATAATACCTAGATTATCTAGGTATTGCAATAGGCTGCCGCAAATTAAAAGCTCAATGTTTGTGAACGAATTGCAAAGAACGCTGCACTTTCCGGGTGAAAAGACAATGGCTTATTCAGCCGCAAAAGCCATAATAAAAACCTTACAATGACCAAAGCCGGAGGAAAAACATTTTCGGCAAGGATACCGGGGATTAACTTCTGGCCCAAATTATAGGATATCGGCAGGCAGTGGACGAGCAAAAGACTTGATTCAGAAGTTGGATAGGAGAAGGCTTAGTATAGAGTATGAGAGGTTGGCTTGATCAAAATGGTAAACGCCAGATTAAAGCGAATGGATGTTGACATATACTTGGGATAATACTATTATGTTATTTGAGTTTGTATTGATAAGGAGTTTTATCATATGCGGCAAGGTATTCTTAAATAATTATTCAATTGAATAAGGAAAGGCACTTGTGTCCTGTGGCTGATATATTCAGTCCGGGATCTGTTTGCTGTGCTTTTCTATTTAAGGATACTCTCATAAGAAAAACTCATCTGTTAGTTTACTCTTGCCCAAAAAGTGCTTGACAGCATTTTTTGGCGTACCTTTATTGGCAGAAAATAAAACAGCAGGAAAGCTGTCCCCTTGTGATGAGAGTATCGACGTCACAGGGGATTTTTATTTGCCAAGGGAGGATAAACAAAATGAAAATTATCAATCTCGGAATATTGGCGCATGTCGATGCGGGAAAAACTACAGTAACCGAAAGTTTATTATATAAAAGCGGTGCAATTCGTTCAGCGGGAAGGGTTGATAAAGGAACCACTATTACGGACTCTATGTCTCTTGAAAAGCAAAGAGGCATTACGATACGCTCTGCAACGATTTCTTTCGAATGGGCTGACACAAAAATTAATCTCATTGATACTCCGGGACATATGGATTTTATAGCCGAGGTGGAGCGTTCCCTTTGCGTATTGGATGGTGCCGTTTTAGTCATTTCCGCCAAAGAAGGCGTTCAGGTGCAAACCCGGATTATTTTTCAAACCTTGCAGAAGTTGAAAATTCCAACCCTGATTTTTGTCAATAAGCTGGATAGAATAGGGGTAAACTTGGAGGAACTTTATCTGCAAATCAGAGAACAATTGACGCCCGCTCTACTTGTAATGCAAAGTGTATCAGGAGCCGGCTCCAATGATATTTCGATTACAGAGCATCCTGGTGCTTCTGAGGAAATGGTAAGAGTACTTCTTGATTTGGATGAATTGCTGGCAGAAAAATACATCATGGAGCAATCTATTTCAGAAATGGACTATCGTGATTCTTTCCTGTTAAACATTGCGGCATGTAAGCTCTTTCCAGTCTTTCATGGTGTAGCCTTACAAAATATCGGAGTGGAGCAATTAATGGATGCCATGGCACAGTATCTTCCAGCTGGCATGGCAACGGACCAGGGAGACTCTTGCGCTTTTGTTTATAAAATAGACAGGGATGAGCAATCGCACAAAAGGGCTTTTGCCCGCATATTCGGGGGAAGCATAAAAATTCGTGATACGGTCACTATTGATGGTAAAGAAGAGGGTATAAAGATAAAAAGCCTTGAAACTATTCGGAAGGGGAAAATAATGCCGGCAGAATATGTTTTGAATGGAGATATCGCTGTGCTTTCTAACGTGCAAAACCTTCAGATAGGTGATGTCATTGGCGTCCGCAGCAGGAATTTGCCGCAAGTCTCCCTGGTCCGTCCCTCTCTGCAGGCTTCCGTGCAACCTTTAAATCCTGGAGACAGAAGTCAGTTAATCCAAGCCTTATGGGAATTAACTGAGGAAGATCCTCTTCTGCACTGTGAAATTGACAAATATACAGAGGAAATTAAAGTGCGTCTGTTTGGCGAGATCCAGAGGGAAGTAATCAAAGACTTATTGCTGGAACGATATCGGCTGAATGTTCAATTCAGTGAGCTCATAACTATCTATAAAGAACGTCCCAAGCAGGCTGCCGAGGCAACCATTCATGCGCAAGATTCTTCTAATCCCTATTGTGCATCCGTGGGGCTGGCCATCGAACCACTCCCGTTGGGAAGCGGACTCGTCTTTGAAAGCAAGGTTTCCTATGGCTATCTCAATAAGTCTTTTCAAGGTGCTGTAAGCGACAGCGTGCAAAAGGCTTGTGAGGAAGGTTTACTAGGTTGGGAAGTCACCGACCTAAAGGTGTGCTTTACTTATGGATTCTATTTTAGTCCTGTCAGCACGCCGGCGGATTTTCGGCATCTTACCCCGCTTGTTGTTGAGAAGGCGCTTAGAAAAGCGGAAACAGAATTATTGGAGCCATTTATGGAATTTGAGCTTTGTGTTCCCAAAGAATATAGCAGCAAAGCAATGTATGATTTACAGCAAATGAGAGCGTCCGTTGAACGGATCGAGACAAAGAATAGTGAAACTATCTTGCAGGGTAAAATTCCTGGTGAAACATCGAAGTCCTATCAAATACAGCTTATCTCATACACTAATGGCAAAGGGATTTTTTTGACCAAGCTTTGCGGTTATGATGTTTACCTTGGGAAACCGTCAGAGAGAATCAAAAAGTAAAGTTTTTTTATTGCAAATTAAGAAAATACTTAACAGGAACGGTGCCGGCAAGTCAGAAACAAAGCATACAAAATTAAATTCGTGCTGAAAGTTTAATAAAAAACGGAGGTATTAGGTATTATGGTATTTCAAAATGGTTTGATATCCAGATTCGGACTGGGCTGTGGGCGCATGTCAAATGCCGATGAAGCGGTCAGAAATGATAGTATGGCCACAATCCAGGCCGCTTTAGATGCCGGAGTCACATTTCTGAACACGGCAGATTTTTATGGCTCCGGCCGAAGTGAACTGGTAATTGGCGAAGCCCTTAAGGGCTATGCTAGAGACAAGGTTTTTTTATCAGTGAAATTTGGTGCCTTAGTGGCTCCCAACGGCTCAATATATGGTTTGGATGTAAGGCCTCTGACGGTTAAGAACTATCTCACATATTCCCTTAAACGCTTAAATGTGGACTATATCGACCTTTATCAGCCGGCAAGAATCGACCTTGCTATCCCGGTCGAAGAGACGATAGGGGCCATTTCCGATCTGGTTAAAGCGGGATATGTGAAGCATATTGGCATGACCCAAGTTGAGGCGGAGACTTTAAGAAAGGCTCACTCAATTCATCCGATCAGTTTGGTGGAAGCTGAATATTCTCTCTTTAACCGCAACATCGAAAAGGATAGTTTGCCAACCGCCCGGGAACTGGGGATCGGTGTTGTCGCTTTTGGCGCCTTAGCTCATGGAATGCTTGGGGGTACCTGGACAAAAGAACGAATTGAGAAAAGCAAAGGTGGATATGTACCCTTATTTTTTGCCGAGAACATTGAAAAAAATGTTCGTCTTGCCGCTAAATTGGCCGAGATAGCCGCAGAAAAGCAGATTACACTGTCACAGCTGGCTTACGCCTGGATATTATCCAAAGGACAGGATATTATTCCCCTGATTGGCGCCAGTAAGCGGCCTCATTTCCAAGAAGCGATTCAATCTCTGGAGATTAGTCTTAGTGAACGTGATATAAAGAGAATAGAAGAGGCTATACCGGAAAATGAGATAGCCGGTGGCAGTTTTCCTAACATGAAATTCAAGAATGGAGTGGTGGTTCAAGAGTCAAGAGATTGAGAACGGGCATCCATCTGATACCATATTTAAACCGGAGCGCATTGAGCGTTTCCGGTTTATTTACTTTTATTGGCTGCTTTACGCTTTGTCTGCGCTGTTTGTTCATTACTTCCTCTATTTGTCATAGCTTAGTTGATAATTCGTAATAATTAATTTAAAGAAAACTCTCTGGCGATGTAGAGTTTTTAAAAAAGTGGGCAGACTAATTAGTGCTGTCCATTTTTATGGTTAGCGACCCAATGTAAGAGTCTCCTTCCAAAATACTATATTAATAAAGCAATTCGCTATCAGAGGTAAATGGATGAAAAATAACGGCAACAAAAGCAAGTATGCAATGCGCTTAATTTATTCTGCAGTTGTTATAGTATTTTTAGGTTTGTACATGTCACATATAAGCCTGGTTAAAAGCAAATCTCCATTATTAAACGGATATAAATCATTTCAATCAGCCAAGAGTGATGAGGAAACCAATAGCACGACGGCTGATCAGAATCAAAATAGCCTCCAGGATTCAGCGAAACAAGAAACTCCCCAGCAGTTAACAATATTACTTTTAGGGGTCGACCGCAGACCGGGCGAGAAATCGCTTGGCAATACGGATACAATTATTGTTGTACAACTCAATAAAGACAAGAAAAGAATATCGGTATTATCTATTCCCAGAGATACGCAAGTTGAGGTTTCCGGATTTGGCACTCAGAAAATTAATGCCGTGGCACGGCTTGAGGCGGGGCCTAAAGCAACTGTTACCAAACTGGAAACCTTGTTAGGGTGCAAGATTGATGGGTACGTTGTGACAAATTTTAACGAATTTAAAACAATCGTTGATGATTTGGGAGGGGTTACGATTGATGTAGATAAAAACATGCATTATGTTACGGGTGATGAACATGATGGAGTTATCAATCTGCAAAAAGGCATTCAACATCTGAATGGCGATCAGGCTCTTCAATATGTTCGTTTCAGGCGTGACCAATTAGGAGATATTCAACGTACCATGCGGCAGCAGGAACTTTTAAAGTCTTTAGCCAATCAATGTTGCCAAATTCAAGCTTTGCCCAAACTTCCCTTACTGATCGCTGAACTTTATAAATGTATTGATACTGATTTATCACTAGGGCAAACCTTTGAATTGGCAGACGTCCTTGTCCAAATAAAAAACGCTAAGATAGTGTCAGAAACCTTGCCAGGGAACTTTTCGATTGAAAATGGCATTAGTTACTGGAAAGTGAAACCTGCAGTCTGCAGTGACGCAGCGTACAAGTTATTCAGTAATGGAGTAACTGAACCGGTACTTGTCGAAGTTGATAATAAGGGGATACAAAGCCAAAACCGGGGAACCTATAAAAAGCAAAACAAGACTAACACTGTAAGCACAAACCAATCTGCTGATCTTAATGCTCAAAAAACAAATGTGGATTTCGAAATTATCGTCAATAATTAGGGGCTAATCAATTAAGCGGTTATTCACCTCATCTTTTTCTGTCCACCATCTGGCTTTGCGTATACAAATGATCTAAAGGGATAGATACATGAAAAAGGACCTCCTGTGTAGTTGCCAAAACTATCCGGGAGGTCGGTTTATGAATTGGAGCAATATATAGGCGAGTATTTTTGGTGTAGTATTTTGGTTGTCTAAGAGGTTTACTGTTAAGGGAAAAGCCATTGAAAAGATGCCATAGGCATGCTGCCATAGATACGCTCGCGGTTCAATGTCAATAAGTTGTCACCTAAATATACTTTACCGGGTTTCGTGGTAAACCCTAGTTTATAGCCAGCCTTCGGCATTAATGCCAGGGTGGTTTTGTTATATTTACCGGAAGGAAAGCATAAAGACTGCACACCGACTCCAAGATGACTTTCAATCTCCAGCTTTGAAACGGTCATTTCACGTTCCTGTTGGCTTTCACTAAGCTTGGAAAGGTCAAGATGGTGTACAGTGTGGCTTGCAACAGTATTCCCCTGTTTGCTGAGGTCGCTAAGTTGGTCCCAATTCATCATTCCGCGCCCTGTAGAATTTGTAATGATAAAGAAAGTAGCCCTAAAACCGTATTGCCGTAGTATTGGCCAAGCTGAACTATAGTTATCGCTGTAGCCATCATCAAACGTCAGTAAAATCGGTTTTTCGGGAACGAGTCCTTGGTTTATTAAGGATTCGTATAAATCGTCCGGAGATATTGAATGATAGCCTTGCCGGCAGAGCCAAGCCATTTCCTCGGTAAATTGTTTTACCGGTACACCGAGAGAGTTGCCTGGAAGCGTCTTGATGGAATGATACATAAGGACAGGGATACCTTCTTGGGGGAAAACGACCATTTTCGCTTTGTTTTCAGGCGGCACGGTTGCAGAAGGGGCTGGAGGAGTCAATGCTGGTTTATTAGATTTAGTTAACTGAGCATCGTTGTCGGATTTAATTGGGTTAGTGTAAATAGCGGATTCAAAATCATAGGGCACAAGCAATCTCACAGTTAAAGCAATTAAAAGTAAAACTAGGATGCTTGCTGCTCCGAAAATTAGTTTACGGTTTGGGTTCATTAATATAGTACCTTTCATCTGAATAGTGTTTAGCCGCTGACTAACCCGCTCTAAGACTCCCGCTTCTGCAAGCGGTGAGTTAAGAGGGCTAAGTCCCTGGATAAGTGCGACTAAGATTCAGATGGAGTTAAAGCTCCACCTGAATCAAGTCTTCTTTATCTATAGGATAACGAATGAGTGAAACTTTATGTATTACGGGGAAAGTCTTATTCTACTGCTCTTTGCTATTGCTAAAAGGCTAAATTAATATAGTTAATGGAGATGTTAAAGCCGCCTGATCCAAGTTCCAGGCGGCTTTCTTCTTCTATAAATTTATCCGCTGACTAATCCGTGCTAAGACTCCCGCTTCGGCAAGCGGTGAGTTAAGGGCGGCTAAGTCCCCGGATAAGGGCGACTAAGATTCGGATGGAGTTAAAACTCCACCTTAATCTTAGTCTTTTTTATTTGGTTTTCATTTAACCGAGCGTAATTTCGTTTTGGAAAATTTGCCGTAATGACAAAGTCTAAGTCCGATTAAGGTAATAGGCCTGAGAAAGGGGTTAATAATCCAAGTTAATCGGGCACTTATAATACCTATGATAACACCGGCGAGAACGTCTGTGGGCCAATGCACACCTGTATAAATACGTGCGAAGGCAACGACAATAGCTAAAATCGTAAAAACCTTCCTCGTCCAGACCTGGGTATTTTTCCATGATCCCGCCGCAAAACCAAAGCTTCCGGAAGTATGATTACTAGGAAATGAAGTATCCATAGAATGAGGAATAAGCTGAGTGAATGTCCCCTTGGGAAGGGTAACAAAGGGGCGTGGCCGGAAGAAAAAATGCCCAATCACGGCGTTAACGCACAGTGCCAAGATACCTGAAAAACCGGCAACAACTAAGGCATGACGTTTTTTTGACTCCTTTTGGGGCAAAGTGATCCAAGCCAATAAGAATAAAAAGACGTATATCTCCAGGGCATATTGGGCCAGGAAAGCCATCATTTTGTCAAATAGCAAATGATGTCCCGCTAAACCGTTAATAAGATGGTATACACCAAGGTCAAACGAATTCAAAATAAAGCTCCTTTCAGGTTAAGAATGATGGGGATTAGATTCTAGACTTTATAATACCTCATAATTGATTTTTAGAAAACAGCATGATTGTCAAGCCAATTACTCGTTGGCGAGTTCATATTCTTACTTCATCCAAGTAACCATTTGTGAAATTGGCTTATATAATATAATTAATTGACAATACCATGGGGCACATATAGTACGTCAGGTTTGAAGGGGGATAGGGCAGTATGCCAAATTATTTCGTGGTTAATTCAGCGAATGATCCTCTATATGATAAAGCCCTTATCCTTGCGCAAAATTATCAAGCCGCCCAATCAGGTGTTTTGTACCGCTTGACCACCGGAAGTCAGAGTCTGGTTATTGGCGGTTTTTTGTTGTTGCAAATCACCGTTCCAGCCAATACCAAAAAAACGATCTACATCAATGAGGTCGATTGTGGATCGCAAGGAGCTCTGACTCTGGATATTTTTCGCAATGCCACCTTTGCCGCGGCAGGAACATCCGCAGTCCCTTTAAATTGCAACAGTGCTTTTAGCAATAATAGCTCAATGACGGTGAAGTGGCTGACTTCCGCGACTGACCCGACCTCGGGAGGGACGTTAGAACGAACGTTAATCGGTACGAGTGGCTTTATCATTTCTTTGAACGGGGCATCAATTATGACCAGTACGACAAGTAATCTGACGTATTATTTGCGGATTACCAATGGTGGCGTAGCTAATAACGTTTCTTTGGGGGTTTCTTGGTGGGAGCTGCCAATTGGGCAAACGCTGTACCCTAATGGGTAACCAAGAAATAATATAAGGGGTAATGCATATGCCCAATTACATCCCGGTTAATTCGGGGAATAACCCTCTTGATAAGAAATCTTTGATCTTACCATTGGACTATCAAGCCGCTCAAGCCGGAGTTATGTATCAGGTGACGACCGGAAGTCAAACGTTTAACTTTGCCCTTGGAGGCGGTTTTTTATTGCTCCAAATAACCATTCCGGCTAACTCTTCCAAGACTATATATGTTTGTGAGGTTAGCGGCGGCTCTTTAGCCTATTCTTTCAGCTTGGATGTGTTTATTAATGCCACCTTTACGGCTACCGGGACCTCGTTAACGCCATTTAACGCCAATTCTTCATTTTCAAACAGTAGTTCCATGACAGTTAAATGGTTGAAATCCTCCTCCGACCCCACTTCAGGAGGTACACGGATAGGCAGTTTCAGCGATGTCAGTGGCGGGCTAAATGCCGTTTTGGATGGCTCAACCATCATTACGAGTGCATCGTCAGCACAGACCTTTTATTTGCGGATTACTAACAATGGCCCTGCTCTTAGTACAAACCGTTTAGTTGCCGGGGTTTCGTGGTGGGAGTTGCCAACTGGGCAGAAACTCTTTCCTAATGGTTAATTTACGTGCCTCTTTCGAATGGTATTGGACAGATCGAAATGGAAGTCCGTTGCCTTCCCGGCGCGGACAAAGTCGTGCAGGATTCTGAAGCCCGAAAGCTGCACGGACACCTCAGCATAAATGTTGCGGGTGTATGGTACTGCATGTAATAATAAGTAATAAAGTAAAGAAGCTTCCTGGTTGAGAAGCCGGAACACCAACCAAGTTTTCAATTGTTATAATCCTGTTAATACGAGGGAGAACTTATGGAAAACGAAAACTATGTGCCTTGGACGACGAATATGCTTGATGAGGAATTGGTGGAAAAAATTCTCCAAATTTACATGAAAAAAACCTATACCAAAGGGCAGATGATTTATAAGCAAGGAGAGATCAGCAACAAAATTTATTTACTCCTCAAAGGCAGAATAGAAGTTAATATGATCAGCAAAGGCGGCAAGAAAGTTATATTTGGGATTCATGAGCCCAAATGCCTTTTTGGGGAATTAATCTTAGATAATTCCCCGCGGCTTACCACGGCCGTTTGTTTGACTGATGTGACCGTAGCAGTTCTGGACAATTCTTTGGTTTTAGGTTCCGACTACCATGAAAAGAAATTATATAAGGCCTTGCTGTATGCAACCGGTTATAAGCTGAAAGCTCAAATTCAGCAATTAAGTGAACAATTATTTGAGGCGGCGGAAGAACGTGTGGAAAATTTATTATTAGGATTGTGCAAAAATTTTGGGCGGGAAAAGCAGGGATACATCGAGGTGGATATACCTCTCACCCATCAAACGATTGCCGATTTGACAGGTTGTTCCAGGCCGACAGTATCCTTGATCTTAAAAGATTTGTCCAGAAGAAAGAACATCACTATGGAAAGAAACAAGCTGATCTTTGCCAAAGATCTAAACCGTGGCGGCCAAGATTCCTAACGACCGGCTTTTCGGGAATATTTAATTTGCAATGGATTTAAAATAGCTGAAAACTAAAAGTTTCGGCTATTTTTTTATTTGAAGCATTAAAAACAATTTTGCAAATTGTTAGCCGGCTAACATAACTGCTTTTCTTTGTAATTTATACTGAACTCAATTACAAAGGAGTGGTGGTATATGCAAGAAAACAAGACTTTTAAGGAAAGAATCAGGTTCCCTATTCCAACCCGCGAATTGGAGAGACGCTGGAAGCTGGTGCGCGCAGCGATGAAAAAACAGGGTATTGACCTGCTGCTCATGCACAATGACAATCAATTCCTAGGTGGGTACGTGCGTTATTTTATAGATATCCCGGCAGAACATGCTTATGCTGTTTCTGTGCTTTTCCCTGTTGACGATGAGATGACGACAATATTTCATGCGGCAGCGGCCAACCCTAGTCCCCCCGCCTGGTCTGTCAGAGGAATCAAGACCCGGCTCAGCGCTCCTTATTTGCCCACCCTGCATTATACGAATACCTTTGAGGCGCAGGAAATGGTCAAAGTCATTAAGGACAGAAAGGACAAAAAGGTTGGGCTTGTGGGGCTGGGGCTTATCAGTACGGTGATGTACAAGTATTTGCAGGACAATCTGCCCGGCGTAGAGTTGGTTGACGCTTCCGATCTGGTGGATGAGATCAAAGCGGTCAAAAGCGAGGATGAACTGACCTTTATCAGGGAATCCGCCAGAATTCATGATGCCTTTGCCTCGGCGATGCCGTCCATTATCCGCCCCGGAGCGTATGAATACGAAATCAGGACTGAAATCGTCCGCCTGCTGGAAAACCTGGGCAGTGAAGAACAGCTGGTTATGATGGGTTCAGCCCCTCATGGAACGCCTACCCCGCATCTGGATACCTTCTTCCATAACCGGCAGATTCAAAAGGGGGATCAGGTCATGGTGATGGTGGAAGCAAACGGGCCGGGCGGATATTATTCCGAGCTGGTGCGAACATGGTGCTTGGGCGAGCCTTCCCCGGAACTCCTGGCTCTTTGGGAGATGTCGAAAAAAATTCAGCATTACGGGGCCGGCCTTCTGAAACCAGGCGCTAAACCTGCCGAAATCATAAGCAAAGTAAACAACGTAATGGCTGAAAACGGGTTTCCCGCTGAAGGCCGTTTGTTCGGCCACGGCCAGGGGTATGATCTTGTTGAGCGTCCGGCACTTGTACCCCTGGAGACCTTGGAGCTCAAGGCGAACATGGTGCTGGCCTTGCACCCGATTCTGGCCAATGAGAAGGCCTTCACGTTTTGCTGTGATGACTATTTAATTACCGAAAACGGCGCAGAACGTTTGCAAAAATCTCCCCAGGAAATCGTAATTCTCTAACACAGGAGGCGGTAACATTGACCACAGTAGCGGTATTATACCAGGTTTCTCCACGGTTTCCCAATGTCATCGGAGAACGCCATATTCAAATGATTCAAGAGTCTTTTCCGGATGTGCGGGTCGTTCAGGCCGAAACGGAGCAGGAACTAATAGCTCAAGGTATTAATGCGGAGATACTCCTGACCTGGGGACTGTACAGGCCCAACGAATATTTGAACTACGCCAGCAATCTGCAATGGGTTCATTCCCTGTCCTCGGGGGTTGACGGCCTAGTCAACAGTATCGGGAACCTGCCTGTTAAGTTAAGCACCACCAAGGGCATCCACGGCTTACCCATGGCGGACCATGTGCTTGGCTATATTCTCTCCTTTCTAAGGGGATTCCCGACTATCTACAAACAGCAGCAAAAGAGGATTTGGCAAAAACTTAACTATCCCGGGCCGCAGGAATCCAAAGGCAAAACTGTGGGGATTATCGGCATGGGTGAAATCGGCCGGGAAATCGCCCGCAAATGCAAACTGTTTGAGATGAGGGTTTTGGGTGTTAAAAGGACGCCGGCCCCAAGCGAGTTTGTGGATGAAATGTACGGCTTGAATGAAATGGATAAAGTTCTGCAGGTATCGGATTTTGTCGTGATACTGATTCCGCTGACACCGGATACTGTTCATAACATTAATGAAGAAAAACTGCGCCGGATGAAAAAAACCGCCTATCTCATTAATGTCGGCCGTGGTCCGGTGGTTGATGAAGAAGCGCTGATAAAAGTGCTGAAGGAAGGCGCAATTGCCGGGGCCGCACTTGATGCCACTGAGGTTGAGCCGCTGTCCGAAACCAGCCCGCTCTGGGGTCTGGACAATGTGATTATTACGCCCCATATGGCTGCCGACAGTCCCTTTTATATGGACAGAGCTTTCCAGGTATTCTATGCTAACCTTCGGCATTTTCTCCAAGGTGAAAGACTGCAATTTGAAGTAACTATGGACACCAAATATTGAAGCGGCTGAAAAAGAGGGGGATATTTACGGGAACCGAGGGGGGTATTGTGTTGAAGGAAAGGAGGGGATTGCGCAACTGAAGCGTTTTTTAGATAGAAAAGTTAATTAGGAAGGGGCTGAATCTATGAGAAAAGTGAATGTTAATGACGTAATTGACAACGGCAAAATGAATCATTTCTTTCGTTTTATCTTTTCAGTAGTATTCATTGCACTGATCATTGACGGATTTGACCAGGCTGTGTATGGCGCGGCGCTTCCGGTACTCATGAAGGAATTGAATCTTAGTTCCACTGTCAGCGGACTGCTGGGCAGCGCCAGTCTCTGGGGAGCTGTTGTAGGAGCCTTGGTCATAGGTTATTTAAGCGATAAAGTTGGCCGCAGGATCATGATCGTTGCTTCCGTTTTGTTATATGTTATTTTTACCGCCCTTTGCGCAGCAGTTGCCCATAATGTTTACTTTTTTGCGGCAGCGCGTTTTTTAGCCGGTATGGGAATTGCCGCCATCAGCCCGATAACCAGTTCAATTTTATCGGAATTTACCCCTAAATCATCAAGACGCTTTTTACTGGCAACCAGTATCACCGGTATCAACACCGGCCAGCTGGCGACGTCGCTTATCGCTATTGTGCTGATTCCCTTGATTGGTTGGAGGGGACTCTTTGGCGTATCAATTCTCGGCCTGATTATCATTCCTTTCCTGCTCAAGATCCCGGAAACCATGATTTTGGCCCTGAAGAAGGAGAGTAAGAGCAACATTGCTTCAGTTTTGACCAAGGCAGACCCCGGTTTTGTTCCTCAGGCAGACGATGAGTATGTGGTGGATACTGTACAAACCGTTAAGCAATCCGTAATGGTGTTATTCAAAGACGGTATGGCTTGGAATACAATCCTGATTTGGATTATGTTCTTTGTCAATATGTTTATCATTTCTTCCATGCTGGTGTGGCTGCCTAAAATTATAACCTTAATGGGTTATAGTTTGAATTCAGCCTTATTGCTGAATGCCTTGCTCTATTTGGGTTTGATTTTGGGCGGTATTCTCAGTGGAAAAGTGGCTCAAAAAATCGGCTACAAGAAATCGCTGGTATTTTATTATATCGTTAATGCAGTATTTATCTTTCTTATGACAATTAAGTCAACGACCATCGTCTTTGGTGTTTTGTTGTTCTTGTTAGGTTTCACCTTATGTGCGCAAACTCTGATCTATCCCTTTGCTTCTGCCAATTATCCAATGTCAGCTCGCGGAACCGGTTTGGGTTTTGGCGCCGGTGTAACCCGATTGGGCGGAGCGCTTTCCCCCATCGTTATCGGCATATTTGTTGCCCAAGGGATGACGCCGGTAGGCATTTTCCGTTTCCTGCTTATTCCTGGTATTGTCGGCTTGGCGGCATCGGCAATGACCCGCAAAGCTGCTTATGAATAATTAAGGCTGATCATTGTTCGTTATTAGGATGAGGAAAAGCGGGTGTGTTTTTTGACTAAATACCCCGCTTTTTGTTTTGGCTGTGATTTATGCCGAATATTAAGCCGATATCGGATTTGCGCAACTGCAACGAAGTTTTGCGCGATGTTTCCGCCGGCGAGCCGGTTTTTTTGACGAAGAATGGCAGAGGCCGTTACGCGATTGTCGACATTGCCGATTACGAAAAAACACAGGCTATGATAAAGCTGATGAGCGAGCTCAATAAAGGGCGTAAATCAGGCGAGGAAAAGGGATGGCTTTCGCACGAGGATGTGAAGATGCATTTTGAAAAAAAGGCGCATGAATAAGCTGCGTTATTCACCCGAAGCTCTGAAGGACCTTGACGAAATATGGGCTTATATTTATGCGGAACTGCAAAATCCCGATGCTGCCTAAAAATCTGTTGGCTAAACATTTTTTACCACTTACTCTTATTGGCAAGCTGATTGACAAAAGAAAAAGCTTCGACTATATTTAGGTAGAAGTCGACTTATTTTATAAAGGATAAGGTAATTATGAAAAAAAGAGATTGGGAATATCCCTATGACCTGTTTATCAAAGGCATCGCCCAAAAAATGCGCTTGCTCAATGAGCAGAAGTTGAAAGAATATCATTTGACAGCTCCCCAGGCATTGTTGTTGGAAATCCTTGAACGCTTGATCCGCAGGGGCATGGAAATAAGCCGTAAAAATTTGCAGGTACCCATGAATTTAAAGGGATCATCCGTTACCAATCTTTTAAACGGTTTAGAAAAAAAGGGCTGTATTATCCGCAGCACCGGTCTGACAGATGGGCGCACCTTTCAAATCCAGGTTACGGAAAAGGGCCTCAAGCTGGTCAGAGAGATGGAAACGATTTTCGCCGCAACGGAAAACCGCTTGCTTCAAGGTATGTCCGGGGAAGAAAAACAATTGTTTCTTAATTTGCTGCTTCGGGCCTACGAAAATTTAGAGCCCGAGGGATAGAGAATTTTTTTACCCAAATAGGTCGATATCGACCTATTTGGAGGTTTTTGTCGGCCGTAGGTTGAACGAAACTATGCGCTGGCTGCTCCAGAGCAGGACAAGTTTTTGCCGTGGCTCACAGGCTGTCAACCAGCTATGGTGCCGACCGGATTATCCTCCTGAACCTTCAGCCACTAACTCAAAAGAATACTGACTCCAGGGAAAATACACAAAACAAGGAGATAAAGATTATGGCGGATTATATAAAAAGGTTAGCGCAACTGAATGGGGATTCGCTGCCTGAGGCAGGAGGCAAGGGAGCGAATCTGGGTGTGTTGATGCAAGCCGGTCTGCCGGTTCCCCCCGGCTTTGTGGTTACAACAGGCGCTTATGCCGCCCATCTTCAAGAGTCCGGTCTGCCCCGGCGGATCGGCCAACGGCTCCAAGACCTGCGGGAAGATGAGCTGACCAGTCTGGAAGCGGCCAGCCGGGAAATAACAGCCTGGATCGCCGGGTCTCCCATGCCTGCCGCCGTGCGGGAGGAAATCAGCGGGGCCTGGGAAGGTTTGGGGGAGGAAACAGGCCTGGCCGGAGAATTAGCCGTGGCGGTACGCTCCAGCGCCACCGCCGAGGACCTGCCTTCGGCTTCCTTTGCCGGGCAGCATGAAACTTTTTTGGGCGTCTATGGGTCAGAGGCTGTTTTTCAGCAGATTAAAAACTGCTGGGCCAGTCTTTGGTCGCCGCAGGCCATCTCTTACCGCCTGAGTATGGGCTTTGCCCACCTGGAGGTTGATCTGGCCGTGGTTGTTCAGGCTATGATCGCTTCCGAAGCCGCCGGGGTGATGTTTACGGCCAACCCTGTCAACGGAAACCGGGAGGAAGTCCTGATCAGCGCCGGGTACGGTCTGGGAGAGAGTGTGGTAAGCGGTCTGATCACCCCCGATACTTTTATTTTGAGCAAGGATGGCAAGCTCAAAGAAAGGACTCTGGGTTCCAAAGAAAGTAAAATTGTCCTGACAAAAACCGGGCCGGTCACGGAAGAGGTTCCTCTCTCCCAGCGGGCCGGCTATTGTCTTGATTTGAAGGAACTGACCCGGCTGGCGGAGCTGGCCCAGGCGGTGGAAAGACATTTCGGCGCTCCCCAGGATACGGAATGGGCCCTTTGCCGGGGAAAAATCTACTTGCTTCAGGCCAGGCCCGTTACAACCCTGTCCGGCGCTGAGGCAGACTTAAAGATCCTGGGTCCGGAAGATCAGATTATTTATCAGGGGAAAAAAGCTCCCCTCGGCCTGCAGAGTGTCATGGAGCACTCGCCTTATCCCCATAAGCCCTTGGACTTCGCCAGTTTTAAACATTTTTATCAGGCCCTTAACAAAAGCTTTTGTGACGCGGGTCTTAAACCGCCCAAGCAGGAAATCGAACCGGTGGAAAGAGCAAGCGGCTGTGTGGCCGTTTGTTATCAGACCCCGTCTCTCTCTCCGGCAGTTCTCTGGAAAATGCCCCCGGCATTAATTAAAGAGTGCTGTAAAGATACGGAAAAAAGCTGGCAGGCTCTTGCCCGGGAAATGCAGGACTGGCTTAAGCGCATGGATGAAGCCACAGCTCAAAGCAACGACAGGCAGAAACTGACGAAGCTGTTGCAGCAGGCTCTGAGGGACTACGAGAAGTTCACTTTCCAGCGTTTTGCGGCCGTAACCCCAGCGGGCGGATGGGATGATTTAAAGCTGAAGTATTATATTAAAAAAGCCGTGGGCAAGGAGAGCGCCGAAGACTTTAAAGAACGCCTGATGCGGGCCCTGCCTTTCAGAACGGCCCTGCAAAACAAGGGTTTGCTGAAGCTGGCTCAGACTGCGCGGCTGCAGGGGGAAGACAGTCCGGCCTTTGCGAGGGAGCTGGAAACCTTTCTGCGGGACTATGGCGACAGGCCTTCTGCCGGCATGGGCCGCATGATTGCGCCGCCGACCTGGCGGGAAAAGCCGGAACTGATTCAGGAGCTGATTGCCGCGTTGGGCAGCGCCGCTGCCCTGCCCAGTCCGGAAGAAAGCGACACCAGGCAGGCTGCCGATTTGGAAGCAGCCCAAGCCTTGATTAAGAAAGGACTTGGGCCGAAGGCTTACCGGAAATTCCTCCAAATATTGGATAAAGTAAGGGATTCAGTCATTATCCGGGAAGAGAGTGTTTTTTGCCTGGAAAAAGTGGCGGGCTGTTTGCACCGCCTGGCCCTGAAGATCGGCAGCCTGCTGGCTGGCGAAAGGGTGATCGCTCAAAAGGAGGACGTATTCTTTCTTTTTCTGGAAGAGCTGGAGGAAGGGGCTCAGGGAAGCCAAAAGCTGAGGGAGCGGATTGAGAAGAGAAAGAGAGCTTATGCCCAGGTTTATGCAGCTCATGAAACAGGTGTGCACTGGATGATAGCGACAGGTTCTTTCCCGGAATTTGTGACAAAGCAACAGCAAAAGAAGAAGCGGGCTGGAGAAGAGGGTGCCGGTGTAGAGTTAATTCAGGGAAGCCCGGCCAGCCGCGGTGTGTATGAAGGGCCAGTTTGCATCGTCAGGAATACAGCGGAGTTTACTAAGCTCAAGCCAGGGGATGTTCTGGTCTCGCCTTATACGACCCCGACTTGGACACCGCTCTTTAAGGTCGCCTCGGCGGCGGTCACGGAAATCGGCAGCGCCGGTTCCCATGCGGCGATTGTCGCCAGAGAGTATGGCATCCCTGCGGTTGTGGCTATTGCCAATGTGACCAAACGCTTGCAGGATGGACAAAGGATACGCGTCGATGGAACTAAAGGGAGTATTACCTTGTTGTGAAGTAAGTTTGCTTAGGGAAAACGGAATATCTTGATCTCAACTCATTTTTGCGATTTACTGACAGGGTTTTTTGCGTATGTTGTCGAAGTTAGGGATATTCCTAAGATTGTGAAAGAGGTGAGTGTTTTGAATCCACCAGGCAAGGATTTATTCGATCCGATTGAGCAGAATGACAAAGGAACTCATGCTTATATTTTCGATTGCCATAACATCCTTATTTGCAGGTCCTATGGAGAGACAAGTCCCTCATGCGTTGCCGGAGGGCATGCCAATACCCGATGTTCCCTGGCAGAAAAAATGCAGATACGAATACTGAACGATGCCAATCCGAATGCCGCTTACAAGCCCAAAAAGGTTTCCAGAGGGTAACGCTTATCTGGCCCTCTCCTCCTTCTCCAAGCCAAAACTTACTCCTCATCATAAAATGAAGCAAGTGACTTTAGCTCACTCGCTTCATTTTTGTACAACGGGGAGGAAGACCTGTTTAGCCGATAGTAGATCTATCTCCCAAAAGGAGAGCTCATAGACGAAGGTTTCTCAGAGAAGACAAGGCAATTCATGTATTCCATACTGGGGAGGCCGACCTTAAAACAAATCGGAATTCGATGCGCTGTGTACTCGAACAAGCCCTCGCGGAAACAAGGCACAGCTTTGAGTCTATAAATCGATTGCTATGTTCCCTAGCTTCTTAATATCAAAAACAGTTATAATTTGTTTAAACTAAATATTCGTTAAGCATAGTCCGGATATTTGGATTTTATGAACTAATACCAAACAAATTATCTAAAAATCAGCCAAAAGTGCTTGTAATCAAGAAATTAAAGTATTACAATAAACACGAAGTTAATAATTACCTCGGTAGGTGAGGCTACCGCAAGGATATGGATTGCTGCCGCGGAGAGTTGGAGACAACTCGTGAAGGTCAACAGGATATGTCGAAAAACAAGGCATAACCTAACGCAATTTCACCGCCTTGCAGAGCTAAAGCTTGAACGGGATTAACAAGGGTTTATTATGCCTTCGCCATGTTCAAGTTTTGGCGAAGGTTTTATTATTTTAAGAAGTTGTAACAGTTACGGTGCAACTCAATAATCTAAAGCGTGGAGGTCGTAAATATATGGACACGGACCCTGATGGTAGACGCTTCTATTTGAATATGGTATGGAGGGAATTTAGACTTTGATTTATTGATAAATTTAAGTTTAATATATTATTGTCCAAAATCCCTTCATACAAGAAATGGAGGGATTTTTTGTGTCAACAGTATCAACCTTTTATCTCAGCCGGGTACTGGGTAATAAAGTTATTTTCGACAATCAGAAAACAATTGGCAAGCTTTTGGATTTAATCGTTGATGTAAACGAAATTAGTCCTAAAGTGATTGCCGCTAAAGTTAAGGTTGCCGGAAAAACTATCGTTATCGACTTCTCCGGGATATCTATTTTTAAGAATAAGGGCCAGTACGTTATTCAGTGTAAACAGTTAAAAGAAACGGAAGTTGCCAAAGAGAATACAATGTTTCTCAAAAAGCATGTTTTAGACAAGCAAATCGTAGATATGGATGGCAGAAAAGTTGTAAGGGTGAACGATTTAAGGTTGGCAATCCTTAAAAGCGGCACATTTACGATTGCGGTTGATGTAGGTTTTGATGGACTTTTAAGGCGTATCGGGATTGCTAAACCGATACGAAAAATTTTACAGCCTTTCGGGATTCGCGTACCCAGTAAAATGATTTTATGGGAGGATGTAGCTT
The DNA here is from genome assembly GCF_030954495.1 of Candidatus Desulfosporosinus nitrosoreducens. Taxonomy (GTDB): domain Bacteria; phylum Bacillota; class Desulfitobacteriia; order Desulfitobacteriales; family Desulfitobacteriaceae; genus Desulfosporosinus; species Desulfosporosinus nitrosoreducens. Next base: position 75,179 of record NZ_JAVHUW010000043.1, on the reverse strand, counting down.
CTGTAGATTCTAATCATGTTGGACTGACGCTTACCAAAGAACATGATAAACTTTTAACCCTTCATCCTTCTGATCTGGCAGATATTATTGAAGAATATGATAAATACACCCAGGTTGCAATTTTTAGTTCTCTTGACGAAGAGAAGGCGGCGGATGTCCTGGAGGAATTGGAAACAGATGCGCAATTGCATGTCCTGGCAAACCTTTCGGTAGAAAAGGCAGCCGACGTTCTTGAGAAAATGCCGGCGGATGAAGTTGCCGATATCCTTGATGAGATGAGCGAGGAAGATGTCGAGAAGCTCTTAAATGAGATGGAACAGGAAGTATCTCTTGAAGTTCGGGAATTGATGGAATACCCGGACGACACGGTGGGAAGTTTAATGACCACAGATTATATTTCCCTTAATCAAAGTATGACTATAAACGAAACTCTGAAGGAGTTAAGGCACTTAAAACCAGAACCGGATATGGTCTATTATTTGTATATTGTTGATGATGATGAAAAACTTACTGCCATAGTCTCTTTGAGGGATATTGTCATTTCTGAACTTGATGTAAAACTTAAGGAGATTATGCACAGAGATATTATCTATGTTTATGATTATGATAAAGTTGAAAAGCTCAATGAAATATTGACAAAGTATAATTTGCTCTCAGTTCCTGTGGTTGACAAAACTATGAAAATACTGGGAATGGTTATTATCAACGACGTCATGGATCTGATTGTCAGAAAAAGAAGAATGTAGATGGAGGTGATCAACATGATGGCACAAGCAAAAAAATCAACATTCTTAAGAAATCTGGCTTTGTTTTTGGCAATCTTAGGACCGGGTATCATCACGGGAAGTGTTGATAACGACGCGGGCGGAATTACGACGTATTCAGTGGCCGGAGCGCACTACGGATATAGCCTTTTATGGACGTTGATTCCCGCCTTCATTGCTCTTGTCGTTGTCCAGGAAATGAATGCAAGAATGGGCATGGTCACAGGAAAAGGACTTGCAGATTTAATTAGGGAAAACGCGGGAGTAAAAATTACCTTTTTTATTTTTATTGGTTTGCTCATTGCCGATATCGGCAACACCACTACGGAGTTCGCCGGTGTAGCGGGCAGTATGCAGATTTTCGGCGTCAGCAAATATATAGCGGTGCCCCTTGTGGCGATTGCTGTCTGGATTCTGGTTGTCAAAGGAACGTACGGTATAGCTGAAAAGATATTTTTAATCTTCAGTGTGTTCCTTCTTTCTTACGTCGTATCGGCCATCATGGGAAAACCAAACTGGGGAGAAATCGGCACCTCAATTATTCACCCGGATATAGAATATAATTTTGACTATATTACGATGGTTATCGGCTTAATCGGGACAACGATAGCACCGTGGATGCAATTTTACATGCAGTCTGCCGTTATCGAAAAAGGTTTGGAAATTAAGGATTATAAATTTACCATCTGGGACGTCATTATTGGCAGTATCGCGACAGTGGTTGTGGCCTTCTTTATTGTGGTGGCCTGTGCCTCGACTCTCCACGTTAATGGTATTGTTAAGATCAACGAGGCCAAAGATGCCGCAGTGGCCTTGGAACCCTTTGCCGGAACGTTTGCGTCTCAAATTTTTGCTTTTGGCCTGTTTATAGCTTCGGTGTTTTCGGCTACGATACTTCCGATTGCCACGGCATTTTATGTCTGCGAGGCCTTTGGTTTTGAAGCGGGCATTGATAAGAAGCTAAAAGAGGCTCCTCAATTTTATACACTTTTTACCGCGATCCTGATCATTGCCGTGGGTATTATTCTGATACCCAATGCCCCACTTATTTTGATCAGCTTATGGTCACAGGTTCTTAATGGGGCATTGCTGCCGGTTGTGCTCCTTTGTATGATGCTGTTAATAAATAACAAGGAGATTATGGGAGAGCATACCAATAAGCTGTTTCATAATGTTGTTGGCTGGGTAACAACAGTTATTTTAATCGGCTTGACAATTGCCCTTCTGGTTTCTCCTCTTTTATAATTCGAACAAAGGCCACCAATCCGGAAATGTCGGGAGCCACCAAGGGGTAGAATAGGTGAGGATGTTACCATAGTTGTGGCATTTATTATGAACTAGCTTTGCGGCGGATAGATTACGCGGAAAAAATCGGTAAGTAGTGGGACTGTTTCAGATTTTGTATAAACCTCCATGTGATCTAAGAATGATAGGCTCCTCCTTGTAGCAGACAGTTAAAACTGTTTACTGCAAGGAGGAGCCTTTTTTAATATAGGGGCCTTTAGGGAACTGTTACGAGCTGAATTTAGCCATGATTCCCCCGAATACATTGACCATTATGTTTACAGGACTTTGACGATAGACTTGGAGGTAAATATCTTCGGCTTGTTTCGTTTCATAGATCTTGACGCCGGGGTTGATATTATAGATAAGCTGCCTCAATCGATCATAATCAGCGTCGGAACCTACATTTCGCAGAATTAGGAAATCGCAGCCGGCAATTTGCTCTGGCAAGGCCCCGCCTTGAATACGGAGCAATTCTTCCAGCTTTTTAGCATCCGCCATATGCATAACCTTCTCCATGCGACATTTGTTCTTCAATGCCGGATGCAGAATCAAGGCCTGCAATTGGGCAAAGGGTGTGACGCTATTCCATTCAATCCAAATTTCATCGCACCTGCGCTCAAGTAAACAGCTGTGAATCTGTTCTGAGATTTGCTCCGGATGCTGATCCAAGGCTTTTTTAGGAAAATTGATCAGATAACAGTTGGAATACTTGCTGCGAAAAACCGCTTCACCGTGTTCAAACTGGATCACGAGTATTTGCATGTCCTGAGCTTCCCGTTGCTCAAGCAGCCTTTTGTTAAGCAGATTGTTTAAAGCCGTGGTTTTTCCGGCGTCCAAAAACCCGGTTACAACATAGATAGGTATAGGCAACAACCTCACTCCCCGCTAAAGAGGCTAACCAGCTCCTGCCGGTTCAGATTCTGCCCGATAATACAGAGCATATTGCCTCTGGCATCACAGTTGAGGATTTTTAAATGTCCGGGGAGATACTGCAGATTCACATAGCCGTTTGTTCCGCGCAGGATGCCTTTGGCGCGCAAGATCCTCCCTTTGGCATTGTGTTCCAGATAAGATATGCGCTCTCGCAAATCCTCTTTGCTAAATACCTTCTCAGTCTTGATGGTAACGGTGTTAAAGATTTCTTCAGCTGAATGATTGTGATCACAGCTGCAATGACTGTCGTGGCCCTGTATTCCATGGTGGCCGCAGCCGCACCCCGGGGAGTGATTACCCTGCTCTTCGTGTTCAGGTCGTGCTAAGAGAATCTTGTCGGCGCTGATTTGATCCCAGGGTTTGGCCAAGATAAGCGCACGTGGATTGAGGCGTTCCATCAACCTGCGCGCCTCATTTACCTTGTCTGGGAAATCCTCGGTCCGGCTGAGCAAAATGACGTCGGCGTTTTGAATCTGATCCTCAAAAAATTCACCAAAGTTGTAGCGATACATTTCACAGCGTTTTACGTCTACGACCGTAATTTTTGTTTTGACATTTACAAAGGGACGGATGCTGGGGTCTGTGCAAGCTTTCATGATATCCGTTAGCTTAGCGACACCGGACGGTTCGATAATGATTTTGTCAGGACGGAACCGGGCCCTTATTTCGTTAACAGCTTTGACAAAATCGCCTGAAAGGCTGCAGCAGATGCAGCCTGAATTCATCTCTTTCACTTCAAAACCGCCGGATTTAAGCAGGGCAGCATCAACGCTTATTTCCCCAAAATCATTTTCGATCAAAACGACCTTGTCTTTCCTAAAGGCCTCTCTGAGCAGCTTTTGGATAAGCGTGGTTTTTCCCGCTCCTAAGAAACCTGAAATTACATACAGTTCAGCAGCCATTTGAATCCTCCCTCAATATAGTCATGTTTTGGGCCAAGGCTCTGTTCGCCAGTAGTGTTATTCACCTTGCTAAACCCCGGCCTCTTTTCTTTAAAAGATATGCGGGGAGGGGATAATACATGCATATGATTCGCATTTGCATTAGAATGACTCTATAACGATGGAGCAAGTAGCCTTACCCTAAAAAATTAGTCCCGATTTTCAATTGTTGAAAATCGGGACTAGCTTCCTGAAAAATAAAACCAAGGGGAGCCGGAGCTAAAAGCGGGCAGTCTGTCCCAGCTCTTTGCCGGCAGGGATAGCCTTTCAGACGGATGCCGTTTTTTAATTGGTTAGTTTAAAGCGATAGTTATTATTTAGGGGCACAATCGCCGCACAATCCGTACACCTCCAGATTATGGCCCATTATCTGAAAATCTTTGTCTTCAAGTTTGGGAATAAATTGATCCATGGGACAATTGTTCATCGCTATAATCTTATGACAGCTCATACAGACAGCAAAGTGCTTATGATTGAAACGGTTAAGTTCATAGACTGCCATTTCATTATTGATTACGTTGGTTTTTATCGCCACACCTTTTTTAACGAAAATCTCCAGTATTCTATAAACGGTAGACAACCAGGTTGTAGTGCCGCTTTTTTCTATTTGGGAAAAAATATCCAGGGCACTTAAGGGTTTTTCAGAACCCTCAAGCACAGAGAGGACACTTTCACGATTTTTAGTTCTTTTTAGACCCTCAGGCCAATTGTTTTGTAATGTTTTCATGATCTATTCCCCTTATCGTTTCATTTAACAAATGCTTGGAAATGTTTAGCTGCAGCCGGCATATCGTCACAAGATGGATTCTTTTGGAATTGAGATTCCCTGGGGTACAGCGTTTTCTTTTCTTTTAAATTTTAATATAGAAATAAGTACCTATAATTTGTATTCGTATTTATTGTAAAATGCCCTTTTAACAAAAGTCAATTTTGGATTTGGAATATAAACATTATTTGCGAGAATCAGCTTGATTCTTGTTGATGCTATCCAGGGCAAAGGATGGTGAACCTGTATCTGAAAAGGACAAATTTTCTGTTGTCAGCATAGTCAGACATCCTTACAAATTAAATTTCCAGATTTTATTAACGCCAATACAATATCATCACCCTTGACAAATATATCCTTGCTTACTATGATAATTATAGATGCAAACGGGATGCATTTGCAAGTAGTGGTTTGGAGGATGATGTGAATGTGCAGGAAAATGTTTTAACGATGGGGCGCTCTCTGCTATGCCTGGTTGCCGCTATTACGTAAAAACTGCGGCGGAAATAATAAGACATATCCGGAACGCATGACAGACAACTGGTCCAAGTTTTGCGCGAGTTTGACAAAGTAAATGGTTGCGCAATCATTAAAAGCCCAAATTATGATTGGCTATAAGGAGTTAATATTTATGTATGAGGATAAAACTTTAATCTGTAAAGAATGCGGCAGGGAATTTATCTGGACGGCTGGTGAGCAGGAATTTTATGCCGAAAAAGGATTTGCTAATGAACCTAAACGCTGCAAAGAGTGCCGTGAAGTCCGTAAAAAAGACGGCAGACCTGTACGTGAAATGTATGATGCTCTTTGTGCCGAATGCGGCAAACCTTGCGTAGTTCCCTTCAAACCAACGGGAGACCGCCCTGTTTATTGCCGGGAATGCTTTACAAAAATGCAGAGTACCAGATATTAGAGCATATTCAACCTAACAGCTGCTGTTTTAGAATAAAAGATATTTAATAGTAAAAGAGTCTAAAATAGTGTTATAAACACAAATTTTAGGCTCTTTTATAAATCTGGAATAAGAGCACAATGTCTTAGCTCCCGCAGGATTAACACCGGATAATGTTATAAAAGTAAACGTCTTTTTGACAGATATGAATGACTTTACTGCGTGGGTGGCGATTAAGACGTTTTTGCCTATATGGTCTTCCACAATCATATTACAAAAATTACTGCAACGTTTCATAAATTCTATGAAACTTTCTGTGCCTTTGTCGCCGCTTTTGATTGCTTGCAAAAACAATTGCCTAGAATCCGCGGTTTCAGTAGTACCTTCAAACTCGCCGCAGTTTATTTTGACGAGCCTATCATCAAACACAATCTGTCCTTTGTGGATAATTTCGCTGCGGCGATCGTTTATGTTTGTCGTACTAACCGGAGTAATGTCATCTATACCAGTGGCCGGAGATTAGCAGGGATGATCGGAGTCGATCATACAAGTATGCGGGTAGGTATTAATAGGCTTGAGCAGATTAATCTAGTAAAAAGAAGGCGGGAGAATTACATTTATTGCAGATGATCTTAGGTGAATTGGTATTGATTAGATATAAAAAAGGAGTGAGGTATTTATGGTAACTTTATTGAACATGTTTCTGAAAGATTATCCGTCTTTGCTTATTGTTCCTATGCTTTTTGTTGGGCTTGTTTATTTCGTACAGTATATGGGAGCGGAAAGACTTGAACTACTCTTAATGCCGCCTAAGGAGAAGGCAATTCGCTCTGTTCTTGAGTTTTTGATTGTGTTAGTTGTTGCATTTTTGCTGACAGCGATGTTACTGATTCTTCAAGGTTCTGTAAAGAATCGTAACGATCTAATAATTCTTGCCGTCATTGATATATTTGTGGTTCCTTTTGTGGTTCCCACAGTAAATATTATTAAATGGTTAGTCACAAAAAACTTCGGTAAGGTGTACCTCATGAGTTTAACCGATGAAAACAACAAAGAAGAAGATTGGGTGCTTGTAAAAGCAATATCCACTAAAAAAGTTCTCTTTAAACGATCAAGCTTAAATGGAGAACTCTCGATGCTTGTTCCTATAACTTCGATTGTGAATCGAACACTTAAGTATACAAAGAGACCGAAGGTCCAATCTGTTTCTACGAATAACAGTCAACCTCAGCCTGTTGATTCGACTAGTGGCCATGATCAAACCCAAGCCCAGCTTGGTTAATAACATCTCACCTTCTTTAAAAGCGCTAAAGTAAAAGCGTAAGGATAGCTAAGCACCTTTGCCCAGATATTGGAACATGTTATAATTATCTAAGATTTTTTTCACAGGAAGTGATTTTATGCCGATACCGGAATCAAAGGGAAAATATACTTATGCTGATTATTTAACTTGGCCAGAAGGTGAACGCTGGGAAATCATCGACGGATCACTATATATGCAAGCAGTTCCTACCTGGCAACACCAAAGAATATCCAGGGAATTACTTCGGCAGATCTCTAATTATTTAATTCATAAGCCAGGCCAAGTATTTGCTGCTCCTTTTGACCTCTGTATTTCTGAGCATGATGAGAGCGATGAAGAAATTTCAAATGTTATTTCTCAGCCGGATCTCGTTGTAATTTGCGATGAAAGTAAGCTTAGAAAAACAGGTTATTTTGGAGTCCCGGAGATTGTCATCGAAATAACTTCACCCTCAACCGCAAGAGCCGACAGATTTATTAAGTTCAACAAATACGAAAATGCCGGCGTAAAAGAATACTGGATCGTTGAGCCTGAGACAAAGCTTGTTAGTGTCTTTGTGTTGCTAGAAAAACGAAGATATGGCAGACCGGATATATATACAGAGGATGATAAAATAAAGGTATCTATATTCCCTGATCTCGTAGTAGATTTAAAACTGGTTTTTGAAGGCATTTAGGCAACCGTTGTCAATTGATGGCCTAATTGGATCAGACACATAGAAAAAGTAGCCCGCCCGTAAAGCAGCTACTTTTTTCTGCATCCTATTCAACTCTTGCTTGGCCGTAAACCTTACGGTTTGTTGTGCCGAGGGAGCGGGGCATTTGCAGTACCTCCGCTTACTCAATACTTAACAACCAGTCGGAAGAGAGTCAAGCGCAGCTTAAGGCTGAACTGGCAAATGCATGGTCGCTTTTGTCGTCTGTACATAAGGGTGATAATGGAACCGAAGCTGTGTGAAGCCAAATGGGATTTCGCCATTGTGCCTGAATTCATTGCAGCATTCCTCCCATAGCAACGTCAGCGTAACTCCGCTTTTTCCAAGCTTTTCTGTATTAAACAAAAATGAACTTTGAAAATAGTAAGTACCTTACAGTAAAATTAGGATGTGCAAACAACCACGAAGGCAAAATCCAAACTACAGGAGGTACCTGAGGTGAAGTATATTCAGAACCAAAAGATTTTGCAAATCACTGACCAGACCATGATTGTTGGAATAGATATCGCTAGTGAAACTCACTATGATTGTGCGTTTAACTGCCGAGGCCTTGATGCTTATTTTGAGTCGTCCTTGTTCATCCGCTTTAATACATAAATAATAATATTATCCATAGGGCTGTTTTAAAAGATGTGTAATCTAAGAAATCACATTCATTAAGGGCTTTAAAAGTTTAATGGCATTGTCAAAATTTGGTATGGCTTGAGCTTCTTCTGCTTTTAGCTTTACAATCAAATCATTATATCGTGTCAGAATTCCTTTGACTTCTGCAAGTTTCGGAATAACCCCATTAATATAATCAATTTTCACTTTCGCTTCATTTATTTAGATTAACTTAATTCCGTAATTCCATCCTTTGGTGCAGACCTTTTTAAAGCAGTTGTTAAAAAATCAATATATATCATAAGTTCTTCTGGTAAAACTACATCATTGCGTTTGACCAAGCCCAGTTGAATCAGATTGCCCCTTTCTAGAGGGATAGAAATAATATTGGGGTTCATGTAATTAGTCACGATGCAGCCGGTTCCCAGATTGTAACCGTCTGTGTTGGCAAGGAGATTATTCATGGCACCGCGGTCCTTCAGATAGACCAGCTTTCCAATATTGTCCACATCAATAACTTCTTCCGCGAAATGAAGCAGTATGTCGTCCTGCTGGTAAGTCAGATACGGATAGCTTTCTAATTGCTCTAAGGTAATAGAGTGAAGATGAGCCAGAGGATGTTCTTGGCGAAGAAAGACGTGCTGCTTCAATGACGCAAGGGGAGTAAATATTAGTGATTTTGAGATGAAGTAACGCTCAAAAAGGCTCCTGTTTAAATCAGTCAGAGATAAAATTCCCAGAATACTTCTGCCCGCCTGCACATCATCAATCACATCGGTTGTCTTTCCTTCCCGAAGGGTCAGGTCATAGTTCCGATCGGCAAAATAAGCCATTAGATTTGCAACGGCCTCAATAGCAAAGCCGTAATGTTGAGAAGAAATAGAAACCTTTGTTAAGTTTGTTGCTTTCTGCCTGCTAAAATGATAGATAATGGATTCCGTTTGTTCCAGCAGCATTTTAGCGTGAAATAGTAATTCCCTACCATCTTTTGTAAAGATAACTCCTTTGTTTGTTCGGTCTAAAATGATAATTCCTAATTCACTTTCCAGCTCATGGACAGCTTTGCTGATACTGGGCTGTGTTACATAAAGGGCCGAAGCAGCTTTGCTAATGGAGTTATGTTTGGCAATTTCCACGATATACCGGAATTGTTGAAGCGTCATGCCCCACTGCTCCTTATTGAATAGTTTGTTATAACTTAATTCTATAGCAAATGCTTAACAAGGGCAATTTTACCTTGGGCCAGGTAAGGGGTTAAACTATTAAAAACAACGTTATTGCGAAAGGGATTGAAAAGAATGATAAGGGAAGCCATTGAAAAGGATTTAAAGGATATTTTGGAAATTTATAATGATGCTATCTTAAACACAACGTCAGTCTATGATTATAAGGCTCATACGCTTGATGACAGGATACAATGGTATGAAAAAAAGAAACAGGATGGCTATCCGTTGCTAGTATTTGAAAAACGGGAAAAAGTGGTTGCCTTTGCGACATTTGGCCCATTTAGAGCATGGCCGGCCTATAAATACACGATCGAACATTCCGTATATGTGCATAAGAACCATAGAAAGGAGGGTATTGCAACAAAATTAATCCGGGAAATAATAAAAATTGCCAATGAAAGAGAATATGCAACCCTTGTGGCCGGGATTGACGCAACAAATGAAAGCAGTTTAAAGATGCATGAGAAAATGGGCTTTAAACCCTCAGGTGTAATTAAAAAAGCAGGATTTAAATTTGCTAAATGGCTGGATCTTGCTTTTTATCAATTGGCTTTAGAAGGACCTAAAGTGCCTTTGGAAGAATAGTTTCATGATTCGTCTGCTGCAACCCAAGTTCTTGTTAATTCGGCCAGAGGACAACCGGAATCGTGGCTTGCTGACGGGAACACTGCGAATAAACATTAATGAGTTTAAGAAGTCAGCTGGGTTGCGGACCATTTTGTAAGGAGGAAGATTTTGATGAAAAGAAAAGCTTTTAATGTTGAAGGAGCCGTTGCTGTTGGGCCTTATTCTCACGCCGTTGAATCCGGGGATGTAATTTATTTATCCGGACAAACTCCTATCGATTCGAGAACGGGTAAACTAATTGCAGGCGGTGTTGAAGCTCAAACTGAGCAAAGTTTTAAAAATTTATTTAATGTTTTAGCTTCTGCAGGGTTAACACCGGATAATGTTATAAAAGTAAACGTCTTTTTGACAGATATGAATGACTTTACTGTAATGAATCAGGTGTACTCAAAGCAATTTGCTCAGCCTTTTCCGGCAAGAACAACTATTGGTGTGGCTTCATTACCACTCGGGGCTAAAATTGAGATCGAAATGATTGCCAGAAAAGGATAATCATTTGCTAAGATTTTTTTTGACAAACTGGAGATACTTACAGATTTAAGGCCTGTCTTCGGCTAAGGCCTAAACTCCTTCGGCTGGATTTCTATTTATTGGAGGAATTAAAATGGTTAATGAAAAAGTTATTGAGGCTTTTCACATGATGTGGGACAGTTTTCCGGGGGCGGTAAGGTTAATCCACAAAAATCGAACGATCTTAGCCGCTAATGAACTTGCCCGCAAATTGGGCTTTGAAGAAGACGTGGTATGTATTAAAGTTGGAGCGCCGGAAGCTCATAAAGGTTGCAAGGCAAATGCCGCGCTTGCTACTAAAACAGCACAAACGGCAACGTCAGGCGGGGGAAAAATAAGGTATTGGCTGCCGGTAAAAGATTGTGATGATGTTTATGTTCATTTTACAATAGACACTAACGTTGTCGGGTAAATTGTTTACCGTTAAGCACATTCCTATCAGCGAAAAATCACTGTTCTTTAACTTTAAGTTTTCGTTTACAGTAGGGTATGTACGCTGACAAATACAACGCATTGATTTGGGACACTGTGGCAGGCTGAGCGGTGAACACGCTTAAATTAATTGTTAAAAGAATACAAATGGTATCAGTAGAACAACCATATTCAGTTGTTTTATTGATACCATTAAATTTTGCAGCCCCTTTTTTTATAGTTCGGAATAGCACGAAACGGCAATGCTCTTGATCTTCCAACTATTAGTTTCCATAGTTTTAGCCGGTAAAAAGCTCATTTACCTGGCCGTTCCGATCAATGCGGCTAAAGCTCAGGAAATAAATGAATGTAACGGCAGGGTCTGCAAAGCATCCCGTTTGCTTGGGATACATAGAACGGTACCATACCGGAAGACTAACGATAATTATGAGGACAGAAGAGAAAAATTAACCGGCATTTCCTAGTTTTTTCACTATTGACAAAATAGCGACACTTAAGTATGATTATCACATACACATGTGTACACATGTTAATAAATTAATTAAAACCCAGATGTTTATTTTTTTTATAAATTTAACTAGAGTACACATGTGCACCAAGGAAAGCGAGGAGGTTGGGGATGGTCGTCGTCGTTGGGGAATTGATAAACACTAGTCGGAAAGTAATCCGTGAAGCAGTCGAGAAGAGAGATAGTGACTATATTCAACAAATTGCCAAAGCTCAGGAAGAAGCGGGAGCCAACTACTTGGACATTAACTGCGGGACAATGGTTGGTGAAGAAGTCGCCATGATGGAGTGGCTCGTTAATGCGGTCCAGGAGGTGACAAACCTGCCGTTGTGTATTGACAGCCCCAGCAGCGAAGCCTTGATTGCGGGCTTGGAACTGAGTAAATCGGCGAATCCCATGATCAACTCGATCACTGCTGAAGAAAAGCGGTTGCAAAGCGTACTGCCCTTAATAAAAAAGTATAACGCCAAAATAGTAGCCCTATGCATAGAGGATGCCGGAATGCCGGAAACGGCAAAAGACCGGCTGCGGATCGCAAGGGATTTAGTCGCTAAATTAGAGGCTGAGGGTATTTCTCAGCAGGATATTTATCTTGATCCCTTGATTAAGCCTATCAGTGCCGGAGATATCTATGGCCGGGAAGTATTAGAGAGCATTAGGCTGATTAAAGAGGCCTATCCTGAGGTTCATTTCATGTGCGGGCTAAGCAATGTTTCCTATAGTCTTCCCAACAGAGCCCTGATTAACCGGCTGTTTATGGTGCAGACCATGGCTATGGGGATGGATGGCTTTATTCTGGACCCTACCAACAAAGATATGATGGGCGCTTTGTATATCGCCACAGCTCTTACCGGTCAGGATAAGTACTGCAGGGGATACTTAAAAGCCCATCGTAAAGGTCTGTATGCCTAGAAACAGGTTGGAGCCGTCCCAGTGATAACGTGTGTTTAACGGCTTCAGGAAATACTTAAAAGCGGAAGATTGCGCATAATAATGAAATTTTTAATTTACTAAAAGAGGGGGAAAAATCATGTACGAGGCAATTTCCAAACATCTGGCGGAACTGGAAGAGGATTCATTACTGGCTTTGGTTAAAGATTCCTATGACCAAGGGGCTCCGGTATTTGACATCCTGGCGGCTTTGCAAAAAGGTATGGAGGAAGTGGGCCAGAAGTTTGAAGCGAAGGAATACTTTCTCTCCGAACTGATCATGTCTGCCGACGTCTTTAAGGAGGCCACCGGTCTTTTAGGGGATGCCTTCGGCACTAATGCCTCCGAAACCTTGGGCACTGTGGTCATGGGTACGGTCAAAGAAGATATTCATGATATCGGCAAGGATATCGTGGTCACCATCTTAAAGTGTAACGGGTTCAATGTCATTGACTTGGGGGTCGATGTCCCTTATGAGAGGTTTGTCGAGGCTATCAAAGAACATAATCCCCAAATTATTGGCTTATCCTGTCTTTTAACCTCCGCCTTTGATAATATGAAAGGAACTATAGCGGCGATCGAAGAGGCGGGCCTGCGGGAAGGGCGGACCGTTTTAATCGGCGGCGGGCCGACTGACCAAAAGGTTAAGGACTATGTGGGGGCTGACGGTCTTTGCAGGAATGCCCAAGAAGCGGTTGAAGCTTGTAAAAAGATTATGGGGGTGAATTAACAATGAGTAATAGTCTATTGCTTGAACGGGAAGCCAGGATTACCCAAGCGCTGGCACTTGAAAAACCGGACAGGGTTCCGGTAGTTGCCTTATATACATCCTTTGCTGCCCGTGTAACTAAGACGCCTCTATCGGAATTCGTAAAAAGCAGTTTTACAGCAGCGAGAGTGATGATTGAAGCCGCCGATATGATCGGCGGGTTTGATGGAATTGATTATGGTTCCTTCTTTCCGAGCGCCCTGTCCTTATTGTGGCTTAGCAAGGTCAAACTACCCGGTGTAGAACTTCCGGCGGATGCCGGTTGGCAGGTTCATGAACAAGAACTGATGAAACAGGAAGATTATGAGCGAATTATCAATGAGGGCTGGCCTAACTGGCTGGGACAATATCTCACGGAAAGAATTAGTCCAACCATTCTGCAAGATGTCATGGCAGATGCTCAGGACACTCCGGAAATATTTGATCTGTGGAATGCTAAGGGCATCCCTGTTCTGGGTGGTGTCATGGCGACTATTCCCTTCGAAATCTTATGCGGGGCGCGTTCCTTCGCGAAATTTGTGCGTGACCTATATAAGATGCCGGATAAAGTGGAGGCAGCCATGGCTGCGATGATGCCCTTCATGACAAAACAGGCTTTAGAAACGACAAAACAAATCGGGAAAAAATATATGTGGGTAGGCGGTTGGCGCGCGGCAGGTTCGATGCTTTCCCAGCCCTTGTGGGATCGTTTTGTCTTCCCATATATGGAGAAAGTTATTAATGAAGTCATTGAGGCCGGTGTCACCCCTATATTACACTTTGATTCCGATTGGGGACGTGATCTCGCCAGATTCAAAGTCTTGCCTAAAGGTAAATGCATCTTTGCCCCGGATGGTATGACGGATATCTACAAGGCTAAAGAAATCTTAGGGGACACCATGTGTATTATGGGGGATGTACCGCCATCCATGTTATCGCTGGGAACTCCCGATGAAGTCTATAAATATAGCCGCAAGCTCATTGAGGAGCTCGGGCCCACAGGTTTCATCCTTCATTCAGGCTGCGATATTCCTATCGACGCTAAATTAGAAAACGTACAAGCCATGGTTGCGGCGGCAACCGGTAAATAATCCCTAACATAATAGTAACTTTAGTGGCAGCAATTTTGGTTTTATCGGACTTGCTGCCACCTTTAGGCATTATTGACGGTCACAGGAAGCAAAAGCTATAATAGACGTGTAGACAAGTAGGTGAGAGAATGGACCAGAAAAACAGCCTGAGTGACGTTGAAGTCACCGTCAATGGGACCCGGAAATTTGCAGTACCGACTCATGAAACCTTACTTAGTTCCCTGACTAAGGCAGGAATTATGCTCGAAGCTGCTTGCGGCGGTCAGGGTTTCTGCGGGAAATGCAGGATCAGGCTGCTCAGCGGGCAGGTTGTTGATCAGCAGGGAAGTCCGCTTAAACCAGGGCAGGATGGCTGGTATCTCGCCTGCCAGGTATATCCGGGGGAGGATCTGGTGCTGGAGCGAGCTATTCAGGTTTCGGTGAGCAGCAAAGGGGAAATAAGTGATCCCTTCTTAGAGCAGGCCGACTTGCTTCCGCCCCTTAAAAAGGTCCTCATCAGGCCGGTATATCCCTCTTTAGAGAATAACTACTCTCTTCAGGAAATGATCAGACAGGTTTTTGCCGGGGAGGAGGATATCTCAATTGAGCTTAGGGCCGTGCAGGAATTAGCCCTAATTGCTCCTCAAAAGTTCGAAGAAATTACGGTACTCCGCAGTTTCAAGCAAATTATAGGCTTTGAGCCGGGGGATACCTCGTCAACCTTGTACGGAGTGGCTTTTGACCTGGGCACTACTACGGTCGCCGGCATGCTGGTGGATTTGCAGAAAGGTAAGGTCATTGCCGCGGCTGCGGAGACAAACCCTCAGACGGCCTATGGCGCTGATGTTATTGCCAGGATCAAAGCTGCCGGGACGGAAGACGAGTTGAACACCTTGATGTCTGCCGTGCGGAAATGCTTAAATGATTTAGTCGCTAAATTATGTGCCAGGGCGGGCGTTGCCAACAAGGATATTTATCTGGTCACAGTAGCCGGGAATTCAACCATGGAACACCTGTTAATGGGTGTCTCACCCAAGTATCTTACTGTCAGCCCTTATGTACCGGTATTTAACAATTTACCGCATTTTTCAGCAAGTGCCATCGAGTTGGATCTTAACCCCGGCGCCAGTTTTATCTTACTGCCCAATATTGCCGGCTTTGTGGGAGCGGATACCGTGGCGGCCATAGTTGGGGTTGATCAGGACTTAACTTCCAAGCTGACATTACTTATCGATCTCGGAACCAACGGGGAAATAGTCCTCGGCAATAAGGAAAAAATGCTCGTCTGTTCCACTGCGGCCGGCCCGGCTTTTGAAGGGGCCCAGCTGAGCTCCGGAATGCGGGCGGCAAACGGGGCGATTGATGAGGTTGAGATTAGGGATGATGTTTGCGTTCACACGGTTAAGGAGGAATTGGCCAGGGGAATTTGCGGTTCAGGAGTTATTAAAGCCATTGCCGAATTTCTCAAAGCGGGGATTATCACACCTTCCGGCAGGTTTGTCAGTAACGACCGGTTTGCTCTCTTGCCTCCTAAGCTTAGCAAGAGACTCAAAGTCCAAGAGGGTCAAAAGGAATTTGTCCTGGTCTTTGCCGAGGAGAGCGCAAGCGGACGGGACATAGCGATTACGCAGGGGGATATCCGGGAGATACAATTAGTGAAATCTTCAATCTTCACGGGAATCGAAACCCTAATGGAGAATTACGGGGTTATGTTTAAGGACATCGAGCAGGTTTTGCTTGCCGGAGCCTTCGGCAATAACCTTAATCTGGATAGCGCTTTGGCCATTGGCTTGCTACCTTCAGCCGAGCGGAAGAAAATCCTTCCGGTAGGCAATGCGGCGGGAACCGGCGCCGTCAAAGCCCTGTTATCGGTAGATATTTTAGAGCGCTGCCGTTCAATTGCGCAGCGGGCCCAGTTTGTCGAACTGGCTAATCACCCGGGCTTTCAAGCCAAATTTATTAAAAATTTAACGTTTCCGGAGGGAGTTTAAATGAAAACGAATCGCGACTATATGCCGGTCTATTATCAGCTGGCCGATGATTTAAAACAGCAGATTGAATCCGGGGAATTAAAGCCCGGGGATGCGGTTCCCTCCGAATCCCAGCTGGTTGGGGACTATGGGATAAGCAGGGTCACCGTACGGCGTGGACTGGCAATCTTATTGGAAGCCGGGTTGATTGAGACGGTCAAAGGAATCGGCAATTTTGTCGCCAAACCTAAGCTGAATCAAGTGACCTTAACCTTTCAGGA
This sequence comes from Candidatus Desulfosporosinus nitrosoreducens, assembly GCF_030954495.1. Classification (GTDB taxonomy): domain Bacteria; phylum Bacillota; class Desulfitobacteriia; order Desulfitobacteriales; family Desulfitobacteriaceae; genus Desulfosporosinus; species Desulfosporosinus nitrosoreducens. The sequence goes on along the minus strand of NZ_JAVHUW010000043.1, from coordinate 58,673 downwards.
GACTGGCTTGCCTAATGAAAACAAACTCACCTCTAAGCTGCTTGAGGTGAAACGAATCAGCGCCGATGATTTAACCGCCGGCAAGCTGGGTGTTTTCCAAGGGACTAAGGTCTTTAGGATCAGGCGGCTGATTAATGGCGATGCCGGCCCCGTAGGGATTGATATGAAGTATCTGCCTTATATTAAGGGGCAGCCGATCCTGGAAAATGAAATAGACTATGCTGATTTTCCCGCAATCGTCGCCCAGCACACCAATGTGACGATTCACAAAATCGAAATGAGGATTTCCGCCACGCCTTTGTCGCTTGAAAATGCCCAGTTGCTTGAAACCGTTGCCGGACACCCTGCCTTGTGTGTTCACCGGGCTTTTTACGCTAAGGATGGGAGAATATTGGGTTTTTCCCAAACAATCTACCGGGGAGAAGCTTTTGAATTAAGCGGGGTCTCATATCCATATTCTGCAAAGGTGTGATAAGAGATGGGTATTAAGAATAATGTTGAGGAATTTAAAGCCAGAAAATTACTGGCCCATGCTATGGGGAAACTGGATGAAGACACTGTACTCAACCTAGTCCGGCAAGGGCTCGAACAAGGGGTGGATTCTCTGGAAATGATCGCAGAAGCCAGGTCCGGTATGGAAAAGGTGGGCGAACTCTATGATGCAGGCAAGTATTTTCTTTGTGATTTAATGGTCGGAGCCGAGATCTTTACGGAAGCCATAAATCTAGTCTTAAAGTCAAGCCACATTGAACCCGTTTCCGATGTGCCGCCGATCGTTTTTGGCACCGTGGGCGGAGACATCCATGACATAGGAAAAAACATTATGATTTCTGTTCTCAAAAGTAAAGGTTGCCGGGTCTTGGATTTAGGAGTGGACGTAGCGGCAGCCACTTTTATAGAAGCTATTAAGACGACAGGGAGCAGGCTGCTTTGCCTTTCGGGTTTAATCACGACAGCTTATGATTCCATGAAGAAGATTGTGGACTTGCTAGAGAAGGAAGGGCTGAGGTCAAAGGTTTTGGTGGTGATCGGCGGTTTGGTTAACGATGCGGTCAAGAATTATACCGGGGCCGACTATTGGGTTACGGATTGCGCCAGGGGAGCGGATCTCTGTATGCGGATCATGGACGGCTGCCCTCGTAAACAAGAGATTGCTTATTTATAAGAAAGGAATTAACTGAGTTGGGAACAATCATTGTAGCTTGTCAGACAATAAGGGATGAAGTAAACCTGGCAATATCCGAAACCGGGGTTAATTATCCTGTGCTTTGGATCGAATCCGGATTGCATAATTTTCCGGACCGCTTAGGCCGGAAGATCCAGAAGGTTATTGAGGGAATCGAAAATATTGAAACCATTCTCCTGGCTTTCGGCAATTGCGGCAACAGCCTCTTGGGCATAAAATCCTCGCAGGCTCAATTGATCATCCCCAGGGTGGATGACTGTATATCCCTGCTTTTAGGTTCCTACGAACGCAGGCAGAACCTGCACCAGGAAATTGGCACTTATTTTTTGACGAAAGGCTGGTTGGAAAACGAACAGAATTTATTGTCCGAATATGAACGCTGTATTTCCAGATATGGCCAGGATAAAGCTCTCAAGGTTATGAAGATGATGCTCAACAATTATCATCGTTTAATGGTGATTGATACCCAAGCCTATCAGTTTGAAGGGGTCCTGACAAAAACAAAGAATTTGGCGGATGCTTTAGGGCTGAATCACGAGAAAATTGCAGGATCACTGAGACTATTAAAAAAACTTTTTCTGGGTCAATGGGATGAAGAGTTTGCGATCATCCCCTGTGGTGAAGAGGTAACCTTAGAGCATTTGATTCTGAATAATGATGAGCTGCCCAATAACAATCAAGCGTTGTTCAGTTATTCTTAAGGAGATTAAAGGAATGAATATTTTGCTTTTCGGCGGATTCCTAGGTTCGGGCAAAACGTCGCTTATCCTGCAGGCGGCAAAACAGCTTGTTGAAACCGGAGAAGAGGGATTTTCGTCGCGGCAGTCGGAGAGCGGCAAACCGTCCCTGGTAATTATCGAGAACGAAGTGGGAGAAACGGGCATCGATGATAAAATTCTCCAAGCAGAAGGATTGAAAGTACGGGAGCTCTTTGCCGGCTGCATTTGCTGCACGCTGAACGCGGAGCTTGCCAAGTGTCTTCAGGAAATTCGCGAGGAATTGTCTCCTCACTGGGTGATTATTGAGACTACGGGCATGGCCTTCCCTGCTAAAGTCGTGGAAACGATCACTAAATATGTCCAGGGCATTGACAGTCTGAAAACCATTGTGGTGGCCGATGCCGAGCGCTGGGACGAACTTGTTGCCGTCATGCCCGGGTTGATCGAAGGGCAAATTTCTAAGGCAGACATTATCCTCTTAAACAAGACCGATTGTTTGGAACCCGGACAGGTTGACAACGTCGCCAAAAGCGTCAGGAAAATAAATTCCTCAGCCCGTTTCTACGCTATATCCGCGCAGCAGGGGGTTGATCCGCAAATTTGGCGGGAGGCGGTGGTGGGAAAATGAATGAAGGACAAGACGATCTCTTGCCGATGCATTCGCAGTTCCACTTGTCTGAAGACCCGGAGAAATATCCCGAGCCGGCTATCTTTTCGGAAACTCGTACTGTGGTGTTTCCGGCAATGGTACCCGCAGAGAGAGTTCAACAAGCTCTCACTCAATGGATCGCGGAGATTAGAGATTGGGCTAAGGGTAAGCGCTACTTAGTTGGACATCTTAAAATCTTTGTTGGCGGTCAGGAGAATTTATGGTTATCTTCTACGGGTAGGAGCATCAATCTTAAACCATCGTCCGGATGGAGTCATTGGCTCACAGACAAAATCAACTTAAATGTGACGGCGATTATTTTTGGTCCGTCGCAGGAAGTTTTGACTGAAGAGGCACAGCTCAGGCTCCAGGCAGGTTTTAAGAGGATAGAATCCGAGGCTGGAGGTGCTGAAGGATCGATTAAATAATGCTCTGAGTTCGGGAAAAGCATTATTTATCAACAGACGGTATAGTATGGGGGGAAACTATGAGAGAGTCAGAAATCCGGGAAATCCCGTTGCCTGAGATTACTTTAAATGAAGTGTTTCAAACAGAAGGGGCAGATTACAGTCAGCGTCCTCCGCATCCTAGGGCCGTGAAATTACACCGCCAAATGATAGAGGAAGCCGCAAGTTTAGTGCGGCCTGCTTCAATTTGGGTAGACGTTGATGTGACTGGTGCAGGTGTGGGAGAGCTTTTCCTGGAGGATGGTTTTAAGTTTTCCAGCAAGCTCCTTGCCAAGATAGCTGGAAAAGCAGAAAAGATGCTCTTAATTGCGATAACCATCGGTACCGAAATTGAGGATCGGTTGACCCGGTATAAGAAAGCGGGAAAATTATCCGAAGCTTATGCCTTAGATGCCTGCGCGACAACCTACATCACCAAGGTTAGTACGACAGCAGTGAGTCGGGTACAAGAGGCTTATCAGCGTGAAGGCCTGAAAACAACCTTTCCTATGGGTCCCGGACACTCCTATTGGAAGGGGCTTGAAGATATGAGGGTTATCTTTCATTTTCTTCGGGCGGAGAAAATCAGTATTTACCTAAGCGGCTCCAACCTCATCGTTCCAAGTAAATCGGTAGCGATGGTTATGGGAGTGGGCCGTGAACTTCCGGATTTTAAGGGAAAAACCCATTGCAATTTCTGTAACTTACAGGCCACCTGTTCCCTGAGCCAGGCAGTAATGTAAGGATATTTTCTTTTACTCCGTCATGTATACACGTGTTTATAAGGTATAAGAAGGCTGGAAATGGTCGTCGCTATCAATAACAGAACCAGGGGCGTTTACAAGAAGGCCTGACAAGATAGCGGGCATGCATGTCTTCAATCCAGTTCCGGTTATGGAATTAATAGAAATAGTTAAGGGCCTTTCAACCTCGCAAAAGACAATAGAAGCTCTCAAAGAAGTTGCCCAAATGAATAAGAGAGGAGTCGTAGTCAACGATACTCCCGGCTTTATCGTAAATCGGCTGTTAGTTCTGCTTTGTAATGAAGCCATAAAGATGATGGAAAGGGAGGTGGCCTCTTCGGAAGGCCCAATATGATTATGAAGGTGGAGAATAATTCCAGAAATAATCGGCATGTCTAAGATTCGTCAGCGTTGACGAATCTTAGACATGCCGATTATTTTCCTATTTTTTTCCTGATTTAAAAAATTCTTCACAAACCTTGGCTATTTTTATAAGATGTTAAGAAATGGCCCTGGATAAACCCGCGGCCTCCCTATAATAATGGTTATCTAAGTCTTTTTGCGATTAGATATGTGTCTGACGGCGGTTCCCAGAAGACCTGTTTCTCCTTTTAGTTCTGCCATCATTTCTTTATGTTGGCGTTCATTTTGCTCCAAATGACTTTTTGGGACTTCACCTATAATTTGGATGTTTCGGTACATGTTTTCTAAGGGCAACAAATTTTTCTTTATTTCTTTTTCCAAAGAATCGAAACGAGCTTCTTGTTTATAGAAACGAGTGTTTGATTGTTTCAAGGCTTCTAAAATTGCTTCTTCCACAAATTATCACACTCCATGTCTTTAGTATGCCATAGCCGGCCCGTATCGGGTTGGCAGTGAGATACAATATTTTAGAGAGGATGATTCATTAACTTTAGTTCAAAAATCTTTGGAATTATATTAATTATTTACTCTAAGTCAGACTATTTTTGAGTGGTCTGATTTTTGCGTTAGGCAAATACCAAGAAAAATCTAATAAGTTCAATACCCATCCGGAAGATAGCGATTAAGGTCTGATTGTTCGGCAGCAGCGATCAAATAGGGTGTGAGATGTGACAGCAAATTATAAATGCCCTAAAGATCAACAAACGCTATCCGTAAATATGCGCATGAAATTTATAAAATACAGGGGGCGGTAGCGTTTTTTCTTATAAATAAAGCACATATCGGACTGAATTTGAAAATCATCCAACAAAAGCAGCTTGACTTTAGAGTTTTCCTGTAGCCCCAAGGAGCCGATAAAGGCTTCAGGAATTATGGTAATTCCGAGATTTAATTCCACTAATTGCAGGGCGGTTTCATAGGTGTCGATGGTATAAAAGCGGTCCTTTGTTATGGAATCCCTCAAGGAGTTGATGATCGCTTCCCGGTAAATTCCTTGACGGCGCAGGATGATCCGCTCATCCGCCAGCTGGTTGAGCAAAATTTTATCTTGGTTCGCCAAAGGATGATTGCAGGATACAAGGGCGACGGAACCTACGTTGGAAAGCACTTTATATTGAATCGCTGAGGCTTCAAGGATGGACTTTATTCTGCTGTTCGTAGAAATTAAAGCAAAATCAACTTTGTCGTTAAGCAGGTATTCAATAATTTCCAAGGCGCCGTTTTCCATAATTTCAATTTGGATATCGGGGGAAACTTGGGCGAATTCCATGATTTTCTTAGGCACAATATCCAGCCTGGCCACAGAAACCACACCGAGCTTAATAAGTCCGGCGCCCGGATTGTTTATTTCAGAAATACCTGCTTCAAAATCCTTAACATCTGCAAGAATTGCTTTAGCTAAGGGTAAAACCTGTTTGCCTTCCGCAGTCAAAACGATTTTCCTGCCCTGCTTTTCAAATAGAGGAAAGCCGATTTCCTTTTGCAATTCTTTAATTTGCTCGCTTATGGTGGATTCACACATAAAAAGTCTGGCCGCGGTTTCTCTAATTGTTCCATAAGTAACTACGGATTCAAAATAGCGCAGCTGCCGTAGCTCCATCGTATCACATCCTTAATTGATCGTTATCACCGAACAATCATACCCCAATCGCTGATTATCACCTCAGATTACCTATAGTATAATTCGTTTAAAGAACATTGTGAATAGACGATCAAAGAACGGTTGGTTATCTGAGCTGAAGGAAATGGATGGTGCGCAATCCGATAACAGCCGGGCAGCCGGGCGGCAGGGTGCGGAGTGCCGGCAGTGTACGCAAGAGTCGTTGTATCAGCTGATTGCTTGAAAGATCTTACAAGGAGGGAATCCAATGGCGTGGAGGATAATTCCTTTGGAACTGGGCCGTCTCGCTGTCTTGCCCAAGATCTTGGTGTGGGATAAAAATTCGAACCATGAAGGGGAGACAGGGAGAATCCAAGTCCCCTTAATTGGCTGGCTGCTCCTCAATGAACAAACGGGAGAGAAGATCCTGGTTGACAGCGGAGGTGGCGAGGATGAGGAGTTTGGGACGAAATACCATAACCCGCTGACCTGTAACCCGGAAAATCATTTGGAAGCGGCTCTAAGGAAACACGCTACAACGGTCAATGAAATAAAGACCGTGATTTTGACGCATCTTCATTGGGATCATGCTTATGGAGTCTTAAAATTGCCTCAGGCTAAAGTAATAGTACAAAAAGCGGAACTGCAATACGCTGTGGCTCCGGATCATGAATTTATCAGGACCTATGAACTGGATCTTCCAGACCGGATTCCCTATTTCCTGCGCTACTTCAAGCAAATCCAAACGGTTTCCGGTGATGTGGAATTGACAGCCGGAATCAGGTTATTATTCCTGCCCGGGCATTCCGCAGGCTCACAGGGCGTGCTGATTGACACGAAGGAGGGCAGCTATATCATACCTGGCGACTTGGTCAATATTAAGAGGAATTGGGAAGAAAGCCTGCCCCCCGGAATTTACAATGATCTGGAGGCTTGTTACGCAAGTATGCAAAAGCTGCGGGAGATTGCCGATGAAAATAAGGCCAGAGTATTGTTTGACCACGATTTTGCAGCCTTTGAACAATTTGCACAGGTACGTTAGAGACGGTGAAGAGAAAATGGTCTTAAAGTTATAAAGTTATAAAGTTATAGAGTTATACCTGGTATTTCGCTGATAGGAACCTAGGATTACTATTGGCGGATTTATAGGACTAAGACGAGTTGTCTTATTAATTTATAGATTAGAAGTAAGCCTTGCTAAGTCAGCTCTCCTATTTGCCTGGCCGACAAAGATGAGAGCTCTGGTTAATGCGTAGTTCACCACGGTAAAGGATCAATCCGGGATTATCAACGCCAAAAATTTAATAAGGTGTGCTTATTCAAATGTACTGGAGGTTAGTTTATGAACATCCAAGCTGAAGGTAAAACAGTAGCCCAGATATCCCAGTACCTTAAACTGTCTAGTACGCATTATTTTGTAATTGTTTGCGCAGCCTTGGGTTTTTTTGTCGATTCCCTCGATTTGTATATCGTATCCTATGCCATGCCCTATATGGTTACTGAGTGGAAGATTGACGCGGTGACAAACGGGGTGTTAGCTTCAGCCAGTATTTGGGGAGCGTTAATTGGCTCGTTGTTATGGGGACCTATTTCAGACAAGATAGGACGAAAATGGTCGCTCTCTCTATCCATCTTGGGTTTTTCACTGCTTACCGGCGCAATTTATCTGACAACGAATACAACACAATTTATGGTGATCCGGTTTTTATCCGGCATCTTCCTGGGCGGCACGATACCGGTCGCAGGTGTGTTTGCCTCGGAAATCGCTCCCTTTGCGGTCCGGGGGAAATTAACGTCTGTGTTGGGGGTTTTTTATCCCGTCGGTTTATTGGGTGCTTCGCTGGTATCGCTTTTTATCGCGCCTGCTTTTGGCTGGAGGGCTATGTTTATCGTGGGCGCCTTGCCCGTCATCTTAGCGGTTGTCGCTGTCAAATTGCCCGAGTCGCCGCTTTGGCTGGCAGCCCGGGGGCGCCGGGAAGAGGCGGTTGCGGTATTAAAGCGGTTAGGCGCCGGTGAGGAAGACCTCGCTCGCTTAATCTTTGAAAAAGCAAGGGAGGCCCAAGAGAAAAAAAGGCAGAAAGTACCTGCGGCCTTGCTCTTTGGACCTAAATACGGAAAACGCTTTGCCTTTACAGCTTCTTTCTATTTCTTTACGAATTTAGCCTACTTTGGCTTTGCCATGTGGCTGCCTTCCCTTCTAAATACCGTCTATAAAATACCGAAGACGGAAACCTTCAAGCTCACTTTAGTAGTAGCCTGTGTGGCCATCTTAGGCAGGGCGTATTCGGCCTGGGCTGTGGAAAAGTTTGGACGCAAAGCGGTTGCTTATGTGGGTTATGGTATCGCCGGGGCCGCTTCGCTGATCCTGATCTTTGTCCATAATGTAACTCTTTTAGTGGCCATAATTATTATCATGCCTTTCTTCTATGAGCAAGGCGCAGGACTCACAGTATCCTGGGTTCCGGAATTCTATCCGCCTGAAATAAGGGCCACGGCCAATTCCTGGTCAAACTCTGCGGGAAAAATCAGTTCGGCCTTCGCTCCGATCCTCTTTGGCTTTATTATTTCAACGGGTGCAGTTTTTGGAATTTATTTAGTGATGGCGGGATGTTTCTGGCTCTTATGCCTGTTGTCTAAAACCATAGGTATTGAAACAAAAGGCAAAACACTGGAAGAAATTGAAGCAGCCTAGCCTTTTCCGCCTGGGCGCGGAGAAAAGCATTAACGCAATTCAGATAGAAGTTCAGTTGTTTCCGGGGGCATTGTGTAATGTCCCCGGGCTAAGCTAAAAAATTTGCCTTGTGCTATCTCTGCTTACTGCAGGCCCGGTAGGGTGTTGCGTAAATAACAATTTAAGATATTTGTAACGAAAGGATGACCTGAAAATGAAGAGGAAAGCTTTAACAGAGAAAATCGCCGTCATAGGCGTCGATGGTTTTGAGCCGAGGCTGGCTAAAAAGTTCCTGGACCAAGGTAAAATGCCCAATTTGCAAAAGTTCATAGACAGAGGTTCCTGCCGGGAAGATCTGGTTTTATTGGGGGCCATGCCTACCGTTACACCGACGCTCTGGACGACCTTGGCTACCGGCGCCTATCCGGGAACTCACGGCATTACCTGCTTCTTCGGACACAATCACGGTCATTTGGATAGTTTGGTCTATAATTTGGACTCCAGGCGTTCCAAAGCCGAACCCTTGTGGAATGTTTTGGCGGAAGAAGCCGGCAAAAAAACCTTAGTCTGGCATTGGCCGGGCAGCTCCTGGCCCGCCACCTCAGACAGTCCCAACCTTCACGTTGTTGACGGTACCCAGCCCCAGACCATTAATACGGGCATTGCCAGAGCGGATATTTCCAAAATTGTCGTTGCTTCAGAAAAGTTTGCGGAGGTGCAATTCCTGCCTAACACGGCCACGATCTCGCCTGGCGCCGGTTGTATTATTGAGGATGTGGAAAACTTAATGGAATCGGATGGCGAGGTCAGTTATTTAAGGGCAGCCATAACGAGCGGCGCCAAAGTGGTCAAAAATATTATTACTTGTGAAGAGGAAAACGAAATCAATGTCTTGGCCAAAATGATTGCCGATTCAGTCAAGTCACCGCTTAAAAACGCTGCGGGTTGGCTTAAAGCACCTGCCGGCGCCAAGGAATTTACGATTATTCTGGGCAAAGGCCTGGAACGCCGCCCGGCTTTGCTTTTGCCAAACGAACAAGGTGTTTATGATACGGTTCAGGTTTATAGATCCAAGAAAGACTCCGAGCCTCTTGTGACCATTGCAGGAGGAAAAGCGGTTTATGACGTGGTTGATACTATCAGGAATGATCAAGGGGAAACGGTCAAATGCAACAGAAACTACCATGTCTTAACGATTGATCCTGACGGTTCTCAAGTCACCATGCTGATCGGTTTGGCCTTGGATGTGAGCCGGGATGATTTATTTCACCCCAAGAGTTTGTACCAGGAAGTTATTGATAAGATCGGCTATGTTCCCACCAGGCCGGTAGTGAATGGCGCTAACGAAGCCCTTGTTGATAAAGTATTCATTCCGACCTGGGACCACTATTGTCAGTGGCAGGCCGATTGTTTGACCTATTTTATGAAACACAATAAGTATGATGTTATTTATTCTCATTTGCATAATGTGGATAATGGCGGTCATCTGTTCTGGCATTTTGCCAAGCACCAGGAGATGTGGAAGAACAATGAAGAAGCTTACCAGGGATTTATCGAGAGAATCTATACGCAAACCGATGACTATTTGGGACGCTTCCTGCCTTATTTAGATGAGGGCTGGACCATCATTATCACTTCGGATCATGGCCTGAGTTGTCAGGAAAATCACGGCGTGGAATTAGGTGAGGCAGGCGGGATTACGACGCCGGTCATGGAAGAACTTGGTTACGCCAAAATGCTCAGGGATGAAAACGGCAGGCGGACCCACGAATTTGATTGGGCCAAAACCAAAGCGGTGGCCAGCCGCGGCAATTATATTTATTTCAATTTAGTCGGACGGGATGAGCACGGAATTGTTGATCCTAAAGACCAATACGCTTTGGAGAGCCAAATTATTTCTGATTTGTATCAATACCGGGATCACAAAACCGGCAAACGCGTTGTGGCCCTGGCCCTGCGCAATAAGGATGCCGCCATACTTGGCCTGAGCGGACCGGAGTGCGGTGATATCGTCTATTTCAAAGAAGAATCTTTCAATGTGATTCACGCGGACTCCTTATCGACCCAAAACGGCTATGCGGATACTTCTCTCTCCCCGATTTTTGTGGCGGCCGGGCCGGGGATCAAGCCGGGTTATAAAACGGAACGGGTGATTCGTCAGGTAGATCTTGCGCCGACTATGGCTTTTCTGAGCGGCGTTCGTTTACCGGCTCAGTCTGAGGGCTCGCCTGTGCATCAAATTCTCACGGAAGAAATTTAACCTATTCTCAGACCTGTTTTCCGCCGTCTAAAGCGGGAGACAGGTATGACAGAAGCCTTTGGCATCCGAATTCGAGGGGGATGCGGACCGGCCAACCTGGGAGTCTCTTGGGGAAAATGAGATATAAGGAGAGTGTGCGCATGGAAAACGTACTGGAAAGGGAAATTGGGTCCCGTTTAGATAGTGTTCCTTTTGGCAAGTTCCATCTGTCTATCACGATCATCTTGGCCTTGGTCGGCTTTCTTGAGGCCTACGAATCAGCCGTTACCGGAGGACTCGTCGTCTCTGCGGGCCCGGCCTTGCATTTGACTCAGCTGCAGCTTCGCTGGCTCGTCATTGCGCCAACCATTTCGATTGTCATCTCTGTATTTGTCGGCTCTTTGATTTCCGATCGCATTAGCCGCAAAACGATATTACTGGTTGGAGTTACTTGGACTTGTTTCTTTGTGCTGGTAACTTCCTTCGTAAACTCAGGAATGGCGCTGATCGTGGTGCGGGTAATCAGTGGTTTTGGCTTTGGACTCGCCCTTCCGGCCGCTTATCCTATAGGAACGGAACTTTTGCCCGCCCGGCACCGCTCTACATTTGGCTGGATCTATGAAATATTTTTGGGTACAGGGTTTACCCTGACTTCCGTTATAGGTCTGATCTTTGCAAATGTGCAGCAGGGATGGCGCTTTCTGCCGGTCCCGGGAGCGATTATGTTTTTTTTCCTGCCCTTATTAATATATTACCGGATACCGGAATCACCTCGCTGGTTACTGAGCAGAGGAAAGAGCAAAGAAGCGATTAAGGTATTGAATACTATATTGGAAAAGGCAGGCTGCGCAGGGGCTTCTCTTTCCGAACCAACCAAAGCTGTTGCCGGCGGTGTGCCTGAAAAACGTGAAGAGGTGCCGGGGTTTGCCTCATTGTTTGCCAGAGGTCATGCCCAAAGGACGATTATCGCTATCTTGGTATACACCTGCGGGGCGGTTCCCTTTTACATTTTTTCAACCTTGTTCCCCGCTATTATGGTTGCCCATGGATTTGTCCTGGTTAAAAGCTTCGCTTTTGCCATAGTTCTCTTTGTAGTCACTATCCCCGGAAAATTTATCAATGGCATCCTCATGGAACGGTTAGGCCGGGTAATAACGATTGCTATTGCGCTGCTCTCGGGAGTCGTGGCAACAGGACTGATAATGCTTAGCAGTAACAGCGTTGTGCTTATCATCGCCGAAGTTATTTTAGGCCTGACGGTCCTCTCTTCCTGGCCGTCAATCAGAGTCTATATGACCGAGCAATTTCCCACGGCTTTGCGGGGACGCGGTTACTTTTTAGGGGAGTGTGTGGGCCGGTTTATAGGGGGGATTCCGATTCCCTTTATTTTAGCCGGATATGTCAAACAGCCCAACGTAATCTATAGCGTGGTGCTGGTATTTATAATAATCGGGGGTCTGACGCCGCTTTTGGCCGGTGTGGATACTCGCGGCCAGCTGGAGCTGGTTACTCCGGCAAATGAAAAAAGCATCTGATTTAGGGCGGTAGCCATGATTTTCTGAAGCTTTGGAGTGTCCCGCACCATCACTGATATTGCACAATAAACTTCAGGCCAGGGCCGGTGGTTTCATCCATTTGGCCTGGCGCAGAAAGGAAGGGTCATAGGTATGCCCTTGCAACCATTAAATTCCGGAAGTTTTGAAGAAAAAATCTACGACAACGGCGAACCGTGCCTTGTCATCTTTTCCAGAAAAACCTGTCATGTTTGCCAGGAAGTTGTTCCGGTTCTGGAAGAAATGCAACTCCAATATGCAGGTAAGTTCGGCTTCTATTATGTCGATGTGGAAGAGCAGACCACGTTATTCCAGAGATTTTCGCTCAAAGGGGTTCCTCAGATCCTGTTCTTCAAGGCAGGAGACTATCAGGGAAAACTCGTGGGCGCGGTTGAGGAAGAAAAAGTGGCGGATAAAATTGCCGGCGTCCTGAACGCCTGATTGTCAAGGCGGGTTAGGTTATGAGAATTAAGAAGGGAATAAGGATATGGCGAACTCATACTCGTACGATTTAATAATCCTTGGCGGTGGCCCGGCGGGACTTGCGGCGGCAATTTATGGGGGAAGAGCAAAATTGAAGACCCTGGTGATCAACAAAGGAACGGTAGGCGGTTTAGTCAATACTACCCGGGAAATTGTCAATTATCCCGGGTATGGGCTAATAAGCGGGGAAGAGCTCATGAAGGATTTCTGCAAGCACGCCGAATCCTTTGGGGTGGAATTTTTACGGGATGAGGCCGTCGGCAGCGATTATTCCCGGGAAGATAAGCTCATCCGCACGAAAAAGGGCAAGGTCTATGCGGCCAAGGCCGTCATTATTGCCTGCGGCAGTGAACCAAGACGTTTGAATATCCCGGGGGAAAAACGTCTCCAGGGCAGCGGTGTCGCCTACTGCGCCACCTGTGACGCGGAGTTCTTCGCGGGGGAAGACGTCGTTGTTGTCGGCAGCGGAGATCAAGCCCTTGAAGAAGGCATGTACATCACGAAATTTGCCCGCAAAGTCACTGTGGTTGTGCTGCATGAGGAAGGGATTCTCGATTGCAATAAAGTAAGCGCTGAAAGGGCCTTGCACAATGAAAAAATAGAGTTTGTCTGGAATTCCACGCTTGAGGAAGTCCTCGGCGAAGATCAGGTCGAAGGAGTTAGACTTAAGAACTTAAAAACAGGCGCTTCAACTGAACTGGCCTGCCAGGGTGTCTTTTTCTTTGTCGGTATGCTTCCCGCAACTCATTGCCTCAAAGACAGCGGTCTTGAGATGGATGAGCAGGGATACATTCCTGTCAAGGAAAGGATGGAAACAAACCTCGAAGGAGTGTATGCCGCCGGAGACAACCGGGTTAAATATTTGCGGCAAGTTGTCACGGCTGCCGCAGATGGAGCAACAGCCGCTGTCGCAGCCGAACGCTATATTGAAGAACTGAAGGCCTTTAACAGGGACGTTTTACACAGCGAGAAGCAGGTCCTCCTCCTTTTCTTCAACGCTCAAAAGCAGGAGAGTCTGACATTCGGCACGCTGTTAGAAGGAGTAAATCGGGAACTGAATGAGCCTTACAAGGTTGTGAAAGTGGATATGGCCACTAAGAAAAATCTGGCCAAGAACTATGGAATCGCAAGTGCGCCTGCTGTTGTCGTCCTGGATCAGGGAACAGAAGTCAAACGTCTGAAGTGTTCCATAGATGAAGAGACTTTAAAACTACAGTTGTTATAGGTAAAAGGATAAATAATAACTGATCAACATTTATTTAATGCAGTTACTTTAAGCCGACTCATATGACGATAATAGCACCTTTATTCAAAATCAGAATAAGGTGCTATTGTTGTAGCCATTTTTATCGGACTCTAATCGCACGGATTTTAGCTGATTCTGTCGTAGGCCGAGTACGAAGTAAAAAGGTTGAACTTCTAGCTAAAATCTTTGCCTATGTCTTCGGTCGTTTCCTTCGCGTTTATAACTTGTTAACACTTGTGGTCCGATGGAGATAGCTTTGCCCCCAATCGATTTTACCTTGATGAGTTCCGTCAAGGCCGCAAACCGCCTTTGCGAAATGCGCGGGAACATAGACAAACGTTCATCGCTTACAAGCGACGCAGGAGGTCTTGCTGCACAAAGCGGACGCTGTTGTACGGATGCTTGAGCGAGCGTTAAAGGCTGGATTCTCAGCGGAGATAAGGGCTATGAAATTTTGCCGCAGCAGGAATTAACTCAATTTAACAAAAGGTTTGCAATATTATTTCCGTCGACATAATTCAGCAATATATATAATAACATTGTGATAAATTTAATTTACATGCAAATTTATTTTTAACTAAATAATTACAGAGGGTTGTTATATGCTTAAAAATGATGCATACACGAATGATCTTGACAGTTTGGGATTTTTACTTAACAACCAGTCGGACGGAACGAAAAACCTGGAGATGATTCTGGAGATTATTCCTTCGGCCATCGCTTTGGTCAATATTGACGGTAAACTTACCTATGTAAATAGACGCGGGATGGAACTATACGGGATTAACTACACCGGATTTAATATGGATGAGCGCATTTCTAAGATAAAAGCATTGAAGCTTGAGGATGGCCGGCCTTTCCTCCTTGAAGAGATACCTGTGTACCGTTCTCTGAACTATGGTCAGGTCGTGCGCAACGTCGAGATGATCATCCGGAATGTGAACGGCACCAGATACCCGATTAATGTAAGCTCCGCCCCGCTGCGTGACAGTCAGGGCAATATCAGCGGGGCTGTCATCATTTTTGAGGATTTTAGCGAACGCAACAGCGCTAAGAAGGAGCTGGCAGAAAGCGAGAGAAAGTTTCGCACGATTGTTTCCACTGCCAACGAAGGTGTCTGGATGGTGGGCAATCAGCGGCAGACGATTTATGTCAACGATAAAATGGCGGAGATGTTGGGATATACCCCCCAAGAAATGCTTGCCTTGCCCTGGCAGGCAGTAATACCTGAGGGAGATCATATCGTTTCAGATCATAATTACCTGAAACGAAAGCAGGGTCAGAGTGACAGCTACGAATGGCAATTCAAACATAAAAACGGCAATCTCATCTGGGTATTGATAAACGCCGCGCCTTATTCGGATACCGCCGGAAATATCGGCTCCATCTCGCTTATCACGGATATTACCGCACGCAAACGCCACGAGCGGCAACAGGCATTGCTTGCGGAAATCACATGCGAGCTTGTCGGTCTCAACCCAAGCACGGAAACAATGGACCGCCTCTGCGCAAAGATTGGGCGGTATTTCGGTGCAGTCCGCTGCAGGTTTGCCGAACTCACCAAAGGCTTCGAATGTGCAATAGCCTCCTATGGTTGGAATGCCGGGGGTGCTCCTTCGCTGAGAGGGACTTACCGCCTGGGAGATTTCCTTTCAGATGAGCAACTGGCGAAGAATAACGCCGGTGAGTTGTCAATTGTCTGCGATACTCAGAGAGACCCGCGGGTGAGCGCCGGAATGTGTCGCGCCCTGGGTATCATGTCCTTCATCATTGTTCCGCTAAGCCGCGACGGGCGGCGGTACTACCGGCTCAGCATCATCGACAACAAACCGCGTGAGTGGCGTGACGACGAGGTTGCCCTGATGCAGGAGATCATCGACCGAATTTGGACATACCTGGAACGTGCCCGCACCGAGGAGGCGCTGCAGGAGAGTCAAGCGCAGCTTAAAGCTGAGCTGGAGGATACTAAGCTTCTGCAAAGCATTAGCACCAGGCTTCTCAGCGAAGATAACATCCAAGCCCTTTACGAAAAGATCATTGATGCAGCTATGGGAATAATGCGTTCTGAGTATGCCAGTATGCAAATGCTCTATCCTGAAGGCGGCTGTGGCGGGGAACTTCGGCTCCTGGCTTATCGCGGGTTCACTCCTCAAGCTGCTAGGTTCTGGGAATGGGTGGGTATGGATTCTGCAGGTTCAACTTGCGGCAAGGCCTTGCGTGACGGCAAACAAATTATCGTAGCGGATGTGGAGAACTGCGATTATATGCAGGGTACAGAGGATTTGACCATGTTTAGACAAACCGGCATTCGTGCCTGCCAGACGACGCCTTTAATCTCACGCCACGGCAAATTGGTGGGGATGATCTCAACGCATTGGCGCAGTCCCCACCAGCCCAGTGAGCGGGATTTAAGGCTGTGGGATATCCTTATCCGTCAGGCGGCGGATCTTATTGACCGCAAGCAGGCGGAAGAGGAGCTGCGCAAAGCTGACCGCAATAAGAATCAATTTATCAGCAGTCTGTCCCATGAACTGAGAAATCCATTGGCTTCCATGATGATGAGCCTTTCTCTTCTTAAAATGACAGATCCGGATTCACACCAGGCGATGCAGGCTCAAGAGGTTTTAGAGCGGCAAACGGTCCAATTATCCCGCCTCGTGGATGATCTGCTTGAGGTTACGCGTATAACTCAAAACAAGATAAAGCTGAAGAGGGATGACGTAGAGCTGGCCAATTTGATTTCCCGAACAATCAACGATTATCGTCCGATGTTTGCGGAAAAAGGCGTTGGTTTGGAATTTGCTCAGCTTGACGGGCCCATCTATTTGAAAGCTGACCCGGCCCGCTTAACGCAGGTTCTGGGAAACCTTCTGCATAACGCCTTGAAATTTACGGACCCAGGGGGCAAAACCCAGGTTGCTGTTGCTAAAGATGACGAAAAACATGAAGTTACGATTAAAGTGATTGACGATGGCTTTGGAATTAAACCGGACTTATTGAAGGAATTATTTCAGCCGTTTATTCAGGCGGATATATCCCTGGACCGCAGCAGCGGAGGGCTTGGTTTGGGATTGGCCATTGTTAAAGGCATGGTGGAACTGCATGGCGGAAGCGTCTCCGTCCATAGTGAAGGACTGGGACAAGGATCGGCATTTAGCATCTGCCTGCCCTTACCCGTGGATTATGAGAAGAAGCATGAAATAAAACGCCAAAAACAGAGCAAAGCCAATCGTTCTCAAAAGGTCCTCGTGATCGATGATATTAAGGATGTGGCTGAAATCATGTGCTCTCTTCTGGAGTATTTAGGTCACGAAGCGACATCAGCCCTGAATGGAATCAAGGGCTTAGCTAAAGCCAAAGACTTCGAACCGGATGTTATCTTCTGTGATATTGGTCTGCCGGGGATGAGCGGATATGACGTAGCCCGGATTATCCGCAAGGATGAGCGGCTTAAGGATATTTATCTGATTGCCTTGTCAGGATACGCCTCACAGGAAGATTTGGCGAAGAGCAAAGAAGCGGGTTTTAACCTCCATTTGGCAAAACCGGTTGATTTGGCCACCTTAGAACAAATATTGACCATTAATTTTACTCCTGAAAATAGAGAAACTATTGGAGCATAGTTATAACAGCAACGGCGGGTTTGAGGCAGCCAGCTTTTTAGGGAAGATTAAGCATCGTTTGAAGCGGTGCTTTTTCTATTTTTGCACCCTAATCATAAAAATACCCTCTGAAGGGTGAAAACTACTTTTCGTTAAAGGGTATAGGCATTGTTAAAACACACCCCATAAAATGGTCGTCTCAAACGCGTAAGTTTGGTGGAGACGGACTTGATTTAGCGACTAATAAATTGATTAATGGTCTTCATGAGGTCTCGATTGTAATTGAGCAATTCGTTTTTCCATTCTGAGATACCATTTCACAAAATCCTAACAAATATTTCAGCAAACCTTCAGCGTACGTTCAGCCTATCTTTTGGAAACGAAGATATAATTAGGTAAATCATAAAACAATTGAATTTAAGGAGTGTTGATTACGATGAAATTAACGAAAACAAGCAAAGTTGCTCTTGCCACAGCTGTCATTTCCCTCTTATCCTCTTCTGCGGTCTTTGCAGGAACCATGAATCAAACATCATCTCAAATTGCCGGAGGATTACATAGTCGTTTAGACAGCTTAGTGTCTTCAGGCACCTTAACCTCAGATCAAGAAACCGCCATTGAAAACGCCATGCCGCAAAAGTCCGCCGCTGACTCAAATGGACCGCAACAAGGAGCTAAAGACAATGGAATAAAAACAGTCCTGGATAAATTGGTTACGGCTGGAACGATTACTCAAGCTCAAGAAGATGCTATTTTAGCAAAATAAGACAGTCAACGTAAAAAGCGTCAGAACTATCTGTTCTAACGCTTTTTACGTTTGCGCAGAGTTACCGCTATGATTTATGGACTTAAAGTAAATTAAATAAAGGTAGTGTTCAGATACTTAATTAAATTGTAAATACTTGAAAGCTGTACTTCAGTATAATAAAAGAGGTAATTAGGTGATTAATACGATATTAAATTAATATACGTATTAAATCCAAGGAATATATTCAAAGGATAGTCTTAATTATGCTGAAAAAAAGTATAATCTTATTTTTTTGTACAGCAGCTCTGATAGTTAGTGTAATAGGTTGCTCCACTATTGCCTCCAAACCGAAGTCAACTCCAAGTGTCAAAGCTAGTCTTAATAATCATTCTAATACTGCTGTTGCTACGGCTCCTGACTGGGTCCATATGTTTGACGAGAAAAACGGTTATGGCGAGTCCTTTGACTGCCCTGTTATGGTTACTTCGAATAGCGGTGCTACCTGGATTGACGTAACACCCCAGACGAGCGGAAATGCTCCTGGGACAAAAGTATCTGGTTATTTCCTGGATGCACAAACCGGCTGGACCTTTCGACTTCAGCCGGAGAAAAGTGTCACTATCCTTGGCACACAGGATGGCGGCCAATCTTGGTCTCAACTTGCAACCGTACCGGTCAAATACGGTGATGGCGCTTTGTTCGTCGTCTTCTCTGATGCCCGGCATGGTTGGTTTGAAGAGACAAGCGCAGGGATAAACTCCCCGTTCTCTGGCGAACTGTTTGCAACAGGGGACGGTGGCAACACCTGGCAACGGGTGGCCTCAACCGAACAGGGCAACCTTCCCTTTGCTGGCTCACTCTCGGTCCAAAAAGATGGCACTATCTGGCTTATCGGCGCAGGCATCCGAAAGAGTACGAATGGCGATAAAACCTGGTCTCAAGTGAATCTGCCACTGTCGGCTGACCAGAAGCCGGAAGAAGTCTCCAAGCCGGTATTCTTTGAGAATAACGACGGCGTAATTATCATCCAACTTCAGGAGGGCGACTGTCTTCTGTACACCACTCACGACGCTGGTCGGACCTGGTCATTCCAGAGTAAGCTTCCTCCTGCATTACGTGGTTCCGGTGTGGTTTATGATTTCCTAAACAATCGAGAGGGATGGGCGATTAATAACGGCACTGGTCCTGATCCCTCCGCTAAAGCTCTCTTTGTCACGCGAGATGGTGGATATAGTTGGCAGACAGTCTCAATAAATATTGACCTGAAAAATAAATTTGTCAAAGAGATTGACTTCGTGAATAGTAAAGTTGGCTGGATAACCTATAATCAAAGCACCGGGTCAGGTTTGGCTAAAAGTATAAACGGCGGCATATCCTGGGAAGAGATTAAAACAGAAGGTGGTATTCTGAAATGATTTTCGGAATACCACTATTTTGAGTTTCCTTTCAGTGATTGAACCAAATCCTCACAAATATTACCTGAAGGAAAGATTCTTACACCAGCGAATACTAAAAGTAGGGCATTAATATCAATCATCGGGTAAAATTTGCATTAAGTCTATAAATAGAGCAAAAAGATACTTCAAGAGCGATGATTAAAAAGAAACTTAAAGAGACATGAGGAGAAAAAATAATAAGGTGAGTAAAATTAAAAAGGCCATAGCTGCTCTGGTTATGGCAAGTATGGCATTGACAATGGTCCCTCTTAACGTAGTTGCTTCAGGCACGGTTCCAACCCGACTGGCAGGTACAAGTGCTGAACAAACCGCAGTCAGCATTGCGGATCAAACCGGTTGGACCGGAACTGCAATTCTTGCTTCCTCAACTTCGTATGGTATGGTTGACGCCCTGACCTCGGGTCCGCTGGCCTACTATTTAAAGGCACCTATCCTTCTGACCGGAGCCGGAAACGTACTTGACTCTGCGACTAAAGACGAACTTGTTAAACTTGCCGTTACGAAGGTTTATGTGACCAGCGGAACGGCTGTGATCAGGCAAGGAGTCCTCGATGAGTTAAAAGCAATGAATATAACGGTTGTGCCCCTTGGCGGAGTTGACCGTTTTGAAACCTCGGCCAAGATCGCTCAGCTGATGGTTACCCTCGGCGCACCGGTGACGAAGGTTGCGGTTGCCTACGGCTGGTTAACCCAAGACGCGCTCTCAATTGCCGCGATTGCTTCCCAGGCGGGTCAGCCGATTCTTTTAACGAACAGTACTAAACTTCCTGATATTGTCCAGGAATTCTTGAAAGAAAATCCCGGCATCACGACGTCTGATGTTATTGGCGGAACTGGCGTCGTTAATAGTACTGTCTTGAATCAACTTCCAAATCCCACCCGCCATTCAGGAATCACGGCCTATGATACGAATGATCAAGTCATTAAAGACTTCGCCGGTTCCTTATTGTTTGACCAGGTATACTTGGCCAATGGGGTTACGGGTATTGATGCTCTTTCCGGTGCACCGCTGGCTGCTCAAACGAAGTCGGCGATAGTCCTCACCGACGGCGTTACGTCTCCTGCGGCAAGTGTTTTCGTGAAAAGCAGGATGTCTGTTAATAGTGTTGTCACTGCACTCGGAGGTGAAGCAGTAGTTGCCGAGAGTCAGCGCAGTCTGGTAAATACAGCGGATACAAGTGTGCAAAACGCCATCATGGCTGAAAAAATAGAGGATATAGCCAACCAAAATGATATTCCGCCCGCGTTGGTTAAAGCCATCGCCTGGATGGAGAGTGGCTGGAAACAATATAAATTAGATCCAACGACAGGGCAGCCTTTAACAGATCAACCGTTCATCTCTGCCGACGGCGGCATAGGCATTATGCAAATTTCGCCGGCCAATTATCCTGAATACGATGTCGCCAGGCTGAAAAGTGATGTGGATTATAATATTGACGCAGGCTGTAAAATCCTCAATAACAAGTTTCGGGCCTACCCTAAGATTGGCGACGGGAATCGCAACGTTTTAGAAAATTGGTATTTTGCCGTCTGGGCCTATAACGCTTGGACTAAACAAAATAACCCCAATTACTATACAGGTCAGGACGCCTATCAGGATAAGGTATTTAGCCTTCTCGGTCAAAAGTACAACAGTGCAATTACCTTCGCTCCGGGTGCAACAATTGTTCCCCAATCCCTGTTACCGCTTGCAGATCCGCCGAACCTCTCCAGCTGTTGGAGCACTCCGACTCCCATGCACAGCGGGGACCTGGCGTTTGATCCTGAGTCCTTGCTGACTAATGGAGATTACTGGTATAACTATCAAATCCCTCAGCAGCCCAGGGGCGATTACTATGTACAAGCTTTAGCGTTTTATGATACTCTTTATAATAGCCCCTTGGTCTCGTCAGGGGATAAGGGGACGGTCTCTCAGAAAATCCTTAACACCTACAACCAACTCTTGAATGCGGCGGATGCTTTGGTGTTGGATAATAAAGCTACTTCCTACGCTGTTGCGGCAAAATATTACTGGACCGTCCTACAAGGGCCGAACTTGGATTCCGCAATTAAGAACCGGGCTGGTTCCGGTTATCAGAATGCTTCAGCTAAAGCAAACCAGTCCTAAGCTTTAAACCTGTTTAGCTGCTGTAAAAGATTAACAAAAACCACTGATGCAAAGTGCTCAGTGGTTTTTTGTTTTACTATTAAGCAAGTAACGCTACTGCCAGCTGTACAGCAAGTGGAACAATAATTTGCAGAACAACGGTAGTTAGCCCTATAGCAAAACTGACTGCCTTCAGCATTAGCAGATTTCCGCAAAAGGCAACAAGCAATAGGAGACAGTAACAGTTCCCGGTAAAGTGACGATAAGCGACTTCTTTTCCTTTGATATCTCCTCATTGTTATGATGTATTGTGACTAAGAAATCAGACATATTTCATGTGTACGTGCTTAAGGTTGGAAAGGCAAGTTAAAGAATGAACAGGGATAATTGAACTATTAATCATAAAAAAAGCTTATATACGAATTGGAATATTCGCTTATTGAAATACTTCCTAAGACCCCAAATACCATTGAAATTTATTATGTCAAAGTGGTATAATCCAAGTAACCAAAAACTTGTAAGAATTGTTAAAAAATTTTCTCTATAATGAAAACCTTGAAATAGAGTTACTTGATAGAAGATTTTTTTGTATTAGGCATAAAGGCAAGAATTGTTTAATACAAAATATAGTTTTTACAATAGTATTTATTTATGAAGGGGAATGGTTTAATATGGAAAAGAGAAATATTGTAATTGGTGTTACCCCCGTAGATTTTAATGACAGTCCCGAATTGTTAAATGGCAAATATACCCTAGCAGTCGAAGGAGTTTGTGATCTTTATAATAAGATGGAGAATGAGTGGGCCGAACAACGCCATAAAATTCCGACCGTACCAATTTCGAACAAGTGTAATATGCAAAAAGCAATTTCAATTTCTATGACCAACAAGTGTGTCTCACTAGAGGCTTTAAGCATCCTGATGAGAATTGGCCGCAAACCTGTCTTAATGGCTCTGGCCAAAAAGAGTGAAATACCTCACGTTGCTTATAGGGTAAACAATAAAGTACTATTTAGTTATACATTATTGATTTTTGATACCTTAGAGGATGCAACGAATATGGCGAAATTCTATGTAGATCAAGCAAACAACCATTCAAGTGTGCTTGAAAGGTGTTCATACGCTGCAACTGGAGTGCTTTAGAGGGTTTGAACACATTATGAACTGCAATTTAATAAGAAGAAAGTTGAACTCAACAGCAAGTTATATCTTCAAGCAAGACAAATATAGAAAAATACTAAAGCATAAATTTTGTTCTGCGTAGTGCCTGTTCAGATGCTGCGCAGAACAAATAAGGAGAGATGAGCATGGCCACACGTCAAGTGTATTGGAACATTGAAGGAGAGCATTGGCTCTATTTATTTTTCATCATTGCACTTATTTTTTTCGTTTACGGTGTGTACAAAAGATTGTCACTTTGGAAATTAGGTCAGCCTGAGAATCGCTGGCAAGACGTATGGCAAGGCATAAAAGACATTATTGTCTATGGATTCGGGCACAAGCGAATCCTTAAAGATGCTTATCCGGGCATTATGCACTTTTCTATCTTTTGGGGATTTGTATTTTTAGCTTTTGCAACAGCAACTATTACACTTCAAGCAGATTTTGGTTTACAAATATTTCATGGCTGGCTTTACCTCTTTATAAAGCTGACGGCTAATTTTTTTGGCTTGCTGGCTATCTTGGGTATCATTGTTGCGGCCTATAGACGTTATATCCAAAGACCTGACCGCTTAGATAATAAAACAGATGATGCTATTATGTTAGGTTTAATATTTGCCATACTTCTCACCGGTTTTGTCATTGAAGGAGCCCGTATCGCGGCAACACCAGATCCTTGGGCCGGATGGGGATTTATAGGGCAATGGATATCTGTCCCTCTTAAAGCATCACTTAATCAAGCTCAGTTACTCTCCTTACATAGATTTTTATGGTGGTTCCATCTCCTCCTGGCAATGACTTTCATAGCGTATTTCCCTTATTCGAAGCTATTTCACGTAATATTAGGTCCTTTAAATATGTTTTTCCGTAAAAGAGGTCCCATCGGCATTCCTGAACTAATAGACTTTGAAGATGAAAGTATTGAAACCTTTGGGAAAAGTCAACTACGTGAATTTAGCTGGAAAACCCTGTTTAATACGGATGCTTGTTTACGTTGTGGACGCTGTCAGGATAACTGTCCGGCTTATTTAAGCGGAAAGCATTTAAATCCCAAAAAGATCATTCAAGATATGCGCGTTTTAATGGAAGAAGTGGGAACAGCCGTTAAAGCCTCGCAGAAATTAGCTTTGACCAAACAAACAGCGGCAGCTGAAACTGCCGCAGCAGAAGAGGCTGTTGAATTACCGGTACGTTCTCTAATAGGGGAAGTCATTCCTGAAGAAGATTTATGGTCTTGTACTACCTGTCGCTCTTGCGAACAGCAATGTCCGGTTTTTGTTGAACATGTTGATAAAACAATTGATATGAGACGCAATTTAGTTCTGATGGAAACCAGATTCCCGGCAGAGGCTCAATTAGCCTTTAGGAATATGGAAAATAACGGGAATCCTTGGGGTATAGGTTGGACTACCCGTGCCGACTACTTAACGGGATTAGGGGTTAAAACCTTTGAAGAAGATCCTAGTGCGGAATACTTATACTGGCCTGGCTGTTCGGGTGCTTTTGATGCGCGTAATCAAAAAGTATCTGCTGCCTTAGTAAAACTCTTAAAAACGGCTGGTGTGCATTTCGCAATCTTAGGTAACGCCGAAAAATGCTGCGGTGACTCAGCACGTAAATTAGGAAATGAATATTTGTTCTATACTTTAGCCTCAGAGAACATAGAAGTAATGAAGGGATATGGCGTCAAGAAAATCATTACTCAATGTCCGCACTGCTTCAATATCCTTAAAAATGAATACCCTCAATTGGGTGGGAATTTCGAAGTCCTTCATCATTCGACATTCTTGCTTGAACTTGTAAAAACAGGAAAACTAAAGCTTAACAATATTTCCGGCAAATCAATCACCTATCATGATTCTTGTTATTTAGGACGCTATAATCAGATCTATGAGCAACCGCGTGAATTGCTTAAAACTGTTGGTTTAGAGATAAAAGAAATGGCCCACACCGGTGAAAAGAGTTTCTGTTGTGGTGCCGGCGGCGGTCGAATGTGGCTTGAAGAACATGAAGGGGAACGTATTAACGTTATGCGCACAGACGAAGCAATCGCGGCTAAGACAGATTATGTTGGTACAGCTTGTCCTTTCTGTTTAACTATGATAGTTGACGGCATAGCTTCACGTGAAGTAGGGGAGACCTTAAGGGCTTTGGATATTTCGGAAATTTTAGAAAGTACTTTATAGAATAATAGCCAATTTTCGATGGGAACGATTGGAACGGGCAAAAAACGGCTAAAAAGACGATAAAACATAGCTATATCAATAGCTTGAGCCATTGGGTGTATTGATGACATTCAATGGCTTTTGTATTGGGGAACATATCGTCCTGATGCGATTTGATTTTTTCTTCTTCATTGTATCCAAAGGGGGTGTGTTTTTTCAGAATTATTGCTTTCCTGGTTAAATATTACGCTTATAATTATAATAACATCTATATTGTAAATTTATAACCATGTAGTGTTCGACTCATAGTCCGGATAATTTACTTGAGGCAGTTTATAGTTGTCATCGGGATATCCAACAGCACACGCATCAATGGCGTATTCACCGCATTGAATTCCTAATAGCTCGCAAAATTCTCTATTGTTTCCTAATTTTAAATGTACAAAAATTGATGCCAGTTTGAATCCGATTTTAAGTGAAGTTGCCTTCAACCACATATTATACATACAATAACTTAAACTTATTGACTGTTCAGTTTCATAAGTGAAAGGAAATCCCTTTCCCCTCCGTTCTGCTGCAATTATTAAGTAAGGTGCATTACCAAATAGATGCGTAATATCACCTGACTCAAGTTTTTTCATAAAAGAAGATGCCATAGCATTCTTTTCTTTCATTTCGGCAAAGTGCTTTGGAAAGGCAGCCTTAATTATAGTTTCAATCTTTGTCATTGCACTAGAGCCGGCAGGAATTACAATTATCTTTCGAAAATCTGTCTTTCCCTTAGCAGGGACAGAAGCAAACGGAGCAATTAAGCCAGCTCGAATTATTTGCTCAATAGCCTTTTTATCCGGTGGAATGTTACTGAATGCTCTTACTGAACGACGAGCTTTTAGAATATCTTCAAGTGCATCACTCTGTGTTTTACTAATGTTTTCAAACATAATTTCAGCTACTCCTTATTCTAAGCCTATAAGGCATGACTTATAGGCTTAGATATCATTTTATACTGCTAATTACCATTTACTTTCTATACGTGATGCTGATGCTGGGACTACGCCCTATTAGAATTTTTATTATATCCATTTTATCGATGGATAAGGAACGGCTCTGCCTTCTCTGGTTACAGATGTTGTAGGGAAACCAATTGCGCAAGCATCAAATCCATATTCCCTTGTTGGCACTCCTAAAATATCGCAGAAATCTTTATTATCACTTAATCTTCCTATTGCACTAACAAGTTCAAAACCTAATCCTAAAGCAGTTGCTTTAAGCCACATATTCTGCATCACATGAGATAATGACTTTTGTTCTATGGGCGGTATTCCATGACGTTCTGCCACAATAAGAAGATAAGGTGCTGTCCCTACACCAAGTGCTCCTTTTTCAACTTGCATCTTTAAGGAGGTAATGAAGGATTGCAGAGTAATGTTGTTCTTCGCCTCTTTCTCATGGGCTGATATTTCACTTTTAATAACATCACCTAGAATAGTTTTTATTTTATCCATTTGTAAACTGTTATTGGAAATAACAAAAAAATGTCTGAAATCTGTTTGTTTTGCTACTGCAAGTATTGCATAAGGTGCAAGTCTTCCGGCTTCAATTACTTCTTCAACTAGCTCTTTTGAGGGTACTTCTTTTGTAAAATTTCTTACGGACCTTCGAGTTCTCAACAGCATATCCAAAACTTCATTAACATTGTTCTTATCTAAATTGTTCATTTTTATCCTCCATTACATTTTTTATAAACACGTTGTTGATTAATAATCTATATGTATATTATAATATTTATATTGCTTCATGCAATAAACAACAATGTTTAAATTGTTAAGTAATAAACATTTACTAGAAAATTGTTAATTAAAATTAAAAATCTATAGAGAATGAGGAAATAATTCATGAAAAAAATATCTAATGATAGAAGAACAATACGTACTAAGAAGATGATTAGGTCTGCCTTAGCAGAGTTAATAGACGAGAAAGGATTTATCAATATATCAGTTACCGACTTAACTCAAAGGGCGGATATAAACAGAGGGACCTTCTATCTGCACTATGTTGACAAGTATGACTTGTTAGAGAAGATTGAAGATGAAATCATACAGGAAATTGAAGAAGAGACTAAGCACCTTGATTCAGTCAACATGATGAACATAGACACCACAAATGAACCTCTTCCATTTATGGTAAAGCTTTTTGAATATTTTAGAGAAAACTCAGTAATTATTAAATCTATTTTAGGTCCCAAAGGTGACCCTACTTTTGATAGAAAAATAAAAAAGTTTATTGAAACCAACTTGTTTGAAAAACAAAAGTCTAAAAGTTTTAACGTAGACCGGGCAGTAATTCCAGAAGAATATTTTAGACCATATATACTTTCGGCAGACTTAGGTGTTATTCAACATTGGCTTGAAAAAGGCATGAAAGAAACCCCCGATGAAATGGCACTGATACTTGCCAGAATGTCGTTACTCGGTCCATTAAGAGCATTAGGCATGTGCAAAGAGTTATAAAAATAAATTTATAGATATTTAGTTTTGAAAACATATGTTTAAAAACCACTTTTTATGGTCTATATAAGCCTTAGTTGAGGAAGTATAAAGGTTGAAAATTAAAGTATGAACTGTTGCTAGAATAAATTAGAGGGGTATATTAATACGCAAAATAAATTATTTCGCGTATTAATATCATTTTATTGTCACAACACATACAGAGACAGTCGTACCGCTGAAGAAGAAATAAATGAACAAGATTATTTTGAATAAGAATATATTAGCAAATTATACGAGCGGGATTAATTGATTGAAGGTATAGTCGTTTTAAGATATAATATGACTATTAAAAATATCAGAAAGCGGTGATACCGTGGAAGCAATCAGACCATCAGCAGATTTAAGGAATCATTATAGTGAAATTTCCAGGCAGTGCAGAGAATCAAGGGATGCAGTGATTATTACTGTAAATGGACGAGGAGATACGGCAGTTCTTGGATTGCAAGATTACTATCAGATGAAATCTGAACTGGAACTACTCAGAACACTTGCGGAAGCGGAAGATGATGTGAAACATGGAAGGGTAGCGCCAATTCAGGATTCGTTTGATAATCTTCGGGCTTCTTTACTGGAAAGGAAGAATGGATGAAGTATAAAATCTTACGAACGGATAAAGCAGAGGAACAGCTTCGTGAAATCATTTTTTATATTGCAGATGATTCAGGTGATGTTGATATTGCCCTAGGCTATTTGGATAAGATTGAAACTGCAATCAATCGTCTTCAGGATTTTCCAGAGTCAGGAAGTATTCCTAGATATTCGACTTTAAAAAAGCAAGGGTATAGAGTAATAATTGTTGATAGACATCTTGTGTTTTATAAGATAAACGAAGATGCTGAGTTAATTATTATATATGCCATCGTGGATGCTAGAAGAGAATATCGTAATTTAATATAAGAAGTATAAAAGGTGCATTCAGACAAAAATCCGGATGCTTTCATAACAAAAAGATGGTAAAGCGTAAAACAAAAAAGTATGACCGCCAAGGAACTAATAGGGGACATTATTGTCTACTCCAGGCACGTGGAGTCTCTTGCATGGATGTAGAGAATAAGCTAATATCCAAAGATTTAAGGATTTTAGGCAAAAATTAAATATTTTTTATGTTCCCTCAACCTAAAGGCTTGGGGGAATTTTGCTTTTTGTCCTTAAATTTTTTCTGCAAACAACTTGCATTTCATATCTAAAAGATATATATTAAATACATCTTTTAGATATATCTTTTAGATGCATGGAGTGAACTAAAGTGATGAATGAACTTTTTATTTTAGGTGAACTAATGGAAGAACCTCAAACCGGTTATGATCTGAGCAATGCCTTGCAAGTCTCTTTAGGCCGTCATCGCAAAGTCAGTTATGGCGTGATTTATCCCCTGCTGGAAAGATTAGAACAAGAGGGCCTTGTAGAAATCACTAACGCAGGAACGGAAGGGAAAAACAAGAAAGTCGTGACGATCACAGAAAAAGGTAAGGAGCGGTTTTTTGAACTGATGCAAATGCCTGTTCCCAACGGTGCTCACAATGCCGATATCTATTTAATAAAGCTTGACGTGATGCAGCATCTTGATCTCAATGAACAACTACAATTATTAGATCAATTCTATCAGGAGCAAAAAGACATCATCAAAGATACGCAAGATGCCCTGAAAAAGTTAGCGCAAGAAGATTCCAAAGATCACTGGTATGCCAACAAGAAGTTTGAATTACGGCTGCAGCAAGCCAATATCACCATTGAGTGGATTGTGAAATTTAAACAGGAACTAACTAAAGAATGGTGTTGAGAGTGACAAAAGAAATAAAAATAGCCTTGTTGATGGCTGCCAGTCTCTTTATGGAGATTTTGGACGGAACTATTGTAACCACCGCACTGCCTAAAATGGCTCAATATTTTCATACGGGTTCGGCAACTATTGCGTTGCTCGTTAGTGTGTATTTAATCACAGTTGCCGTTTTTATCCCCTTGAGCGGCTGGATGGCTAATCGGTTTGGCAAAAAGAGAATTTGGATTATTGCCGTTCTCCTCTTTACCTTCAGCTCCCTAGGCAACGCCTTAGCCCCTAACTTTTTCTTCCTTTTGCTCATGAGAATTGTCCAGGGAATTTCCGGCGCCTTGATGACACCGACGGCAAGACTGATTGTCTTAGAAAAGACGCCGGCTTCACAGTTGTTGAAAATGTTTAGTTATCTGATCTGGCCGGCCTTGATAGCCCCCGCAATAGCACCGGTGGTTGGCGGTTTTATTGTTACTTATTGGAGCTGGCAGTGGATTTTCCTGATTAATTTGCCCATAGGCCTAGTTATCGCCTTAATCGGTGTAAAATTAATCGCTGCCGACCCAATAAATAAAACAGCGGCTTTTGATCTTTTAGGGTTTGTAGAAATTGCCTTTGCCTCCGGTATCATTTTAGTTGGAGCAGAGCTGGCAACTCATGGCAGAGATTATTGGCTTAGTGCCTTAGGTTTAATCGTTTTAGGAGTAATCTTAGGTTTTATTGTCTTCAAGCACTTGAAAAACTCAGCCGCTCCCTTGTTTTCCCTTGATTCTTTAAAAATAACTTCTTTTAGAATTTGCCAGACAAGCGGTTCTGCTTTGTGGCTGTGTGTCGGAGCGTTGCCCTATGTACTAACTATTTTTTTGCAAACGGTTTTTCATTGGTCCGCGGTAAAAGCCGGGAGTTTTGTGATCTTTATTTTTATCGGCAATATTGGAATCAAACCTTTTACCAATACACTTATTAGTAAGCTGGGCTATCGCGGTGCGCTGTTGTCGTCATTTAGTCTGGTCTTTATTTCATCGATTGCTTTAGCCTTCATTAAAATTAATACTTGGCCTGTGTGGATCATGTTTCTGGCTTTCGTCTCAGGTGTAGGGCGTTCTTTGGCCTTAACCGCTTATAGTGGATTGAGTTTTTCTGAAATAGATCCTCAATACCGGAACAGTGCCAATACCCTGAACGCTGTCATGTCAACCTTAGCTCAAGGAATGGGAATATCACTGATTACGGTGGTTGTGAGTTTACTGCAGATTTTTTTCTCAATTACCGCCGCCTATGAATTAGGTTTTGTCTTTCTTGGTATCTTGATGATCTTCCCGGCCATTGAGGTACTGTGTCTGCCTGAAAATATTGGTCAGGCCACGATCAGTTAGGTTAACTTGCTTTATATGTAAAACACTGAATAAGTTCTTGGATCGTATTGGTGATGAGGCAGAAAAGTATCGAATGGTTTTCGCTAGAATAATTACTGTCCATAACGTAAGCGTTCACACCGGTCAATGCACTATCTAATCTGCCGGGAAGGTGCGTGTGTCTTTTGTCTCTTAATCCAGTATGAATTAATTATTTCAGAGGAGAGGATATGCTATGAAGAACAAAATAGCTTTAGTAACCGGAGGAAGCCGTGGCTTGGGCAAGAATATAGCCCTTAAACTTGCCCTGAAGGGTTTGGATGTAATTATCACCTACCACACTAAAAAAGAAGAGGCTTCACAGGTGGTGGAAGAAATCAAAAAAAGCGGTGGCAAGGCGGCTGCTTTACAATTAGATATAGGTGATGTACGGTCTTTCGCTTCCTTCTTTGAGCAGTTGGCCAAGGTGTTAAAACTAACCTTTGACGCGGACTCTTTTGATTATCTAATTAACAACGCGGGTATTGGCATGAATGTTCCTTTTAAAGACACCACCGAAGAACAGTTTGACCTGCTGCTGAATGTCCAGTTCAAGGGAGTCTATTTCTTTACCCAAAAAGCCTTAGACTACCTCAATGACGGCGGAGGCGTTATCAACATGTCAAGCAGGCTGGCGCAAGCCAGTATGCCGGGATATTCTGCCTATGCGTCGATGAAGGGAGCCATTGAAACCCTTACACGCTACCAAGCCAAGGAACTGAGTTCAAGAGGGATCAGAGTAAATGCAGTGGCCCCGGGTCCCATTGCCACTGATTTTGCAGGCGGTATTATCAGAGACAATGCTCAATATAATGCCAATGTAAAAGCAGCTGCGGCCCTTGGACGCGTAGGAGAGCCGGAGGATATTGGAGGAGTGGTGGCATTTCTTTGCACAGAAGATGCTCGCTGGATTACCGCCCAGCGAATTGAAGTATCCGGCGGAATGAACCTATAGAACTAGAATCACTGAACCGCACGGAATCCCGCCAGCAGTACGCTGATGCCATAGCGGAACTGCTCATCAAAGTCCCGGAACTCCATTCCCATATGGCGCACGGCTGCTTTGGTCTCTTCAACACCCCAACGGCTGAAGCGCGCTTCGTCGTCTGCAAAGGCGAGAACATAGTTGTTGAACATATTCATTGCCGCCAGGCAGTTGGCGTCGCTTACGCCCCAGGCTTGAATTAGCCTGAGTCCGTGTTGGATCAGTTCCAGCCGGTGGGGCGTATGGGGCGTGGATTCCATAAGTACTTGGACAGCGTTGCGTACTTTGAGCAGGGCTTCCCGGTACATTTGAGAAAATGAAAAAAGAGCCTTTTCAGTGTCCCCCGAACTGTCCTCAATCGTAATCGGCCTGCAGATTTCCTCGGCAAGCAGATCCAAAAGATCCTGCTTGTTTTTTATGTGCCAATACAGGGATGCGGCTTTGATATCCAGTTCCTTGGCGAGGGTGCGCATCGTCAGGTTCTCTAGTCCCGACTTATTTAAAATGGCGATAGAAGTCTGTATAATTTGCTCCTTCGAGATGCCCATGATGACCTCCTAAAATTTTTTGACAAAAAAATGCCTTGACACTAACAGTGTTAGGCGATATACTAACGCTGTTACTCGGACTAACAGCGTTAGTTGAATTGACGCTATTAACTTATCATAGACAGCCGTGAGAGTCAAACGCTGAATCTAAAAGAGCGCAGGACATGAACAAGCGGCGCTCAAAAGAACAAGCACAGTTTTGTCAGCAAAGAAGAATGGGAGGCAATCAGGATGTCGTTTATGAGAAATGCCAGAAAGAAGAGGGATATTCCGATAACAGGCTTTATGGCCAAATGGTACGACAAGAATACCCGTGGGTCAAGAATTTTGGAAATGAAAAGGTACGCCGATCTCGTCAGTGAGGCCACGGCAAAGGGAGCCCAGGTGCTGGAAGTAGCGCCCGGGCCGGGTTTTCTGGCGATTGAGCTTGCTAGGCGTGGGTTTGTCGTGACGGGCGTTGAACTGAGCGAGGATTTTGTCGCCATCGAAAAGAAAAACGCCCAAGCAGAGGGCGTAAGCGTAGAGTTTAAACAAGGCAACGCTTCTGATTTGCCATTGCCCGAGGGTAAATTTGATTTCGTGGTTTGTTCCGCCGCGTTTAAGAATTTCAGCAAGCCTTTAAAAGCCCTGGATGAGATGTACCGGGTTTTAAAACCCGGCGGTATCGCCCTCGTCCTGGACATGAATCGTGAAAACACGCCGGAGGACATTGAAGAGGAAATGCAGAATTACCCGGACATGAAAGGATTTGACCGCTTTTTTGTCAAGTTTTCCTTTAAGACATTTTTACGCAATGGAGCCTATTCGCAAAAAGAGTTTCAAGATATGATCGCTGAGACCCGGTTCGCTCGATCGGAGATAAAAAAATATGGCATCGGTTTTCAGGTCTGGCTGTATAAATAATTTTTGGCTGGCCTATCCTCTGCTGGGCGCCCGGCTGGGATCAAGCAAATCCATAAGGTAAGCTCGAAAAAGAGAACTAATTCATGGTAGAATAAGAACATGAATTAGTTGAGCGGTGATTTTGATGCCGACCAAGTGGAATTGCAGGGAGCTTTTCAGAGAATAATGCCGCTGGCTCCGGATTGCCGGAATCATTGCTTTCCTAGGTAAATTATTTGCCATCTATCCGAAGGAGGTGTTGATACTGATGCACTATGACGAAACAAACTACCTGAAAGAGCAGTATGCCGACGCTGGGAATTACAACCGGCGCGTTTGGCTTGCGAGCCGGTTTTCCACCAACAGCAGGGACTTTGCGGCCTGGGTCTTTGATCAGATCGAATTTCCCCCCAAGGCGCGGGTTCTGGAGCTCGGCTGTGGCCCGGGTTACCTTTGGCTAAGAAATACCGATCGGCTCCCGGCAGAGGCTGCGATCGTTCTGAGCGACTTTTCCGCGGGAATGCTCGAAGCGGCGAAAGCCGGACTTAAGGATTATTCAGAGGCTTTTGACTTTGCGGTCGTTGACGCCCAGGAGATCCCTTTTGCTAACCATGCTTTCGATATTGTCGTGGCTAATCATATGCTCTACCACGTACCTGACCGTAAAAAGGCTCTCGCGGAGATCCGCCGCGTCCTCAAGCCCGGGGGTACTTTGTACGCTACGACCATTGGGTTGGGCAACTTCCGCGAGATCCGTGAATTGTTCCGCAACTTTTTCAACCTGCCGCCTTCTCCGGGGGAAACCGTTGCCGGCAAATTTGGTTTGGAGAACGGCTACGGGCAGCTGAGCGGCTTTTTTGAGCATATTCAGCTGGAGAAGTATGCGGATCATCTTGAGGTGACCGAAGCGCAGCCGATTATCGATTACCTCATGTCGTCGGGCAGTCCGCGCCTGGCAGCGTTTATGACCCCGGAACGCATCAGCAGCTTTAAAGATTATTTGGATCGTCTGATCGAAAGTGAAGGGCATATCTATGTGACTAAGGAATCCGGCCTCTTTATTGCCCGCTGAGATCAGTGTTTTTGGAACGTTAAAGGGAGCACTGCAGAGGGTGTTCTTCAGACCTCTTGAACAGCCAAACAGGATGAAACGCCTAAGCTGGTAATTTTTCTGGCCAAGCCCGACCAGCTCTCGGGCTTGATCACGCTCTTTCAATTTGAGAACGGAACCTATGATGATATGACTGCGCCCATGGTTGCAGGCTGTAGTTCGGTTGTGCAGCTGCCTTTGCATGAAGCATTTTAAAAAGGTGTAACCCTGAATTGATAGGGGTTACACCTTTCTATAAGAGCACTTAATATCTTCCACGTCTGTAATCTCTCATAATACTATAACTTAGAGCTTTTTCTTTGGCATATTCAGTCATATTAACAGGTTTCACGTTTGACCGGTTTCCATCAGTGTCAACAATTGTAGAATTAG
Source organism: Candidatus Desulfosporosinus nitrosoreducens (assembly GCF_030954495.1). GTDB lineage: Bacteria > Bacillota > Desulfitobacteriia > Desulfitobacteriales > Desulfitobacteriaceae > Desulfosporosinus > Desulfosporosinus nitrosoreducens. The sequence continues at coordinate 23,885 of NZ_JAVHUW010000043.1, read as the reverse complement.
ATGATTGCTCATTTAACAAATCTCTTGCGTTGCTGTTTAAAGAAACTTTAGGTTCATCAGCTTCATTTAGGTTAAGATAACCTCCATTTTTTAAAACGGTATATGCAAATTTAAATTCAGGAGGCAAAAAATATAAATTCTCAATCGTTACAGGTTTACCCTCTCCAGGAAGGTTTTTTAGTTTACCACGTTCAATAGCTTCTTGAATTTTTCGTTCAGAAACAATATCTACAAACTTATCCAATTGTTTCACCTCACAAATGCCTTCAAATATTTAGCATTAATAATAGTATAAACTGAACCAATACTCAATTCCAGCTAGCAGTAAATTAACTCTAAGTACTTTAATTAATCAAAGCTAAATAAATGAAACGGTACACTAGGTCTCCGGCGGATTGTGGTTAATGTTGTCGCTCTCTTGGCTAGATTGCCTTTCCTGCTTCATAAGCTTTTGCTAAAAGTTCTTTATTATTAGCTGCTGCATTGGGGGCATTGCCGCCCGTTTGTAAAATAGTATTCACTACATTTAAGCCAAACATCTTAAACATAGCTTCAGTGGTTTGAAAGGATGTCTGAAAAGCCTGTGCGGTTGGATTTCCTTGAGAATATACCATGATCAGGTTTTTAGCAGCATACCTGGGCTTGTGGTTTTCATCGAACAAGCCGCAGAGTCTATCCCATAACAGTTTCGTTTGAGCTGTAACCTGCCAAAGATATATGGGCGAGCCGAAAACCACAACATCGGCATCAACAATATGTTTAAACATGTTCTGGAAATCGTCTTGCATGACGCACTGTCCTGTCTTGCGACAAACCAAGCAGCCTTGGCAGGGCTTGATATTCATATCATAAAGGTTAAATACAGTTGTTTCGGCACCGGCCTCTTGCGCTCCCTGAATAACTTCCCGCACAAGGGTGGCCGTGTTGCCGTTTTTTCTTGGACTTCCTATAAAAGCGACTACTTTTTTCATACTGTAACTCCCCCCATTAAAATAATATGTACGATCATTATATCATAATAAAAATCCGGTCTGTATATTATTCAAAGACTAATACATAATCATCTTCGTAAGTTGACGATTTACCATCTTCCAGAAAGACTAGCAGATCAGCCATCCTTACGCTGGAAAATCGGTGTATAATTAAAACGGTAATAGCACAGGTCTGTCTTTACGAAGATTAAAAATAATATAATATATAACATTTAAGGAGGTAATCATTATAAGAGCAAATGGGAAGACAGTCTTAATAACAGGTGGACTTAGCGCTTGCGGAGCGCTTTTATAAGGCCGGAAATAAAGTGATCATTCAACCCCGGTGCAACCTTGCTTTTGTCGTTTGTTCATTGCCTAACCTTATTAATTCTTTAACAATTTGTTCATACCTTTCACATCAATAAGCGCTGCACTAGGAGTATAGTTCATTATGAACTCAAGAATTTTAAGGAGGAATCGACATGGCTGGATTTGGACTTCTGAGCGGTGGTCTTATGGGACTGGGGCTACTTAGCATGGCTATACATTTAATATTATGGGTCGTAATAATTGTAGTCATCGTAAGAATATTCCGTGGCCATAGGGATAGCTGCCACGCTCACGGTCTCACAAGACAAACAGACAATGCGCTGGAAATTCTTCGCACCAGATATGCGAAAGGCGAGATTGATGTTGAGGAATTTAAGAGAAGAAAACAAGATCTAATGTCCTGATGGGGTTAAGGCGTTGACTAAGAAGATGAAACTATTCTTGTCAACGCCTTTTGTTTTAAGTGAAGTTCTTAAATGCCTGCATTGAACGGTCAGTTATCGCCTTCGTGATCTCTCGCGTCAGCGATACTCCCTGCGCCGCTTCAATGAGTGTCTTTCGGCCCATGCTGAACGCCCAGCAATCCCAGATGAGAGGTCGAAAACCTATCGCCTTCGCGAGCCGTTTTAATTCGTCAATATCAAGATTGATATATTTACGGTAACCAGTGACGACGGCATCGACGCATTGCAGATCCCCTCGTAAGCCGGCAGCCCAGAGAAGAAACCCAAGAGAAAAGATGCGTGGCCCCCGTCCAGCTCCGGACCAGTCGATAACTGCCCAATTCCCAACCTCCACTTTGATCATGTTTGAAGGGACGAAGTCCGGATGGATAAGGGCTTGCGGCATATCATGGAGATCATCAAGCTGCCTGAGTTCGTTTAGTAATGTTTCATAGTGTGAGCGCTCTTCAATTGACACATTTTGCTCTGAGCTGAGGACAAATGATTGTGCGGCCTCGATTTCTTCTCGTGGACCTCCCTGAACGGCTAAATGGTGCCAAGCCCCACCTTTTCGTGACATAGCACCTGAAGCTAGGGGTAACGTGTGTAGGCGGCCAAGCAAAATACCGGCAAAATAAAAGGCTTTAGCGCTGCCTTTCGGCTTAGTCCCAGCGACAAAATCAGTTATCAGGACTGGTTGTTCTTCGTGCATGAAGACTGAATCGGGCAGAGCGCATCGTTCGGCGGGGTAATTATGCTGTTCTAAGTAACTAAGAATCTCCGCATCGCCCTGAATTTGCTCTAGTGGCATGGCTTTAGGGAACAGCCGTGCTAACCAGCTTGGTCCATCATGCCGGTCGATGCGAAAGATTCCTAAATCGAGTTTCGTCGCTTGGGCGATTCTAATTCCATAAAGACTTTCAAGGTGTGAAGGAAGGCTTTCTATTCCCCAACGAGTGTACATTCTCTCCCTGAACTCGTTAATACTCATGAATAAGTGTCCTTTCAGGTACAACTAATATTTTTTACAGCAAGGATAACCATCTGCCGAAGCGGGGGCTTGTTGGGAGGGCTATTACTACTTGCGCTTTAATCCAAATGTGCCATTAGGTTGCTTGAACTTAGCTTCAGAGCAAGCTCCGCGTTCATCCAATACGAATTGAATCTCAAAACCAGATAACCCCTTAATACTAAATTCCGTCTCATTGCTAGGAAGCAATTCATAGGTAGGCTGACCAGGAACAGTTGCAGTCAGTGTGGCTTGATTGCGCAGCGCAACGCTGACGGTTACACCGGCAAGATCGTATTCCCCAACATATTTCTCTAATAGTTCCTGACTTAGAAATTTCGCTGCCGTTTTCCGCACAAACTCAATCGGCTCAAGCAAGAGTTCAAATTGAACGGTTAGATGAGAAATTTTCCCCCGAAGATCGCTATGAAATTGAACCTTGAAATTTTGGCTGAAGTCACCTTCGCTGAAGGTTACCTCGTTGAACGCAAAGGAAAAGACATCATAGTGATAGTGTTCAAGTACCAGTCGTTTGGCAAGAGCATGGTAGCCAATATAGAGATGATCTCCCTGCGCTGTTATCGAGATGACACCATAAGCCGGATGCTCGAATTCCCCCACATAGGCAGATTGCTCGTGAGAGGGCTTCGTGTCAAGAACGCGATTCTCATCCACTTGCCCTTTATTTTTACTCTGTGAAGTAATGAGCTTGCCAATCTTGTCTTTCAGGAATGTGTTCCAATCTATCTTGGGAAGTTCCAGAAATGTATCGAGTATAGTATAAGCTGCAGCCGTAGGGAATACACTATGCTCCTGGTTACTCAGAATTACAATCCCCATATTTTCCCGGGGAACCATTGCGACCAGGGCAGTGAACCCATCGATGTTTCCGCCATGCTGAACAAGGTGATGCCCTCTGTATACTTCGGTGAACCAACCCAAACCATAACTGGGAAAAAGAATTCGTCCGTCTTGTGATGGTCCTGTCGAAATGTGGGGAGAGTGCATTTGTTTAAGGTTATTTTCGCTAATCAGCTGATTCGATTGAAAATTCCCGTTATTGAGATGAAGCCTAACCCATTGTGCCATTTCCCGAACTGAGGAATTTATAGAGCCTGCAGGTCCTATTGAGTCGATGTTAGCAAATGACGTTTCTTTGATCGTTTGCTTAACAACCTTGTAAGGTTTGGCAAAATTATTATCATGTTGAAGTTCATTGACGGAGAAGTTGGTTCGTTTCATACCCAATGGGTCAAGGATTCGTGTTCGGACAAAGGTCTCCCAACTTTGCTTGGATATTTTTTCAACCACGTAGCCGAGAGTCAGGTACATCATGTTTTGATATTGGAAGGTAGTTCGGAACGGCTTAGAGAAAGCAAGGTGAGATAGACGAAGTACTATCTCTGCACGGGAGAGCGGTGCCTTATACCAGACTAAGTCATGCCGTGGAAGGCCTACACGGTGTGTAGCGAGATCTCTTAGTGTTGCATTTTCACTGGCATATTGATCCTGTAATTTGAACTCTGGAACATAAGTTGCGACAGGTTTGTCCCAATCCAGCTTCCCGTCGTCAACCAGTATACCGACGGACATTGTTGTGAATGCTTTTGTACTCGATCCGATAGCAAATAGCGTATCAGGAGTGACAGGCAGTTCATGCTCTATGTCCCGTTTGCCGAAGCCTTCCAGAAAAATTATGTCATCATCTTTGACCACGGCCACGGCTGTGCCCGGAATGTGGAACTCGTCCAGGCTGGATTTTATGTACTCTTGAATCGTTTCTAATACTTTCTCAGGTGAAACACTTTTGGTTTCTTTTAAGGAGTCATTGTCCATGAAAGCACCTCCAGACCTTTATCTTAAAATAATTATATGGATAATAGCTCAAAAATAAACAAGCCATACCGCTGGTATAGCAGTTAATTATGCGATTATCTTAAGAAGAGGAACGGGATGGTATTGAAAACGGGTCAACTGGCTTAGTAACGGCTTACTTTCGAGCCGGATGAAAAGGCTGGATATCCAAGGCCAGCTATTCCCAAGATTGCAGGGTTAAGCACTGCCAAACAGAAGAATGAAAGAAGGAAGGAAAAAATGAGACCTAAGTCAATTGATGAATATATTGGGCAATTTCCCCCTGATATTCAGGAAATACTTGAGATGTTAAGAAAAGTCATAAAAGAGGCTGCACCAGATGCCAATGAAAAGATAAGCTATCAAATGCCCGCTTTCGATTTGCACGGAATTTTAGTGTATTTTGCTGCTTGCAAAAATCACATCGGCTTTTATCCAACTGCAAGTGGGATTGAGGCGTTTAAACAGGAGTTAATGGCATATAAGAGCTCTAAAGGAGCAGTGCAATTTCCAATAAAAAAGCCTATACCTTATGGCTTAATCAGTAAAATAGTTGAATTTAGAGCTGCTGAGAACATGAGGAAGGCAACTGACAAACTGCATAAAAAGAGAGGATAAAAAGGTTTACAGCCGGGTGAATATAGGGATACACTATCCGCAATTTACCGAGCGGTGTATTACTCTTGGGGAAACTTTAGGGGTGTACCGGGATTGGAAAGTAGCGAAAGGCTGTACTTCCGCCTACTCTCCGAACCGGATTGCGGCGGGTATCAAGAAAAAATCTGTCCTTAGCCAGGAGCAAGGATGCCCAGCGTGAGGCACCCAAGGAGTTGCTATTCTTTGGGATCATATCCGATAACAGTCCAAATGCCTTTTTCATTTTGCTCTACAAGCCGTTTGAGATAAACTTGTTTAACAGGTCCGGCGTTTACTTTGACCACAGCTTCAGCTTCAGTTTTTTCACTTAAAACGAAAGCGGAATCAGGAACTTCGTTTTGATTCATTTTACCGCTGCCAAGTCCCGTATTGACAAAGACGGAAGCAACAAACACCGGATCGAGCTGCCAAGGGCTATGCCCGGCATCGACTTGAGCCTGGTCGTTTTTAACGATTTCCATATCCGCATTGACATTAACTCTTGCCTGGTTTGGCTGTTCTTCGTTAGGCTGAGCTGTATTTGTTTTGGGGGCCGGTTTATTGTCCCCGGCAACCTTTGAGGTCTCAGCTGATGTTTGCATTGCATTCGCTGCAGTTTTGGTCTGGACTGCATCAGGTCCAATCCTGTGAAACCATAAGATCCCTCCGACGAGTAAAACCCCCACGCCTAATAGAGTCATACTTGACCATAATTTTTTCATGTTGTTCTCCTTCTTTTGTGATGATGTTTAAGGAATTTACCTTCTATATCTAATAACGTTCAAACTCCCAAAACGTCACGAAATTTCCGAAAGAAAAATGAAAAAATAGTTCCAGTCATTTTAACTGGGAATTTTCCTGATTATTGGTTTAACCAATGAACCGGAAAATGAGCAAAAAACTATAGGTATCTTCATGGATTGACAAGCACATGGTGATCATCTACAGGTTTTTTTATGGAGTGCAAAACTATGTTCTACTAATATAGAAATAATGTATAGCTCCTAACGGTGTCAATCATTATTAAGCATCTCAGAATGGACAACGTTGTCCATTCTGAGACATAGCCTAGCAGTTTGTTACTCTTGATAGTTTCAACCCTAAGGGCAAGGTAACGTCGGCCTTCGGCCCTCCCGTTTCACCTCGCCATCAAAGCAGCTTTCCTTGATTTCCTGCGTTATAGATTGGTTTTGATAACTAACGGGAAGTATTAGTCACCTTTGAGATATCCGCATATGTTTCAGGAGAATAGCAAGAAGCCTGAGTCCCTCTACAGTTAAAACGTTAAAAACCGGACTGAAAAAATACACTTTTTTCAGTCCGGTTTTTTATACAGTCAAAAAATACTACTCCATTGCCTACTTTCCTTCTGCATAAGTACAACCAACGAATCTGCTCTCGCCGGTTTCTCTAGGTGATTTATCAGGGGTGTTCGCAATTTTTTTAAGGCCCTAAAATTCTAAGTTTTTAAACGAAAAACCAAGATATTGACAATGTGACCACGCAGTCATATAATGAAAAGCATCATGTGACCACGTGGTCATAAATAAAAAATTTTTGCCAATACTATAACTGCCGGTTCGCTGAAGGAGGACGAAAGGCATGCCGAAAACTACGTTTTATAATTTAAGCAAGGAGAAACGAGAGCGCATCTTTGACGCTGCCGTGAAGGAGTTCTCAATTCGGAGTTTCAGCCAAGCATCCCTTAACCAGATCATCAAGAATGCGGGAATACCTAAAGGCAGTTTCTATCAATATTTTAATAATAAAGAAGACCTTTATCTCTATATGCTGGAGGAAGCCGGGAAGGAAAAGACAGAACTGCTCAGCCAGGCAAAAGGGATAGACCCGGAGGCAGACGTTTTTGAAGTGATTAAGCAGAGAACCAGAGAATTCCTGGAGCGAGGGAGTGTAAAACCGGGATATCTGGAGATAGCGATGCTGATGGAAATGGATAACAGTGAATTTATTGGGAAAATCCGCAAATCCTCCGCTGCAAGGTATGTGAAAATGCTTGAGCGGGATAAAGAGCGCGGCCTTTTCAAACCGGAAGTTGATTCTGAACTTGTTATCAATTTGATTTCCACATTCGGTTTAAATGACTATTTCAGGAACGGATGCGATAAGGAAAGGTATTTGAAGAACCTGAGCGATGCTATCGAAATTATTAAGGGAGGCATTGCTCTGTTTAAGGATTGACGGACTGACAGATTGCTGGATAAGTTGAGGGATCGCCAGGATGACCCGGCTGGTTCGACATTGCGAATAACATCGAAAGGGGAATAGATATGAACTCCTATGTGCTTGGCTTTCAGGAGATTGATCAAACAAAGCTTGCCAGTGTCGGTGGTAAGGGTGCGAATCTCGGGGAACTGTCCAAAATAGAGGGGATAAGTGTACCGGAAGGTTTTTGTGTCACCACGGAAGCCTATCAAAAGACCATGGGGCAAACACCGGAGTTGCCTGAGCTCCTGGAGCAGCTTTCTCACCTTAAAGTGGAGGAGCGGGAAAGAGTCGCTGTCATCAGCGGCAAGATCCGCTGTGCCATCGAAGGAACGGCCATTCCGGAGGAGATTGCCGCAGCGGTAGCCCGTCAGCTGGAGTACCTGGGGAACGAGGAGGCCTATGCCGTGCGCTCCAGCGCCACGGCGGAGGATCTGCCCACGGCCTCCTTTGCCGGTCAGCAGGACACTTATCTGAATATCAGCGGCCAGGAAGCTATCTTGAAGCATATCAGCAAATGCTGGGCCTCGCTCTTTACGGAGCGGGCGGTGATTTACCGGCTGCAGAACGGCTTTGCTCACGATAAGATCCATCTCTCCGTTGTCATCCAGAAAATGGTTTTCCCGGAGGCGGCGGGGATCATGTTCACGGCCGATCCTATTACGTCGAACAGGAACGTGGTATCCATCGACGCCGGCTTCGGGCTCGGTGAAGCCCTGGTCTCCGGTCTGGTCAACCCGGATATTTACAAAGTACGTGACGGCAGAATCCTTGAGAAGAAGATAGCTGCGAAGAAGCTGGCCATCTATGCCTTAAAAGAAGGTGGCACGGAGGAACGGAGGATCGAGGCCGGGCTTGAGAACAGGCAGACGCTGACGGATGAACAGATTTTACAGCTCGAAGGTTTGGGCAGAAGGATTGAGGCTTATTTTGGCCGTCCCCAGGATATTGAATGGTGTTTGTACGCCAATAAATTCTTTATCGTCCAGAGCCGCCCCATCACTACTCTCTACCCCATACCGGAGGAGCAGGATGGGAAGAACCACGTGTATATGTCTTTCAGCCATCAGCAGATGATGACCGACGCCATGAAACCCTTGGGCTTATCCTTTTTTGAGCTGTTATCGTACGAGTTTCCCTTGATTCAAGTCGGCGGCAGGTTTTTCTTCGATATCGCCCACGATTTGGCTTCTCCCACGGGACAAAAGATCGTACTCATGGCCGCGGGCAAAATGGACCCGCTCATGCATAACGCCATCAAGAATATTATCAAGCGGAAAGACTTTATGAAATCATTGGCCCGCGGTAAAAAAGCCTTCAGTATGGGTTCAGGGTATTTCACCTGGTCGCTGCCCCTTCAGTTTATTAAGATATACCGCAGCAACGATGCAGCCGTCGTTCAAACCCTAATGTCCCGGAATGAGGCCTCTGTTCGGGAGCTGCGGCAGAGGATTGCCAACCTCTCCGGAGACGAACTGTTTGCTTTCATTATAGAAGCCAATAAGCAGTTAAAAAAAGATATGTCCGGTCCCCAAAGCATGGGAGCGGTTTTTGCCGGGATATATGCGGTGAGTTGGCTCAATAAGAAAATGGCAAAGTGGCTGGGCGAAAAGAGCGCGGCAGATTCCCTTTCCCAGTCGGTAGCCAACAATGTCACTTCGGAAATGGGGCTGGCGCTGTTGGATGTAGCAGACGTTGTCCGGCACTATCCGGCAGTGATGGAGTACTTTCAACAGGCCAAGAATGAGACTTTTTTTGAGGACTTGGCCACCTTGGCAGGCGGCGATGCTGTCAGCAAATCTCTGCGGGCCTATCTGGAAAAATACGGCATGCGCTGTTCCGGTGAGATCGATATCACCCGGCCCCGTTTCAGCGAACAGCCCACCGCCCTCGTTTCCATGATTCTCAGCAACATCAAAAACTTTGCGCCGGATGCTCATAATACCTTATTTGAGCGAGGCCTGGAGGAAGCGAAACAAAAGGAACAGGATCTTCTGAAGCGTTTGCAACAGCTGCCCGGCGGCAAACAAAAGGCCAAAAAGACGAAGAGGATGATCAGCGTTTTGCGCAATTTCACCGGTTATCGGGAATACCCGAAGTACGTGATGATTGAGCGTTACTGGATCATCAAGCAGGCCCTGCTGAAGGAGGCCGCTCGGCTCGTGTCCAAGGGGGTTGTCCGGGAGCAGGAGGATATCTACTATCTGTCCTTTGAGGAACTCCGGGAGGCCGTTCGTACCAACCGGCTGGATTACAGCCTCGTCACGAAGCGCAAAGAGGAATACGAGGTCTACGAGAAGCTGACGCCGCCGCGGATAATGACCTCCGAGGGCGAAGTGATATCCGGCGCATACGATAGCGGTAAGATCCCCCAAGGTGCCTTGGCGGGCATACCTGCTTCCTCCGGAATTGTGGAGGGCCGGGCGCGGGTCATTTTAAGAATGGAAGATGCCGCTATAGAGGAAGGTGATATTTTGATCACCACCTTTACCGATCCCAGTTGGACACCGCTGTTTGTCTCTATCAAAGGCTTAGTGACGGAGGTGGGCGGAATGATGACCCACGGTTCTGTCGTTGCCAGGGAGTACGGCCTGCCTGCGGTCGTGGGCGTGGAAAACGCCACGAAGCTGATCAAAGACGGACAGCGAATTCGGGTCAATGGAGCGGAAGGGTATGTGGAACTCCTCTAACCGGTGCAACGGACAGATGGCATTATTTTTGTGGCCTTGGGAATAACTGGCCTGGCAAAGTAAAGAACTGAAACACTGGGGGCATCCCTGCCGAAAGGCAGGGATGCTCAGTCATTGGGTCTAAAGTGCTGTTGCCCTGCAGACAAGCCGGCTGATGCCTTAACTATGACCAAGACCTGCCCTTTTGCGTGGGACGGCCTCGTCTCTTCGTTCCATCTGGGGATGGACGTTGACAGGCCACAGTATTTGATTTGACTTCCGTGACGAAGGGCTTATTCGGCAGGCAAGGGCGGGGGCAGAGTTCAGAACTGGAATATTTCTCAAAAGAGAGGCTAATTTCTAATCCGCTTAAGCTGAGACGATGAACAAAGGATTCTTGATCAGTTAAGTTAATTTATATGCTATAATTATGGCAACTTAGCTTGAAGCGGAAGAGGAGTCCAATATGCCGGCTGTAACAAATCCTGTGATTGTGCAAAGTGATCGCTCTGTTCTACTGGAAGTAAATAATCCCCTTTATGAAGAGGCTCGGGACACTTTGGCCATTTTTGCCGAGTTGGAAAAAAGCCCGGAGTATCTTCATACTTATCGGATTACTCCGTTATCATTATGGAATGCCGCCTCCAGCGGTGCCAGTGTGGCCAGCGTTTTGAAAGGTTTGGAACGCTACAGTAAGTTTCCTTTGCCTGACTCAGTACGAACGGAAATACAGCAACTTATGGGCCGTTACGGTTTAGTAAAGTTGGTTCGAGAAGGGGAAAAGCTCTTACTTACTGCCGAAGATCCGGTGATTCTCCTGGAGATTGTCCGTCATAAAGAGGTCAAGTTATTGTTGGCCTTCGATGAACAGGCCAGGAGTAATGAAGTGCCTAAATTCCCATTATTACAAGTCGGGATCAATCCGGAAGCACGAGGACAATTAAAACAGCTTCTGATAAAACTCTCTTATCCTGTTGAGGATTTGGCGGGCTATAGCGAAGGTGCACCGTTGCCCATTGCCTGGCGTACTGAAAACAAAAAAGGAGAGGCATTTTCCCTGCGGGCATATCAGCAAGAGGCCGTAGCCTCATTTCATCAACAAGGTTCCGTCCGGGGAGGGAGCGGCGTTTTGGTGTTGCCTTGTGGTGCCGGTAAGACAGTGATCGGCATGGGAGTGATGATGGAATTGCAGTGTGAGACGCTGATCCTTACAACAAATAATAGTGCCGTTAAACAGTGGCTGCGTGAATTGGCTGATAAAACTACCTTAGATACAACTCAAATGGGGGAGTACACGGGTGAGAAAAAGGAGATCTGTCCGGTTACGGTAGCGACTTACCAAATTCTCACGCATCGGTCGCGGACGGATGGAGACTTTGATCACTTTCACATATTCAATGAAAAGAACTGGGGATTAATAATTTATGATGAAGTGCATCTCTTACCTGCGCCGATCTTTCGGGCTGCTGCTGATTTGCAGGCCAAACGCCGCCTTGGTTTAACAGCGACGCTCGTACGGGAAGACGGTAAAGAAGATGACGTATTTACTCTGATCGGCCCGAAAAAAGTGGATGTCCCTTGGAAGGTCTTAGAATCTCAAGGCTGGATTGCTACGGCTGAATGTTTGGAATGGCGAATTCCTATGAGTAAAGACCGTCGCATGGATTATGCCCTGGCGGAGGATAGAGAGAAATTCCGCATGGCGGCAGAAAACCCACGTAAGTTACAGATAATTTCCGACTTAATGAAGCGTCATAAAGAGGATTTGGTATTGGTTATTGGTCAATATATTCGCCAGCTTGAAATGTTTGCCCGGGAGTTAGCTGCTCCCTTAATTACGGGGAAAACCCCGCAGAGGGAGCGTGAGCGACTTTATGAAGAATTTCGCAGCGGGCGGCTGCATTGTTTAGTGGTATCTAAAGTGGCCAACTTTGCCATAGATTTGCCGGATGCCAATGTTGCCATACAGGTATCAGGAACCTTTGGCTCCCGACAGGAAGAAGCACAAAGACTTGGACGCATTCTTCGCCCCAAGCAGGGAGAAGGCAAAGCCTATTTCTACAGCCTGGTTTCTAAAGATACCAAGGAACAGGAGTTTGCAATGCATCGTCAGCTCTTTTTAACTGAGCAAGGGTACGCTTATAAAATCGTAATTGAGGAGGACGTTGAACGATGAAGAAGCAATTGCCTCCTGCCGATCAGCCTAAAACGGCAAAATGGAGGCCGGTTTTTGGAGAAAAATATCCTTCCGGTTTTAAACCGCCCACTCAGGAAAATCAGGCGGAGGAGAATCTGCCCCAAACGAAATCGGGCTGGTCTCAAACGCTTGATCAAAATAACCAAAAAACACCACCATCAGAGTCGAGAGCAAAAACTCAAAGAAATGAGGCTCCGGTTACAAGACTTAAACCAAAGGCTTGGCCGGACTATTTTGCCCAAATGGGTCCTGTAGAGCGGATTCTTTTTGCCTATATAGCTTTTCTGCAACCGGAGGATGAAGGCATTGAGTATTTCAGCGCTTACAATTCTGAAAGCTTTCGCTATTTAGACAAGGATTTGCCGGGGTTAAGCTATCAGGACAGTGTCAGGTTGCTGTCAAAATGGGCGAAGATCGGCTTTTTCTCAAGTGGCCGTTACTCCCAGACATATAATCTTAAAGAAGAAGCCGCCCAAGCCTTTTGGCGCTTTATCGACAAACAAGCTGACAGCGGACTTTTTGACTTGGAACCGCAGCAATTGTTTTGTGCGGATTTATCATCCACCTTAGATAATTTATTTAATGTTCTTGTGTTGATTGAGCAGGGAGAGGTGCTTGTCACCCGTGCCCATGAAATCAACAAACACTCTTTAAAAAGAGTGCTGGCAGCGTTGAGCAAACCGGCCGGGGCTGATGAAAGCTTTGATCCGGAAAGCTACTTCTTTTGGATTCTCGGAATTGCAAAGATATTTCATTTATTTATGCTTAGAGGGGATCGGTTAGCGCTGACGAAAGAAGGACGGGTCTTACCGGAAACGATTAAAGTAGAGAATTTTCTCAGCGAGTTATGCACAGTACATGTCTATTCCCTTAAGAATAAAGGACTTTTTCTGTTGCTTCCCGTGTTAAGCCGCTGTACTACTTGGACAAGCTGGGGGCATACGATAAGCACTTTAATTTCGGATGAGAATGTTTGTAATTTGTTAATCTTAGAAACAGTGATCAGCTTTCTTAATCCGATGCGCTATTTGGGTTTGCTGGAATGGGGAAAGTATGAAAACGATATTTTAGTAAGAGTCACTGCGTTAGGTCAATTAGCAATTTCAAAATTGTACCAGGACAAAAATCTTGAGGGTTGTAAGGCTGAAATCAAGACAGTGACAGACCAAGTTTATCCCATGAGTGGACCCAATACCGCCTATGTTCAACCAAATTTCGAAATCTTGCTGCCGCGTTCCGCTTCTTGGCACGTCCGCTGGGAGTTGAGCCGATTTGCTGTACTGGAGCAGCAGGATCAGATGCTTAGATTCCGTTTGGATAAGACGTATTTAATGAATGCCTTGAAACGGGGCCTGCCGGCTGATGAAGTAGTTTCAGCTCTAAAAAAATTAAGCACCTATCCTTTGCCTGAAAATCTTGTATTAACTTTACAACAATGGCTTGAATCTTTTGGCCAAGTTAAATTCCTTCAGCTCAGTCTCCTGGAATGCTCATCGCCGGAGCAAGCGGCCTCTATTGCTTCATCCCGTAAATATCGGGAATATGTATTGGGCCTGTATAACTCAACCACAGTTATTGTCAGAGAGATTGAGAAGCTGCGAAGGCTCCTTGAAAAACAAGGAATATACCCTTCCCCGGGAATCCTTGACGGAGAGAGCGTCGCAAACCGGCAACTGGAAAGTAAATCACCTTAATAGTAATGTTAATCAATCATACCCTTAGAAAGAATTCAAGGGTATGATGGTCAGCGGATTCCTTTCTTCTGACCATAGAAATAGTTTAAGGTTTGTTTAAAAGAGGACTTAGAAGGTTAGAGTTAAAATTCATACCTATAAAGCCGCATCCATCCTCGATAGCTTGTGCTTCAGCAACGTTGCGAATAAGCGGTTGATTGTTGTGGGTTAAAGGCATATGACAAAAGGATTTGAACCTTCGTGGTTTAAATCCTTTTATTTTCAGGGTAATCGAGCTAATTAGATCCCCCGTTAATTCACAGCTTTTAAACTTGAACAATACACATAACTTCAACGGAAGCCCCACCTGGCAGTTGATTCGTACCGATTGCCATTCGAGTATGTTTGCCTCTTTCACCGAAAACCTCCAGGAATAAACTCGAAGCGCCATTAATGACCAGTGGCTGATCTGTGAAATCTTCTGTACTGCGTACAAATCCCACTACTTGTATAAACTTTTTTATTTTATTTAATTCCCCCAGGTAATTCTTTAATGCTTCTAAACAATTTACAGCTGCAATACGAGCTGCATATTGCCCCTCTTCAAGTGTCACTTCTGCTCCCAAACGTCCCCAACTGACTAAATTGCCATTTAACTTTGGGGTATGTCCGCAAACATAAAGTAATTCACCCGTTTGCACAACTGTTGTGTACATTCCCTCGGGCTCTGAAGGAGCATTTAATTCTAAGTTATATTTTTCTTTAAGAATCGTTTCTGGAATCATCTTAATCCCTCCGTACTTTCCGGTGTCCGGATAGCAGATCTGTTTTGGACTTTGCTTTTAATGATTGCAATATAATGTTTTTACGGTGGGGCAATAAGCTAGCCAATCGCTGACGTTTGGAACAGACAATATTCCCTTTGCGGATAGTCGCGTGTTAATACTCTAACTGCAATCCTGTCCCGGCTTCTTCCTGGTTGCATACTTCCGCCAAGGCGATTTTTGCTTTCAAACTGGTGCAGTGACAGGCCCGAATGGTCTGCGGGGCAACTTTTTCAAGAAATTCTTTAGTTCTTTCCATCTGCATACGAGACGGGTTGATCAGGTGAAGACCGCCGATAATGTCAATAACTCTTTCATCCTGGCAGACTTTCTGCGCATACTCCGTGATATTACATATCCCCGCATGAGAACAGCCTGTTATAATAACCAACCCTTTGCCGCTTTTGTAGACAAGGGCTGAATCATCCAAGATATAATCGTCCTTACCTTCGCCATTCCTGTATACTTTCCCCAAAGGAGTCAGATTTTCAAAATCATTGTTTCGTTCAATTTCTCCTAAAAATACTAAATTATCTGTAAACCATAAAGGTTCTTTACTGAGTTTCAGTTGAAAATTACGAGCTATTTCAGTTTCGGGAATTCCGCAGCCTATTTCACCCCAAGGGCTATCGATTTTAGACAAAAAACATTCAGGATGGGCAATTAAAATTGGTTTATCTTTTAAGTTGTTTATTTCATTACTGCGATAATAAGCAATTAAACTTTTCAGGCCTCCCGTATGATCTGTATGTCCGTGGGAAAGAACCAAATAGTCAAGGACAGAAAAGTCAATATTCATCTTTTGGGAATTCTGCAGGAAAACACTTGTATGACCGGTATCGAAAAGAATGCGTTTTCCGTCTGTTTCAAGGTAGAAAGAAAGTCCAGGTTCCGCCAGAAAGTACCGGTCGCTGAAACTGGGGTTATTGGCTAAAGCCGTGTTGTTATCAAGCAAAACTGTCAACTTCAAGTTATCACCCTCTTTATGAATGATTTTGATTTTATAAGTAGTTATTGAGATAGCTGCTATAATCTGATTTATTAAGAATACACTGAAAATTTATAGTTCTCATTAGTATTCTTAGATAATTAGGGTTAATGGTTTTTATCCTGATAAGGTAAAATTAATTGATCAATAAAATGCCCCGGCTATCTATGCCTTGAAAGAAGGGGTATGGAGAAGCGGAGGATGGAATCGAGGCCTATTTTGCCGTCCCCAGGACATCGAATGGTGCCCTATACACCAAATTCTTGGAGGATTCCGCTATAGAAGCAGGCGATATTGGGGCCGCTACTAAAAGCTCTTCCATGAGGAAAGCTGGAGCATAATTACAAAAAATCTCAAGTGTAGAAAATATGTTACATATTATGACAAATTATGCGCCGAGATTGTGGTAGAATCTTTTACAAGAAGATTTAATGAATAGTTATTCCGATTACTAAACAAGGATATTTTGAAGCATGCATTGTATTTTGGGCGCTTGATGCATGTGGAATAAGTAGCGCAACCGGCCTAGTTTATAAATTAAAGTTTATAAACTAGGTTTTTTCATTGTAGATTACTTTACAATGTAGATTATTTCACAATAAGTAATGCTTTGAATTGCTTGGCCGGATGGCCTAAGAATGTAGGCTTGAATTAAAAAAAACCACATGTGTGAGATAGGATAATTAGAATGAAAGTATTGATTCGAAAACATATAAGCAGATCAACGTTACTTGTTTTCGTGTTCCTCATGCTTTTTTCTACCGCTCAGTATGTTTCCGCAGCTCCAATCCAGAAAAATGTTCTGGTAATCCATCCCTATACTGCGGAATTTCCCGCTCATCAAGCCTTTAACACCGGATTGAAGACAAAATTTGCGGAAGACAAGAGATATGGAATTGATTTTTCCTATGAATATCTTGATATGCAGAAATTTTCGCACAGTGAAGCCTACCTGGAAGCTCTGGCCAGCTATTTTAAACTAAAACAAGAATACTCAAATTGGCAACCGGATGTCATTGTGGCCTCCGATGTCCTAGCGCCTTTCCTCATGAAATATGGATCTGAGATATTTAACAATGTGCCGATTATTATGACTTGGGCCGCTGATGTCAATCCCCCAGCCAATTTGCCGGCAGATTATGTAGTGCTGCCGGCCGTTGCGGATTTTGCTGATAACATCCGGTTGATTCTTGAGACGCAAAGAAAAGTGAAGAAGATATATATAGTGATTGGGGATTCCGAAAATGAAAAGATCACCCTCAGCCAAATCCAAAAGGAGTCGGAACCCTTTAGCAGTCAAGTTGAATTGGTTTATTTGAATAAACTGCCTTACCTGCGGATGCTGGAGAGATTGCAGCAGGCCGGGGATGATTCCGCAATTTTGTTCGTTCGCTGGGTTAGGGATGTTGCCGGAGAATCCTTCGTACCTTTCCAAGTTCTAAGTACGATTACGAAAAAGGTGAGCATCCCCGTTTACGGAACACAAATGCAGTATTTGGGAAGCGGGATAATCGGCGGCTATGTCTACAATAATGACCTGACAGGACGGAATGTTGCCGAAATAGCCCTTCGAATTTTTGACGGGGAAAAACCGGCTCAATTAACAAGGACCAACATTAGGGCTAATGAGTATGCTTTTGATTGGCGGGCTTTAGAACGATGGAACATTGCTG
The DNA here is from genome assembly GCF_030954495.1 of Candidatus Desulfosporosinus nitrosoreducens. Taxonomy (GTDB): domain Bacteria; phylum Bacillota; class Desulfitobacteriia; order Desulfitobacteriales; family Desulfitobacteriaceae; genus Desulfosporosinus; species Desulfosporosinus nitrosoreducens. The sequence continues at coordinate 6,392 of NZ_JAVHUW010000043.1, read as the reverse complement.
AAAGCAAGCTTCCGTCTGAAGCAAGAATTGAGTACAGAGAGAACGATTTTTGGAGCACCTATAAGCTATACATAATTATTGGCGGGATCATTATTTTTGGGGAAACGGTTCTTATTGTCGGGTTTATAACCAGTCACCGCAAACGCAGGAAAGCGGAAAATGAATTGCTGAAGTTCAACAATTCCCTCGAAAAATTAGTCGATGAACGTACGCGTGAATTACAAACAGCCAAAGAAGTACTGGAAGATTTAAATCAACGCTTAGAGTTTACGGCCAGGGTTGATGCCTTAACCGGGTTGTATAACCGTCGTCACATAGAAGAACGTTTAAAGGAAGACTATGAAATCTTTATCAGAACCGGACGAGAGTTTTCGGTAATGCTGGCAGATATCGATTTCTTCAAGCGGGTCAATGATGAGTACGGCCATGATGCGGGAGATTCTGTGTTGAAAACACTGTCCAATACTATCCGGGCAATGGTCAGAGATTATGATGTGATCGCTCGTTGGGGGGGAGAGGAGTTTCTGTTGTTGTTTCCGGGTTTGACCAATGCGGACGCGGCAGAACGGGCGGAGGTCATTCGGAAGGCTATCGAAGAATATAATCATACTTATAACGGAAGGAAATTGCTTGTGACCTTGACTATCGGAGTTGCCACTATCGGCCGGAAGGATACTATTGACGACCTTATTAAAAGGGCGGACGATGCCCTTTATCAAGGAAAGAATACGGGAAAAAATAAAGTGGTTATCGCTCCCAAGAAATAAGGACAATTTCAGCAAATTATTGAAGCTATGTAAAAGTGGAAAAATTGATTTCATAATCTGTAACTCTTTGGAATACCCGGCAGATAGAATAAAGATATTTAAGAACGTAAATATCCCCGTTATATGTTTAGGAGACAATCTGATAACGAATAACCGATAACTATTGTTTAATTGAATTATTTTACAAATCGTCCTAAAATGATATTAGGTATTAAAGTTAAAGGATGGAAGCACATTCAGTAACATTTCTCATAACCCAGGAATTAGACTGGCATATTTGGACCACATCCCCGATCCCAATGCCCTGCCAGTTGCGTCTTGCTTAACGCAGGAAGAAATAACCGCCTTGACAAAATCTAACCAGCAGTCAAATAGCGGGATTCCCTCCAGAAAGCCGTTGCTGATGCGGCAAATGAAGTTGAGGAGTCTCAAAATCGACAATGTTGTCGAAACTCCTGTGTACGGGTTGTCGCACTCCTGGGCCCGGTCATATATTTTGGAAATAAAGCGTTGAAAGGCAGGCAATAGTATGAGCGATTTGCCCTCAGACCAGACGCTGCCTGTTCATAGCGGCCATCTTGGACAAGATTGCTGTAACTGGTACAAAAGCCAATGCACCTCCATTTTTGAAAAAGAGAGGTGCATTGGCTTTTGTGGGGCGAAAAATTAGGAGTCTGCCATGGAGACAGACATTTGATTTAATAAAGTTGCCATATTTGTAAGATCGTCGGTAGTTACAGTACCATTTTTGACTTCATCGAGAAAAGCTCGTATTGCATCAGCAGAGCTTGATGACGATGTATCTGTAGAACCTGATGAAGAACTTCCACTATTGACTGGAGGTGCCGGTGGTGGGCCTGATGGCTTCTGATTCAATGTCGTTTGCATAGTTGTGATGTCATCGGCAGTTACCGTTCCGTTTTTTACTTTATCCAGGAAAGTTCCGATTGGATCTGTAGAACTGTCAGCAGAACTGGTGCTGGAGCTGGTTGTGGAACTCATTTGTTGAGACACTCGATTTAATAGGGTTGCTATATTTGTAAGATCATCGCTGGTTACAGTTCCATTTTTGATCTTATTAAGGAAAGTTCCCATGGTATTGGTAGTGTCTGATGGTGACGGAGTTTGATTCAATATTGTTTGCATCGCTGTGATATCATCGGCAGTAACCGTACCATTTTTAACTTTATCCAGAAAGGCTCCTATAGGATCTGTTGAGCTATTGGAAGAATTTGTGGCAAAATCATAAGAAATATTACTGTTGTCTGCTGATGTTAAAGAAGTTAGTTGAAAAGTATCACCGTCAATATTATTTTGAGCATTTTGGGTATTTTCGTTACTTAGCAAAGAGGCAAGTGAAGAAGCAGCTGAGTCATCATTATTAGTGCTGACTTTTTTGGCTATTTTGTTTTGGGTAAGCCATGTATCGTAGTAATTGGAAACAGATGATATGGAATTCATTAATTTACCCTCCTTTTTAATTCTCTATGTTTATATCGGATGAATCTATTTGAAAGATTCAGTCAATTGGCTGAAAGTATGCTGAAAATCAGCTGAAAGTTTACTGAAAATGAGCATGACAATGAAATGATTCAACGATACGGAAGAATTCAGCGCTCCAAGTATTCAGCTCTTTTAACAACAAGAATTGATTTAATATTTAATTCCTTTGGCCTTCTAAAAAATATAGCATTACACTGTTAAGCGCAGTATAATGTTTTAAACAGTATACTTTGGACGAAAATTGCATTCCCGAAAGGAGGAACCTAAAGTCCAAAAGGCATGGACGGTATACACCGGCTTTTCGGTAGTTAGCAGCTTAACAAGAGGCGGACGATATTGGAGGGAAGAAAAATGAAAGATAGTCTTCAGCACACGGCTCAGCAGCATTGGCATAAATTAGATAACGAACAAAGGAGAATATTATTACCGGCTAAAGACATTCTCAAGAGATTGGATATAGCACGCGGAATGGTATTGGCCGACGTCGGCTGCGGAATAGGTTATTTTGCTCTTCCGGCTGCAAATATGCTGGGAGAAGAGGGCAAAGTCTTTGCTCTGGACGTCTCAGATACTATGTTGGAGGAATTATCGAAACGGGTCATGGCAGAAGGGCTTAGCAACGTTATACCCATGAAAATCGAACATGAAAAAAATCCTTTGGAAACCAATTCAGTAGACATTGCGCTTTTAGCCTTCGTCCTTCACGAAGTTAACGATCCTAAGACTACTTTGAGCGAAGTTCACCGTGTTCTCCTGCCTAAAGGGCGGCTGGCCATTCTGGAGTGGGACAAAAAAGAAACGCCTGTCGGGCCGCCTGTAAATCATCGCATAGATAGGGCTTATGTTTTAGACATGCTGGCTGAAACGGATTTTGTTGATATCCGGGAAATCGCTATTGGAGAAAACTACTATGGTATTTTGGCTGCGAAAAATTAGCAAGAGATTAGTCTTTAAAGAGATGTTAGACTTGGCTCTTCAAGGTGAAAATAAGACAGAAGAACAACAAATCATGACCAACCACAATAGGTCATGATTTGTTTTGTTAACAGTGTCACCTCGGAAATGAGGCTAACGCTGTCGGATGCAGCACCAACAGATGGCTTTGTATGAAGAACGGACGCCAAAAACAGCGTCCGTTCTTGTATGCGAGTTGGTTTCACGAGAACAAGAAAAACTCCTCATTTTGTAAAGGTGGTTATCTCAGGTGATTGTTCAACAATGCAGAATCCAACATACCCGTCGTTTTCTAATTTGCTCAAAAACTTCCCGGGCTTTTGAGGTTTTGCAAATATTGACACCTGGTATTCCTTTCTCAATTCACAAGCCCTTTGATAGCATGTCAAGACCGGCTCGGATGCGAACATATTCACCGTCCTTCGCCCGCCCCCAAAAGCTGGAGTGAAGCAGTTTAAATTATTAGACATGGAAAATAATGTTGACTATTATAACTACAAGCGTAATAATGATTACATAAGTAAACAAAAGATCCTGGAGGAAAACTATGTCTGAGACACCAAAAATATCTGAGGCTGGGTGTATCAAGTCAGAGCACCAATCTTTTAGCAACCGGGTTTTTGACAGGGCCTTTAAACCGCTGCTGGTTACCTTTCTTCAGGAAGAGGAACTATCTAAGGCTGATATGAAGAATTAAAACACATCCCTGAGGAAAGGAAGAGGTGATAATGCTAACAATTTATCCGGCTTGTCTTAACTTCTTTGATTGGGTCTGGAGTACCTCTCTAAAGGTAAGTTTCCTGGTAATTCTTCTCATGCTTGTGAAATTAGTGATGAAGAAGCGAATCGGAGCACGTTTGCATTACTTGTTATGGATTGCTGTTTTTGTCAGTTTGCTTGTACCCTGGGTTCCGCAAAGTTCATTTAGCATTTACAATCTCACCAACTTGAATCTGACAAAACCGGCTTCACTCCATGAAAGGACGGAAACACCTTCACGCTCTGCCACAGCAGGCCTTGGAAGCAGCGGGCAGGAAAAGGCCGATAGCATAGAGCAAATTGCCGCGGCTCCGACGCCGAGTGTATTACATAATAAGAGCGAAGTCCATAATCCAATAGCCAGCTACCAGTTTATGCATGGATTTTTATTTTCCCTTTGGCTTATAGGTGTTGCTGTTTTGTTCATGATTATTGGCTTAATGAATAGAAGATTTGCGAAAAGTATTCAAGGTCTGCCTGTAGTTGATACCAATTTAGTCTCTGCTTATATCAGGGCCAAGAACAACCTGAACATTAAAGCCGAACTTCCTTTAATTAAAACTAAGATGATCACCAGTCCATCGCTCTGCGGATTTTTCCGTCCCAGACTTTTAGTTCCTGTTGGCATTCTGGAGGAATTCAACCCTGAGCAGCTTAACCATGTGTTTATGCATGAGTTAACTCACTTCAAGTCTAAAGACATATTGGTAAACTGGCTGACACAAGGGTTGCTTATACTCCATTGGTTTAACCCTCTGCTTTGGTACGCATTTATAAAATTGCGGGAAGATCAAGAAATAGCTTGTGATTATTTGACTCTTGAAAAGATGGGGATTGACGATCCTAAGGAGTATGCCTTTACACTGATCAAGCTAGCGGAAAACAACTTGAAAGTATCAAGAATTGTAAATCTAGCAAGTTTGTTGGGTAAACGGTCACAGATAAGGAGAAGAATTGGAATGGTAAAGGTTTTTCATAAAGTACCGTTAAAGTGGACTTTGTTAGTTATTTCAGTAGTAGCTGTTCTGCTATTTGTAACTTTGACCAATCCTAAGGTGAGCAAATCCGCCGCAGTTGGCAAAGTGGCCGCTGTGACAAATAGTAAATCAGACGAAGCCACAACTCAGTCTGATCAATCCTCTGCCGCGTCCAAGGGAGGCTTTAATTACCGGCAATATTTGTCCTTCACCCCTTTACTTCCGAGCTACACTGCCGGCTACCAGCTTACCTCTTCGCAGATTAGCTGCAGCCAAAACATGCCTCCGGACAATACTTCCGGTGTAGGATACTTAGCCGCCTATGGCAGCCACGCAGCATTTACCATCTCAGAAGGGCCTCCCAAAGGGATGGACCCTAATGTTTCTGATCACTCTACAAAGACCCAAATCCAAATAGGTGATTTGCCGGCAACATTATACGTGAGAGAGATTGGAGATGCCTTTATTCAATTTACAAAAGATAGTGTGGAGTATACTGCCAACAATATAATCGGCGGGGGCATTTCAATCGAAGAATTGAAGAAAATCTGTGCCAGTATAGCAGTTCCGGCTAAAAATCCGCCTACAAATATTTATATAGGAAAAGAGGGCACTTCGGCAACAGATGGCTTAAGCTTTAAGACTCTCCAAGCGGGGGATGTCGTCGTTCCGCGGGGCTATAAATTCGATATGCAACATTCCATGGTCTATATTCAAGGGGACAAAAAGTCAGAAACCTTTTCGTTATACTATACGAATACGCAAGGGACAGCAACACCTTTCATTAATGTACAGATGATCAAAGGAGATCACCCGTATGGGTTCGCTCCAGTGTCAACGCCGGACTCAACATTTGATACAAAACAAATTGAGGGAATTGAGGTTAAACTGCGCAAAAACTATAATGATCGTCTGCCGGCTGCTGTGTTTCAAATTAGCAGCGGTTTAAGATTTGAAATTGCTTCGACGGAATCGCAAGCGATGATAGAGACTATGGTGAAATCGATTTTGCAAGCTTATTCAAAGCTATAGCTTGATCAAAGTCTGGACTTAATATTATAGAACGATATTTGATGAGCAGAGCTCATGGCTGACTAAGATTAAGCCTATTTATCTATCCGCTGACTAATCCGCTCTAAGACTCCCGCTTCGGCAAGCGGTGAGTTAAGAGCGGCTAAGTCCCTGGATAAGTGCGACTAAGATTCAGATGGAGTTAAAACTCCACCTGAATCAAGTCGTCTTTATACGATTAAAATTTCTTTTTTGCCACTAGACCCTGTATCGGTTTCGCTGTACAGGGGTTATTTTGTCAAAGCATTGGTCGTAGGACTTATTTCCTTTTTTTAAAAACAAATAGAGGATAATGATAATTTGTGCATAAAAATGCGAAAGTAATAAAGCCCCGAGGCGACAGGAAATAAGTCCTACGACC
>NZ_JAVHUW010000004.1 GCF_030954495.1 Candidatus Desulfosporosinus nitrosoreducens | reverse complement strand
ATAGGGCTCATTGTATCTACCCTCTATAACCAGTTTGGCAATGGTTTTGGGATCTTTGGCGTCAGTTTTGCTCGGGTGATTGTCATCAAATTCTTTACTCCGTTTTACATGGAATGGGTTGACCAGGACTAGCTTTATACTTTGTTCTTTCAGGTAGGATGCTAGGCCAAACCAGTAATGACCCGTTGGCTCTGCTCCGATAACAATGCTATCCTTTTGTGTCTGCTTTTTTAGCTGTCCAATCCATTCGGATAAATCTTTGAAGCCCTCTGTACTGTTTGCAAACTTAAAGACTTTGCCTAACTCTACTCCCCGCCAGTCGAATGCTCTGGCATAATGAAGTTCACTGGCTATGGTCCACGCCTATGACAATACTCGCTTCGGATAGTTGATTTAGTTTCTCGTTTTGTGTAAAATTCACCTGGATGACCTCCGCTATTTTTTGATTGGATTCTGTTGGCCAACAGTTCGTCCTCTCAAAGCTTAACGTGAGGTTGTCTTTTTTTCAAAGCTCATTTTTTGTTACTTACAGGAATGCTCCTCTTCTAACTTCTCTCATAAAATAAATCCCCGCAATCCAAACTTGATAATTGTTTAATGAGTTTGAATTTAGAATATCAAACTCTACGTCTCTCTAAAATGCTATTCGAAGCCTCTAGATTATGCACCCCTAGGATTCCTTTCTACATCGTTCCTTCATTCCCTCCCACAATATCAAAATTAATGATAGAAAAACAAAAAGCCAGACCTTATGATCTGACAATATAAATGGAATTTATCAAAGTTGATATCATACTTTGAAAGAGTATTGGACAAAACCATCCTATTTTAAATATGTGTAAATCATTGCAGAAAGCTTCATTAATACTTGAGTCAATTCTATTAATACTGAATTTTCATCTTCCTGCCACGTAATTAGAAATTCACCTTCTCCAATCCCATAACTGAAAAATGAAACTGTGCCAACAATGTTTTTTGATTTGATCGTAATATATACTTCTTGGTTAGTATCTAACTCCTCGTTTTCATCGCCTACATTGATTTCATAATTTTTGAAGTTAGTAAAATCAAAATCTGTATTCCATGCATAATTTAAATTCGTAATCAATATACGAGATTGATACGAATAAGTATCAATCCTTAATAAGGTTAAATTCATAGTTTGAGAATCATCTGCTTGCAAAATTATTGGTTTATCGAAGTTAATCCCATAACTCATGTCTTCTTTACGCTCAATATTATATTTATCAAGTTCTTCTAAAATAGCATTTGCTCGACTAATTATGAAATTATTCTGATCTTCAATTAATTTTATCAAATCCCTTTTAGGTTTTATATCATTTTTACTTTCACTCTCTATTTTCCCTTCAGAGAAATCTGCCGTCAGTGATCTTGGAATTTCTCCTACAAAAGTTTTATGAAATTTATCTATTACCTTGTGCGGTATTAGAGCCCAAATAGACAACCAATCTCGATTATTCTCTTTAAGATTGATTCCAATTTCTTGTTCCATAAAATGTCCTCCTGTTTCTATTTCTCAAATAGATAAAATCGAATTGAAATATCTGGTGTACCAACATTTACTCTGGCAATAATACCAAATCCATCTCTGATCGGGGAAACAGTTTTGCATTCATTCCAATATGTTTGAAGTTGAGTAAGTGCTGTCTTAGGATAATTACTATCAGGAGATAATCTCGTTTTTACCTCCAAAGGCATATCTGGCGGGAAATTTTTTATCATTCCTGATGGGAGCTTCCATAATATTTCATATTCAGGCATAGTTTGAATTAGAAAATCTGGACATTTCGATCTAGATTTTAACCTCTGAAATCCAAATTTATTCCCAGATATCCCCATGCAAGATACTAACGCTGGAATTATTACCGCTTCCCCTATCGACCCCGAAACAGCTGGAGATTTTACCTTATTTAACAGGAAACTATAAACACCAATTGTTCTTCTCATTTTTGTCGATAATGACCAAATGCCGCCTCGCTTTGTTTTACTATATAATTCAAAATGTTTTCCCGTAGATAATATTAAGCTTTCTGAATACAAGCTTCCAAATAATCCTATCTGCCTTATAGAAATATTAAATGAATATTGGTTTTGTATTGCTGAGTTACCAGATAGATAGAAAAAACATTTCACCCTTGGCATATTAATCTCCTTAAGTTATATTTTATTCCATCTGCATTCCATATTTGTAAACAAACAGCAGATGATCCCAAACGCTATAATACGCTGGGGATACAAAGTACCTCTCTCTTCCGCTTCCGTGAGAGGACTTTCAGAGCGTCAAAATATTCCGCTTTAGCATTTCTACATTTTTCTCTCATATCCTCCTACGATATCAAATATAATCCAAGAATAAACAAAAAAGCCAGACCGTTCAATTAAAACGATCCAGCTCAATATATTCCCCCTAACAATCTGTCACTATAAAAAGAATATCCGACTCTACAACCCGCTCATACCAAGGCTTTTACTCACCTCAAATATAGCACTATTATCGTCTCAACGTGCTCCGTTCACGGAAACATAACTGTAAAACTCAAAATTTCAGGCACATATAATTTACATACAGATGGAAACTATCGAATTCTTTTAATTCGATAGATACATATATTGCTAAAAAGCTTATCTTGTAGCACGGTCAACAGGCGCTAAATCAATCCATCCCCTATCTCCTGCTCCCCGCCCCTCCCGCTCTACTTCACATTTCCGTCGTCAGCCCCCGCGATAAGAGATTAATAACCTTCTCTTTATAAACTTTATGCGTATCCGGATCTTTCGCGGCGAAGTGCTTCATTTCCCAGGTCAGTTCCTTGAAGGTTTTGTCCAGATTCTCATATAAATAGGCGACTCTATTGGCGGATATCTTGCTATATGCCGCTTTAAGGTCTTTTTCAGTCCTTTCGAGCTCCTTGTAATTTACGCTTTGTTTAATTGAGCTCAGTTCCTGCTGCAGTTTCCCTGCTATAACCTCGTTCTCCGCCTGAGATTTCTTTAAATCCTCTGCTTTTGCCTTCAGTTCGTCGCGCTCCGTGCTGAGCCGGGCTATTTTGCCTGTCTGATCATCCAGGGCTTTTTCAAGCTCCGTATGTTTCCGCAGGGCTTCGTCCCGTTCCTTAAGCGCCTGATTCCGCTCATTCACTGCCTTTTGCAGCTCGCGGGTGGACATGTTTTTAATGTCCAGCTCGGCGATAAACTGCGCCCTGTCTGCCTCCGGGACTCCCAGGAGGAGAAAAGCCTGGGTATAATTCAAGTCCGGCAGCGTTTCTTCCAGCGCTGGCGCTCCGGCGGTCAGAGAGACGGACTGCTTGGGGGCATAGGCCTCGAAGAGGCGGATCAGTTTTTCGGCCGTTTTCTGCGAATAGCTGAAGGAATCCTCCAGCCATTTGCCCCATTCCCCATACGGCAGCATCTCCTTGACTTCCTTCAGACGCCGGCCGATTTCCACAGCGCCGGCAAGGACAATCTTACTCGTCTGGTGTCTGAGCGTGTTTATTTCAACCGCGATGACAGCCGGCGTGCGGCTTAGGCTTAAATCTTCCATAAAAATAGCGGCCCGCCTTTCTTTTGCTTTATTCACAGAATATGTGGCTGGGCTCACCGGGGTGAATTACCGTTTAAACAGTCCGGCCCCCATTCGAAGGTGCCTTCGAATGGGGGCCGGACCCGGTCAGGGCAGTTCCGCGGCGGGAAATGAGGTTAAAGCGGTAACAATCCGGACAAGCAGGACATAGAATAAATTGAACAGGTTGAGTTGTTAAGTTAATGAAGCTTAATACAGAGGAA
>NZ_JAVHUW010000003.1 GCF_030954495.1 Candidatus Desulfosporosinus nitrosoreducens | reverse complement strand
GCAATAAACCCGTTTTATGTTATCCGGAATTCTGTAAAGCTCAGAAAAAATATGCTCCACAGAATCCTTGGAGCGCATGATGAAGCAGCGGTTGTCGGCGCAAAGCTTGTCGCGCAGTCCGTAAAGATCAATAGAAACGTCGCTTAATACACCCGAGATTGACCTGGATGCCTCCTCTAAGTCAACCACCACGGAAACGCCGTGATAACGCTCCAAAGGGAAGCAGGAATGTTTCGTCATATTGCTCAGCATATTTACGGACAGATCCCCTTCTTCGAGATAAACGCAGGAACCATCCTTGAACTCACATTCAAACCTGCCCTGCCGGCAATGATTGATTTCCATAATATCACGGCAAGGGCGTTTGTTATGGAAGCAACTGCCCATGTGAAAATCATTATAGATCAGTTCAACTCCCGGAAACACTTGATAGCTGGTCATTGTGCCGTCCCCGCCGTCAATTGCCATTCTGTAAACAGAACAATCCTGGGAATGAGAAATAATTTCAACCTCTGAATCATATAAGCCTTTTTCTTGCGCGAGAATACTCATTGAACACCTCCTTGTCCGTCCGGCCTCTCAAGGCTCCGTCCTGAAACGGGCGTAACTTTACTTAAATTCCGGCTTCACCCCAGGGCAGAGTGAACTATCCCTTGGTCCGGAACCAGACCTTATCGGCTGGCCGGTCAGTCTCTTTACTTCTCAGTTCTCTTACCTTGCTCTTGACGCCAAAGTATCTTAGATTAGTTAGTTATAACTAACTAACTAACTAGTAAAATATCACTACCCGCCAATTTTGTCAATTGCACCAGGCAATCCTTGAAAAAACAGCTCGTCTCAACTAATATAGACTATAACAGCAAACCAAGCCCGGGGTGATGGAATGAAAATACAGGAGTCGGCGGAAAATTACCTGGAAATGATCCTTATGCTCAAAGAACGTTCAGGGCAGGTGCGCTCCATTGATATTGCCCATGAGCTGGGATATACCAAGCCCAGCGTAAGCGTAGCCATGAAGCGTCTGCGCGAAAATGATTATATAGCCATAGACGAGGATGGCTACATTACCCTGCAGACTTCCGGCCTGGAAATTGCCACCCAGGTCTATGAACGCCACCAAATCCTTTCCCAATTATTAATGGCACTTGGGGTCAGTGAAGAGACGGCCTTGAAAGATGCCTGCCGAATTGAGCACGACATCAGCGACGAAAGCTATCAACGTTTAAAAGAATACTTTGAACGGCACAAGGGCAGGTGATTAACCTGCCCTTTAGGCTAATTCAATAATCGCTTTACCGCCCATATACATTCTAAGCGGCTGTGGGATTTTTACAGAACCGTCCGCATTCAAATTGTTTTCTAAAAATGCAATCAGCATACGCGGCGGTGCTACAACCGTATTATTAAGGGTATGTGCAAAATAGTTGCCGTTTTCTTTATTTCTAATACGGATACCAAGACGGCGTGCCTGGGCATCTCCTAAATTTGAACAGCTTCCGACTTCAAAATATTTTTGTTGCCGGGGTGACCATGCTTCAACATCAACACTCTTAACCTTCAAATCCGCTAAATCGCCTGAACAGCATTCCAAAGTTCGCACAGGAATATGCAAAGAACGAAAAAAATCCACGGAATTCCGGTATAGTTTTTCGAACCAGAGGGCGCTTTCTTCCGGCTGGCAAACTACAATCATCTCTTGCTTTTCAAATTGGTGGATTCGATACACACCCCGTTCTTCGATACCGTGAGCCCCCACTTCCTTGCGAAAACAAGGCGAATAGCTGGTTAACGTTTGCGGAAGCTGTTCTTCATCGAGTATCGTATTGATAAATTTACCAATCATGGAATGTTCGCTTGTTCCAATTAGATATAAATCTTCACCCTCGATTTTGTACATCATATTTTCCATTTCAGAAAAACTCATAACCCCGTTTACTACATTACTGCGAATCATAAAGGGCGGGATGTAATAGGTAAACCCTCTATCAATCATAAAATCCCTGGCATAGGATAGGATCGCCGAATGCAGACGTGCAATATCACCACAAAGATAATAAAAACCATTTCCGCTTGTTTTTCTGGCACTGTCAAGGTCAATGCCCTGCAATTTTTCCATAATGTCAATATGATACGGCACCACAAAATTGGGCACATTCGCTTCTCCAAAACGTTCAAGCTCAACATTTTCACTGTCATCCTTACCAATTGGCACTGACTGGTCAATGATATTCGGTATGATCAACATTTTTTCACGGATTTGAGGTATTAAATTGTCTTCCGTCTGCTCTAAAACAGTTAATTCCTTGGCAATGGCGGCAACCTTTGCTTTTGCTTGTTCTGTATCTTCCTTGCGGCCTTGTGACATCAAGGTCCCAATTTCCTTGCTAATAGCATTTCGCTGATTTCTCAGAACATCGCATCTGGCCTTTGTCTCTCGCAATTCTCCATCGAGCTTGATTACTTCATCGACCAGTACCAACTTATGATCTTGAAACTTTCTCCTGATGTTTTCTTTGACGATTTCAGGATTTGCCCTTAAAAATTTAATGTCTAACATTGCTTTCCTCCTTAAAAAAGATTTTATCCCTGTCCGTATTATTCCTGGAAACTAAAAGATTCCTTCCGTCCCCTAAACTATATGGGACGGAAGGAATCCGCGTTGCCACCCAAATTGTCAGCCATAAAAGCTGACCTCTTGAACGTGCTCTAAAGGACACGACCCTTCGGCTCATCGCCGCCAGCTCCAAGAGTGGAAAGGCTTAACCTCTCATCGGTTCGCACCAAGCACCGATTCTCTGAAGAGATTTATAAGCTGTAGCTCTTATCATCACCTATATTCAATTAGAATTATATTTCCCACTTTTGTAATTTTTATCATAGTATATACTGCCTGTAGGTGGTTGACAAGGAAATTCTCTTATTCTACTCAAATGTCGGGAGATAATTGAAAGTCAAGAGTAATCGAGAAATATCACCACCTGCCAATTTTGTCAATTGCGCCAGGCAATCCTTGAAAAACAGCTCGTCTCAACTAATATATCAGCAAACCAAGCCTGGGGTGATGGAATGAAAATACAAGAGTCGGCGGAAAATTACCTGAAAATTGCCACCCAGGTCTATGAACGCCACCAAATCCTTTCTCACTTATTAATGGCACTTGGGGTTAGTGAAGAGACGGCCTTGAAAGATGCCTGCCGAATTGAACACGAACATCAGCAGCGAGAGCTATCAACGTTTAAAAGAATATTTTGAACGGCACAAGGACAGGTGATTAACCTGCCCTTGTGCCGTTCATCTATGAAGCCTCTCCATGCATAACGGGAGTTAAGGGGAACGCTGAATAATCCACGTGTGTGTTCCATTCAGAAATTGATAAAACCTCGAAATTATCTATCAGCTTTCCCGGCTTTCCCAACTGCATTTTAAAAGGAAGTCGATTGGCAATGACATTACGAAGCATTTTTCTGTCGGTAACCCCTGCATTGGGATATTCAACGATGTACACATAACGAACGGGTTTGTTTTTTGTTTCCAGCGATAAATAATGCAAACTGTCATAGAACTTACGTGCTATATTATCGATTTTCTTCGGCGAAGATGGGTTAAATCCCTTCGGATTAGCAGCATCAGGGATATTGGCATTTTTATACTCAATCAATACTAGAAATTCCGCCGTTTCGGCAACAAAGTCTGCATCACTCAAAAATGTTCCAGCAGAATGAAAAAGTTTATATATCTGATCTGTAGACCATAATGCGGCAGAACAATCAAGTTGGTAGGCACCATTTTCTTCTATATAAATTCCCTCCGTCAACTTGATCACCCCTTTGTCGTCTGTTCAAAAACTTCATCTAACAATTTGTTGTATGCTTCTGCAATCGAATTGTTGGCCAAGCCTTTGAAGGTATTGTTACATTCAATCTCGACATTACCTTCTTTTTTATAGAGAGAATGAAAGCGAATATTACCTTTATCAGTCATTTTAATCTCTAAATATTTCGCTAATACATAGTCGTGTGTCGCGATGAATATTTGTACACCATCCGCTTGCAAACTCAAAAGAATCTCAACAAGCGCAGGAATATGTTTCGGATTGATGTTAGCTTCCGGTTCATCCCAAAACAGAATAGTACCCTTTTCAAGCGTTCCATTTTTTATTAGTTGCCACAACAAAGCTATTTTTCGCAATCCTTCGGCAACCAGTTGAAATTCTAATCTAGACTGATTGCTCAGCAACAAATAAAATTCCTCATTCTCATATTTTACTTTTCCATCAGTAATACCTTGCAGAATTTCCAAATATTTTTTCTTCAAGGCACCATTGGCTCCACGACTTATATCGACACTTGCCATCGAAATAATATCTTTATAAGTATCATCAAAATCTACATTCCCAGCCGTAATAGCGTTTATAAGATTTTTAGAGTTTGACAATATTTCTTTCGCTGGAATGAACAGGCTAGTCAGATCTGACAACTGCTTCTCCCAAACTTGTGCCCCGACTACCTCTGCATCCCAGTTCTTTGTTTTTAAATCAAAAAAAGTTTTCAGTGTAGTTTTTCCCGAAGTTACCTGCACCTTTGCAAACCCATTTCCGGCCTTTCGACTTAACAATCGGGATATATTGGAATTATCAGGTCTAAAGACCCGAACAATTTTTTGCGGAAAACTGATAATCTTTTTACTGGCATGGGCTGATTGACAAGCGGCATAAAGCAATTTCATAATATGCGTTTTTCCTGTTCCATTTTCTCCAATGAAAACATTCACGCCGTCGCTAAATTCAATATCCATCTTATCAAACACCGTAAAATTTTCCAGATGTATCTTTTTTAGCGTCATCCAAGCCACTCCCTTCAAAATATGGGTATTTCTATTATACCTTAAATCTTCGCCAATAAGTCCATTTTAACCTTCTTGCCGTTGTCTATCGCACTTTCATCCCTTGAAATTCGGCATAGTAGACATTCACGCCCATCGCCAAAGTCAGATTCAACCTGAAGTACATATTAGAGCCGGAAATTTTTCCGGGATCTGCTCAATGGATAATCCCTTCATATCAAGAAAATATATAAGCTCATCTACAATATGAGAAATACCGCGGGATTTTCAATTAAGGCCTGCAATATTTCCCGTAATTGATCTCCGTCAACGGCTATCTGCTCTAAGTTTTGTCGCCACTGTATTAGATTTTCCCGCATGGTTTCTTTGATCTCTTCCAGCTTTTCTCTTTGTGTTTCGTGCTCCGCCTCCGCTAACGCCCGTTCCTTACATATTTCCCTCCACTTTAGTTCGGCCTCCGCTGCCGCTCTAGCCGCTTTGCCTTCTTCCTGAGCTGTCTGATAAGTGGTTGCCAGCCTTTTTTGCCTATGGGTGGCTAAGTCCTGCACCAGGGCTTTGCTCATTGTCCTTCCTGGGGAATACCCCGCTGCCAGAATCCATGGTAGATATCATGTTCATGGAACTCCATGCTCCGGGCTAAATCCTCCAACGGGAGAGGGTCTCTGTCTGCTCAAGAGAAAGGGTTTTTAAATTATTTGTTGTGGCATCAATTTTTGCCCCATCCTTATTAATCTTTGCTGATTTGACTCAAACCTATCTTACATGGACTTGAGCGGAATCCCTTTTTAATATAAAGCAATTGTAAGTAGGGCTTGCTAACGAGTGCAAAAAAACAGGAAAGAGCCTGATTTTGCAAGGTTTTCTGGGCATTTTCGTCGAATCTTTAGTGCAAGGAACTATGAATTAAGGTTAATAAAACCGTGCACTTGGAGGTTAAAATGTACCGTAAAACAAGTCCCCAGCTAACCATAGACGATTTCATTCTGCCTTTTTCGGGAAAACTGGATTCCGAAAATCGCTGGGTTCAATTAGCCAATATAATTCCTTGGGATGACTATGAAAAGGAATATGCCTATATGTTTCCGAGTGATCGTGGAAATGTGGCCAAGCCGGTCCGCATGGCACTCGGTACGTTAATCATCCAAACCCGATGTGGCTATACTGACCGTGAAACGGTACAGCAGATTACGGAGAACCCTTATCTCCAGTGGTTCATAGGTCTCAAGGAGTTTCAATGGACTCGTCCTTTTACTCCAGTCGCCCTGGTGAAATTCCGCAAACGCTTTAAAAAAGACCGCATGGCTAAAATTAACGAACACATTGCTTTGGCTGAGCAAGCGGCAAAAACTTCTGAAAAGGAAGTCGATAAAAAAGATCATAACCATCATGATGATGATCAACAAGGACCTAGTCTTCCGGATGCGGATAAGGAAGAGAATAAGACCACCGTTGACTCTAACTCAGAGGAATCTAAACCAAATCAAGGAACGTTAATACTTGATGCCACCTGCACCCCGGCAGATATTAAATACCCGACAGACCTCGGACTGCTTAACGAATCCCGCGAGAAACTTGATGAGATCATTGACACCCTTCATAAAGCGAAGGGTAAAGCAACCAAAAGACCGAGAACTTACCGTGAAAAAGCGAGAAAAGCTTATCTGAGCGTGTCTAAACAACGGAGTCCAAGAATAAAGCAACTTAGAAAAGGCATCAAGCAGCAATTGCAATATTGTAAAAGAAACCTTCGTCACATTGACCAAATGCTGAAGGAAAATCCTTCAGGCCTTGAAGCCTTAAGCAACAGGCAAATCAAGTTATTGGAAACCATTCGAATCGTGATTGAGCAGCAGGAAACCATGTACAAGACAAAACGACATCAGATTCCCGATCGAATCGTCAACCTCTATCAGGATCATGTCAGACCGATTGTACGCGGCAAAGCTAGTGCCAAAGTAGAATTCGGGGCTAAAGTAGCCATAAGCATCGAGAAGGGATTCTGCCGTATAGAAAAATTATCTTGGGACGCGTTTAATGAAGCAGAAACATTGATAGATAGCATAGAGCGTTACAAAGCCCGCAATGGATGCTATCCTGAAGCCGTACTGGCCGATCGGATATACCGCAACAGAGATAATCTGGCATATTGCAAAAAATACAACATTCGGCTCAGCGGCCCTAAACTAGGCAGGCCTTCGGGAGATGTCCTGAAAAAAGTAGAGAAAGCCATTGAAAGAATGGATGCCAAGATGCGCAATGCAGTTGAAGGAAAGTTTGGCGAAGGTAAAAGGAAATATGGCCTTGATCGTATTTATGCTAAATTAAAAGAAACGGCAGAGTGTATGATTAGCATGCAATTCTTTGTCATGAACTTGGAGCATAAGCTCAGAGTTCTTTTTGTCCAATTTTTGAAGAGGTATTTTATAGTTACAGATTTTGGTTTTTTGCTTGATTAAAGGGTTTGGTTAGCAAGCCCTAA
>NZ_JAVHUW010000048.1 GCF_030954495.1 Candidatus Desulfosporosinus nitrosoreducens | reverse complement strand
CAATAAAGGACACCGTTATGGAGCCTCATTGCTCCTTACAAAACGACATAAATACTCTTAAATGATAGCGTTCTCCACTGCTACATGTCTAGGCTTTTTCAATACCTAATATAGTATACATTATTTTAAATATTTGGCTACTGCGGCATCCGTAAAATATTTGATAAATCATTAAAGCAGCACATCATTCGGATGATTCGTTGTCGGCCACCCCACAACGATTAATTTCTTGGCACTCATAGCATCCTTAGGTACGGAATGATCGTCCGGCCGGATGAACAAGGCGCAATTGCCATTTTTAACCGAGACATCTGTACCCGCCCAATAATCTTCTTTGGTATAAAGTAAAACAGCCACTTCCAGCATATCCCTTCCCCCTTCCAGATATTGAATTCCAAAATAGTCACAAATTCCCCGGGCATGAGCAACAGCTAGGGCCTTTCGCACATTGGGGTCTTTAAGTTTTGCGGCATCGGCTGAGTTGTCAATGAACCCATTTTCAGTCAAAATAGCCGGCATGCTCGTTTCTCTAAGCACTAGGACGTTTTGCACGGTTACCCCGCGACTGGCCCATCCGCCCGCCTGAACAAGGTAAGGCAGCACCTGATTAGCTGCCTTCTGAGCGTTTCCGTCTAATTCTGAGACTAGGACCTGTTCCCCCGTTCCTCCTCCCGCATTAACATGAACTGAACAAAACAAGTCTACAGCGTTTTGTTCAGCCAGCTTAACCCGAGTCCAAAGTTCTCCGTTAAGATTACCTTCCAGATGCCCGGGGGCGTAGTCCCCGTCCCGGGTTAGAATTGTGACGATTCCATGGTATTCCAACAAAGTCTTTAACTGCAGACATATATCCAACGTAATATCTTTTTCCTGCAGCCCAAAACCAATGGCGCCGGAATCATAGCCACCATGACCCGGGTCAAGACATAGTTTCACTGCTGAATCCCCCTTGCCCTTCTATTCAATGCTCTCATAAACTTGCCCAGTCTTGAACTGGTTTACAAAAAGTAATGAACTGTATCCATTACTGTTACGACAAGAGCCACTGCCCCAATAATAAATGTTGCCCACCAACGCCGACTGCTTACTTCCCGGTCTTTAAAAACCTCGAACTCTTTCCTTGTGACATACTTTTCAACCATAAGCAAGTGCAAGCGGTCAACAGCATTCTTGACTTCCTTAACATCACTCTTGATCTCCATGACATCTTCTTTGAAGGCTTGGGTTTCAGCATCTCCCATCCTAATTCCTCCGTGTTTTGCCAAATTTAACATTAACCCTCTGGGAACATTCACGGCTATCTGATAATATCTCGTTCCAGTTTATGCGCTCGAAAGGTTAAATGTTCACAGGTCGTCCCAAGTGCCATTGAACCACTTGAACCCTGTACGGAGAAAGGAAAGGAACGCAACTGCTCGTAAAATCAAATCATAACCGTTTTTCTCAAGCTGGAGAAAACAAGAAAGCAAATTCAAAGCTAGGGATGAACATCTAATAGACAAGCTGAATAAATTGTAGCAATCAGCTTCCGCATCTTATACGAACCCAAAGAAGGAGGTGAATAATATGATTATTGCGGCTGTAATTATAGGAGGAGTTTTAGGAGTCTTAGGAATTATAGGAGCTTTATGTGCCTTGGGAATTTTAGGAACCATAGGTATTCTAGCAGCCTTAGGAGTAATTATCGCTTTATTGTTAGTTATTATCTGGGAGCTGCGGCGATTGCCAAGGCCGACCTTTTTTCCCGGTCCATGTTATCCTTTCTAGATAATCCGCA
This sequence comes from Candidatus Desulfosporosinus nitrosoreducens, assembly GCF_030954495.1. Lineage (GTDB taxonomy): Bacteria > Bacillota > Desulfitobacteriia > Desulfitobacteriales > Desulfitobacteriaceae > Desulfosporosinus > Desulfosporosinus nitrosoreducens. The sequence goes on along the minus strand of NZ_JAVHUW010000048.1, from coordinate 182,712 downwards.
AATTTTGGTCTAGGTATTTATTACCTAGGCTTTTTTTATAAGCTATTTTCAAGCAAAATAAAAGCACCCTGCGTCTCTTTGGCAAATAATGTTTTCTTTGGTATCGTTAGAGCTCAAGCAATGACCGATCAATCCTTACAACTTTATTCCATTATTTTAAGAAATAAAAAATATCCCCCATCAAGAGGGGGGACATGTGAGGGATATTGTCTGGGAATGACTAATATATTTTATGCATTGTTAGTTCTAAGGTTACATCTTCTCTGTATCCCTTTACATATTCAGGCTATTGAGCTTCTTTCTTCAGGTCTGTCCTTCTTAACTCTCTTTTAATCTAAAAGGTTAAAAGGATTTAACCTTTATTTTCTGCTAAGACACAATTTTTAATTAAGTACTTTCCAAATAACAGGCCCTGGACAATGCCAAATATAATAGTGCCCATCAGTTCTACATAGTAGTCGTTTATAGGTCTATAGGGGATAAGTTTACGTCCTTCGATAAGCCACATGAAAAATACTTCCAAAATCAGCCAGCTAATTAAACTGGAGATGATACTTTTCATTTTTAAATAGTCCCAGCCAACCTTTTCAAGTGAATAATAAAAAATGAGAGCTAGACAACTGGCTACTATTATGGTACCTACAGCTCCAAGAACTAGATTAGGCCTATCCAGCGTTATAATTAAACTGCATAATTCATATACATCATATTTACCAATTCCTAAATACACCATCAATGCTGTAAATAATTCATAGGGAATTGTTGCTAAGGCACCGATCAATACGACAAGAATGGGTTTGTCAAATTTCAAAATTAATCATCCCTTTTTGACGCTTTATTCTCGAAGTATTATTACCCACTTCATAATTAAAAATTCTCTTTGTCCGTTCAGATACCAACTCATTTCACAACTCTCCTGCAAGTGGCAACTAGCTGTTTCCTTGTTCTGAAATTATAGCCGCAAAGAGATTATCAGAAGCCCACGTCTGTTGGATTTTCAAGGATAAGGAAACCTAGCACATAGGCAGCGATAAACGAAAAGAGCAGCCAAATAACCCAGTAGGATTGGATAAGAAGGTTCTTAAATTTCCTTTTCTCTACTATCTTCGATAAAAGGGCAGCATCTCGCTGTGTTGGCCAATAGGATAACTCAGGTTGAGGCGCTGACGAATAGAATGGAGCATTGGATGGTCTTATCCCCCTGGCTTGATTCATAAATATCCCTCTTTCGATATTACCAAATATAGCTTTGATTTTCCAATTGCTTAATCCCCATAATCACTAACATTACAACAGAGAAAACAACAAATGATAAACTTATGCCTAAAAAAGAAAAAGGTATTGCGTAACCGATACCTAAAAACATGTTGAAGCACCTGCCATTCATATTGCAATTTAGCGTCCAATTTTTATTCTTATTAAGGAGTTTTAAGACTCTCCGAAATCTTTTTATATATTTCCTTGTATTTTTGATGTTAATTTTTTTAGGAGTGCAAGAAAACAATTGGAATAAAAATGAGCTATACCTAAATTTAATAATAATAAAAATAAAGTAACGGGGACACGAAATTCAAATACTTTAAATTCAATTAAGATGTCTTCTGTTAAAGCTTCTTGCTGAATATAAACTTTGATACAACCAATTTGGGGAACAAATAAAATACCTACTTGAAGATAAGTGGTTAGGGGAAAAAATACCTGTACTCCAGCGGAGAGAAGTTCGACAGTGTCGATAGGTTTCGTCAGATCTGTGTTTAGAAAAATATCAGGCATTCTACATTTCCTCTCGTGGCGGAAGATATGGCTTGAAAAGAAGGTACAAAATTCGCAAAATAATTAAGGAAATTAATAATAATAGCGTATTATATGGATAAAACTTTCCATAATAATTGAGAATGTCCATGTTCATTCTCCAATCCTTAAAACTACCACGATTACATTATATAAGATAAGGATTTATTCCAATATATTTCCTGCGTATTATTTGTGTGCTTAACCATTTAGGAATTTTCAATGCTGTATGCTATTGATTAAACTATTTACTTCAAGATAATACCTATTGGAATTTTGCCCTATCTTGGTTATTGTGACCTCCGCGCCGAAAGTAGCTAATCAATAACTTCTGAACAATTTGCAAAGCCTAATTTGTATTGTGTTTCGCGTTGTGGGTATCATATTGTTGAAAGGAGGTTATAACTATGAAATTTCGAATTACTTATTCACATGATCGAGTTATGCATGGAGCGATAGCAGGACTTTCTGGCGGCATAATTCAGTCAATTTTTGCATATGTAGAAAAGATGCTTCATTTTACAGATAGAACATTTATTGAATATGGGGAGATACTTATCTTGGGACAGCATAAACCCCTCGAAGGGCAATTGCTCGGATTAATTTCTCATTTGGTAAACACTGCCTTTTGGGGGATTGCTTTTAGTTATATTATGAAATATGGACAGAAAAAGTATTACGTCTCAAAAGGAATAGGTTTAGGATTATTAATATGGTTGCTTTATACAAGTATTGGCAGCTTATTCAAATTGCCACTTTTTAATGTTGTCGAACCTAATGTAGGGTATTTTTTACTAGTTGATGCTGCGATTTACGGAATAATAATGTCATTAACATACAGATATCTGGATAATAAGTTGCTGGATGACCCTGGCTCTTTAGAAGGATTTCAGTAAATCCGAATACTTTAGTTTTTTCCATATCCTCTCATGGTTTTAATTTTGGGCAAAAGAAAAACACTCAAAACTGAGTGCTTATATGTTGTACTATTAGTTTTTGACCAAAGGAAAAAGTAGCCCACCCTAACACGGAGGCTACTCTTTCGTGACCCAACGGCCGCATACTCTGCGGCTAAGTTGTACGGCCAGGATGTTCCCGCATCCTGGTTTTATTTTAGCTTTATTAAGGTGTTAGGGATATAACTTTTGAGTTCCAATTGCAATCCACGCTTTCCATAAGGAAGCGACATGTATTAATAGGAGCTTGCTGAAACTGGAGTTGAGATTGGGGTTCCTGTTCTGGTTGTGATTGGGCTTGAGGCTGGTATTTACGGAAAAATTCTATAGCGTATTCTCGATTTGTGTATATAATTCCCAAACGGCTATAAACAGCATTTAGGTTGTTCACGATATTTTGATACGCTTGTGCAGGCATAGTTGACTTCATTTTCCCTGATTTAAATAATTCATAAGTCAAATCTGCCCCTGCCCATACTACTGAATATTCACTATCGCCATAAGTCAGATATGTGCCAACATCATATTGAAGTGCTTGCATAACTAGATTTCCATTTAAGTTATATCTTAAATATAGTTACTTCCACATAAGCATATTATCCTGAGCTACTTGTGAAACTGGCTGCTCAATAGTTTTTAGTTTTTCGGAAGTTGGAGTAGATTTTTATTTCTGGCAAAGAGATTATAGGCATTCCATGATACAGAGAGAATAACAAAAAGCGCCAAAGCCCAGAACTATTTATTTTTATAAAATTTCATCAAATCCCCCCTTATTTAACACTACCATATATTCACAGTCTAGGGGATTGATTTTTCGTTCAAAAGTTCGACATTTTTTTATAGAATTTCCTATTTGTTTGAACGTATAATGATTCCAAGATAATGCGAAAAGGAGTCGATATATTTGGATGAATCTATTGATCTTTCACAAGAGCACCTCCCTTCTTCAAATGAGATGGCTGTCACGACATGCGGAGAAATTAACCCTGATCAAGCCCTTTCTTTACCCCAAAAGGACGCAAAGAAGCGGAACTTTTCAAAGCGTAAAATAATTTTGGTATTATCGTTAACCATCGTTGTTATTGCGGTTGGAATAATTGGAGTTAAATATTATTTGAATTACCAAGAAAACCAACGGGCTGCCGCGGCTGCAAAAGCTATACATGATGCCGCCCTTAAAGCCTCTAAAGCGGCATTTGATTCGGCACAACTAGAAATAACTCCCGACCTCTATAAAGAGGCTATTACTGATTTAAAAAAAGTCATTCCTGATGACCCGCAGTATTCCCAAGCTCAAAAACAAGTCGCAATTTTAAATAGTGTTTCTGATATAAGCTCTTTAATACAAAAATTAAACGGCGATAGAGAAAAGGCCAATTCGGAATTTCAGCAACTTGATAAAAATAGAGAGCTTTTAAGAGATTCGCTCAATTCCGCTATCCAAGGTCCTCTTTTAACTTCATCAGCCGCTACTCCTTACATTAAAAAATTAGAAGATGCCTACAACCAATATTCTACCACTTCAGATAATATTATTCAGGATATGTCTCAACTCTCCAATGATATTGGTTTAATTTCTTCCAATACCTATTTGTCATCTTTTAGTAATTCATCACAAATATTATCAAATTACCAAGACATGACTAATCAAGTCATGTACATTAATTCAAATATTAAACATATAGTTGATTATATGAAAAGCCCTTCATCTGGTTATAATTTTTCAGATAAAAACACAAATACAGATGCCTATAATAGACTATTTGAGGATTCCACTAATATTAAACAAGAAATATCCTCTTTGACTGGATTTTCCAATGGTAAAATTAATAATTTACTAGAAGAAGCCAAAAAATTAAACCAATAATGTAATACGCTCTCCTTGCAGCAGGAAATGATAGCATATTAAACATTTACCCAGCCAATAATTTGCTAAATAGCTCTCCAAAGCTATTTACACCAAATTTAGTAAATATCTGCTTCAACGTACTTTGATCCGGATTTATCGGATTAAGCACGCCCTTATTGGTGCTGTCTGTTACCCGGGGTCGTGCGCTAAATTTTACAGTTTTGGTTGTATTTCTTTAAGGGCCACAGTGGCCTTAAGGGCATATTTCGTCGTGTAATCATCCGGCACAGAAATAGTTTCCACGAGCATGTTTTTAAATAAACCAAACTTGCACATTACCTGAACTGGTACTCTTTGCTCCTGCAACATTTGTAATACCTTAAATGCCTCAAGGGATCTTGACTGCCCTTGGGAAAATTGGCCTGAAATAATACTTGTTGCCACATCGCTCACGCCAATTAACATAGTCAGCTCGGTTGGATTTATGAAAGCATGATCATTAATATTAGCCCCCGTTTCTACTGGGTGGTTTGTTATGGTTAGGGATCTTAAGTAATTTGTGCATGGTGACATCAAAGAAATAGCCTCCAATATTATCTTTGACGTAAATTAAGGACTAAATAGCCTTATACTGAAGGGATTGTGCATTATCTAAGGTGGTAGCAGCAAACTTATTTAGGACTACTCAAGCTGAGGAAAAGCTTAGAAGAGAAAATGTTAAGGGCAAAGACAGTGCTAACCGCGTTCAATATGAAGTTGTCAAAGCAAGGCAAACAATTAAAGACCTCGAATGAGATTACGCGTAAAGCTGGCCACGCCGATCCTGCCACCCCGGAACCTCCATCAGAAATTACTCAGACTCAAGGCGCCAAAATCATTGCTTTTCCTAAGCGAAACTTGGCCTGAAGATCGTATACAGCGATATGCATAAAAAATACATCCCTAACTTTTACTTTTGGGGATGTATTTTTTCTTATAAGGTATAGTTAAGTACATTTGGGCGACGTTTTGGCGACGATTTACTCTAAAGGATCATTTTCCATAAAACACAAAATCCCGCAATCTCTTGCGGGAGTAGTGTTCCAGTGGAGCCGATGGTCGGAATCGAACCGACGACCTGCTCATTACGAGTGAGGTTTATTGTGTTTGTGAAGTATAGTATAGTTTGGAAAACCTTTGGCGCAGGCTAAGCCTCAGAGTTTTGGATTTTGTTCGATTAGGTAGTTTTAGGCGGCATTTAGGAAGTTTGGGCGACGATTTGGCGACGAATTTTGCTCTTATGTCAAGCTGGTGAACGTGTTACATTTTCTATAACATCGTTGCACGTATTTAGTGTGAGATAAAACGAGTAATGACTATTTATTTTGTAATTAAAACAGAACATTTTGCTCCGTAGAGGACACGTTGACTAACACTACCTAATAAGCAATCAACTATTGCTCCATAACCACATCTCCCCATAATAACCAAGTCGATATCCTCGTCTTGAATTTCTTTTAAAATAACTTTAACTGCATTGCCCTCCATTATCTTCTTTTTTAAAGGAACTCCACTTGTGTCGACTTTTGTAAGTGTGGCATCTAAAACAAACTTTCCTTCTTGTTCAATTTGTTCTGGTGAAATTATATACATATTAAGACTAGAGTCATATGTGATAGGCTGGTGCATAACGAACATAAGCTCTACTTCAGCGTCAAATTTTCGCGCAAATTCCAAAGCTGTTTTCAATGCCCGCCGAGAAGACTCTGAAGCATCAGTTGGAACTAATATCTTTTTCATTATAACCCCTCCTCTTATGACTTTTTCCTAAGTTACGTTTTCACTTCTGCTTTAATCATCTCACAACTCTCCTGCAAAGTAAGGGGAAACTTGTCTCACAAGCATAAAAACCCCCTCTCTTGCCTAAGCGAGAGAAGAAGTCATACTTGCAAATAACAAAGGCCTTCGCTAAGAGGGATTGTTTAAAGGAAAGGAAGAAGAATGAGAGAAAGTATATGTTAACCGCTAAGGCGGGGTTTGCTTTTCTATTCCGTAGCTAAACACCCTTCTTCTTTAAAATGCATACATATTTAATAGTAAGTGATTACGAGATACAAAATAAAATGCTTCATGCTTGCGCTCCTTCCTTCGCTTAATCGCTTTAGAATAATATTATTATGCAACAATAATCTGAAACTGGTCTGAGAAGTAACTAATTTTAACTAAAAAAAGAGGCCCCAGCACTTTTGCTGAGACCTCTTTTAAATCATCGGCCGACACCGGCGCTTTTAATGCCTATTCACGCCCTTATTTTACGGTATATACTCGTCTACTTCCCAGTTCCGTATTGCTAAAGTTAATTAGCCAGCCAACCTCAGATTTTCTAAAACCGCAATCGACACTGTCGCATGTTGATAATTAACTGCAAGGGTTATATTTCAATAATTAATCGATAAGATCAGATTTTTTCGCCTGTTTGGATTGAGAATTTAAAAATATGAAAGTTGAAGAAATAAATGCGGTAATAGGAATTATCAGAATAACACCTATACCACTGCAAATAATCTGAAAGACTTCTGAACAAAATACTTTTGCATTTAACATGTCTGAGATAGAGTAGTTAACCTTAACAAACCTGATAATTAACGTTATAAATCCTCCGATATAAGCGAAAAGCAAGGTGTTTGTCATTGTTCCCAAAATATCTTGACCAATGTTAAATCCTGACTTGAATAAACTACTCTTAGTGATATATAAGTTGTTTTTATATATTTCATTCATAGAAGAAGAGATCGAGATGGAGACATCAATGATAGCGCCCAACAATCCCAACAAAATCTCACAAAAAACTACTTTAGAAAAATCCAAGTGAATACCAGATGATTGTATTGGAATATACTCCAATTGTTCAAGGTTAAATCCCTGTATATTTGCATCTGTTCCCATTTTGTAAGTTAATAGCATTGTCAAAATTACAACTAATATTACAGATAATAGCGATGATATAGTTTTCCTATTGATACCATTAATGAAAAATAAAGTAATGGAGCTGATAACAATGCACCCTATAATGGTCACTTTGATTGGGTCAAGCTGATTCGTTATTAAAATCAGCATAATTAAAAGGGTTATGAAGTTTAAACACAAACTTAAGAAGGAATTAGCCCCTTTTTCTCCCCCAACAATGACCATAAGGAACAATAGAATCAATAATAGAATAGCTGAGACATTCATAATTCAAGATTCTCCAACTTTATTTCTTTTCAACAGAAATACAGAAACATAGATGCTCACAGGAATACTGATAACAATTCCTATGCATCCGGTAAGAGCCCGTACGATTTCAAGAGAGATATTGATATTCATTATATCAAGAATTGAAATATCATTGATTAATCCGAGCAAAATAATAGGGATACTTCCACTAAAATAAGCAAAAATTAATGTATTAGACATCGTACCCATAATATCTTGCCCAATTTCTAAACCTGATTTTAGAAGGGTATTCTTCTCTATCAAAGGATTTTTATGAAATATTTCCTGTAAAGACGAGGAAATAGAAATGGCAATATCCATAATTGCGCCTAAAGTACCGATTAATATCTCAGCCATAAATATTTGTTCAGGTGGAAAATTAAAAAACTCCATTTCTTCGTAATGAATTCCGTTTGCATGCAAGAGCGTTATTACAGTATAAGTTATTAACATGGAAATAAGAGTACCGGCTATAGTACTTAGGATTGCGGCAAAAGTCTTCTTTTTTATTCCGGTTGCCAATAATAAAGACCCGATAATAAATATGACACATGCCAAAGAAGAAATAACTATAATGTTATACCCAAGTAAAAATAATCTGATGACGACAGAAATAATAACCACATTGATAATTACGCTGGTCAAAGACCTTAATCCCTTAACGCCTCCTATTAAAGAAATTAACAAAACAAATAAAATAGAAACATAAACAAGATATGTATCCCGTTTAATATCTAAGATTACGGCAGATGTAATTTTTTTATCTTGATTTACTTGAAGTGTGACAAAAACTTCATCATTCAATTTTAAATCCAAGTCGGTAGCATGAGAATATGTTGTTGAATTCTGTAGTTGAATTATTTCTCCTTTATGAGTTCCGTTCATAATGATTGCGCTAATTTGTTGTTTTGTAATTTGTTCATTACTGGGATGTTCGGTAGTTATTGAGGTGATTTTGGCAATTGTCTTAGTATAAGAATTTTCATTAATAAATTTAAAGTAAAAACCAATTATACAAATAATTATCAATAGCAAAACGACAAAAGGTAGTTTATAATTATTAAAATTTATATAAGTTTTAATAAATTTCTTCAATTTATTATTTTCAGAAGGTATCCCCGTCATTCTATTAACCCTTTTCTTGCTTATTTAAAATCGTCATGGAATCCTTTTATTTTATCAGATGTACTTTGAAAAACAAAAAAGCCCCCTCATTTTGAGGGGAAATAGAGGAAGAAGAGGGATGGTGAAAATAAATAGGGTCTATGTAAAATGCTGTAGGTGAAGACCACTAGAATTAGCATATACTTTATTTATGAGCTAATCATGTACTTTTTATGAAGAATGTATTAAACCTAAAAATGGGAAATAACCTCAATTTACTGCCAGGAGAGAAATTTGCGGGTAATCGTATAAGGATTTATGAGTGTCAGAGCGAGATTCACGGACAAATGAAGCAATTTCAGCTTAAGTACGGATTGAATAGTTGCAAATGATTTTTATATAAGATTTAAAACATATGCATCAAAAAGAACCCCCACCCTTCGATAGGAGTCCAAGCAGGACGATTGATTTGACCATGTCATTTTGCCCGGAGCTCGGGTTATTATACCGACGTAATCCCGTTATGTCTAAAACTTTCAGCGTTTCTCGTGGTATTAGATCTAATGCGCTTTTTGATCCTAATGCTTGCGCCAATTCATCTAAACTCCGATGTAGACCATTATGCCTCTCCCTTTAACCATGTCCAAAATTCCCAGTTCAAGATTTCCGCCTGCAAATTCCTTTTCAAGTTTATTCAAGGGCTACTGGGTCACACAGACATAAGAACAACTAAAATCTATACTCGGCTTCGAAGAAAACTAAAAGAAAAAGCAGCCTCGAAAATAGATGGTCACTTAAGGAAAATGAAAAACACCCGAAAGATGTTAGTGACATACACGCTAACGTTAGATGCGGGAGACTTCTTGCCAAACAAGGTTAAAATTGGGTTGCAACGTTAGAGGTGAAAGTCAAATAATTATAAAACACAAAATCCCGCAATCTCTTGCGGGAGTGGTGTTCCAGTGGAGCCGATGGTCGGAATCGAACCGACGACCTGCTCATTACGAGTGAGGTTTAGTACGACTGTAGAGAAGGGCGCAGTTTGCTAAATCCGCTATTCATGCGCCATTCATGATTTTTAAAATTTGTAGTGTTGGGTCATTAATGGCACCTTTTTGTACATTTGGGCACCGAATTGGCACTACTTATTTTGTATGCAAATTGCACCAGGCTGCACTTAAATAAAGGAATTCTCCTCCACAATGTGGAATATTGCTTATATCTATATAAATAAGCAGGTGATTATATGGGGTAAAGAATCGTCTTAGAGAAATACGACATGAATTGTTAATTGACAAACAAACTGAAATGGCAGATCTATTAGGGATAACACAGCAGCAATACAACCGATATGAAAAACAGCAAACGCAACCGTCATTAGAGGTTTCGCTAAAGATAGCAGATAAGCTTAAAAGACCAGTAGAAACTATATTCTATATTGGAGAGTAAGGCCCCGAAGAAATCTTCGGGGTTTTTCATATGTAGGTAACATTTGCCATGATTTATTTTACTACTGGACAAACAATTTTTACGCTCTTTTCTCATAGTCTTTACCACTCGGTAGCAAAAAGTAAGCAAGGAGGTGGCAAAATGGGTCAAATTGTACTCCGGGCAAAGCTTAGGAAGTGGCAGGATAGGGATATTGAGAATGCCCTCATGAGATTAAAGCTTGAACAAGGCGAGAGATCTTATTTGGTGCGCAGAGGTGTTAGATTAGCTCTCAAGGAGCGCGGCGTATTAGAAACTATCGACGACATTGAAACTGCGATAGAAAGGGGATGATGTAAATGTCTAACCGAAAGCAAAGCCTCTTAGAGTGGTCCTTAGATCAACTCATTAAGCAATATCGTAAAGATGAATCAGAACTATTTTACAAAGTCGAAGAGGTTATCTCTGCCTCTCGGCTTGAGAATAAGGATGGTATTCGCCCTAACTTAATTAAAAAAACCGAGTCGGAAAATGGATGGCACTTAATCTTTAACCTCCCACCCGATATTACTTTGGATGATTTTGAAAAGCGCAGAAAATCATTTCAGACATTTACTAACTCCATCGTTGAATTTAAAAATAATGGTCCAATTATCATCATGTCGGTTTACAGAAAAAAACTTAAAGAGATAATTCCGTTCCATTTCGATCCAAGGCCATATTTAAAAACAATGCTTGCTCCCCTTCCTATCGGTTATTCTCCAACGGGTAAGTTAGCAGTAACTGATATGGCATCCGTCCATCACATGCTTATTAGTGGAGTAACCGGATACGGAAAAACATCCGGACTTTTGGGCATGGTTACTTCTCTTCTAATTGCTGGATGCGAAGTTTCTGTAATTGACAAAAAGGCAATAGACTTCCCAATCCTCTCTGATTATCTTGAGGTAGCTATAACTGAAAATGAAACTGAAACTATGCTCAAAAAGACAGTTAAGGAAATGGAGATAAGAGCCGAGAAATTGCGCGATGCTAAAGCTCAAAAAATTCAACAGGTTAAAGACATGAAATATAAAGTTGTAATCATTGATGAAGCAGCAGACATCGAAAGCAATAATTCCTGGGAGGCAATTGACAAATTGGTTCGCAAGGCAAGAGCTGGAGGTATTGGCCTGATCATAGCAACACAAAAGCCCTCGGCTAATACTTCTAAAGGATTTACTGATATCCGGTCAAACCTTGCAGGTCGATTATGTTACTACGTCAATGGTGATTCCACGGATAGTCAAATTGCTTTAGGCAAAGGTAATTCAAGGGCTGCAGAACTTCCCGCAATTGCCGGCCGTTGTATTTGGAAATGGAAAACTGAAGAAATGCTACAATCCATGTTTTTGGATACTGAGGAGGCTATTAAAATTTTGCAAGAAAAAAACATCCCAAAAAGAGAAGTGAAACAGGATGAACAATCGCCAGTTCTCCTCCCACCGGGATAAGCAAGTTATTCAAGTAGTTTCGGCCTGCAAAGCTATGACTACTCAACAAATAGCGATTCTTCTCTTCCCTGGCAAAGCCGGACTTCGCAAATGTCAGCAAAGACTTAAGTACCTCGCAGATCACAAATTAATTAACTTTATAAAGCGCCCCTTCTTTGATATGCCTAATGTTTACTATCTCAAGAAAGAACCCTCTTTATCTGCCCTACAGCATATCGTAGCCGTGACCTGGATTTATGTGTGGCTGTCAAAGCATTATGAAGTTGAGCATTGGGAAACTGAAGTCGATTTCGGTATACTTCAGTGCGATGCCTTATGTAAGCTCAAGGAAGGTTTATGGTATTTTATAGAATTTGATCGCTCAATAAGCCACAACGGATTCAAAAAGCCTATGCAGTATTCTGAACTCTATAGCAAAGAAGGTATGCTAGGTTCTGATCTTCTAAAGAAATTAGAAAATCCCTCCAAGTTTCCCCGGATCCTTATTATTACCGATAGTGCAAAACGAGGCGTAAAGATAAAGAATAGCATCAAACAAGATAATCCCTATGGTATCGGTTATGGCCTGGAGAAAAATGAAATTTATCTTTACGATGAAATTCTGAAGGAGGTAAACGTATGAATACTGCTATAGTCCCGGTATTTCTCGCTATTGTTGGGCTCTTCCTTATAGGTGGAATAGCAGCCAATATTGTTGAGAAGACCGGTCAACACGGTCCAGACATGGCTAAAACAATAGTCATGGTTTTGACGGTGGCAGGACTGGGAATAACTGTTGGTATTTTATCTAATATCGTGATGGAGATTACAACGGTATTTAATTTACGCTAAGGAGGGATTGCATTGTTTCTTGTACTCCGAAAGAAGATTATTAAACGATCCTTAGGCATGGCCCTTTCTCTTATCTTTGTCGGGATTGCATTGATTCGATCAGTACCCACTCAGGCGGCTGAACTCAATCCCGAATTAACAGCCGGTGAATTAAAATATGAAAGTTTTTCGGATCAAGAGCTTAAATCCATGGGTTTTGTTAATGGAATAGGAAAAATTATCATCTACAATGCCAAACAAAAAGCTATTTGGAATGCCCGAGTTGAAAAGGCCAGGGAGAATGTTGCTATTGCTAAAAAAATGCATAGAAAACCTAATGCTAGGGATCTTTACCTGATCGAACGAGATGAGCAAATCAAGAATCCTCCTAAAAAGCCCTTTGTGGAAAAGTGGTTTGGTAAGTCCACAACACAGATGATCCAATATTTTAAATCCGGGCAGCAACCTCCTGATGCAAAATTCGTTTTCGGCAGCGGCCTTACGCTCTCCGGCCTATTAATGCTTGTGAAAATTTTAGCGCCGCTCGGGGTATAGTCAGTCGGTCATTTCGCTTACGCTCATTCCCTCCTTTGGGTGCTTATTCGTTACGTCTATTCTTGTCTATGTTCCTTGTTTATCTGAGGTTTAGGGATTTTTATAGTTCTTTAATGTGAACGATTCAATGATTGTCTTACGAACGATCAAGTAAACGTTGGAAAGGGTATTTAAATCGTTCGTTAGCGTTATTCGAATAATCTGATAGAATAAACTTAAGTAAGAGTCGAAGGAAGGTGAAGCGTTGGAAGATAATCTAGAGATACTTTATTTAAAATGTCCTCATTGCGGAGAGGTTAGCAAGACAGATCAGTGGATTACAATAGCATTGACTACTACCCCAACCTCTGCAACCTTTAGCTTTGGAAGCAAGCCCAAGAAATCCGAAAGTCTAATATGTCCAAAATGCAAAAAGGACTGTCATTACTTAGATATTGTCAGTGCCATGGTAAAAGAATCCTCTAAAATAAAATCATGATATAAGTTTCAAAGGCTCCGGCATATGCCCGGGCCTTTTCTATTATCCATATTAATTTTGTCGCAATACCATTAAGAATGTCGCACGAAAGGAAATAGCCTATGCGACACGAATTTTCTACATGATCTTCCTTAAACAAGAAATTATATTTAAAGGAAAAGGAGTTGGGATTATTTGAAAGCTTCATGGAACATGAAAATCGCAGGTATATTTATTGCACTATTATTGGCCGTTAGTGGATGCTCTAGCAATGCCGTACCAACAACAGCCGCCCCCACGAAAGTAGAGGATTCAAAACAAAGCCAGACTTCGGAACAACAAGCCACAACACCTGTAAAAGATGCTGCACCTACCTCAAACGTTTCGGCTACGCCAGCCTCAGCACCTGTCGTTTCCGCTGCGCCTGCCCAAACTCCTGCCACGCCAGCTGTTGTAACGCCTTCTCCGGCGCCCAAACAAACTGGCCAGACGTTAACTGTATACATCACTAAAACTGGAAAGAAATATCATCGGGATGGATGTCGGTATTTATCGAAGAGTAGAATTCCAATTAGCTTATCAGATGCAGAAAGCGAAGGCTATGAGCCATGCAGCGTCTGCAATCCCCCTCAGTAGGAATGAAAGGATGATCCTATGAATGACATGGTCGTCCCAGATTACACCCTCATTTCCGCGATTATATTACCGATCCTGGGTCTAGTTATCATCTATTTTGTAATCAAATTAGCCGTCAAAAACGGAGTCCGAGAGGCCAATAGAAAAATGTACGATACAACTGAGCGGATTGAAGATTTACTTAGGGCCTTAAACTTGCAGTTAACAAAAAAGGAGAGCGATTAGGCTCTCCTTTCTCAATTTTCGGCGACGCAAAGGTGAATCCCAATATTTACTTCTTTATCTAGAATGCTTGTTTTGATAAAATAGAACATACATTCTAGATTTTGCTTTTGGAGGGAAATTTAAATGAAAATACTTATGGCTCCCATCGAAATGATAGCTTGGTTCGATATCCCGGGCACCCCGCGGCCCATCCGATTTCGCCATGATGGGAATATTGTTAAGGTTGAGATGATTACCAAGATATCAGAGGAAGGACCCGTCATAAAACAAACGAAGATTTATGATTGTCAGAGCGAGATCCACGGGCAGATGCGGCAGTTTCAGCTTAAATATGAACTGAGCACATGCCGGTGGTTTCTATGGAAGATGTAAGGATTCGGCAACGCAAAAAGCCCTCTCTTAAGTGGAGAGGACTTTGACTTTTTTACTTACTTGCTTGGCGGTTGCACAAGTTCGAAATCATCTAAATTAATTTTTTTTATTTTTGAAATTAGGTTGTTGGCAATTTATTTTTGTTCTCCCGTAAGTAGGGCTCTACTGAAACCAATCTCGATACAATACTTTATCAAGTCTTTTTCCTCATTACTTAAGTCCATGCTATTTCCTCCTTTTTATTTTACTTTTAATCACAATACCAGAACCTGAGCTATTTAGCTAGTCCTCTGATCTTTGGCAAGTAAAAAATCCCCAATCGCATTGACGAGGGATTCAGAAAATACCCATGGCTCACTAGCAACATACATATTATGTCCAAGCTGGTGAATGTGTTACCTGTTTGGCCTATGGCTAGGGCCAGGCGAGGACGTCAATGGAAGTCAAAAATTAATCACCTCATGGTGAGAGTAAGAATTTTAGAATAAAATCAATGGGAATTGAGAGTGATTTAATCAGATTCATGGTTAGATTTATTTTGCTGCGCGGGATGATCAGAAATATGTTTTAAAAAATCAGTATCAGTTCTTAGTCCGCTTATTTTTGCCTGTATTATATTGATAAATGATTTCCCTTGGGCGACTAGCCTAAAATCTAAAATATTAAAGTCGATAATGTAAATCCTATGTGAGAAATCTTCCTTAGAAATATGTAGTTTTTTAACAAGCCCAGAACTGGCATTCCAGCCTTTACCAGAAAGCCCGTAAAAGGAAAAAATCACTCCAAGCCTGCATGTTGGTTGCAATAAGGAGTAAAATTTTCCAACCCAAGTAACACCTATCTTTTTGTTATAATTTTTACACTCACCTAAGAAGGTATCACCCAAGATATCGATATGTTCTTTGAACTCTTTGCCCCTAAAGTTAAGTTCAATAATTTGATCAATTTCATTTGTGCTTGTACGCAAATTCCTTTGGACTTTAAAAACATTTGATTTCTCAAGTAAAAATGAAACAATATCCTCTAATGATTTACCTTTAACCTCTTGTTTTACTTTTTTATTATTATTTACTAATATTAGATTATCGAGCAGTAAGTTATAACGCTCTTTTTCTTCCTGATTGAGACGAGTAATTTCATTAAAAAATTCCTCTTTATTATCGAGAAATTTAATCAAATACTGCTTTGTAGTCATTTCTCCAGCCATTATATTCACCTATTAATCAGATATCATTTTATAAATTACGATGGAATTATCCAAAGGATCTAATCTTTCCCCGCAATATTCACAGTCTAATTCATCAGGGATTCCCCCAAAAGTTTCAAATATTGGCCCTTTGAACTGACCACATTCATGGCAATATAACTCATAATTTACTTCCAGGAGTCCCAACCTTTTTAGTGCATCAAGAACTTTGTATGCTTGAGATTGAGATATTCCTAATTTTCTTATAAGTACCCCTGGATACACCCATTCCCCCTTGTTATAGCTTTGAATAAGCTCTATAAACTTGGCCAAATTATTCTCAGATAGCATCTGGCTGTTTATCAAGTTTATCTTTAAGTTCAATAAGGTGTTTTGTAACATTATCCATCCTCTCCAATTCCTTAAGAACTCCTGTATATTGAAGCAAGGTGTACTCTTCTTTATAATAATTATGTTGGAATTTCACTATAACATCCTTGGTTTTGACTTTGTTTTTCCAACATAATGACATCCAAGGCAAATCGGAAGTTTCTTCTGTATTTGTAATAAAATCAATTAGTAGCTGGTTGATTACTGGGCTTTTTATGAATTCGTCTTCATGCTCTTTCATGAGTTCTTTCAGCTCTCCAAGTAATGGCAAAACATAATCTTTATTACTTTCCAGTGTTACCTTTCCACCTTTTTTTAAATCCATTCTTTTTGCACTTACTGTTAAATCAGGTAATTCGGATCTATCTACATAATCTAATATTGGCTGTAAATTAAAATTTTCAAGGTTTAATGCTAGATTAACTTCAGCCCAAGTTGTAGCCAATTTGATCTTATCCCTATAAAACGTTTCTCCGTCTTTGTAATATGTGTTGATTCTATCAAACCGAACCTCTAGAACGGGCATATCTTTATGTATTACTATCAGGATAGGATATTTTAGTTTAGTCTGCGTATTAGTGCCAGGTAGATATCCCTTATATTTCAAGTTAAACTTAAAATAAAGCTTCGAGTCATCTTCAAAAAATGTGGGGGTTTGAAATCTTGGAGCTGCTACACTGTCTGGATCGATAGCCAAAAGAACATCGAAAACCTCAGGGTCCGCTACGAAGGGAATTATTTCCCCGACTGTTTTTAGTCTTTCTAAGGCTCCCTGGTTAAACCCCGAATAAATAAATAGAACAGCGTGTTTATAAGGTCGAATAAATTCCCATTCTTCTATGAATTTTATTGCCTCCTGGTGCTCCTCCAAGCTTTTAGAAAGACTTGCTTCTATTGTTAGATCTTCATCCTTTTGTTCTAACTCATCAACAATTATTCCTTTATCTTTCAGGATTTTAACAATTATCTCTCTGATATATTTTGGATAGGAATTAGTCACTGTTTGTGAAACATAATCTTTATACAATTCATACTCCACCTAAAAGACCCTCCAAACTATATGAACTTTTTAAAAATTAACCAATTTACTTCTATAAGAACAATACAAAACCCTGCATAATACTAAAATTTCTTCTATTTCTTAAATCACTTTGAATTTGTACCATGCATAAAATCCCTCCCCTGCCTAAGCGAGAGAGGGATTCGTATAATTTTTTAGTTAATTAACTCTTACATAAATATAATAAGTCTTGCCGTTTAACTCTCCCTGAACGATGCACAAACCATTCGCCACTGCGGTGACTTTTCCGGTGTTGTCTATAGTAGCGACACTAGGGTCCATCGTCGTCCATGAAACAGTTGAGCTGTTATCGGATATCCACAAGCGCTTAGACTCCCCTGCTTTAAGATTCAGGGCAAGCCTAAAATTTTCGGCACCTTTCATCACCTTAACCGGGATATAGTCCGTAAATGTCCCATCGCTATTAGTAGCCGTAATTTTGCATTCACCCTCTTTTATCGCTGTCACTTCTCCGTTAGCATCAACCGTTGCTACTGTCGGATCGGAAGACATCCAAGTCAGGGTCGCATTATCACTAAGATTATCGCTGACGCTGAGTTGTGCTTGCTCATTTATGTCCAGAAGTACATAAAGGCGGTCATCGGCTGGAGCCGGAACGGTAGCCGAAGCTTCGTTTGAATTAGCGCTCTCGCCTCCGCTGGTAATCGCCGTCACGACATAATAATAAGCTGTTCCGGCAGTTACCGAAGTATCACTATAACTTGTCCCCGAAACGTTTTGGGCTATAGAAGTATAAGGTCCGCCGGCCGTTGTCGATCTCTTCATATTATAGCTTGTAGCGCCAGTGACCCCATCCCACGCTAGACTTATTTGTCCATTACCCACAGTAGCCGACAAGTTCGTTGGGCTACTCTGTAAAAGAGATGAATCGTATGGTTGATATCCTGAAGGTATAGTATACTTGAATGAAGTCGCGCCAAAATTAGTTGTTGCTGTTGCGTTTAT
This sequence comes from Candidatus Desulfosporosinus nitrosoreducens, assembly GCF_030954495.1. Taxonomy (GTDB): domain Bacteria; phylum Bacillota; class Desulfitobacteriia; order Desulfitobacteriales; family Desulfitobacteriaceae; genus Desulfosporosinus; species Desulfosporosinus nitrosoreducens. The sequence continues at coordinate 164,200 of NZ_JAVHUW010000048.1, read as the reverse complement.
ACAGTAAAAACTAATCATTGGGTACCACGTTGTCCCTGATATGCTTCCCGAAAACTGCAATGTGCCATTTTTCTGAAATGCAATGGTGTGCGCGTCTAAGTCTAACAAAACACCAATAACATCACCTGTCGTAAAGGTAGAATAAACACCTGTAGGTCCATCAGCACCGAATCCTCTTTTCATTCCTGCATTACCATATGCAGCCACATTAATACTACCTGCACTTTGTCCATTTATGTTAAAATTTTTGTTAGCAATACCGATATCAAAAAAATCTCCACCTGCAGTTGTGCCAACATTATTAACTGTAACTTCCCAATAATACTTTCCAGATTCCCTTCCCACTGTTGCACGAATACCGCACCAACTGTTTGCGCTCTTTGAAACATCTAATAAGCTACCATCAGACAAGACAATGCTACTGCCTTTGTCATCTGGGTTCCATGTTACATTTCCCTCAGCAAATGATACAGTTGGCAAGCTAAGTAGCATTACAATTAAAATAAATAAACATATTAGTTTCTTTTTAAACACATTAAGCCTCCATATAAAATAAAGTATTCCTTTTTTATCTTGAATGATAATTGCAAACATTTCTTCATGGCTGTCGATTTCTAATTTTAAATAAATCACTTTAACAATATTGAGGGTTCACCACACGTTGTTGATTTTTTTAATTATTGTTTTGCCATTATAGCCTTTTATCCCCAATTCCTCCTTCCTCCTACTTCATAAAAATCCATAAATATTTCTTAATTGTCTTTCTGTTCTTGGTGATTTAATTTTATCACAACTCTCTCGCGAAATAAGGTGAAACTTGTCACAGTAACGCAAAAAAGCCCACTCCCTTGATTGGAGGTGGGCTTTCATTTTAGCGTCCGGCAACGCTGTTTATTTATTGTGCAGGAATAACGTTTTCGGCAGGGGCTGGCGCAGGGATTACCTCGGGCTGTGATGCAGCTGCAACCGGCGCAACATTCACCGTCAAAGCCATCTTGCCAAGTTGCTCTTTAACCGTATCGGTAATCAAATCAACCGGTACGCTTGGAGCTGTTTTCTGGACTTCTTCCTTAAACTTTTGCACTTCTCCCTGGATCATGGCCGTGATTTCATCTTGCGTATACGGCGTGGCGGTTCCAACTAATTGCGCTAATTCATCCTTGGCTTTTTTGTACTCACTCTCGATTAGACCCTCCCACTCAGAGTCCGTCATTTTAATTCCAGCTTTAGCAGCCAGTTCTTTTGCCTTACCAAGCGCAGCATTGTATTTACCCAAATCGGCAGTAATGCCATGCTTTTTGGCAGCTTGCACCGCGAAGTTTACGGCATACTGAGCGATACCGGCAGCAGTAGCAAGCTGTTTCGCTGTAAAGTGTTTCTTAAGATAGACTCCGGCCAGCGCAATAAGAGCGCTTACAAGTGCCATTGCAATGTCAGTGAGTGAACCGGAAATAATTGATTGAACATCCATATAAATGTACCTCCTTAAATTTCGGCATAGAAAAGCAACCTGTAAGAATTACTTACAAGTTGCCCTGGTGAATCCTCGTCTGCCGGGGCGAGGAAGAATTACTTATTAAAAATTATTAAGCTAATTTCCCTGCTACATAAGCCTGGGCAACAGCGTTAACAGTATCCAAAGCTTTATCCCCCGACAAGTAAACCTCATTAGGCCAGCCCAATGCGGGACCACCCACCGTATAGATTTTACCTGCCTTCTTCGCGTCCGGATGAACTGCTGCACTCCCATTTCGGCAGAACATTGCACAGCCACCATGTAGGTCTGCAATAGCTTTTGCGATTGAATAATCATTAGCCGTGAAATAAACGACTGCGAAATCCATCTCAAATTCGCTCTCCTTTACATCATCTATTTGATACAGTTCATTAGGTCCCCATAGCCCAGCGTCATCATTGACATAATCCCGATCCACCGCGATCCCGGCTAAGCTGGTATCATTTTGATACTGATAAATATGATTTGGCTCCGTCTGTCCTCCTGACCATGCATAAGTCTGGAAGTATCGATCCGCCACAACAGACTTCATGACTAAGTAAGGTCCATAAACCCCCATGAGATATTTACCGCCCAGGCCATCCTTTACACCCTGGAAATAATCCTTGATAGCCAACATGTCGGCAGCCGGAGCGTCATAATCAACCGTGAAGTAGATTGCCACACCATCAGGAGCCCCAAGGTATTCGGCTTCAGATATCGCGGCCGCGGCGTCGGAAATACCTTTAGCATAAGTAAAATAACTCTTGTTCGTTGGAGCTGACTCCCAAATCAAAAAAATAGATAGCCCGGCAGCATGGATCGCCTTGGCTTCGTCCGGAGTAAGTGATTTCGCCCAACCGCGCTGATAGCCAAGATAACGACCTACCGCTAATATTCCTGCTTGCCTTAAGGCCTGGACGCTAGTTGTAGTCAGTCTAGTCGCGCAATCAATACCGTTCATTTCGAATCTCCTTTCTTATTAAAAATCCAAAAATAAAAGAGCCGCCCGTTTAGGTGACTCTTTATAGATCACATTGCCGTATTACGTCAGGTATCTTTACATGTAAATGTGCCAAAAGCATCTTAAGTTCCTCGCGCTCATTTCTGGCGAGGGCCAACTCTTCTTTTACAAATGCTAATTCTTGCATAACTGCATCATGCGTCTCTTGATCTCTCTTTTCTCCTGCGCGGCCAAGAACATTTTGGCCAACCATAAGCAGAGGCAGCGCCCAGAGTTGTACCCAACCTGACCAATAAAAAATTTGACTTTGATAGCGAGCTAATATGGGAATCAGAGGTAATAGGCCGTAGATAAAGAAGGCGTAAAACATCCACATCGTCCCGAATACAAGCGTTGCCTTCTCGGCAAGAAAATCATTGAGTTTCCTCATTACAATTCATCATCTCCTATTGCCTATTATAGTAGCATAATGTGGACCTCACTCAAAATTTGTCCACCTTCTCCTCAACAGCATTAATTCGAAGATGGGCAGATTTGGTGCTTTCTTCTACCCTCGTTACCCGTTCGGACAAAGCATTTAAGCTCTTATTGGTATCTTTTTGTTCCAATAAAACATCATCGGTTCGATGCTTGATATAGGCTATGTCTGATTCTAGGGTGCCTCTTACTGTTCCGGCTGAATAGGAGTCCTTCTTAATCCCCCTTGAGTATCCTATATAACTAAAGATGATCGCGCTCACAGAGCCTACTGCCACTATCAGCGAAATTGCTGTTGTTTGATCCAAGAATGTCCCCTCCTCGGTAGCCTACCTTAATTAGCTCGTCCTATCTTTCTGTATAAGATATGTAGTCAGGCTTCTCGTGGTTCCTTAGTTTACAACTCCCACAAATTATGATTCTCGATAATCCTAATTCTCGGCGAATAACTCAGGCCTGCCGGTGTAACGTCCCCCGGCTTCCGGTCTGGCCGAGCAATGATTCCTTGGCTCCGGGCGCAAAGGTCAACGAACGCAGAGCAAACAATTTTCTTTTTCTCTGCCAAGAGTCCTGGTATACGCTCTAAGCCCATTTCCTCTAAAATACCGTTAATCACAAAACCTGCGTCCTGGCGGAAGCTATATCCTTCGCCTAAGCGACTCCGGCCAAAATCGACCATTCCTTTGAGCTGTTCGTCAGTGACATCAATGAATTCGAATACTGCATATCGTTCATATTCAATAGGATTCTCCTGTATTCCGTTGGGAGTCGCCTCAAGTATTATGTTTTCTCCAGAGACAAGCGCAGCGTGGGTAAATCCGCTGCGCTCGAAGAATGCTATTCCGTCCGATATGGGGCCTGAGCCTTGGACGAGTATGAAATTTCCGGGTTTCATGGGCAGACCTCCTTTTGGGGCATAAAAATAGCCGTCAAATGACAGTTAAAGATAACGATGACCCCGAGTATAAAATCAATAAATTTTGCAATAATAGAAACAAACTACGGATAAGGAGGACTTTCTAAAATGAATTGGTTGGCAAAAACCGCTTTAATACTTGTAATTATCGGTGCTATTAATTGGTTATTAGTCGGTGTGTTTCAATGGGACCTTGTGGCTGCTATTTTTGGCGGAAACGCGTTGAGGTCCTCATCTTCATTAAGCCGGATAATTTATGCAATAGTTGGGCTTGCAGGTCTTTACTCTATCTCCTTTCTTTTTACTGATAATGGAATTAAGTCTAATCAATAATTTCAAAAAATGTTAATCGCGTCAAGATGGTAAAGCCCTGATGACTTTATCTCCTATTTATATACTTAACCTCCTCTATGAGCAAAGACACCAGTTAATGTGCCTTTGCTCTTTTTTGGCAATAAAATAACGCCCTCTCGGCGCTTAGATTAAAACTGAACTGTTATTGCGTTAACTTGGTCAACCGTTGTGCAGGCGTTAACCTGAGTAATATAACTATGCTGCTGAGCATCTAGGGGTTTTGCAAATGCGGCTATATCAGCTACCAACTGATTATACTGCGTTTGATCCAAGGTAACGCTCGAGCCGTTTTTTGGATGCACCGTAACCGGGAAAGCCGTCGTAGGACTCAAAAGGACCTCAAGTGCTACTTGCATAAATTTCATTTGATCGGTTGCAGCATAGCCATAAGTCAGGGCTGTCCCGCTTGCCGAAGAAGTAAAACCTACTGCAAGCTTTTGATTATAAAGATCATTAATTTGAGCTAACTTAGACGTCTGAACATCTGATAATACATCGCCATTTATTTTTTGGTCAGAAAATACTAAATAGTTACCATCAATGAGATTTCTAATTTCAATTAAAATTTTATCTGTATTTTCAGTAATGATAGCCTGTTTATTAGCATCATCTGTATATTGAATTGTTGTAAGCATCAATAAACCTCCAATTAAGTAATTGTCATTACTGTTGGCAATGTTCCGCATAGGTAATAATTTTTAATTTGTGGCCCATACATTGTACTCGTAGTACTAGCATATATCTGAATATAATCACCAGAACTAAATGATATATCTTCAGTATATGTTACAAAAGTAGTTGAACTCGTTGTACGCAACGTTCCTACAGCGACGCCGTTTTTATATACCTGAGCAGAAGTAGTAGTCCCTGCATTCCCTGATCCGAAATCAAACTTAACTCTAATAATACCGCGAGGGCCAGTTACCCGGAATTGTTTTACCTGTGCCATTGACGTACTAGACGTACTCACGGTCGTCGTACTTGATGCTAAAGTTGCATCACTTGCTGTCATCAACTGATAATCAGGATACGACCCTGACACTCCAAATATAGATTTGCCTGACAAAATATTAGCCGCTATTAAATTGGCATCGCCCGATATTGTTTGTGCTCCCGAAAGATACTGTCCTGCTGAAATTGTCTGGGCAGATGTTCCGGGTGTATAAGTTTGTGCTGTTTTAGACGGTATGGTCCCAGTTAATTTAACCCCGTTTACATATGCATATAATCCGCTGAGAATTTGGCTTGCAACAGCATTGGCATCTGAGGTATCCACCACACTACTTTTGCCGGCCACACCAAATATGCTGGCCCCGGCCTTGATGTTGCCAGTGACAAGATTAGCGTCACCTTTTACATAGCCGCTTCCATTGTGGTACCCTGTAGCAATTGCTTGATTAGCTGTTCCCGGAGTCATTACGACAGCTCCGTTGTTGGCCATAGCCCCGGACGTACCTGCTATAGTTGTCCCACTTAACACATTTCCTGCCGGTACTGAAACGGCCGAAACAATTCCAGACCCATTATGATATCCCGCTGGTATGGCCACGTTTGAAGGCCCCGGGGTAAGCGTAACAGCTCCGTTGTTGGCCATTGTGCCCGTAGATCCATTTGGATAAGTTGCACTACTAAATGTAGTTCCACTCAGAACCTGAGTGGGCGTTGCATTACCTGTGGGGTTAATAGTACCTGCGGAATAACTCCCTGCTACCCCAAATATGCTGATTCCGCTTCTAATATTGTTAGCTACTAGATTACTGTCTGTTGTTGCCGTTACTGTTCCACCCGTTGTGTATCCGGATGGAATGGTCTTTGTGCCGCCGTTTGATGCTACTGCGCCACTTACCGCCCCATTGTTTGGCATGGTACCTTGTCCATTATAGACGGTCCCCGCGCAAAACTTTTTACCCGCGAGAACATCACCAGGACCTGCATCACCCGGTAAAATTAATTGAGACATCCCTTACACCCCCAGAATCGACGAGGATATATAAACTTGATTTGCTATTCCTGCAGTCACATTCACACTTATCGCAGCTGCATTAGCATTGATAATTAAAGGCACCAAATTATAGCTTCCGACTGGAACCATCTGGCTTATCATTGTATTCGTCTGTGCTCCAGTAGCGTCCGTGTATGTTACGGTAATTGTAACCATTGTAGGAGCTGTAACAACTCTAAAATAACAATCTATTTGATAATTGCCGCGCGCAGGAGGGGTATATGTGGCAATAGTTTGCTGAGAAGTACCAGTTATAGATACCTCGCTTACACTTGCCTTAAGAAGGTTTGATCCACTTACATCAAACGTATTAGTTATAGCTGTAACTAAAGCGTTAACGTTATCATCGCTTACCGTCTGACCTTGATTCGCCATAAACTGAGCTAACGCCGCGACCATAACTGATGTCTGACGGTAAAACTTGTTATGCATTCTAGTTTTTGCGATACCATTTTGAAGACCGCTAGTTCTCTGAGTCTCGGCCAAATATTCAATATCAGTGTCTGTATTGGATGTATCAGTCGGATTAAAAACAAGGAAATTCGTACTTCCAGCCAATCAAGACAACTCCTTTCCTTTAGAAAATTGAACTCCATGTGCCTTCATCAAATCCTTTTAGATCTGTGCTTTCAACTCCAAAGGCGAACAGAGCAGTATCAGAATATGAACAATAAATTTGAACTCCTTGGGGTTTGGGGATCAGATAACCGTTTGTTGTAAGATCTTTCTGAAGCTGAGAGGACAAGCCTATGATGAAAGCATCCATCGTCATGTTCTGATTGTCTCTCACAATTAAATAGGCATCGGTAAAAAGAATATCCCACATTGTATATAGGCTAGGAAGAGTTCCGTCCCACATATTCCGTAGGATTTTGGCATGTAAAACTAATCTATAGGTCGTATCGTCAAGAACCGGACTAGACCCATCAGTAGGCTGAAAGTTTACAGTCCTTTTGATGCCCACGATGTCGCCTAACATATCGAGTTGAACACCGACCGCCGTGTCAATATCAAAGTACGTACTGAGATTATTTGCTAAACTCGTTCCGTCATCAAGGATACTCAGAGGAGCTGCCAGCCAAGCCGCAAGCTTAGGCTTATTCTGGTGCTCTGAAGTAATAAGATTGAGGTATCTTTGAATATCCGGGAACTTATCCTGTGCGAACTCAACCTCTGTGCCATATTTGAAAGCTCCATATTTCGCTTGCCCATACTTCATTTCATCACCCGATTATCCATAAGTTGGCTCATAGGTGGCGGCCGTTGAACCGGTATTTAACTGGATATCTGCTAATACCACATCAACACCGGACCCCGAATCCCTTAATAAATATACTCCGACACTTGTGCATCCGGCCGGAGTGGTAAAAGGAACAGAAACCCTAGTAAAATCAGAGGTGTTAAGTTGACTTAGGTAGGATGTTGAAGGAATAATATCCACACTGTTTGTATTGTCATAAACGCTATAGCTCGCCGCAGTACCGCCCGTTTTGTTTTTAGCGTAAAAGCTAAAACAGTATTGAGTATTGGGTGAAACAGCGACGCTCTGCTTAAGCATATGACTACTTGATGTAACGGTGACTTCGTCTGCAGTTTGTTGGCCATCAGGCGCCGTATCAACGTTTGGGGTAATTGTGGCTCCTGAGGCTAGCCATACCGTATTGTCTAGCTGACTACTATATTTAAGCAAATTCACTTGTGCTGCATATTCTTTTATTTCATTGTTTCCGCAATTACCCATTACTTCATAGTTAGTAACAGTGGACACATCTATTCCAATAGGGTTATCGGCGTTGTAGCCTTCAAAATGATTACCCATGATAGTTACTTCATTTACTTGTTTCAAATATACACAGTGCCTTACGTTTACATTTTCTGCTTTAAACTGATTGTTTGATATGATAATACCTTTGCTAAGATCTGTTCCGTTCACTAGGCCTTCGACATGGATAAAATCATGCCCAGCTTCACTCCAGCCCGGGTTACTAAACATACTACCTTTAATAGTTAAATGAAGCGCTCCAGAACTAATATAAATGCAGCCTTGCTGCCCCATTTCATAAATGTTATCACTAAGCAAAATATTTTGAGCGCTATCAGCCATGAGTACATTATACTGAGGGGACCCGCCATCAAAATGATTTCCGATAAAACGAGCGACAGATCCCTGTACCTTAAGATTAGCTTCAACTGACCCTACATTATTAAAGCAAAACCAAGAATTTGTCATTCTCCATCCCCAACAAATTCCTTCTTGATCGCTATCTTCAAAATTACAAAATAATACTTTATTCAAGAATCCGGTGTCCTCTGTAACAAAATTATCAAAATTTAATGCTAAACTATTTTTTGCTACATTTCTTGTTCGAACTTTCATTATGGTGCCTTGATCTAACCATAAGTGAAGAGCCGTTCCTCCATTAACAAACGAATTATTTTGCTTATTCACGTCAACCGCAAATTCTTTTAAGGTAAGACCTGTGACTTTAGTTAGATTTTCAAAAGCATTTATATCTGTACTGGGATTAATCTTGAAAATAGTCGCCAAATCTCCTGATCCTGCCAAAGTTATAGGTATTGATGGACGAATAGGCATTTCAAGGTTAACCGTACCGTCCAATATCTTGACTTCATCGCCACTTGCTAAAGACCCTATAATTTCATTAATCGTAGCCGCATCGTTTGTCCCATCTAATACATATCGGGCATTTAACTTCTGCTGAGAATCGGAAGGTGCTATGGTAATTACTCCACCCTTACCAAAACCATTACTAACCGCAGTTTCGATAGCAACTATCTCCGCATATGCCTGGTTGATATCAGCAGCCAGCACATCATTGATATTATCTTGCTTGTCTGTCCAAGGAACAATTGAACTAGGAAATTTAGGGATCATAGTACATCCTCCTACGAAACATTGATTGTAATATAGTCCACATTACCGCGTACCGCCTCATTAAAGGCTGTGGTAATATCTGCGGTCCCTGGAGTCTCCCCATGCCTACATGCGGTTATGGAAGTCACTGAGTAGGTTGGGTTTAAAATATCTTGAGCTGATAAGGCAGACCCGAAAAAGTTATTAACCGGGATATCAGTAGCTCCCATTGCCATCCCATTTAAAAAAGCAGCTATTGCCGCTTGAATCGCTGTCGTCATTGCCGACGTATATCCAGTTAATTGTTTAACGTTTATAACTACGTCTACATCTACATACGTTGGTCGATAAAAACCAATTGGCATGACTTGCCCATATTGGTCTGTGATATTTACTACAGTAGTTCCATTAGCCAGGCAACCCGGGCCTTTTTTGTTATAGATAGTTTTTGCTATGTCGGCATCGCTCCCACCTTCAACCAAAACCGTTATGCTGTGTGCCGGCAGGCCGTTTGAATCTGGTGCTGAGGTATCGTTTTCGTAAACCTTAAACCTTGTTACACCCGGCAGCGCCGCGATTGCCCCTTTAGTTCCTTCGAGTACTGTCAGGCTGGGTTGTGCTGTACTGATAGCTTGACGAGCCTTGAGCTGGGAGTCGGTTTCTATAGCTGTTCCAAGGGTAGCAGCGGCATTGTTTACAACTGTAGTCCAGCCATAAGTAGGCGTTGCGATAATGTTAATTTCTCCCGCACTAGCTACTATTGGCCCAACAGTTTGACAGGTTACTGTAGAATCAACCGTTCCGTTTGTTCCAATTATAACTGTGGCAGGTAAACTCCATTTATAACCACTTTGGTCTTGGATTACACCGTTGTATATGACAGTGTTAGATATTCCTGTTAACGTAACTGGACAAGTTGAATAGGTAGGAACGCTACGTTTAATGCCGTTAAGTTTAATTAATCCATCAAGGGACGGACCAATTGCTGTTCCTGGTCCTCTACTGTTGTAGGCAAGTTGAATTGCTTGCATGGTATCATTCATCTTATAGGCAAACGTCGAAATAAATTGATAGTCTTGCGAATCTATTCCTAAATAAATACCCTGTCCAAAGATATTTTTAGCTTGCTGAATTAGGTCATTAAGTATGTCTTGATAAGATGGCAGATGCAATCCTGCAGCATCAATATATGGGGCTACGTATGCCATTTATAAACTCACCCCCGATACTGTAACAGTTCCATAAATTGTATTAACTGAGCAACTTACCACTGTATATTTCCTATTCTCATAAGAACTTTGGAAATTGATAATGTCCAAAACTCCTTGTGTTGCTAAGATACGTTCTTTAATCAGTAAGTCTGCAGCGGATATTTTCTCAGATGTTCCTGGTTGACCTAAAATATTCTGGAATAACGGTAATCCTTCACTTGTATCCTCCCACCACTCTCCTTTGAGGAGTAAGAGGTTTGTTTTTATCGCTTGCACTACGGCATCGATATCGCTAAGAAAGGCTTGCATATTGCCCATTGTGTAGTCTCCGTTCGAATCTAAAGATCGATATTTCATAGATCCTCCTAACTCGGGCCGCTGGTCGTCCCGCCATCAGCAGGAGCAGTGTGAGTGTGAGTGGTCATATTTATTCCGCTTGCTGTTAAAGTTCCTTCAATTGATACATTTCCTTTAATCGCTATACCGTTTGGCGATAAGTCAATGTATTGATTTCCGTCGTCTGATCGAATTTGCGTTGAAATTGTGCTGTAATTCGAAAGTCTTCTTGGTTGACTTCTTAAGCCGACAACCGCAAATGCATCAGATAAATCATGCCTGCGTTGTTCAATGGGGGCCTGCACGCCGCCATTAGACCACCATGAATCAATACATTGGTCGCCAAAAATCACCAAACATTCATCACCCTTTTGGATCGGGAAAGTCATTGTATATCCACCGCCGCCGATAAAGCAGACTGGTACATCTAAGAGCAAAGGCAAGTTGACCATATTCACATTACCAGAATCGTCAATTATTCGCTCTTGTATTGCTGGTTGAACCGTTACTGTCTGCTCAACGGGATCAAAGCTTTGCACAATACCTGGCATAGCTGACCTAAGATCTACTCCCCATTTATCGCCCATGCGATTATACATTTCGAATTGACTATTCGATCTCTCTGCGTACGTAAGCAAGTTTTATCATCCCCCTACTGCGCTGATTGCGTAGAATTAGTAATCATTGCAGGAATAGCTCCAGCTTGCGTCACGGTCTCAAGTTCTGTATACCAATCATTCCCTCTTGTATCACCCATATAAGTTATTTGGATAACCCTATAAATACCATCTTGATCTAGAGTATATATTTGTTGCCCTTGGTCAAATTGCTGAGCATGGACCAAAGTATTATCCACATGAACTAAAGAGTTCAATTTAATTTGCGGGTTCATAAGACAACTGATTGTTACTCCATAATCTTGTTGCTCGGGAACGCCGATTAATCCTGAATCTGGAGATAGATCCAAAATCTCTCCATCCGGAATGTCACTGGCCTTTACAAAATTGATTTTTCCACCCTCAATATATGCCGCTGCATTTTCAGACTTGGCGATCTGCCGAATGTAATCGCGGGTAAGCCCAAAGATAACTTTGCCTCTCGTTAACTGAGAGGTCGACAAAGAGTCTGATATACTGCCAAGTTGCGTGGGTATTGTCGCTTTACTGGCTAATCCTTCGATTACGCTTCGATTGTTTTGCCCTCTGACCAGAGAGAAATTAGATTGACTGTAACTCATCCATCGGTCTGAGTCAGCTGCAACCAGAGTTAGAGTATATGTCGTTCCATCTTCTTTGTTCCTTATGGCCTGTACTACGTCACCGTCAAAGATAAGTCCATATTGACTTCCTTCGTAGCCAGCTTCTAAAGTAACGCGGTTCCCCTCCTGAATAATTGTATTTTCGGATTCAGGGCTCAAATTATAGATTACAATCGTTGAGAATTGAGGCTGTAATTGTGCCGCTGTTTTAACGCAGCTAAATACAACTCGAAGATCAGATACGTCAAGGGCTGTTTGCCCATCAGAGCTACTAACAATAACCCTGCACCGGCGCCCATAAAGTATGTCAGGAGAGGTCCACGTACTATCTGAGACTATACTGTATTGAGTCGTCGGAACATCAGAACCTGGATTTGTGGAATCTATTGATCTGCCAGTATAACTTCCAATATCATATTGAGTCAGATTATTGGCTTTAATTGTACTAATTAGCGAGCTAGCATAGGTTGCCGAATCCCCGGCATACCCATCAGATTGCAGGTTATTAGCTACTGATCTGTAGTCGGTATTTCCAATTACATTCGCATACCGAGAATTATTTGCAAGGAAAAAGCCGTGGTCGATCATTGAATCTCCCCACGACTGATATCTTCGATAATATCCACCATCATCCGTGGCGTAAGATCCTTGTACAATATTCATTCCCGGAGACTTTGCGCCAGCCATTTTAATTCCAAAAAGGTTTTTGTCATAGTTTGCTGAATATGATGTTCCCCAATTGCTCTCAATAATAGCCTGAGCAATCGTTATAGAGGGTAAAACACCATACAAGGAATACCCTTGTTGAGCACCAGGGACTAGGTTTGCTATAAAATCAGCGTTAGACAACTGCATCATCACCCTTTTACGGCATATTTAATCCGCCGATCCCCACGCAAGCAGGAAATCACTGCCCAAGGTCGTCGCATCAGGACTATCCATAGAGCTATTACCTACATTAACAATACATGCACTGCCAAGCCCTAGGTAAGAGTATTGCTCCAGGAGATCAGCTGCCGGGTACCCACCGGCCAACAGAGGAATGTTATCAAGAATTAGCGCGTTGGTATTCGGATCTGAAATTGACATGACCCAATAACCAGCCACATTATTATATCGGATTCGGAGTCTTAGCTTTAGGTTCTTGCCATCAACAGGTATGGTTGTTACAAACGATTGATCCGGATCTGATGTGGTTGGAATTATCATCATGCTCATAGCGAATCCTCCTTTTTGGAGCATAAAAATAACCGTCGATTGGACGGCTTAATAATATTTCACTTTAAAGAAAATTCTTCTTAAGAAAAGGATAATCCCTCCTTTTGTCAAAATTAGTATTTGTCACAGCTAATTTGCAGAGAGGAGGGATTAATATGACAGATAAGAATAAACCAATAACTAAAGCAACAAGAGATTCATGTGATAAACCGCTAAAGGTTGCTACTCAACCCCCACCGCCGCCTCCGAAGAAGAAAGACCAGTAATCTCTACAAAGGGCATTGCCCCATCAACTGAATTCTTATCTAAAATTTTAATGTATAAACCTGTCTTTGTATCAATGAATATATTAGTTATAGGAATTTCATATTCATCAATTATCTTTCTTACATTTGCCGTCTTATCTAGAAATAGATTGCGTTCTGGCTCAAAAGGCCGGGACGCTTTTGTTATTCTACCTACTATTGCTTTTTCTGGGATATCCAATCTGCCAAATTCAATGTATTGATCGTCATTATTTAAAAATACGGTCTCCCAAACTGAGGTTCCTTTCGAAAAAGCAGCTACACCCCTCCACTTTCTGATGGTATTAATTAATACCAAGAGTATTCTATATCCCCATTTAGCCCAGATCGCGCTAATAAAAAAGCTAACAACAAGACTTAACATAAAAAAGGCAGTCAGGAATACCAAGCTCCCAGATGCATTTAGCAAATCCTTGATGATCCAAATTGGTTTTACTCCACTAAAATAATGGACATTAACAACTGCCCAATTATATAAGAGCAATGTCCCAAAGGATACTGGGAGCCATAATAAAGCTGCTACCGCTGTAAATTCACCGGGTGTATGTTTTACGACTGGATTAATTCCAAAAGCCTGTAGCCAGAAGTAGGCTAAAACACCTGGAAGTAGGAATACTAGGGTTCCGAGAAAATTATCCACTTTTCCCTCACCTCTCCTTGTACTCTTTCGGCGATAAGTTCCTTTTCCCTTCTTTTTATCAATTAATTAGGGTTAATCATTAAACGATCTTTTGGGCAAAAGAAAAACACCCGAAGGGTGTTAGGGACTATACACGCTCCTCTTTGGGAGGCGACATCATCTGTTTATCGGAATAAGAGTTCTCATGACTGGTATTACACTTTCAAAGTATCTAAAGGTTTCGACTTCCTTATTGCTATGTCTTGATTTATCGTGGAAGAGCTTTCCATACTCTTCAGTCTTAAGATTGTGCCTGTTCGCAAGTATTCCTACCATATTTGAAGATATGCCTAACTCTTTGCCTATTTCTGTTGCGGAATATGTCTTAGGTCCTGCCTCAGGAAGAGGAAGTAGGAATTCCCCGGTGATAATTCTTGTAGCATGACTTTCGAGAACTTGTCGATATGTCCCATTGTATCCACCGGCGATTTTCAGGAGTATTCCCGCCTCGCGTGCTCGGGCATTCGCCTCCTTTGCTTTGATTACGCTTTTTTGATATTCGGTCATGTCGACCGCTTTAGATTGCTTAGTTATAAAAGCTTCCGCTAAGACATCTTTAGCTTTGAGTTGATATTCGACTAAGCGTTCTTGGATTTCTGGATTATCAATGATATTTGCGTTAATTTTGGCTAACCAGAGGGGGAGAAAGTCGATTTTTAAGCAAGTTACTTCTTGATTTCCGCCTTCGGTAGGGAGTCCGATTTTTCGGATACCTTTTTGCAGGACTATATCTGCGTTCATTCGCTCAACCTCATACCGTTGTTTACGTTCGTCCATGCCTAAACCTTTACAAAACCATTTAACACCGGCGTAAATTTCGCCGTCGTTGCACTTGGCGGCCATAATCTCCGTGCCATTAAAATCAACTAACTTTTGCTCAACGGGTACTAAATTCATGTCTCTTTCACTCCTTATACTTAAAAAATTCAAAAAGAAAAACACCCGAAGGTGTTAGAGACTATCCACGCTTCCTTACGGGAAGCGACTCGTCGGTGACAAATTCAACATCGATGTGGAATTTATTTCAATCCACGCTTCCAATAAGGAAGCGACATCGACCCTCTTGCTAGATATAATACCATATATTTCATTTTTAAACTTATCTTTTCGACAATATTCTGTGGAATCTCTTTCGTCATAAAACGTATAATTATTTCAATAAATAATGCAAGGAGCGATTAAAATGTATTTCTTAGCAATTATCTGTCCACCATTGGCTGTACTACTTTGCGGAAAACCTATCCAGGCAATTTTGAATTTAGTTTTGTCGTTGCTCTTTTATTTTCCTGGATTAATACATGCACTAATGGTAGTTAGCGAAAAGAAGTCCAATGAAAGAATGCAGATACAAACTCAGGCTATAATTAGATCATCAACAAGTAATGATTAACAAAAAAGGCTGACTCAAGAGAGTTGGCCTTTTTGCTAGTCATTATCCCAAAACACCCAAAGGTGTTAGACTAGCGTTTCTTATCAAATTTTATAAATACTACTTCAGTTATATGGCTTAGGCCATGCGAGATTTGGACTAATTGCGTTTATCGCAAAATCAATACTCTTGGTATCTAGACCAGTTTCCACCTGTAATACAAATTGCTGTTCGGTAGTGGGAACTGCAAAAGCTATTTCTCCGCGCCTCATATTATCTGAACCATTAAGTATTTCACCGGATATATCGCCTACTGTCCCTTCTATTGAAACGGGGCGAAAGGTATATCCGTTAGAATCCTTTAAAACAAAATTGCTTAAACTACTTAAGTATGACTTATTTTGAAGGTTTAGTATTGAAAAATCAATAACAGCATAATATCTACCTGGTGGCAACATCATATCAGGATTAGCGGTGCGATTACCTTCTACGCAAAAAAGAACACTTTTATCTGCAACAATCGCTTTCCTAATAGGATACACTTCTCCCTCTTTTGCTTCAATAATTTCCCCACTTGCAATTAGTTTATTAAGATTATCTTCTTGTTGGTTTTTGCCATTTGATGCCGCGTCATCCGACTGGGTCAATTGTACTTTTTTGCCCTTAGTATCTGGTGCAGGAGTTGACACGGTGATTTTGTCATCGGGAGTTATTGAACTTTGAGTATCAGGAACAGATACGGAGGTATTTTGTTTTTGAGTTGCGGATTTTAATACATTTGCCGCTATTCCTGTTCTATAAATCCCAAAAGTCAATCCACCAATAAAACACAATCCTACTAGAGATAATAATATCTTTTTATTCATCACGTTAAGTCACCTTCCCTTGATAAAATAATAACATATATTAACAAAGGAAAGATGTATTCATAAAATAAAAAATTTTTAAGCATTTTGTAGGGTTCCTAGCGGAGCATTTTCTAATTTATCCTTTATTGACTTTACAACACTTTTATTTGGTGTCTGCGGCACCACTACGCCCCTGTTCGTTGAATCTGTCACATGCGGATTGGCACTAACCTTAACCGTCTTAACACTAGCCACAAATACCTCTCTCAATGTTACAGTAGCTTTTAACCCGTACAAGGTCGTATAATCGTCGGGAACAGCTATTTCGGAAATGAGCATGTTCTTAAATAATCCCAAGTGTGTCATGACGTTCATCGGAATTCTTTGTTCCTGCAATTTAGTTAATACCTGAAAAGCAGTTAAGGACCTCGATGAACCCTGTGAAAATTGCCCTGGTACTATACTTGTCGCAACGTCCGACATACCGATTTGCATGACCAATTCAACGGGATTTACATAAGCATGGTCAGTAATCGCCGCCCCGGTTTCAACCGGATGGTCGGTAATAGTTAAGCTGCGAGTATAATTAGTCTGCAATACGGCATCAAAAAAATAGCCAGCAATGTTCGTTTTAACATATACGAGCTGTTGCGCGATAGGACTTACATTCGGATCACCTGTCGTATCTGCTAAGGTTGTAAATTGAGGAGATTTAGAGAGTGCGCTTTCCCCGGTACCTTGTTGATCGAGTTTAGTGTGTATAAAAGCAACATACGTTTTACTTGGCTTTAACCCGGTAATTTGTGAGCTATAATATTGCGTATTTGGAGTGTAGATATTTTGGTTGGAAAATACCGGCGTACTAAGGTTATCCGTTGCATAGCAAAGTATATCAGCATAATTAGTATCAGCGCCGGTCGAAAACCACTGGAGAAACGCCGAGTTTTCTGTGATACCGTAAATTGATAAGTCCTGGGGTACTGTTGACATTATCTATTCACCCCTTGAAAATGCCTTGTTAGCGACGTTGTTGTTACTCCGCTTACTGTTTTAGCTACGGATTGAGGATCGTTTGCGCCGTAGATATAATAGTTTTGCTTCATGGACACCTGGGAAATACTTGATGAAGTTGTTTGCGGGTAAAGATAGCTGATAGGAGTCCCGCCCACGCTAAACTGGTTATTCCCGTATCCTTTTGCCATTTGGAATAATCCTTTTGTAATATCACCAAATTCTTGTGGAATAGAATTTATGAACGCCGTAAATCCTTTTTTAAGCGCTGCCCAATCAACACTTGCTGGAGCCATTTCTGAGCCAGGAATATTTTCTTTAAAAGAGTTCCATGAAGGAGCATTGTCCTTTTGAGCTTGATTTATGTTCGTGGTCTGGTTCGAAGTATTATTGTAGTTATGGTTTGTTTCATATTTAATGGTCGAGTTGTTAGCTGTTGCGTCATTACCATTAGATCCCGATATCCCGTTTTTGCTTGGATTCCAGATCGTTTGCTTGATTCCCGATTGACTTTCTTGGTCTTCCTCGAATGACGATTTCTTTTCCGGCTTGGGATTAGATTTCTTTTCTCCGCTAAAAGATCCTTTCACAGCATCGGCAATTCCTTTGGGGATTCCATCCATAAATAACTTGAATCCCTTCTCAAGGCCGCTATAATCCCCGGTAAATAAACCCTTTAATTCGCCAGCAACAATTGTAATTAATCCGGCTATAGACGTTAACGTGTCTCTTACAATGCCTAAAGCTGATACGAGAGCCGTTGATAATAAATCACCTGCTCCAGCATCTCCCATAAAGTTAAACATATCGCCAAAGGCGCTTACTAAATCAACAACGCTTCCATACAGATCTCCTAGGGCTTGAGCTAAGCCGCCAAAAGTATCATTTTCAGATAACTTATTCCATAGTTTTACAATCCAATTCCATAGAGTTTCTATTCCATGCCAAAGAATAGTAACATATCTCTCATTATTACTCAGGAAAGTTTTGAACGTCTGCGATCTTCCAACACTTTCAATCCATGTCCATATTTTTTCAAGTCCTTTTATTAGGAAATTAAGTTTATCTTGAAATTCTTTTGAGTTAAGGAATTCTTCGAGTTTTTGCCCAAAATATTTAATATCTTCAGCAATTGTTTTAATATCTTTGATGAAAGCTTTTACGGTCTCATTATTTTTTAAGCTATCTTTGAATTTAATCACCCATGCCCAAAGTTTAGGGAACGCCGATTCTCCACCGTTGACGTAAGTATTGAAATCGTCAACTAAGAGCAGTAAAGCCGTTAAACCTGCTACAAATAGTCCTAGTGGAGTTGCTAACATGGTTAGTATCTTAAACCCTGTAAATATGCTTATTATCGTTCCTATGGCTCCTCTAATACTCCAAGCAGCCTCCGCTAACCTAACGAACCAACTAGCTACCTCGGCAATCTTAGCCGTCCATTCTGGCATATGCTGTTGTATTTTAGTATTAAGATCTGAAAGACCCTTTTTGAAATCTCCCATTGGACTGGCTAAATATTTTGTAAGATAGTATCCAATCCATTGCAGGGCATACATACCTTCCAATTTAAGCTTTTGAAATTCGAAGGTAATATCGCGAACACCCCTCATAGCGTCTTCATAATCCGCCGTTGGTACAGCTAACTGATGGGCAAGATTATTAAGCTCTTGGAATCTCTCCATGAGTTCGGGGCTTAAGTACAAGTCGTTTATGCTTGCTCCAAGCGCCTTAAGAGAGGATTGATAGGCTCTAGCTGCGTCCGTGCTCATCCACATTCTGCGGGCAAACATATTTGTTTGCAAATCAGATTGTGCCAGACCTGAAACGAATTTACCCAAGGCAAGTGTAGCTGTGGCAACAAAACTTACTACTCCAGTTGTAGCTTTGGCAAAATCTTTAACGGCGGAATTCGAAAAGCTATCGACTGAGTCCCCGGCTTTTTTCATGGCGTTTTGAGCTGCGCTCAGGGAGGAATCGTCAGTTTTAAATCCTATTGAGACTAAGTATTCTTTGATGACATCCAACATTTATTTTTCCTCCCTTGCAGCTTCTTGCGCTCTGAGCTCATTTTCACGCTTTACGTTTAAAATTTCGTGAGCATCGCATAAATCATCAAACGTATAGGTCCCGTCCCATACTTCGTGCTGCTGCCACATCCCAGCGATAACAGGTCCGTACAAAAACTCTTCGACGTTCTCGCAATGAACTACTTCGTACCTAGGAGTCCCCCTAGGATTCCAGCTAAGGGGCTTTCGGAGAAAAAACTCATCACATTAAAGATTAAGGCATGGGCGACAAGTGGGAATGTTGTTGCCGAATCATTTTCCAAGCCAACAACTCCGAAATTACCATCTGAATTCATGACTCTTGCGGGGCCTGCTGGCAGAACCTCAAAGCAAACTTGCAAACATTTATCATGAATATAATTAAAATCTTGCTCAGACAAAGAAGTTAATCCAGATACAACCTTAATAACGTCGATATCATTAAGATTAACTTCTTCCTTATTTTTTTCTGTTATTTTATTTAAGTCCAATCCTTTAAGCATCGGGGCAACAATGCCCATTACTTTGATCAACATAAAAGAGCCGGTTCGTGCATCAAATTTCTTCACCACGAATTTCCGGCCCTTAATCTCGACTATTTTTTCTTCCATATAAAATTACTCCTTAAGCTGGCCCTTAAGCCGGATTTCTCTGAATATCTGCAGCTATTAACGACCATGTTAAATTTTGACCTTGTTGCTGGCGTGGACTGCTTGGTAATTTAGTAAATGATACCCCAGTACAAGTCTCTAATTCTGCCATTGCCGGAGTCCTAATAGAGACTATAATTCCTGCCCATTGATCGGTGCTGGCTGACTCTAAATAATTATATAATTTCGTTAACCATTGATGGAGTGAGGATGTTTGTTGGATAGCAATTGAGATTGTCCCATTCCGAGCCCTTACTTTTGTGACCATCACATTGCCGTCAGCAGCAATATCATGGATCGTCCTGTCGGTCGTCATATCTGTCGTTATTGATCCCAGTCCTGCCCCAGTTGCAATGTATTGGCCAAAGCTCGGATGAATAATTACCGCAGATACATCCGAAAAGCTATAAGTGTTATACATTTAGCCTCCTCCTTTCTTATCGATTAACATTAATTTGGATAGCCACAAATTCGATAGCCCCTGCGAGCTTGAGACATACGTAAATAGGCGGAGCAATACGGTTAGCTCTATCCTCTTCGCTTTGATTTGCAATCGACTCTGACAATATTATATAACCCTTAGAGAGACTATCTCCCGTACTTAAGCTCATAATTGGTGGAGCATTCCAAACTCCAGGAGCAAGAAATCCTCTCGTTAACGCTGACTCACAAGGACCGGTAATACTTGTGATTAAAAGCGTTACGCCTCCTTCTGTTTGAGGAACTTTTGAAATGCCTACAAGAAGATCCATAACTGCAGTACGAATGTCATTAACAAGCATGTCGAGGTTAAGTACTTCATCGAAGTGCATTCCATTAGCCATAATACCTTGCTCGAATAGGTTATAGTTGTTGCCCCTATTGATATAGACATTCCCGTTCTGCCCCTTTATAAGCATGACTTGATTTTCCGTCAAGACTTCCGGAATTACGCCAACTTCCTGCTTGTAGGCCAAAGTATATGCCGTGTTAGCCAATCCAGTATTGGCTCCCATTGCATATCCCATGATCGATGCAGCTGCATCGGGGTAGGTCGAATATTGTCCGATAGAACGCTTGAAACCTAATGCTTGTAGACTTTTCATTACATTACCATCTGTCCCCGCCAGAACATCGGCATCTGAAGTTGTATAAAACTGGGTTGATGCTGGTTCAACAGCTTCAAAATAAGGGGACAGGGCTTCAATATCATCTTTAACTGCTCCACACAAGTAACAAGCATACCAATCCGAGTTCTTTTCTCTGCATGAGGTAATTGCCTCCAATGCCGTTTCTTCTCCTGTATTATCCCATCGGCCTATTGCTAGCTTAGATGGCTTTGGATTTTGAGAAAAATACAGCGTCGCGGCCTTATATTCTGGCATGGATGTGGTAAAACCACCATCGGTCATATCATTTATGCTGGTAAAGATTTTTAGGCGGTCACTGACCGGAATAACCGCGCTCGTACCAACGATTAGCCCAAGATTGAAACCTTTACGCATTGTTGCTACTGGCGAAATAACCACGCTTATGTTGACAATATCACTAAGAGGTAATGTTGACATTCTCTGTTACCCCCTCCTCTGTTTTGATTTGAATATTGACACCTTGGATAACCGGCACGGTTCCTTGAAGAATCGCTTTCTCGTTAAATCTAACTGAAAAGTCGCTTCTTTCCCACCATCTACCATTAAACAATTCTGGAGAACGAATGGGTACTGGAACATCTAAAACAAGAAAAAGATTGTTTAGGCTTAGATCTGATTTAAATAGTCCATTTCTCAAAAGATTAGCATTTTCATAACTATTAGGACCATAGATAATCCATTGTATTGAATGAACTCTCGTATACGATGTAATTACGTTCGATTCCCCTGAATTTCCGCCAGTGTAAACAGTGTCTCTTTGTTGTGTGTAGGGATCATTCAAAGTTGATATCCGAAGAAAGGCAATATCGTCAGTAATAGCCCAACCCGGGGTGCCGTCTTTTTGCCATGATACGCGGACTTTACCAAAGTTGTTTGGGTCCTCAGGGTTAAGGCCGAGGAGCTGGCATGTGAGGTTATAGAAGATACTTTCAAGTTGATCTAAGGTTAGGATAGTATCAGCCATCATTCACCCTCCATCAGTACACCATAGGCCTTGTAAAAGCCAAAATCACCGAATTGGTTTACATTAAGAATCTTGTAATTATTACCATTCCAATAGATTTCATCGGATGTCCCAGGATTGCCTTGTCCATCATTGATATGAGTCACCAATATTTCCTTCTCTGAGTAGAAAACCATCATTGAAGTAGAACGATCACCTTCAGGGAATTGAAGAATTTCCTTAGCTGAAGCAGGCAGTACAACTCCCGTAAGAATTGGTGCAGGGATTAAGCAGGATGCCACGAATTTACCATGATCCCACGACCCTACTTTCCTGCAAACAAGAAAGGACTGACTAAATCTTTTGTTGTAGAGCAATCTCGACATGTTCAGCATTTAATCAGTCCTTCTCTCTTACTACGTAGGTAACGGCCTTTCGAAGTTGCTCGGTATCAATTAAGGGATGCGTCATGCCTTCTATGCCCGAAATATCCGACAAGCTTCCGCCTTCGTCAACATATCGAACTATCCCCTTAGCTATTGAGCTCTTATCTTTTCTGAGTTTATTTAAGACGGTCAATGGAGAATCGGGCGGCCAACCATTTTTCGGATTTTTAAACCAATCGCGCACGACGTTTTGGGCAACCATGCCAGCACTCTCAAGCGCTTTGCTTAAGGCCTCAATATCTCCACTCATAACAGCTTCGACTGCCTTACTCAATTCCGCCATAATTTGTTCTTTGTTTTCCTTGTCTTCAATGGCTGGCTCAACAAACGGTCTAGCGGGAATGTTTTGTAAAGGAGATCCCTTCGAATGAATAAATGCAAGCTCGGCGTTTGTGATTGTTTCACCTTCGCGCGAGCTCGTTTCTTCCGGAATGCCTACAAGGACATCAACCTTTGAAAGACTTTTTAAACTCTCTAAAAATTGTTTTGTCCTATCGTCGACGCCAACTGAAACATTTCCATTCATCTTATATACATCCCGGCTTTACCTACCAATTTCCCGATAGAGGCTAGCTGTTGCCCGTATAACGTGAGTTTAAATTGCGCCCATCCATTAAGATCATTGGCAATTGCGCTATAATCAGTGCCGGCAGATACATCCCCCACAGACTCAGAGGTAACAAGTCCCTGGGCTTTACCTGCTTCTAGGACTGCTCCCGCTGGACTTCCCGGGTTTGCGGCACCTTGAAGCCACAGCGTTGCGAAATGTGCAATGAAGAATCCCATGCAAGCCTTCCAATAACTACGGTAACGCGTTGCGTTGACACAGACCGAGGCGAGATCGATATACATCTGCAGGATGGGTTCTGGCACAATGTAATTATTGTTAGCATCTGGTCCAAATTGCGGATACATCGAGATAAAATCACTTAATGCATAATCGGGATTCGCACTTTGAATCACGTTTGATGCAGCTGCTATGGTTTGATTAACTATCGCATCGACATCTCGACCGTAGGCGTTGTTTGAGTTATCCCATGGCATGAGGGATCACCTACTTATCTTTGGATTTTTTATCTGTGGCGAGATCTGGATCAGAAGGAGGCGCATCAATAGTCGTTCCAGCTGTATTTTCCTTCGCCAGTAAATCTCTCTTCTCTTCCATGGCCTTTACTTCAGCCTTGAGTGCTTCGAGCCTCTCCATCTCTTTCAGCACACTTTCGCTTTCGCTGGAAGCCCCTACGGACAAGATCGATTTATCGGTAATAGCTGCCTGAAAGTATGGATCTTTTTCAACCCAATCAGGTAGCTCGCAAAAACCAACTTTAGTACAGTGACGAATTATATTTCCTTTAGCGTCTTTCTCACCGCAATTAAAGGCAAGAACTTTGTTTGCTAAAACCTTAATCATGGTTTTCCCTCCAAAATTAAAGGTAATCGCCTGTTATGGTGATTACCTTTGCATATTTATTCCGAGCTGGATTGGATTTAAATGCCGTCCACGTATTCTGCGCAACTATAGTATAGGAACTTAACTTGCGAGAACTGAGAGGCGAATACTGTCTCAAAACTAACGGTCCCTGTGTTCGGCGCGGTTAATACGCGGCTAAGTGGTACAGGATGGTCAATGTTTACTTTTTCTTCTTCTTTGCGATAAACTACCATGCGCTGAGTACTGCCAACGCCTGCACCCGTACACCATGACAGCGGGAATATCTTTAGCTCTTGGCCCTGGTTTTTAGCAATATTGTTTTCAAGCAGGTAGTTCAAGATAGACTGAGTACCTGCGGAAGTTACCGGAGTATTGGAAATGTAAGCGTAGTTAGCCCAGTCGATCAAGACACGGTTTGCTATACCCTCTAATGACCAGCCAGAGTTGATAACGGTTTGGGTAAGTGCTTGGTTAATGTCATTCATGATCTCAACAGGAGTTTTCTTGGACCATAATGTTGACCCAGCTGCCCCAGTTGCGGCACTTGACGCAGTAATAAGTGGAGAGTTAACCAAACCATAGGTTCCTGTTTTGCTTATACCGACATACACGTTTCGATCGATCATTTTGGCATGGTGCAAACGAATGCCGCTATCAAGTATACTTGACAAACTCTTGCCGATTTGTTGCAGTTTTTGCTCATCGAACAGTGGGGCACGGAGAATCTCACTAAAAGTATGCACTTTGAACACGTCTTTGGATAGGTTTGCCTGACTGACCGGTATGTTCGTTGTCTCACTGCCCATAATACTATCTTCATCTGAACCAGAAGTACCATAATCAACAAACACGTTACTGGTAATTGATGTCCAACCGCCGCCGGGTTTCATATCGATATCGCGAGGTGCAGTGATTGTTGTTAATGGTTCAAGCAAGCGAGGATCTTGTTTCTCAAGTTCGCCCGCGAGGAACACTAATCCTGTTGATGTTCCACCGGAGTCCATTCCGGGTCCATATACAGCTCCTGGCGCATGAGGAAATACTGCCCCAGCTTGCCCGGAGGCCATAATTGCATCCATAGTTTGCTTATACACCGAAGGCGTGGCAAAAGTCATTTTATCCAATCTTAATCCCTCCTTAAGCATTAGCCTGGCCGAGTAATACAATTTCAGTGATGCCAGACGGATCTTTTTTACCATTAGTAAACCGTGCATTTGTAACTTGAACTGCAGTGCCGCCAGCAGGAGTTGCCGTTGCGACGAATGAGCCAACAGGTGAGGTTGTGCCTGCAACTGTGACGATGTATACAAGGCCGTTCGCGGTTGGCGTGCCCTCAGTGCAGATGACGGTTGTTGTTCCCACCTGCAGAACATCGCATGGAGTTTTTGGCTCAAATTGACCATTACCACCTACATTTGAGCCATAGCCGTATGTCATGGATTGTTTAACCTCAGATACGGCAATACCGCCGAAGTTCGCCATTGTTGCAGCGGATACGTCTGTTCCGGTTGCTCCAAACAAAGAGTAAGTATTGTCTGTATTTGTTACAACAGCAGCGCCAAAAGGAATTGCAGGTTGGGTCTCATTACCATTACCATCGAGGATTGATTTGACCTGACGAGCGTTAATCTTTGTAAATGGATTACGTGATACTTTGCCAGCATAACCAAGGCTGAGGTTCCATCCTATTACTGATCCCGGCATAATTACTTACCACCTTTCATTGTTTCGCCTTGAGAATTCCAAGCTTTAGCGGCTAATTCTGCACGCTCGGCAAAGGTTTGAGTTTGTCCCCTCGCCGCATCCATAGCTAATTTACGGTTTGTATTGACGACACCTAAGATATCAGCATAGCCGTTAGCTCGATAAACTGCCCTTGTGTCCTGAACGATTGCCCGGAACTTCTTGGCCGCCGCAAGGCGCACTTTTTCATCCGGAATGGCCATAATAATTGGTTTCAT
Organism: Candidatus Desulfosporosinus nitrosoreducens; assembly: GCF_030954495.1. Lineage (GTDB taxonomy): Bacteria > Bacillota > Desulfitobacteriia > Desulfitobacteriales > Desulfitobacteriaceae > Desulfosporosinus > Desulfosporosinus nitrosoreducens. Next base: position 138,272 of record NZ_JAVHUW010000048.1, on the reverse strand, counting down.
ATCCTGTACGAATTTCTTAAGGGGTGCCGCATCTGCCACACCACTCTTCTCGGGGAGCGTGGGATCAACATCCTTAGCCTCGTCCTTCTTATCGTCGCTCTTCTCAGACTCTTCATCTTTAACCGGTTTTTCTAACTCTTCTTCTGTGGCATCCATGATAGACTCGGCGGTTTCCTTGTCCTCGCCAGATTTAGCGTCTTTGACCTCAGCGCGAAGTGCCTGGACCTCAGTTACCAAGGCTTGAGCCCAGGTTGGAATTGCATCTTGTGCATCTTTCTTCTCACCAACATCATTCTTCTTATCCTCAGGCTCCACATCCTTGACAGACTCTTTCTTTTCTTCATCTTCTTCGTTCATGGCATCCATTGCCTTAGCAATATCCTCGGGGTCAGCGTCTTGAGCAAACGCCTTAAATCCAAGGGCTGTTAAAAAATTCTTAGTGATTTTTCCCATCTTTTTCTTACCTCCCGTTGGTGTTTTTTCGTCCAATTTTACTTGGTCAGCATCATGAATAGCCACTTTTGGGCCAGCTCTTCCATTCGGAACTATTGCAACGTGGTTGCCAATAATCTCACGCTGCTCATATCTTCGCTTTCCGATTTTATGCCAAGAACAATCATATCCCGAGGATACTTCGCGCTTTAAATCGTTTTGTATCTCCGAGATTAACCCAGCATCTTTAACAAAAAGGTCGGCAACTAAAAAATCGCCTTCACGGCGAACATTTTGAGCATGACCTCTTTCGGTCATAGGGGTTGTCCCGAGATCAAGATTTGCACTTGGATGAGTATTGGTTACTGACTTACCTTCAAAGCTCGAAATTGTCGCTCCACTGAATAATTCGTCTGGGCTTCTATAAACCTTAACGATTGTTCCCAATTCTTCCCCGAACACTTCCGGTATTTCTCGTCCAAAGTATTCCATCCAGCCGGTGCGTCCAATAGGAACGTTTTTGCAAATCAGATATCCCTCGGGTGTTATTTCCATATTTGCGGATATTTTATCGCCGTAATAGTTCATCAATCCACCTCCCCTACGGCAATTCATTTATAATCAACCCTCATTTGCGGGGGTGATCTCGTCGGTTTTGTTATTACTTCCAACTCCTTTCGAGGTTACGCAATCTTTTCAAACTCAGCCCGTGTCATCATGCTTATGGTTCCATTCCAATAAACTTTATGGGGCCATTTAACATAGTTTAGGTTAATCAACGGCTGCGGATAACACCGGCAATTATAAATGTTTCCGGCGTGGTACGGTTCTGGGGGATTCTTCCCACCAATCAATCTTTCAGGGGAAGGCGGATATCTCCAAAAAACAATAACACCGTCCATATGACGGTGACTGCTTCTTACTCTTGAATCCTCTGAAGTTCTCCAGATATACGCCGGAATATCTATGTTCTCACACCTTGCCTGTGTTAATGCTGTGGAGGTTTTACTAACCTCTGTTCTGGCGATCAAGGCCGCTTTACTCTTTGAGATATCAGGAAACCTTGAAAGGATATCCTTGGCTATATCCTCCGATCTACGCCCTTTCATTGACTCCTCGCTGATAATCTTTGTTATCTGCTTGGATATGTCCAAAGGCAGGGATCTGATGATTTCAGCATTTCGGTCTATCTGAATTGCAACCGAGTTTCCAACTGGCCCCTGAAGCTCTTTTCTTAAAGCCTCGTAGATTAACCTTCCATTTGAGCTTTCCCTCGCCGCCTCTCGCCATGATCTAGCATTCGCATTCAATACCCCTTCAACCACTTTTTCGGCAAGTCCATTGGAATATCGATAAAACACCATATTTTCGAATAATGACTTTACTGAGGATAAAATCTCAAAGGGATCAGTTAGCCCTTCTATAGATCCCTGCATGCTTAGTCCTAGTTTATTGAGCTCTCTCTGAAATTGAAGTTCAAGACGACGCTTTGGGGACCAGTCGTTAAAATTCAATAAGGTTCACCGCCAAATAAAAAAGCACCCCAGAGCGAGATGCTTCGATTTAGTATTTATTAATTTTGCAAGTTCGAAAATAGATCACAGATTGTAATGGCGATTTTTCCTCGATTAGCTATTTCTTTACCTGTTTCATCAGCCTCTTGTATCTCTTCCACTTCTGTGTCCAAACAGTAATCAAAAATCTTATCAGCCTTGTCCTTATCAAGCTCATATTGTCGGTTTGGAAGTATACTTAAGTTCATCTCATTATTCAAAAATTCAGCTTGCTGTTCATTGAATATCAACATTATAAGCCATCACCCCTTTTAGCCACTGTGCAAATCTTACCGGTTTTAGGATTAAGTGCTACGACTATATCCTCTCGTATAAATCTGATAGACGGTCTGCCGTTTTTATCTATCCTTTCCGGATAAACTACTTGCGGATTTTCAAGGACTTTCTTTATGCTTTCGGCGCTAATTCCTCTTTGTGCTGCCCTATCAAACATGTGTCCCTCGACTATTTTAACAGTATGGCCAGTTGATGTTTTTATGCCTTTTAGAATTTTATTATATCTCTGTCTTTCCTTGGGATCAAGGGTAGTTTTTCCTTCGCCGCCCCCATCACTTCCGCCAATTTCTCCAGGTCTGCCTTCATGTCCAAAGTTACCACTCCCGGGCCCGCCGTCATGAACCGCTGATTTATTATCAAATCTCTCGCCCATCTCCGCTAGACTTTCTCCGGTATAAAACGAATCATCAGCCTTGGCTATATCCTCATCCGTAATGGACGTAAACATGCCCGTTGTATATGACAACTCATGTAACTCTGAAAGATACATCTTATGATTAATACCACCGTCATTAAAGGTTTTCGACAGCGAGTCAACTTTTTTACCAACAATATCTGCAATCTTATCCTCGCTCGGAGTTTGAACAGGGTTAAATTTAACACCTAAGTCATCCGGGATATATCCAAGCTCCGACATAAACATAACCGGCATAAGCTTATTAATTTTGGGCTTAAGGTCCTTCTCTTGCTGCTGACTGATCATGTCATAATAGTTCTGTAAATCTGCCTCTCCGGTCGCATTCATCCCTGCCGGAGAACGTCCAAAAAGTCTTGTAACCGGAATATCTGCAGCCCCGGCAACATCCATCATTTGAGTTTCGGAGATATCATTTAAGCCAGAGAATTGATAAGTAAGGGCTGATAATTCTTCATCCTTGCCAATGATCATCATGCCATTATTGCTACGCATTTGATTCTGCGCTGATTTAATATTGTAGAAATCAGCCTGAACCTGTGGATCGGTAGCCGCAAGCATTTGATCCATACCATCGATTTTGTCAACAAGGAGATTGGCCTGAAATACCAAGGAAGCTATATTCCAGCTTGTTGAATCTCGCTTTACCATCTCTTCGTAGACATGTTCCATAACGGAAGATCCCCAGTTTACCTCTGCGACTTCTTCCCAAAACGGAAGTTTTTTGCCGGTAAATCGAAGCACCCGAGAATGATGGACTTTGGAAATAAGCCTATCTGATGCAGTATCCCGTACTTCGTAATACATTGGCATTCCTAATTCAGGGTCCCTATGGTCTGTTATTAATTCCAAGCTTGGGTAAATCCCGGACCATCTATCAACAACCATGAGGCCACAAAATGAACCTGGCATTATGTCGTCATAATCAAGGGGTTCGTCCAACTTATCCTCATGACCATCAATGATCATAATTGCCCCAGCTCCACCATAGAGCCTTCCCCAATACAGACCTTCAAGAATCTTTTCCCTAACCAAGGTTCGTTGTTCTAACTTGCTTATGCGGTCTGTTTCTTCCGGTTTTAATTCTGCAGTAATGGACCAGCCATTCTTCATCATATCCTCAGGAATAATGTTAACGATCTTATTGCAGATCCACGAGTTACGGTAAAGGGAGTTTAAGAGCATATAATTTCGGCTTAAGCGAGTTAAGGGATAGCTTGCGGCGGAAATGATATTGGAGGATGCGCTACCCAATCTTGCCAGTTGATTTTCAAAGGTATCGAACGCTGATTTTCTAAGTGGCCGCTGTATATTACTTACCTGCTGTTTATTCTTTCTGCCGCGCTTACTCAAGTTATCACCATCCCCCTAAACCCTTTTAACGATTGTGAAGACAAAATAGCGTAAAGCATCCAAAGCATGGTCAAAGGCCTTAATTGGCTCCTCACTTCCACGCTCGGATGCTTTATCATTCCAGATATAACTAGAAAACTCAATAATCAAGTTAGGGCATTTATCCTTGTTGACCTTAAGCCTTTTCACACGTAACAAAGAGGATACAAGTCGTATCCCCTGTACTACTTCATGCTTAGCGTTTATCACATCATCAGTCATACGAGACTTAAGGCTTCTCTTTCTTAGTGCAACCTTAAATGATGCTGCCGAAGGGTCAATCACAATGGCTGTGTATCTTTTCGCAACCCCGTTTTCATCAAGTGTGAACTTCTCAACATCTTCGACATACTCGCTATCATCTTTCTGCCGGGGTGGGTTGCTTTTCTTCGAGTCGTAATAGTATTCGTTTTCCACGAAATATTCTTTCAGACCTGTTTGTGGGTTTGTTTGCTCTATGATTTCCAGCAAGGCAAAGGGATTTGTCGTCCCATAGTCGATGGTGTAATACCGAGTATAGTACAGGTCATAATTCGGTCCTTGGCCGTCTTTATACTGGTTGTCTGGACCAAACATATCGTAGATAATGCCTTCAGCATTGGTACGTTTCCCAAGTATATCTCGGATGTACCAAACTGTATTTTTGGCATAGGTTTTAATAATCTCTTTTATCTTTTCAGTGGTAAAGCTGAAGTTGTCGTGTAATGTGAAATGTTCGTAGTTAAATCCATAATCTTTGAATTTACTTTGATTGGCCTGATGCATATCTAAGATTTCTTTATAAAACCAATGGTTAGGTGATTTAGGGTTCAAGTCCAAAAACATTTTTCTATCTGTACTTGATAATGTTCTGTCAAATGTCTCCTTAACAAATGTTTGAGAGCATTCATTTACTTCAGTGATATAAACACTTCCGTACGTGTTCCCTTTGATATATCGTTCGTCGCCCTCTTTGCCTCCGCCGCTAATTAGGACTACCTTTTCACCTGTTGCCGTGGAAATATATAAAGCGTCCCGTTCCTGGTATTTACCAGATCGGCAACGCCCTTCAAACCAATTCCTTACCCCATATCCATTACTATCGATGATATTTAACTTTGCTGATGCCACTGATACGCCAGCTGCTAGGTGGAGTTTATCTTTGTGAGTCTCCAATGCTTCGCACCATGCCATGATGTTAAGCACGTTTTTCCCGGCACGCTTTCCGCCTTCGGCAACGTTTAGCCAGTTAGTATAGCAACGCTTTAGGTAATCTACTTGTTTAACGCAGAACGGAGAGTAATTAATCATCTTCCTCAAAATCCTCTACGTTACGATTAGGTACCGGATTATTGATTAACTTGGCAAGAGTTAATATTCGTTCGTTATTTGCTTCGATACCGCTACCGCCGTTTGCCTTAGCCTTATCTATGTCAAATTTGGCTTGTTCAATCTTGATACTAGGATGAAGCTCTTTCATCTCAAAAAAAAGTTTAATCGCTTGGATATTCCCACGCTTACATTGCATAATTAGAGATTTCCATATATCAGTCAATTCGCTGTTGGTGTATTGATCTAACTGGGAATTGACATAATCAACATATCTTTTATCCTTCATCCATTTCCATAGTGTTGTAAAAGCAATGCCAACTTCATTACATTTCTCTTGTTTTGTGCGTCTATCCTCAGGATTTAAAAGGAGTTCAGCCATTTTTATTTGTTTTGCGTGAGGTCGCCATTCCTTGCTTTTTCTTACCTTTTTGCTTGGTGTTTTCTTTTTCATTATCACCACCCGCCAATATGTCTGGCACCTCTTGGTCAAATCCATTCCATTCAATGCCAAATCTTTCTATGATGTCTTTGAAATCCTCAATATCATGAGGCTCAAGCCTTAAGCCCCTTTCGCCAATGCCAATATGTCTTAATTCATGAAGCATTAGGATCTTCTTCTGGTTCTCAGTCATGTAATACGTATTTGGCTCATAAAAAGTTACGATAAAGTCAAAAGGAAGATACGCAGTGTATATACTGTTAACCTTCCTGCAATCTGCATTTACTTGCCGGCCCTTGTCGCGTTTAGCTTCATAACTGCGGATAAAGCCAATTTTTATATCATAATCTCTTATGATGTAAAGTTCTGGCATGGAACTTATTATCTTTTCCCCAAGCTCCCTTAAATCATCTGCAACTTCATAATCAATAAGACTTAATTCTTTCCGAAGGCTTTTTATTATTTCTAACTTAGATTCAGTTTTAAGGTCTGAGTAAACTTTTGATAAGGTATCCAGGGCGGCACAAGGGAAATCGCATTCTCTGATGCATTTTTCACATATTAACCTCATGCGTTTATCCTCTTCTTGTCTGCCTAATCCCGCCGCGCCCACGTATAAAAGAATCGTGGCGCATCAATCTCTCAGCTTCACGATCATTAATCCTTACCTTATGTATTACGCTTTTCGTAGCTTCTTTTATCTCCATCAACTTACGGTATACATCCGGTTGCTTGTGCCGGATTATTTCCCCGATCTTCATACCGGATCACCTCTATTTTCTTTGTAAAACGGCAATAAAAAAGAGCCCAGAAAGGCCCAATAATTCAAAAATATTCAAAAAAGCCTATTGACTTACCACGTATTTACGTGGTATAATTAATACATAGAGAGGAGGTGAACAGTAGTGGGGACAATAAAAGACTTACTTGAGATCATAGTTTTGCTACTGACGATAGTAAAACTGATTAAAGACCCCAAGTAAGCCGCCTACAGGATGGAGGGTAAAACCTCCATCCACCCTTAAGTATATTATACCACATCCCCACGAAAATTATGAGTAACAAGTTTATAACAATCATTCTTATTGCCCTAGTCGTTTTGAACATTACCGACGGCAGCTTTTCCAATCTAAGCGCATTAAACATCATTAAGCTTATTCTGCTGGTAATAGCCATAGCTCTAAACCTGAAAAGAGGTAAACCGTTATGCAACTCAAAAAAATAAGATCTGAAAAAGGTCTTAGTATCGCTAAGGTATCTGAAATCTCCGGAGTACCCATACGAACTTTGGAGGACATAGAAAGGCGTGGAGACTGTCGAGTCTCCACCGCCCTAAAATTAGCGACCGCATTGAACGTTAGTATGGATGAACTATGTAAGCCAGGAGATTAATTAGCTCCTGGCTTCTTTGTGCTTAAAAAATGCCCCACTTGCATCAACATGCCTGATTCCAGACACTCCGCAAGTAGAGCAAAGAGGACGCTCCCATGGCAAAGGGAACGCCCTGATTAGGAGGAAATATGCCAATGAGCACAGGCTCAACTGGTTGGCCTTGCATACAAAAAAGGCCGGAACTCTATTTGTCCTAGAGTCCAGCCTCCAACTCTAATGATACAATCAATCATTTTACTTGTCAACACATTATGTTATGCTTAAAGTTTATATTCCTTCCCATACATCCGTATACACTTTGTTTCCTGTCTTGCTTTTCTTTGACTTATTCTTACTTCCTCCACCAGGAATTCCATTTCCTGCAGGCATTGGTTCCTTGAAGTGTAAATCAGGTGTCTTACGTTTGTAGAATTCACTTAGTGCATCTTCAGGGCTTAGGTTCATGAAATGTTCCGGCCATTCTCCATTCCATGCTCCTTTTATCTTTTCCGCGCTTTTCTTGACACCAACATCCACGACTTTCTCTGAGATTTCGGCGGCTTGCCTTAATATCTCTGGATCGGTCTGTTCTTCAGGCTCGTAGAGTTCTGCATAACACTGTTTGTTTTTGAAATAGGCACATAGTTCACAATCTGTCCAACCATTGGGACATTCTCTTATATCTTTGGGACATTTCATAGCTTAAACCTTCCGTAATCTTCCTTCCCACGATAAGCGCACCTTCGAAAAAATCCGCATCCTTTGCAATTCTTGTGAGTAAATACCACTGGATTAAGGCAAGATCGTTCATTATTAAGGCTTAAATTCACTTTGTCAAAGAACTCTTGCTGAAGATTAGCTATTTGGGATTTAAGCAATTGAGCTTTATTCAATGCTTCCTTGAGTTCCATTTCCTTATTGGAGATAATGCTCAGGATTTCATTTTCTGTTAAACTCTTATTTTGTTCTCGTTCCAGACTCTCCACTTTTCTACCAACTCCTCATATCTGGCTAGTGCCTTTTCATCCACAAATCTTCTAAGAGCCAAACGTTCCATTTCGTTCTGTTCAGCTTTGGTCATGTAGTAAGGGTAGGTTTTCTTCTGCCACTGCAGCCAATACTCCCGCCATTTAGCTGATTCGTGAGGACCTTCGTTTCCCTGGTGATTTTTATAACAGAGGGTTATGATGTTCTCTACGCAATCAACCCTATCCCGGGCTTGAGAACGAGCTTCGATATGATGATGACTTATTCTTTGAGTGCTTCCGCAACCAGGATGTTGACATATCCCATGGTCACGCTCATCTACCTTTTTATAGGCCCTGGAGAGGGAGGGGCTTGACATTTAGCCTTGCCCTTGACCTCTAAGATAAAGTTCCATGTCTTACTCCTTCATCTTATCCACAATTAATTCACAGCTTGTCCACTGTTTTATTCACAGGTTTTTATTCGGCATTTCATCCCATGTCCGGCCATCAAGAGTACGGCCTGCTTCCTTTTTGCCAACCCTAACCATCCAAGCCTTAAATGGTTCACCATCCACAAATGTTGCAGGAAGTTTAATGCTACTATGGCCTCCTTGGAACCATCCCCACTCGCCCCATTGCTTAAAAAAGAATTTTATTCCTGCCTCCAAGCATTGATCCCTCAGGCTCCGCACCCAATCCGGATGCATTGGCCTTGCTCCTGGACCGGACTCTCCGCCGACGATTACCCAGTTAAGTTTGTTTGTATCTTCCCACAGTCTCCCCATATCCGTTTGCTCACCGGTTAAGAAGTTGGTTTGCCAGTCATGGTTTATTTGAGTTAAATCTATTGAGCCTAACAATGGCTCTACACTAATAAACCTTATCGCTGCAGGAGTTTGCAAAAGCAATGGTATTCGTTCATCTGCCGTAGCTTGATTCTCAACAGAAACGCCCAGCCAAACGTTGGAAAGAGGCCAATGTAAATCACAATCAAAACTTCCAGCTCTGCTCTTGGTTAAATCAAAAACCTTTCTTGCTGTATACCTTTGGTTATCTGGAGAAAGGTATTCCAGCATTCTGCTAGGTCGTTTTGTTAGGATCATAAAAGTATGTTTACCTGCATCAAACATAGTGGCAAAAACTTTATCTATAAACTCAAATGGTACATCCGCATGAAACAAATCACTCATGGAGTTTACGAATATCCTTCATGGTTTTTTCCACTTCAGCGGTTGCTCCAATCGTTCGGGATGGCAGGCCACGTCATTAAAATTACGGTCCCAATAAGCAGGATTACCCATTGCTCTAACTCGTGGCCATAATCGTTCTGCATAGCAATTAGCGCAGCCAGCAGATACTTTTGAACAGCCAGTAACAGGATTCCAAACGGAGTCGCACCATTCAATCTTTGTTTCAGCCATTTTTTATCACTCCGATCTCAACTAGTCGGCAATCTCCCAAACGAACATATCCGCATTTATCCTTTTTGGGGCAATCTTTACAGACACAGGCTTGTCCCTGACACTTACGGCATTGGCACATCTTCAGAAACCTCCCAATTCCATAGCCTTTGCATCCCTTTCGCTGGCTTAGGCTCAGGCAACATAGTCATGTTAGCAAATTCCCACGCATAGCGCCCTGGTGTCCAGTCTCCAAACATCATTTCCTCGGCAGTCGGCACGATGTAGCGATGGAAGTCAGGATGATGTTTAGGAACGTCAAGCTCAGCTCCTATGGGAATAGTTTTAGCTTTGTCTATGTCGGTTCCAGGGTTATATACGATACGCCAACAGTTAACCAATTCTGCCGTGGCAATAATGCATCCAACGGGCATTTTATTCAATGCGCCCGACTGAATTCCGAATTGTGTATATATGCAGTCATAAATGCTTTTCGATATGTCATGCGGTAATGACACCATAATTGAATGCGGATCTTTTTTTGCTGCATGAATTGCTATCGGTCCTCGGTATTGAGTAGCCCAGCTTCTAGTTTCATACTTTTTGGCTCCGCAAGCCAACAATGATGCCCACGGTTGCCACATCGTTATAGCTTTCATACCATGTAACCCTTCTCTCTTAGCTTTTTTTCATGCTTATCAATCAACTTGTCCAGATTAATCTCATATACATCACAGAGAGTAAAAGCCATCGTTATTGCTGACTGAGCCGTGTCTAACGATTCCTCAATAGCTCTTACAGCCCAAATAAGGTCAACCACTTCCCTGGATTCTCCGCTTTTACTTTGCCCCTTGCCGATTAATTGCATGAGCTCTCCAACTTCCTCAAGGACCTTCATAGTGCAGGATTCTATAGTTGGGGTTAATCCGCTCAACTTTGGAAATGAAATTTCATTATTCATGGTTAATCCTCCATCTCCCAATAACTCATTTCGACTTCCATTGCCTCTATGAGCTGTTCAATGGTTTCAATTGGTTCCTCATATTCGCTGAAAGCCTTAAATTCTGTTTCGATGTTCCCATCCCCGGCATCGCAAAAGATTTTTAGTAAATTTATAAGCTTTAAGAGATCTTCTTTCATTTTTTCGCTCATAACTTCGGCGGGACCATCCCATGGGACCAAGTTTTTGATTTCAAATACGATACCTTTACACCAAACTTCTCCGTATTCCATGATGTCAAATGTTTCATAGGGAATATCGGTTTCGTAAGTCCAGGCCGGTCCATGCTCACCGTCATTCCATATAGCCTTAATTGTTTTGCATTTTTCCTTTGCTAAAACTGAATGAGAGCATTCACAATCACATTCCTCGAAGATTCCCTTTTCATCAAGGAAAATTGTTTTCCCCTCAAAGCAACCAACCTCTTCGTAAATAGCTCCTCTGAATTCTGTGTTATCATCCGAATATCCAAAGACAACTACGAATCCAAGTTCCTTAGCCTGTTGTTCTTCCATACTGCTAATTTCTCTCTCAATCTCTCTGCCATCCAACATATTGGCGAATCCTTTAATATTCATGGATCATCATTCCTCCATCTCACAAATCTCAATTTCCATCCGTTCTTCCTTGGCCCTACAGGGTACCTTTTCAACCGTGGCTTTCATGACCTGCCGATCATCGACCCAAACAACTTTATTGCAGCCATCCAAAGCACTTTTTAAATAATTGTCGACATCTCCATCTCTGCCCATTGGCGTAGATTTTCCGTGGAGATATACTTTGACTTTAACTACTATCGGTTTGATAATCGGCTTTTTGCTCTTATTGAGGGCCAACCATCCGATCTGGTGCTTGTAGTTAAGGTAATTAATAGCCTCAGGCTTGACATACTTTCCGCGGCCTGTCATTCTTACGGCCGGAACCGGCCGGCCGGGGATTATTATGAGCATGGTTGTTTCTCTACAAGTTCAGGGTTATCAAATTCGTTCCCGATCACAACGCCGCCCCAACTGAGCACGGCTATGAGAGATACAGCAAACCCTTGATTTTCGACAACGTACATGCAATCTCTAATTCTTACGATCCCATGGCGCTTTGTTTTTGTTATAGGCTCACTTTCCCATTCGATAATGTTAGATTCGTAGACTTCCGTTCCCTTGATATCACGCTTTCCAGAGAATCCCCCGACTGTTTCGGGGATAACTTCGTTAATTTCCATGTTGTAAACTACTCCACTGAATCCGACTGGGATGGCCTTATCTGTAATTCCGTATTGATCGTTATCTGAAGAATCATATTTTCCAAGTTTTATTAATGATCCATAAACCCATTCGCCCGTTCTTACACTTTTTCCACGAAACAGAATCTTTCTCATGGTTGCACCTCCAGAAGAGAATTATTTTCGTAGATATTGCCGATAACTTCAACTTTATCCGTTTCATAATCATAAGGATTAAAATAATAAAACGGATTAAAGCTCGCTTTATCCTCTTTCCATGTGATAGTAGTTTCCCGTTCTTCGTATTCACCCCACTGCCCTCTACGCTGATATCGAATGATATCTCCCTCATAGATTTCCTTGCCGTTCTTGTCCTTAAGCCCAGTAAACTGAAGCAAAACAACATCACTCGGAATATAAGACTCATCCTCACCATTAAGCCAAACATCCGTTGTGATCCCTTGCATTCCCCATGTTATCTTCTGAGATTTTTCGTAGAGGAAGTCTAATTCCGAAACAACTTTCATGCATTTGTTTGCCTTATCCCACGCCCTGAACTTAATAGGTCTATTCACTCAACTCGCCTCCTTGCGCTTTGATTAAGGCTTTGCGGATAATTTCAGGAGTCTTTGAAGCTGAATCACCTAATTTTGGGTCGGGCATCGTAATATAACCATACTTAATTCCGTTTGTTATAAAGAGATTTGCTTTTTTCAACGCTTCGTACATTTCGAGGGCAGCTGTAATTAAATACGCATTCGCTAATGCCTCCTCAGCTTGCTTAATCACCTCAGGGCTAAATACATCGCCTTCTTCGCCATCGAGAAAACATCCGTGTTCATAATTAATCTCACAATGCGAAGGAAATTGACTGCGATCTGAAATAGCTTCTCCCATTAAAATACTGTGCCCTTCGTCAGTTTCTTCGAGAATCCACGGTCCCGGCGTAAATTTAGCTTCACTCATCAATCTCTCTCCCCTCTATGTGCCCCATAATTGAAGGCTAAGAAAAAGAACATAAAAACTAACCATGCTATAAAGTATTTCATCGATCTTCGTCCGTACTAAGGGATAATTGCCTATTTTTGCTTACCATCTCGTCAAATCTCTTTTTCAAATACTCAATTGTTATTTTTGGGTTCGCAATATTAAAGACTTTATTGCCTTCTTCCTTAAACTTGGCAATCCACCACGCCTCAATGCTGTTTAGATATTCTTGATTAGATATTTCATTAAGGTTCTTGTTGCGGCTTACTTCAGTTAAAACGCTAAAAGTTAAATCCTTAATATCGCCTTTTCCTCCGCACTTAACATGCTCTTGCCATCTAAAGAACGGCATAAAACGTGTTTGACCAATGTAGTAAGTATCTTCTGCACGGTTATATATGAGATAGATGTATCCGTAAATATTTCCGTTTTCGCCCTCTTCTTTTTCTTGAAATTCACCTTCATTCCAAGGGTTCACACTATTGTCAAAATGCTGTTTGCATTCATAGGAACAGAAATGAACAAATTTATCCTGACTATCTTCTTCACCAATGTAGGATTTTGGAAACTCAGATATCTTTCCTTTAATCGGTTTATGGCAGTTATGCCAAAAGCAAAAGGTATCTAAGACGGTGTAAAACCGATCATAGAAAAACTGATTACTTTCCATAACGATTGCATACATACCATTTTTGTTCCTTGGTTTAGCAAAGGAAATAGATGCTGATGATTGACCGCTATATCGTTCTTTCACAAATTGTTTTACTGCATCTCTACCACCAATAACGTCTTTCAGATAGAATTCATCAAGCATTACACCTTTGCCATAAGATTCGCTTTCATAATTTGAATCACGGTTATGAATGTAATCAAAGACTCTAATCCAATAATAGTTACTCATATCTCAGTCCTTTCACTGGGTCAGAACGGAATGTCATCATCCAAATTAACTTCATGACCAAAAGAATGCTCTCCATTTTGCCCTCCGCTATCCTTCGGACTCAACAAATGAACATGTTCCGCAATGATCTCAGTAACCCAGCGCTTTTGGCCATCCTGAGCCGTATAGGAACGAACTTGAATTCTACCATCAACAGCTGCCATTTTCCCTTTAGCTAAATAGTTTGCTGTAAATTCGGCGGTCTGCCGGTAAGCAATGCAAGGTATAAAATCAGTTTCGCGCTCTCCTTGGGCATTCTTAAAGTTCCGATCAATAGCCAGAGTAAAATTTGTTACAGCAACTCCGGTTGGCGTATATCGTAATTCAGGATCTTTCGTAAGACGGCCAATCAATATGACTCTGTTAAGCAATTTCTTTTCCTCCCGTCAAGGTAAAGTCCGAATTGGTTCTAATTGACTTTACTATCGCTCTTACAACATCATTGAGAGTTATTGCTTGAGTATTTGGGTATTCGCAATACTTTTTGATATCTTCCTCACTGTATTTGATTGATACATCATTCAGAAATCGTGTGATCATCAAATACATTTCTTCTTTGGATAAACGTTTTACCTCATGAGCTAGGGAAAAACGTCTTCTCAGTGCAAGGTCGATCATATCTAGGCGATTAGTTGCTCCTACAATGACTGTGTCATTTTTTACGCAATCCAAAGCCTGCATAAGCCCTATTACAATCCTCGCCATTTCTCCAACATCTTCTTTGCCTCTTTTCATGCCAATTGTGTCAACCTCGTCAAGCATAAAGACACACTTTTGTTTTTCGATAAATTCAAAGGCTTTACTGATGTTTTTCCCGGTACCTCCCAAGTACTGATTAATAGCATTTGAAAAATTCATATAGGCAAATGGAAGTTCAAGTTTATAGGCTAGATACTTCCCGAAGAGTGTTTTGCCGGTTCCACTTTCCCCGTAGAGCATCAAAGAGTTTAGGTACTGAATACCCATTTCAGAAAGTTTTTTGCTTGTTTCATACATTCCCAAGACTTCGTTTGCGATTGCCTCTTCTCTCTCGGATAGGTAATATCTGTTTTCATTAAAGGAAATTGAAACATCTTCCATGAGAAGAATTCCTTTTATATCCTGCGGTAGTTCAATAAGATTTTGAGACGATACTTGGAGCTTATTTCTTATGGCCCTACAAAAATATTGATTCTTTTGGGTTTTATCCTCGTCGATAATAATCCTTATATATTGTTTAGCCTTTTGAATGTCGTTATCTGCCACAGACCTAATGAGTCCTTCTAAATTAGCATTCATAACAGCTTCTCCCTTCTATCTCGTCAAATCCTTCTCCAGCTTCGCACACCCCAGAGCTATCACTAGAGAATTGTGCTTGCCTCTCAAAATGTCCACGACTGCCTCCATGTAAAAATATCTTTCCTCGGCTATGTTTAAGGCGTTCTCGATGGTTAATTCTGACCCTTCGACCTTTCGCTTTCTCGCAAACTGGATAGATAAAGCCTCTCTCTCCTTTTGGGTACCTTCTTTTACGATGAGGTAAGATTCGGTCTTGGTATCCTTCCACAAACGGGTCATGCGCTCGAACGTAGTTTTGGCTCTTGAGAGGTCGAATCTGGCCTTTGCATATAATGTGTCGATCAAACTCTCTAATCTCGTGATATCCGTTTTGTCGGGCTCCGGTGGAATTTGAATCGCTGATACTTCTTGTTCGTAAGTTCTCATTTTGTCCGCCCAAGTCTCTGCCACTGCTTGTCCCCCTCTCGTTTAATTTGGCGCCACGGGATGGAGGAGGTTTAGTGTTGGGTAGTATGGTAACCTCTACTTTCTTTTTGCCAAACTCAAGACATTCTTCTTTGGTCGGCATCCAGATATCAATTCGGTGGCCCTTAATGAGCCTTCCGGTATCCAAGGCTACGAATTCTCCCAAACCCTCAATGTTTATTTTTGTACCCAAAGGGATTACCTTGGGGTCTACGGCTACTATACCTATACCTGCAGGTTCCCCGTGTCTTGTGGGACCATTTAGGCTGTATGCTGTAGCTGTAAATGTCTGCACAACAAGGTGCGTCGAAAGAATTGCAGTTAAGAGCATTTAGCCGCCTTTGTAATTTCTTTATCTTTGCTCCAATACGAGGCGTTCTTGCCGACTTGCCCCGATTTTGTAAAGGTCATAATCCGCCTAGTACTTGCTTCTTCCACACTCCAACCTCGGCTGGTTCTACTTAAAAAGGTTGAGTAACTTATTCCGTTTTTCTCTGCTAATTCAATTACGTGCTTTGGATAAACTCTATTTCCCTCGCTAACCTTTTTCATGTGTTTACTGGCATCAAATAGGGGCTGAGTTGCTGCTCGCTCAAGGTCCCAGCCATAAACATTTACTCTTCGCCGAAATGTTCCTGATTTAATTCCGTTTTCATTCGCTATTTTGGTCCATTTCCCAAACGATTTTCGTATGCGTGGTGGAGTTGCAATTGCTTTTTCAATTGGCCAGGCCCTGCCTCTAACCCGTTGTTCTAGAGTTTTTGGGCTAACACCATTCTTATTTGCTTCAGCGTATTGTTGGGGTGTGATGTAGTAAGTAAAACTCACTTCTCTTTTGCCTCCTTTTTCACTAAGCGTCAAGAGTTGCTCATTAGCTTGTCTTCCTCACTCTTCAATTCGATGATCGAAGTCATCACAGTTCAAAATAAAATTTTTGCTCATTCCTAGTAGCCGCGACATTGTAGGGCCTCCATAATCTCCAAGCATATCTTCAAGTTCTTTAGGATAATAATTTGAGCTAAATCCGGTTAAGAGATTATTGCGATATCTAAGGTCAATCAGTCGATAGTACATGGCTTGTACCCATTCCGTGATCTTTTCCTTGCCAATGTCGTCTAAAATTAAGGCTGGAGCTTTAGCCAGTGCATCAATTTTGGCCTCTATGTTGTCTCTGTCTTTTTCGAACTGTGCCTGCTTTAATTCGGCTATTAGGTCAGTTGATGGGACAAATACTACAGCAATGTTCTTGACAATCATGTCTTTGGCAATGATGCAACTTAACATGGTTTTGCCAACTCCTGGCGTTCCCACCAAGCAGAATCCTTTTGCCTGAGAGTTTGAGTTAATTAAGTCTGGCCATACTTTTAAGTATCGCTTTACGCCATCGAACATAGTTTTGTTATTCGAGTTGACTTTGTAATCCGTGAGTTTGTAATCCAGTTGAACTTCTGTTAGGCCAGAGGATTTTAACCGCCTTGCTGCGTTTTTCTTTGCCTTACAGTTGCACTCTCCGAAAATTGGCTGTTCGAATTGGTCTGTGCCTATTTGGATAATTTCTTGGTCGCGACATATTCCGCATTCGTAGGTTTGTTCTTTTGGGGAAAGACGGTATCCAGTGTGGAATAGTCCGAATTTATTCTTGTTCTCCGCGATTGAAGAGGTGTTTGTAGGGATCATTTTCGAGTCGGTCAGTATTGCCTTGATGCTGTCCAGGTTTGGTCACTCCTTTACGAGATGAATTTCCTTTTTGCTTGTCTTTATTTTCCCAAGTCCTAACTGCTGCCTTCCAATCTTTCATTTTGTTCTTGCCAACCATCCAGCCTTTCGATGAATAAAAGTTGTGCCATTTGTCAGCATCAACATTGTTGTTTCTTTCTAGGCAATAGGCTTGTACTTCTTCAATGGTGGGTGGGCTAAATATATTACTTATTACCTTCTTATCATTCTTTACATTATTATCATTATTGTTAGGTGTTAGCTGACTGTTAGTTGTCTGTTGGTCGTCTGTTAAGCAACTGTTAGGATCTTTGTTAGATCGTAGCTTCTTAACTTGGTAAAGCTCCCAATTTACTATAGTTACAAGCCTTCCTGTCTTTGTTGATTCGTCTGTTAGAAATTCGTATTTTTCAAATCTTTTTAACGCAGTCCTAACATTTTGCAAAGTGACACCCTTACCTGTTTTCAGTTGGATTTTTTCAAGACTTGTAACAAATTGACCAGGTTTAGCCTTGAATTTTTTCCCTTTCCATTCCCATTCTTTTTCTTGATGATTAGCCATTAGAAGTAAAGTGACCAAAATAGTTTTTTGTTCGGGTGTAGACTGCTGCCAAATAGGTTTATCAAGTAATTCACGAAACAATCCTATATAGCCGCTGCTTTCTTCTGACATTTAATCACCTGCTCCGTCAAAACAAACTAGCTGCGCGTATCCTGGCCATTTCTGTATTCATTCATCCACCCGGTTTAGCTTGGCAGCTTTCTTGAGAAGATGTCTTTCCACGATCTTTTGCCATTCCTGAGGGTGGGCATCTCTCCATTCTTTGTGTTGCCTATTCTTCTTTTCTCTTTTGGCTTGTATCTCTTCGGGAGTTAGGATCTTTTTTGTACGCATGATCTTCCCCCTTTCTTACTTTTAAGGATTAATAATACAAATTAACAAATTTTTAGAAAAAGTATTGCATCCTATCATATAAATGCGTATAATATACTTAAGTTAAAGATGAGTGCACTTAATAAGCCCCTTACATAAGGGATTTTGAAAAACTCATTTTTGCTTAGCCGTTAGTAGCGGCTTCAGTGTTCTGGAGAGGACACGAATTCGGGCATTCTCTTGATTTATCAATGAGTACCAGTCATTGATAATTTAGGAGAGTGCCAATTTTATTTTCATGGGTTCATCTCTTATCATCCGGAGCCCCCCTTGTTTAATGGGATAACTCAAGCTCAATTTCAGGATCAAACTCATTCTCTTCATCGATCAATGTATCATCATCCCAAACTAACTTGTCGATCCGATCAAAAATGCACGGCCTAATATCAAGCAGGGTATCGGCATCGTATACATCGAACAGTGATAATTGGCCGTTTCTTTTAGCAATCTGAAGTTTCTGGATCTCAGAAGCCATTCCTTTCTGCATAAATGTTGACCAAGGACCCGGATGGGTTCGCCGCAACATAGCCATATGATTATTTTGGTAAAGGAGGTCTGTTCCGCAACCCATACAACCATTGCGTTTTATTTTGTGGTATGTCCCGCTTTTATCGATCCATCCCATATCATAGAGTGATGCATATGGAACATTAAATCGCTTGATGTATTCCCAAATATCATCATCCGTCCAAATCGATAGTGGGTTACAATGGAAAAATGGATCTGATCCAAGGTGATCTCGATGAGATTTAAACAAATAACCCCTGCTAATAAAATTCGTCTGCCTGGATCTACTCTCTGAGGCCATTAGCCCTTTGAAAATCACATCAACATCCAATTCCACCTGTAACCGCTCGCTCGGCTCCTTCTTAAGAACGTCGCAACATGCCTGAGAGATTTTGACTTGCTTGAGTAGCTGATAATAGGACAATAACTTCTGATCTTCGCTGCCGCTTTTTGAAAACCTGAGGAAGCAGTCAATATTAATCCTGTGTGCCTTTAGTTTGGAAAAGGCCTTTCCTAACATCGGCCAACCATATTGATCTACACACCACCAATAATTTTTACGTGTCCCTGCTGGCCAGATCATTCTTTCTCGCTCGAAACGTTCGCGTAAATGACTTGGGCAAGCCCTTTCTAGCGTTGCGGTGGTTTTAAGCTTGCCATCGTCCTTGAGCACTTCATGGATTCTTCTGTTATCGATAAGATATTGAAGAACTTCCTGCTGCGCTTTATATTTCAGTCCTTCCGATTCTGTTTGTAATGGTCTGGCCTCGTAAAAGTTACCTTGACCCCAATCCTGCTTCAATCGATTAGCGAACTTGACGCATTCGGGATATTCCACTCCTGTATTGCCGTAGATGATCTTTACACGGCTTGCCCATTCTGGGAGGTAAGTCTTTATCAGATGCCAAAGTACTGTACTATCCTTTCCGGCCGAGAAGGCAAGTGCTGGTCTATGACGGCAAACTGCAAACGCCGAAGCAAGAGCATCAATTGACGTAGATATTTTGTAATCAAGATCGCGCTTTTGTTCATTCTCTAAATCGTGATAACTTATAAACAATTTCTCACCTCTATTCTTGAATGCTTGTCCCACTGTCAGATAAAAAATATGTGAAAACCTTAATTACCTTAACTAAAGGATGCCTCGGGCTCTTTATTGGGCTTAACCTCGTCACTTAAGTCCTCTTCATCAATCTCAATTTTTACGTCTGCTTGCTTAAGCTGAAGAAGGTAAATTTTAAAATCATCTAAATACCTTAACGACCTAATTGAGTCGTCAATTTCTACGGATAACGACCAAGGATATTCTCTATATTTACAAAGCCTAATTTCAAAATTTAGTTCATCGTCATTTTCGCACTCGAAAATTGCCTTCGCATATTTAAAAATCGAACTAGACCAAGAACGTTCCTCTTCGCGTTCAACATCCATTGTTACGGTTACACACTCGTAAGCAACTCCATCGTTATAATCAATTTCCAGTTTGCTGGTGTCAACTTTTCTGGCAACATGACGTTTCCATTCCTCAAAGATATCCGATAACTTAACGACTTTTGGTATGTCTCGATCAACCATTAATTCCTTGAAATTCTCAAGTATTTTTTTATTATCTAAGGCAGTTCTCTTGAGGATTTCGGTTAACATAGCATCGAGCCGTACAATATATTTTGAATAATCATAAGAAGATAATTGGCCAACCATGACTTCCTTGATTTTCTTCTCGATGATTTCCGTAATATCGCCATACTTTCCGAGAAGTTTTTCGAGAGAACTATTGATACCTTTTTCAAGATTCTCTGATACTAAGCGCTCAATAGTTCCGTCATTCATTTTCTCGTCGACCACGCTTTTAATGGCAGCTTCAATACTCATAGTGAACACTCCTTATTTCATATTTCGAGGTTTGAGAGGACCGTTTTTCTGCCGATCCTCTCTTGTCTGTAAGACTGTGATTTCATCAGCCCTAAACGCAAACCGGCAATCACCATGCTCAACTAAATAGATGCTGCCGCATCGTTCTTTGATAAAACCATGCCCTAACGATGTGCGGACGAAATCACCTGGTTGCGGAAGCCTCATGCTATCACCCTAGCCTTAGATCCTTCGTCTGTGCGGTAAATTTCAATCCTTTGATCAAATGCGTCTTGTACGTCCTCTTGGTGGCTAATGACCAGTATTAAGTCAAAGTCCTCTTTAAGTGTGTTAACTATTTGCAAGAATTGGCTCCTATTCTGTGCATCCAAAGCAGAGCTTGTTTCATCTAAAACCAGAGTCCGAATTGTAGCCCCTGCCCTTCTGGTCAATAACTTACTTAAGGAGATCCGTATCGCTAGGTCGATCATCATCTTTTCGGCGCCGGAATAGGTTTCGTAAGGCCTGATACCTAATCCAGAGTCAGAGATTTTAATATCAAGAGTTTCAGTGACTTTAGCCGTTTTACTAGGCTTTTGAGTTATAAGCTCTAAAGAGAATCTCCCGTTTGACATCCTGGCCAAGAGATTATTTGCCTCTCGTTCGATCTCTGGTATGGAGTTTTCAACAATCACTGCCTGGATACCATTTTTACCACAAGCCTTAGTAATATCAATCCAATCCCTAAGATCTGCAGCTAATTCATTCTGCTGAGTTCTCAACTCTTTTAACTTAATTTCTAATTGTGAAATTTCTTCAAGTGATTTTTTAGTGGCACCCATAGCAGACTGAATGATTCCTATTTTGTCTCTCAAGAAATGAATCACTGACTCGATATTCGTAATACTTTGCGAAACCTCAGTAGCTTCTTTGGCTTCATCTTCCAGAGAAATTCTGTTCAATTCCAACCCAGTTATAGAATCCTGTTTTTCCTTAATTGAATTGTTAAGCTGCCCAATTTGCTCTTTTAGAGAATCCTGCTTCTCTATAATAGTTTTGTGAATCTGATCAATTTGTTCCTGAGCTAGCCTCTTAGTTTCCTCTGCGGTTTCCAAAGATGGTACTAGTCGCTCATACCGCTCTAAATCAATCAGCTTTGCTTTTAGACTTTGGTGATCCTTGGGGTCGTAATCCAGAACTTCGATTTGTATATCTATCTCCATTAGTTTTGAAGTTAGATCATCTTTCTGTTTCCATAATTCCAGGGCGTAACTTTCGCTCTCCAATTTGGTTTTCTCTGCGGCTAACTGCTCGTTTAATTCGGGGAGTTTATCCCTGGCTTCCACAGCCCCTATAATTAATTGACAGGTAGGATTTTGGCAATTAAGTCCTTCAAGGGGTTGGGCTTGTTGAGTTGCATTCTTAATTTGAAGGTTAATATTTTGGATATTAGACTCAACTTTGCTTTTTTCTTGGCGGATCATACCTTCAATTTTTGTTGCTTCGTTTTGAACTTTACTTCGTTCCAGTTGTAATTCGGAATGGGAAGCAGCGGTATTATCCAGCTCCGAAATGCGATCGCGTATTCTCTTTGCCTCTTCTGCATTTTCGAGAATCTTGTCTTTGTTCGCTGTAAGTTTTTCCGCATCTGAAATTCGTTTTTCAAAGGCTGGTACCTGACTTTTAAGGTCGCCGGCCTCAGTGATTTTTTTCTCAAGGATTGATATTTGATTCCTGAAACCCTGAGTCTCCTTTTGAATCCCGACTATTTGATTGTCAATATCCTTAGCCCTAAGTTCACTTGTCTGAAGCCTAGCCCTTTTCTCAATGAGTTGATTAAGATCGTTTTCCTTTTCTTTAACAAGGCCTTCGATCTTTGAACACTCGGTAATATCTTCAGCCAATTTTTCTTCCAAGAGAGATTTGCCAAAAGTTCGTGATTCCAGATCTTGAACTTGGCTATTAACTAACTTCAAGTCAATATCTATACCCTTAGCCTTCTCTTTGGCTTGAGCTTCGAGGTCCGAATATGCATCCAATCCAAGGATATTAGCAAGAGTTTCCTTCCGTTCCGCCGGCTTCTGTTTGGAGAATTTATCTGCCTCACCTTGGACTACAAAAGCCGATGCTATAAAACCTTCATAATCCATCCGGAGTAGCTTCTTAATTCGATCTTCAGTTTCGGGAGCTGTGGCTCCGGATTTACTCACCCATTCTCCATCAATGAGTTGCTGCAATTCTAGATTGGACTTGCCTCGCCCATTTGTTGTCCTTCCCCTAATAACCCGATATGTATTTCCCCCAAGTTCAAAGCTCAATGTTGCCGACATATCGGTCCTTCCAAGAGTTACGTAATCATCAATTTTATCAGCAGATCCCCTACCAAACAGCGGGAAGGTTATTGCATCAATCAAGGTGGATTTTCCATATCCATTCCGCCCATTAATGAGGGCTACTTTCAGGGCTGTAAGTTCAATCGATTCACTTAAATAGGATCTGAAGTTACTTAGGTCCATCGTTAATGGCCTCATGCTACTACCTCCAGTTCTGCTACCTTCGCCATCAGCCGTTCTTTCCGTTCCGCCAGATCCGGTTGTTGTTCAAAATATCTTCCGATAGCTTCAGGAATAGACATGTGTTCGGTCATCTCTGCATCTCTGGCCCTGGTCTCCCGTTCGACTTCGATTTGTACCCCTGCCACAAAACTGGCTCCATTGGCATAGAGTTGTTTTGTTATTTGGGCCGCACTCAGCATTTTGGCTGTTTCGATATCCGTTTTAATTTTGGCCTTCACAACCTTACCCGAAACATCCGGTATTTCCTCAGGATTCAAATCTACTTCATCGAATAGTCGTGTATTTAAATCTACGAATTCCCAACTATGAGTTTCAAGGTCTGCGATCACTACACCCTTCGGTTCCATTTCCCCAAAGTCAACGCGTTCAATTGATCCAGAATAAACGACTGGCGGTTGACCTGGTAGTGTCGGAAGCACTTGGTGCCTGTGTACGTGCGCTAGAGCCACATAATCAAACTTTGGAAGTGCTACATCTTGAAGGGCGAAGATAGGTTCTTGTGCCATCATCATGGAACGCTCACTACCGTTAACAGAACCTGCAACCGTTCCATGTAGGGCTAAGATTGACTTTTCGTTAGGGTTTAATTGATCAGCGAGGTATCTGATCACATCTCCAGCTTTTTGGGCCATTAGAGCATTTAGTTCATCAATAGGGAGACTTTTAAATTCATCATTCTGAAGAAAGGTTGATTTACTAAAGGTTGGCATCGTGACAACTTGAAGAATGCCCGACTTGGTAGGTACATTAAGGATCTCTGGACTGTTGCTCACATATGCGAGCGATAAGCTTCCAATTAAATCTACCGGACCAATACTTCCGTCACCATTCAGATCATGATTTCCAACGATCATAACAACTGGTATTTGTTCAAATGATTTGAGCCAATCAATAAAATAGCTAAGTAATTGTGGAGTAGGTTTACGATCTTTAAAAGCATCCCCGGAGAAAGTAACTGCATCAACATTTTGCTTGAACGCTAATTCCTTAATTTTGACCATTGTTTCAAGCCAATCTCTGAGCCTGGTATTCATACCACTTTCATCATCTTTGCCATACTGGAGGCCAGAACCAAGGTGGACATCGCCTAAATGTAAAATCCTCATTGCCTAACCCCTTTCTTCGCCGCTTTTTTCTGGCAGTCAAGGCAAAGGATTTTCCCGTATTTCTTTTTAGAGAATCCCGCTATTGCTTCAGCCGTAAATTTCTCAGTGGATTCGATCACCCTTCCGCATTCGTCGCCTTCACAATTTATGATTGGTTCCTGTTCTAATTCCTCCGGATAATCCTCTTGGGGTTCTTCGCCACGAATAATTTCATCAAGATCAGAATCCACATGAGCATTAACATCCATTTCCCCAAGGACATCCTCTTGAATGTCGTGTGTCATAGTAGGTGTTACATCTTTAATCTTTTGTTTGCCTCCAAAGAGTTGTTTAATGGCTGCTTGGACCTGTGAATTTGTCGCAGGAGATCGGTATCCTACTACAGGGATATAAATTTCATCCTTCAGCACAGCCTTAGTTTTATTGTCTTCCTTAGTTACCGTGTGCATCGCGAGAGGGACTTCGACCTTGAATACTCCAGTAGCTCTCTTAATGATCCGGTTTTTAGCCACGGTAATAGCCTTCTTTATCCCCATTTCTCGAAGGTGAAGGACTTTTTGGTAGATATCCATTTCAATTTCCGGATCTAATTTGAGGGTGAATACCGGTCTTCCATCTTGATAGATAATCTCACTTTTTGCTTCTTGATAATTAACCCATTTCTTCTCCTTTTTCTCCCAAACATAATGGCCTTTTAAATCCTTAGCCTTGAGCCTCATTGCTTCATGGAGTAGGGGGAAATTAAGAGTAACAACATCAGTCTCCTCCACTCGTTCACCTGAAGCGTTGTAATAAACTCCCTCAACCATTGCGCTAACGACATCTTTGGTGTTTTCTAAGACTTGAATATTAGTGAAGGAAACATTCGCAACTTGGTTCATCTTGGCGTATCCGGGAGCCATTATGCCGTATTCGGCAGGTTTATCTTCTTTAGGAAAAGAGATTTGATACAAATCTTTAGTGACATTTATCATGGCCTCAACACGCTCAAGCTGTGCAAAAGAATCATTTACCCGTTTGATATCTGGCAGTTGAAATGCCGCTAGTTGGTTTTCCATCAGGCTACCCCCTTGACCAGCTCCACCAGAGCCAAATTAATCTGCAATTCCGTCCTAAGATTACTAAGGGTTGTCTTTGCATTTTCAAGATAATCCTCGGCTTCAGCTACTTCCTGGCGTTCGATAACTGTATATTGGCGCAGTTGGGACGCTCTAATCTCAGCGTTTTTTCCATCAATAAGGCCTTCCACGGTAACAGAATCTTCCTTGGCACGGAGAGCATCTTTGGCAACTATAAGCTCATGGGCTGCAGTATAAACATCGTTATTTGCTCTCACTATTGATTGTTTTAGAGCCATCAAATCGGCAATTAATTGTTCATGCATTTGCAACAGCCTCGCTTTCAGTAGTATAATTAGATTGAATATTTTTCACTTGGGTCTCTGTTGGCGCAGAGGCCTTTTCTCTTTCCTCATGTCTTGACCAAATATCTACCGTAGCTTTCTCAATTCTTCCTTCGGCCGTACTTCCGAATATATAGTAGCTCCCCATATCTGTTTCATAAGGCCTAATATTGAAAACCTCCATATCAGGGAATAATTCAGCTAGCAGGGAAAAAGTATTAGATCCATCATCATGAATGTTTATCTTTACTCGGAATGTCGGCTCGCCTTTTTTTGATGCGTGAAGATATTTGGTGTCTGAGATTTCAACCGTCCCTATAAAGTTAGGATTTTGAACCAAGGCCTGAAGCCTTTCACGGGTTTCTCTCTTCAGAAGATTTTCCATTACATTTACCTCCCCCAATTAATTGAATCTAGATATAGTGGTGGCTCCGGCTTTTCTGTCTCCATGTCCCGGACAGCTTGGCCCCGCATGATTAATTCCCAGTTTGAGTGGTAACGTTGGTCGTGTTGCTTAACTTGATAAGCGAATACCACTCGCTTAATATGGTTTGACTTTAGAAGGATTTTACGAATTAGTCTTAGCATTTGCCCCAACCCCTTCGTTGAGCTTTTCTAACCTTACCCATTCAGGCGGAAATACGATCTTCCCATTTACCGCATGTACAACACAGAAATCTCCATTATCGGTGATTCTTACTTCCGGAAAGAGCTTCTTTTGCAAATCAACATAGGAGAATACTTCATTTGCATCCTTGAGCTCAACTGGCGGACAATATGCTCCATCCTTTTCAATAAAGCAGTATCCCTTAAACATCCTCCTGAACCTCCCTTCCCTTTGTTTTTAGAAGTTGGCGCTGAAGAAATTTCAGGCCTCTTTTCCCGTCAAAACACTTACCCCACCTGAATTAATAAACTCCATGACCGACTGCATAGAGATGCGGATACCGCGTCCTATTTTTGTGGCCGATAATTTATTACGTTTAACAAGTTCATATACCGACCATTGGCTTATTTTCATCATTTCAGCTACTTCATAAGGGTAAAGCAAAACTGGAGTAATATTCCTTATAGGAGCGTTCTTCACTTCTTCCTCAGTTACTTGAGATAACTCTTTTTCCATCATCATTCTCCTTTCATCCTGACCTCTACTAGGCGGTTACACTTTGGACATTTTGTTCTGAAAACCAAAGATCCGCGTAGGCTAAATTCAGCAAGTTTCCGGCCGCAGTGTGGACAGCGGATCTGGTTCATTAGTAATCATCCCTCCTTGTTCACATTTTCACTGCGCTGAAATCATTTAAAACTTTAGATTTTACAGGATTATCCTCTTTTGGTGTCGAAGTGTGTAGTGGTTAAAAATCAATAGATTTATTTTATTAATCAACTCTTAGTTTCTAAGAGTTCGTCGGTAAAAAAAATTGCTGGTTCTACCTCAAAAGCCTTTTTACAAATAGCTTCTAGCATCTCCGTAGTCAACTTCTGCCTACCTAATTCGATTCCATTTAAAGTCTTAGGCGAAATCCCTAATCGCTTAGCAACCCATACTTGAGTTATGCCCTTGCTTATTCGATATTGCCTAATTTTCTCGTAAATTACCAAGTTACTCACCACCCTTCGTTCTTAGTTTCTAAGATATTATAATTTGATTATACTCTTAAAGTCTAAGATGTCAAGACATATTTCTAAGTTTCTAAGACATTATTCTTTAAACCTAAGAATAATGCTATTATATGGATGTGAGGTGATCTTATGGCGGATTCAATTTGTATAAGACTCAAGAAAGCTCGGGCCCAAAAAAATCTAACACAAATGCAAGTTATGAAAAGAACAAATATTAATCATAAAACTTTATCGGGATATGAAAATGGAGTCAGCGAACCCGATCTTGAAACATTAGCTATTCTGGCCGAATTATATGAAACTACTACTGATTATCTTCTTGGGCGCTCAGATGACCCCAAGGTCAGTTACCTAAATACTCTGCCCCCTGGTCGCCTTGAATTCCTTAAAGAAGCCCATCCCCCATATAACGCCACTCTATCCCCCAAAGAAGAACGTGACCTTGCCAAAGACCTGAACAAAATCCTTTCCGACCTAGAAAGTAACGAAGCATTAGCCTTTGACGGCGAACCCCTTGATGAAGAAACTAAAGAACTCATGAAATTATCATTAGAACACTCAATGCGCATGGCCAAACAACTCGCTAAGAAAAAATTTACCCCGAACAAACACAAATAGATGAGGCTTTAGGATTTCCTATTACCTCATCTACTAGATAAAGACTAAATCTAATTTAGTGAATTTTACGAACAAATGTCTTTTGAGAAAGTAAAATTAAAAAGTGGGTAATTTAGGGAGGGGATTGCCATAAGTAGAACTAAGATGGCAGCGGACAAGCTAATTAGACGCTATAAAACTAACGACCCCCGCAAAATTGCAGAGGCCAAAAATATAAACATTATATACGAACCGTTGGGGAGTACATTAGGCTATTATAGTACCTATAAACGCATTAACTTCATTCATATTAACAGCAGTTTAAATAGTATCTGGCAGAGGTTCGTTTGTGCCCATGAGCTAGGACACGCCATCCTACACCCCAAGGTTAATACTCCGTTTCTGAGATCTAATACCTTATTTTCCGTGCAGCGAATTGAGAGGGAAGCAAATGAGTTCGCCGTCGAGTTACTTATGCCAGATGTGACTTTCCGCGCTTATGAAAATAGATCACGGTCAATTTATGAAATTGCCGCTCGTCACGGAATCCCGGAAGAATTAATCAGCTTAAAAAAATTAATTGAGTAAGAAGCTACTCTGATATTTTCAGGAGTAGCTTCTATTACTAATTATGCATTTCGACATATTGCGAAAAAAATCGTCTTGAAACTTTAAATAAGGTATTTCTTTAGCCATTATATTCTTTGTTTGTCGCCTCTTAATGCTACTAAATGATAGCATTTTGGTATATACTATAGACAGAGGAGAGAAAAAATTTTGCAGATAGCTAGTATCGAAGAAATTAATCAATTCTTAGAAAATGCTAAGTCCCTTATTAGAAAAGGCAAATATGATTTCATTCCTAGAAAAAAGAATCTTGATGGGTTGGCCTTATTAGGTATTACGCAAAAATTAGCTAAATCAGAATTGCTTGAGCTAACTTATCGTCAATATGATCGTGGGCCAATCCCTGATATAGATAGACTATCCGATATAGTTTGGGAGTTCATTAAAGAGATTGATACTAATCTAGCTTATATAAAAATCAAAATTGATCAAAGAGGCTGTGTATGCCTTAGTTTTCATCCATCAAGTGGGCCCACAAGTTTGCCCTATAAGGATAGATAAAACTAATGGGGGGATATCAATGAAAAAATACTGCCACGTCTGTGATTGTGAACAAGAGACAAACTTGATTCAAAAAGGGGAAAGTTTTCCGGTAAGAGGAGATTCAATTGAAGTTGTTTCTGATGTTCTTATTTGCTCTGTATGCCAAGAAGAATTATTCGATCCAGAGTTAGATGATGCTAATCTGGAAAGAGCATTTAGCGAATACCGGAAAAAGCACAATTTACTGTCTCCTTCTGAAATACGCGAAATAAGGAGTCGTTATGGTTCCGGTCGCTTGGTGGCTACTCTGCTCGGTTGGAGTCAAGCAACTTTAGTCAGATATGAAAATGGTGCAATACCTAATAAAGCACATCATGATCAGCTACTTCAACTCAGAGATGATCCTGGTTATGTTAAAAGATTATTGAGCCAAAATGAAGATAAGCTTAGTGAAAGGGAGCTAATAAAGTTAACAACATTAATTGAACAGGACTTATCGCATCGAGAAACGCACTCATTCGATCCTGTTGAAGAATTAAATAAGATGTTCCGAGCCTTTTTAAAAGATGGTATCGTTGATACTGAATTTGATTTTGAAAAACTTGCAAACGCCGTTTTATTTTTTGCTTATCATGATAGGCTTCTAAAAACAAAGCTACAAAAGCTTCTGTTCTATGCTGATTTTTTATCGACCAAACGTTATGGTAAACAAATTGTTGGTATGCCCTATGTGCATCATTACTACGGCCCTGTTCCTTATAATCACGAATTTGTTCATAGTTGCTTATTAATGTCTAATATTGTTGATACCGAACCACTGGAAGGTCCATATGGGGGAGAAATAATAACACCATCCAATCTTCCAAACCTTTCTGTTTTTACTCCTGAAGAATTAGAAATATTAACGACTGTTTCAGAATTTTTTAAGGGTTTTAGTGCTACCCAAATATCCGATTTTTCCCACAAGGAAAAAGGATATTTGGAAACATCTCATAAGGAAATCATCTCTTACTCCTATTCAGAAAACCTCCTATTAAACTAAATTCCTTTACGTATTTACAAAAACATGTTAATCTAATTTAAAGAGTGCCAGAGGACCAGTGCCGGTTTCCTGATCGGTGAGAGACCCAGAGCGCCAATAGAATTTATAGAGGGCCTCCGAGCCCCACATTTCTCATAGGAGAGGTGTGGGGTTTTTACTTTTTGAGCCCCCAATATAAGGTGAAATCAAAATGTATTCAGGACATGTAGAAGAAATTAAGAAAAACCATTTTAATATCATTATTGAAATCGGCCGAAATGCAGAAGGTGGCCGGGGCCGAATAAAAAAGGTATTTCACGGCGGAAAGCGTAAAGCAGAAGGAGAGCTCGATCGAATGATTTCCGAACTTAAGAATGGAACTTATATTGAGCCATCCAATTTGAGATTTAGTGATTACCTGGATAAATGGCTAAAGGAGTATTGTTCGCCTAAATTACTTAATGGTAAATTTAGCGAAAGAACGTACGCCTTTTATGAGAAAATGTTCGAAATTCACACAAAGCCTCGACTTGGACATATCCTACTCGATAAATTATCTCCTCTTAATTTGCAAGAATACTATAACTACCTAAGAACTGAAGGAAGAAAAGATGGTAAGCCCGGCGGTCTGGATGAGTCAAGTGTATTTAAACAGCATTGCATTCTTCATAAAGCATTGAAGACAGCTGCTAAATGGAAACTTATTAAGGAGAACCCAGCTGACTTTGTGGAAAGCCCTGAACGTCCTAATTCTGATGTCGCATCGTTCTATGAGCCAGAACAAGCAATTGAAATGTTGGAGTGCGCAAAAAACGAACCAATTAAGAAATATGCCATGGTGTTAATTTCAGTTTACGGTGGTACTCGTCGTGGTGAAACCATCGGCCTCAGGAGAGAAGACATAGACTGGGAAAAAAATGTCCTTAAGATCAGACAAACTGTCCAATATACAAAGAAAAAAGGCATCTTCATTAAAGGGACGAAAAGCAAGAAAGGGATAAGAGATATTAAAGTTCCCGCCTTAGTTATGGATGCTTTGCGCATTCATTTGGAAAATCAGCAAAAGTTGAGGGATGAATTGGGCGATGATTATGTCGACAACGATTTAGTATTTTGCCAGGATGATGGTAAACCAATGTTTCCGGATACCATTTCAAGTTGGTTTCGGAAATTTCTTATAAAATATAAACTACCAAAGATACGCCTTCACGATTTACGTCATACTAATATTACAATCATGATTGCTAATAAAGTCCCCGATAATGAGATTGCGCGTAGAGCTGGCCACGCCGATCCTGCCACCTCGAAACGACTTTACGGTCATGTTTACGCAAGCATGAAGGACGAGGCAGCAAGCGCTATCGAAAATGCTTTAATTCCTACCGAAAAACCAAAGAATCCCGAACCAGATCCAAATCCAGATGCAGTTCCAGTAACACCCTCGAATGCCAAAATCATTGCTTTTCCTAAGCGAAACTTGGCCTAAATATGCGTAACAATTAATCCCCAGAAGCTTATCTGGGGATGTTTGTTTTGTGGCACAAAGTATGGTGTTGTACGTTTGGGCACCGAATTGGCACCTTTTTAGGTTTTTAACCTTATTCCCATAAAACACAAAATCCCGCAATCTCTTGCGGGAGTAGTGTTCCAGTGGAGCCGATGGTCGGAATCGAACCGACGACCTGCTCATTACGAGTGAGCTGCTCTACCTCTGAGCCACATCGGCATGTTAATTCGTCGATTATAAGTCTGTTACTGTAACAACAGCTCATTTTCTGCCTTATAGAGAGCAGTTCATTCGACTTGGATAGTATAACACAAGTTGATTAGTTTGTTAAGAAAAAAATCAACAAAATTTCTAAATAAAATTTTAAAACCATTCCAAATACGGATAGTTTTAGATTTTTCATGAACCCCCACCATTCCCTGATGAGGTTGACAGAAGAGATGGTATTCTAAAGCAACAGACTTAATTAAGCGGTACTTTTACATTCTATGAAATACAGCTTCCATGTGTACGGTTGCTTACAATTAAAAAGAAGACCTCCGCGTCCGGAGATCTTCTGCGCAATGCCCCATTAAAGGGTTTAATCCCTATAAAAAAATGGGACAAAATTCTTAAAAGCTCTCCTTCCGCCAATTGGCAGAAGGATAAGGGGGCTTACTACATGTAACAAAACTAAAATTGTTTTCGACACATTATAACATAAATTTACAAATATGTGTTAAAAAGTATCTTGGTAATTTATTGAAATAATCTTCGTAGTTTCTGCTTAACTAAATTAAAATGAACACTGTCAGCAAACTAATCTGATTTTTGCTCATAAATGATCTGCCCTGAGCCAAAGCTTTTTGCCAAGACAAAAAAATCCCTCACGGAGAGGGAGAGAGTGAGAAAAAGGGTGTCTATATGAACAACTTAAGGTTAAGTTGCTGTATCCTGTGCTGCTATTATAAACCATATTGGTTAATTTGCCCAGTGCTCTTGTGAAAAATTCTTCAAGTTTGCAACCTAAATCCAGGCCTTTCGGCTTTACATAACTAAAAAATCGAAGCGAAGGTCTTCTGAAGTTTGAATGGCTCTTCTGTTAAAAAGTAATTTTTATCCTAATCGTAAAAATTCGAGTGTAAGTTGTATTTTTGGGAAATAATACCCTCACAAGGGGGGTGTGCTATGCTGAACCGGCGAGACTTTCTTAAATTAATTTTTAAGGGAGCTATTCTCGGCAATTTTTATCAACTGATTACCCCTCCTCTAGCCCAGGCAATTGCGGCAGGCGATGTCAAGAAACTTCCCGTAGTGATGATTGAAGCCGGCACTTGTACCGGAGATAGCATCTCTCTGGATAATATCTGGACCCCAGCCTTTTCCGATGTTCTCTCAAACCTTGTTGATTGGCGTTATGATTGGGTCATGAATCAGGTACAAGGTGATGAGGTCTACCAGATTCTCCAGGAAACTTACGAAAAACTGCCTAACGAATACATTCTTCTTATACAGGGGGCTATGATTCAAAGTGGCAGGGGACATTACAACCACATCGCTTATGAGAAAGGCAAATTAATAACGGGTATTGAATTAATCCGACGCCTGGGCATCAAAGCCAAATATATTGTCGCCATTGGAAGTTGTGCGGCATTTGGCGGCCCTGCTTCCGGGTACCCCAATCCGGCTCAAGCTACAGGGGTACAGAATATCCTAACTGAGAGAAGGGTTATTAATGTTTCCGGGTGTCCCGCTCATCCGGATTGGATCATAGGAACTCTGCTCCATCTGGCCTTATATGGCGAGCCGGAACTGGACGGCTACGGAAGGCCAAAGCTTTTTTACAGGGAAACCATCCATAATCAATGTCCACGGCGGCACTATTACGATCAGGGAATTTTCGCCACGGACATCGGACAAAAAGAATGTCTTTATCGAGTCGGCTGCAAAGGACCCGTTACTTATGCCGATTGTCCGACTCGACGCTGGAACGACCGCTTTAACTGGCCTATTGGCTGCAACACCCCTTGCATTGGCTGTACAGAGCCGGGCTTTCCGGACTTGATGTCCCCATTCTCCCTTCATTCGCCGGATATTCCTTCACCTGGCGGAACAAAAGTTACCACAGATTCCGTCGGGCTTGGGGTTTTAGGCTTGACCTCCGCAGCAATTGTGGGACACACTGCAGCCTCACTTTACAAGGGGAGAATTCAGCGGAATATGCTGAATTCTACTGTCCGTCAAAAACACCGGCTCACTCTCAAAAAAGTAAAAACTTTTCACCACTATCGAGTAAAGAAACCTTAATCAAGGAGTGACCATTCTGGAGAAAAAGACTATTTTTCCTGTGAGCCGCATTCATAATCCCATGTTGCTGGAAGCTTGGCTGGAAGACGGAGAGATTAAAGATGCCTATATTTCGGATACCCTCTACCGGGGGTTTGAACAAATCTTAGTCGGCCGTTCCTCCATGGATATGCCCTATTATACTCAACGTATTTGCGGGATCTGTTCTTCCGCCCATGCTATTACATCAGCTCTGGCTGTAGAGAAAGCTTTAGGAATGCAAGTTCCTTCTAATGGACTTTTAATTCGGAATCTGATTCTAGCCAGTGATTTTATTCAGAACCATATTCGTCACTTATATTTATACGCTTTGCCGGATTATTTTCGGGGTCCTGATCTGGCTCCATTTATTCCCCATTCGGAATCTGATCTGCGATTATCCAACCAAGAGAATACTGCACTGACCGAGCATTATTTCAAAGCTATAGAAGTTGCTCGGGCTGCCCACGCGGCTTTTGCTGTTTTTGGCGGCAAAGCGCCCCACGGACATGGCATCGTTCCCGGAGGGGCAAGTACAGACGTTGATGCAGACAAAGTTAGTCGTTATCGCGGCTATATTCTGGAAGTATTAAGCTTTCTCGATAATGTTCTTCTGCCCGATGTCGATTTAATTATCAAGCGTTATCCCGACTACGTAGAACTTGGTCAAGGCAGCGGCAATTTTATGTCAAGCGGAGGATTTCTCAGCCCGGAAGGAACTGGGTTGTTCTCTCAAGGTGTGGTGCTTCGAGGAGACCGGGAAAACTTCAATGAGAAATATGTGACAGAAGATGTGACTCACGCCTGGTACAAACCTCACGGACCTTTGCATCCCACAGAAGAGGATACTGTCCCCGATCAAAGTCAAAGCAAAGGATATACTTGGGTCAAATCTCCGCGCTATCGCGGTCAGGCTATCGAAGTCGGCCCTTTAGCCCGGGCAATCCTCAACAAAGAAAAAGTCATAGGCTACGGTGCGCTCGCCCGAATATGGGCTCGATCCCTGGAAATCAAAAAAATTGCTCAAGCTACCCAGATTTGGTTGGATCGACTGGAACCTGGTTCAGCAACTCTTAATCGTAAAATAGGGCAAAACTCCGGGGTCAGTGTCGGGCTCCATGAGGCCATGCGCGGCTTGTTAGGACATTGGGTCAGTATTAAAGAAGGGCGGGTCAGACATTATCAAATCATAACCCCTTCAGCCTTTAACTTTGGTGCTCGGGACGAATCGGGAACCCGCAGTGTTGGAGAGTCAGCCTTACTTGGACTGAAAGTAAAGTCAGAGGACCTGAAAGAAGCGGGCAGAATCATTCGCTCTTTTGATCCATGCTTTTCCTGCAGTGTTCATATCATCGACGGTGAAAAAATCCGGGCTTTAAGAATTCCTATCTAATGATTGAGGACATGGTAATAAATGAGGAAGCGAAAAATTGCTCTTAGAAAACCTCTCTCTAAAGAATTCCAGAAAGGCAAGGTAAAGGGAGAAATTATCCTTTTCCAATCCATTGGAACAAGAATTTTTCATTGGGGCTTCACTTTTAGCCTTACCGGAGTCTTATTGAGTGGTTTAGAACTGCATAAACCCGCTAAATTTTTAAGTGTAACCTATAGTGATGTATTTCAAGTCCATGTAATCTCTAATTGGTTTGCCCTCGGATTTACGGCTCTGCGCCTTGCCGATGCTTTCCTTCGACAGGATAAATCCTTGATTCCGAAGGCTCATGATGTTAAACTATTTCCGAAACTCTTAGCCTATTACTTTTTCCTGCGTTCATCCCCTCCACCCGGTCGTAAATATAACAGCGGACAGACCCTTATGTATTTTTCCTGGCTCTTTCTTTTCTTAGTGGCGAGTCTTCTGGGTCTGGCATCTTATTGGCAAGGTGAGCATTTGATTTGGGTTTGGAGATTAGTAGGCGGCTTCCAGCGCCTGCGTTGGATAAAATTCATTATTACCATTTACTTTCTGGCCACGATTCCAATTCACATTTACCTGACATTAACGGAAAACCTTAGTCACCTTCAGGCAATAGTCACAGGTTATGAGAGAAAACCTCCACCCAAAAAAAGCTAGGAAAATTTTCCTTGTATAAATATGATACCTTTTTGTATAAGTTTGGGTATAATGAGAGGTAGAGTTATACATAGAAGGGACGATACGTTTTGGCATTGCATATTCATTTTGTTGGCATAAAGGGCACAGGCATGAGCGCGTTAGCTCAAATCAGCGCTCAAATCGAAGGAGCTACAATTTCCGGTTCAGACGTAGAAGAGAGTTTTTTCACGGATAGTGTTTTAAAGCGTGCCCAAATTCCTGTTCTAAGTTTTTCCCCCAGTAACGTGGAAAAAGCCGACCTGGTCGTTGCCTCGGCTGCCTATACAAATCAACATCCGGAAATAGCCCGGGCTTTAGAGCTGAATATTCCTGTTTTAACCTACCCTCAATTTCTCGGGCGCTTACTTTCTAAGAAGCGGGGAATTTCAGTGTCCGGAACCCACGGCAAGACGACAACGACTGCTATGATGGGACTTGTCATGCTTCACGCCGGATTTGACCCGACTATCCTCGTAGGCAGCGATGTCCCAAGCATTGGCGGGAATGCCCATTCCGGGGCCGGAGAATTTTTCGTAGCGGAATCCTGTGAATATCGGCGCCACTTCCTTAACTATTCACCTGAGCATCTCATCATTACGAATATCGAATTTGATCACCCCGATTATTTCAAAGATCTTGACGACGTTATCGCGGCTTTTGCCGAGCTTACTCAGAAAGTACCGGATCACGGTCATATTTATATCTGGGCCGAAGACCCAAATCGTCAGGCTATTAAAGGATCTGCGCCGATAACCACGTTTGGTCTTTCCGAATCGGCGGATGTCAGGGCTACGGAAATTCTCTTCCGAGACGAACAGAGTTCTATGAAAATCATGCTTAAGGGAGAGTATGTCGGTGATCTGGACCTGCATGTTGCCGGCAGACATAATATTCTCAATGCTTTAGCCACGATTGCAGTCTGCTCGGAAATTGGCATCCCCATAAAAGACATCCTGCATAGCTTAAGCCAATTTAGCGGAACAAAACGACGCTTTGAACATCTCGGCAGCAATACCAATGGAGCTCTTATTGTCGATGATTACGCACATCATCCAACTGAAATTCGCACAACCCTGGAAGGCGCCCGACTGTCCTTTCCCGACCGTCGTATTCGCGCCGTCTTCCAGCCCCATACCTTCAGCCGTACAGAAAAACTTCTTCAGGAGTTTTCTCAGGCCTTTCAAAGCGCCGACGAAGTCGTTATAGCTGATGTCTTTGCCTCAGCACGCGAACAAGGACACCAAACTATCTCTGCCCTTACCCTGGCTGAGCTGATCCAAGAGCAGGGAATTCAAGCCCGCTACATTGGAACATTGGACGATATCAAGGTTTATCTCGCCCAAACCCTCGCCCCTGAAGATCTCGTTCTCACTTTAGGAGCCGGAGATATCTATAAAGTTGGCTTGGACATAGTCAGCTAATTTGATCTTACAAGCTGGAGCAACAGTCGAACTAATCAAAAGCTGCCCTAAGCTTGTATGATTTTAAGCATCCTACGATTGCCTCAGCAACAACGAAACAAAAGCATCCTCCTTCACTTTACTTAGTGAAAGAGAATGCTTTTTCATTTTGTAATTACTTAGAAACCACAAACGGTTTTTACTCGCAGCTTATTTTATCTATTTTGTCAGCCACTTGCGACCCTTCCTGTATACCCTTTAGCCTCCTGATTCCTTCCACGACATCCTGCCAGCTTTGACAACGCGTGACAGCTTCAGGAAGCCCTGTACAGCCTTGATTATAGCTCGCTGTCAGCAGGAAAACCGGAACCCCAATTTTGGCGATCTGTTCGGCATTCACATGATAATCTTCGATAAAAGCTTCTATATCCCATTCTTGGACTAAGCTCACTTTACTATTAAATCCGGAAAAAAGAACGTGCTCATGGGGTATCCCCCGTTTGGCAAGCCAGCGCAATGTAACATCCTTTTCTTCAGGGGTACGGGCGGTTACATAAATAATTTCATGCCCTTCTTCGACCAGAGTTTCAATCCCTTCCTTCGCCCCCATCACAATATCAGGCATAAATAACAGTCTCTCCGCATTCCCCACAAAAAAGTCATTCATAGCGGCACGAGGAACCCCAAACAATTTGTACATATCATAGTCCGTAATTGTCTTAATGTCCTTGCCAAAATACTGGTTCAGTTCCTGAAGCCAACACGGATAGCTATCCGAAACGACACCGTCAATGTCCACCCCAATACGCACGTCAGTCTAACCTCTCAAGTTTAGGAAGTTCCAGGCTGGGCGGAAGATTTCGTTTGTGTTCGCTTTGGCGGTGTAAAGCTTCGATACGTTCGCGGACCTTAGCAGGAACCTCTTCTCCGAGCAAGTAACGGTCAATTAAATCATAAGTTAGACCCATTTCCGCCTCATCCGTTTGGCCGGGCCACAATCCGGCTGTCGGGACACGCATGGCAATCTTCTGGGGCAATCCCAACATCCAAGCCCAAGCCCGCACCTCCGTCTTGGTAAGTGAACTGATCGGCAAAATATCTACTCCACCATCACCATACTTTGTAAAGTAGCCGGTATAACTTTCCGGAGCGTTGTCTGTTCCTACCACTAAGTAATTCAAAGCATTCGCTACGGCGTATAACGTCGACATACGCAAGCGGGCTTTTAAATTCCCTTGGCTCAGCGTTTCTCCAACAACGGTGCAGTCCCGATCAGTCAGACTTTGCCTGACTTGATTAAAGATTGACGTATGAGCTTCAGCCAAATCAATTTCCAAAGGTCTAAGGTCAAAACCCTCAGCGATCCAGAGGGCATCCTCACGATCCTCAGGATTCGAATGACTGGGCATGATTACCCCGATGCAATTGTCCGGAAAGGCACGGCAGCAAAGTCCTGTTACAACTGCGGAATCCACGCCCCCCGAGATCCCCACCACAACTCCTTTGGCGTTGGCCTCGGCGACCTTGAGGCGCAGCCACTCTACTGCTTTATTAATCCGACTTGCTAATTCATCTTCTGTCCACATGATATCGACCTCCTAATTTTTATTGTCCTTTATTTCATTGTGAATTGCTAAAAGTAACTCCTGTTTTAATTCGAAAAGTTTGGACGACAAATCGACAATATAAGTATGTGGATTGGCTAAGCGCTTGACTTCGTCCCAGAAAGAGTTCAGTTCTTGACGGGAATATTCCTGAATTTCCTGAAGTGCCGGCGGCTCGTAGACCCTTTTTCCTGCTCTGAAAATGGGGAGCAAAAGCTCTCTGGTCTGAAAATTCGTCAGTGTCTTTCTCTTCCAGGTCTGTATCGGATCAAAGATGGTCAAGGATTTACGATCGCTGAAATCCTCATCATCGAGAGCAATTAAGTCAGCCATAGCCTTACCGGACCGATTATAAAAGCGCACAATTTTCTTAATTCCGGGATTTGTAATCTTAGAGATATTTTCTGAGACTTTTAAGCGCGGATGAAAAACTCCCTGTTCTCCTTCAGCCGCCAGCTTGTAGACCCCCCCTAACGAAGGACTGTCTTTGGATGTAATCAGATGTGTGCCAACTCCCCAGGCATTGATCTTAGCTCCCTGTGCTCGAATAGAAAAAATTGTCTCTTCGTCCAAATCATTTGAGCCGACAATAATGGCTTTTTTTAATCCTGCCTCATCAAGCATTCGGCGGGCTTCTTGCGACAAATACGTTAAATCCCCGCTGTCCAAGCGGATTCCTTGAAAATGATACCCCTCCGCTTCAAGCTCCAACCCAACTTTGATGGCATTGGGAACTCCTGATTCTAAAGCACTGTATGTATCTACCAGCAAAAGGCAATTATCCGGAAATGTTCGGGCATAAGCACGAAACGCTTCAAGCTCTGAGGGAAAACACTGAATCCAGCTATGGGCCTGAGTGCCCGAAACAGGAATGCCATACCTTTTTCCGGCTAAGACGTTGGATGTTGATTGGCACCCGCCAATGAAAGCAGCCCGGGCTCCCAAAACTCCTGCATCCGGCCCTTGAGCTCTGCGTAAGCCGAATTCCATGACCGGCCCCTTTCCGGCCGCGGTAACAACTCTGGAAGCTTTCGTCGCAATTAGGGTTTCAAAGTTGACCAAATTCAAAATTGCAGTTTCTAAAAGCTGAGTTTCAAAAATACGCCCCTTTACTCGGATTAAAGGTTCATACGGAAAAACCGGGGTCCCTTCCTGAACGGCATCAATGTCTCCCGTGAATCGGAAATTGCGCAGTTCTTCTATAAAGTCTTCCTGAAAAATGTTCAGACCTTTTAGATATGCCAGATCATCTTCTTTAAATCTGAGATTTTCGATAAATTCTATAACTTGTTCCAATCCGGCAGCTAAAGCGTACCCTCCGTTAAAGGGAATTGAACGAAAAAAGACATCAAAGACAGCTTCCTTGTTCCGGTATCCATTGACAAAATACCCTTGCATCATGGTTAACTGATAAAGATCTGTGAGCATTGTTAGATTTTCCATCGACAATTACCTCGTCACTTTCACCGTCGCATTTTCTTTTGGAGCTTTTGAATCCTTTGTTCTTAGCATATATTAGTATTAAAAAATCATGTGTGAGAATTTCTACCTTCGTGCCGACATTTCCTCCTTTATAAGTGTAAATAATCCCTCTTCACAAAAATTATGATTAATAGTCTGTTCGTCGCATCTAGTCGAAACGCGCAGACCGCTTATCCACAGCTTTCATCCACTTATCCCCCGCTTACCCCTCACTTATCCACGCAAAATACCAATCTATTTCGATATTATCCACAGAGTTATCCACACTATGCACAGTTTTCTGTCTATAGTAAGTCTGATTAAACGATAACCTTCAGAAAAATAGCAGGGTGCAAATCAAAGCTAAACCCTATACGGGTATTAACCTTCCTTTGGCACCCCTAACCCGAATCAATTTGCTATTTTCTTAAGAATCGCCAAATACCGACCCTGCAAAACTAATTACGACATTTTCTTTCGCTAAATAAGAGTTACTTTTCCAACAATTTTAGCAAAACTGCCTGGCTTTGCCGGATTGCCTCAGCCACTGTTTCCGGAGAAGGACCTCCTATGATTTTCCGGGCACGTACACAATGCTCAATCCCGATCGCTTCAAAAAGATCATTGGCAAACACCGGAGAAATAGTTTGATATTCACTAAGGGTTAACTCTTCTAAGCCGATGCCCTGTTTAGTGCAGTGCAAAACAATTCGTCCAACTAACTCATGGGCTTCCCGGAAAGGTACTCCTTTTTTGGCCAAGTAATCCGCTAAATCAGTCGCGTTTGTAAACCCGCCTTTGGCCCCCCCGGCCATGGCCTCCCGCTGAACCTGCATCGTCCTCAGCATCGGCTCTACGACTAATAAACACTTTTGCAGGGTATCCACAGCGTCAAAAACCTGTTCTTTATCTTCTTGCATGTCTTTATTGTAGGCAAGAGGCAACCCCTTCATCACTGTCAAAAGGGCCATCAAATCACCGTAGACACGCCCAGTCTTCCCTCTCACTAATTCCGCCACATCCGGGTTCTTCTTTTGAGGCATAATGCTCGACCCGGTAGAATACCCATCATCCATGGCAATAAATTGGAATTCCCCGCTTGACCAGAGGACAAGCTCTTCACATAAGCGGCTGAGATGCATCATAAGGATAGAAGCGCTCGCTAAAAACTCCAGGGCAAAATCCCGGTCACTTACACCATCCAAACTGTTCAAGGTTACTCCGTCAAACCCCAATTCCGAGGCCACTTTCTCCCGATTAAGGGGAAACGTAGTTCCGGCCATGGCCCCTGAACCGAGGGGCGACACATTAAGGCGTTTACGGGTATCATTTAAGCGTCCAAGGTCCCGCAAAAACATTTGAATATAGGCCATTAAATGATGGGCCAAAGTGATGGGCTGGGCCTTTTGCAAATGTGTATAACCTGGCATCCAGGTTTCCAGGTGCTTCTGAGCCAAATCCAGCAGAGTTTGGACCAATTTAACAACTAAAGCTTTTGATTGGTCGATCTCTTCCCGCAAATAGAGTCTCAAATCCAAGGCCACTTGATCATTCCTGCTCCGTCCGGTATGCAGCTTTTTTCCTACCGGGCCAATTCGTTCGGTCAAAAGCTTTTCCACATTCATGTGAATATCTTCAGCCCCGATCTCAAATTCAACCTTTCCTGCCTGAATATCCTCAAGGATTGCTTGGAGGCCCGCGATTAAATCAGAGGCTTCGTCTTCCGCAATGACTCCTACACTGCCCAGCATTCTGGCGTGGGCTATACTTCCCAAAATATCCTGCCTGTACAAACGTTGGTCAAAACGAATCGAGGAATGAAAATCCTCCACTAATGCGTCGGTTGTTTTTTCAAAACGTCCACCCCAGAGTTTCACTGTCCATCGTCCTTTCCTGATTTTTAAAAGCAGAAGGGGAGCCTAGCTCCCCTAAAATACCAACCCCAAGATAAGCGCCGAGGTCTCGGCGCTTATCTTTAATTTCATTTGCGCAGCCCCGCTTGTTTTTCCATTAACGCCCTGACTTTCAGCGGCAAGCCAAAGAGATTAATGAATCCGGCGGCATCCTTTTGATCATATACTCCGTCTTCCCCAAAAGTGGCATAAGCTTCGTTATACAGGGAATAAGGCGATTTCACCCCTGCCAAAGAGCAATTTCCTTTGTATAATTTTACCCTTACCGTTCCTGTAACGTTCTTCTGAGTAACATTGACAAAAGCATCGAGAGCTTCACGAAGAGGAGAATACCAAACCCCATCATAAACTATTTCAGCATATTTGAGAGCGGCTTGCTCTTTGTAATGAAGGGTAAGGCGATCCAGGGTCAGGTGTTCCAGAGCCTTATGAGCCGTATAAAGAATCGTACCGCCCGGCGTCTCATAGACACCGCGGGATTTCATTCCTACTAGTCGGTTTTCCACCATATCGACAATCCCTATGCCGTTTTTCCCTCCCAATTCGTTGAGGGTTTCCAATAACTTGACAGGAGGAATGTTCTGACCGTTAAGCGATGTAGGAACTCCTTGCTCAAACCCAAGTTCAAGGTAGGTTGCTTCATCCGGGGCATCCTCCGGAGCAACGCCAAGTAAATAAAGGTCCCGCTTCGGCTCATTCCAAGGATTCTCCAGGTCTCCGCCTTCATGACTAAGGTGCCAAAGATTGCGATCCATACTATAAGGGCGGTCTTTAGTGACCGGAACCGGAATACCACGTGCTTGGGCATAGTCGATGCAGTCTTCCCGAGATTTAAGGTTCCATAACCGCCAGGGGGCTATGATTTCCAGATCAGGATTTAAGGCTTTAACACTTAATTCAAAACGAACTTGGTCATTTCCTTTACCTGTAGCGCCATGGGCAATAGCAACTGCGCCTTCTTTCTCCGCAATCTCTACTAAGCGGCGGGCAATCAAGGGGCGGGCAAACGAAGTACCTAAGAGATAATCCCCTTCGTAAACTGCTCCGGCTTTCAAGGTTTGAAAGATAAATTCTGTCACGAATTTCTCTCTTAAATCTTCGATATACAACTTGCTGGCTCCGCTTTTAATGGCCTTTTCCTGAAGAGGAGCCAACTCCTCTCCTTGACCGAGATCCGCAACCATGGCAATAACTTCATACCCATAGGTTTCCTTTAGCCAAGGGATAATAATCGATGTGTCCAAACCGCCGGAATATGCTAAAACAACCTTTTTCATAGTTTATTCTCCTTTTCATACAAACATCCAATAGGCAGACAAACGAAGTATAGTAAGTGCGAGAAAGATGTACTTCAAGGCACTTTATTTGCTGCCTGCTCACAAAAATTTATGGAAATTGCCTTCCGAAAAATCATATCCAACTCCAGTATCTAAGTCAAGAAGGATTCCTTTACATGACCAAAGCCATAATTGCTTTTTGAGCGTGAAGACGGTTTTCCGCTTCATCAAAAACTACGGATTGAGCACCTTCAATGACCTCGTCGGTAATTTCCTCTCCGCGGTGAGCCGGTAAACAGTGCAGAACGATCGCGGAGGGTTGCGCAAGCTTCAGGGATTCGGAACTGATCTGATATCCTTGGAAAGCTTTCATACGCTCACTGGCTTCCGCCTCTTGCCCCATACTGGCCCAAACATCCGTATAAAGCACATCGGCGCCTTTTACCGCCTCTGAAGGATCATCAATCACCTCTACGAAGCCGCCGTTAGCTTTGGCGTCCTCCTGCGCTAAAGTTACTATTGCCGGATCAGGCTTATATCCTGAAGGAGAAGCGATAACAACGTGTAAACCCATTTTCGCTCCACCAAACATCAAGGAATGGGCCATATTATTTCCATCTCCGACGTAAGCTAACTTTAAGCCTGCCAAAC
Source organism: Candidatus Desulfosporosinus nitrosoreducens (assembly GCF_030954495.1). Classification (GTDB taxonomy): domain Bacteria; phylum Bacillota; class Desulfitobacteriia; order Desulfitobacteriales; family Desulfitobacteriaceae; genus Desulfosporosinus; species Desulfosporosinus nitrosoreducens. The sequence goes on along the minus strand of NZ_JAVHUW010000048.1, from coordinate 94,150 downwards.
GCCCCTTGTGCTCTTGAATTGTCATAAGGTCAGCCAGAACTTGGCAAGGATGCAGCAAATCCGTAAGTCCATTGATAATCGGAATAGTGGCATACTTGGCCAGATCCAAAACCTCTTGATGACTGAATGTCCTGATCATAATTCCGTCAACCATCCGGGAAAGAACACGAGCCGTATCGGCAATCGTTTCTCCTCTGCCAAGCTGAATGTCCCGACCGCTTAAAAAGAGCCCTTGTCCGCCAAGTTGATATATTCCTACCTCAAAAGAAACCCTAGTCCTGGTTGAAGACTTGGTAAAAATCATCCCTAAAGTCTTACCCTGAAGAATCGGATGCGGATGCCCGGCCTTTTGCTCTGCCTTAAGCTCATGGGCAACCTCTAAAAAGCAATTTAATTCTTCCTGGGAAAAATCATGCAGTGAAATAAAATCTCGGCCTTTAAAACTCGAACGATCTATTGTTTTCATATCTCTTCCACTCCTTCGATGTGTATTATTATACTCAAAAATGTATAATAATGCAACAACTAAACTGTATAGTTTTTCGCAGATTAAAGAAGACTTGATTCAGGCGGAGTTTTAACTCCATCTGAATCTTAGTCTCACTTATCCAGAGATTTAGCTGCTCTTAACTCACCGCTTGCCGAAGCGGGAGTCTTAGAGCGGATTAGTCAGCGGATAAATAAATTAGTAAGCGAAGGTTAAACATACATCACTCAATATATCATGCCCCGATTTAAAAATTCAATGGACCCCTTAATACGGAAAAGAGGTGTTACCTGATACCAGGTAACACCTAAAAGTTCTATTTATTTAATTACCGGATATAATCATTTTAACTTAACCCGAGCATCATTACATAAGAAATGCCGGTGTATAATGCATCTCCAGTCGCTTGCCAAAGACATCGACTCCTCCGGCTGAAAGTGATTAATAATCTAATGATTTGTATATTTCTCTTACATCGGGAGAGATCGGTTTACCCTCCTTATCTTTATTCTTAAAACCCATAGTGGCAAGAATTCTTTTGCTCAAAGCACTTTTTGAGTCACCCGCCAGTTTATCTGCAATTTGCCCCTTGATCAAATCCATCTTCATCTCGCTTTGACTGCTAAACCAGCGTTTGTACCAGGGCAGTTTAGCGGTATCTTTCTCAGTGGGTATTTTGATGCCGGCTGTTTCCAGCTCATTCTTATATTCTTTGTCATTCAGCATTTCTTTGGCTGCTTTATGGCGCTTGTATTTGTTATATGCCCATAATCCTGCGCCAACCAAACCTGCGCCGGCCATCAGACCCCAACCGATGGGTGTAGCGGCTAGAGCCCCAATGCCAAGCGCACCTGCACCAAGAGCCAGACCTCCCCCCAGTGTTAAGCCACCCCTTACACTCTTGCCAATATCCACCCGCCCCTTACCCGCTTGAGCATCTGCCGCAAAACGCGCAATACCGCTATCAGGGTTAAAGTTATTGTCATCGTGAAGCTTTTTGAGCTTTGTACTCCGGTCACCGGCAAGGTATGCGCCATAGCCTCCGGATATTATATCCGCCGTGCCTGTAACCAGCGCTCCGATTGAGGCAATAGGAGTAGTTGCTGCTTCTATCATCGTACCTGCAAGCTTAGAACTATTTACGGCACTGCTTGCCCCGGACGTAACTGCTATACCCAAATCAGAGGCTACATTCAGACGGCTAAGATTTTCATCCTCCGTCTTCCGATGTCCATTGATACTTGTGTAGTCTGTGTAAGCCTGCGTCAAGGAGCCAAGCGTTCCAAACGCCCCGGACGGAGCTCCAAATCCACTAATCACATCCGGATTGTTAAAAGCATTTGCATAACTGAAAGTACTTGCAACTCCGCCACCGGTAGAGACAATATTTTTACTCAAGTCCAGAACAGTACCGGCCGTGCCTACTGTGCCGGTGCTTGCAGCATTGCGAGACCTGCCAAACTCCTCATTGCTCAGCACTGAATTTTCTCTCAAAATATCGGCTGATCCGCTATCCACCGCTACATCCTTTTGGGCTGCTTCCGGGTCCTCTTTGCCGCCAAATAATTTTTTAATCCAACCAAATACGCCTTGTACCGGCAAACTTCCGGCATCCATGACCGGCAGCGGTGCCAGATTTATCCCGGTGAGCGCGCTTATGTTTCCTTCCGCCATAGATGCGGCCTTAATCCCCTCCAAGTCCGCTCTACTTTCCAGGCTTTCGTCATAATTAACAGAGCTTCCTTCAACATTGGACTTTATCCCGCCCTCGGCCTGTTGTACCACATGGGCCAGCTCGTGTCCAATCATCCGCCTGCCCGCTGCGGTGTCGGGATTGAACTGGCCTGGGGAGAATTTAATCACATTGCCCCGGGCATAAGCTTTAGCACCTATATCTGAAACCTCGGAGGATTCTTTGCAGGTAACACCGGAAAGGTCAAAACCGAAATGGGCTTCCATCCTCGCTCTCATTTGCTCCGGAAGCTCCTTATTGGTTCCCCTGCCGGGACTGAGCTTTTTGCTGGCCTCTAAAGCTCTCAGTAACTCTTGATTGCCTAAAGCCGGCTTTCCTTGCACAAGTGTAATTTCGGGTCCTTGCCTATCAGGAGATATTGTTTTATCTTTTTTCAACATTGTCGCTTCTCTCATAAACAACCCCCCACCTCAATATTTTATTCGCGCATATCACTCCACAGATCCTGAATATGAAGAGTATTAGCTGTGGAGACCCATCACAATGGCACAAAGGGCGTTCCCTAAAATAATCAAAGGCCCGGCGACAATTAAAAACTTTGAAGACAAAAGCCTTCCTCCTTTAATATTTTCTTTAGAGTGCCTGTGTTATCTTTCCAAATTATTATACACTACTTTTGAATAAACTGAACATTTGGTACTTTTTTATTTTTAATTTTGGGGAACTTTAAAAATTTACTAGAGCCTGGCTTGATTATTCTTAAATAATGCAAAGAAGCTTCGATGACAAACCGTCACTGAAGCTTCTTCTTAGCGTATCTACTGAGTTGGACTTTCTGATATTCACCCACTATAAACACGAACGTGTAATTCCTCTTCTCCTAAGCCAAATACTCCTGTAACGAAAGCACCTGCGGAGCCGTATGACCGCGGATCTCCTGCAAGGCCCGCACAACCGCCTTCGCCGTATCCATGGAAGAGAAGCAAGGCACCCCATGCTCCACCGCCAAACGTCTTAACAAATACCCTGTATGTTCGGGAGCCTTCCCTTTCGTTGGGGTGCTGAGGATAAAAGAAAACTCCCGCTGCCGAATAGACTCTTGAAGGACCTGACTGGATTCACTTACCGCCTCAGCCTTCACTCCGCAGAGTTCTAAAGCCTTAGCCGTATCACCCGTCGCTTTCACTCCAAAGCCCAGCTTGGCAAGCTGAAAGGCAAGGGTAATCGCCTCCGGCCGGTCCTTTTCCGCCACGGAAACCAGGATGTTCCCATCATTGGGAAGCGGAATACGCGAGGCCGCAAAGGCTTTGGCTAAAGCATGCCCAAATTGAATGTCCATTCCCAGAACTTCACCCGTTGATTTCATTTCCGGGCCCAAAGATGTTTCAACTTTGGTCAGCTTTTCAAAGGAAAAGACCGGGGCCTTAACCACTACGAAAGGTACCTCAGCGGCGAGCCCATGTCTATAGCCCATCTCCTGCAAGGTCTGGCCTAAAGCAACCTGAACCGCCAAATTAACGAGAGGAATCCCTGTCACTTTGGAGAGGATCGGCACAGTTCGGCTTGCCCTTGGATTCACTTCTAAAACATACACTTTGCCGCGTAGGACGACAAATTGAATATTAATCAACCCGCGAATGCCAAGCCCGGAGGCCAAGCGGCAAGTGTAATCCTGAATCTGGTCAATTTCGGCGGGAGTCAGACTTTGAGGAGGATAAACCGCTAAGCTGTCTCCGGAGTGAACGCCGGCACGTTCGATATGTTCCATTATTCCGGCAATTACCGTAGTCCCGCCGTCGGAAACGGCATCAATTTCTACTTCCTTGCCACCCAAATAACGATCGACCAAAATGGGATGTTCTTCTGAAAGATGAATCGCCCGACGCAAATAATCTTCCAGTTCAGTGAGAGTTTCCACGACTTGCATGGCCCGTCCCCCGATCACATAGGAAGGGCGAACAATCACCGGGAATCCCAATTCCTCCGCCACATCAGACGCTTGACTGACGGAAGTAACGCTTCGTCCCTCGGATTGGGGGATTCCTAGGCGGCTTAAGAGCTCTGCAAAGCGTTCCCGGTCCTCGGCCATATCAATGGCGTCCACAGGAGTTCCCAAAACCTTCACCCCAGCCCGGTCAAGCCGCCCTGCCAGATTAATCGCCGTCTGCCCGCCGAATTGCACAAGTACACCCTCCGCTTGCTCCTTATGCAGGACATGAAGCACATCTTCCAACGTTAAAGGCTCAAAATACAATTTATCTGCCGTATCAAAATCTGTGGAAACTGTCTCGGGATTGTTATTGATCATAATTGCCTCTGCACCCGCGTCTTGAAGAGCCATGAGGGCATGAACCGAGCAATAATCGAACTCTATCCCCTGCCCGATCCGGATCGGGCCTGAACCTAAGACAACAACTTTAGGCCCGCTGTGCACTTCTCCTTCATCCTCTTCCTCATAGGACGAATAATAGTAGGGCGTTGCCGAGGCAAATTCGGCCGCACAGGTATCCACCGTTTTAAAGACAGGAATAATTCCGTTTTCCATCCGCAAAGCCCGTATTTTTTCTTCCGTACGTCCAGTCAGCTTGGCAACCGCCAAGTCGGAGAATCCTTGAATTTTGGCCAAATGTAACAACTCCAGGGTTAAAGGCTCTCCTTGAAGGCGTCGTTCCAATAAAACCAGATCCTTAATTTTATGTAGATAAAAGGGATCAATCTGAGTGAGCATTTGCACTTCGAGATTTGTCCAATCCCGCCGAAACGCTTCGGCAACGGCAAAAAAGCGTTCATGATCTGTCGAAGCAAGTTTGTCTTCAATCTCCATCTCCGTCCAGCCGCCGGAAACCGGAATACGAAGCCCTACACTGCCAATTTCCAAAGAGCGGGCCGCTTTTAACAGCGCACCTTCCAACGTTCGCTCCATAGCCATTACCTCACCCGTCGCTTTCATCTGCGTACCTAAGCGATGATCTGCGGCCGGAAATTTATCAAAAGGCCAGCGGGGAAACTTGACGACGACATAATCCAGAGCCGGCTCAAAACAGGCGCTCGTATGCCCTGTCACCGGATTGGTCAGTTCCGGCAGGGTAAAACCAACCGCTAAAAGAGCCGCCATTTTAGCAATCGGGTAGCCTGTCGCTTTCGAAGCAAGGGCACTGGAACGGCTGACCCGAGGATTGACTTCTATCACAACATATTCCCGGCTGGCGGGGTTTAAGGCAAACTGCACATTACAGCCGCCGTTGACTCCTAAAGACCGAATAATTTTCAGGGAAGAAGCCCGCAGCATTTGATATTCAACGTCACTTAACGTTTGGGAAGGAGCTACTACAATACTGTCTCCTGTATGAATTCCCACGGGATCTATATTCTCCATATTACAAATTGTAATACAGTTATCGGCACCATCACGCATTACTTCATATTCAATTTCTTTCCAACCCGCTACGCTTCGCTCTAAAAGGCACTGCCCAATCGGACTGGCTTGCAGCCCCCGCTGTAAAATCTCTGCCAATTGTTTGGAATTCTTGGCGATTCCCCCTCCGGTCCCGCCTAAAGTATAAGCGGGGCGAATAATCAAGGGAAAACCTTGACTTTCGGCAAACTTCTCTCCTTCTTGGAGACTTGTCACAATGACACTTTCAGCGACCGGCTCGCCTAAGGAAAGCATTGTCTCTTTGAACGCATCACGATCTTCCGCTTTATAAATAGTTTCCGCATTACAGCCAAGCAGATCCACACCGTATTTTTTTAAGACACCGCCGCGTTCCAACTCCATGGCCAGATTGAGACCCGTTTGACCGCCTAAGGTCGGCAGCAAAGCGTCGGGACGCTCCTTCTGCAGGATTCTTTCCAGATACTCGGGCAATAATGGTTCAATGTAGGTGAGGTCAGCCATTTTAGCATCTGTCATAATCGTCGCTGGATTACTGTTGACCAGGACCACTTCTAAACCTACTTCACGCAGAGCTTTGCAGGCTTGGGTTCCGGCATAATCAAACTCTGCCGCTTGCCCAATCACAATTGGCCCTGAGCCAATGACCAGGACCTTTTTCCAGGCCGGATTAAGAGGCATGCTGAGCCCTCCATTCCTGCATTAATTGTGCAAACTCTTCAAAGAGATAAAGGGATTCGCTCGGCCCGGGGCCGGCTTCCGGATGATACTGAACGGAAAATACCGGCAACTCCTGATGTTTAACCCCTTCAACGCTTTGGTCGTTGAGATTGCGGTGGGTTACGTACAAAGGAGTCTGGACCAGGCTTTCCTCGGAGATCGCATACCCATGATTCTGTGAAGTAATCGTCACACGTTTGGACTCCAGCTCCTGGACAGGCTGATTGCCGCCCCTATGTCCAAATTTCATCTTGTAAGTATCTCCGCCCAGAGCCAAAGACAATAGTTGGTGTCCCAAACAGATTCCAAAGATGGGACGTTGGCCCATCAAGCTTCGAATCGTTGCTATCCCCGCCTGGACACATTTCGGATCTCCCGGACCATTGGAGAGAAAAATACCGTCAGGATTTTGTTCTAAAATTTGTTGCGCTGATGTGCTGAAAGGAACGACAGTTAAGCGGAAACCTTGAGCCTGCATGGCTTGTAAAATATTCCTTTTAATGCCAAAATCCAGCACAACGACATGAAATTGCTCCTTTGGCTCGCCAAGAGCAGGCAAAGTATAAATTTTTTTGGTACTGACTTCGGCAACAACATCTTCGGGAACCTGCCAAGCTTTTAATTGGGCAGGCAGCCTCTCAATACGTTCCATCTCGGTAGTAATCACCCCGCGCAAGACCCCAAATTCACGAATAATCCGAGTCAAAGCACGGGTGTCAATACCTTTGATGCCAACCACACCGGATTGGGCCAGCGTTCTCGAAACGTTCTTTTCCAGTTGCCAATGGTTGGGATTGCGCGCCGCCTCTTTCACAATAAATCCCTGAACCTGAACCTTTTCAGACTGATCATCCTGTTTATTAACTCCATAATTTCCGATGAGCGGGTAGGTCATGCAAACCATTTGCCCCGCATATGAGGGATCTGTCAATACCTCCTGATAACCGGTCATTCCCGTGTTAAAAACGACCTCACCCCAGGCCTCGCCGGTTGCCCCAAAGGATTCTCCCCTAAAAACCTTCCCGGTCTCAAGAACGAGTGCTGCCTTCATCTCATCCCTCCTTGAATCAAGAACTAAAAAGTTCTCTCTGTTTTCCCGATTTCTATTGCCTAAATTATTTAATCGCTTTTCCGGTCAACATTATTTTCTTTCCGGCTTCAAGTCCCCTGACTCTTGGCATTACTTCCAAATCTCGCTGAAAACATCATCCAAGATGTTCAAAGCTTCATCTATCTCTGCCTTTTCTGCCAGCAGAGGAGGCAGAAAGCGCAGGGTTTTACCTCCGACACAGTTTATCAGCAATCCTTTTTGGCGGCAGCTCTCGACGAGTTCCGGCCCAAATTTGGCAACAGGCCAGCCGAGAATAAACCCTTGCCCCCGCACAGGGTCTCCGGTTTGATACTTGCGGGCCAATTGTTCAAGGCCCTGGCGCAAATAGTTTGCCCTTTCCTGCACACCCGCAAAAAACCCTTCTGCGAGCATTACATCTAAAACAGCGCAGCCTACGGCAGTAGCCAGAGGATTCCCGCCAAACGTTGAGGCATGATCTCCCGGCTGGAAAGCAGCGGCAACTTTGTCCGTGGCAAGCATCGCCCCAATCGGCACCCCGCCCCCTAAGGCTTTGGCTAAGGTCATAATATCCGGAGTCACACCGCTCCATTCATAAGCAAAAAGCTTTCCGGTTCTTCCGACCCCACACTGCACCTCATCAAAAACCAACAAAGCGCCGTATTGGTCGCACAAGGCACGGGCCTTTTGCAGAAACTCACTCGTAGCGGGAATAACTCCCCCTTCACCTTGAATGGGTTCAATAAAGACCGCGGCTGTTTTTTCACTAATTTTAGCTTTTAGTCCCTCAACATCATTTAAGGCGGTATAACTTAAGCCAACGGGCAGAGGGTCATACCCTTCTTGATATTTGGTCTGCCCTGTCAGGGTTAGTGTGGCTAAAGTGCGTCCATGAAAAGAGTTCTCCATGGACAGCACTTCATATTTAGGTGATCCATACATTTTTTTGGCATATTTCCGGGCCAATTTAAAAGCCGCTTCATTAGCTTCCGCGCCGCTGTTGCAAAAGAACACTTTATCGGCGAAAGAATGTTTCACTAAACGCTCTGCCAAAGCAACTTGATTCGGAATCCAATATAAATTCGACGTATGCAAAATCTCTTGGGCCTGCTCTTGGATAGCCTTTACAATGGCCGGATGACTATGCCCCAAGGAATTAACGGCTAGTCCGGTTAAAAAATCCAAATAACGTTTTCCTTCCGTATCCCAAACCCAAGCCCCTTCCCCTTTAACCATCGTCATGGGTAAGCGGCCATAGGTGTTCATCACCACATTTTTTCCTTGCTCTATGATTTCTTCCATAGATAAGCCCTCTAACTGTGTCATTGTTTCCTCACCCTATCTTATTCAAAATTTGACCTTTGACATTCAGTAATTTAAATCAAGCCTTCATTGCCTAGTCTTTGAACATAGTCCCAATTCCACCGTCTGTAAACAGTTCGAGTAAGACGGCATGGCGTATTCGCCCATCAAGAATATGCACACTGCCAACGCCTTGCTCTAAGGCTGAAACCGCGCATTCAACTTTCGGCAGCATTCCGCCTTGCAAGACCCCCTGTTCCACTAAAACATCAATTTCGTTTCTGCTAATCGTTGAAATAAGTGAGTCTGGGGCCGCTACATCGCGAAGTATACCGCGAACATCGGTTAAAAGTAGCAGCTTATCGGCACTCAAGGCTTCCGCTATTTTTCCCGCAGCGGTGTCCGCGTTGACATTGAAGGTTTCCCCATTTTCCCCACTGGCTACCGGAGAAATAACAGGTATATACCCTTGTTCTAACAGGGTATGTAAAATATCCGGTGTGACCGTATGAATTTCCCCGACCAGCCCTAAATCAATTTCCTCCATTTCCCCGGCGCTGTTGGGAATCTGGAGAGGCTTCTTAGTTGCCAGCAGCAACTGAGCATCCTTGCCGGACAGGCCGACGCTCTTGCCGCCAAAGCGGTTCAGCATAGAGACCATTTCCGTGTTCAGTTTTCCCAGAAGCACCATTTGGGCTATCTCCATCGTTTGCGCGTCAGTGACCCGCAAGCCTTTGACAAATTGGCTCTCAATCCCCACTTTTTTTAACATGGCATTTATCTCCGGCCCGCCGCCGTGAACTAAAACAGGCCGGATTCCCACCGAGTGCAAAAGCAAAATATCTAGCATCACGGATTCTTTAAGAACGGGGTCCACCATGGCGTGACCGCCGTATTTGATCACGACTGTTTTTCCCGCGAATTTCTGAATATAGGGCAGAGCCTCTACTAAAACTCCGGCTTTGCCAATTCCCTCCTCGATAGGGGTCATCTCCGGCACCTCCACTTTTTAGGTTCGATAACTTCCGTTGATCGTGACGTACTCATGAGTAAGATCACATCCCCAGGCTGTCGCCTTTTCTTCCCCGCCGTTCAGGGCTAAGCGAATCTGTACTTCTTTACGCCCCAAAATCTCTTTGGCAGTTTCCTCAGAAAAAGCAACCCCTCGACCCCCTTGGGCCACAACCATATCTCCCAGGAAAATATCCACAATGCCCGGATCAAAGTCCGCCCCCGCATATCCCGCCGCGGTTAAAATCCTTCCCCAGTTGGCATCTTCGCCAAACAATGCGGCTTTCACCAGACTGGACCCGCAAATACTGCGGGCAATTTTGCGGGCATCTTCCTTCGTTTTAGCCCCTGAAACCGCGACTTCCATGAACTTGCTGGCGCCTTCCCCATCACGAGCAATATCTTTGGCCAGCTGAACGCACATTCCTTTGACCATGTTTTCAAAATTAATCATGTCTTCGTCACTGGGAGTGATGCCCGAAGTACCATTCGCTAAAATAAGTACCATATCATTCGTACTCGTATCTCCGTCCACTGTGACCATATTGAAACTCTCCTCCACAGCCTCACGCAAGAGGCGCTGCAAAACCGCGGAAGGAACAGACGCATCTGTTGTCAAAAAGCCTAACATAGTTCCCATATTGGGATGAATCATCCCTGATCCTTTGGCCATAGCCCCCAGTTTAATCACACCTCCCTGAGAACAGGGAAGTTCGTAAGCATACTCTTTGACCACGGTATCCGTCGTCATAATTGCCAAAGCTGCCCGATGAGCCCCATCATTTGGCGCGTCGTCCTGCCGGCCTTTTAAATCCTGCACAACATTACTCAAAAGCTCGGCACTTGCCGCCCGGATTCCGACCAAAACACGTTCAATCGGCATTTCGACTCCGATCACTCCGGTCGAAGCAACAAGCACGTCATCTTGCGAAACTGCCGTAAACATAGCCACCACTTCGGCCATCGCTAAAGCAGACTGATCTCCGAAATCTCCCACACAGGCATTGGCGTTTCCACTGTTAACCACTATCGCCTGGGCCAAGCCGTTGCGCAAATGGTTCTGGGTTAAATAAAGGGGGTGTGCTTTCACTAAGTTTTTCGTGTACACCCCGGCCGCCTGCGCTTGAACCTGAGAATAAATCAAAGCCACATCATATTTGTCAGGATACTTAATTCCTGCCTGAACGCCCACAGCATAAAATCCCTGGGGCGCGGCAATACCGCCTGCGATTTGTCTCCAACCCTCAACTGCCTTACCCATACCCTCATACTCCTTTTAACATCGACATTCATCGTTATTCCCAATAGCAAGGCCCTTCGTTTAAGGCCAAAGCGCCGTTCCGCTAATTCCTTGTTCTTCCGGCCATCCCATGATCAGGTTCATATTTTGCACCGCTTGACCGGCAGCGCCTTTCATTAAGTTATCGATGACAGACACAATTATGGCGTTACCAGTTCTTTGGTCCAGCGTTAATTGCAAAAAGACCTGGTTGCTGCCGCTGGCGAATTTCGTCTGCGGCCACGTACCCCGCGGCAAAATATGAACAAAGGGTTCTTTTTCGTAGTGCTTGATCCAGGACTTGCGCAAGTCCTCTTCTTGGATTCCTGCTCTGACTTTGGCGTATATGGTGGCTAACATTCCCCTGGTCATGGGCACAAGGTGAGGCGTGAAATTCACCGTTAAGGGCCGCCCGGCCGCCCGGGAAAGCTCTTGCTCTATTTCCGGGGTATGGCGGTGACTGGCAACTCCATAAGCTTTAAAATTTTCATTGACCTCCGAGTAATGATATCCCAGGGCAACTCCTCGTCCCGCCCCGGAAACACCCGATTTAGCATCGATAATCAAATTCTCGGTATAGAGCAATTGATCTCTGAGTAAAGGGACCAGAGCCAGCAAGGTTGCTGTCGGGTAACAACCCGGATTGGCAATTAAAGCTTTTCCTTTAATTTGCTCACGGTTAAGCTCCGGCAGCCCATACACAGCTTCAGAAAGCAACTCAACGGCAGGATGTTTCACTTTGTACCATTCCTCATAAATCTGAGCTGAATTCAAACGAAAATCCGCTCCCAAGTCAATAACTTTCATCTTGCGTTCTAAAAATCCCCCGGCCCTTGAGGCTGTAAGGCCATGGGGAAGTGCGCAAAACACCACGTCAAGATCAGGTACATTTTCATCCTGCAAGATACCTATATTTTGACCGCTCCAGTGAGGATAAACCTCCGCGTACTCCTGACCCGCCACACTGGACGATGATAGATACAGCTCTTTTACTTTTTCATGGCGACGCAAGAGTCGTACCAATTCCTGCCCCGCATATCCTGTCGCTCCAAGCACTCCAACTCTCATGTCATTTCCTCCGCTTCTAGTTCTTTTTCATAATTATACATATGCACGCATAATAATTCAATGCTTTGCCTAAAAGTATTTACTTCAGTTATACTTTCTGCAAAATAAAAAGAGCTTACTCAGCAGCTCTCTTCTTTGACTCCAGCGTACATTCCTCTATTAATCTGATTCTCATTCTTCAAAATTTACGGCTTTATCTTCATTATTCCTCTGCTTAAAATATTAATACTTCCAAGGGTTAGCCTGCGCCTAAAATAATCCTCTCTTCCGCCTAACCTCTCTGACGCACGGCTCGAAAAGACACGTCAAATAAATTTGGATTTTATCGTTCTTTTATTTAGCTAAGCGGAACTCTTTCTTAATTTGCTGCAAAAGCTTCTTATCTCTCAAGACATCTGAACCAGTAAAGGCGAGAATTTGCACCGCCCGCAGTAAAAGCTTCTCCCCTTCAGAGGAAACGGCAGCCTGGGCAAAGTCCTTCGTATGCGGTATTTCAGTACCGGTCCCCAGGGTCAGATAAGGGTGTATCGAGGGCACAGCCCGACTGACATTGCCCATATCCACTGAGCCCATAGCCGTTTGGGGAGGGGCAATATGCTGAATGCCCAGCTCGCGCAGATTTCTAGTAAAACAATCGGCCAACGTTAAGTTAGTCCGCATTTCATCGTAGGAAAATTCAAACTTTTGCCAAGTCATTTTAGCGGAGACCATGGCAGCCGCCCCTTCGGCGCAGCGGATTACCTGCTCCCTTAATTCATCCAGTTCTTTCCGTTTCCGGGCCCTAAGGTAAAAGCGCGCCACAGCCCGCTCCGGGATGATATTCGGTACCGTGCCTCCTTCGGTAATAACTCCGTTGATCTTCATGTCGTGGGGTATTTGCTTTTTGAGAGAGTTTATCCCCACAAAAAAGTTAATCACGGCATCCAGGGCGTTAATGCCAAAATGGGAGGCAGCTACCGCATGGGCAGCTCTGCCGTGAAACGTGAATTCCAAAGCATCCAAAGCCAGGCTGGAAATCACAGGGACATTTTGGCTTCCGGGATGAAACATAATGGCAGCATCGACCCCTTCAAAAATTCCCTTTTCCACTAAAGTCACTTTAGCGCCGCTGGTTTCTTCAGCCGGGCTGCCCACGACAATGATCTCTCCTGGAAGTTCCAGGCTTTTACTTAAAATAACAGCGGCCCCGGCGCTGGCAGCGCCAATTAAGTTATGCCCGCAGCCGTGTCCGACCTCCGGCAGAGCGTCATATTCCGCCAAAAAGGCGATCTTAGGTCCGGGAACAGTGCCCCTAAAGCGAGCTAGAAAAGCAGTATCGACTCCTGCAATGCCTGTTTTAACTTCAAAATTATGGTTCCTAAGAAAATTACTTAACACCTCAGACGCAAAATATTCCTTGTATCCAAGTTCAGGGTGCTCTCCGATCTGGCGGGCAACTTCCCACACTTCCTGGCGCAGGTACTGTGCCTGATCTCTATAAAAAGCTTTAATTGCATCCATGCACATCCCATCCCTCTTCTTAATCTCTTTATTTTTTATTAAGTGTCTTTGTCAGCCTTCAATGTCTCTTGTCCGTAATCCAGAATTCATCGCAAGCAGTCTCATTCTCTTCCTTGGTTTCCGGGCAGATCACTGCCCTTCTCAGGGCACAACATCATTATCCATATTATGGAGTATTAAGAGAACTTATTCCTTAACCATCAAAGATTGGGAATATTTTATTTCAGACGAAACATCGGCTTTGTGCCGTTTACGCCACAAAGGACAATATACACGGAGGTTAAGCCAAATAAAGGCCCGGCGATGACTCCCCACCAAAGGTCCAATCTTATCTTTAGTTTCTGAAGGGAGGAAAGATTCTGTAAAATCCCCTGCCACAAATGTTGAGCTTCAGCAGCATGTATCCCTGCGAGCATGGCCGCCAAAGTACCCAGTTCCTGCGTCTGGCCAAGGAAATTTGGACTTCAAAATCCACCGGAGCCGTCGTGATCTCCTGCATAATTTGGGATTGGAATTTAAGCAAGACATCTTTAGCAATAGGTTTATCCTGAAATAGTTGACCCCAAATATCTTCGTCCATCTCTCTCATGAATATCCCTCCTCTCCAATTCCTGCCGCAATTTTTCCTTTCCCCGATGGAGATATGTCTTTACTCTGCTTACTGGAACCTGAAGCACCGTTGCTATTTCAGTATAAGACATGTCCTGGTGATACCGCAAGAAAAGAGCCTGGGCGTAATGTGCGGGCAATTCGTTTAAAATCTTAGCGAGATAGGACGCCTGTTCCTTTTCAAACCAGATCTCTTCCGGTCTCGGCCGAAGATCTTCCAGCGTCTCGTCCAAAACCACAGTAATTTCTCTTTGCCGCTTGCGCACGATATCAATAGCTTTATTTCGGGCGATGGCATATAACCAGGCGCGAAAAGGCTGATCCTGGGAATAGCGGTTTAAATTGCGGTAGACCGCAACAAAAGCCTCCTGGGCACAATCTAAAATATCTTCATCGGAGTTGAGAATACGTCTTAAAAAGTGAATCAGTGGTTCCTGATAACGTTGAACGAGGTCCGCATAGCGGTGGTGTTGACCTGCCAGCACCTGCCGAATAATCTCGGCATCATCCATATACTCCCTGGCTCCTATCTATAAGTTTAAAAGGATTTACGATCCTCATTCTTAATACGTTCGAACCAAACAGAAAGTTTCATTATGTTACTCTTTCGCTCAATTTTAGCCAAATCCTTTTCCCGTGTAAAGAAAACTTGGCTGGCGCAGACGGCGGCTTAGTTGCCCTTATGCTGGGAAAGTAGATACCGAAGATTATACTTTCCGGTAGTACAAGAAAGTTCTGACTATAAATATGAAGGGTACAAACATCCTGCTTGTGAGGCCAAATGTTTATACCCTAATTCTTTAATAAGCGGTGAATTAATTCCTCAGGAGTCAGCCCTAAGGTCAAAGTGAATTTTCCCGTCCGAAACTTGCTTTCCGCTCCCAGCTGACGAGCGCTTGCTAAAAAAGCCTCTTTATCTTTTATATACCCTTGGGCAGCTAAGAGATCCGCGATCTTATCCGCACTGGCTCCTTGGGGAACGACAAAGTCTCGTTCTATTGGGGAAACCTCCGGGGAAGGAGAGGGCGTTACCTGAGAAAGCTGCGCCGCAACGGGCTTGCCGGTTTCAGCCGACTGAAGCGGTTTTTCTGTCTTCTCAGCAGGCTGTTGGGAAACTTGTTGTTTTGCGGATTGAGAAGAAGTTGTTTCATTGGCAGCCGAAAAATGTCCCTGAGCTGGAGAAATGACCAGAGTCAACATTGCACTCAAGATTAAACCAGAGCCTAAGCCAAGCCAATACGAACGTGATACTTTCACTGGGCTCCCCCTTGAGTTTGAGTCTTTAAAACCATTCTTACCGCATCCTGACTCAACAGTAAACGTTGAGCAATTTCCGGTATACCTTGTCCATTAGCCGCCAGAGACAACACTTCCTGATATTTGGGCGACAAATTTGAATGCCGCTGTAGCTCGGCTTTATGTTTTCTTCCCGGTTCCTTAACCGTCAACGAGTAGAGTTTACCTTTCTCTTTCTGCTCATCTTCATTCCGCTCGGACGCTTGGGGACCAATGTTTTTAGATTCTGACTCTCTGGTTTCCATCATTTTAGTTCTTTGGAATTTCTCCTCCAAGACATGAACATCGATTTGATCCTGAACTCTCTGAAGTTCCTTTTTTAAATAAGAAATTCCTTTTAAAGCTGTCAGAACTTCTTCACTCGGCGGATTTTGCCAACGCCAGCCTAAGAATAGACAAACGACTCCTAAAAGGAATAAGCTAATCGTTAATATCACCTATTTGCTCCTTTCCTTCCCAAATACCTACGACTAGTCCCTGCTCAAACCTGATTTGATTGTCATGCTATTGCATTTACATATTTATCAAGTTACATTGGACTATTCGTGGCCAGATTAGCTTTTTCCTGCAAAAACTAACAGTTTTCAGCATTAATTTTCTTTTATTTTGGGTTTTTGATTACCGTTGTTGTTGAGTTTCTTTGCTGAAATAATTGTTTAAACCCTGATAAATGGCCAGGGCAAGCTTTTCCTGATAGTCCGGTGTAGTTAACAATTGTTCTTCCGCCGGATTAGACAAGAACCCTACTTCCACGGTCACTGCCGCTTGCTGAGCTTTTTTTAAAACATAGATATCCTGATTTGCCTTAATAACTCTTTTGCCATTGGTCATATGATTTAATTCTTCCTGAATCGACTGAGCCAGTAATTTTCCTTCCGGCGAATCCGCATTGTAAAACGTTTGGGCTCCGGTCAGTTTCTCATTGGGAAAGCTATTGGCATGAATACTGAGATATACCTCCGCCTGAGCTTCCATGGCCAATTGAATCCGTTGAGCTAAATCCTCACGCTTCCGTTTTAAAAGACCTTGAGACGTCCCTAAATCCCGGTCGTCATCTCGAACCATGATCGTTTTCGCTCCGCTTTGCTGAATATGTGCTTGCAAACGCTTGGCAATTGCCAAGGTTATATCTTTTTCCAAAACCTTGCTCTTTCCTACAGCCCCAGGGTCGACTCCTCCGTGTCCGGCGTCAAGCACAATCACTCTATTCCCCAAGGTCCAACTCCAAATTTTTTGGTTCGCGCCCTCCAGTTTCCAGCCTGCGGCCAAAACCAAGCCAACCAGAAGAAGACTTCCAAAGAAATACACCTTTCGCCGTCTTAAACTAACGATCCAGATTGATTTCATGCCCTTCCTCCTCCACAGTCTATTCCGTTCTACAATATGAGAAGGCTTGCAGAATATGCGTTAGGCTGGCCGAAATTTCTGGCAATCGCTACCTCGGGGGCGGTGGCGCGGGCATCAATCGGGGATAAACAAGTTTGCTGTATGCTCAAATGTTCCTTCATCTATTTCTTCTTCTGCAAACAACGGTTCAAGTTGAGTTATTATACGCCTTTCCGCGAGCCGCAATTCTTCCGCGATAACATTTTGAATTTCCAATAACATTTTAACCCCTCCTCAATAATAGTTAATAAATAGAATTTACAGTTAATCAATGCAAACGTTGTGCCAGTTCAAGCCCTTCACAAAATATAGAATATTATGAAATATAAACCCCCAATGAACCGATTTAGGTTCGTTCTGTAGGCTCTAACTGATTCAATGGCGGTTCGCTGCTCCATTTACAATTCAATTTCAGGTACGTTATGCGTTTTTAGACGCCTCATTAATGAAGATTGACTAATTTTTAACTGACGGGCCGCTTTACGTGTTGAACTGAACTTATGTAATGCCTCATAGATCAGTTCTTTTTCGACCGATTTAAGTGTCTCTGGCAGACTAATGATTTCATTGCCAACAAATTTTACCTTCACCAGCATCTTATCTTCTTTACCAATCGCCGCCAGCGAAGGGCCTGGGGCTAAGTTGGGTAACATGGCCATAATATCTTGCTCACGAATCTGAACGTCCTCCGCTAAGACCACTAACCTTTCAATTAAGTTTTGCAATTCACGTATATTGCCAGGCCACTCGTAATTACTAAGCATCCTAATTGCCTCACTTGTAAACTGCCGATTCAAATTATGTTTCGTGTTAAACTTAGTCAAAAAATGGTGGATTAAAAGCGAAATATCTTCTGAACGCTCCTTTAAAGGAGGGAGTTCTATGGGCAATACATTAAGCCTATAAAACAAATCTTCTCTAAATGTTCCTTGTTCCACCATCTTTTTTAAATCCCTATTTGTTGCTGCTATAAGCCGAAAGTCAAGTTCAATCGTTTTAGTACCGCCAATCCGTTTAATCGATTTGTCTTGGATCGCTTCTAATAATTTTGGTTGAATTAATAAAGGTACCTCTCCAATTTCGTCAAGAAAGAGTGTGCCATTATTAGCTAATTCAAAATATCCTGGTTTACCGTTTTTTTGCGCCCCCGTAAATGCACCGGGGTCGTAGCCAAATAATTCAGATTCCAGTAGAGTTTCTGGAATTGCACTGCTATTCACTTTGATAAACGAACCCTTTGAGCGTGAACTCAGAGCGTGGATAGCTCTTGCCACAACTTCTTTGCCTGTTCCGGATTCTCCTGTAATCAACACATTCGAGTCTACAGTTGAAATTCTTTGTACCCTGGAGAACACGTTCTGCATTTTTGCACTACTGAAAATGAATCCTGCCAGGTTTGTCGCTCTTTGTCGCAATAACAGTAATTCATTTTCATAAACCCTTACTTTCTCTTCTTTCTCCTTTAACAGTTCCCTCAGTTGATAAATTTCTGTAATATCTGTTGAATTACAGACAACCCGGATAATTTCACCGTCTTCATTAAATATTGGATTTCCCGTCGCCATTAATCTTTTTCCTATTTTCGTATTTTGGTAAGCAGTCACTCTTTTTTTCTTTTGCAAAACTTTAAGAACAACTGAAGGATTAAAAACGCCTTCACATTCCAACTCCTTAACATTCTTGCCAATCATTTCTGACGAACTTAAACCAAAATTCCGCTCAATAGCAGGATTCAAGCTTACGGTGAGCCCATTCCCATCGGTTACATAAATTCCATCAAAAGAATTTGTAAAGATGAATTTCAGGTCCCTGTTAGTTTCAGTTAATAGCCTGACTTTTTTTAAGTCTTCAAAAATGGCCAAATACTTTCCCTTTTCCAAGAACTCAACGGTGATTTGCCTATCGATATTTAGTTTTATGCATAATGGCAGTTGGCACTCGTCCCAATCCGCGATCCAGTCTATTCCCATATCATCTATCACAGCTTCGATCTTTTTAGAGCATTTTACAATTCTTTTATTCTCTATCACCGCGAATCCATCGAAGGTCCCTTGAATTTGACTCATAACTTCACCTTCTTCGTTGGTGGTATTACAATTTCTTTACGGCACACACCGGAGGCAAGATCATCAAGTAAGCTGCCGTTCCAATCCCCTCTAATATTTATACGCTTTGATAATCCTCGCTTCTTTGATACTTCCACAAGCACCCCTTTTTTCCTTTCAAGGCCTCGGAAATAATCTAAAATAAAACCAAAAGCCAACCGTCCCTATAAATACGGAACGATTTGGCAGTTCTTAGGCCTACACCTGTTTATGGGCCATGCCAACAACGGCATTAAAGCTAGGGTGTATACCATAAGAAATTGACGAATCGAAAAAAGCCCTGGGCCTAATTTGAGAGCTGTGTCATACCGCATGCTATACAGTATTATAAAAAGTGGCCTTGACTGCTCTCAGGATAAGCAAAAACCCCCAAACCATGCAGGTTTGAGGGTTCCAAGAGTTTAAAGTATTAACGTTTGGAGAATTGCGGCGCTTTGCGGGCTTTCTTCAAGCCGTATTTGCGGCGCTCCTTCATACGTGGGTCACGTGTGAGGAAACCGGCTCGTTTAAGGCTTGGACGAAGACTGGCATCGGCCTTTAATAAAGCGCGGGCAATCCCAAGACGAATTGCTCCGGCTTGACCTGTAGTTCCGCCCCCGTGTGCCAAAGCGATAACGTCGTACTTAGCGAGAGTATCCGTTATATTAAAAGGTTGCTGAACAATCATTTCCAGTGTTTTCTTGCCAAAGTATTCCGCTAACTCGCGTTGATTAATAGTGAACTTTCCTTCACCGGGAATAAGGCGAACGCGGGCAATTGCATTTTTGCGGCGTCCTGTTGCAGCGTATTGTAATTGAGTTGCCATAGTTTATACTTCCTCCTTCCTTAGTCTACTGTATTGTCCAGATTTCAGGCTGTTGAGCTTGATGGGGGTGAGATTCTCCCTTATACACTTTTAACTTTGTGTACATCTGGGCGCCCAACTTGTTATGAGGAAGCATTCCCTTCACAGCGTGTTCCATAGCTCGTTCAGGCATAATTTGCATCAACTTTTTGTAGGGGATTTCTTTCAATCCACCGGGATACCCAGAATGACGGCGATAAAGTTTAGCGTTTAACTTATTACCCGTAAGTAATAACTTAGCGGCATTAATAATAATGACGTGGTCTCCAGTGTCAACATTCGGAGTGAATGTTGGTTTATGTTTACCTCTCAGGATACGTGCTGCTTCTGTAGCAATACGACCCAAGGGAATTCCCGCAGCGTCAATGATATACCATTTGCGCTCTTGCTCTTGCGCCTTCGCGAAAAACGTGGTCATGACTTTCCCTCCAAAATTAAACAGATTTCCGTTTCAGTTCACGCACATGGGGCTCAATCATGCTTGTGATATGCCAAAGTTATGGGGCTCAGTCATAGCCATGGCACAAAAACTCATAATGATATTTTATTTAGAATTCGTTCCGTTGTCAAGTCTTATTAAGCGTAGAGAGCTAAAATGAAACAACATTTAAGCAACGGAACCTTGGACGGAACTGATACTGCTGTGACAAGCCGCAAAAAAGAAAATAGTTTTTTAAGCATCAACCTAATTAGGTATAAACATTTCAAAGGTCAGAAAAAACTTCAAACGGACTTTCGTCTGTATAGCTCACATAAGTCAGGGTCAAACCGTGGGCTGGAGCTATGACACGAGCCCGTTTACGCTCTTGGCTGGCAAGAATGTCGGGAATCTCTTCAGGGAAAATTCGTCCTTTGCCCACCTCAACTAATGTACCCACAATGATGCGCACCATATGGTACAAAAATCCGTCTCCGACACAGGAAACGCGGATCAAATCCCGGTCTGTTTGAATCCGGCAGCGATAAAGGGTCCGTTCAAAGGTTTTACTGTCCCCGCCTGCTGCGGCAAAGGTTTTAAAGTTATGCCGCCCTTCGAGGAAATTTGCCGCTATTTGCATCTGAGATAGGTCCAGAGGAATAGGAACATGCCAAGCATACAGCCGTTTAAAAACGTCCGGTATCCGCTTATTCTCAATCCGGTAATCATAACGCTTCCAGGTTGCCGACCAGCGGGCGCTAAATTCGAAAGGAACAGCTTCCGCCTGAAGTATGCGTATATCTTTAGGAAGCAAGCTGTTGAAAGCTTTAGGAATTTTATCCTCAGGAATTCTCGCCTCGGTTGTAAAACTCACAACTTGTCCTGAAGCATGGACGCCGGCATCCGTCCGTCCGGCCATAGCAAGGGTGACTTTTTCATCTACAAGCCGCGTCCAGATAGTTTCTAAGGTTCCTTGGACCGTCGGGCCAGCCGTTTCAATTTGGCGCTGAAATCCATGATAATTTGTACCGTCATAGGCCACATTAAGCCGTATATTGCGCATTGAATCCAATCCTCCACGGAATCCATAATTAGTGCCAAATTAAGAGAAGCATCCCCCAAACTCCTACAACAAAACCACCCCAGCGGTCCACACCTGTCCGCTCATGAAAGAAAATCGTCCGATAGCTGCCTGACCCATACCCTCGGGCTAACATGGTTTCGCCAAGTTCTTCGGCTCGCCTCAAACTTAAGAGAATCAGAGGAACTGCCAGCTGCATTATTTCCCAAGACCTATGCAGCCGGGAGGAGGGCCAATTCCCTTTTATCAAGCGCGCCTTCCAGAGCAAAGCTGCTTCTTCCAACAGGAGAGGAATAAATCTCAGCGTCAGAATAATCAGCAAAGCAAACTCCGTCCCCTTCTGGGAAAGCCGAGCTAACGGAGTGAAGAAAAAAACAATTCCTAAGCCTTGTTCCAAAGGAAGAGTGACGGCGGCAAAAAGCCTTGTCAAGCCAAAGATCAAAGTAATGCGCCAAAGCATGACGAAAGCTTGCTGCAAACCGGGTTTCGACCAATATCCTTGCCAAAAATACCCGTTTTCAGGCCACACCCACCCTGTGGCAAAGCTATAAAACAGCCCTAACCATATCAGCACAAAAACCATACCGCGAAACGACTTAAGAGGCACACGGCTTATAAACACCAGCCCCGGCAGAGCAAAGGATGTCAGAACCAGTCCCGGCCAACGTGTTAAGGTTAAAAGCAGCGATACAAGAGCCAGAGCACCTACTTTCAGCCTGGGATCGAGCTGGTGCAGCACACTGTCTCCAGACCAATAGAGTTCTTGACCGTTCATGAGCTCCCTCCTCTCAACAGCGCATCCCAGAGCGGCGGAATTCTTCCCGATAGTCTTCCCACTGCTCTTTCCGGCAGTCCAAAGCTATTTCTCCATTTTCAATCAGCCAGATCCGATCTGCGGCCCCAAGCACTTCCCTAAGATCATGAGTTACGTAAAGAATGGTAACGCCCTTCAGGGCATAAATTGTCGCCAGAATGCTCCTTCGCGTTTCTGAATCAAGTCCCAGTAAGGGTTCATCCAGGAGAAGAATTTGAGGCACATTGCGCATGGCTGCCGCCAGAGCTACTTTTTGCCGCTCTCCGCCGCTTAAATGCTCAGGTGTTTTATTTGCTAAGTGAGCCGGCAGCCCATATCGTTCCATAAAAGATATTTGTTCTTCGGTCAGCCTTTTCTGAGCCTGCTTGAGATCAGCAAAAAATACTTCATGGGCAACCGTACGCCCAATCAGATATTCTCCCGCTTCTTGGAGGACAAATCCCAATTTACGGCGCCAACTATTAATCCGGCTTTTGCCCATCGCCTCGCCATCCACAACCAGCCGTCCTTCCGAAGGCAGGACAAAACCCGCAATACTCTCTAAGAGGGTAGTTTTACCGGAACCCGACGGACCGACGATCGCCACAAACTCTCCCTTGCTTATAGTGTTATCCAGCTTTAAGCGTTCGCCGAAGGCTGTACGATCCCATTTTAAAATCGGTTCGCTGATTTTCTGAGCCTGCAAAGTTGAGGAAGCTGAGATGGAAATAATTCTATCATAAAACCTAAGTTCAGGACACTGACTTTTAAAAGCTTCACTTGGATTACCCCAATCTATGATCTTCCCCTTCTCCAGCACCAGAAGCCGATCGGCCTGCCTGGCCAGCTCCGAATCATGAGTAATCCAAAGCTGCCCTGTCTCCGAGCGCGCTTGATCTAAGAGTTCTCTAATCCTTGCTTGGGCGTAAAGGTCAAGCATGCTTAGTCCTTCATCCAAAATGAAAAAAGGGGGATGAAGGGCTAAGATCGCCGCCGTCACAAGTCTTTGGCGTTCTCCTCCGGACAGTGCCGCAGGAGAGCGATTTTCTTTTCCCTGCAACCCTATCTGAAGAGCCAATTGCTTTACCCTGTCTCGAACCGTCTGCTGATCCAAACCAAGATTAACAAGCCCGAAGGCAAGCTCTTCAGCCACTGTGGTCCCAAGAGTTTGACGCCTGGGATGCTGGCTGACAAAGCCTATCTCCTGCCAGCGCTTAACTTCGCTCCAAGGGATTGTCATTTCCCCGCGCCGCAAACGGATTTCACCCGAAGTTGCCGGGATTAATCCGGTTACCAGGCGAGCTAAGGTAGACTTACCGGAACCGTTGGGGCCCATCAGGGCCAGAACTTCCCCTTGCTGCCAGGTGAAACTTATCCCGCTGAGGATATCCTTATACGAGATGCCTTGAAGTTCGAGAACCTTCTTTGAACTCACGAGATCAACTCCCCAATGTCAGCAAAGGCCGGGATGCTTAACTTGTAAGCAAACCCGGCCTTTAGCAACTCGCTGTTAGACGAGCTCAACGATTACCATTGTCGCGGCATCTCCCCGGCGCAAGCCGAGTTTCATGATACGGGTATAGCCTCCCTGACGTTCGGCATATTTCGGCGCAATGGTATCAAACAATTTTTTAACAACATCCTCATCCATCAGATAAGACATCGTTAAACGACGCGCAGCCAAATCGCCTTGCTTGCCAAGCGTGATCATCTTTTCAGCAATAGAACTAAGTTCCTTGGCGCGTGCTTCGGTCGTCTCGATACGTTCATGTCGTAATAGGGAAGTGACAATGTTGCGCAACATTGCTCCGCGGTGACCTGATTCTCTTCCCAATTTGCGGTAAGCCAATTACATTCCCTCCTTTTGCACCGAATTAGTCCTCAGCCGGGCGGAACGATAAACCTAAATCTCTAAGCTTAAATTCCACTTCTTCCAAGGACTTGCGACCAAGGTTACGTACTTTAATCATGTCTTCTTCCGTTTTCTGAGTCAACTCTTCAACGGAGTTAATCCCGGCCCGTTTCAGACAATTGTATGAACGGACGGACAGATCCAATTCCTCAATCGTCATCTCAAGGATTTTATCTTTTGCTTCCTCTTCTTTTTCCACCATAACCTCAACATTATTGAGCTTATCGGTAAGTCCCATGAAAAGGCGCAGATGATCACTTAAGATTTTGGCTGCGGAACTCGTAGCCTCTTCCGGAGAAATACTGCCGTTCGACCAAACTTCCAGATTCAACTTGTCATAGTCTGTAGTTTGGCCAACCCGTGTATCTTCGACTGTGTAGTTAACCTTGTAAATAGGAGCAAAGATCGAGTCGATGGGAATAACACCAATGACGTGATCAGGCTTTTTATTCCGATCTGCGGAAACATAGCCGCGACCACGTTCTACCGTCATTTCCATAAACAATCGACCGTCGTGATCCAACGTGGCAATCTTCAAGTCAGTGTTCAGAATTTCGATATCTGGGTCTGTTATAATATCTCCCGCCGTGACAATCCCTTCACGCTGGCATTCCAGACGAATGACTCTGGGTTCGTCAGTATAGCCTTTCAAAGCTAAGGACTTTAGATTGAGAATGATGTCAGTGACATCTTCTAAAACACCCGGAATCGTAGAAAATTCGTGGAGTACGCCTTCAATTTTGACAGATGTCACCGCTGATCCTTCCAGAGAGGATAACAGGATGCGCCTTAAAGAATTTCCCAAGGTGATCCCATAGCCTCTTTCTAAGGGTTCAACGACAAATTTGGCATAGGAGTCGTCTTCAGACCGCTCGACACACTCGATTCTGGGCTTCTCGATTTCTAACATCGGAATGCACCTTCTTTCTCGAGAACTTGATATACATTCCATCCGACCCAAATGGGCAGAACGTCAACATTAACGGGAGTATTTCTCCACGATGAGGTGTTCTTGGATTGGCAGTTGAATATCTTCACGAGTAGGAAGCGCAACAACGGTTCCAGCAGCAGCATTAGCATCCAAGCTTAACCATCCGGGAACCGCACGTGTTCCCAAGTTTTCCAGCAATTGTTTCATGCGCGGCGAGCTCTTGCTGCCTTCTTTGACAGCAACAATTTCTCCGGCGCGAACCGAATAGGAAGGAATATCGACTCGTTTCCCATTGATCGTAAAGTGGCCATGGTTTACAAGTTGACGCGCTTCCGGACGGGATGAGGCAAATCCTAAATGGAACACCACATTATCCAACCGTCGCTCTAAGAGAATAAGCAGGTTTTCACCCGTTACTCCTTTGCGGCGGGCGGCTTCGTCAAAATAGTGCTGGAATTGTTTTTCCATAACACCGTATAAGCGACGGGCCTTTTGTTTTTCGCGCAACTGAAGACCATATTCAGTAGGTTTCTTCGCACGGGCCTGGCCGTGTTGTCCGGGGGCGTAAGCACGACGGTCAATCGCACACTTTCCAGTATAACAACGTTCCCCTTTAAGGAATAACTTTATACCCTCACGCCGACATAAGCGGCAGACCGGTCCAGTATATCTAGCCATGATTACACACCTCCTTATACCCTTCTGCGTTTCGGTGGCCGACAGCCATTGTGTGGAATCGGTGTCACGTCTTTGATTAAGTTAACTTCTAAACCTGCTGCTTGCAGGGCACGAATGGCAGCCTCTCGTCCTGCTCCAGGTCCTTTGACATAGCACTCAACATCTTTCAGGCCATGTTCCATCGCAGCCTTGGCACAGGTTTCTGCAGCCATTTGCGCTGCAAAGGGCGTGCTCTTGCGCGAGCCTTTAAAACCCAAGGAACCTGCACTCGACCAGGAGAGTGCGTTCCCGCTGGTATCCGTAATGGTCACCATGGTATTGTTGAATGTGGATTTGATATGAGCGATTCCACTGTCAATATTTTTACGTTCCCGGCGTTTTGTCCGGACAACTTTACGGGCCATCTCGGTTATCCCTCCTTATTACTTTTTACGTTTTGCTCCGACCGTTTTAGCCGGACCTTTGCGAGTACGGGCATTGGTTTTCGTGCGTTGCCCACGTACGGGAAGGCCGCGACGATGGCGCAAGCCACGATAAGAACCAATTTCCATCAAACGTTTAATATTGAGGGAAACTTCGCGACGCAAATCGCCTTCAATCTTGTACTCTTTATCAATAACTTCCCGAAGCTTGCTGACTTCGTCTTCTGACAAGTCACGCACTCGGACATCCGGACTTACGCCCGTTTTGGCGAGAATTTTATGCGAAGTCGGAATCCCTATGCCGTAAATATAGGTTAGGGCCACTTCTACACGTTTCTCACGCGGTAAGTCAACTCCAGCGATACGTGCCATCTAAAATTTACACCTCCAACTTTTTAAGTTCTGTTAAACTATAAAATCGGTGCCTCGGAGAAACCTCCGATCAGCCGCGCAACCGAAACTAGTTAGCCTTGACGTTGCTTGTGTTTCGGGTTTTCGCAAATGACCATGACTTTGCCATGGCGACGAATAATTTTACATTTTTCACAGATCGTTTTCACAGAAGGCTTTACTTTCACTGTAATCCCTCCCTTTGGTTTACTTGAACCTATATGTGATTCTGCCTCGCGACAGGTCATAAGGGGAAAGTTCCACTGTGACCCGGTCACCGGGAAGAATCCTAATGAAATTCATGCGAATCTTGCCGGAAACATGTGCCAAAACCTTGTGCCCATTGGCTAATTCCACTTGGAACATGGCGTTTGGCAGCGGCTCTAAGACTTTACCTTCCACTTCTATAACGTCTTCTTTTGACATACTTAAATTCCCCTCCCCTGACAATCCTACGGTACTCACTTAACATCGAGTCAGAATTTCCAAGCCATTTTCCGTAATCGCAACTGTGTGTTCGAAGTGAGCCGAGGGCTTCATATCTTTCGTAACCACAGTCCAGTGATCCTTCAGTGTCAACACTTCATACGTCCCCATGTTCACCATGGGCTCAATAGCCAAGGCCATACCTATCTCGAGTCGTGGTCCCCGGCCAGGCTTGCCAAAATTAGGGATCTGTGGATCCTCATGCATGGCTCGACCAATCCCGTGTCCAACATAATCGCGCACAACGGAAAAGCCATTGGCCTCCACGTGCTTTTGAACCGCGTGAGAGACATCGTAAAGTCGATTTCCTGTTTTTGCCTCTGCAATACCAAACATCAAAGATTCTTCAGTAACTTTCAGCAGTTTCAGGAGATCTTCATCTACTTCGCCGACCGGCAAGGTTACTGCGGCATCTCCAAAATAGCCATCAATAACCGCCCCACAGTCAATACTGATAATATCTCCAGATTCCAAACTCCTTAAACCCGGGATACCGTGAACAACCTGCTCATTAAGTGAAGTGCAGAGTGTTGCCGGAAAACCGTTGTAGCCTTTGAAAGCAGGAACCGCACCTTGAGCGCGAATATAATCTTCAGCTTTGCGATCCAGTTCCAGAGTTGTAACCCCGGGCTTGGCAACCTCCCGCATCAGGGCAAGAGTATCGGCCACAATTTTCCCGGCCTTACGCATCTTTTCAAACTGGCTCGCATTCTTAAGCTCAATCATGGCTGATTAGCCCAAGACCTTAAGAATATCCGCAAAGACCTGATTGATCGGTTGGTCGCCATTGATACGCTTCAGCAACCCTTTTTCTTGATAGAAGTTAATTAAGGGTTCCGTTTGCTGATTATAGACGTTTAAACGATTTTGGGCAGTTTCTACCGTGTCATCCGACCGTTGATACAGTTCTCCGCCACATTGTCCGCAAACGCCTTCTTGTTGTGGAGGATTAAAGACCATGTGATAGGAAGCGCCGCATTTGCGGCAGACACGGCGGCCGGTTAAACGCGGGATCAAAACGTCCTCAGCAACTTCGATATTAATAACGCCATCAAGCTTCATTCCGAGACGATCCAGAATTTCACTCAAAGCGTTGCCCTGAGCTAAAGTACGTGGAAATCCATCAAGCAAAAAGCCTTCGGCACAGTCAGGCTGTGCCAGACGTTCAGCAACAATCCCGATCGTAACTTCATCGGGTACTAAACCGCCGGCATCCATGTACGACTTGGCTTTTAAACCCAAAGCCGTTCCCTCTTTGATAGCTGCACGGAACATGTCACCTGTGGAAATATGCGGAAAGTGAAATTTCTCGACGAGTGGACCAGCCTGTGTTCCTTTACCAGCTCCCGGACCGCCCATTAATATTATTTTCATCTCTACTCCTCCTCTACTTCATAAACCCTTGATAATGCCTCGACATCAGTTGGGATTCGATCTGTTTCATCGTTTCAAGCGCAACCCCAACTACGATCAGAAGGGATGTTCCACCAAAATAGATGTTCTTAAGACCAGTAAGTCCAATGACGATAGTCGGTAGGATTGCTATCAAAGCAAGGAATATGCCGCCTGCCAGCGTAATCCGGCTTAAAATCTTGGAAAGATATTCAGCCGTAGGACGCCCAGGGCGAAGGCCAGGGATAAATCCTCCGTACTTCTTCAAATTGTCCGCCACATCAACAGGATTGAAGGTAACGGCGGTGTAGAAGTACGTAAAGAATATTATGAGCACACCATAAAGCAGCATATAAGGAATGGATTGAAGGGTTCCATTCATGCTGAACCAGGTGTTGACGAATCTTGCAAATCCGGAAGTTGGCATCCAAGTAGCAATCGTTTGCGGAAACGCGAGCAGCGAAATCGCAAAGATGACCGGAATAACTCCGGCTTGGTTAACTTTCAAAGGAATATGGCTGCTTTGTCCTCCATAGACACGACGTCCCACAACTCTCTTGGCATATTGCACGGACACACGGCGTTGTCCCTCCTGAACATAGACAACTCCTGCGATAATAAAGATTACGATCACAGCCAGTCCGAGAATGGAAAAGACATTAATCTCATGAACGGACAACATGCTGTACAAGTATTTAATAGCATCCGGAACACGGGAGACAATACCTGCGAAAATAATGAGCGAGATACCATTTCCGATTCCTTTTTCAGTAATTGACTCCCCTAGCCACATGAGAAATGCTGTACCTGCCGTCAAAACAAGTGCTACCAGGATATAAATCGGCCACTTCCAGGGTGTACTGGGAATGATCAAGGCACTGCGAATCCCGAAGGTCAAACCGAAGGCTTGAATAAAACCCAAAATCACTGTCCCATAACGGGTATACTGAGTGATCTTTTTACGTCCGAAGTCACCTTCTTTAGCAAGTCTCTCCAAGGAGGGGATCACAATCGTCAAAAGTTGAAGAATAATGGAAGCCGTGACATAAGGAGTTATACTTAAAGCAAATACGGTAAGCCGCTTAAAGGAGCCTCCGGAGAGCGTGTCCATAAAATCAAACATGCCCCCCGACCCAAGCATATTCTTCAATACGTCATGATTAACATAGGGAATGGGAATATGTGCTCCAATACGGAAGATCAGGAACATGAGAAGGGTGTAACCGATTTTCTTCCTGAGATCCGCTACATTCCACGCATTCTTCAGGGAATCGAAAATCATTCTATTCCACCTCTACTTTTCCACCGGCTGCAACAATTTTTTCTGCTGCGGCCGGGCTGACTCTGTCAATTTTGACAATCAGCGCTTTGGTCAGTTCCCCCGTAGCTAAAATCTTTACACCATCTTTTACAGCCTTAATAAGTCCGCTGTCTAAGAGGCTTTCAAGCGTGATTACCGTCCCATTTTCAAAACGTTCTAAATCACGAACATTCAGGGCAACAATCTCTTTTCTGGAAATATTCTTGAAGCCCCGTTTCGGCATTCTACGATACAGTGGATTTTGTCCGCCTTCAAATCCAGGACGGACGCCTCCGCCTGCACGGGAGTTTTGCCCTTTGTGCCCTTTACCGGCCGTTTTGCCAGTACCGGATCCTGTTCCGCGACCTATGCGCTTCGGGGCATGTGTTGAACCTTCAGCAGGCTTGAGATCATGCAGTTTCATGCTCGCCCACACCTCCTTCTATTGAACTTGTTCGACTGTAACTAAGTGCGTGCATTTGTGAATCATCCCTAAAATACTTGGGGAGTCTTCATGAACAGCACTTGATCCGACTTTTCCTAAACCAAGTGCTTGTAACACTTTATGCTGTGCTTTGGAATACCCGATCGGACTTTTCGTCAGCGTCACCTTAATTTTCATGACCAACCCTCCTTAACCTAGAATTTCTTCTACGCTTTTACCCCGGAGTTTGGCAATCTCATCGGGACGCTTAAGAGATTTTAACGCAGCCATTGTCGCATTGACCATATTGTGCGCGTTTGCCGAGCCCAAGGATTTCGTCAAGATATCATGCACTCCTGCGGCTTCCAGAACTGCACGAACAGCGCCTCCGGCGATAACCCCGGTCCCTTTGGCAGCCGGTTTCAATAACACTTCTCCCGCACCAAACACTCCTAAAATCGGATGAGTGATGGTCGTTCCGTGCATTGGAATAGAAAAGAGGTTTTTCTTCGCATCTTCGACTCCTTTGCGAATAGCCTCTGGAACTTCGCTTGCTTTGCCTAAGCCGGCTCCAACACGTCCATGGCCGTCTCCGACGACAACGAGAGCACTGAAACTGAAACGGCGGCCGCCCTTCACAACCTTAGCAACACGGGCAATATGCACAACCCGTTCATTCAATTCCGATTTATTAGCTTCGAATTTAGCCAATTTGATTTTTCCCTCCTTTACCTTAGCTTAGAAGCTGAGTCCGGCTTCACGTGCAGACTCTGCCAATGCTGAAATTCGGCCATGATAGATATTTCCTCCACGATCGAAAACAACTTGCGTAACTCCTTTTTCAAGGGCCTTCTTAGCAACTAATTCGCCGACTTTTTGCGCGCCGGCTGTATTTCCACCAGACAGATTTGCTGCTTTAAACTCCGGATCGAGGGAAGAAGCCGCCGCCAGTGTCACACCAAGCTCATCATTGATCACTTGAGCATAGATATGATTCAAGCTCCGGAAAACTGCCAAACGTGGACGATCTGCCACACCCGTGACGGTCTTGCGGACACTCTTATGCTTTTTCATGCGAAGAGCCTTTCGATCAATGCGCTTAATCAAAGGGTACACACTCCTTTCAGAACTGCAAGAGATTTGGCCCTTGCTCTTATTGTTTATTTCTTAGCGCCCTTTTTACCACCGGTCTTACCAACCTTACGGCGTACAACTTCAGTTTCATACTTAATCCCTTTGCCTTTATAAGGCTCAGGCAAACGTTCTGAACGAACGACTGCCGCAAAGGCTCCGACAAGTTCTTTGTCCATTCCTTTAATCAAGATCTTATTAGGAGCGGGAACTTCGAAGTCAATTCCTTCAAAGGGAACGAGTTCTACGGGGTGAGATTTTCCGACGGTTAAAACGAGTTTGTTACCTTGCTTGGCAGCACGATAACCAACACCGACCATGTCAAGTCCTTTGGTGAATCCGTTCGTAACCCCTTCTACCATATTGGCAATTAAAGTACGGGTCAAGCCATGTAAAGAGCGGCTTAACGGTTCATCATCAGCTCGAGTGACAGTGATCTGGGAATTTTCCACTGTGACTGTCATTAACGAGTGTATTTTTCTGGTTAAGGTCCCCTTAGGTCCCTTAACAGTGACCAAGTTATCCTCTATTTTGAAGTCCACACCACTGGGGATTCCAATGGGGCGCTTGCCAATTCTGGACATTCACTGCACCTCCGTTGCGAAAATTACCAAATGTAGGAGATTACTTCTCCACCAAGACCCTCTTTACGGGCTTTCCTATCCGTCATAATCCCCTTAGAAGTCGAAATAACGGCAACTCCGAGGCCACCAAGAACTTTTGGTATTTCATCCTTCTTCGCATAGACGCGCAATCCCGGACGGCTTATTCGCTTGAGACCGGTGATAACACGCTCGCGATTCGGACCGTATTTCAAATACATGCGGATCACACCTTGTTTGTCGTCCGCAATATATTCAACGTCTTTGATATACCCTTCTGCTTTGAGCAGTTCCGCAAGCTCTTTCTTAATCCGAGATGATGGTACTTCAACTTTATCATGGTAAACCATTCCTGCGTTGCGGATACGTGTTAAAAAATCTGCAATCGGATCTGACATTGACACTTCAGTCGTCCCCCTTCCTTAACAAATGTATTACCAACTGGCCTTCGTGACTCCAGGAAGTTCACCTTTGTGAGCCAACTCCCGGAAGCAAACCCGGCAGATACCAAACTTCCGAATATAAGCATGGGGACGTCCACAAAGCTTACAACGGTTATGCGAACGCACGGCGAACTTTTGTCCGCGATTTTGGCGGACAACCATTGATGTTTTAGCCACGCTCTTGAACCTCCTTTTTTCTAATCGCGATACGGCATTCCGAATCCGCGAAGCAACTCACGTGCTTCTTCATCCGTCTTTGCCGTCGTTACGAAAACTACATCCATACCGCGAAGCTTATCGATCTTATCATACTCAATTTCAGGGAAGATCAGTTGCTCCTTAATTCCTAAGGTGTAGTTCCCTCGACCGTCAAACGCTTTCGCTGAAATCCCGCGAAAGTCGCGAACACGCGGCAAAGCCACACTTAAGAGGCGATCCATAAATTCATACATCCGTTGACCGCGCAGAGTTACTTTGCAGCCAATGGGCATTCCTTCACGGAGTTTAAAGGCGGAAATTGACTTCTTCGCCCGGGTAACAATCGGTTTTTGTCCTGTGATCTTCATAAGATCTCCAACAGCCGAATCAATCGCTTTGGAGTTTTGAACCGCTTCACCCACGCCCATGTTGATCACAATTTTATCAAGTTTGGGGATCTGCATCACATTTTTATAAGCAAACTTCTGCTGTAACGCAGGAGCGATTTCATTAAGATATCTGTCTTTCAGACGAGCCACTGGGGTCCCTCCTTTCGCGATTAGTGTTTATCCGGAAGATTCACACCGCAATGCTTGCAGACGCGAACTTTTCCGTTATCCGTCAACTTGACACTGACACGAGTGACGGAATTACACTCTTGGCAGTATAGCATGACGTTCGAACTGGCCATAGGGGCTTCCTTGGAAACAATGCCGCCTTGAGGCATCGCTTGAGAAGGTTTGGTGTGACGTTTTACGATGTTAGCCTTCTCAACGACAACGCGACCTTTTTTGGGAAGCACTTCGATAACTTTGC
This sequence comes from Candidatus Desulfosporosinus nitrosoreducens, assembly GCF_030954495.1. GTDB lineage: Bacteria > Bacillota > Desulfitobacteriia > Desulfitobacteriales > Desulfitobacteriaceae > Desulfosporosinus > Desulfosporosinus nitrosoreducens. The sequence goes on along the minus strand of NZ_JAVHUW010000048.1, from coordinate 60,970 downwards.
CTTTCTTACCGGCATCCTTACCGCTGATGACCATGACGTAGTCGCCTTTTTTAACGTGTAATTTGTTAGGTTGTACCTTATGCTTGGTAGCAGTCACTTTCTTCACCTCCATCTGTCATGGGGTCTCTAGATAACTTCCGGTGCCAGGGAAATAATTTTCATATAATTGTCACGCAGCTCACGAGCTACAGGTCCAAAGATACGAGTTCCGCGAGGGCTCTTGTCATCTTTAATAATGACTGCCGCATTCTCACTGAAGCGGATATATGAACCGTCGGGACGTTTGATCTCCTTCTTGGTGCGTACAACGACAGCCTTGACAACGTCACCCTTTTTGACAACGCCCCCTGGCGTTGCTTGTTTAACAGAAGCCACAATAATATCGCCAATTGATGCATAGCGACGCATCGAGCCGCCCAGCACACGAATACACATCAACTCTTTGGCACCGGAATTGTCGCCAACCCGAAGCCTGGTTTGTACCTGGATCATTCCCTTTGACCCCCTTCCGAACTAAATATGACTCATTAAAGCGCAATGGCCCTCTCCAGAATTTCAACCATACGCCAGCATTTATCCTTGCTTAAACGACGAGTTTCCATGATCGTCACAATATCTCCGATGTGAGCTTCATTGTTCTCATCATGAACCTTATATTTTTTCGTGCGAGTAAATGTCTTTTTATAAATCGGGTGGCGCTCAGTAATTTCAACAGACACAACAATGGTTTTATCCATTTTGTCACTGACTACTTTGCCGATCCGAACCTTACGTTGGGCTCTTTCCACGCTAAAAAGCCTCCTTTCTCAAGTTAAGAACGTTCAATCTTTAACTCGCGCTCGCGCAAAATCGTCTTACCGCGGGCAATCCCTTTGCGAATTTCACGAATTCGCATCGGGTTATCGAGTTGTCCCGTTGCCAATTGGAAACGCAAATTAAACAGTTCGGTTTTATAATCGTCGATCTCTTTCGCAACTTCATCATCAGTCAGGTCACGGAAATCCTTAGTTTTCATTTGCGTCACCTCCTACTAAATCTGCACGGGAAGCGATCTTACATTTGATCGGGAGTTTATGCATTGCCAAGCGCAAAGCCTCACGCGCTACTTCTTCTGCCACACCGTTAAGTTCAAACATGACACGGCCCGGCTTTACTACGGCAACCCAGTATTCCGGTGAACCTTTACCGCTACCCATACGAGTCTCGGCGGGTTTGGCCGTTACAGGCTTGTCAGGGAATATCTTGATCCATACTTGGCCGCCCCGTTTAATATAACGGGTCATGGCAATACGAGCAGCTTCAATCTGCCGGTTCGTGATCCAACCACTTTCCAGGGCTACAAGACCATATTCACCAAAGGTAATCGTGGTGCCGCGAGTAGCCTTACCAGCCATACGACCGCGATGCTGTTTTCTATGTTTCACTCTGGTTGGGACTAACATTTAGTTTCCTCCTTCCACCTGAGCGACGACCTTCTTCGCTGGAAGAACCTCACCTTTATAAATCCAAACTTTGATACCAATCTTACCGTACGTTGTATTGGCCTCAGCGAATCCGTAGTCAATATCGGCACGTAAGGTATGAAGGGGTACTTTTCCTTCGTGGTACCATTCAGTTCGGGCAATTTCGGCTCCAGCCAAACGACCGCTGCACTGAATTTTGATTCCCAATGAACCTTGGCGCATAGTCCTGCCGACAGTTTGTTTCATGGCACGACGGAAGGAAACGCGTTTTTCAAGTTGTTGGGCAATGTTTTCTGCAACCAATTGCGCATCCAACTCAGGCTTCTTAATTTCTACGATGTTTACTGCAACTTGTTTGCCTGTCATGGCTTCAAGTTGTTTCCGCAAGTTTTCAACCTCAGCACCGCCGCGGCCAATAACAATTCCCGGTTTGGCAGCGTGAACTGAAACCTTGATGCGGCTTGCAGCCCGTTCAATCTCAACTTTCGGGCAGCCGGCCTGTTTCAGCTTATTTTTTACAAATTCACGAATTTTCAAATCCTCGTGAAGAAGTTCCACATAATTCTTACCTGCATACCATCGGCTTTCCCAATCACGGATTATCCCGATGCGGAGGCCTTTGGGATTAACCTTTTGACCCACTGCTTAGTCCTCCTCCTTATCGCCGACAACCACGGTAATGTGACTCGTCCGTTTCCGGATTTGATCCGCACGACCCATGGCTCTTGGCTTAATGCGTTTTAAAGTTGGTCCTTCATCGACACAAATTTGAGTGACGACAAGCTCGTCAACATTCATGTCGTAATTGTGTTCTGCATTGGCTACCGCAGACTTCAGCACTTTCGTGACATCAGCAGTAGATCCCTTAGGGGTAAATTGAAGAATGGCGAACGCATCACTGACCTTCTTGCCGCGGATTAAATTGACAACCTGGCGCACCTTACGAGGAGAGATACGTACATATTTTGCCACCGCTTTTGCTTGCATGTGTCTTTAGCCTCCTCTCGAATTATCGTAAGCCGCTGGATTTTTCGCTGCCAGCATGGCCTTTATAGGTGCGTGTCGGCGAAAACTCGCCAAGTTTATGCCCTACCATGTCTTCTGTAATATAGACAGGGACATGTTTTCGTCCATCATGAACCGCAATGGTAAATCCAATCATTTGCGGGAAAATTGTTGAGCGTCTGGACCACGTTTTAATAACGCGTTTATCACCGGACTCGTTCATCGCCTCAACACGGGCGAGGAGACGAACTTCGGCGAAAGGTCCTTTCTTCAGAGATCTGCTCATTCATAGGGCCTCCTTTCGACTACTTACTGCGCCGTTTCACAATAAAGCGATTCGACTGATTCTTTTTCTTCCGGGTCTTGGCACCAAGTGCCGGTTTGCCCCACGGAGTGACCGGGTTACGGCCGATAGAGTTGCGGCCTTCACCGCCACCATGCGGGTGGTCGCAAGGATTCATAACCGATCCGCGGACTGTCGGGCGAATGCCCAGCCAGCGGGATCGTCCGGCTTTACCAATGTTGATGTTTTCATGGTCAAGATTTCCGACCTGGCCAATCGTAGCGCGGCATTCCAGGCGAATCATGCGCATTTCTCCGGAAGGGAGTCTTAAGGTTGCATAGGAACCTTCTTTAGCCATTAATTGAGCTGATCCTCCGGCTGTGCGCACCATTTGAGCGCCTTTGCCCGGTTTCATCTCAATGTTGTGCAACAAGGTACCGACCGGAATATTTTGCAGCGGCAGAGCGTTGCCAACTTTGATGTCGGCGTCAGCACCCGAAACAACGGTTTGATCAACCGCCAAGCCGTTCGGAGCCAAAATATAGGCTTTAAAACCGTCTTTGTAATAAAGTAAGGCGATATTAGCCGAGCGGTTCGGATCATATTCAATGCTGGCAACTCGTGCCGGAATACCGTCTTTATTCCGTTTGAAATCAATTTCCCGATACATTCTCTTATGCCCGCCGCCTTTATGGCGAACGCTCAAACGGCCTTCGCTGTTGCGTCCGGCTTTCTTGCGCAGCGGTTTTAACAAAGAACGCTCCGGCTCAGTTCTGGTAATTTCTTCGAACGTCGAAACCGTCATCTGACGTCGGCCGGCCGAAGTTGGTTTAAATGACTTTAGTGCCATTGGTTTCTTTCCTCCTTTGCTTCAAGCTGTTTACAGGCCTGCGAAGTTCTCGATTCTATCTCCAGCTTTAAGCGTAGCAATCGCTTTTTTGCGGTTTGATGTTTTACCGGTATACTTGCCCACCCGTTTCATTTTCCCTTTAACATTTATGGTATGGATCTCAACCACCGAGACCTTGAACATTTTTTCGACGGCTGCTTTAATTTCAATTTTGTTGGCGGCTGGGTCTACCCAGAAGGAGTACTTATTTTCCTCAACAAGACCTACGGATTTTTCGGAAATAACCGGGCTTTTGAGGACATCACGTGCGTCGCGCATTACGCAAACACCTCCTCTGTTTTTGATACCGCTGCTTTCGTCATAACCAGAATGTCATAGTTGAGCAAATCCACTACGTTCATGCCCGCGACATCCATGGTGATAACTCCTTCAAGGTTGCGCGCGGAGCGGAACACGGCTTCGTCGAGATTATCTGTGACAATCATAGCCTTCTTGTTAACTTGAAGGGCTTTGAGCAATTTGACAATCTCGCGGGTTTTGGCTTCTTCTAAATTCAAAGCATCCAAAACGATCAATTGCTGCTCAAGGACCTTCGAAGAGAGTGCTGAGTGCAAAGCTAAGCGACGAACTTTCTTCGGCAGTTTAAAACCATACTTACGCGGTTTCGGTGCAAATACAACGCCGCCGCCTCTCCATACCGGAGAGCGTGAGCTACCGGAGCGAGCGCGTCCTGTTCCTTTTTGACGCCACGGCTTACGGCCGCCTCCGCGTACTTCACCGCGCAACAAAGCAGATTGCGTGCCTTGCCGAGCTCCGGCCAATTGGGAAACAACGGCCGAATGGAGAACTGGGACATTCGGTGTAATCCCAAAGATATTATCATTAAGTTCAATTTCACCAACAGATGCACCTTGCATATTTACTACTTGAACTTTCGGCATTGCTTATTCCTCCTTTCTCAGTGCTGCTTCGCCTTGACAGAAGGCTTCAGAATGAGCAATGATTTTTTCGCTCCTGGGACAGCCCCTTTGATCAAGATCAAGTTTTTATCTAAGTCAACCCGGATAACTTCCAGGTTTTGTACTGTTACTCGTTCGCCACCCATACGGCCTGGCAAAACACGGCCTTTAAAAACACGAGCCGGGCCTTTCGCGCCAAGGGAACCTGAACGGCGATGATATTTGGAGCCGTGAGCCATTGGTCCGCGGCTGGCACTGTTGCGTTTGATCATTCCCTGAAAGCCTTTGCCTTTGGAAGTTCCTACAACATCCACTTTGTCTCCGACGACAAAGAGATCCACACTGACTTCCTGGCCAACCTCATAGCTGTCGATGTCCTCGACCCTGAATTCCCGGACATAGCGCATAGGCTTTAAGTTTGCCTTCTGGAAATGTCCTTTGCGCGGCTTATTCGTCAAGCCTTCGCGAAGCAGGGAAAATCCCAGTTGGATAGCGTTATAGCCGTCCGAAGCAACTGTTTTCTTCTGAACCACCGGACAGGGACCCGCTTCCACTACTGTGACCGGTATGACTCGGCCTTCGCTTGTGAACACCTGGGTCATCCCTATCTTTTTGCCTAAAATTCCTTTTGACACGAATGCCACCTCCTAGACACTTTGAAGTGCGCCAGATTTCTCTGGTGCACGAGAGCGTCTCCTTATTATTTATCTCACCGCGTTACTCCAAATCCCTACACACTACCGGGCGTTTCTCGCGACAAGTACAACATATTATATCACAAGACATATAATTAAGCTACTTAAAAACGAAAATTTATAACTTAATTTCAATATCTACCCCTGCAGGCAGATCCAATCGCATGAGAGCATCCACAGTTTTTGAAGTAGGTTCAAGGATATCAATCAAACGCTTATGAGTGCGCATCTCAAATTGTTCGCGGGAATCCTTGTTAACGTGCGGCGAGCGTAAAATAGTATAAACATTCTTCTCCGTTGGGAGAGGAATCGGTCCGCTAACCTGTGCTCCGGTTCTTTTAGCTGTCTCTACAATTCGTTCCGCGGATTGATCGAGAGTTTTGTGATCAAATGCCTTTAAGCGGATTCTGATTTTTTGGCTCATTGTTAATTCTACCTCCTTAATAGTTCCGTTAAACGGATCGAGCGCAAAAATTCCCCAGACAAGCGGAGTCACTTGTCCAGCAACCTTTTACGCCAGCAAAATATAGAGAGCAGATGCTGGAAACAAACGATCAAGCTTGATAAATCGTCCTTTCTCCATCTGACTTCACAATTAGAGAGGAAGAATCTCTTCCTCTCTAATTAAACTCATAGCTTATATATTACAATTAAGCATAAATTTTTGCAACAATTCCTGAACCAACGGTACGTCCGCCTTCACGAATAGCAAAGCGAAGTCCTTCTTCCATAGCGATTGGGGTAATAAGTTCAACGTCAATCGTTACACGGTCGCCAGGCATAACCATTTCGGTCCCTTCAGGAAGAGTGATAACACCGGTAACATCTGTTGTCCGGAAATAAAATTGGGGGCGATAGTTGTGGAAGAATGGAGTGTGACGTCCGCCCTCTTCTTTATTCAGGATGTAAACCTCGCCGGAAAACTTGGTGTGAGGTTTAATCGATCCGGTTTTGGCCAAAACTTGACCACGTTCAATATCTTTACGCTCAACACCACGGAGAAGCGCACCGATGTTGTCCCCTGCTTGGGCTTGATCTAACAGTTTGCGGAACATTTCTACGCCGGTTACGACGGTCTTGCGAGCAGCGGTGCTTAAGCCCACGATTTCAACTTCGTCTCCGACTTTAACTTGTCCCCGCTCAACACGGCCGGTTGCCACAGTACCACGACCAGTGATCGTGAAAACATCCTCAACAGGCATTAAGAAAGGTTTGTCAGTGTCACGTTCCGGAGTAGGAATGTAAGAGTCAACGGCATCCATAAGATTCCAGATCTTACCGCACCACTCGCAGTCACGTTTGCCGCAGCCACATTGGAGGGCTTTGAGGCCTGAGCCGGGAATGATGGGGATATTGTCGCCATCAAACTCGTAGGAACTTAAAAGTTCACGAATTTCCATTTCAACCAACTCTAAAAGTTCTGCGTCGTCAACCATGTCGGCTTTGTTAAGCCAAACTACGATACTGGGCACACCAACTTGACGGGCCAAGAGGATGTGTTCACGAGTTTGAGGCATAGGGCCATCAGCAGCGGAAACAACCAGGATTGCGCCGTCCATTTGAGCAGCGCCGGTGATCATGTTCTTAACATAGTCTGCGTGCCCTGGGCAGTCAACGTGAGCATAGTGACGGGTTTCCGTCTCATACTCAACGTGAGCGGTGGAAATGGTGATTCCACGTTCACGCTCTTCAGGGGCTTTGTCGATTTGATCAAAAGCTGTTGCCACAGCGCCGCCGACTTTGGAAAGAACAACGGTGATAGCAGCTGTAGTGGTAGTTTTACCGTGGTCTACGTGTCCGATGGTTCCAACGTTAACATGTGGTTTAGTACGTTCATATTTCGCTTTTCCCATGTTTTTCACTCCTTTAAAATATTCATGATCTATGATTCAGTGAGGTACCGAGGCTCAGGTTCATAAAAATTTAAACTTTTACAACTTGAACCTCGGCTTCCAACCTCGCTTACGCGCCTTGACGTTTTGCAATAATTCCATCCGTGATCGTCTTAGGAACTTCTTCGTAATGGTCAAATTGCATCACGTATACTCCGCGGCCTTGTGTGGCTGAACGCAAATCTGTCGAATAGCCGAACATTTCGGAAAGAGGGACATAACCGCGCACAACCTGAGAATTGCCTCGTGCTTCCATACCTTCAATGCGTCCACGGCGTGAGCTGACATCGCCAATGACGTCTCCCATATATTCTTCAGGAACCGTCACTTCAACTTTCATCACAGGTTCCAGAATTACGGGATCAGCTTTGGCGGCGCCTGCTTTAAAGGCCATAGAACCAGCAATCTTAAAGGCCATTTCTGAAGAGTCAACATCATGATAGGACCCGTCATAGACTGTGGCCTTTATATCAATGGCAGGATAGCCTGCGAGGATACCGTTTTGCATGGCTTCTTCAATACCATCGCCAATCGGGTTGATATATTCACGAGGAATAACCCCGCCGACGATCTTATTGACAAACTGGAAGCCTGATCCCGGTTCCATGGGTTCAAGTTCAATCCAGCAGTGTCCGTATTGTCCACGGCCACCGGATTGCCGTACAAATTTACCTTCAGCTTTAATCGTTTTGCGAATGGTTTCTTTATAAGCAACCTGTGGGCGTCCGACATCACATTGAACTTTAAATTCACGTTGTAAACGGTCAACAATAATCTCCAGATGGAGCTCGCCCATTCCGGCAATAATTGTTTGTCCTGTCTCAATGTCCGTACGCATTCTGAAGGTCGGATCTTCCTCAGCTAAACGCGACAAAGCTCCACCCATTTTTTCCTGGTCGGCTTTTGTCTTCGGTTCGATAGCCACATCGATAACCGGCTCAGGAAAGACCATTTTTTCCAGAATAATCGGCGTTTTCTCGTCACAAAGAGTGTCCCCTGTTGTGGTGTCTTTCAAACCAACTGCGGCAGCGATATCCCCCGAACGAACTTCAGGAATATCTTCCCGGTGATTGGCATGCATTTGCAGAATACGCCCAATCCGTTCTTTCTTACCTTTGGTCGAGTTGAAAACATAAGAGCCTGCGTTCAGAACTCCGGAATAAACCCGGAAGAAGGCCAGTTTTCCCACAAAGGGGTCAGCCATGATCTTGAAGGCCAAGGCTGAAAACGGCTCCTCATCTGAAGCTGTCCTGTGATCTTCAGCGCCTGTATCCGGATTAACCCCATTAATTGCAGGGACATCCAAAGGAGACGGCATATAGTCCACAACGGCATCCAACAGAGGCTGAACACCTTTGTTTTTAAAGGCGGACCCGCACAAAACAGGAATGAACTTGTTATCCACAACTCCTTTCCTGATTCCGGCGCGAATTTCCTCTTCCGTAAGCTCTTCACCTTCAAGATACTTCATCATGAGTTCTTCGTCCGTCTCAGCAACTGCTTCGACGAGCTTCTCGCGGTACTCATTCGCCAGATCCTGCAACTCTTCAGGGATCGCATTGTGCTCTGCCGTTGTGCCCAGATCATCCGTGTAAATGACGGATGACATCGTCACCAGGTCCACAACCCCTTTAAAGTTCTCCTCAGCACCAATAGGCAATTGGATAGGGACAGGATTAGCGCCGAGTCTTTCGGAGATCATAGAAACACCACGGAAGAAATCGGCTCCCAGCCGGTCCATTTTGTTAATATATGCAATACGCGGAACCTTGTATTTATCCGCTTGACGCCATACCGTTTCAGATTGAGGCTCAACTCCACCGACCGAACAGAACACTGCTACGGCACCATCAAGTACCCGTAGAGAGCGTTCCACTTCTACCGTAAAGTCCACGTGCCCTGGTGTGTCAATGATGTTAATACGATTGTTTCTCCACTGGCAGGTGGTTGCCGCCGAAGTGATCGTGATGCCGCGTTCCTGTTCCTGGACCATCCAGTCCATTGTCGCCGCACCATCATGTACTTCGCCGATTTTATGCACGCGTCCGGTGTAGAACAAAATACGTTCCGTCACGGTCGTCTTTCCGGCGTCAATATGCGCCATAATCCCGATGTTACGCGTATTATCAAGTGAAACTTTTCTTGCCACTGCGATTCCCCCTTTCTGTCAAAATCAGTGTGCCTCAAACTACCATTTGTAATGCGCAAAAGCTTTATTTGCCTCAGCCATTTTATGCATATCTTCCTTCTTTTTGACAGAACCGCCTGTATTATTAGCAGCGTCTAACAACTCTCCGGCAATCTTCTCTTGCATGGTCTTTTCACCGCGCTTGCGCGCCATGGTGACAAGCCAGCGCAGAGCGAGAGTCGAACGACGTTCTGCACGTACTTCGATAGGAACTTGATAGTTAGCGCCACCGACGCGACGAGCCTTGACTTCCAAAACGGGCATAACATTTTTCAAGGCGTTATTAAAAACTTCCAGTGGATCCTTGCCCACTTTCTCCTGAATCATTGCAAAGGCACTATAGCAAATAGCCTCTGCCGTCCCCTTCTTACCATCCAACATGATCTGATTGATAAACTTTGTTACCGTTTGATTCTTGTAGATCGGATCGGGCAGAACCTCGCGTTTCGCAACATATCCCTTACGTGGCATTAGTTTCCCTCCTTTATAGCGTACTCATCCGGCCTAAACAGTTTTTAGGCTTTTTTCGGGCGTTTTGCCCCGTATTTCGAACGACCTTGTGCGCGCTTTTGCACTGCTGTAGTGTCCAGAGCACCACGGATCACGTGATACCGCACACCTGGTAAATCTTTAACACGACCTCCACGGAGAAGAACCACGGAGTGCTCTTGAAGATTGTGTCCGATGCCAGGTATATAGGCTGTAACTTCCAGCTGATTCGTCAAACGAACACGGGCAACTTTCCGAAGCGCAGAGTTAGGCTTTTTAGGAGTTGTTGTATAAACCCTCGTGCACACCCCTCTTTTTTGCGAAGAGCCTCCGGACGGGAATTGTTTACGGTTTAAAGAGTTATAGCCCCACTGTAACGCTGGAGCTGTCGATTTTTTCTCGATTGAGGTACGGCCTTTGCGAATGAGTTGGTTAATTGTCGGCATGTCTCCACCTCCTTTCTGATCAAATCAATATGCAAGGAATTGCTTGCTTCAGCATCAAGCAAGCAATTCCAAAACCGGCATGTCAGTAAAATTAGTCTTTCAAAATAGCCGCCACGGCTGTTCCGACTTCAATTCCGCAGGCCTTGCCAAGTTCCTTCATGCTCGAAACCTCTATACGTTCAACATTATGATTCCGGCACAAATCCAAAATTGGGCGCAGCACATGCGCTTCCGCATCGTTAGCCAGATATACGCGCCGCACAATCCCTTTTTCCAGAGCGCGCTGGGTTTGCTTTAACCCGACGGTTTTGTTTTTAGCAAGTTTAAAGGTTTCATCAAGCAGCAAGATGCTTTCCCCCTTAGTCGCACTATAGTAGTTTAGCATTTGCGTTCAAAGGTGTCAATAATTTCAAACTGGATTTGTTTCTAAGGTTTTGATATTGCGGTAGCGAGTCATACCTGTTCCCGCCGGAATTAGCTTCCCGATAATAACATTTTCTTTGAGCCCCAGCAGAGGGTCGACTTTCCCTTTGATCGCCGCCTCTGTAAGCACTCGGGTCGTCTCCTGGAAGGACGCGGCAGACAGGAAGGAGTCCGTTGCCAAAGATGCTTTAGTGATTCCCAGGAGTACGGCATGGGCCACTGCGGGTTCTCCGCCGTTGATAATGGCCTTGGCATTCTCATCCTGAAAATCAAAAATGTCTATGAGACCGCCCGGCAGCAGGCTGGTGTCGCCGGCATCGTCAATTTTGACTTTGCGCAGCATCTGGCGGACCATGACCTCAATGTGCTTATCGTTGATGTCAACCCCTTGCAGACGATAAACGCGCTGGACCTCGCCTACCAAATAAACCTGGACCCCACGCTGACCTTTAACCTTGAGCATATCGTGAGGATTGATACTTCCTTCGGTCAGTTCATCTCCTGCTTCTACAAACTGCCCGTCTCTTACGCTGAGGCGGGAGCCGTAAGGAACGGTATAGGTGACATGCTCATCGGACTCCGTGGTGATCTCCACTTCGCGGCGCCCTTTGACTTCGCTGATAGTCACTTTACCTTTCACTTCCGAAATGATCGCTTGCCCTTTCGGCTTACGGGCTTCAAAAAGCTCTTCAACCCGCGGCAGACCTTGAGTAATGTCATCCCCCGCCACACCTCCGGTGTGGAAGGTCCGCATGGTAAGCTGAGTTCCCGGCTCACCGATAGACTGGGCTGCGATGATGCCCACAGCTTCACCCATTTCTACCGGACGTCCTGTCGCCAAGTTTCGGCCATAGCATCTTTTACAAACCCCATAGCGGGAAGTGCAGGCAAGTACGGAGCGAATAACGACAGAGTCAAACTCTTTGGCAATTTCTTTTGCCTGTTCTTCCGTCATTTCACTGTCCGGGCTGGCCAGGAGTTTTCCCGTCACAGGATGGTATAACTCTTCCAGCACGAAACGGCCTACCAGTCGTTCTTCCAGAGACTCGATGATTTCCGGACCATCTTTAATGTCTTCCACCACAATGCCTGTTGCCGTTCCGCAGTCTTCCTCACGCACAATAACGTCCTGAGAAACATCAACCAAACGGCGGGTCAAGTATCCGGAGTCTGCTGTCCGCAGCGCCGTATCGGCGAGACCTTTCCGGGCACCGTGAGAAGAAATGAAGTATTCCAAAACTGTAAGGCCTTCGCGGAAATTAGCCTTAATCGGCAACTCAATCGTTCGTCCCGAAGGATCGGCCATAAGTCCCCGCATCCCGGCTAATTGCCGCAGCTGCTGAATGTTACCCCGAGCTCCTGATGTTGCCATCATATAAACCGGGTTAAACTGATTCAAGCTGTCCATTAAGGCATCTGTAACGGTTTTCGTCGCTTTTGCCCAAGTATCGATAACTAAATTATAACGCTCTTCATCCGTAATTAAACCCCGACGGTATTGTTGTTCTGTTTTAGCAACAGCCTGGTCGGCGTTGGAGAGAATTTCAGTTTTCGCTTCGGGAACCGTAATGTCCGTCAGACCAACCGTCATCCCTGCCCGCGTCGAGAACTTAAACCCTTGGCTTTTCAAGCCGTCCAGCAGAGAAGCCGTGGCTTCATATCCTGCTAAACGATAGGTTTTGGCAACAATTTCCCCCAGGCCCTTTTTGCCGACAACTTCATTGAAGTAGCCGATTTCTTTGGGAATTACAGAATTAAAAATCAAACGCCCAACGGTAGTCTCTAAAAGTCCGTCCTCGCGCCGAACTTTAATCTTGGCTTGCAAATGGACTTCTTTGGAATCGTAGGCAAGAACTGCTTCATTAAAATCCTTAAAAATCTTGCCCTCTCCAAAAGCACCCGGACGTTCCATGGTCAAATAATAAGATCCTAAAACCATGTCTTGCGTGGGGGTCTGAACAGGTCGTCCATCTTTGGGATTCAGGATATTGTGGGAGGCCAGCATAAGCAAGCGGGCTTCTGCCTGGGCTTCTGCCGACAGAGGAACGTGGACAGCCATTTGGTCCCCGTCAAAGTCGGCGTTATAAGCTGTACACACAAGCGGATGAATCTGTAAAGCACGGCCTTCAACTAAAATCGGTTCAAAGGCCTGAATGCCTAAACGGTGCAGGGTTGGAGCACGATTCAAGAGAACCGGGTGATCTGTGATAACATCCTCCAGGACATCCCAAACTTCGGGACGAACCCGCTCAACCATCCTTTTGGCACTTTTAATATTGTGAGCATGCCCTTCATTGACAAGCTTTTTCATCACAAAAGGCTTAAACAGCTCTAAAGCCATTTCTTTCGGCAACCCACACTGATGAAGTTTGAGGTTCGGTCCAACCACAATAACCGAACGTCCCGAATAGTCTACACGTTTTCCCAGTAAGTTTTGCCGGAAACGCCCTTGCTTGCCTTTTAACATGTCACTTAAAGATTTTAAGGGACGGTTTCCCGGGCCTGTCACAGGACGTCCACGGCGGCCGTTATCGATCAGCGCATCGACTGCTTCCTGCAGCATCCGTTTTTCATTGCGGACAATGATATCGGGCGCGCCTAGGTCTAAAAGACGCTTCAGGCGGTTATTGCGGTTAATCACGCGGCGATAAAGATCATTCAAATCGGAGGTGGCAAACCGTCCCCCGTCTAACTGGACCATGGGGCGCAGTTCAGGCGGGATGACCGGAACGACATCCATAATCATCCATTCCGGGCGATTCCCGGAGGACTTAAAGGCTTCAACTACTTCCAAGCGCCGTATGGCCCGGATTTTACGCTGTCCGGAGACTTCTTTCAGCTCACCGCGCAGTTCGTCGTTAAGTTTATCGAGATCCATTTCGGCCAGCAGAAGTTTAACTGCTTCAGCACCCATGCTTGCGTGAAAACGGTCTCCGTACTTCTCGCGATATTCACGATACTCCGTTTCTGTCAACAGCTGCTTTTTCATCAGCGAAGTATCCCCAGGATCTGTCACAATATAGGAAACAAAATACAACACCTTTTCCAAAGCGCGGGGGGACATGTCTAAAAGCAGTCCCATACGGCTTGGTATCCCTTTGAAGTACCAGATATGGGAAACGGGAGCGGCAAGAACAATATGCCCCATCCGCTCACGGCGTACCTTCGAGCGAGTTACTTCAACTCCGCACCGATCACAAACAATACCTTTGTAACGCACCCGTTTATATTTTCCGCAGTGGCATTCCCAGTCCCTTGTCGGGCCAAAAATCTTTTCGCAAAACAAACCTTCCCGTTCCGGTTTTAAGGTCCGATAGTTAATGGTTTCAGGCTTCTTTACTTCTCCAAACGACCAATCACGGATCATGTCCGGGGAAGCTAGGCCGATACGCATACGGTCGAAGTTATTGACGTCTAGCAATCTTATCGCTCCTTTCGTCCGGGGGACTATTTGAGATCGCCAAGATCTATATCATCATCTTCGAGGTCTTCCTCGCTCAAATCATCGAGCGGATCCTCTTCATCTGGGATTTCATCCTCATCTTCCACGGCAACGAGGCGAGGTCCTGAAGGCGGAAGTTCCTCATGAAGGTCAATACCGAGCTCTTTGGCAGTTTCCGCGATATCTTCATCGGTATCATGAATCTCAATTTCCTGATCATCCGAGGAGAGCACGCGCACATCAAGGCCTAAGCTCTGCATTTCTTTAATCAATACCTTAAAGGATTCCGGAATTCCCGGCTCGGGAATATTCTCTCCTTTGACAATAGCCTCATAGGTTTTTACACGCCCGACAACATCATCTGATTTAACGGTGAGGATTTCCTGAAGAGTATATGATGCTCCGTAAGCTTCCAGAGCCCAAACTTCCATTTCCCCAAAGCGCTGGCCTCCGAATTGAGCTTTACCTCCCAAAGGCTGCTGAGTTACCAGAGAGTAAGGACCCGTCGAACGAGCATGGATTTTATCGTCAACTAAATGGTGCAACTTCAGCATGTACATATAACCCACAGTGATCTTACTGTCAAAAGGATCTCCTGTGCGTCCGTCATACAAGATCGTCTTGCCATCTCTGGGCAGTCCGGCCTTCTCTAAAGTTTCAAAAATATCCTCTTCCCGAGCGCCGTCAAAAACCGGAGTGGCAATGCGGATACCTAAAGCTTTCGCCGCCCACCCCAAGTGAGTTTCGAGTACCTGACCAATATTCATCCGGGAAGGAACGCCCAGCGGGTTCAACACAACTTCAATCGGCGTACCGTCCGGCATAAAGGGCATATCCTCTTGACGCATAATCCGCGAGATAACCCCTTTGTTTCCATGACGGCCGGCGACCTTGTCACCGACAGAGATTTTACGTTTTTGCGCGATATACACACGGACAAGCTGATTAACACCCGGAGATAATTCGTCCCCATTTTCGCGTGTAAAGACTTTCACATCAACGATCTTTCCGGCTTCCCCGTGCGGAACCCGCAGGGAGGTATCTCGAACCTCGCGTGCTTTTTCTCCGAAAATCGCTCGCAGCAAACGTTCTTCAGCCGTCAGTTCTGTTTCTCCTTTCGGAGTCACTTTACCGACTAAAATGTCCCCAGGTCGTACTTCGGCACCGATGCGGATAATTCCGCGTTCGTCCAGATCCTTTAGAACATCCTCCCCAACGTTGGGAATATCTCTGGTTATTTCTTCCGGTCCGAGTTTCGTATCCCGGGCATCGGATTCATATTCTTCAATATGAATCGACGTATAATAATCTTCCCGGACAAGTTTTTCATTAATCAAGATGGCGTCTTCGTAGTTGTAGCCTTCCCAGGTCATAAAGGCCACCAAAACATTGCGCCCTAAGGCAAGTTCCCCATGATCGGTCGAGGGACCATCGGCAATAATCTGGCTCGCTTCAACTCGGTCACCTTTTTTAACGATAGGACGCTGGTTGATGCAGGTTCCTTGGTTAGAACGCGAATATTTCAGAAGCTTGTGGCGTTCCGTCGTGCTATCGCCGTGCAGAACCACAATATCATCCGCAGTGGCCCGTTCAACAACTCCGGCCTGCTTAGAAATCGCGCAGACCCCGGAATCCTTAGCCGTCTTGTATTCCATTCCCGTCCCCACATAAGGGGAATCTGTCCGCAAAAGAGGAACTGCCTGACGCTGCATATTCGAACCCATCAAGGCCCGGTTGGCATCGTCGTGCTCTAAAAACGGAATGAGAGCCGTTGCAATCGAGACCATTTGCTTTGGAGATACGTCCATATAATCCACTTGATTTGGGGAAACGTGAACGAAGTCCGGACCATGGCGCCCATCGATTTTATCCAGAAGAAATTTGCCGTTTTCGTCAAGGGGTGCATTGGCCTGTGCCACAACATATTTTTCTTCCTCATCCGCCGTGAGATAGTGAATCTCATCGCTGACTCGACCATGTTCCTTATCAACCTTGCGATAAGGAGCCTCGATAAACCCATAGGGATTAATTCGGCCATAGGTGCTCAAAGAACCGATCAAACCGATGTTTGGTCCTTCAGGCGTCTCTACGGGACACATCCGGCCATAGTGGGAATAGTGTACGTCACGCACTTCAAAACCTGCCCGCTCACGGCTCAAACCACCTGGACCCAAGGCGCTTAAACGCCGCTTATGGGTCAGCTCCGCCAGCGGGTTGGTTTGATCCATAAACTGCGACAGTTGGCTGCTGCCAAAGAATTCCTTAATAGCAGCCACAACGGGACGAATATTAATTAAAACTTGCGGAGTAATGACCTCGACATCCTGAATTGTCATCCGCTCACGTACTACGCGCTCCATTCGGGATAAACCGATACGGAACTGATTCTGAAGCAACTCTCCCACAGAACGCAGGCGGCGATTTCCTAAATGGTCGATGTCATCTTTGTGCCCTTCGCCCTCCATAAGGGCCAACATTCGCTGAATACTGGCAACAATATCCCCGCGTGTCAGGTGTCGGACTTCCATCGGAATATCCAAACCCAACTTCTTGTTAAGCTTATAACGACCAACCTTAGCCAGATCGTAACGTTTAGCGTCAAAGAAGAGAGCTTCTAATAACGAACGTGCGCTGTCAACCGTAGGAGGTTCTCCCGGCCTTAAGCGTTTGTAGATTTCGACTAAAGCCTCTTCCGTGGACTCAGAGTTATCTCTCTCTAAGGTAGCACGGATATATTCATTGTCTTTAAACAATTCCAAGATCTGACCATTGCTGGAGTAACCTAAGGCTCGAATGAGAACCGTTCCCGGAAGTTTTCGTGTTCGGTCAACTCTGACAAAGATATTGTCGTTAATATCCGATTCGAATTCCAACCACGCTCCGCGGTTCGGTATCACCGTAGCTCCATAAAGCTTTTTACCACTCGGATCGATTTGTTCCGCATAGTAAACTCCAGGCGAACGGACGAGCTGACTGACAATAACGCGCTCAGCTCCATTGATAATAAATGTACCCTTGTCCGTCATCAAGGGAAAATCTCCCATGAAAACTTCTTGTTCCTTAACTTCTCCGGTTTCCTTGTTTATGAGGCGTACTTTTACTCGCAAAGGCGCAGCAAAAGTAACATCGCGTTCTTTACACTCCTCTACTTGGTATTTAGCCTCTCCTAAACTGTAGTCGATGAATTCCAAAACGAGATTGCCCGTAAAGTCTTGAATGGGGGATATATCGCGAAACATATCGCGCAGTCCCTCATCAAGAAACCAACGATAGGAGTTCTGCTGAATTTCAATTAGATTTGGCATGTCAAGGACTTCCCGAATTCTGGAATAACTCCAGCGCTCTCGTATCCCTACCTTAACAGGATAGAACATTAACGCTTCACCCCTCAGTGCGGTTTTCTCTCATTGAGGTATAATATATTGACATAAACAACCAAAAGCAAGGCCTCTTAATAAAACCTCGCTTAAACTGTCTATGGTATTCCGCATCATTGCGACAAATTCAAACTACTATCTCCTTATTATCCAATGCTTGTTAGTTATTACCATAGCATGGACGGATTAAGTAAAAATCCCAATCGTATGTATAGTAACATTTATAAAGTATACCAAATCTATTATTCTGTGTCAAGAATATTTTCCGGATTTGCAGTCAATAACTATTAAAAAAGTCTACAACAGGTTGCAGTATTCAAAACTGCTTATGCAATACATCCAACTTTAATGGAGCACATTAAAGAAGGCGCCCTCCACTTAGAGAGCACCTTCTTTATTTCTCTAAACTATTTAACTTCGACGGTTGCGCCGGCTTCTGTTAATTTAGTTTTCACAGCCTCAGCTTCATCCTTGGAAATTTTCTCCTTGACAGGCTTCGGAGCATTGTCAACGAGATCTTTTGCTTCTTTCAGACCTAAGCCGGTAACTTCACGAACAACCTTGATAACATTGATCTTGGAAGCACCGCAGTTGGTCAGGATAACATCAAATTCGGTTTTTTCTTCTGCTTCTTCAGCAGCGGCAGGAGCTGCTCCGCCAACAGCAGCAACAGCCACAGGAGCTGCAGCGCTGACGCCAAATTCGGTTTCAAAAGCCTTCACGAGTTCAGAGAGTTCGAGGACAGTTAATCCTTTAACTGCTTCGAGAATTTCATTAACTTTAGACATTATTGTTTCCTCCTTAAATTATAAAACATTTTATTACCCTAAATGTATAAAGCCTATTGGGCTTCCTTGAGTTTACGCACTTCTTCGAGAGCATAACCCATTTTGCGGATTGGTCCTTGAAGAACATTGGCCATACCTGCCAAAGGTGCTTGCATACCGCGCAAAACCATGGCCAGCAGCACTTCCCGCGGCGGCAGATCCGCCAGGTTTTTTACTCCATCGGAATCGATAACCTTGCCTTCAACAACGCCTGCTTTGATTTGGAAGCTTTTAAGCTTATTGACTTTAACAAAGTCTAACAAAATTTTAGCAGGAGCTACAGGATCTTTACTGAAAGCAAGAGCCGTCGGGCCTTCCAGATAAGGCTCAAGTCCCTCTACTCCCACTTCCTGAGCGGCCCGGCGCACAAGGGTATTTTTCAAAACCTTGTATTCCACACCGGCTTGGCGAAGCTGGCTCCGCAATTGAGTAACCTGAGCCACGGTTAAACCGCGGTAATCCGCTAAAACAACCCCGGAGGATTGTTGAAACTTCTCTTTAATCTCCGAGACAACGAGACTTTTTTCTTCGATATTAGGCATTCTGTGTACCTCCTTCCTTAGGGTCACTCAGCAAAAAACCTCCGCGACTGCAGAGGTTAAGAACGCCAAGTATATCTATCGGCACGTTTTCCAACCTCGGCAGGAAATTAAGCCTTGCGGCGCCTGCTTTCTACAGTGGCTATTCAATTCCTGATAAGTGTACCCTCTTTATCGAACACTGTCAAGAGAACTCTAAATTTAGAATTAGAGCGCCTTTACAGGGTTGATTCTCACACCGGGCCCCATGGTCGAAGTAACCGTTACACTGCGGATATACTGACCCTTAGCCGCGGCAGGTTTTGCTTTAACAATCGTTTCCCCTAAAGTACGATAGTTCTCCATCAACTGCTCCGGGCTAAAAGAAGCCTTGCCTATGGGCGCGTGGATAATCCCCGCCTTTTCAGCACGATATTCAATCTTACCAGCTTTGATTTCTTTAATCGCACGGGTTACGTCCGGCGTTACCGTACCTGTTTTGGGGTTTGGCATTAAACCTTTAGGTCCAAGGACCCGTCCCAGTTTTCCAACCATACCCATCATATCCGGCGTAGCCACGACGACATCAAACCCAAACCATCCTTGTTCAATCTTAGCAATCATATCCTCGGCGCCTACAAAATCGGCTCCTGCTAATTCTGCTTCCTTCGCTTTATCGCCTTTGGCGAAAACCAGCACCGAGCGAGTTTTACCCGTTCCATTCGGCAGCACAATCGCGCCGCGAATTTGTTGATCGGCATGACGAGTATCAATGCCTAATTTAAAGGCAACTTCAATCGTCTCGTCAAATTTTGCCTTGGCGTTAGCCTTTACAATTGCGAAAGCTTCAAGGGGTTCGTAGTACGCAGTGCGCTCAAAGGTTTTTACGGCCTCTTGATATTTTTTTCCTACCTTAGCCATTCACTTAACCTCCTCGTGGTGATACGGGCTAAGCCCTCCCACAACTCATTTTAGACTTCTTCAACAACGATGCCCATGCTCCTGGCGGTGCCTTCCACCATCCGCATTGCCGCCTCGATACTTGCCGCGTTCAGGTCTTTCATCTTGATGTCTGCAATTTCGCGTACTTTCGCTTTCGAGATTGTGGCAACCTTCTTGCGATTCGGTTCAGAAGAACCCGAGTTAATATTGGCTACTTTTTTAAGCAGCACGGAAGCCGGCGGAGTTTTGGTAATAAAGGTAAACGAGCGATCTTCATAAACTGTAATTTCTACCGGAATAATAAGCCCCGCCTGATCTTTAGTGCGCTCATTGTATTCTTTGCAGAAGGCCATAATATTGACCCCATGCTGACCAAGAGCCGGACCAACCGGAGGTGCCGGTGTTGCCTTACCTGCCGTTATCGCTAATTTAACCAAACCAATTACTTTCTTTGCCATTGTCATTACACCTCCTTGATAAAGTAATCCCTATTTTAGTCGAGCTTTTGCACCTGCGCAAAATCCAATTCCACAGGTGTCTCTCTTCCAAACATCGATACTTCCACACGCAGCTTACCTTTATCCGGGAGAATTTCCCGGACTATCCCCACAAAGTCTTTAAACGGCCCGGCGATAACCTGAACAGTTTGATTGACCTCGAAATCAATACGAGCGTGGAGTTCGTCCATACCCATCTGCTGCAGAATCCGGATAACCTCTTGTTCAAGAAGCGGAATAGGCTTTGTTCCCGTACCTACAAAACCGGTCACTCCCGGCGTGTTGCGTACAACATACCAAGAATCGTCGGTCATTTCCATCTCAACAAGCACATACCCGGGATAAACCTTGCGCTTGGTTACCTTTTCTTTCCCATTCTTGAACTCAACTTCATCCTCCATCGGCACAAGAACGCGAAAAATTTTCTCCTCCATATTCATGGATTCGACTCGTTTTTCGAGATTCATTTTAACTTTGTTTTCATAACCCGAGTACGTGTGAATAACAAACCAGTCTTTTGCCATTTCTCAGGGACCTCCTCAGACACTGCCGCAGAAACTTGCAGTTTAGGGCACTAGCTTGGTTAAGGCTATACTTAAACCGCCGTCTACAATCCACATGAGAACGGATACAATTCCCACCGTAAAAAACACAACTCCTGTGTAGGCGAGCAATTGTTTACGGCTCGGCCAGTGAACTTTTTTTAATTCACTCAAAACCCCACGGAAATACTCCGCAGTCTTTTCCGCTTGTCGCTGAGTATTAGCTGGTTTTTTCAACGCGCCCATCACTTCACATCCTTACACGACATCGGTGCCCTCGACACTGTGACAACGCTTCCTGGCGTACAATCCATGACCTCACAGGGTAAGTAAACTTGCCTAGCCTACTCAGAAACTGTCTTCGCCCTTGATAGCCGTCAGGCACAGACGATTGCCCCAGTTGCACTTACCTACAGAAAATTTAACAGAAAGTCATACTTTCTGATAGGTGCAAAAAAAAAATTACTTGGTTTCCTTATGAAGAGTATGGCTTTTGCAGAACTTACAATACTTTTGGGCTTCTAAACGATCAGGGTTATTTTTCTTATTCTTCATCGTAGCATAATTACGGTGCTTGCAATCCGTACACGCTAAAATAATGCCAACACGCATTCACGAACACCTCCCAGACAACGGTAGAACGCTGCATTTATTCCATTACTCAAGTACTTTATCACAAGATAACTACCCTGTCAAGGAAATAACCGGTAAGAAAACTCAGTTAGCAAGCGTCCCTTGAACATCATAACAAAAAAGACAGCCTGGCTGTCTTTTGAAATATCTGCAAAATAAATGGAGCCAACGAAGGGACTCGAACCCGCAACCTGCTGATTACAAATCAGCTGCTCTACCAATTGAGCTACGTTGGCATTTTGTTTGCGCCCCATCAGCGCTTTGCTGTCAGGCACTCATATAATTTAGCATCTTTTCGCTATAAATGCAAGCTTTTTTTCTTTCAGAAGTGTATGTAAAATTATCCATCCCGACGTTCAAGGTAGCGCTCAAGTTTCCTTTTCACTCTCTGCAACGCGTTGTCGATCGATTTCACATGTCTCTTCAAGTCAACAGCAATTTCCTGATACGATTTCCCTTCCAGATAAGACATCAGTACCTTCCATTCTAAGGAACTGAGAATTTCGCCCATCTTTTCCTCAATGTCGTCAAATTCTTCCCGGCTAATGATCAGCTCTTCCGGGTCTGTAATGCGAGTCCCCGAGATGACATCAAGCAGGGTACGATCAGAATCCTCATCATATATAGGCTTATTCAGTGATACATACGAGTTTAGAGGAATGTGTTTCTGCCTTGTCGCTGTCTTGATAGCGGTAATGATTTGGCGGGTTATGCATAATTCCGCAAATGCCCTGAACGAAGAGAGCTTGTCGCCGCGGAAGTCTCTTATGGCTTTATAGAGTCCAATCATTCCCTCTTGAATAATATCTTCGCGATCCGCCCCTATGAGAAAATAGGAACGAGCTTTTGCCCTAACGAAGTTCTTATATTTGTTGATTAGATACTCCAGTGCTGCCGCGTCGCCTTCCTTGGCAAGCTCAACCATCTCTTCATCTACGATTATATCGCCGATTTCGCACTCTGGTAGTTCTGGTTGGGCTTGAAAAGTCAAGTTGATCCCCCCTACAATGTCGTCATGAAGAAGACGCAATCTCGCCTAGCCCTTGTCCACGGGAACATTCTCATTATACTCGACGCTGAAGAAAAGCGTCAAGGCGAAGTTTTGGTTGTTCTGTCGCTATATGCGCGAAGTTTAAAGCCAAGACCCGGGTACAGGACCGGAGGTTGTCTAAAAGAGACTTTAGAATTAACTTTAACGAGCATAAGCTCTCTGCCTAAACACTTCATAAAGCATCAGAGACCCGGCAACACTCGCGTTAAGTGACGTCACCTTCCCCCTCATCGGCAGACTGACAAGCTCGTCACAGTTTTCACGCAGCAAACGGCTGATGCCTTTGCCTTCGCTGCCAATAACAATAACCCGAGGTCCTGTCAGATCCGCCGTAAAAGCATCGCTGCCTCCGGCTTCGGCGCCGGACACCCAGCACCCTTTCTTTTTCAGCTCCTTAATTGTCTGCACTAAATTGCTTACCCGGGCAACCAAAACATGTTCAACAGCCCCAGCCGATGTTTTGGCAACCGTTCCGGTCAGGGAAACACTGCGCCGTTTGGGAATAATCACCCCATGAGCTCCAACGGCGTCAACGGTCCTCAGCAAGGCCCCCAGATTGTGGGGATCTTCGATTTCATCCAGCACCAGGATAAACGGGGCTTCCTGCCTCTTTTCCGCTAAGGCAAGGATGTCCTCCACTTCAGCATACTCTCTGGCAGCCACATAGGCCAGCATGCCTTGATGCCGCTCGCGTTGAGCCAGACGGTCAAGGGCCTGACGGTCCACAAATTGATAAGGGATGTTCCGCTTCTGCAAGAGGGAAAGAATTTCTTGATTCCGTACATTCGCGCCATCGGCAAGCAAGAGAATCTTGTTGACAGGCTTCCCGCTTTTCAAAAGCTCTAAGACCGGATTTTTGCCGTAAATGATTTCATCGTTCAAGTTATTCACGTCTTCTTTCTTGACAGGGTTTGTAATCTTCCGCAACTATAAGTACCTTGATGGCATACTCCCTGGGTCACACAGGTCGGCCCTGCTCCGCTAAACAAATTCGGAGCCACGCCGCGCACCAAGTCCAGCATCCTCTCCGCCAGCCCGCGAATTTCCCACTGGGCTCTCCGGCAGGTGCGATGCTCGAAAAAATTTAACAGCGAGCGGGCATTAAAAGTAGCCATTAACGAGGTCGTGCAGGCGTTGGGCAGCACAAAACGGGCATCTTCGGCAGGCACCATGCCCTGAAGAGCTTGGTACTCCTCCTGAAGGCGCGCCATAACCCCTTCAAAACGCTCCATAGCCTGGGGATTTCCTTGGATACTCGGGGGGATGACATACTCAAAGCCATTCTCTTTTACATAGCGCTGAGAACGTTGAGAGTAACTGGCGATTCTATGCCGCACTAATTGATGAGATAAAGCCCGCGAGACGCCGTCAATGGAAAACTGAAAACTCACATGTTCGAATGGAGAGAGATGGCCCATAGCGCGCAATTTACGGACAAAGCGGGCCACTGTCTCCTCATCCAGATGTTCTAAAAGTTCCGGCACGGGATCTGCCGAGTAACACAAACGGGCAGCGGAAGCCACAACCTTTTCCGGGTCCGGAGTATATTGAATCAGATCCACTTTCATTTCGACAGCCCTCTTTTCTCTCCGTCATTTTATACTGATTTCTTTCGGGGACTCTTCCCCTAAAATACCGTCCACTTGCTGAAACGCCCAGTGCATACGCTGAACCTGTCCGGTCAATTGCCAATACCCGATTAAGCTTTCAAAGGCTGTGGCATGACGATATGTCACAACATCAACGTTTTTCGGATAACTGCCTTTGGCATTGCGCCCGCGTAAAACCACCTGCTGCTCAACATCCTCAAGATCCGGGAGCAAAGCGTGCAAAATCCGGGCTTGAGTTCCGGCGCACACATAGCGAATCGCCTGCTTGTGAAGCTCCTTGACTTTTTCATGCCCTAACTCCAGCAAATGCGTCCGCACCCATAATTCATAAACCGCATCCCCCAAATAAGCTAACGTTAAGGGGTTCATTTCCTGCCAACTGCGCATATGGTCACCTTTCAAAACTTTTTAATATTCCACCTTGCCCCTTGCGGGGTATCTTCAATAATGATTCCCTGGGCCTTAAAGGCATCCCGGATAAAGTCCGACATCTCCCAATCTTTTTTCTGGCGGGACTTAGAGCGGATCTGAAGAACGATCTCCATCACTTTGGCGAGCATTTCCTCATTTTCAACTTGTCTTTGAGCCGGATGCAGAAGATCAAATCCCAGCACCCCTCCCAATTCAATTAAGGTCCCTTGTGCTTTTGCCAGTCCCTCAGAAAAAACAGGATGTTCCTGGCCGTAGCCATTCATCGTCTTAGCTAATTCAAAGAGGGCGGCATAAGCCAGGGCAGAATTAAAATCATCGTCCATAGCCTTCTCAAAGGATTCACGGGCTTCCTGAGCCGCTTTGAACAACTCCTGCTCAAGCTCTTCGTTTTTGGCAGACCCCTTTCTGTCCAAAGCCTGCTGAGCTAAGCGAACACTGGTTTGCAGCCGCCCCAACCCCTTTTGAGCCATCCCTAAATTCTCATCATTGAAATCCAACGGGCTGCGGTAATGAGTTCCGAGCAGATAAAAACGGATCACTTCTCCGGGATTCTTCTCAAGCAGCTCCCGGGTTGTGAAAAAATTGTTCAAGGACTTGGACATTTTCTCCTGATTAATCGTCAGAAAGGCGTTGTGCATCCAATAGTGCGCAAAGGTCTGTCCTTTCAAATACCCTTCTGTCTGGGCAATTTCATTCTCATGATGAGGGAAAACCAAATCTCCGCCGCCGCCGTGAATGTCAAAGCCCGCGCCTAAGTATTTCAAGGACATAGCTGTGCATTCGATATGCCACCCCGGCCGCCCCATGCCCCAGGGACTTTTCCAGGCCGGTTCACCGGGCTTGGCCTTTTTCCAAAGCGCAAAATCCATGGGATGATGTTTGCGTTCATCCACCTCAACCCGCGCGCCCGCTTTCATGTCCTCCAAGGTTCGGCCGGAGAGTTTTCCATAGCCGGAAAAGCGATCCACCGCAAAATACACATCCCCATCCACTTCGTAAGCAAGCTCTGTGTTAATCAAACCCTGGATAATCTCAATCATTTCCGGAATATGTTCAGTGGCCTTGGGGTGAACCGTAGCCGGAAGAATATTCAAAGCCTGGGCATCCTTAAAATACTCATCGATATATTTTTGGCCCAAGGCCAGAGGGTCCATCTTTTCG
Source organism: Candidatus Desulfosporosinus nitrosoreducens (assembly GCF_030954495.1). Lineage (GTDB taxonomy): Bacteria > Bacillota > Desulfitobacteriia > Desulfitobacteriales > Desulfitobacteriaceae > Desulfosporosinus > Desulfosporosinus nitrosoreducens. Next base: position 35,245 of record NZ_JAVHUW010000048.1, on the reverse strand, counting down.
AGGTTTCCCCGCTGAATGATTTTATCATCGACATCTGTAAAATTCTGCACATAGCGAACCTCGTAGCCTTTATACATAAAGTAACGGCGTATCATGTCAAAAACGACAAACATCCGGGCATTTCCGGCATGAAAATAGTTATAGGTCGTCGGACCGCAGACATACATCGCAACCTTCCCGCTCTCTCGGGGCTTGAACTCCTCTTTTTGCCGGGTCATTGTGTTGAATAATTTCAAAGACATTGCATCGACTCTCCTCTTCTTTTAAACGTTGTTCCAGATACTCCACTCTCTGCATTAAGCACTTCAGCATTTCATTGACAGGATCGGGAAGATCATCATGTCTCAGATCAGGGTCTTTAATCGGAACCCCATGGTGAAGAACAATCCTCCCCGGTATGCCCACCACCGTCGTGTCACTGGGAACGGATTTGTTAACGACAGAACCCGCGCCTATTTTAACATTATCTCCAACTTTAAAGGAACCTAAAATTTTCGCGCCCGTCCCAATTACAACATTATTGCCAATCGTCGGATGCCGCTTGCCCTTTTCTTTGCCGGTTCCGCCAAGCGTAACCCCTTGATACAAAGTAACATTGTCTCCGATTTCTGCCGTTTCCCCAATGACCACTCCACTGCCATGGTCAATAAAAAAGCCCTGTCCAATTTTAGCGCCAGGATGAATCTCTATCCCCGTGAGAAACCTGGATAGCTGAGAAATCATTCGCGGCAAAAGGACCAAATTGTGTTGATACAACCAATGGGCCAAACGGTGAAAAAGCACCGCATGAAAACCCGGATAGCAAAAGATCACTTCAACGATGCTTTTGGCAGCGGGATCTCTTTCAAAAATCACGCGAATATCGCGCCTGATTTGACCAAAAATCATTTCCGGCACACCCCTTTCCTGATAATCCTATGCGAACAACCTAGAATTAGATACAAAAACGCGGAACCTTCGTCCAGAGACGAAAGGTTCCGCGGTCCCACTCTGATTGAACGAACACTGTCGTTCCTGCTTAATAACTTTAACGCAGTTAATACGGAAAGGCATACTCAGGTTTCCGCCGATCAGCTCAGAGATGCACTTCCAAAAATTCCTCGCCGATGGCTTTCACTATCCCATCTTCGCTAGGGCAATTCCTTTTTGTACTCTTTCTCATCATCGCCTTGATTGTTAAATAATAAACTATTATAGGGCAGACTCCAGTCTCTGTCAATAAATACCTGCCGCTATTTTTATTAGTCAACCTTATTGGCCAACTTATTAATTCCAACGTCTATTCTTCTCAGGGTTTCTGTTTTACCCAACAATTCTGCCAGCTCCAAGGCACCGCCAGGACTGGATTCCAATCCGGAAAGGGCTGTGCGCAGGGGCCAGAGTACTTGTCCGTTTTTAACTCCCAGCTTGGAGATTAAATTTGCCAGGTTTTCTTCTATGTTGGCCAAATCCCAAGTCTCCAGGACGGACATCGCCTCTTTAGCAGCCTTTAAGTTACTTAAAGAGTTAACATAATCTGTTTTCATTTTCTTGTGGACAAATAAAGCACTGTCATAATCGGGGAGACTATGCAAAAACTCAACTTTCTCGGGGATCTCGCTGAGAATTTCCGTTCTCTTTTGCAATAAAGCACTGACCTTTTTAGAGTCTATCTCACGTCCTAAAACTTCCTGGTAATAAGGCAAGGCTAAACTATTAAAGTCTTCCAGGCTCAATCTGCGAAGGTATTCGCCGTTCATCCACTTTAACTTATTGACATCAAAAATCGCCGGGGATTTGCTCAAGCCCTCAGTACTGAAACATTTTTCCAGTTCCCGGAGAGAAAAGAATTCCTCATTAGTGCCAGGATTCCATCCCAGCAGCACAATATAATTTACGATAGCTTCCGGCAAATAGCCTTTGGCAATAAAATCTTCAAACGAAGCGTCCCCTTCGCGCTTGCTTAATTTCTTTTCTGCCGTCTTCATAATAGGCGGCAAATGAATATACTCGGGAATATCCCAGCCAAAGGACGTATAGAGCAAATTGTATTTCGGCGTTGAAGACAGGTACTCCGACCCTCTTACAACATGCGTAATCTCCATTAAATGATCATCTACCACATTGGCAAAATTATAGGTCGGCAAGCCATCAGATTTCAGAAGGACTCCTTCATCCAGTTCGGAATTTTCCACCGTAACCGCTCCATAAACAAGATCATGGAAAGTCGTTGTGCCTTCATGAGGGATGCGCTGGCGTACAACGTAAGGCTTGTTATGCTTAAAGTTTTCCGAGATTTCCAAAGCACTCAAATCCTTGCAGCGGCAATCATGCTTCACAGGAACAGCTGTTGATTCACTGTCGTTTTTCTCTTTGGAGCAAAAGCAATAATAAGCACCTTTTAATTCAACCAGCTTGTCCGCGTAATCTTTATAGATGGATTTCCGCTGGCTTTGCACATAAGGTCCAAAAGGTCCTCCAACATCAGGGCCTTCATCGTATTTTAAACCAACAATGTCAAGAGTTTTTAGGATCACCTCAATGGCTCCTTCCACAAAACGAGCCTGATCGGTATCCTCAATCCTCAATAAAAACTTTCCCCCCTGAGATTTAGCAATTAAGTACTCATAGATAGCAGTCCTCAAGTTTCCAATATGCATATAGCCCGTCGGGCTGGGGGCAAATCTTGTCCTGACTTCTTTCATCGTCAACCACCTTAATATCTTCTCTATTGTTTTAGCTCATTATAACAAAAGATCCTTTAAAAAGCTTCTCAGACTTTAACCTTTTCCAAACAGACGACGGCCTGTGCTCCGATGCCTTCACCCCGGCCTGCAAAGCCCAGCCGCTCCGTCGTCGTTGCTTTCACCGAGACATTTTCAACCTCGGTTTTCAAAGCCCGCGCCAAATTCAGGCGCATTTGCGGGATGAAGGGAGCAAGTTTTGGCCGCTCTGCCACAATAACGCTGTCGATATTTTCAACGCGGTACCCCCGGTTTCCAAGCAATTCGACAACCCGCTCCAGCAGCACAAGACTGGAAATCCCCGAATAGCGGGGATCGCGATCAGGAAAATGCGCCCCGATATCCCCAAGGGCCAAGGCCCCTAATAAAGCATCCATAAGAGCATGAATTAAAACATCGGCATCCGAATGTCCGAGCAAACCCCGTTCATAAGGAATTTCCACTCCACCCAGAATCAATCGTCTTTCTTCAACCAAAGCATGGACATCATAACCTATTCCAACCCTGATCTTCAACACCCCAATCTTGATATTCGCGGTTCGAAATTCTTTATCTCAGCCTGTGAACCTTGCTCCTCGCGCAGCGCAAGTATCCGTTCCGCCAGCCACAAATCCCCCGGCGTCGTAATTTTGATATTCTCTTGCGAACCTTCAAGCACTTTGACGGAACATCCCATCCATTCTAACAAAGAAGCATCGTCCGTTCCATAATATCCGGCAGCGGCAGCTCTGAAATGTGCTTCTTCTAATTTGTGACGCTCAAAAATCTGCGGGGTCTGGACGGCTACCAACCGTTCTCTCGGCAATGTATCCGTCACCCAGCCGGCATCATTAAACCGCTTAATAGTATCTTTAACCTGAATTCCCATGATTGCCGCCGGAAATCCTTCCGCCTCTTCAAGAAAGCGATGAAAATCCTCCAACGTCAAAAGGGGCCTAGCCCCATCATGAACCACTACCCGTTGAATAGCGGGACTGAGTGCTAGTACCCCTGCGCGAACAGAATCCTGACGCTGTGCTCCACCTGCGCAAATGCTGACAACCTTATCAAATCCATGCTGATCGACGATTTCCCCTATTTGCGTAAGTTCATTCTCCGCTCCCACGATGACAATTTCCGAGACATAGCCGGAAAGCTGAAACAACCTTACCACATGGGCTAAAATTGGTTGTCCCCATAACCTTAAAAATTGCTTATTGTACCCGGCCCCCATCCGTTTGCCTTGACCAGCTGCAGGAATGACGATGCCTAAATCAGCCAATCGCATTCACCTCATCTGTCGAACGAAGACCCATCGGCTTTTTTTCTAAAGCGCTTTTAGGTTTGGCAAAAATCATACGTCCAGCCGCAGTTTGCAGAACACTGGTTACCAAGACAGTAACATTTTGTCCCATATAACGGCGACCGGTGTCTACAACAATCATAGTCCCGTCATCGAGATAAGCTACACCCTGACCGGGTTCTTTTCCTTCTTTCATCACCTGAACCAACATTTCTTCTCCCGGCAAAACAATCGGTTTCAGGGAGTTGGCCAGTTCGTTGATGTTCAGAACCTTCACACCTTGAAGCTCCGCCACCTTATTCAGGTTATAGTCATTGGTCAGCAGCGGTGAATTCAGAACCTGACCTAAGCGCACCAGCTTGCTGTCAACTTCATTGATATCCTCGAAATCCTGTTCGTGAATATGAACCATGATGGCCGTTTCCTTAGAAATCTGATTAAGAATGTCAAGCCCTCTGCGTCCCCGATTTCGTTTCAAAAGGTCTGAAGAATCGGCAATATGACGAAGCTCTTCCAAAACAAAACTCGGAACAAGCAAAGTCCCTTCAATGAAACCCGTTTTGACAATATCGGCGATTCGGCCGTCAATAATCACACTCGTATCGAGAATTTTATAGTGAGGGTTCTGATCCTTGGTATCTTCAGTCTCCAAGTTTTGGCCGACCTTAATTTCTTTTTGCTTATCTCCGCGATCTCGAAATCTCGGAATAAAATTAAGAAATCCTAAAACATCCTCTTTACGTTTCATGCCAATCGTTAAGCCAAGATACCCTAAAAAAAGGCTCAAAAGCACGGCAAGAAGTGGCCCAAAAAAGTTTATACTAATGAATGAATTACTAAATAAACTTGAAATAATAAGTCCAATAATTCCTCCAATGGCTCCGCCCATCAGATCATGAGTTGGAACCCGAGTCAGGCGGGAATCCAGCCAACGCATTAACCTAAGAACCGAGCGAATACTGACAGGTGCAATTAAAAAACCAAAACAAGCAAATAAAAGAATCATAGAGACATATGTCCAGACCGGGGAAAAGTTCCACTTTAAAAGTGGTAAAAGATCCAGGCGTAATAAAACATAGTCAAGATAAAATCCCAATGCACCAAATAACAGGGTGATGATCCCGCGTATTAGATTGCGAATCATCATTTCACCTCCTTTATTTTAGTTTGACTAAAAGTCTTTCCAATTATACTGTTTATTCCATTTATTTTCAAGTAAAGGCAATTTAATCCTGTCTTCAAACCAAGGCTTTAGAGAGCCATTGTCTGACAGCGGCTTCCTCGGACCCTGCCGTCAGGACAAGCTCGCTGATTAAAATCTGACAGGCATTTTCGTACATCTTTTTTTCCCCGGTAGAAAGACCTTTCTCACTTTCCCGTTGGGCAAGACTGCGCACCACATTCGCTACTTCAAAAATATTCCCGCTTTTAATCTTTTCCAGATTGGCACGGTAGCGCCGGTTCCAGGCTAGGGTAGTTGCCGTGTCTTTCGTCTGCAATACTTCCAACACATCTTTGACCATAGTTGGAGAAATCACTTGCCGCAAGCCCAAATTCTCAACATTGTTCAAGGGTATAAACAGCTTCATATTCCCCACAGGCAAATGCATGACATAATATTGGCTTATCTCACCGAGAACTTCCCGTTCCTCGATTGATTCTATAATTCCGGCACCATGCATCGGATAGACAACCTTATCACCAACATTAAACATTCAGCCACCCCCTTCTACCTATTATAGCAAGTAACAAAGCCCGGGTCAAAATTTTAAAATTATACCATACAAGTCTTCCGTCTGTCAATTTCCCTTTTTATCAGCCAAACTCCTGGAAAATTGACAATGACCCAGCCAGCTCGGTATAATAGAGGAGGCAGAAAGGAGTGAGGATACTCATGGAACAACTCACTGACCAATTCCAAAATATAGTGAAATCTCTGTTAATCCGACATCAAAGTATTTTGGACATCCTGTCCAAGGGCCAAGAGACTTCAGCCCGTGTCAACAGAGCTGTTGTTAAATCCGTGACAAATTGCGGTTGTCATTCCGTAAACGCACACAAGAAATCAATCCCCCCCGATGCAAGCCTGGCCGATTTAAAAGATCTCCTCGACAGCCAACTCGATGGGACTCTCTGCGACAACTGCAGAGACATCATAGAAGCCGAATTAGGCAAACAATTGTTTTACATAGCTGCACTGGCCAATGCCTTGGATATCTCGTTAACCGACGTCCTCAACCTGGAATGCAAGAAGTTACAGACTCTGACTATCTTTAATTTAACCTAAATTATAAGACATTAAGCTCCTGCACGTCAGGAGCTTTTTATATTGGCACCGCGCCGGTCCGACTAAAGTTGTAAACTTGGGAAAATCACCAACAAGGCTTTTCAGCAATTCACTCCTTTGCCTTTTAACGCATAAAATAGCACGATGCGAAAGGAGTGAAACCGATGTTTACACCCACTCTTCTAATCAGCTTTGCTTTCACGGTTTGCAAAGGAATTGTCCTCCTCGTCTCCTATATCAATAATAACGCTTTCCCACACCCGCTTAACAAAGAAGAGGAACTTCACTACCTACAAATCTTAGAAAATAGCCGCACTAACCCCGAGCCAACGGATGAAAACCAGGCTTTAGTTGTTGAAACTGCTCGCAACAAACTAATTGAACACAACTTGCGCTTGGTAGCTCACGTCGTAAAAAAATATGAAGGTCCCGAAGAGAGGACTGAAGATTTATTTTCCATTGGCATTGTCGGCTTAGTAAAAGCCATCAATACCTTTAACCTTAAAAATGGCGCTAAACTAAGTACGTACGCAGCCCGGTGCATTAACAATGAAATCTTAATGCACTTTCGCATCATAAAAAAACGCCGGGGAGAAACATCTATATACAGCCCTATCGGTCCGGACGCTAATGACAGTGAATTAAGCATATTAGAGAGCCTTTCCGCCGACAATCCGCCAATCCCGGAACAGATCGCCGATGAGGAGGACCAGCGCTTATTGCTGGAAAAGATCAAAAAGCTTCCTGTTCTTGACCGCCGAGTCCTGCATCTGCGCTTTGGACTAATGGAAAGCAATGAACATTCTCAGCAGGAAATTGCCGATATTTTAGGGATATCCCGCTCTTACGTATCCAGAATTGAAAAAAGAGCTATCCAAACCTTAAGTTTAGAAATGAAGGACAGCTTACCCTAATTTCTCTTAAATCAAAGTGCCCCATCATTGCCTAAACAGCCTTGAATTTTCTGCTGAAATAGTTTTACCGGTAGAACGCAAAATAGTTTTACCGGTACATAATTACGAGGTTCAATAACCATACTTACTCTATCCGGGCCAACAAGCCTGGTATATCCATTTGAGTTATGATGTTTTCCACTAATACTTAAGGAGGAATCACTTTGACTCTTAACAAAAATAAATCAGCCAAACAAGTCAGTAATAACCAGTCGACGCCTCACAATCATAAAAACTCTCCCACTTCCGGGATAACGGGGAAAGCAAGAGACTCCATAACCCCAGCCAAGGATAAAAGCCCTGATGATTTAGAATGATTTAGAATACGCATTATAAAAAAGAAGACCTGAGGGTCTTCTTTTGACGTTTCAGCCTTGTCCCATTTCTACAAGCCTTTGAGCCATGCCCTCTATTCTCTTTAAGCTCTGAGCGATCTCTGACATGTCATAAGCATAATTCTCAGTTACCGCTGTCAGCTGCTTTATAGCCTCAATCAGCAAGCCCACAGAAGACTGAACCTCTTGAACGTTACTGTCGATCGCCTTTGTGGAAGCATCGGTAACCGAGGCAAGTCTGCGAACTTCTTCCGATACGATGGCAAAGCCCCTTCCGTGCTCGCCGGCCCGGGAAGCTTCAATCGCCGCATTGAGGCCCAAAATGTTACTCTGTTTGGCGATCTTTTTAATTTGCCGGGTCAACTCACTGGTTCGGCCCATCTCGGTATTCACATGCCCCGTCTCATTATCCATACTCCGAATCGTTGCCGCCAGCTCTTCAGTGCCACCCGACAAATTCTGCGCCGAAGAGGAGATTTCCACCACCGCTGCAAGAATTTCTTTCCCGGTTGTGAAGAGATTAGCATAAAGCTCCACGGAGCAGGCAACGGCAAGGCATCCGACAATTTTCGACTCTTCAAAGATTGGCAGCGCAATCCCGACAAAAGGAATACCAAAAATTTCTTTGGAAACACGACGTACAACTCGCTCGCCACTCGTCAAAGCTTCCAAAACGTTAGAACCGGGCGTAGGAGGATTCCCGAGCTCGGCTTTAGTATCAATTTTCTTTCCCGGATAATAGGCAACAATTTTTTCAGTATCGAAAAGTGTAACAGCAACATCATCATTGAAAAACTGCTGAATCTCCCCAGCTATAAGCTGATAAGCTTCGAATTTAGTCACTTTGATACCTCCATGTTTTTTTCTATAACCTATTTCACGAAAATAATTTAAAAGTCCTTTAACCGCTCCTAGTATTGATTCTATATACCAAAATTACCGCAAAGTCCGAAATTACCACCTTTCGATGCCGGGAGGCTATATTCTACAATTTAGGCTTTTAAAAATGTTGCAATATCCATGCCGCTTTTAATTTTTTTCCTAAATTAATTTTAATTATTTTTCCTAATAGGTCAGACCTGAAAACCTTACGCATTTACCAGTCACAATAAGGCTTTACGCAACTACACTCCTGTCTGCCTCTGAAGTAAGGCAAGCTGAATGCAGGTTCAAAAATTACATCTTATCTCATATTGATAATTTTAATCTCATTATGAGATAAGACGTTTGCCATATCGTAATAAAACTACCCTTTGTTGCCCTTCTTGCCGGAGGGCAGAACGTTAAAATACACATTCATGAACCCTTTCAGTTCACAGGTTAGACTAAAATATTTCCGTAAGTAAAGAAGCGCCTTACTTGCTTGTGGTTTTTCTAAAATACCCTAAAGCTGGAGATATTTAGCGCGTTATATAGATAGTATTTTCTGTATTATCAGTATTCGACATTAAATAAACAAAACCTTTAGTCTTAGCCTATTATTCTTCTGCTTCTTATCCGGTTAATTTAAGTTGTCTTTTTTATTGAATATTATAAAAGGAAGCAAAGCCAAAACTCCGGGTACCACTAATTTGGTGCCCGGAGTTTTGGCTTTGCTTCCTTTGGGAATTAAGGACCGTCTCTTTTTACATGCTCTTAATCCAGATCCTGAATGATTCCCTGGCAAGTCCTTTAGTTTCCTGATCTAATTGGGGAATATCCTCTTAATCTAAATTAGAAGAAAGCTTTTCGGCAGAGTTTAATATTTCCTTTAAAGTACTAGCAAATTTCAGATAATTATCATGGTCTAAGTCGCGTATAAAGGTCTTATTGGCTTGCTCGGCAACACGAATGAGTTGTTCGAGAACATCCTCGCCGCTATCGGTAAGCGTAATACTGTAAATCCTCCGATCCTTACCGGCAATATTTCTAGTAACGTATCCCTTTTTGACTAATAAATCCAAGATTCTTGTGACGTTCGTTTTATCTTTAAAGGATATGCGGGCCAAGTCGGTTTGCGACGCTCCGGGATTTTGCCGGACGGCATTTAAAATAACCCATTGTTCCGTAGTGACGTCCAGGTTATTTTTTTTTATTAACTTATTAAAATACGATTTCATATGAAAGTTTGTTTTCGCAACAATATATCCCAAAGAATCATCAAGATTAAAGCCGTTCATAATTACCTCTTTAAAATTAGATACACTTAAAGGCGCTATCCTTAGAGATTAAATCCTTGCGGCAATTTGCCGCCATGTTTCCTTAGTCAGGAAGCTTTCTTCAACTTGGTCTTCCAACTCTAAAAAGCGCGTATAGGGCATGCTGAAGGACAGAATATCCTGGTCAATAAACTTCCGGGCCGAAGGATCTGTTAAGCCAACAATACATTTCGGATTTTCCGCCTCCAATTGTTGCAGAGCATAAAGTACGGACTGTTGACAACCGGAACCGAAGTCTAATTTTACATTGTCCTGAGTCGGCTTATCATAATTGGCAAACCACATTAAGGCTGAAAGTTGGTCGGCATTCGCCAGAAAAATAATAACCTCAGGCGTTTCGTCCTCCGCTAAGGCAGCTAAAGGTTTAAAAACGAGATAAGTCTTAGCGGCAACATGAGGCAATCCTGAGACAAAGGCTGCGGCCAATTCCGGATTCTTTTTATAAAATTCTCCTTCCTTGCCGCCAACTCCTCCTGTTGATAAAAAGTGCTCGATAAATCCCAATTGGAATTGTTTAAATCCTAAACCCACTTGTCCCCCCATACAGCCGGTAGTCTTTATGTCGAATACTGCCGTGCGTCCTTTGGCGGCGGCATTCAGCATAGAGATCACACAGCCCCATTTATCCTCTTTAAATTGCAAAGCACCCTCAGGTTGGAGATCTGTACGCAATACGGCCACCGGTTGGGTTTTAAGCTTTATGGCTTCAGCAAGCTTACTTTTCAAAGACGGCACTTCCTTTCTTTCTCAGTTCTTCCTTAAATAATAGTTGTTATAGCAATTGTAGATATAGCAACTATAATTGTCAAGCAATTCTTGCTTTTCTTTTAAAGCTTTTTAGGAGTTTTCCTGTAGCAACAAAGTCTTCTTTGAATATTCTTACTTCCCTTCACTTTCCAATTTGAACAAGGGATTAAAAGAATTCTAATTGGAATAATAAGGTGCGGAGGTTGATAATTATGACCGTCGCTTCACAAGTGAAACAAACTCTGGCCAGTTTAAAGGGCGTCCAAGGCACATTAAGAACCTATACTTCGCAGTCAAGGGACGAAGAAACTCAAACTATTTATAACAGCTCTCTGGAAGTCACCGCTGCCATTATCAAGGATCTGGAAGATCGTTTAAAAGTTTTGGAATTTGAAGAACCACAATACAAAGGCAATTAAAAAGGCGGGTAAGGTATGCAGGAAACAGTTTACATCATTATAAAATCATTGGCGTTATTTTGTATTACTTGGTTGTCAATACGACTTATCGGTAAGCGGAACATGACCAGAGTAAAGCCCTTCAATTTTTTGAGCTATATTATAGTAGCCTTCGTCGTTGCGCTGATGTCATTGGAACTTATAAACTTCAGCTCCGGCTTAGTTGTTTTGCTGATTTGGGTGATTCTTCCCATTGCTCTGGATTATCTGGCGATCAAGAGTCAAGCCGTGCATCAGTTGATCAACGGAAAGGAAACCGTCTTAATCAAGCATGGCAAAATCATGGAAGAAAACCTCCTGCAGGTTCGAATGACCGGCGAAGATCTGCTGGCGGAACTGCGCTCTAAAGGAATATTCAACCTTGCTGAAGTAGAATTTGCCGTCATGGAATCGAACGGCGATATCAACGCCTATCTGAAATCTGATAAAAAACCGGTGACTGCCTACGACCTTGGCAAGAAGGTAGCACCACAGGCCGAACCCCAAACGGTCATCATGGATGGCAACATTCTCGCCGAACCACTTTCTTCCTTAGGTCTTAACCAGGAATGGCTAAAAACCGAACTTGACAAAATGGGAGTTGCCCTTGAAAACGTGTTTCTCTGTCAAGTTGATTCCTCCGGGGAACTATTTCTCGACCTCTTTAACGATGCTGTCGAAATCCCCCAGCCAAAGGTCAAAGAATTACTGTATGCCAATCTGGAAAAAATTCAAGCAGACCTTTTGGCCTTTTCTCTGCAAACTGAAAATAACAATGCTAAGGGCATGTATCTCAGAAACTCTCAGAAACTCGACCAGCTTTTAAATCAATTACGTCCTTACTTGTTAAATTAAGAGGTGTTACTATGTCCGATAAAAAGAAAAAAAAGCTTTCTCCGACTCAGCAGGAATACCAAAAATTTGCCCAAGACAGGGAACCTAAGAGGCCCATCCTGCTCAATTGCCTAAAAGCCTTTTTCACAGGCGGGCTAATTTGCGTTATCAGTCAAGGTATACAGCTGTTCTTCATTACATATTTCCATTTCACACAAGAGACTGCCGGTAATCCTACCGGAGCCGTTATCATCATAGTTACCATCATCCTGACCGGTTTGGGTGTTTTTGATCATATCGCCCAATGGGCAGGAGCAGGCACAATCATTCCGGTGACAGGTTTCGCGAATACCATTGCTTCAGCTTCTATTGAACATCGTACTGAAGGTTATGTTCTGGGAGTTGGCGGCAATATGTTTAAACTGGCGGGTCCGGTCATTGTTTATGGAGTATTCTCCTCCTTTGTTGTTTCCTTAGTCGTCATAACGTTAAGAGCATTGGGTGTGATGTAATATGTTGCAAGGTCATCAATCATGGGTTTTTGCTTCCAGACCAACCATCATTGCTTCAGCGGCAGTGGGAGGCCCCCGCGAAGCTCGCGGTTCCCTGGCCGACGATTTCGATCTCCTTCACGAGGATATCTGGCTGGGTCAGGACAGCTTCGAAAAAGCCGAGCGGAAATTACAGGAACAAGCCACTGAGTTGGCTATAAAGAAAGCGGCTCTGAAAAAAGAGGATATACAGTTCTTATTAAGCGGGGATTTAATCAACCAGACAGTTCCCAGCAGCTTTGCCGCCCGCACTCTGGGAGTTCCTTTCCTGGGGCTGTACGGAGCCTGCTCTACGTCGATGGAAGGCTTAGCTTTGGCTTCACAGCTTGTTGACAGTAAATTCGCCAGGAACGTTCTCGTTTGCACATCAAGTCATAATGCCGCATCAGAAAAGCAATACAGGTACCCTACGGAATATGGGGCTCAAAAGCCGCCTACAGCCCAATGGACTGTCACCGGGTCCGGTGCGGCCCTGGTAGCGGACCAGGGAGAGGGTCCGAAGGTAACCACGGCGACAATCGGCAGGGTCATCGACATGGGGCTGTCCGACCCCTTTAATATGGGCGCAGCCATGGCACCCGCGGCAGTAGATACCATCGAGGCCCATTTTCGGGATTTGAACCGGGAACCATCTTATTATGATCTTATTGCCACCGGCGATCTGGGCAGAGTTGGGCACAAAATTGCCGGTGACCTCTTGAAAAAACACGGGTTAGAGATCCCTGAGGAAATTTTCACTGATTGCGGGATTTTAATTTATAAGGAAGATCAACCGGTTGTTCTGGCGGGAGGAAGCGGTTGCGCCTGCGCGGCAACCACCACCTTCGGACACTTTCTTAAACGCATGCGTCAAGGTAACTTAAAAAAACTTTTAGTGATTGCCACAGGCGCCCTTCTCTCCCCTATGTCCTTTCAACAGAAAGAAAGTATTCCCTGTGTTGCTCACGCAGTAAGTATTGAACTATAAGGAGCGCGGTGATTATGGAAAAATTTCTTTGGGCTTTTTTGATCGGAGGGGGTATTTGTGTCATAGGGCAACTCCTCTTGGACGGTCTTAAGTTTACTCCGGCCCATACTACCTGCACTTTAGTTGTGGTAGGAGCAATTCTGGGGGGATTCGGTCTTTATGATCCTCTGATTAAATTTGCCGGTGCCGGAGCTTCCATACCCATCAGCAGCTTTGGCAATTCCCTGGTCAAGGGAGCTTTAAAGGAATTTCAGGAAGCGGGCCCGATCGGAGTTCTTACCGGTATTTTTGAAATTACCAGCGCCGGTATATCGGCAGCGATAATTTTTGGCTTTCTGGGAGCCCTTGTTTTCAGGCCTAAAGGATAAAGAAACGTCTTTTTAAGGAGGTGATAAAAAGATGACCGTAGGAACGCAAATGACCCAGGCTATAGCCACAGTCCAAAGTGCCGCGGCAACCATGAAGACCTTTGCCCTGGAAACTCAGGATCAGGAGGCCAAAAAGACCTTCGAACAGCTTGCTCAAACCTTTGATTCCGCTCTTACCGTTTTAAAAGGCAGAGAGCAATATATTCAGCAACAGGAACCTCAGTATAAACAGCAATAAGCGCAATGAACCGGCTGCTTCATATGTAAATCTCTCTAAAAAGCCCTAGGCACCTTTCAGCCTAGGGTTTTAAATAAGCATTTTATACTATGGTTCTTAACGCCAAACAGCCTGATTTAGTCTATAGTTGCCATAACTTCGTCTCGGATTTCAGCTTTTGAACCAGAGAAATGTCCGCAGGAGCAAAGTCATAAGGTTCGAGCTCAGGACAACTAACCCAAGCGAACCGGCTATGCACTTTCAAAGTAACGTCGCCGGACAGCCAGCGGCAAAAAAACGCCAGTAGTTTTATAGTTCCATTGCTATAATCATAAATACTCTGAGCAAAATAATCTAAGACTTCAATATCGATTTCCAATTCTTCTTGGATCTCACGCTTTAAGCACTCCTGTGGAGTCTCACCCGCTTCGATTTTGCCCCCCGGGAATTCCCATTTACCTGCTAAATTCTCACCAGGTGCCCTTTGCGCGATCAAAACCTTGTTATCCTTTAAAATAATGGCCGCCGTTACTTCCTTCATGATTTTCATCCTTATTTCAATTTCTCGATTTTCAAATCCTTTTCTGCCTTCATCCCAACCGTTTGAGCTATCTAAAGCAGCGCTTTAAAATCCTTAATAAAGGCCAATACGGCTTCTTCTTGCGTCGCCCAGGAAGTCACCAGACGAACTGCGGAATTATTCATATCGACCTTTGACCAGACATAAAATGAGTAGTTCTTCTGCAGCTCAGAAATCATTCGGTCAGGCAAGATCGGAAAGATCTGGTTTGAGGGGGAGTGGACCAGAAACCCGAAGCCCGCTTGGCTGATTTCTTCCCTGAGCAAACCTGCCATGGCATTCGCATGCTTGGCTAAATCAAAGTACAAATTATCCCGGAACAGTTCAAGAAATTGTACGCCGAGAAGTTTTCCTTTCGCCAGGAGAGCTCCCTTCTGCTTCATATGAAACCGGAAATCCTGTTTAAGCGCATCACAACAAATCACAAGAGCTTCCCCCAGGAGAGCGCCATTTTTAGTTCCTCCGATGTAGAAAGCATCAACCAATGCCGCCAACTCGGAAAGCTCCAGGTCATTCTCTTCACAACACAAAGCCGAACCAAGCCTTGCCCCATCCATAAACAAAAAGAGATTATTGTCACGGCAGCATCTGCTTACCTGTTCGAGTTCTTTCCGATTGTAAATAGAACCAATTTCCGTCGGATTAGAAATATACACCAACCTGGGCTTGACCATATGCTCGTCGGTATGAGAGTCAAGGGCCGCCTTAATATGCAAAGAATTGAGCTTTCCGTCTCCTACTTCGACAGCTATGATTTTATGCCCCGTAGCCTCTATCGCTCCCGTTTCATGCACTAAGATATGCCCTGTATTAGCCGCAATTACGGCTTCATGAGGTCTTATAAAAGCTGAAATAGCCGTAAGATTCGTTTGCGTGCCACCGGAAAGCAAGTGGATATCAATATCGTTTCTCCCAATTCTTTCTTTTAAGATTGCGCTGGCTTTTTGCGTATAGCAATCCTCGCCATAGCCTTCAACCTGTTCAAAGTTCGTTTCCAGCAAAGCGTTCAAAAGTCTGGGATGGGCGCCTTCACTGTAGTCGTTTTTAAAACTGTACATCATTAATACTCCCTTTTCTCTTGATATCTAAATTATATAAAGAAGACTTGATTCAGGCGGAGTTTTAACTCCATCTGAATCCTAGTCGCACTTATCCAGGGACTTAGCCCCTCTTGACTCACCGCTTGCCAAAGCGGGAGTCTTAGAGCGGATCAGTCAGCGGATAAATTCAAAACTGAAACTAATGAGTTTCCCGGACAGCCTTTTTAAGTGCTACTCTTTATCTTAACCTTCAAATACCGGCAGTTCAATGACTTCGCTGCTTTAATCATAAAACTACTTGAATTTACAGACTCCCGTTCCTCATAATAGACTCAGATCTAAAAATTTGCTAGGCCAAAAACCAAGCGAGGGAGGATATTTGCAATGCCCCAAATTAAAATTCGCGGAATCGAAACAGACACTGTACGCAAGCTGAGCAAGCATCTCATTGACGAGCTCGAAACCCTGACTCAATCCCCAAGAGACTATTTTACCCTGGAAGTGATTCACTCTACCTTCATCCTGGATGGAGAACTCTCCCAAGGATATCCCTTTGTGGAAATCGCCTGGTTCGACCGTAGTCAAGAGACTCAAGACCAAGCTGCGCGGGCCATCTATCAATTGCTCAAAGAAGCCGGCTATCCCAACGCAGACATTATGTTTACAATTCTGGAAAAACCGCGTTACTATGAAAATGGCGAGCACTATTAAAACAACCCTCTCTCTTCCGGAAAGCACTTATTTGAGGTGATCATAATGACTATGGACTTGCCGCAAGGTATTACCTTGGGACAGCTGAGCAGAGCTTTTAATTTAAGTATTCCTGCCGACTTTGATCTTCTCTGGGAAAAAGTCTCTGAGCTTGACATTCATATCCTGCACTTAGATGTCAAGCAGTACATCCTCCCTTTTCCCGGTTGTGAAGTCCATATATTCCCCGTGGATCACAATCTAACGCTCCAAATCACATCACTGAACAACAATCCGTTCTGCCAAGAACAACCTGTCCGGCTAGAGTTCAGGAAACCGGCATTGCCTTGGCTAGAGTTCTCCGCAAATGTAGAAAACTGGCTTGAACGGCAACAAGTCCGCGTTTTAACCGCTTGCGATCAATGCTTTCATTGGCTTACTCAAAATCTCTCCAACCAGCATGACTACTCCATCGTCGACAAACTTAAAACTATTCTGGGGTATGACGTCTTTCTCCTCGACAGCCAATTAGACGTTCTGACCTGGTCAGGCGGAAAACAATTACCTGAAAATCCAATCCCCTTTTTCCCGCCTAAAATGCCCACAAAAGCTTCTGTGGCTCCTTCTCCCGGGTTTACGGAGACGTTTAAGGGATTCTGGAAAGATTCCCGCAGCGATCTGTCCTTAACCTGGTATCCGCTTAGCAGTCAACAGGGCATTCTGGGATATTTAGGTTTAAGCGTTGGGCCGGAGTGCTTCGGAAGCATAGAACACTATTTCCTTGATAAAGCCTCCGCGCTCTTGTCCTTTGAATTGCTAAAAAATCAAAGCATCTGCGAAAACGAACGGCAGCACCACCGCGACTTTCTCTTTGACTTGCTTTACAATAACTTTGAATCCCTTGAGGTTATTTGTTCACGCGGCAAACTCTGGGGCTGGGATTTTAGCAGGCCCCATTTAGTCGCCGTGGGAGAAATTCAAGATTTCGCCCCCCTTCCCGTCGAACGACAGCGTCTGGATAATCTGATAACGAAAGCAACACGTACCCTCCGCAACCTTGATCCCGCTACTATTTGTCTGGAACGCAGCGACCAAATTGTTTTTCTCTTTCCGCTGCGGGAAATGACAGCTCAATCCCAGACAGCCAACACGGCGGAACTGCTGCTTCAACCTTTCTGGAACCTTGCCGCTACTCTATTTCCGGACCGCAAGATCTTTTTCGGTTTGGGCAGCCTTTACCCAACTGCCAGGGAAATCCACCGCAGCTTTCAAGAAGCCAGATCCGCTTTGGAAATAGGCCGCCTTTTATACCCGGATAAACGTCTGACAGCCTTCAACGACCTGGGGATTATGCGCCTCCTCCAAAAACTGGATCACCAGGAACTCGAAGATTTTCGCCTGGAAACACTAAAACCCCTCTTAGATTTTGACCGCGACGGCAACCTCGAACTGGAGCAAACTCTTCTGACTTATTATCTCTGTAACGGCGACCTCAACCAGGCTGCCCAGAAGCTTTTCCTTCACCCCAACACCCTGCGCTACCGGATTAAAAAAGCCTCCGAGGTTCTTGACCGGGATGTCTCGCATCTTAATCAGCAGCTTAATCTCTTTGTGGCTCTGCAAATAGGCCGCTTAAAAAACTTATGGTCCTAATCCGCAAATTTCCCTTTGCCCTTGCGCCTGCCTGTTTTCTCAGTGTTAACAGGCAGGCGTTGTTTTATTTAACAAAAACCCCTCTTATTTTTCATAGTTGACACCAAAGACAAAACTTTACAGGAGCCTTATACTTTGGTTGCGACAGATTGACGAAGCCTCAATCAACCAAGTCGAAAGGAGAGACCGTCTTTGACTGTTACACTTAACGCCCTGATTAAACAAAGCGGCCTGATCACAAGTTCCGTTTCAGCCCTTCTTGCACTCAGCCGCTTGTTTGCAGCCGGCGGAGAACAAATGTCTCATACCTTGCCGGAACTGGTGAAATCGACCCAAAACCTAGGTCTGAAACTGCCGCAGATGAGGCAAACCGGCCAGGACCTGGCAGCTTATTCTCAGGTTAAACCTTTGGAGCTCCGGCAAATGTGTTTTGAATTCAACCGTCTCTTTGTCGGTCCGACTTCGCCAATAGCTCCTCCCTATGAGTCCGTTTATTTATCCCCAGAGCGCCTGGTAATGCAAGAACATACCCTGGAGGTGCGCCAAATGTATCAGGCGGAAAACTTAATGGCCACTTCACAAGGTACCGCTCCCGATGATTTTATTGCCACCGAACTCGAATTCGCCGCCTACCTTCTTAACTGTGTAAGCCGGGAATCATCCCGGGGAAATTCCTCAAATGCTGTGAAATACCTGGATTTATACAACGAATTTATGCAAAAGCATCCCCAACGCTGGCTAAAACTATTTGCGGCTTCGGTCTTGGAAAATGCCCGACATCCCGTTTTTCCTTTAATCATGCAAGTGCTCTTAGGCACAATCGAACTAGCGTTTTAAATCGACTAACGAAAAGGAGGATCACTATGAACATCTCCCGCCGCCAATTTATCGGTGCAACGGCAGCAACTGCCGCCGGCACCAGTCTTTTCAGTTTTCGGATGCTGACAAAATTAAACCCTGCCGCGGCAGCGGATACCAATGCCGAATTTCAGCAGTTCCGCAATGTCTGTCCCCGCAACTGTTACGATACTTGTGGTCAAATCTCCTTCGTGCAAAACGGGGTTTTGAAAAAAGTACAAGGAGACCCTAAACACGGCTACACCAACGGCAAACTTTGCGTTAAAGGCTATACTTACACCCGCCGTGTTTACAGCCCCGATCGCATTAAATACCCTATGAAGCAAACTCCCCGCGGTTCCGGCAATTGGACGCGAATCAGCTGGGACGAAGCTATGGAAACAATAGCCAAGAAAATCCTGGCTATTAAAAAGCGTTACGGCTCGACCTTGCCTATTTGTTTTGACAAATACTCCGGCAACTTTGGCATCCTTCATTACGGAGCAGACGGAACCATGTCCAGCATTGGGTATACGACACGTGCTCTGGGAACTCCTTGCTGGCCCGCCGGAATTGATGCCCAGACTTATGATTTTGGCACTCTCTATTCGAACGACCCGGAGGATATGGTCAACGCCAAATATTTGATTCTTTGGGGACAGAACGCGGCCTGGACCGCTATTCACAGTGTTCCCTTCATTGCCCAGGCCCGCCAGCGCGGCACCAAACTGGTAGTCGTTGACCCCGTTCTGACGTCCACAGCCTCTAAAGCAGACCTCTACATCCAAATAAAGCCCAGTACCGATGGAGCTCTGGCCTTAGGGATGGCCCGTCATATTCTGGACAACAACTGGGTTGATTGGGATTACGCTCACGCCAACAGCGTGGGGTTTGACGAGTGGATTGATTACCTGAAGAAAAACGTTACCCTGGAATGGGCGGCGGAGAAAACCGGCGTCCCCGCCGATATCATCAAAGAGATCGCCCGGGAGTATGCGACCAGCAAGCCCGCCAGCATGTGGGTAGGATATGGCATGCAGCGCCATACAAACGGCGGTCAAAACGTCCGCATCATCGACGCGCTTGGCGTAATGACCGGCAACGTCGGCAAATCAGGCGGGGGAGTTAACTACGGCCATTTAGAAACCTGGGGGTTTAATTACAATGCCATGGCCAATCCCGCCCCCCAGGGCTCCAAGGGCTTCGTCGGAGCGGACGGCAAGACGGGAGACCGCAATATCAACATGAATAACTTCGCCCATGATGTCCTGGCGCAGCAGGACCCTCCGGTAAAAATGCTCTGGCTGGCTTGCCGCAACCCCGGAGCTCAGGACCCGGATACAACAGCGATTGAGAAAATGTTTGCTTCTATGGAATTTGTCGTAACTGTCGATTCTTTTTTTAACAAAACGGTAGAAATGTCAGACATCGTTCTTCCTGCGACAACCCATTTTGAAAACCTGGACGTCAATGCCAGCTATTGGCATTACTGGGTCGGTATCAACCAAATGGCTATCCAATCAATGTACGAAAGTAAAAATGACGTGGAGATCGCTATGCTCCTGGCCAAGAAAATGAACGCCCTGGAAGCAGGGTCTTGCACCTTCCCTACCAACGGTACCCCGGAAGAGTGGTTGGCAAAAGAATTTAACCCCGCTATTTATAAACTTTTGGGCATATCCGATTGGAAAGAACTCCTCGACGGTCCGCGCAAAGCTAAAATGCCTGCCGCATCCTGGTCGGACGGCCAATTCCGCACGCCTTCCAAGAAGATCGAAATCCACAGTGACACTGCTCAGAAAAATGGCCTGCCACCCCTGCCGGTTTGGGTCGAAGAAATGAAAGCGCCGGACAAATACCCCATCCGTCTGATAACACCCCATCCCCAGCATGCCTTGCACTCACAATTTCAAAATTTAGACTGGATGATGGCTGCCAACCCCGAACCGCTCTTGGAAATTCATCCTAACCTGGCTTCCCAATATGGAATCGGCGAAAGTGATGTTGTCAGAGTTTTCAACGACTTAGGTTCAATTACCCTGAAAGCTCATTTAACCCGAACTACTTCACCCGATGTAATTGTCTCCTATGAATCATGGTATAAAAACTCGAACTACAATGTCAACTATACCGTTAAAGCCATACCCAGTGATATGGGAAAACAAGCTACAGGCAACGATGGCTTGGCTTTTCACGACAACTTTGTAATGATTCAAAAAATTTGAGGAGGGGTAACGCATGAGTAAGCAGCTTGGCTTTTTGCTGGACTCGGAAAAATGTGTAGGCTGCCGGGGCTGTGAAATGGCTTGCAAAAACGAGTATCAAAGTGATCCGACGCCGCGCTGGCGCCAGGTTTTTAAACTTGATGAGAACAGCTATTCGCTTCCGGCGCGCATGTTCTTTTCTATGGCCTGCAACCATTGCGCCGAACCGCAATGCCTGAAGGTTTGTCCGGTAGGTGCCTATACCAAAAGAGAGGACGGAATTGTCGTTCACGACCATGACCGCTGCATTGGCTGCCGCTTGTGCACCATGGCCTGCCCCTATGACCGGCCCCAATTTAATCCTTCGAAGGGTAAAGCCGAAAAGTGCAGTTTGTGTTATCAACGTATCGACCAAGGACAAAAACCTGCCTGTGTAGCCGCCTGTATTCCCGGAGCCTTGCAGCTGGTAGAGATCAACGAACAGCTTGACCGCAAAACAGGCGTCCTAAAAACTCTGCCCGGACTGCCCAGTCCGGCGATAACCAATCCATCAATTCGCTTTATCGGGCCTAAGCAAGGCCAACAAATAAGGAGGGATTAGCATGGGAACTTGGGAATGGCCATTAATTATTTTCACAGTTTTGGGAGAAGCAGCCATCGGCATTCTCCTGGCCTTATGGTGGCTGGACCGCACCCCTTTAGATTCGGCATTATATAAGAAGGCGACTCTCACTTCCGGGGCTCTGCTGGCCCTGGCCCTTATAGCTTCTTTAGCTCACCTTGGACACCCGGAAGCGGCCTACCGCGCTATCTCACATTTAAGTTCATCCTGGCTGAGCCGGGAAATACTCTTCTTTTTATTGACTGCAGCGGCCTGGATCTATCTTTTTTTCCAAACCCGTCAGCCCCAGGGCAACCGGCGTTTGGCCGCTGGGATTACCGCTCTGCTCGGCCTCTTAGGCGTGCTCAGCAGCTCTATGATTTATGTGTTGCCCCGGGTCCCGGCTTGGGACAGTGCCCAAACACCCTTCTTTTTTCTCCTGACAACCGGCCTGCTAGGTGCGCTTACTCTCCTGGTCTTAGGTCATAAAGCTCTTACCCCAGGCCAAACCTCTACGCTCATCTATTGGTCAGCAACTTGTATTGTTGCCAGTTTGCTTTCTTACGGCTTGTACCTTTCCCTGCTCAATGCCGGCAGCTCTGAAAGCGTGGCCACTGTCCAATTCATAAGTGCCAGTCCCCTATTCTGGGTCCGGGTGCTCACAAATTGGCTGGCGCCCTTGATTTTGCTATACTTTATTATCAAAAATAAAAAAGCAGCCAATCTTAACTTGATCTTACTTTTACTCGTCACCAGCGGTCTGGGTGAACTTCTGGGACGTTCTCTCTTCTATTTAAGTGCCGTGGGCATCCACATAACCGCTTTAAAATAAGAGCTTAGTTTGGCGAGAACTGTTCCTTGGCAAAAGGCACCCGTTTTTGTGCGCTCAATTCACTTCCTTTAACACGAATTGGCACTGCCTGGCGGATGCCTTTCCTCATGAAAAATAAAAGGAATTGTCCGGGGAAATAACGAACAATCTAAGCTATAACGAGAAAAGTGTTTTTGTTTCTTGGGCAATGGTCGTCGCAATTCCGTCAAGAAGGGGTGAATGCAATGCCGCAAAAGCATTATCACATTTGTCCGCGAAACTGTTATGACACCTGCAGCATGATCAGCACAACCAGCAACGGAGTTCTTGTTTCAGTCGAAGGCAATCCCAGCCATGACTACACCAATGGCAAACTATGTCCGAAAGCTTTGCATGATGTCAAAAAAGTCTACAGCCCTTCGCGTATCCGCCATCCCCTGCGCCAAAAGCATCGTTTTAGCGGGGACTGGGAGCGGATTACCTGGGATGAAGGACTTGACCTGATTGCCCGGGCAATTTTGGGTATTAAGAACAAATATAACTCCACGTTACCAATCGCTCTGAATAAGTATTCCGGGAATTTCGGCGCTCTGCACAACGCTATGGAGTGGCTGTTTTCCGGGATTGGGCCCACCACCAGAGCAATCGGTTCTCCCTGCTGGTCCGCCGGGATTGATGCTCAGGCTTTTGATTTTGGCAGATTCATTTGTTCCGACCCTCAGAATATGGCTAAAGCCAAGCTTATTTGGCTTTGGGGTGTCAATCCGGCCTGGACAGCCATTCATCAAATGTCTATTATTTTCGACGCCATAGATCAGGGAGCGACCGTAGTTTGTTTTGATACCCACCTCAGCGCCACGGCCGTCAGATCTCACAGATTTGTCCAAGTGAAACCGGGTTCCGACGGTCTGCTCGCTCTGGCCATGTGCAAGGTTCTGCTTAAAGAAAACTTTATAGACCCCAAGATTAAAGACTACTCTGTCGGCTGCGACGAATTCATCTCCTATTTAAACTCCGAGATCGATTTAGAGGAAGCTGCTCAAACAACAGGGGTGAAGAGTGAAACCATCAAAAACCTGGCTATTGCCTATGGCCAAACCCATCCTGCCTGCATCTGGGTTGGTTTCGGCCTGCAGCGTTACACAAACGGAGGGCAAACACTGCGGGCTATCGACGCTTTAGGCGCCTTAGCCGGCCATATAGGGGAAGAAGGCGGCGGTGTCAACTACGGTCATTTCGAAACCTGGCAGTTTACGGATACCCAGCAAAGTCAGAGCACATCCCCAAACCGCCGGCTGAATATTAACAGGTTTGCCACAGAAGCCCTGAACTGCACAGACCCACCTGTAAATTTGCTGTGGCTATCCGGCAGAAACCCCCTCTCTCAGGATTCAGATCTGAAACTGTGGCACAAACTGGTCCAGCAACTGGACTTGATTGTAGTTAATGACCTTTTCCTTACCAGCTCCGCTGAAGCGGCGGATATCTTTCTGCCGGCAACGACTCATTATGAACATTGGGACCTGAACTCCAGTTACTGGCACTATTGGGTTGGCATCAATGAGCCGGCCATCTCTCCCCTCGGCGAAACAAAATCTGATCTCGAAATTGCCTGGAATATCTCAGCAAAACTCAACGAACTGGAACCGGGCAGCTGCTCTTTCCCGACCCATGGCTCCGAAAAAGAAACCGTACTGAGACAGCTTAGCCCGACATTACTCCGGCAGCTCGGTTTAAGCGAACCGGAAGAAATTTTATCTCAGCCGGCAAAGGCAAATTTGTCCCCTACCGCTTGGAGCGGCCGCAAGTTTGCCACTCCTTCCGGCCGCTTTGAATTCTTCTCGGCCACTGCCGCCGCTGCGGGGTTTCCCGCACTTCCTTCCTACCTGCCTGCCCAACAGCCGCCCGGAGATGCTCCCTTGCGTCTGCTGACACCACACCATACCTCCATGATCAACTCCCAATCTTACCTGGAGAGCGATCAGACGTCCAACTGTTATAAAGTACAGCTTAATCCGCAGCTTGCCCAGGACTACAAACTCAAAGAAGGGGACCTGGCAGAGCTCTTTAACGAATCCGGTATTCTGCAGGTGCGGGTACTTCTTGATCCAACGCTGCCTAGGGATGTCGTGATTATTTACCGCGGCGCAACCCAGCAGCAAAGTCTTGATCTAAACGTACTGTTCCGGTCAACCACTACTGATATGGGAACCGTAAGTACCGGAGCACCTGGATTCGCTCTCAACGAGACCTTTGTCAACCTGCGAAAACTCACCAAGCGCTAAATCAGCCCCGGAACATTGCTCAATGGAATTAGGAGGGATACAAACGGTTAAACAATTAGGCTTTGTTTTAGACACCAATCGCTGTTTGGGTTGCGGAGCATGTGTCAGCGCCTGCCAACTTAATCATCGCCTCCCCTCATCCCTTACCTATCGCTCTATCCGTGAAGTCAAGGATCATAATTCCGAGGGTCTAAGCCAATTTTTTCTCTCTCTTGCTTGTAATCATTGCGCCAATCCGGAGTGTTTGCGGGTTTGCCCGCAAGGCGCTTATGCTAAGCGCCGCGATGGGATTGTCATCCATTCCCCGGCAAAATGTACAGGCTGCAAATCCTGTGTGACCTCGTGCCCTTTTAATGTTCCCAAAATTCATCCCGTAACCAGCAAGGCGAGCAAATGCCAGCTTTGTTACAAGCGAATTGACGACGGACAGCTTCCCTTCTGTGTCAAAGCTTGCCCTACAGGAGCCCTTAGACTCACTGAACTGCAAACGTTACCCTTCGACAGTTTGATACGGCTGACAGCATCCTTGCCCGGATTGCGGCTGACAAACCCTTCCGTTTACTACCAAACACCTAGAAGAGTAAAATTAGATTAGTTAAAATAACAAGACCCGTTTTTTGTAATTCTCTACAAAAAACGGGTCATATTTTTGTAATTCAAAACAATAGCTTTGATTTTGAACTTTAATTTGCTTGGAATCATTATACACCTTTAATTTGTCGGCCACAATAAAATAACAAAAGCAGGGAAGAAATTCCGCAATCAGCTCACACTAGCCCGCTGAACCGCAGAAGCAAATCTGTCCTTCCTCGGCCAAGTCATCGGTTATGCTCCCTTCATTGATCACGGCATGGCTGAAATCCGGGGCCCCACTGCTAAAAATTGCCTCAAAAGTACTACTGTTGTTTATCATGATGTTGGAGATGGCCAGGGCAATCTCTGCCGGCAGATTCAGCCGTTCTATCCACTTAAAGCAATAGAAATTGGTAACCGGGTGTCGTGATCCTTCCTTGGCAGGAGTCGCGAACCAAACCGTGTAACTATACCCTTCGTAGGACTCTTCTTTACAGCGGTTAAACGTTGCCGAGTCGGGAATCGAAATCCTGCTTCCAAGTTTAAGCGAAGCATTCCGGGCAGCTTGGATCTTCTGAGCATCAATGTTCTTCTTAAGGAAATTTATCACCGCCGCGTCGGCAAGAGTGCTGGTATCTCCCATAGCCCGACCTTCGGCGATATCCTTAAGCAGACGCCTCATGATTTTTCCGCTTCGGGTTTTGGGCAGCTCGGCCGTCAGGAAAATATCATCCGGCCTTGCCAGAGAACCGATCTTCAGCACAACATGGGCCTTCAGCTCATCTACAAGCTTCTCCCCAACTTCAATTCCTTCTTTTAAACTAACGAAAGCAAATACCGCCTGACCCTTCACTTCGTGGGTCCTGCCCACACAAGCTGCTTCCGCAACAGATGGATGTTCGACCAAAGCACTTTCCACTTCCGCGGTTCCAAT
This sequence comes from Candidatus Desulfosporosinus nitrosoreducens, assembly GCF_030954495.1. Taxonomy (GTDB): domain Bacteria; phylum Bacillota; class Desulfitobacteriia; order Desulfitobacteriales; family Desulfitobacteriaceae; genus Desulfosporosinus; species Desulfosporosinus nitrosoreducens. Next base: position 9,138 of record NZ_JAVHUW010000048.1, on the reverse strand, counting down.
CCGGTGCCCCGAGACGTTAATCACATCATCGACGCGGCCGATGATCCAGAAATAGCCGTCTTCATCCCACTTTGCTTCATCTCCGGTAAAATATACCCCTTTAAATTGGTTCCAATAGGTGTCTTCATAGCGCTTGTCATTTCTATATACTGTTTTGAGCATCGCCGGCCAAGGCTCGCGCGCCACTAAATATCCGCCCTTGCCTTTCGCTACGGGATTGCCCGAATTGTCAACTATCTCCATATGAACACCCGGGAAAGGAATCGTACACGAACCTGGCTTGAGAGGAGTAACCCCCGGCACCGGAGTCATCATAATCATACCTGTCTCTGTTTGCCACCAGGTATCTACGATCGGACAACGCTTTCCTCCGATGTGTTTGTAGTACCACATCCAAGCTTCCGGGTTAATCGGCTCGCCGACAGAACCCAAAAGACGCAGGCTGGAAAGATCTCTGCTTAAAGGATAGCTTTCTCCCCATTTCATAAAGGTGCGAATTGCCGTCGGCGCAGTATATAAAATAGTTACCCGGTATTTTTCCACGATCTCCCAATAGCGATCCTTTTCAGGGTAATCCGGAGCCCCTTCATACATCACAACCGTAGCACCATTGGCCAACGGCCCGTAAACTAAATAGCTGTGCCCTGTTATCCAACCAATATCGGCAGTACACCAATAAACATCTTCTTCTTTAAGGTCAAACACCCATTGATGTGTTGTGGAAACTCCTACCATATAACCGCCTACCGTATGAACAACCCCTTTGGGCTTTCCGGTAGTTCCGCTCGTGTACAGAATGAAGAGCATGTCATCTGCTTCCATAGGTTCAGAGGGACAGACAAAAGAGGCACTCTTAATAACCTCGTGATACCACACATCCCGTTCCGCCTCCATGTTTACCGGCTGACCGGTCCGCTGCACCACAATCACTTTTTCTATACAGTTTACATCGCGTAGGGCTTGATCCACACTTTCTTTTAAAGGGATAGTATTTCCCCGGCGATAACTGCCATCCGAGGTTACTAAAATTTTCGCCTGGGCATCAAGAACCCTGTCCCTCAAAGCTTCCGCACTAAACCCGCCGAAAACGACACAATGAGCCGCACCGATTTTAGCACAGGCAAGCATGGATATAACTGCCTCCGGGATCATCGGCATGTATATTGTCACCCGGTCTCCTTTGACCACACCATAAGATTTTAAGACATTGGCAAACTGGGACACCTCGCGCTGAAGATCCTGGTAGGTTAAAACTCTTCGATCTCCCAACTCTCCTTCAAAAATAAGGGCGGCCTTATTGCGGCGCGGTCCTTCCAAATGACGGTCCAAGCAATTATAAGCCGCGTTCAATTTTCCGCCGACATACCATTTGGCAAAAGGATAATTCCAGTCCAAAACTTTATCCCACGGTTGAAACCAACTTAACCGCCCCCCTTGTTCCTCCCAGAAGCTTGCCCTGTCTTTTCCAAGTTCATAAATCTCCGGGTCCTGAATCACGGCCTTGGAACGGAACTCCCCAGGAGGAAAAAACAACCGTTTTTCCTCCATCAGTCCATCACGGTGTTTCTCTTCCATCTCTTATTCCTCCTTTTCTTTGTTATATGATACATCAAACTATTTGAAATGTTAAGAATATTTAATTTATGATTTGATAGTATGCACCTATTGTAAGATCTCTCCAAAATTAGCATTGAGGCCACGGAAATTATACGGCTGGTTAGGTACCTATTGGGAGCCATATCAGCAGCAATATGGGGCCAGCTGCTAAATAACTTATTCTCTGGTTTCACATTATGAGATGTCGTTTCACAGTTATGATAAAAACTACCTGCTCTCTTAATAATCGGCAATTTAAACTTAACTAAATAATATGGTTTATATTAATGTATAACAGCAGTCAATGTAAATATACTATTTTATAATTGGATAATCAGTAATTTTAATTTCTTCCTATTTTTAGTTTACCAGGCTCAATCTTGATAACAAGAGCCCAGCGCATTTCCGCTAATACCCAGCATCAAACATTTCAGCCCCAATCCCTGACTTGATCTCAACTAAATTTTTAATTTAATGCACCATTCCCTACCACAAGTCCGTACTATGTACAAAGGGGAGGTGTTTTGCTTGTCCGAACAAATCAATATATTCGATGAAGAACCGATCAGATGGGACAATTACAAAAATTTCGGAGCCTTACCTGAAGAAACAGGTATTGACGCTTTGGATGAAATAATAGAAATTACCGGTTATTCCTATGATCCTGAACAAGATATTTTTTATTCTAATATGGACCCCTGGCAGAGAAAAATAGGATACCGCCGTTTTTTTGATGAAGCGGCAGCACCTACGGGAATGATTATAGATTGTGAACCGATTACCTTTCAGTACAACAATAAAGAATGGCTGATTGGCTTTTGGAAAGGCCAATACGATTTAGTCACCGGGTCGGAAATAGGAGTGTATACAAAGTCTTCCAAACGAACCCTTTCCAGTTTAATCTTTGGCACCCTTTATCAAAGCGCCACTAACGACGAGCTTTTACAAATGTCATCAACATTAAAGAAAAACGGCAAAGAGCTTTTCACCAGGCAAGATAAACACTGGTGGCTGACCGGTTTTAAGTTAGGGGAATTTTCACAGCCCTCGGAATTGACAATGGAAATAAGCGTCACTTTGCAGGATCAGACCATGTGTGCCGCCTTTATCAAGGGATTAAACGATGCCGGCTATTCCGAGCAGGAATTGCGCAGAAGCGGATTGACCGTAAGTTTCGAATTCAACACTCCGCATACCCCGCAGCCCCTTACGCGGACAAAAGCCCTGGAGCGGATCGTGCAATGGAAAAACGAGCAATTGTGCAATATGTTTCAAGAAATTACCGGATCGTCGACCACTTTGCCTGAGAAACTGAAAATTCTTGAACAACTGTCACCAAACCTGTATAACAGGATTATTGACATGGGCAGGTCAAAACCCTTATATAACCTGCAGCAAACATTATTAGCGGTGAGCATTGCACTTTTGATTATTATAATTGGAGCGGTTTGCTCCATCTATTTTCTCAAGTCATAAACTGAGAATCAGAGCACTGCTACCTGCTGACAAAAAAGGCTTTGAGCGTCTCCGCGTTCAAGGCCTTTATCCTTGTGCCCGCCAAAGAATCTGCATTATTGCGCCAAAAGATAATGCAGGAGCAACCCGGCAGTATTGGCAAGAGCCTCCTTATGAGTGCGTTCATGTCCGTGCGAAGCATCAATTCCCGGCCCGATTAAACCATGCACAATGTCAAAGCCGGCACGCAAGGCCGAACTGGCATCAGAACCATAATGCGGATAGACATCAACTTTATAATAGATTTTATGTTCTTGGGCTAATTGTACTAATTTTTGGCGCAAGCCGAAATGATAAGGGCCGGAGGAATCTTTAGCGCAGATCGAAACACAAAATTCATCCGTTGCTTGTCCCTCACCGACTGCACCCATGTCCACGACCAAATATTCTTTTGTTTCCGGAGTTATACCGGCATTGCCGCCATAGCCAATCTCCTCATTATTGCTGAACATTATGTTTGTCGTATAGGGCAGCGGCAGATTATTCTCCCGGAGATATTTGAGAACCCCCAGCAGAACGGCAGCACTGGCTTTGTCATCAAGGTGGCGGCTATTGATAAAGCCGCTGTCGGTTACCCGAAGCCGAGGATCAAAGGAAACAAAATCACCGACGGCAATACCTAAAGCTGCCACATCATCTTGATTTTTCACCTTTTCATCAATACGCACTTCCATAGTGTCATCATTGCGTTCCTGTTTGGCATGATCTTCATAGACGTGGACCGAAGCGTGAGTGTTGAGAATGGTACCCGAATACCGGTTTCCCGCCCCAGTCTCAAGATAGCAAAGGGCGCCTTCCAGGCTGTTCCAATTATAACCGCCGATTTTAGTCAGCTTTAGCCTGCCGTTGGGCTTGATTTCCTTAACCATAGCCCCGAGAGTATCGACATGAGCTACAATATGACGGTGGATACTCCTTTCTTTACCTGAAATCGTCGCGATTAAAGCTCCCTTATGCGTGGAATTATAAGAGATGCCTAATTCGTCTAATTCTCTGCTCAGATAATCCATAATCTTTTGGGTATTGCCCGCCGGACTGGAAATTGAACAAAGTTGAATTAACTGCTTCATGATATAGGTTAAATCTGCAAAATCCATTTACATCCCTGCTTCCATTCATGTTTGATGTTTTTCAAGCACCTTTAAATATCTTTAAATGTCTCAAATAATTTTAACATCAAAAATACTAGGATTTCGAAAAAATTCACAAATCCCTTTAATTCTTTCCGAATTCTTTGTCCAGCTTTTGTTCAATTTCTTCATCCGTCAAGTCAAATTCACGGATATATTCTCGCGCCTTTTGCCTCTGGGTATAATAATATTGCCTGCGCTGCTCTCTCAGGCTTATCGGGTCTGGCCTGCCACGTCCTACATTTCGCAAACTCCGGTAAATAACAAGGCTAAGCAGTGAAGTAAGCAAAAGCATAATAATACTCTGCATGGGGCTTCCAAAGCCAAAACCTATAATCATTAATCCGCACCTCACAACCTTGTCTTATTAACTCTATCCGGGAAGTCGCTCTTTATACCAATCTATTATCCCCTGAGCCCAAGAAAGACTCCGGATTAATTTCAGAGTTTAAATAACCCGTGCATTTTTCCAAGAAAGTTAGAATGCTTTTTTCTTCTTCCAGCTTCTTGTCAAGGGTTAGGTTTCCTCTGCCTAAGCGGTCACATAGCCCTAGTAGGGCTATCTCGCGGACGGAGACCTCAGAGGCCATCCTGTCAATATCCGCAAAAGGCAGTCCTTTAGTAACGAAGAGTATTTGCATATGCCACCTTACCATTTTGGCTACTTGGTATATAAAAGCATCCTCATCGGTAAGTTCTTTAAGAAACTTAACGGCAAGCCTCTCTCCCAGCTTATCATGATCATAAGCGGTGATTCTCCCTTTAGTTAGTCTGGTTGCAGATGCTTTACCCAAATCATGGAGCAAAGCTGACCACATAAATACCCTTGGATTTTGGCTAAGATGTTTCCTTTCTCCTGCATTGTCCAAGACTAACATGGTGTGGTTCCAGACATTTCCTTCCGGGTGATGTTTCGGCGATTGAGGTACTTGCTTTAAGTCTCCCAGCAGCGTATAAGGATATTTTACCCTAAATACTCCGGTTTTGCTTAACTCATTGAAATAGCTGGAAGGTTTTTGCTCGTTCAGCAAATGGGCATCGAATTCCTTAAATGTGGACATTTGGCAAGCTCCTTCAGTTCTTTGCTGAATTATTTCTGACAGTGCGGACAGTAGAAGGCATTCCGGCCTCCAACCTCTGATTTTTTAATGACAGTTTTACAATTTAAGCATGGCTCTCCAGTCCGTTCGTAAACCTGAAACTGGGGATTATATCCGCCGGTAAAATCGTCCCAAGGCGCAAAGGGTTCCTCCATGTCGCCGCCCAGGCGAATGGAATCCTGAAGAATCGTTACTAAAGCATTAAATAAAGCAACACTGTCGGCATCGCTTATGGCTGAAATCAGACGAGTGGGCAAAATGCCCGCCCTAAACAGAGCTTCGTTTGAATAGGCATTTCCCACCCCGGCTATATTCTTGGGATTCATTAGCCAAGGTTTGATCATTCCTCTTTTTCCTTTGATTAAGCGGGTGAATTCCAGAGCCTTAAATTGGGAATCTAAAGGATCACTGCCTAATTCACCTAATTTGCTTTCAAGTTCATCTTGCCTTAAGTAATGCAAATACCCTAAAGTAAGACTGCAGAAAAAGAGTATAGAATCATCATTTAAAATAAAAACAACACTCGGTTTTCCCGGTAAGCCTTTAATTCGCTGCCGCAAATCTTCCGCCTTACCCTCAAGGATCTCCGACATTATTTCTTTAAACTCCGGGCTATTTTTCTGGTTTGTTAAGGGCAGCAAAAACATTCTGCCGTCCAGCATCATATGTGTTAAGAGGAAATGTCCGTCGTCAAGATGAAAAATAATATATTTGCCTCTGCGGGTAATAGCGCGAATCAACTTACCCATAACGCTTTGGCAAAAAGCCGTACTTTCCATATTTACACTTTTAACCCTTAAGACTTTGACTTTTTTGATCTCTTTGCCTTTTACCCACTTATTTAAATAATCCCTGTATATCTCCATCTCAGGTATTTCAGGCATACCAACTCCACCCCCTCTCAGTTCGCTTGTTTTTTATAATTCCACGGACCGTCCGAATTAATGTATGCTTAACGGTAATGTAAGGACCGGGACATTGTTAAAGTGTAGAAAAAGAAGTATCATTATAGGAATCTATTAATTGGAAATCTAAAACCAGAGGTGCAGCTATGATCAACGATCCTTTAAAAACCTTCGTTACTGTAGTCGAGCACAAAAACTTTTCTCATGCCGCCGAAGAGCTTTATTTATCACACCCTAATGTCAGTTTGCAAATACAGACTTTAGAAGAAGAACTCGGCACCAAACTCGTCGACAGCTCGTCAAACCACTTGGAACTTACCCAAGCGGGCGAGATCTACTATAAATATGCCAAGCAAATTTTACGTTTGCACAACAAGGCCCTACAAGAAATAAAACAGCTGTCCAACGTGGTCACAGGTACTCTAAAAGTTGGAGCCAGCTATACTATCGGAGAATATATTTTGCCTTTTGCAGTGGCTGAGTTCGCAGCTCAATACCCAAAGGTAGACATTGAAACCTCTATAGCCAATACGGAGGAAATCATCCAGGCTGTGCGAACGAATCAGTTAGACGTTGCCCTTGTGGAGGGAGAAGTCGATCATTCGGATATTCTGATCCACTCCATCATGGAGGATGAAATTATCTTAGTTGTTCCTAATCAACACGCCTTGGCCCGGCTTCCCATCGCAACTTCGGAACATCTTCAGGATCAAGTCTGGATTCTCAGGGAGAGCGGCTCGGGAACCCGCGCTTTTAGTGACAAGCTTATTAAAGAATGGGGCATCAATGTCAGAAAGGCTTACATCTTCGGAAGCAGTCAAGCCGTGAAACAGGCAGTTAGCACAGGTTTAGGAATTGCACTTGTCTCGCGCTGGATTGTACGCAAAGAGTTAAATGCCAAAGAATTAAAGTCGCTTAGAATAAAGGGCAAGCGGCTGACCCGCTCTTTTTACCTGATACAACCAAAAAATCACGAAACATCCGAGGTTACGGAAGCTTTCACAGAGCAGCTCCTAAATCACGAATTGATTACTTCGTGGAGAAAATTAGGTAAAAGAAACATTGATAACTAAGGTGGGGTGACAAGGAGGATAACAGGATGGCAAAGCCTCTTTGCTAATTGCGACCGATTTCCCGGGCTAGAGGGGCGGACCTATTAAATTCTAATTTATGCAGATAACGTTTTCCCATTAAATCGAGGTATATTGCCCGTATGATTTGTCCTATCTGCTTATTCATAGTCGTCAATGACGCTTTTAGCGGGCGTATCATCAGGTGCATAGGAACATCCCAGATTATGTAGTCGATGTCCGGAACCAAATAAAACCCGGCGTTTTGATAAAACCTTATTCTCCCGGCGCGAAGTTCTCTTTCTGCAGCGGATTTTGAATTCTCGGGCTTCTCAACCTCAACAATAATACCTTGATTCCGGGAAAAATCAGTTATTAAATCTTCCAGAAAAATTGATCCCAGACCCCTGTTTCTAAATTCTTCATACACAGCCAATAAGCTGATGAGGACATGGCCGTTGGCGCACCCGTCTGCGCATAGGGCATAGCCGACATCTTTTTTATCCCATTGCAAAAGATAGCCTTTTTGTACTCCCTTTGCAAGCTGTGCCGCCAGGACATCGTAAGGGGCATATTCGCCCTCCGCAAAATCAAGCTCAATTCTTTGATAGATGCCCTTAAACTCTGTGAGCATCATTTTTCTGATTGTCGTATTCATCGCTTTCCCCTTTAAAGTAATACGAATTTCTTCAGCCAAACCTTTGGAAGGTTACTGCGAAAAGTCCAAAGAATCCTTTATTGATTTTTTTCGATATTCAAGTTATCCTTGTTATTATTACATTCTATTTCTATGTCACTCCTTGATTCAGGAGTTTTTTCATTTAAGAAGGGAGTATTACCAGCATGCAGCTCTTAAAAGATAAAATTCGCGCCGACGCCAGGATAATCGAAAATCGGATCATCAAGGTCGATAATTTTCTCAATCACCAATTAGACATTAGGTTGTTCAATGAAATCGGCAAAGAGTTCAAACGCCGGTTTTCAGATAAAGAAGTAACCAAAATAGTAACCATTGAAACCTCCGGTATTGCCATCGCCAGTATTGCGGCTCAGTACTTCAATTATATTCCTGTGGTGTTTGCGAAAAAACACGCGGGGATTAATATGAACCAGGATGTCTATGAAGCTAAAGTTTATTCTTATACCAAAGACCAGGAATACTCCATTAAAATATCCCGGGAATTCCTAACCCCTAAGGACAAGGTCTTAATTATCGATGATTTTCTGGCCAGCGGAAGCGCGCTCCTGGGGCTGATCAGTTTACTCTCTCAAAGTAAGGCGGAAATTGCCGGAGCAGGTATCGTCATCGAAAAAACATTTCAAGAGGGCCGAAAACGCGTCGAAGAAACAGGTGTTCAATTGGAATCTTTAGCGATTATCGATTCAATAAAGGACGGCCAAGTCATTTTTAAGTAACACTTAGCAACTAAAATCACTCACGCACAACAGCTTTTCTTCACGCTGAAAAGACCACCGGTTTGGCTTTTGGGCTTAGAGTCTTAGCAACAGTCGCATTTCACGCAATCAATTTCTGAAATGCGGCTGTTGCTTTCTTTATCCGCTGACTAATCCGCTCTAAGACTCCCGCTTCGGCAAGCGGTGAGTTAAGAGCGGCTAAGTCCCTGGATAAATGCGACTAAGATTCAGATGGATTTAAAACTCTACCTGAATCAAGTCTTCTTTATCTACTTATTGAAATAATACCGGTAATAGTCCCTGTAGCCGCTTGCTTGAACCGGTTCGTTGCCGTTTTGATAGTGATTGATACTAAAAGCCACAAACTCCCGCACAAAGGGCGAAGCTCTAAACAATTGTTCATTAA
>NZ_JAVHUW010000029.1 GCF_030954495.1 Candidatus Desulfosporosinus nitrosoreducens | reverse complement strand
CCAGGATCAAACTCTCCAAAAAAGCTATTTCACTTCTTCAGTAGAAGTTGATATCTTGCTCATGATTTCATGATTCTTTTTGGAACTCTTGCGAGTCCCTCTCATTGGCTGTCCTTGTTGTTTAGTTTTCAAAGACCATAGATGATAAGTGTCACTAGAGCCCGAGGACACTATCTTCGCACCCATCAACCTTTTTGCAGGGTAGCGGGGAAGCGACCAAAGACCATGGACAACGGCACATGAATGTGCCTGGTGTCAAATATGCCAAGAATGACATAATATTCAACCACATTAAGCGTCCAGTTCCCTCGAATCAGATTTACATTATAGCATTAATGACCCCCATCGGTCAATCGCTATTCTATTAATCCATTTCTCTAAACAATCCTTAGTTAAATCTTAACTGTGATTTTGTCGAGCGAACATTAGATACTATACCACATCAGGAGCCTCCAACTCAAATAGTCTAAATCAATATATTCTGGCGTTTATGATAAAGAACACCAATTATACTCCCGAATGCTCAAGATAAGTACACCTATCATTAATTTATACCTTTTTACTCTTTACTTTGCAAAGCTCTAACCTTTGCGAAGAGCAAGAGCCCGACTCAATGAGTCAGACTCTTGCTCCTAAACAATCATTCCTTGTTTTCTTCGTCTTGAACGTTCTCATCTCTCGGACGCATGGTCGGGAAAAGGATTACATCCCGTATGGAAGCGGAATCTGTTAATAGCATAACTAAGCGATCGATCCCTATCCCTAATCCTCCTGTTGGCGGAAGTCCATATTCCAATGCTTGTACAAAATCTTCATCCAAAATGTGAGCCTCGTCATCGCCCTTAGCCCTTTCTGCGGCTTGCGCCTCAAAGCGCTGTCTCTGGTCGATAGGATCGTTCAACTCGGAGAAGGCATTAGCCAGCTCGCGTCCGAATATGAAGGCTTCGAACCGATCCGTATATTCCGGATGCTCGGCGTTGCGCTTAGCCAGTGGGGAAATCTCAACCGGGTGACCTGTAATAAACGTCGGCTGAATCAGATTAGGCTCGACAAAGGCTTCAAAAAACTCGTTAATAATTTTTCCCCGCGACATATCCTCTGCAGCTTGAATTCCTTTTTCCTTGGCAATCTGACGTGCTTGCTCATCCGTTTCAATTGCCCGGAAATCAACGCCCGAATACTCCAAAATGCCTTCCAACATCGGGAGCCTGCGCCAGGGAGTTTTGAATTCTATTTGCTGTCCTTGATAGGTTATCTCTGTTTCACCGTGAACTTTCTTGACAATGTAGGCAATCATTTCTTCGGTTAATTCCATGATATCTTCATAATTTGCATAGGCCTGATAGAGCTCCATCATGGTGAACTCCGGATTATGCTTAATCGAAATTCCTTCATTCCTGAACGTTCGGCCAATTTCAAAAACTTTCTCAAAACCACCAACAATGAGCCGTTTTAAAGGCAACTCAAGAGCGATTCTTAAATAAAGATCCATGTCGAGGGTATTGTGATGGGTAATAAAGGGACGTGCCGCTGCCCCACCCGGTATGCTATGAAGGGTAGGTGTCTCTACTTCAAGAAACTCCCTCGCTTCAAGAAATTCTCTCATGCAATGAATAATTTTGCTGCGCATAACAAAGACTTTGCGCACATCCGGATTCATTACTAAATCCAAATACCGCTGTCGATATCGTATTTCTACATTCGTAAGGCCATGAAATTTTTCCGGAAGCGGTCTCATCGCTTTAGAAAGCAGTTTGACCATTCGGGCATGAAGAGAGATTTCCCCACGTTTTGTCCGGAAAACCATGCCTTCAATCCCAATAATATCTCCCACATCAAACTTGCTTATTAAATCAAAAAGAGCCTGACCCAAATCATCCCTGCGAATGTAAATCTGAATTCGTCCGCTGAAATCCTGAACATGGACGAAGATAACCTTTCCTTGATCTCTTTTACTCATAATCCGACCGGCAACGCTGACCTCTTGGCCCTCAAGTTCTGCGAAATGATCCAAAACATCTTGTGCTTTATGGGTACGAACATAACGATCCGCATAGGGTTCAAGATCAGCTTGACGTAAAAGGTCAAGCTTTTCTAAACGAATCTGCCAAAGGTCGCTAGTATTATCCATCTTTATTCCTCCATCATTTACTCTTATCTTATCAATTTTACCAAATATGGACACAGCTAAACAAGACGAATTAAGATTCTAGATTATTAAACTAACGCCCGGATATCGTTATTGAGCCATATTTACCATATTATGGGTGAATCAAACCCAATAAACAAAGTGCAGTATCTGCATCCAGTTACCCTGAGCAGAAACACTGCACTCTCAAAAATCTTATTCGTCTTCATTATCGGCAACAGAACATTCGGCTCCCAACAATAAAAACCTCCTACTTAATGTCCAAAATCTGATAGTGAAGAATCCCTGCCGGGACATTCACTTCCACAATTGATCCCTTTGTCTGACCTAGAACTGCTTTTCCTACAGGAGATTCGTTGGAGATTTTATTAGTACCAGGGTCCGCTTCCGCAGAACCAACGATATAATACTCTTCTTCATCTCCAAAGTCAACGTCTTTCAGAAGTACCTTTGCCCCCAAAGTTACAACATCCGTTCCTTCGACCTCGTCAATAACCCGTGCGTTCCTAAGCATTTTCTCAAGCGTAATAATTCGGCCCTCTATGAAAGCCTGATCATTCTTGGCATCATCGTACTCAGAGTTTTCACTAATATCTCCAAAGTCAATAGCTTGCTTAATACGCAAGGCAACTTCCCGCCGTTTTACAGTTTTGGACAGTTCTAATTCTTCCTCAAGTTTTTTGAGGCCTTCTAAGGTCAGAATGACTTCTTTTTCAGGCATAATTTCTCGCTCCCTTTTCTCGTCCTACGCATTGTGCTATTTATAGTATCATGCACTTTCTAACAGCCCTTTAGCGTACTTCATTTAAATCTAGGAACTCCTTGAGGGATTCCTCAATTACATTACTCGTTATTATAAGGACCTTGCAAAATATTGTCAAGGATACCGCTTTTCCACTAAGCGAGCAATGTTTCCATAGTTTTTCTCTCTTCGACAAAATCTATTCTTTGTTTGGCAATATTCGAGCCATGACAGCTCGCATTTCCTCAGGGGATCTTGTTTGCATAATCACATCCCTAAGTTGCGCTGCATTCCGGACCCCTTTGATATACCAAACCGCATGCTTTCTCATTTCGTTAAGACCGATATGCTCACCTTTATAGCGCAATATCCGATCAAAATGTTGCATGGCAACAAAAAGGCGTTCTTCAATTGACGGTTCCGGCAATATTGTGCCCTGCTCCAGGAAATACTGAGTACGCGGAATTAGCCACGGGTTGCCCAGCGCTCCGCGCCCAATCATTACCCCGTCACATCCTGTTTGTTCAATCATCTTGCGAGCATCTTCCGGGGCAAAAATATCTCCGTTCCCTATGACGGGAATTGTTACTTCACTCTTTACGTTTCGAATCCAGTTCCAATCGGCCTGGCCGGAGTAAAATTGTTCTCGCGTTCGGGCATGAAGAGTCAACATTTGAACTCCTGCTGCTTCAAGACGACGAGCAAGTTCGGGAGCTACAATCTCATCATTATTCCACCCAAGACGAATTTTTACAGTTACGGGAATGTCGACAGCTTTTACGACAGCCTCAGCAACCGCCTGAGCTCGAAGAAGATCCCTCAGCAGGGCTGAACCTTCGCCATTCTTAATGATTTTGGGAGCGGGGCACCCCATATTTATATCAATAGCGTTCGCGCCAGATCTTAGGGCTATTGACGCCGCCTGAGCCATAGTTTCCGGATCAGAGCCAAAAAGCTGTACAATCCTCGGCTCAGGCTCCCCGCTTAGATCTAGCATACTCAAAGTCTTGGAATTGTGATACGTTAAAGCCTTATCACTAATCATTTCCGTCCATACAGACTTTCCACCGAGAGAGCAAACTGTTTCTCGGAAGGCTTTATCTGTTACTCCTGCTAAAGGAGCCAAAAACACAGGAACCCCTAAGTCATAATTTCCTAGCTTCATGCCAATTCCTCGTCTAATTATTTCCGATTGCGTTCATAAATCAACAACAATCCTTCAAGGGTTAAAAACGGATCGACCGTTTCAATCATTTCGGATTCTTGCGAGATCATTTGGGCCAAGCCACCGGTCGCTACCACTTTTGTCTCAGCTCCCAGTTCCTCTTTCATGCGCTTAACAATCCCATCCACTTGGCCGGTGAAACCGTAATAAATTCCCGATTGCATTCCGGCAACCGTATTCTTGGCAATAACGGCGGTAGGTTTAACCATTTCGACCCGAGGCAGTTTGGAAGCGTGCAAAAACAAGGCCTCAGTGGATATACCAATCCCCGGAACAATCGCTCCTCCCAAATATTCCCCGCGCTTGGAAACGGCACAAAAGGTTGTCGCCGTACCAAAATCCACGATCACCAGCGGCCCGCCATATTTGGCATAGGCAGCTACGGCATTCACAATCCGGTCGGCTCCAACCTCTCTTGGGTTATCATAGATAATTGGCATGCCCGTCTTTACCCCGGGCCCAACAACAAGAGGCTCCACCCCAAAATACTTGCGGGCAAGAGTTTCTAACGTAGGCATTACCGGAGGAACCACCGATGAAATGACAACGGCAGTGATTTCCTGAAAGATTAAACCGCTGAAATCAAAGAGATTTTTAATAACAACCGCATACTCATCAACTGTACGGGATTTGTCTGTAGACACTCTCCAGTGATGAGACAATGTCCTTTCATCATAAACGCCCAGCACAATATTTGTATTACCTACATCAAATAACAGAATCATATTACCGCTCCTTTGGCCTCGGCCAAATTTTTTAGGTTGCTTGCCGCCGTCGAACGACTTCATGTCCAACCCAAACTGCAATGCCGGCCTTAATCAAATCTCCCAAGAACAACAAGGGAACAAAACCGATGGTCAAGACACCTGCTACGCTCGTTGATTGATGCAATACCCAGTGTAAAATCATATAGAGATAGCTTAACCCAAAGAGATATAGAATGACAAGTCCGCATAATACTCCCACAATCCCTCGCCAAAGGCTTCCTTCACGGTAAATACGCCCCGTAACATAAGCGGCGGCGACATAACCAAGCAGGAACCCAAAGGTCGGCTTTAATATATAGCCGAATCCTCCAAAAGGAGCCGAGGCAAAAACCGGTAATCCGAACAGTCCCAATACCAAATACACCAACATAGCCATAGCGGCATACTCCGCTCCAAGAACAAGCCCAGAAAGGTAGACGAAAACAGGTAAAATACTAAAAGGAACCAAAGCGGGTGCCCAGTGAATCAACATACCGGTTAAACACATTAAAGCTGCGAAAACAGAAGACATGGCCAACCTTCGTACATTCATAAATCTCATCCTCCATTGTAAACTTCTTATCTATTATAAGTTTACAATAAGAATACTTGACTTGCAATGAATTTAGAATCTTTACATCTCAAGCCGTGTCTAGAAATATTGACCGGATGCAGCTCGCAGCTGAACTTCTCCGGCGGAAAAGCACATAGTACCCTGTTCTGTATTTAAAAGCAGCTCTCCATCCTGAGAGATGCCCTTAAACACTCCGTGAAATATTTGCTCTCCCCGCAGAACTTTCACCTCTGAACCCAAGCCTACGGCTCGTGCCGTCCAATTTAAGCACAATTCCTTAAATAGATTCTTTTCCAGAGCTATAACCTGATTCTCTAAATGCCTTAAAATGGTGGCCGTTAATTTATTTAAATCTACTTCATAGCCCAAAATGTCTTGGAGGGTTATAGGCTTCAAAGCTAAGCCCAATCTTTCGCGCGTGAAGTTGGCGTTAAGGCCGATTCCTAAAATTAATGTTTGCACACTATTCCATTCCCCAACAACTTCCCCGAGTATTCCCGCAAGTTTTTGGCCATTATAAATAAGGTCATTGGGCCATTTAATCCCGACCCGCAATTGATAAAGTTCCGCCAGGGCATCCACAATAGCCACGCTCGCAGCGAGGGTTACTTTAGAGGCGTCCGCTAAGGACAGATTGGGGCGAAGGATTACAGACATCCATAATCCGCCTTCGGGAGACTCCCATCCCCTCTGCATTCTCCCCCGTCCGGCCCGCTGGCGTTTAGCCAAAATAACTTCCCCGTGAATTCCACCCTCACGAGCTAATTCTTTCGCCTTAATATTGGTTGAGGTCAATTCGTCCTCCAGAATAATGGCATGCCCGAGGGCGCAAGTATCTAACATTTGCCGAATAACCCATTCATTGAGCGAAAGGGGAGTTTTGATCAGGCGATAACCCCTATTGGTGTGCGCCTCTATTTCGAACCCTTCTTCTTTCAGCAATTTAATTTGTTTCCACACGGAGGCTCTAGTTACATTTAATTGCTGACTGATTTTTTCACCCGACACGTACTCTCCAGGTAGAGAGGCGAGGAGATGAAGTATGTCTTGACGTGCCATTAAGATTTCTCTCCCAACATGATCTTGTTAAGAGCTAAATTCTAAAAAACAGCTCTTTTAGTAGTATAGTCCATATCCCCACTCTCGCAAACTATAGCCATCCTCTTTGGGAGAAAGCCTTCAGCTCTGATCCTGATCAGGATTTTTGGCCATGAACTTCTTCTGTCTCAATCTTTACCGATTGATTATTTTCATTGACAAAAATAACCCTCGGCTTGTATAAATGCGCCGCCTCATCCGTCAGCACGGCATAAGAAATAATGATGACCTGGTCTCCCACTTGCACCTGACGAGCAGCCGCGCCATTGAGGCAGATCACTCCGGAATGAGGTTCTCCGGGAATGACGTAAGTTTCAAATCTTGCCCCATTATTATTATTTACAATCTGTACTTTCTCGTTGGGCAAGATATCCGCCTGTTCCATCAAAACGGAATCAATCGTTATGCTTCCCACATATTGGAGATTAGCTTCCGTCACCAACGCTCTATGAATTTTTGATTTCATCATCATTCTATACATCGGGTTCAACCTCCACCACTTTATTATCAATCAAACGCGTTGAGCCAAATCTAACAGCAAGGGCTATCAGCACCGGTCTCTCGATGTTCACTACGTCCGATAAATCATCCGCATCCCTTACTTCTATGTAATCAACAAGCCCCTGGCTTTCCCTGCTGATGGTCTTGCGAATAAACTCTTCAATCTCCCGGGCCGAACGCTCTCCATTTTTAATCAGACCCTCCGCTTCTCTCAGACTCCGCGACAAAATTAAGGCCTCTTGGCGTTGCTCCGCTGACAAAAAGACATTGCGCGAGCTTAACGCCAGCCCATCCTCTTCACGTACGATCGGTACTCCTCTCACCTCAAGCGGAAGATTCAAATCGCTGACCATACGTCGAATAATCAAGTACTGCTGATAATCCTTTTGCCCAAAGAAAGCGATATCGGGTTGAACAATATGGAACAATTTACTGACCACGGTAGTTACACCGCGAAAATGTCCGGGCCGATTCGCTCCGCATAACACCTTGTCGAGCTGACTCACTTCAACAAAGGTAACCATCGGCTGCGGGTACATTTCCTCAACACTTGGATGAAATAAAAGATCAACTCCCGCCTCTTCTACCAAGCGGGCATCTCTCTCCAAATCTCTCGGATAGCGGGCGTAGTCCTCATTAGGGCCAAATTGTAATGGGTTAACAAATATGCTCACTACAACGTAAGCTCCCGTTTGTTTCGCGTTCTCAATGAGCGTTAAATGACCTCTATGCAAATACCCCATAGTAGGTACGAGGGCAATAGCCTTGCCCAACCTTTTTTTCTCCGCAACAAGTTTACGAAGTTCGGTGATATTAGCAGTTCTTTGCAAGTTTTGTTCCACCTTTCTTTACTCTAATTTACTCCAATTTGAAATTAGCCTGAACTTGGCACAAATTTAACGTCAGCCGTCTTTTCCCCTGTTTGACACTGTTTCGGCCAACCTACTCTTACATGGCCCTACATGGGTTTACCAAGCAAAAACTTCAATTGATTTAACTCCTCTGACGGATAGGTCAAGCCCTGCTGGGCTTTTTTGTTTTCTCCAAGCTCAAGAGCTTTTAATCCTAAACCCCTATAAATCTCTATAAGCTTTGAGGGCATATGTTCCAAATGTCCTTGAACAACTTGGGCATCCCCGCGGGCAATCGGACCGGTCAAAGCCTGAGGAATCCCTACTTCCTCCAGATTATAGAGTGTCCCTCTCATCAGAGGAAGCAAGGAAGCTAATGCCTCCGTTCTTTCAATTCCAGCTTCGGCAAAAAGCTCCACAGCCAATGAAGCAAGAACTACTAAATAGTTTGAAGCCACAACCGCTCCGGCATGATAAAGTGACTTTTGAGACGCTAAGATATGATGGGGAACCCCTCCCAGGTCTTTCACGATACCCTCTCCGAATTCTTGATCGTCTCCCTCAATCCCAAAATGCGTCCCTGGGAGAATCGCCAAAGCCTTCTCCACGCTGGCAAAGGCTTGCAGAGGGTGCAAGGAAAGGCAACGCACAGGCAGGTTGTCTTTAACCCGCAAAACATGCGAAGGAAGGGAACCTGAACAATGAATCCAGACTTGCTCCGGCTTGATTAAGGGCTTCAGGCTGAGACTTTCAGCCACCGTTCGAATCATGTCATCCTGTGTGGTTATAAACAAACCATCTGCAACCGAGACAAGTTCATCCAAAGCGAGATGGTCCTTAGCTAAATAACGGCAAAAACGTTCATAGGAAAGGCGGCTCCGTGTATGAACTCCAATACATTCGTGCCCTGTTTCTTCCAAGCGAACTGCTAAAGCTGTGCCTACAATCCCCGCTCCAATTATTCCAAACTTCATTTTTCCGACCTCCACTTTAGAGAAAACGTTATCAACACACTATCTTGGTGGATTCACCCATAAAAAAATGCCTCCACGAACGTGAAGGCCCTCCATCTACCCTCCGTCTCGGTCTTGTTGATCCAAGCGGTGCTATTCATAGTATTCATTCCAGCATACTTAAGGTTTTTCACCCAAACAGTACAACTCTCACGATATCGTCTGTCAACCGGTGTCCTATTCTTATGAATTACAAAGGAACCACTTTACCTTCCCCCAAAACCGCGTTGATCAGCCGTCCCGAGGGTAAAATAAGATTTGGGGCAATCTCGCGTAATGGAGCGAGCACAAACTCCCGCTCTTCCAGGTAAGGATGAGGTAACTTTAATTCAGGGGATTCACTCACTTCATTATCGTAAATAAGAAGGTCAATGTCAATCGTCCTCGAACCCCAATGCTCTTTGCGCACTCGACCTAATTGCTGCTCAATCTCCTGACAAACATGAAGCAGCTCCAATGGAGCAAGAGATGTCTCAATTTCGATCACCTGATTCCAGTACATAGGTTGTTCCTGAACTCCCCAGGGTTCTGTTTCATAGATTCGAGAAACTGCAACAACGGTAATTGTTGAACGTCTCAAGGAAGCGACAGCCTCACTTAAATAAAAGGCGCGATTCCCCAGATTGCTGCCCAAACCTAAAAACGCTCTCATGGTTTTCCTCCCGTCTCACGCCATATCTCCACAGAAATATCTCGAAAGATACCTGCTATAGGAGCTTGTGGTTTATGGACCTCCACTCGAACAGAGGTACAGACAAACTGCTTTAGAATAGTTTGGGCAATTCTCTCCGCCAGATGTTCTATTAATTGATACTTATCTTCGTTAACACATATCTTTACCGCCTGATAAACTTCACCATAATGAATGGTATCTTCAACTTGGTCCGAAATACCCGCCCGGCTCAGGTCCGCAAAAAGATCCATGTCGATGATAAACTTTTGTCCAAGAACCTGTTCTTCCTGCAGAGCTCCGTGATAAGCATAGAACTCCAGGCCGCGAAGGTGAATAACATCACGCCCCGACATAATGGGTTCCTCTCTGTTCCCGCACAATGGCATCCGCCATCTGCACCGCCCTGCGATTTTCACGGACGTCATGAACACGTATAATATCCACTCCGGCAGCCGCCCCTAGAACACTCGTCGCCAAAGTTCCTTCCAGGCGATCTTCTACATTTAAATTCAAAGTCTTTCCAATCATTGATTTGCGTGATGTCCCTAACAACACAGGATGTCCTAAAGACTTAAATTCTGCCAGGCGAGACATAACCTCAAGGTTCTGCTCCAAGGTTTTGCCAAAGCCGATCCCAGGATCTACTATGATTTGGTCTCCTGCCAGGCCATGAGCTTCAGCCAATTCAATACTCTGCCTTAAAAAGGTTAGAATGTCTCCCAGCAAACATTGATAGTCTGTGCCAATTTGATTATGCATAACAACAACAGGTACTCCGTATTCACCAACGACCCTCGCCATGTCAGGATCTTTTTGCAGTCCCCACACATCATTAATGATGTGCGCGCCGGCTTCAAGCGCCTTGGCCGCAACATTTGCTTTATACGTATCAATAGAAAGAGGCACGTTGACGCGTTCCAATAAGGCCTTCACAATAGGTTCCAAGCGCTGCCACTCTTCCTCGGCACTGACCTCAAAATGCCCTGGCCGGGTAGATTCGGCTCCTATGTCCAGGATATCCGCCCCTTCTTCGACTAACCGCTCCGCTTGAGCCAGTGCAGCTTCGAGATTAAAAAACCTTCCTCCATCTGAAAAGGAATCAGGAGTTATATTTAATATTCCCATGATCAATGTCCGCTCACCAAGCCGCAAGTCTTTCCCTCGACAGGATAAGATTCGAGGTTTAGGCGACTCAAGGGCAGAGAGCAACAGTTTTAAATCATGGCCGAGTTGCTTTATGCCAAAGGGCTGGGCCAAAATTTTAGCAGAAAGATGTTCAAGCTGCCGGACCGTACCTAACAGCATAACATCCGTAGTTTCTACCTTGTTTACAATAACATCTCGATGCACCGCCGCATCCCCACCTAGCGAAAGCATCTCCTGTTTAAGAATGTGAGCAACACGCAAAGGCACTTGCTCCAATTTTATCCCCCGTCCCAATCCCTTTCCTGCCATATGGGCAATACCTCCGGGATCGGCGCCAATTTTAGTCAAAGCCATTTTAGCTTCAATTAAATTATTAAAGGCAACCCAGCGCATACCATATTTTTGCATTGCATTGACCCCCCCCCATTTAATACATAATCTCCCGCATCGTATGATTAAATTTATAGCATTGACTTTGGACTCCACAATTGCGACAATCCCTCGCCCAATCATCAGCTAAGGCCAAGGCTTTACCCAGCGGGGTTAGCTCTCCGGCCGAGTGACAGCGATGTTCGCGTATTCCCCTTAAAATCAAATCGATTTCCTCAGAATTAAACTTACACTCTTTTAATAAAGGAAGCGCCAACCTAGCACCTGCTTCAGCATGATCCTCACCGGTCTGATATTCGACCCACCGTCCTATGTCATGAAGGAAAGCGGCGGCATAAACTATTTCCTTAGAGAGAACCTCAATTCCCTGCTCTAAAAGATAAGCATAAGCGATACGCGCAACATTCAAGCCGTGCTCAAAGCCATGTTTGCAGAAATAACGGCTCTTTTCCAGTTGATTAGTCATCTCCAAATAAGAGATATAATCTTTATGATCTAAGAGCTTATTTACGCGAGCCATTGAAGGAAAAATAGCAACCACTCCCCGCCTGAAGCCTGATTTCGACATTTCACCTTAATCTTAACAGAAAGAAAGCCTCGGGAATCACCCAAGGCCCTGCTTCCGCTTGCACCGTCCATGACAGTCCGCGCCCTTGATCAAATTATCCCAATAATATTTTAAATTCGCTAAACTTGGCAAATTCCCTTCTTTAAAACTCGAGAAATCTTAAAATTCGGATATTATTCGGCGGCTACAGGCTTTGCATATTTAAAAGTATAGGCTCCCTTAAAAGAAGGAATGCTCAAAGTTTTTCGGGTAATACTCACAGTCTGTCCATTTTGCTTTAAGGCAGGAGCTTCTAATTTAGAAAAATAGTCCAATAGGGTATCTTGATCTCCGATGGCATCCAGTTCATAGGGAATCCCTTCTACCCGGTTAATCGGCACTCCGTTCACTAAAATCGTCGAATTCCCGCTCAGTACAACTGCCGTCGTACTGACAATTCGCTGACCATTTAGGCTGATTGCCTCAGCTCCTGCAAATTTCAAGGTATTGATCATCCGGGCAATATCATCCGTACTCAAAGGGAAAAGAACTTTTTTACTTCGGTCGTCAATACTAATCTGTATTCCAGGTCCCTCCACCGCCTGGGTTCCCTCAAGGATCTGAAGCTGCTGTAATTGATCCAGTAATTGAGGATCTGTTCCTACCTTTTTTCGTGCGGCATCTAACTGGTCTAATAAAGTACGATGTATTTCCTGAAGCCTGGCATTCTGGGCCTGGGAATTAGCTAAAACAGATTTCATCTGATTTAAGCGTTCCGCACTAATTTGCTCGGCAGCCGAAACATTTTTTTGAGTTTGAACCTGCAGCGATATCAGAATACCCAAAGCAATAGCTACTAAGGTAACAGGTAAGGCTAGACTTCTTTTCCAACGCTGCATTATGTTCCCTCCTTGACCGGTTGAGCGTAATGATACCCTCGCAATGTCCCGGCAGGAATCGTCGCTTTCTCGATAATCTCAAGCTTACGCGTAATTCCATATTGTTGCTGAAAATCGCCCAGCTTATCCCAGCCATAAAACTTGAGTGCCGCTGTCAAATTATTTTTATCCCCGATCGCTTCTATGATATAAGGGGGCATCTGACGAGTACCGTTAACTTGAATGAATGATCCTCCACAAAACACTTCAGTATTCGTAGTCACTCGCTGTCCATTAACGTCAATAGCCTCCGCTCCCCCGTTCCAAAGAGCGTTAAAAATCTCGCGAATGTACTGTTCATGGATAAAATAACTGTTGGGATCGTCTTGCCCCTGAGCCACACGTTTGGAATCATCGAGGGTTATGCGTATTCCCGGGCCCGACACTGCCACAACACCCGCATTCATTTCAGCCTCTTGCAGTTGTTGGTTCGCTAACGTCGCGGCACTTTGCCCTTGAGCATATTTAGCCAACTCTTGCTGCAGCTTATCGTTTTCATCAGAAATTTGCTGGTTTTCTTGTTCTGTTTGAATCAAACTCGGCACGGCCGTCTCCTGATGAAATGTCTGATTGCCGGCAACCCCTTGAGCCTTGAGCAACATGACAAAGAGAAAACCGATCAACACGGAGCCTAAACCTAATAAAGACCGTTCCCTTTTCTCCAACTGCATTTTTAACACCCCCAAACAAGCCGAATTTTTAAAAAGGACACCCCTGAGGGCGTCCTTATTTTGCGCTATTCACTCAACCATTCTTCGCCAGCCTTGGCATAGTCGGCAAGTTCTTCAGGTTTAAAATAGAGGGCGATCTCCCGCTCAGCACTCGCTGCGGAATCCGAACCGTGAATCACGTTGCGGCTAATGTCCATCCCATATTTTCCTCGAATTGATCCCGGATTAGCATTGGCCGGGTTTGTTGCCCCCATTAATTCCCTGGCTAAAGCGACAACATTTTTTCCCTGCCAAACCATAGCCACTACAGGAGAAGACATAATATACGTTACGGTCGGCTCAAAAAACCCTTTGCCTTTATGTTCCGCATAATGAGCCTCAGCTAAAGAACGATCCACTTGAACCAGTTTTAAGCCGACAAGCTTAAAGCCTTTGTCTTCGAAATGAGCAATGATTTTCCCAACCAATCCTCTCTGAACCGCATCCGGCTTAAGCATTAAAAATGTTTTTTCCATAGATAATCTCCCCTCATCAGTCATCTTTATTCAATCTTATTTAATTCCTCGTCAAGAGTCTGAGTTGACAGATGCTCTTCTTTTTTCTCTAAATTTACGATCGGCTCCGAAGCTTCTTCGCCGGCCGGCTTGTCAAATTTAGCCATTAAAGCGGCAAAACTGTTAACATCCAGTGTCTCATGCTCCATTAAGGCTTCGGCAATAGCCTGCAGCTTGTCGAGATTTTGCCGAATCAAAGTTTGAGCTTTCTGATAGCAATCGTCGATAATACGGCGGGCCTCTTTGTCAATGGCATAGGCCACAGTATCACTGTAACTGCGGTCACGGGAAATATCTCTGCCCAAAAAGACCTGTTCTTCTTTATGTCCAAACGTCAGGGGACCTAATTCCTCAGACATTCCTAATTCGGTAATCATTTTGCGGACAATACCGGTGGCCCGTTCTAAGTCGTTGGAGGCCCCGGTGCTGATTTCGTGCAATACCACCGATTCGGAGACCCGTCCGCCCAACAGCATGGTGACCTGATCGAGCAGCTGGGATTTTGTCATATAATTGCGATCTTCTTTAGGCAGAAGCAAAGTATATCCTCCAGCTCTGCCGCGCGGAATAATTGACACTTTGTGCAAGGGGTCCGTATGAGTCAGCAGCTCTCCCAGTAAAGCGTGTCCCGCTTCGTGATAGGATACAAGCTTTCTTTCAAAAGGACTAATAACGCGTGTTTTCTTCTCCGGTCCGGCAATGACTCGTTCAATTGATTCTTCCATAGTTTGCTGACGAATTTGTGTTTCTCCTCTGCGAGCGGAAAGGAGCGCTGCTTCATTAATTAAATTGGCTATATCCGCTCCTGTAAAGCCGGCAGTCCGCCGCGCTATTACCCCAAGATCAACATCTTTAGTTATCGGCTTGCCTTTGGCATGAACTTTCAAAATTTCTTCACGGCCTTTAACGTCCGGCACATCAACAATCACTTGTCTGTCAAAACGCCCCGGGCGCAACAGTGCGGGATCAAGGACATCCGCCCTGTTCGTAGCCGCGATAATAATTACGCCATCGTTGCCGTTAAATCCATCCATCTCCACAAGAAGCTGGTTTAAAGTTTGCTCGCGTTCGTCATGACCGCCGCCCAGACCTGCGCCCCGTTGCCGCCCAACAGCGTCAATTTCGTCGATAAACACAATGCAGGGTGCGCTCTTCTTAGCCTGCTCAAACAAATCCCGGACCCGCGAAGCGCCAACACCAACGAACATCTCTACGAAATCCGAACCGCTAATGCTAAAAAAAGGTACACCGGCCTCTCCTGAAACCGCACGCGCCAATAAGGTTTTACCTGTTCCGGGAGGGCCGAACAGTAAAACCCCTGTAGGAATTTTAGCTCCTAATTCATTAAATTTTTTAGGAAACTTCAGAAATTCAACGACCTCTTGGAGCTCTTCTTTGACCTCATCCGCACCGGCAACATCCGCAAAGGTCACCTTTTTCTTGTCTTCTCCGACAAGACGGGCCTTACTTTTGCCAAACTGCATGACCCGGTTTCCGCCGCCTTGGCTTTGCTGCATCATAAAGAAGAACAAGCCTACGATGATCAGAGTCGGGAGGAGTGTAGACAACAAGCCAACCCACCAAGGTGACTCCGGCGGCACTGAATAAGTAATGGGAAGCCCATGAGATAATAAATCTGCTGAAAGCTGCGGATCGTTTGCCAGACCAATCACTTCGTGCTTGGTATCGTCTTTCAAGGTGACTGTGTACTTAATCGTATTGCTTTCTATAACACCCGAAACATCTTTAACCTGGTTTTCCGCAACTGCTTTTTTAAAGGAGTTGTAGTCCATTCCCACGTCTTTGTTCACGGGAGGGGCCGACCATTTAATCAACACAATTGCCATAAGAATGATTAGCACATAAATTGTTGCGTTCTTAAAGACCTTCAAATATGGTCCTCCTCTCTAGTTGGCAAATCGCCTCATTAAACTAAGCAATTCCACATATTATACCATGCAGAATTTTGTTTTACAATGAATTCAGATTATAATGCCCAGTTTGTGGCTTAATAACACAAAATGCCTTTGGGGAATTTGGTTCAGCCTGACAGAGTCCACTCCGGCAAAGACCGGGAATCCAGAGCACCTCATTTCCGGAGGCAATCAGCAGGTATCGGCTTCTTTCCGCAGCAGGGATCTTCGCTTCTTGAAATACTTTTTTCAAAGACTTATGCCCAACGCCCTGAAACCAGATTTTGTCCCCTTCCCGCCGGGTTCGACACACCAAAGACCCTTGAGTCCGGGCCAAAAAATCCTTACTGAAAACAGCCACTGCATACCCCGGGCCGTCCAACGCCGCAGCGGAGGAGGCAACATCTTCCTCTGTGAGCAGAGCGACCTCTACTCCAAGACCGGAAATCTTATGCTGACTTCCCAAGACCAAAGGGATATCCAGACAGGAAGGCTTCGCCGTATCCGCAACGAGCGACCCCCCAGCACAGGCTTCCCGCTTTTGAGGTTTACTGAACCAAATACCCTCTTCCGTAATTCTCACACTGAGTCCCGGCAGGTCTTGCTTCCATCCAGGCTTTCCCTGAGAGGCCATGATCTTAGTAACGTAAGTATAACCTAACCCTCTTCGTTCCTGATTGACAAGCATTGCCGCCCGCCTCAACAAGCGGGAAAGAATAGCGGCGGGTTCTTTAAATACCTCTCCCTTTAAACCAACGGATTGATCTTGTCCTTTTAGAAAAAAGAGATTCCAAGCCGTTTCCATCTGCTGTACTAAATAATCCTCATCCCAGCGCAGGAGTTCTCCCATTCGTCCTAAAACCTCCTGGAGCCGGGGATTGTAATCCCGTTCTAGTGTCGGTATTAATTGCAGGCGAATTCGATTCCTGACGTAAACGGGTTGCTCATTGGACGCGTCGATAGCGTAGGGTAACTTTTCCTGCTCACAGTATTGGAATATATCCGCTTTGGTAAACGTCAGCAAAGGCCGGATAATAGAATCTTTAGACGGATATATGCCCGCTAAACCTGCAGTCCCGCTCCCTCTCAATAAGCGATAGAGGATAGTTTCCGCTTGATCACCCAAATGATGGGCTGTAGCCAGATGGGTACAGCCCTCTTCGCACATATCTTCCTGCCACCGAGCGTAGCGCCATTCTCTCGCCGCCTCTTGAAAGGATTGCCCTGTGGCTTTGGCATAACCTTTAGCATCAAAGCGATGAATACGGCAGGGTACCTTCCAGGACTCTGCCATCTGCTGAACAAGTTTTACTTCCTGATCGGACTCTTTCCTGGCGCCATGATGGACATGCGTTATAACCAGAGAAATTTCCCTGGCAGGATCTTCGCGCATATATCGCCATAGGATATGAGCTAAAGCCATAGAATCCGGCCCCCCGGAGACAGCGACCATTATTTTGGCATGCCTTGGAACCAAACCCGGTAATATGTCAGTACGCAACCTTTCGAACATCTTCGACTCTCCACTCTCTTATCAAGGAACAGTTTTTAAACACTAACATCCTAACCTTAACATTCTCTCCGAATAAACACAATGCCATACTTAACGGAATTTTCATTTAGCGAAAACATAAGCTTCACAAAATAATTTAATCCCAGCTATAATCAGGTACTTTTCATTAATTAAAAAAAACAAGTATAGCGTTTATGAACTTTCGCTTTTTAGAGCAGGCAGAAAGCGTATTTTTCGTAAGAAAAAAGGCCCCGATTTCTCGGGGCCCGATACATCCTGAAGCCTCTATAGTTATACCTCTTGTTTTTAGAACAAGCCGCTAACTTTACCCGTTTTGGTGTCAACGTCAATTCTTCTGTAAGCAGGATCAGAACTTGTGCCAGGCATTAAGGTAATTGTCCCGGCCATCGGGCAAAGGAACTTCGCACCGCCGTACACTAAAATGTCACGGATCGGCAATCTCCAACCTGTCGGAACCCCTTTCAACGCCGGATCATGCGATAAACTCAAGTGGGTTTTCACCATCATCGTAGCGAAATCGGCGTAATGCGGATCGGATTCAAACTTAATAGCCTTAGCTTCTGCCTCAGGGGACCAATCGACACCGTCTGCCCCGTAAACTTCCTTGGCGATAAGCTCAACACGTTGACGAAGGGGGGTTTCCAGCGGATAGAGGCATTTAAATTCGGATTTTTCCTGGCAAGCATCCATAACTGCGTCTGCCAATTCCAGTGCGCCCTCGCCGCCATACAGCCAGTGATTGGAGTAAGCGCAACGGGCCCCAGCCTCTTTGACAATCTTCTTAACCAAGTTAATTTCCGCCTCGGTATCGGTATAGAAGCCATTTACGCAGACAACCGGTACAATTCCGGACTTTTTAACGGTTTTAAGGTGATGCAGCAGATTGGCGCAGCCTTTTTCCACGAGCTCAAGGTTTTCCTTGACATACTCTTCGGGAATCGGACGGCCTGGTACCACGGCAGGTCCGCCGCCGTGCATTTTTAAAGCCCTGATTGTGGCCACGAGAACGGAAACATTCGGTTTCAAGCCACCCAAACGCGCTTTAACATTCCAGAATTTCTCAAAGCCGATATCCGCGGCAAAACCACTTTCCGTAACGTGATAATCGAACATTTTAAGACCCAGACGGTCCGCAATAATCGAAGACTGACCAATGGCGATATTGGCAAACGGACCGGCATGAACCATAACCGGCTGACCCTCGGCGGTATAACAAATTGTCGGGTTAATCGTGTTACGCATCCAAGCGGTCATTGCGCCGTCAACTTCCAGATCCTTGGTGGTAACCGGTTCGCCTTTCCTGTTATAGGCGACGATAATCTTGCCGATCCGCTCTCTCAAATCCGGCAAATCTTTGGCAATTGCCAGAATGGCCATTAACTCGGAACTTACTGCAATCCCAAACCTAGATTGCATTTGAAAGCCGTCTTTTTTACCGCCAATACCGATGATAATATTCCTTAACCCCTGAGCTGCAAAATCAATAATCCAGCCCATTTCAACGTTCTTGGGGTCTATGTCTAAGCGCTTTAGGCCCCGTTTGGCCAGCTCTTCGTCCGTGTAATTGGCCTCATGCTGCATCCGGGCATTAAGAGCAACCATAGCCAGATTATGCGCATTCATAATATCATTAATATCTCCCGTTAAACCAAGCGAAAACTCCGTCATCGGAATCAACAGCGCGTTGCCGCCGCCGGCAGCCGTACCTTTGATATTCATCGTTGGTCCGCCGGAGGGTTGACGGATTGCTCCTCCAACATTGACCCCTCTCTTGGCAAGCCCCTCAATTAATCCCAGGGAAGTCGTTGTTTTTCCCTCACCAAGCGGCGTTGGGGTAATAGCCGTTACTTCAATATAATAGCCATCCGGCTTATCTTTGAGGCGCTCCATCATTTTTAGGAAGTCAACTTTCGGGGTTTTCCCGTAAGGAATCAATTCATCTTTCTTAAGTGACAATTTTTCTACTAATTCATCAACAGTGGGCATGGTTTTTTCGGCCTCTTCGGCAATTTGCCAGTCTTTGAGTTTGGTTGCATCCCAAGCCATAAATAAATCCGCTCCCTTAATTTTATTTCTTCTCTGGCTAATCAGGCACAGAAAGCTTTACCAGTCCCCAGTATCACCCCGGTATGTTTTCAGAAAACAAGTACCTCTCATTCAACAATCGGTTGAATTTAGCATATCTATAATAAGTTGTGGTAGAGGAAGACGACTTGTGGTACCAAGGCCGTTGATAAAGACATAATAGTTTGATTCGACACACATTTCAGATTTCCTGCCGTTTAGATAATTTATCAGCGAACTAAAATAACTTTCATTCGTTCCAATAATTTTTCCGTATTACAAGGATGATTCCATCATCCTCTAAAGTACCGCCGGACAGCCGATAAACTTCAGAACTTATTAGATCGGCCAGTTCCTGGGATTTGGAATACTCTAATTGTTCTAAAAATCTCCCAATCCAGTCTCCTTCTTCTTTTAAAACATCTTGTACTCCATCAGTCAGCAAAACCAGAGTTTCTCCGTTCTTCATCTCTTCGTCAAGCATCGGAATATCCACCTGATTTAGAATACCCACCGGAAGACTCGATGAGGTGAGAGTCTTTACCCCTTCAGCCGTAATCAAATAAGAAGAGGCGGCCCCAACTTTGATTAATTTTAAATTCGCAGACTCTAAATCAAGAATTGCCATATCAATGGTCACAAAGCTTTCTTCAGGAGAACGCAAAACCAAGATTGAATTTAAGGCCTGTATGGAACCGACCGGATCAAATCCTGTAGTCAGCAGCTGCTCCAAAAGAGTCAAGGCTGTTGCACTCATCTTGGCCGCACTTTCCCCCACACCCATCCCGTCACTTAAAATAAACGCGTGCTGAGTCGACGAGAAGGCAATTGAGGCGTAGTTATCCCCACTCATCCCATTTCCGGATTTGGTAAATGTGGCAACTCCCACATCTAAAAAATTGCGGCGACGGCGTG
Organism: Candidatus Desulfosporosinus nitrosoreducens; assembly: GCF_030954495.1. Lineage (GTDB taxonomy): Bacteria > Bacillota > Desulfitobacteriia > Desulfitobacteriales > Desulfitobacteriaceae > Desulfosporosinus > Desulfosporosinus nitrosoreducens. Next base: position 57,766 of record NZ_JAVHUW010000029.1, on the reverse strand, counting down.
CTAAGCTCGAAGGTTTTACAACTTCCCAGTTGTGCTGAGTGTGAAGTTCCTTGGCCAGATTACCAATGACTTGGGAGACATTAAGGAATTGCCGGGACAAAGCCTCCTGGTTGAGAACTAAACGCCGTCGCCAGGTTTCCTGATTCTTCTCTTGTTCAAGGATAAACTGCACTCCCAATAGCATTTCCTTCAAGCGGCCGCAGTGCCGTTTCCACTCAACTGGCAAAGCCTGTAACTTCACATCCGGCTCATTTTCGACCAGTCTGAAAAGCTCGAAAAAAATATGATAGGTTTTGTAAAATTCCCGGTTCCAACAGGTATCGACTGTCGGACAGGTATGGCATACCCGTTCCACCAGAACATTCATCAGTTCCGGGACCTCCTGCCGCGCCTCAAAGGACTCAGCCTCTGCCGCCTGATAACTTAAAGCAATCTGATCAAAGATTTCGGCCAAGGCCTTTACTTTGGAAACGGTTGTTTCCACTACCGGTATGGCTTTGGGCTTTAAAAAATTTTTCTGGGGAGTGATACCTGGCCAGAGAAGAAACAACAATAAGCCAACAACCGAAGAGATAAGCTGGGAATAAACGTCTTGCTGACGCAAAAAAACGGTCAACATTAACATCACGGCTATAAAAGCGGTTCCAATACCTATTTTCCCCAAACGACGAAAAGCGCCGGTACAAAAGCCTGCGAGTCCATAAATACCAGCTGCCATTAGGTTTTCGTTGTTTATGGCTAACTGAGGTAAAAAGCCAAGAATTGCCCCTACTCCTGCCGAAGTACCGGCTCCATATCGTTCAGATACAAAGAGGGTGAAAAAGCTCAACAGGACGATCGAAAAGTTTATCTCCCTTATTTGGACACCTTGAAGCCCGCTAATGATCCCAATAAGAATCAGCAGCCAGGCTATCCCCTGTTCACGTTGAAATTCTCCCTTCCAAATTGCCTCTTTATGCCCCAGAGCAAACCAAATAATAATTCCAACCCCCCCTGCCAAAATACTTTGGAGAGCTACCAAAAAAAAGGCATAGGGATCAGGCTCGGACAAACTGATGGCCAGAGAAGAGACTACTGCCACCATCAGTCCAGTAAAGATTACTAAATAAATTCCTTCATGCTTTTTCCTGCGAATAAAGGGTAAAAACACAGACAGAGCAGCTAAAATTACAGTTACTTGAATTACAAAGGATAATTCGTTCAACGATCTTACGCCCAGTGAAATCGTTCCCAGGACAACCCCTAATAAGCCAAAAGAAAATCCGCGTTCACCATTTAAGATCAGAGCTGCTCCAAGAGCGACTCCAAAAGGATGGAGACCTAATATGGTACCCCGAGCTAAAAAACCTCCTAATATCAGGGGAAAGAACGTATTCTCCATCGAAACCCTGCTGCGCAGGCTTTGGTCTGCTTTTAACGTTGCCCATTCAGCCACAATATCACCTCTTACCTTTTTATGGTAACATTATAGCTTAACAGGATAGCAAAGCTTGTCTAGTAAGGTCATTTATGCGCAACAACTTTCGACGCCATTCATTTTATATCTCTGTAGGGCGCCGTCATCAGCCTATGATCTTTTAAATGTACCGGCATTTTCAAAAAATGGGCATAAAAAAAACCGCCTTAGGGCGGTTTTTTTTAATATCTGCTTGAGCCTCTTCCTCCACGTTTAGAATCTGTAGCCCGACGGAACTCTGTTTGACGCTCATCACTGTCTTTTATAAACTTGGCCAATTTATCTTCAAAGGAGACAGTTGGTGGAACCCGACGTTCACGGCTCGTATTGCGAACAGTAGGATTTGCCTGTTTAATAGAGAGTCCGATCTTTCCCTTTTCATCGACGTGAATAACCTTTACCTTAACATGATCCTGCTCCTTTAAATAATCTCGAACATCCTTGACATAGGCATCAGCAACTTCTGAGATATGTACAAGTCCGGTTACCCTATCCGGCAATTCGATAAATGCTCCAAAGTTCGTGATCCCAGTCACGACTCCTTCAACAATACTGCCAACGTCAATGGCCATACGAAGTAAACTCCTCCTTGTGATGATGATCTATCTATACATAGTTATATTATATGCAGTAAATTTCGTGCCTGTCAAGGTTTAATAAGACATTGTCTCGTACTAATTCTTGGGAGAAATAAGAATTTCTCCATGCTTAACAAGTCCCAACTGTTCACGGGCCAATTGTTCAATATAGCTGGGCGTATTAAGTTGAGCAATTTCCTCATGCAAGGACTTCTGTTGTTGCAATAGGGTTTCTTTTTCTTGATTCAATTGAGCCAGCTGCTGTTCAACTGAGACGTGGAGCTTCCATAGCTGCCAAGCAGAACTGCCAGCCCCTGCAAACACAAGACCAAGAACGAAGATGACACCGGGACGAAACCTTAACCGCTGTTTTGATTTAATCTTCTGATGAGATTTCTTCATCCCATTCCTCTCCCCCTAAACCAAGTTCTCCACTTGGAATGATACATACAATCTCGTACCCTTTACTTCTGGCACGATTTAACAAAGTAGCTACAGAGCTTGTACTCAGCTTAAGCTGCTTAGCGATGGTTTCTAAAGACTTTCCGCTTTCCTTAAGAATTACTGCCTGACGTTCCCGGAAGCTGAGTTTTTCCAAACCTCTAATCTCAATTTGCACTATGGCACACCCTTGCTCAGTAGTTATACACAACCTGTGTATAACTCTGTGGACAAAATATGGACAATTTATCTACAAAGACTCTACAAACAGTTATGACATCATTATAGCTACTCCCCCAAAGGTAATCAACCCCTTTTGTAAATTTTACCCATTGGTCCTAGGCGGCCAGCGTTGTCTCAACCATTCCTTTACACTAGCCTTCAGCCTGGAAATCGGTCTATAGACAACATGTTCTCCAAGGCGATAAAGAAGTAAACTCAACCAGCGCAAAATTGCGTAAGGCGGCCGCATCAGAAGGACAAGTCCCCGTATGGGAATTAGAATCCCTCGATAAAACAGTTTTAAGAGATTTGTAATCAATTGATACAGCTCAAAATAACATCGTATTAAATAACGGCTAAAAAACTTCAGATAAAGTATCAAGCCTAACAAACTGCCCCAGATATTATAAAAGCGAAAGGCAAGGGCATTGGCCCTGGCGAAAAGGCGATACAAAATAAACATTGCTATGAGCGAAAAGAGGATATCTCCGCCAAACGTTACAACCGGCCCCCACCCTTGCCAGCGTCTAAACGTTCGAAAAAAATCAAAGACTATTCCAACCATCACTCCCGCGGCAATAACCCAAAAAAATGTTACGAATTCTGAGATTGTTCTTCCTCCTTTCTTTAACTTAAGCTTTATTAATATTAACGGAAAATTCGCTGCATTAAACCCTGGCGAGAGCTCCCGCCTGCACGGCGATGGTAAATAAGCGCACTCACATATCCTTCGATGTCGACCATGCTTTCTTCAAGGTTGAGTTGTTTAATCCCTAGCTGTTCTCCCTTGATGCTTAGGATTCCAAGTTCTGTTTCGAGAATAATCTCCTTCGGATCAAAAGATTGAACCTTTTGGACCCCGGTGAGTGCAATCGTTTCTCGGTTTTCCATGACAAGGCGATGTCCTTTGCCAACTTTGTCCACCATGCCCTATCCCTCCAAAACATAATTCTTCTTAAACCCTATTCAGGCAGCCTATTCTTTAGACATTCGAAAAGTCCAATATGAAGAAAAGTTGCCTAATCTTCCTGAAACCAAGGAAGACGAGAGGAGCTTGCAAAAACTATTAACGAGATTGTACTTCCCGACATTAAAAACGAAAGACAGAGTCTTTTCAATCAGACTCTGTCTTTCGTTCATCTCTAATTAATTCATAGAGGGTTTGAGCTTCATTAGCCTTTATGCTATTAGGTGTTGCTAAGACTTTTACTTCGACAATGCGGTTCGCCATTTCCAGAATAATTCGGTCCCCCACTTTGACTTCCGCTGAGGGCTTAACAATTCGGCCATTGATGCTAATCTTCTCTCCCACACAGACATCTTTGGCTACTGTGCGTCGTTTGATCAAACGAGATACCTTTAAGTACTTGTCAATACGCATAGTTTACTGTCGCTAATCCTCCCTTTTGGCTGCTGGAACGATAATTTGTATAAAAATCAGGTCCCAGAAAACCCGGAACCTGACTTTTCACAAAGTCCAAAGCCTTACTTTTGGACTGCGTCCTTTAGAGCTTTCCCTGCCTTGAAACCCGGAACTCTAGCGGCAGGAATTGTAATTGTTTCTTTCGTTTGGGGGTTTCTTCCCGTTCTTTCGGCACGCTCTTTGACATCAAACGTACCAAAGCCCACCAATTGGACCTTTTCATTTTGTGCCAAGGACTCTTCAATTGTGGCGAAAACGGCACTTACGGCCTTTTCTGCGTCCTTCTTGGACATTTCCGCCTTCTCAGCAACTGCACTAACTAACTCAGCCTTATTCAAAATAGTCCCTCCTAAATAACAGATCTTATCTCGTAAACTATATTTCGCGATAAAAAATCAATCTCCTGCTTATTCAGCTAATATTACATGAATTTGCCACCTTTTTCTTGAGACTTTGCCATTTCCCAAAACACGTCCATCTCCTGGAGTGATAGTCTTGCGAACTCTCGACCTCCCTCGCGGCTTAGTTCCACCATTTTGAGAAAACGTACTTGGAACTTATGTACAGCGTCCCTTAGAGCTTCTTCGGCATCCAGTTTAAGAAATCTTGATACGTTGACAACCGCGAACAACAAATCCCCTAATTCCTCACGAATGCCTACCCCAGTCTTTGTGGCAGCCTGTAATTCGAGCAGTTCTTCCTGAACCTTGCGGTAAGGCCCTTCAACATCAGCCCAGTCGAACCCTACTCCAGCCGCTTTGCGTTGTGTTGACGAAGCCAACATAAGAGCCGGCAACTCCCTAGGATCGTTAAAAAAGGCTCTGTCCTCGCTTCTGTCAGCTTTCTCCTTTTGCTTGATCTTATCCCAGGCCTGAATCACATCATCTGCCGTTTCGGCCTTTTCCTCCCCAAAAACGTGGGGATGCCTGCGAATCAGCTTTTGGATAATCCCTTGCAAAACATCCTGACTTTGAAATTCTCCATCCTCCGCAGCGATTTGAGCATGAAATACAACTTGTAATAATAAGTCTCCCAACTCTTCACACAAATTATACATATCTTGTTTCTCGATTGCTTCTAATACTTCATAGCTTTCTTCGATCAAACAAGGCTTCAATGTCTGATGTGTCTGCTCACGGTCCCAGGCACACCCATCCGGAGAACGCAATACGGCCATCACCTGAACCAACTTTGACCAAGAGATAACCTCGGAACACGGCGGAAGAACAATGGTTGAGAGATGATCAAAAGTACCGTGATCCATCTCATAAAGCGGCAGCTTGTCCACCCGCTCATCTGAGGTACCCAGGGCTTGAACCACAAACACATCCGCATCATCAGGATATGAAGTCATCAGGTCAAGCTTAACTTCGGAAGCAATTAATTGATTATAAACCTGGGGAATAATCAGCCACTCCAGCCCGGATAATTCTGCGTTTCGGAGAGCGTCATAATTGCGGATAAGCACTCCCTCAATCGGGTCAAATTTTAGTACTCGGAAAATCTCATCCACAAAACTCATGGCCGGATGGACGATCACCTCATAGTCCTGCTCCAATTTTTCACAGATAAGTTGAATTGTCTTTTCCGCAACCATAGGGTGCCCTGGAACAGCATAAACGACTTCTGAACTCTTCAGCAGCTCTGTTCTCAAGTGTTCCACAATTTGCTGATACACTTCTTCGAAAGAAGACTTTGTGCTATAGACCTCATCAAATGATTCTACCTGAACCCCTTCGGCAATCAATTCTTGAACACAGGGATGCTGAGATGTTCTCACAAAGACTCTCTTAGCTTTACAGAGACGCCGGTAGTTTCCCACAGTTAGTTGTTCAAGCCCCGAGGGACCTAGTCCGATAACATGAAGACACGAGGACATTTTTTCACCTCCTTAAGCTAGTTTAGCATAAAGTAAAATAAAGCGGGAGTACCGCTTTATTTCATTTGCCAGAAAGTATGAACCAACCAACGTTTATGACCTGCCGGAGGCATCGGGGCTAACCCTATTGTTCCATCTGTTTGGCTAAGAATACAGCCGCAGTCTCGACCAGCTTGACCTCCAAGTCCCCCATTTTCACCGTAGGCTCTTTAGAAATGATCATAACGGCACCGATAGGATCTCCTTGAGAAATTATCGGTGCAATGACCTCACAGGTGGTTTTCGCTTTATCCTCTTCGTCATTGTCACTGCTTTTCGGCAAATTGTTCTCACCGGTACCGTTAATCCCGATTTGAATCGTTCTCCGTTCTTCCATAGCCTGTTCCACGGAGTGCCCTATGGGCTTATTTAAATATTCCTTCTTCGAAGCTCCAGCAACGGCTATGATTGTATCCCGATCCGAGATGCAGGTTATATGACCTGTAGCTTCAAAAAGCGAATCAGCATATTCTTTGGCGAATTCCCCCAACTCTCGAATGGGAGAATATTTCTTAAGTATAACCTCCCCTTCGCGATCTACAAAAATCTCTAACGGATCTCCTTCCCGGATACGAAGAGTCCGACGAATTTCCTTCGGAATAACGACACGACCAAGGTCATCAATTCTTCTCACAATACCTGTTGCTTTCATAGGCGCACATTCCTCCTTTGTTCCCGAAAACTCATTACATCCTTTTCTCTTGCTATTTAAATCAATGATAGTATATATCTAGAGATTGCCAATTATTCATTATTTTCCAAGGCAAAACAAAAGAAGGCAATAAATTTTGCCTTCTTGGAAATTAACAATTAACTTGCGGGCTGATAGGCTTTAGCATACTCAATCTTAGCGTTTTTACGCAAATTGTCAAAATAGGTCTGAAACTTGGCATCTTTGGCATCATTAAGAGCATCCTGGGCTACCTGGGCCTTTACACTTTCAAAATCCGGTGTGCTGGCAGGCGTGTGTGCCTGAACGTAAATGACATGGTATCCAAACTGCGTCTTCACCGGAGTTGTTGAAAAGGTCCCCACTTTTTGGGCAAAGGCAGCAGTTTCAAATTCCTGGACCATTTTCCCTTTGGTAAACGTGCCCAAATCTCCGCCGGAATCTTTTGCTCCCGGTTCGATCGATTTTTCTTTGGCAATTTGTTCAAACAAGGGAAGAATTTCTTGTTTATTTTTCTCTGCGGTTTGAAGCTGGGCAATGACCGCCTTAGCTTCGTCTTCCGTTTTAAGCAGTATATGATGGGCAGTGACACTTTCAGGCTGACCGTAGTTGGCTTTGTTTTTGTCAAAGTATGCCTTAACCTCACTGTCTGAAGGTTGTTTGACATCTTGGGTTTCTTTCGTATAGACGGCTAAAAAATTCTTTAATTCCGGTTCTGTCATCCCTTGTTGGCTTAGAGTATTTTGGAACTGGGTATCCGTACCCATATTTTTCTTGACAGCATCTTCCTGAGATTTTATAGAAGCATCATCCGTTTTCAGCTTAAGGTTCTTAACCTCTTGGGCCAGAAGCTTGCCTTCAATCATGCGGTCAAGTATTTGGCTTTTGAGCTGGGTCAGAGCTTGCTTACCTTGATCCGTGTCAAACTTCATCCCCTGAGTCTCATAGAGTTTTTGGGCCGCCGTCACACGATCATCATAATCCTTGATTAATATTGAGTCTCCATTGACCTTAGCCGCCCATTTGCCATCCACCAGCGAGGAACAGCCCATGGTTACAAGCATTAGCATAAGAACGCCCATTAATATCCCTATCCGGGACTTTTTCATTATGACACACCCTTTCAATTCACCTTAGTCCAGTATATCAAGGAGTTGTCCGCGAAGCAATATTACCAAAAATAACAAGCACGCGTCTTACTGCCCCAATTACTTCTTCTTGATCAAGGGTTCGGACACGAATCCTGCATTCCAAATTCCCGTTAGGCATGGTTTTAAAAGATAAAGGCAGGGGAGAGGCAGACGCTACGGCCATTAAACGCTCACCGCTAATTCCAAGGTCCGCTCCGAAACGAAGGCTTACATTTTGCTTTTCTTGTCGGATTAATTCCAGATGAATTGAGCTGGCCAGCAACTTGATCCTGATAATTTCAATGAGGTGTTCAACTTCCCGGGGCGGAGTTCCAAAGCGATCTACTAATTCGTCAACCATCTCTTCAAGCCCCGCTTCATTCCCCACCATTGCTAAGCGTTGGTACAAAGAAGCCTTAGTCTGCTTATCCGCCACGTAAGAATCCGGCAAGAAGGCATCCACTTGAAGCTCTATACTGGGCTCTTCGACCTCCTCAACCTTCTCTCCCCGCAATTCCTGAACAGCCTCTTTGAGCATCTGGCTGTAAAGTTCGAAGCCAACGGCTGCTAAATGTCCGTGCTGCTGAGCACCGATTAAATTTCCCGCGCCACGAATTTCCAAATCCCGCATAGCAATTTTAAAGCCCGCGCCAAATTCCGTAAATTCGCGAATGGCAGCCAAGCGTTTTTCGGCAACTTCCGTAAGAACCTTTTGCGGCTTATATAACAGATAGGCAAAGGCTTTGCGATTAGACCGCCCCACCCGACCGCGCAATTGATAAAGCTGAGATAAGCCCATTCTATCCGCTTCATCGATAATCAGAGTGTTGACATTCGGCATATCCAAGCCTGTCTCAATAATCGTTGTAGATATTAAGACATCTGTCTCTTGTTCCAGAAAATCAAGCATGACGCGTTCCAGCATAGTTTCACGCATCTGCCCGTGAGCCACTCCCAAACGCGCCTCAGGAACCAGTTGGCTTAAGAAATTCGTGACTTTGTCCATATCCTCAATGCGATTATGGACATAAAACACTTGGCCTCCGCGTTGAATTTCGCGGCGTATGGCATCTCTAACCACATCGGGACGAAATTCCGTAACATAGGTTTGAACCGGATATCTTCCTTCCGGCGGAGTCTCTATCACGCTCATATCCCGAACTCCCACCAAAGACATATGCAGAGTTCTGGGAATGGGGGTCGCTGACAACGTCAGAACATCAACATTTCCTTTCAAAGTCTTGAGCTTTTCTTTATGGGCAACTCCAAAGCGCTGCTCCTCATCGATGATCAGTAATCCTAAATCTTTAAATTTAACGGCTTCAGCCAGAATACGGTGGGTACCTACAATAACATCAATCCTGCCTTCTTTAAGACCCTGGATGATTTCCTTTTGTTCCTTAGGCGAACGGAATCGGCTCAACATATCAATGGTTATCGGATAACCTGTAAATCGTTCGCGCAGGGTGTTGAAATGCTGTTGAGCCAAAATAGTCGTCGGAACTAAGAAGGCCACCTGTTTGCTGTCCATAACCGACTTAAAGACCGCTCTAAGAGCAACTTCCGTTTTTCCATACCCCACATCCCCGCAAAGCAAGCGGTCCATGGGACGAGGAAGCATCATGTCCCGTTTGACATCGACGATACACTGAAGTTGATCCTGAGTCTCAACGTAGGGGAACTTCTCTTCAAATTCGATTTGCCAAACGTTGTCCGGAGAAAAGGCATGCCCTTTAATGGCCTCACGCTGAGCATAGAGTTTCAGAAGATCAAACGCCATCTCCTTAACGGCGGAACGGGTTCTGCTCTTAACCTTATGCCAATCTGTCCCTCCGAGCTTATACAGTTTGGGCAAAGTTTCCGCAGCACTTCCCAAATATTTTTGCAGGAGATGGAGTTGGTCCAAAGGCACGTATAAGCGGTCTTCACCGGCATAGCGAATTCCAAAGTAGTCTTTGGCTATTCCCCCAACCTCCAGCCGTTCAATCCCGACAAATTGTCCAATCCCATGATGGACATGGACGACATAGTCACCCGGCTTAAGATCCGAAATAAAAACACTCTTGGTTGAGGGAGAGCTCGGTTTCTTGACGGCTACCTTACTCTCTCGTTTGTAAATCTCAGTTTCCGTAAGGATGACAAGTTTTCCGAGAGGCAATTCAAATCCTTGATCTAAAGAATAAGGATACACATAGACATGTCCCTCTTCAACAGGATCTTCGAGCTTTTTGCGATTGGCGCCAACCCCGCGGTCCTTCAACCCCTGGATTAAACGATCCGTATGTTCCTCATCCCCGACGAAAAGGGCGACGATATTTCCTGCGTTTTTAAGATGTTCGATTTCGTCAACTAACTTGCTTGTCTTTCCCATGAATCCCGTCAAAGAGCGGGCATTCAAGTTGAAAACCCGCTTGGGGGTGATTCCGGGAGCTTGTCTCAGCAAAGTTGAGAGCCCCATTAAAGGATGCTTCAACCCGTGCATTAATAAATCCTCATACCTTATAAACTGAGTCTCAGGATGGACAAATCCCTCGCCCTGTTCTAACTGCTGAGTGAATTCCAATAATCGCTCATTGGCTTGAAACTCAAGCTGTTCTTTCAAACGCATCGGCTCATCTAAAATAAGAAAATGATTTTCCGCTAAATATGAGAAAAATGGAACGAGAGGCATATTAACCAAACTCAAAAAAGGGTAAACATTTTCGTCGAGAATTCCTTGTGCCAGACCTTCCTCCAGAAAAATAACTTTATTATGCAAACGTTCCGCCGAATCTGCTCTCCCGGCTCTTTGCAGCCGGCCTGTCGCTTTACGGGCTTCCGAGCGGATTGTGAAGCGAAGCTGCTGGAGCTCCTCCTTGGTTATCACGTATTCCATAGCCGGCGAGATCAAGACTCTCTCCTGCGCTAAAATTGATTTCTGGGTTTCAAGATCAAACGTACGGATGGAGTCAACCTCGTCATCAAAAAATTCAATCCGCACAGCCTCACCATCCAGAGGAGCGATATCTAATATTCCTCCTCTCAGCGCAAACTGACCCTTTCCTTCAACTGTCTCGACACGTTCATATCCTCCGGTTGTTAAGGTCAAAAGAATGTCTGTTAAGACATACGCTTTTCCCGTTTCCAACACAAGCGTATAATCTTTCCAGCGTTGAAGCGGAAAAACGCGCCGTTCAACTGCCAGAACGGAGGCAACCACGGTACAATTCTGATCTAAAGCTAAGCGATTCAAAACACGAATTCGTTCCGCTGTCGTTTCTCTGCTCTTTCCTAAGACTTCAAAGGGCAGCCATTCTGTAGCCGGCAAATGCAAGATAGTCCTCCGAGGACACCACGTCTTTAAATCCTCAGTCCACTTTTGAGCCTGTTCCTCAGAATAGGTCAGTATCAATCCGGGTCTCGATTTCTCTAACAACTGGGAAATGAGCGCTGCCTTTTGACCACCTGTTAAATCATAAATCATTTGCGGCCATTCCCTACGTTCAAGCGACTGCTCGATTTCTCGAACGTCCAATCCCTGTCGAAGGTAATCACTGATTGTATTCAAAAAACACTCATCCTTTCGGGCGGCAAAAAAAGATGAACGTCCATGACGGGACCCCCACTTGCCTACTCCTCATACTGATTAAAGGGCATGGCGTTCACCGGCATGCCCATTTTAAACCAAACTCAATCATCCGCCCCAAACCCAAGGTTTAGAATCTCCTTAATGGAAAACACCTTTCGGCTCTGTTTCCATATCATTCAGACAACCCGGACAAAGCGTATAGGAAACATTTCCAACGATATCCATTATAGGGTCCGAGTTCGCGTTGGTCAAGTCATCAAGCTCAATCTCACCGATGATTCTGTCACAGGCCCGACACACTTTAACAACTCTCATCCCTAAATCACCTCCCTAGAAGTAGAATTGCCTCTAGGGCGAGAGGTTATACTCATTTAGCGATGGTACAAATTCATAGCCCGCTCCGTTTCTCCTTTAAGCCAGAGATTCGCCACTTTATAAGCCCGCTCTAATAAATCTTCGACTGTTGGCAGCTCACTTTCGGCAAAGGATGAAAGAACGTACTGGGCCGGGTCCCACTCTTTCGGCGGCCGCCCCACACCTAGTTTAAGCCGCCAAAACTGTTCTGTCCCCAGCTCCGTTAAAATTGACCGTATTCCATTGTGCCCTCCGGCACTCCCCTGGCTACGCAAGCGCAGTTTGCCCAAGGGCAAATCCATATCATCCTGTACTACTAAAACATCTTCAGTTGGGATTTTGTAGAAATGAACAAGTTCTTTTACAGAACGGCCACTTAAATTCATAAAAGTCTGGGGCTTCAAAAACAAAAGACGTTCTCCTTGCACCATTCCTTCTGTCCATAAACCTTGAAATTTAGTTCGGAATTGCAACCCCAGGGCCTCTGCCAGACCGTCTATCAACAGAAAGCCAATATTATGGCGGGTCTCAGCATATTGAGGTCCCGGATTGCCTAGCCCGACAATAACCTTCATTCTAAATACCCTCCCAAGCATATTCATTCCATATTCTGAATACATTCATATGGATAAGCAACGAATAATCATCACCATAAGGGGGTGAACCTATGAAACCAAGTCGAAAATTTTTATCTCTCCCCATTGTCTCTCTTCAAGAAGGGCAGCAAATAGGTTATGTAAAAAATTTAATCCTTGATGCCGGCACAAAATCTCTCGCGGCAATTATCGTAGACCCCAAAGGGTTTTTTAAGGATCAGCGCATTATACCTTATACCAAGGTTGTTAGTGTCGGTGACGACGCCATCACCATTGACAAAGAGTCCCATGTGGAAAAGACCTCCAACCTTCCCGAGCTCTTGGAATTAGTCAAAGACAAGTTAACAATCATCGGTACTAAAATGATCACTGAAAGCGGGAAAACTCTGGGAATTGCGGACGAATATTATGTCGACCCAGGATCGGGAAAAATAACCCAGATCGAAATTTCTTCCGGGAAGCTCGACGGTTTTTTAAGCGGAAAAGCCTGGATGCCTGCGGAGTATATCACAACTATTGGGCATGACGTTATTGTAACTCAAAAAGGAAGCGAAAGTGCCTTAACTGTTGCAGATAAAGGGATCAGCGAATCGTTCAAGAATTTTTTACACTCAACGTCACATCTCGCTTCAGAAACCACTCATACCCTCAGCAGCTATTTTAAAAAGCAGAAGCTCGCTAATGAGGCAGAGTCTTCCGAAGAAAAACAGCCTATTGCCTTAAGCGAACTTCAAGCCATCCCCAGCGATGAAGAAAATCCCGATGAACAAAGTCCTCCTGAAAACCCTCAAACCAAAGAACCCCTGGGGTAATACCCCAGGGGTCTCATTAACTGAAAAGTTTACTAACGGAAAGATCTTCGTGAATACGGACGATTGCTTCACCGAGAAGAGGGGCCACAGACAATACCCTAATGCGAGGGAGTGTTTTTTCCTTGCCTAAAGGAATTGTGTTCGTGACCACAAGTTCTTGGATGACTGAGTTTTCCAGACGCTCAATGGCCGGCCCCGATAAAACAGCATGGGTGCAACAGGCGTACACTTCTTTAGCTCCCCGCTCCATCAGAGCATAAGCACCTTGAGTAATCGTCCCGGCAGTATCAATGATGTCGTCAATCATAATCACCGTTTTGCCTTTTAAGTCCCCTATAACATTCATTATTTCCGAGACATTGGGTTCCGGCCGGCGTTTATCAATAATAGCAATGGAAGCACCGATTCGCTCCGCAAGATTGCGGGCTCGCGTAACCCCCCCTAAATCCGGGGAAACTACGCAGAGATTTCCCAGACCCTTTTCGCGGAAATACTCGGCCAGGATCGGAACACCCGGCAAATGATCGAGGGGTATATCGAAAAAGCCCTGGATTGCTGGGGCATGCAAATCCATTGTCACGACGCGATCCGCTCCCGCGGTTGCTATAAGATTAGCCATTAATTTTGCAGTAATTGGGTCACGGGCCTTTGACTTGCGTTCTTGCCGGGCATAGCCATAGTAGGGCATTACGGCGGTAATCCGACGTGCCGAGGCTCGACGCATGGCATCAATCAAAATGAGCAACTCCATAATGTTGTCATTTGTAGGATAACAAGTCGGTTGAACTACGTAAATATCCGAGCCCCGAACACTTTCATCAATGGCAATTGAGATTTCTCCGTCTTGGAAACGTTTAATTTTAGCCTCTCCAAGCGGGACTCCCAGATAATCCACAATTTCCTGAGCCAATGGACGATTGGCATTTCCACAGAAAATCTTAAATTCTTTCGCTGCCATGCCTATTTTTGCCCCCTATTTCTCGTTTCGCGGTGCCAATGTTCTTTTACAATTTGTTGACTCCGTTCGACCGCCAAAGCATTTGCAGGTACGTTTTTGGTAATTGTCGAGCCTGCGCCTGTCACAGCATGGTCTCCTATTTCTACGGGAGCCACTAAATTTGTATTGCTGCCTATGAAACTATAGTCCCCAATTTTCGTCGGATGTTTATTGATACCGTCATAATTACAGGTGATAGTCCCTGCACCGATATTTGCAGACTTTCCGACATGGGCATCCCCGATATAACTTAGGTGGGGAACCTTGGCCCCTGTTTCAATCCTGCTGTTCTTAATCTCTACAAAGTCACCGACTTTTACGTTCTCCTCCAGACGGGTTCCCGGTCTCAAATAAGCAAAAGGTCCAATATGACAACGGTCTCCAATATCCGCATCTTTCCCTACGGTATAAGTTACTTCAGATGAACACCCTACGTTGCAATTTTCCAAACTCGTTTGAGGCCCGATAACGGCATCTTCTTTTATGCGAGTTTTTCCCAGAAGTCGGGTGAAAGGCAAGATCGTGACATCTTGCGCCAGTTCTACTCCAGCGTCAATGAACGTTGAAGCAGGGTCAACAATTGTAACTCCGTCCGCCATCCAACGCTCAAGAATACGCCCGCGAAAAATCCCTTCAGCCTCTGCCAGCTGACTTCGGCTATTTATTCCCAGGGCTTCATGAGAATCTCCCGTGCAATACGTCAGCATCCGTTCCCCCTGCTTAAGAAAAATATCAAAGATTTCAGTCAGATAATACTCTCCTTGAGCATTTTGGGGAGTAATTTTCCTTAGAGCATCCTTAAGCGCCGGCCCCTTAAAGCAGTACGTCCCGGTGTTAATTTCCTTCACTTCCCGCTCTTCCGGTGTAGCATCTTTTTCTTCAACGATCCTGACCAGACGTTCCCCGTCTTTAAGAATGCGGCCATACCCAAACGGTTGATTCATATAGGCCGTCAATACGGTAGCACAGGCTTCCCGGTCTTCGTGCATTTTTATGAGGGCTTGCAGCGATTCAGTTTTAAGTAACGGCTGATCTCCGCTTAGGACAAGTACCGTTCCCGCATTTTCAAGATAAGGCAGAACTTGCATAACAGCATGTCCTGTACCCAGCTGCTCTGCTTGAACCACTATCTCAGCGCGTTCGTGAATTCTGGCCGCGACAACCTCACGGCCATGCCCGACAATCACTAACGGTCGTTCAATCCCAACTTGGTTGGCCACGTCCAAGACATGTTCAATGAGCGGTTTCCCGGCTAGTGAATGCATGACCTTCGGCAACTTCGATTGCATTCTTGTCCCTTTTCCGGCAGCCATGATCACCGCTACCAAATTAGGCATAGTTTTCTTCGCCTCCAGTTTAGTTTAACCTGTACTTATTTTTACATCCCAAAAGTTCTTTATTCGTCAAATATGCCCAAAATCCTTTTTTAGTACAAGGATAATATCTAAAAGAAAACTTGCTTGGCCAAGTGTCCCTGAAGGCTGTCAGAAAGTATTAACAAAGTTATCCTTTTCAAGGGTAAAAAAAGGAGACCCTTGCAAGGTCTCCTTTAAGATTAGCAAATTACATGGCTTCTTGATACGCCTTTAAAACAGCTGTTTGGATGACTTCCCGTGCCGCAGCAGAAATAGGGTGAGCGATATCACGAAATTCTCCCTCAGGTGTCTTCCGGCTAGGCATAGCAACAAAAATACCATTCATGCCTTCAACAACTTTGACATCATGCACAACAAAGGCATTATCAAAGGTCACAGAAACCACTGCCTTCATCTTTCCTTCCGTGTTAATCTTCCGAACCCGCACATCAGTAATATTCATTATGAATCACCACCCTTCCTTTGCTTTCCAGGTCTGTCCATAATGATATTCTCTGCATGGTAAAAAAATCCTGCCTGGGATTCGGGAAAATTTTGACTTGGTTGGATAATTCTTTTATAACCTTTTTAAAAACAAAGCATCGGGAACAACGGACGACCTCCCGCCGCTCAAATCGAGTTCACGCAGCTGCAAAAGGGACAAATATCCTTCCACAAGTTTAGGCTCCAAGGTTAGCTGAGCTTCAACCAATACCCCTGTGCCTACAACATCCGCCTCAAATTCCGCCATTAAATTCTTGATCCCTAAAGCAGTTCCTCCTGCTTTCATAAAATCATCGATAACCAGAACCCTGCGTTTTGAATCCAAAGCTCTGCGCGAAAGTGACATGGTTTGGATACGCCGCGAAGAACCTGAAACGTAATTGATGCTCACGGAAGAACCCTCGGTAACCTTATTGCCCGTACGTATAACTACCATGGGCAAGCCAAGAGCTTCGGCAGTCACCAGAGCCAGGGGAATTCCCTTGGTTTCTATCGTGACAACCACCTCAGGCTCTTCTTTCCTGAAAGCACTCGCAAAAATGAGGCCGAGGGGCCGAAGTATGGAGGGGTCATACAATAAATCCGTCATATACAAGAAACCACCCGCTAAAATACGCCCCTTCTCACTAAGACGTTCCGCTAACTTACTCAGAAACCGGGTTGCTTCTTCTTGGGAGATTTCAGGGATATAACGTACTCCGCCTGCTGCTCCGGAAATAGTCTCCAGTCGCCCCTGGCCGGAAAGCAGCAAACTCCCCTTGACCGCCATCAAATCTTCACTAATTGTCGATTTTGCCGTACCGAACCGTTCGGCAAATAAGGTCAGTGGAGTCAGGACATTGGGATTTGACATCAACATTTGAGTGATGGCTACCATTCGCTCTGCTCGTTTCATCTTTTCCACAATCATTAATCCGCCTTGTTGGGATCATTCTTCATTCTTAGCGTCTCAAACATAACATTCTCAGCGGTCACAATATGGGCCATCGCTAATGATTGTGCCTCCTCACTGTTGTGATTTCTTAAAGCCTCAACGATCATGCGGTGTTCTTCAATAGCATCCTTGTTCCGTCCGGGAACAGCCAGGGACGTGGAGCGAAAGCGCTGGATCTGTTCGCGCAAATTCGCCAGGATCTGAATCAAACGATCGTTGCGGCTCGCTTTATAAACGAGAGCATGGAAATCCGTATCGGACTTGACAATTTGCTCTAAGTCCATTTCACCCTCATTGGCCCGGTAAAATAGAGCCTGCTCCATTTGTTCCAGCTCTTCATCCGTGACACGTTCCGCGGCGAGACCCGCGGCCAAACCTTCTAAAGCCGAGCGAATCTCAAAAACGTCCGCCACATCCTTCAGGGAAACACCGGCAACGTAAGCACCCTTGCGCGGAATCATGACTACGAAGTTTTCCAGCTCCAGCTTCCGAATAGCTTCACGTACCGGAGTCCGGCTAACCCCCATTTCTTCCGCCAATTGAATTTCCATTAAACGTTCCCCGGGCTCAAGCACCCCGCTGAGGATAGCCTCGCGCATAGACTCAAAGACAATCTCCCTTAGCGGTTTATAGCCATCAAGTATAACCGGCATTAATCGTTTTTCCATTGATGTATCTCCTTTCATTAAACTCACATATGCCCAACTGTTTTAGTAACCCAAACATTGGCGCAGCCTTTCTTTTTCAGTTGTTCTGAGACCTTGCAGGCATGATCTCTGCTCTGAGCAATGCCAAAAACGCACGAACCGCTGCCTGACATTAAAGCTCCATAACAGGCTTCGTCCAAAAGGTATTGCTTAAGATTGGAAATCTCCGGCACCATCGTCATAGAAGCAATCTCCAAGTCATTATAAAGCAAGCCGGCGATGTGCTGCGGCGACGCCTCCCTTAAAGCTGTTTCCCAAGCCTCTTTGGAAATATATCCCTTTTCCCCATACTTATCAAACTGTCGATAAGCTTCACGCGTATTGACGCCTGCCGCCGGTTTGACCAAAACCAGGTCCATTTCCAAATTATTGGGCAATAAATCCAAATATTCTCCCCGACCGGTAGCCCACATAGTTCCGCCCTTAAGACAGAAAGCCACATCTGCGCCGCATTTTCCGGCAAGCGTTGTCAGCTCTTCCCCGCTCAAGGGGGTATCGTAAAGTTGATTTAATAAACGGAGGGTCGCTGCGGCATCGCTGCTGCCTCCTGCCAGACCTGCCTGAAGCGGAATATGTTTCTCAATCTCAATCTCTGCTCCTCCGGATAGACCCAGCTCTTTAAAAAATAATTCAGCGGCAATAAAAGCCAGGTTCCTTTGGCCACTTAAAGCTCCACAGTTGCAAATCACTGCTTCCTCAGTGCGCCTCACCCCAACAACATCATGCAAAGCGATTGATTGCATCACACTTTGGAGCTCATGATATCCGTCCTCCCTAATTCCCAAAATCGCTAAAGCAAAATTAATCTTGGCATAGGCGAACGTTGTAAGAAATGTTTGTTTCATTGGCAGAACCATCTCCGAACGTTATGAATACATTTCCTTTTATTATACATATTTTTAAGAGGGATTCCAGCACTTCTCCCGGCAAATCCTAAAACAAAAGGAACGAAGGTAGTCCCTCGCCCCATTTTCTGAAGATGCTTTTCTTTGAACTCTAGTATTCTCCGCCAACCGCCCATTCCTTTGCCGTGAGTTTACCGGAGATTTCCTGCTGCGCCGCCAGCCTGCGCTGAATTTCTTCTTCGATCGGCTCTATGTGTTCATAAAACATAACAAAGGTATCTCCGGGCCTGCAGCTCTCCAAACCTTGGCGAAAGGCCTCAATCTCCGGAAGGACGATCATGATCTTGTTTTTTTCCATCCCGCAGCGTACCGCTTCCTCATAAAGAAGACGAGCTATTTCACCCGGTTCGCGCCCCCGTAAATCCCTGTCCTCGCGAATAACAAGGCGGTTAAATCCCAGAGCCGCAACTTTACCCACTTCCCGAACCAGTTCATCCGGACGGTCTCCCGGAACCGTTATGCACCCTACCAGAGAATTGCTTTTAAAATGCCGGAGAGTTTTAGCCACTTCTTGAATCCCCGCGGCGTTATGTCCATAATCGACAAACACTCGAACACCGTCAAGCTCATAAAGATTTAAACGTCCTCGGTTATTCTTAGCATCTGAAGAAAAGCCCTGGAGAGAATTTCTTATGGCCGGAGCCGTTAAACCCAAAGCCCATCCTGCCGCAACCGCCGCCAAGGAATTTTGGATGTTATGTTTGGCCTTGCCATTCCAAGTTACCGGAATCTGTTTTACGGAACAAATTCGAAAGCTTTCCGAACCTTGACAGAGCAAAATCATGCCACGCAGAACAAAAACCGCCGTTCCACCTAACCCCAAGTGCTTGCGAATATGAATGTTGTCATTTTCGGTGCTGAAAAAAATCACTCGTCCTTGAGTTCGTTTAGCCATGGCAACAACCTTAGGGTCATCCGCGTTTAAGACGACATAACTATGCGGCTTGACCATCTCTGCAACCAGACTTTTGACATGCGCCACATCGTCAAGGGTCTCAATGCCATACTGGCCAAGATGGTCTGTAGAAACATTTGTGATCACTGCTACATCGGCATAATCATACCCTAAACCCGCCCGCAGGATTCCGCCCCGGGCAGTCTCTAAAACAGCCACCTGAACATCAGGATGTCTTAAAACAATTTTTGCGCTCTCAGGTCCTGTCATATCTCCTTTAATCCATAGTTTTTGCTTAAGATAAATCCCATCTGTGGAGGCCATACCTACATGAAGCTGTTGGTCACACAGCATTTTGCTGATCATACGCGTCGTAGTGGTCTTGCCGTTCGTGCCCGTAATCGCCACAATGGGAATTCTGCCATTTCCTGTGGGAATTACTTGTTCAAGGATGGCTTTGCCAACGTCCCGTGCTTGACCCACACTTGGAAAATGGTGCATGCGAATTCCCGGCGCAGCGTTGATTTCAATAATATGTCCATTTTTTTCCCGGTAAGACGACTCAATGTCTTCTATCACAAAGTCAACGCCGGAAACATCCAAGCCAATCAGTTTAGTGGCATACACGGCTAATTCAGCATTGTCAGGATGAATTCGATCCGTTACATCGAGAGCTATTCCTCCTGTACTTAGATTGGCGCTATCCCGCAGATAAACAATCTCTCCAGGTCCGGGAACGGAGGACATAGTCAGCTGCTTTTGCGAAAGCGTCAACAGAACCACAGGATCAATTTTTATTTTAGACAAGGCCTTCTCATGATCCTCCCCACGCTGAGGATCACTGTTTGCCTTGTCCACCAGCTCGGCAATGGTCGATAAACCATCGCCAATGACATGAGCGGGAACCCTCTGTGCCGCCGCAACCAAACGATCACCGACTACAACCAGACGATAATGCTGACCGGAAATATATTCCTCAATAATAACCCATTCTCCATAGGCTTGAGCAACCTTAAACGCTGCCCTGACTTCGCCGACATTGGAAAGCTGCAAAGTAACCCCTTTTCCTTGATTCCCCCGCAAAGGCTTGATCACTACGGTGGTATTCATCTCCAGGAAGGCCTGCACCGCTTCTTCTTCCGTTTTAACGATAACTCCCCAGGGAACGGGAATTCCCCCCTCATTTAAGAGTTTTTTCGTCAATTCTTTATCACAGGCAATGTCTACGCCTATACTCGAGGTTACATCGGTTATTGTAGCCTGAATCCGCCGTTGATTTTTGCCGTATCCTAACTGCAGCAAGCTGCCCTCATTGAGACGATAGACGGGAATTCCCCGCTCCTGACAAGCATTTACTATGACTTGAGTAGAAACCCCAAGCTTATATTCATCCAGCACTTGTTTAATTTGCTCAACTGCTTCTGAAACATCAAACGATCTCCCTTGCAGAAGAGCCTGAACTAGAGCATAGCCTTGGCGAAACCCTTCCATTGCCCCTTCTTTGACTTCATAAGTAAAAATAATCTCATAACAACCCGGCTCTTCAAGAATAGCCATAGTTTTGCCGTATTTAACAGTTTGCCCTGCCCGGGTCAATAATTCAATAGTTACATGTTCAATAACATGTCCAATTAAGGTTCCTTCTTCCAAGCGCTCTAAGAATCCACCGGGTTTACCTTTAGAACAATAATGCTCAACTAAAGATGGCAAAGTTTTAACAAGACGAAAACGAAAATCCCCTAACTCATTGCTGAATCGCTCCGTCCATTCTTGGAGATCAACAATCGCTCGAATAATTGGCCTATGGCAATAAACATTGGCCCCTTCGACCGCTTGGATTTCTCTTATCTCCATTATTTTATTGTTCTCCCTTCAATAGCATGGATCGTACTACAATAGTTTTAACCTTTTTCCCATTTGGTATTCTTCTTTTTGGCAGCAGGCTTAAAGCAGAGATTCTCTCCGTTTCAAATCAAAACCATAGCCGTCGGATAGAACGTGCATTAAAACCGGGCTCAAAACCAAGGACTGACCCTGGTCGGTCTCTGAAACGTTGGTCGTAGTAGAAGAGGATGCATCGACGACGGTCACCGTATTACTTCCTACCACCAAAAACTTAGCATCCGCCTGCACCAAAATTGCCGTATCCTCATCAATCCCCACACCGAGAACATAAGGATTATGAGATATTGCCGACAAAAGCCGGCCAATTCGCCCGCGCTGGGCAAAGTGCTGATCAATGACCACAGCACGCAAAAAACCCAATCCGGGTGCCATCGTCAAGGAACTTTTTTTGGCCGTCCCCGCTTCCCCACCTACAATCATTGTATCCGACATGACAGAAGCCCCGGCACTCGTACCGGCAATAATAACTCCACGCTCATAAAGCCGTTGGAGAGTGCTTCCCAAGATCGTCCCACCTAAAAGCCCGGTAATTCTTAATTGGTCTCCGCCGGTAAAGAAAACTCCCGTTGAATTTTCAAATTCTTTCCCAATCCCTATTCTATTGGCCTGCAAGCGATCGGACACATCAAGGACTTGCACTTCTTGTGCTCCTAATTTAAGAAACAGAGAATGATATTCATTCCCCACTTGAAGCGGGAGCTCTGTTGCGGCTGTCAAAACCGTGATTCGGCTCTCTTTTCCACCCGCCTCCTGCACAAAGCGTTTTAGGACCCTGCACTCCCCTTTTTTATCCTCTGCACCGCCAATAATAAGCAGTTTGCCTTCCACATGTTCTGTCAAATGAATCCCTCCATTCCTTATAGTTTCCGCCTAAAGAGGGTTCAATTATGCAACGAACATTCAAGAATCCCATACATACCATGTGATATACCCTTTAAATGAAATGTAATCAGAAAGGAGGATGTTAGATCCATGTCCGATTCTTCTATTGTTATTTATACCAGCCGCCGTCAACTTGAGCTTTATGAAGGAAACCGCCTGATCAGGCGTTATCCGATTGCTGTCGGCAAAAAAGCAACCCCTACACCCCATGGTCATTACTATATTGCAGCAAAACACCTTCACCCCGGTGGAGTTTTTGGCAGCCGCTGGATGGGACTTTCTCTTCCAACTTACGGAATCCATGGAACGAATAGCCCCTCCAGTATCGGGCAAGCCATATCCAAAGGATGTATCCGCATGCATAACCACGACGCCGAGGCACTTTACCAACACGTCGTCATCGGTACACCCGTAACCATCCAGCCATAAACCGGATTTTGAGGGCAGTCCTTTTAGCACTCTTAACGTGCTAAAGGACCGTCCCCAAAACATTTTTAATAGGGACTTCTCGGGTATCCCCGCCGCATCTGGCCTCGCGTCTCCACACCGCCAACCCCATCCGTTCCCGTGATCGTATGCATTAAAATATCTTTGACTGCGACGATTTGATCCATAGGCGTAAAAGCAATTCGTTCCACAACAAAAACCGGGTCAAAAGCATGAATCAGCATACGCTTAGGAGATGAGGCAAAATTGGCGCCTGCTGCCAGGATAGCCTCGTAGTTTGATTGACAGGCCCCGGCAAAAATCACCAAACTATCCCTGTTAGGCTGAAATCGTCGCGCCTCAAGGACTGACTCTACAAAATAGCGGGAACTCCGATAGCTGTCCATACTATGGAAATCCTTTTTCCCACTCAGAAAGCCATCATGCCCTGTTAAAACCAAAATATCCGTCGGGTTTTCCTGCAGGATTTTGCGGATAACTTTTGGCTGCTCGGTCTCACTTTTACAAATTCCTCTGGCTTCAATTCCCATTTGCCGATAAGTTCTAATACATTGGTTTAAATAATCTTGATCGCCGTCCAGCTGCAGCACCCTGCCGGGTATCTCAAAATATTCCTTTAGATCATCTTGCTCAGCCTTTCTCTGACTTGTAAGTCTGTGTAACTTCTGATAGATCATCTTATTATCTTCCCGTTCGTAATTCATAATTTCTGCCGGACTTTTCGGAACGAGATCTGTAAACGGAGCATCCGCCAATAGTCTTAAGTTAAGCCCTTTAATCATTGCTGAACGCTCCCCATTATTGCTAATGTTAATATTCACAATATGAAAATAAATATCTTGCTGATGAGAGAGTCTAGCTACAATATCTCCGACACGAAACATAGGCTAACCTCCTTTCCCTTTTCGCTATATCTTATGTCGTGCAACATCAAACGGCATATACTATAGCGATTAAGTAAAGAAAACCTGG
The DNA here is from genome assembly GCF_030954495.1 of Candidatus Desulfosporosinus nitrosoreducens. Lineage (GTDB taxonomy): Bacteria > Bacillota > Desulfitobacteriia > Desulfitobacteriales > Desulfitobacteriaceae > Desulfosporosinus > Desulfosporosinus nitrosoreducens. Next base: position 34,095 of record NZ_JAVHUW010000029.1, on the reverse strand, counting down.
CTGGCTCAGACGGCCTCCTGGTTGCCCTTATGCGGAAGGAAAGCAGTTAGCCGAAAGCTGCTTTCCGACTGTATAAAGAAAACCCGGCCTGTGCCGAGCTTGCGGGAGCAGAAACCGTTAGTTGCACTCATGCTGCAGAAAGTATTACTGAAGTCATGCTTTCTGACAAGTATCAAAAAGGGGGACCAAAGATGTTCGCAGCAGTTATACCCGCAAAAAACGAGGAAAAGAGCATCTTGGCAGTATTAACGACAGTTTTGCGCCTTCCGGTTGATTATATTATTTTAGTTCTTAACGGGTGTACGGATCGGACTTTAGAGCTGACCCGTTCTATTCATGACGCTCGCATCCACATATTATTCTTTTCCGATTCTTTGGGCATCGATATTCCCAGAGCAATAGGTGCGCTTTACGCCCATCACTTAGGAGTCGACGGGGCCCTCTTCGTTGACGGCGACATGTCCGGCGACATTTACCAAAACCTCCAAGCTCTCATCTCAACAGTAAACTCCGGAGTGGATGTCGCTTTAACAAATTGTTATCCCTATATTACAAACCGCCAAAAGCTTGCCAATCTCGTCCTAAAATTTCGTGCCAAGCTCAATCGCGAACTTGACCTTTTTAAAAGCCTTGGTCTCTCTACTCCCACCCACGGCCCCCATGCCCTTTCCAGACGGGCCTTACAGACTCTCCCTTCGGAAGCTATTGCCATTCCGCCCCTCACCTTGTACTGGGCCAAAAAAAATGATCTTCTGATCAAAGTGGCCACATCGATTCCTCATGAAGGCCTGCGCTCACCCAGAAAACACCGGAGTCATGCCCGCCTGATTGCTGAAACGATTATTGGTGACTGCCTTATGGGAATAACTCTCAGCCAAAACCAATCCGCGGCCCGCTCCCTTGGCAAACATCAATTATCAGGCTATCATCCGGAACGGCGCTTTGACCTGCTGCAAACATGGCAACAAGCTCTAAAAGCCCAGGACATTTTTTATGAGCAGCATATTATTATTCCCAGAATTCCGGCTGCTCCTGGCAACTCTCCGGAATCTATGTTTAAAGCTTGTGATCAACAACTTAAAGAGAAGCCTAACGAAAGCAAGTACTGACGAAGGTTAGAAAAACTTCTCCTAGCTCCTCACTTTAGGATCTATCCCTTGCTCTTTAAAATACTGTAATATTTTCGCTTTTTCCTCCACACGCACATGGACAGTTGGTTGAATTTTCCCTTTCTCAACCCCGTTCCATTTCATATAGATAGTTTGGCTGTAAACCTTATTTAAAATAGGATCACCATATTGTAAATCAACCACCACATAATGGGGCTTTATATCATTTTGCCGGAAATCAAGAGCATTGTCCGGAAGTGTCATTACCAGGCTGGACAGAGCATCTTTAGGGATCTCGTTGACAATCGCCGATTCATCGTGGTGAATCGGTTTGCCGGCTAACTGCTCATCAAAGACAACCGTTTCACTTGATAAATTTACCGCAGGATGGACTCCAACATTATTAAACTTCAGTTCAAAATTAATCTCCTGCCCCAAATCCACCTTAGGCGATTCCATTAAAACAAAATAAGGCCTTGCTGCTTCCTGCTGTACTTTCCAGGCTGCAACAGTTAAATATACCGTTATTAAAGCCGTTACTGCCAATACAGTCGTTGCCAAGGTAGCAATAATATTTGACCATTTCATTAAACGACGGTTACTTGCCTTACCCAACCATTTTCTCCCCCAATTTTAGTCCGCAAAAATAGTTCTCCCTCAGAATTTGCGCTCTCTTATAATTCGAAAATTCCTCCAATTTTATGCCTGATGCGGAAAGTATTAAAAACCTTATGCTTTTCTGACAGCAAAAAAAGCCCTCTGCAGAGGGCTTTCGCTTGTCACAGGCCTAAATGAGAAACAGGCATGCCTAGTCTTTTTAGTTTAAACGAAGGAGCGGGGCAAACTCCTTCGTCAGAACTTGAAATTCCTCGATACTCAGGGATTCCGCCCGCCGTCCCTCTGAAATTCCCGCATCACGCATTCGCTTGACAACATCTCCTTTACTCAAGGCCAAACCTGCCGCCAGAGAGTTGCCTAAGGTTTTGCGCCGTTGGCCGAAGGCAGCTTTAAGTACTCGGAAAAACTCCTTTTTGTCCGCATCAAACCCCGGATAAGGGCGCAGATCTAAACGAAGCACAGAAGAAGTCACTTTGGGGGCCGGCCAAAAATCGGCAGGCTGGACATCCATCACCTTAGTAACCTGAGCTGAAATCTGAACAGCTACGGACAAAACTCCATAAGTTTTACCGCCGGGCGGTGCGGCAATCCTATCGGCCACTTCTTTCTGAACCATAATTGTCATGCCGCTCAACACGTCTTCTTGCTCCAGAAAGTGCATGATGAGAGGACTAGTAATATAATAAGGCAAATTCCCCACCAGGTATCCTTTTTTCTCTCCCCATAATTCCCTTAGATTGAGCTGAAGAGCGTCTTTGTTTACAAAATCAATAGCCAATCCCCTCAGTTCCTTAGTTAGAGTCTCAATTTTTTGACAATCCAATTCAACGGCCCACATCTTAGTGACCTTTGGAGCCAAAGCCCTCGTCAAGACTCCCAATCCAGGGCCGATTTCCACAAGGGGCGTGTCCGGCTCTAAGGTACTGGCTGAAACAATCCCTTCAATCACTTGATCACTAATAAGAAAAACCTGTCCTAATGCTTTATAAGCACGTGAACCACTTTTCACCAGACGATGAATATAATCAGCTGCGCTCTCCATAGGTAACCTCCTCTACCGCCTGAAAAAACAACTCCCGGGATATGCCAAAGCGATTTAAGCGGTGGAGAAATTGTTTGGCATTTGTATCCCCTAACCCTAATTTTCTCCCTAAGACCGCTCGTAAATCACTTGCCCGTCTTGAACCAACGAGGCCGGCGGACCATAAATCCCCAATTGTAAAAGTTTCTCCGGGGCTCTCCTGTTCCTGCTGGATATGAGCAAAGGCACGACGGATTTCTTCGATATCCGCATTTTCCACGCCGACATCTCCTTGTTTCGTCGCCACTTTTTTGTTTAGATACACATGCTTGGCTTGAGGAACATGTTTGCATATCCGACCGCGGATTTGCTCCCCGACGGAATCAGGGTCCGTAAAAACAATCACTCCTTGGCGCTTGGCCATTTCAGCTATATACTCCAATTTTTCCTTGCTGAGACCATAGCCTTCCGTCCAAAGGATATCGACGTCTCCCAAGGCAAGTCGCACCGCATGTGCATCGTTTTTTCCTTCAACCACAATTAATTCTTTAATCATCTGCGTTTCCTCCGTTCCAACTCTTTTATCTTAACCGAGAATCTCTCAAGACTCAAATTAAGTTCTTTAGGTCTTTATAAAAGAGAAAGAACGAAAGAAAATCTTTCGTTCTATACTAAGCCTTTTCCAAGGTATTTTATTCAAACTTCTACACCTATGATCTCTATTTCTTCGCCGTTGACTGATTGGTTCCAAATGTCTTCATAAGCGATGTCCAGATCGTAGGATCTTCCATTCCCAAGCGCCAAATAGCTACGCCATGCAATTTGTGTTTGAGAGCATAATCCATTTTTGTTCTTAAACTAGCCGTGTTTTCAAAATAAACTTCGTGGCGAACTCCGTTAGCCGTATAGGTAAATTGAGGTACTTTGGCGCTGGGATCTGTAAGAATTTGCACCCCATGCTTTTTAGCCCGGTCTATTGTTTGACTGTGGGAAAGATAATCCGGCATTAAGGGCTTGTTTGATCCCCAATCATAAGAATAGACGGGAAGGCCCATAATAATTTTTTCTTTCGGAATTTTTCCAACAGCAAATGTGATGACACGATCTACCCATCCTTGAGAAGCAATAGGTCCTTGGGTTGTTCCCATTCCGTGTTCGTCATAGGTCATAAGAATAACTTGATCGGCCGCTTTGCCAATTGCCGCATAATCGTATGCACCGGACCACAAATCCGAAGGATAATCTACAAACTTGGCCGGAATGGAGATATTTAAAACTTTATCTTTGGCTTTCAGCGCCTTGCCTAATTCAGCGACAAAGGCGGAAAAATTGTTACGGTCTCCAGGTGGTGTCTTCTCAATATCCACTGAAATTCCGTCCCAACCATCCTTAGTCGTCAGATTGACAAGATTCGTGACCAATTTTGATCTTGTGCCGGCATTGGAAAGAACGCGATGTGCTAAATTAGCATCAAAACCCACACTTCCGCTTAAGTTCATATTGTGGACTAAAGCATAGGCTTTAGAGCCATTTTTCTGGGCAATGCTTTTAGCATTCATATCAATTTTTCCCGCCGGGATAACTTTACCTGATCCATCAAAGGAATACCAGAAAAAGGCTACTTCATCAAGCATCTTCCCATTTTTAACCATGGATTCTTTAGAACCGGGTGTCGGTCCTTCCGGATCGGTGTAAAATCCCATGACAACTCGTTTTTCGGCCCCAATGACAGAATCCCGGGTTGCACCGGCCTCGGCTTTAGGAGGCTCTGAGCTTTGCGTCGTTTTTTGATTTGACGGTGGAGTAGGATTCGGCACATTGGAACATCCCGTTAAGGCAAGCCCTAAAATAAGGGTACTGCTCATCATAAAAGTCAGAAACCGTTTCATGCTGCGCTTCAACTCCTTTGAATAGATTCGGTTACTGACTTTATTCTCCCCGCTTCAAACAACGTTATGTATCATAATCTCAGCAGTCATATTTAACCTTTATTTTATAATTATGGCATTTTAAAATAATTGGCGATACCTTTAGCTATTGCCCGGGACAACTGTTCCTGATACCAGGATTGCTGAAGTTTTTTTTGCTCTTTAATGCTGGATAAATAACCTACCTCTACAATAACGGCAGGCATACGCGTATTTTTAATAATGTAAAAATCACCCGGTTTAGCAATTCTTCGATTCATCCCTGGTATTTTAATCAGTTCTTGTTGAATCAATTCGGCAAGTTTTTTTCCTGAATCGGATTTATAATGATAAAACGTTTCCGCGCCGGAATTTTGGCCTGAAGCGGTGGCATTTACATGAACACTGACAAAAACGTCGGCTTTAGCTTGGCTGGCCATTTCAATTCGATGATTAAGATCAATTTGTTTTTTGGTTGTTTTTCCCTTTACTCCGTTGGGCACATAGTCAATATCTTCATCTCGGGTAAGAAATACCTCGATTCCACAAGGACGAAGCATTTCTTTTACTTTTTGGGCAATTTGCAGATTTATAGACTTTTCATAAACGCCTTGAGAAGAAATTGCTCCAGGATCGTATCCCCCATGCCCGGGATCTAACATCACAACATGACTGACGTCCAAATGGCCGACTACGGCCGCAGAACCTTGCCAAAATACCGAGATTACCAGCAAGCTCATAACACCCAGCACAAAACCAATCGCGGCTTTCTTTCCCAGCACTGCCATAGGCTGACGCATTTCTTACTCCTCCGTTTCCTCGTTACCCTAAAGATTATGACTTGAGCCCGGAAGTTATACTTCCCAGCAAGTACAAGAAAAGCCGGCTGATAGCAATAATGCTGCCTGCGCATTTACATTGATTACCTTCTGACAAAAGCAGCCGCCGTATTGCTTATATGCCGCAAAAGATATTTGGCAAAATTATATTAAAGGCAGAATAAAACAAGCCTCTGCACTGTTGCAGAAGCTTGTTTTTGGGCCGGATCAATTTTCTAGAATGACGTTGATTTAAGCTTAACAAATTCACTGAACATAGACTAAAACATTTCGGACTCCCCAGGAAGCCGCAGCGTCTTCCGAATCCATATACAGATCAATTCGGTTTCCCTGAATTGCTCCCCCTGTATCCAAAGCGCGAGCGCTTCCATAACCGTCGACATAAACACTGGCCCCTAAGGGAATCACTCGGGGATCAACAGCCACAACTCCCCAGCGAACAGGCGCTCCGGTGGATGTTGTTCCGGGAATAGAGTACGCCGATGCCCGCATTACATAGGCACGTTTAAAATTGATTGTTTTACCTCCCCGTGAGACCGAAGTTTGTGCTCCGCGTGAGACCAATTGATTAGTCGGAGCGACTAAGACCCGCTGCCCAAGGATTTCCCGGTTAACCTCTTTTCCGTCTTCCAATGTCAAGCGCACTGTCTGTTCCTGTAATCCATTGGAACCGCGGCTGATTACCTTGTCAGGCAATCCTACGGGATAATCTCCCGGTTGAGTAACCGTCTGATAGGGGATCTCATCTTGAATTGTCTCCATTTGTTCCGCCACCCGTATGACTCGAAGCTGATCATTGGCCGCTAAAACGTGATTCAAAGCTAAAGAAACCTTATCTTTGGCCCCCAAAACGATATTAAGCTTTTTCAAAGCTTCAGCAACCGTGCGCGGTGCCAGATACGTATCCATCGTCTTCCCATCTGCCTGCACGACAACCGGAACAGTTCTGCGCACTTTAATATCCATTTGACTGCTTAGAGCCTCAGAGCGAGGTTCATTCACTTCGTCAACGTCTTTTATCTGAAGACCATACCGTTCCGATAATTCCTTAATCGCTTCGCCCACGGTCTTCGCCGTAGTCCTTGTCGACAACGTTTGTTCGTCCACAGTGAGACGAACAGGTATACTGCTCGTTACTGTTACTGTCATTCCATTGGTGATTTTGGTATCCCGCCCAGGAACTACGACATCTTCCGGATAGAATTCGTATTTCGAATGAGCGAGGGCCTTCCCGACAGTATTAAAAATCGTTGTTACCCGTACGGTTTTGCCATCAATACTGGCATTAATTGTCTTTACATTGCAAGCTAAAACTATGGAACCAATTATGAAAAAAGTAACAAACACAATCAGCAGTTTCGTGACAGGAGACTTACGAACTAAGGATAAAACCCAAGTTCGAGTATTCTGAAACATTGAATCCCTCCAAAACCCTTATAATCTTCCAACCTCATTTTAATTGATAAGTAGTCTGTTGTCAAAATAATTTACATTATATGGGTTTTAGAACGTGAATGCGAACAGGTTTCCGCCCCCAGTCCAGACATTGACGTAATGTGGAGAAGAAGACGTCTATTCTATTCCCCCGGATATCCCCGCCCGTATCGGCAGCTATAGCATAGCCATACCCTTCAACGTATACTTTACTCCCCATAGCAATAACCCTTGGATCTACGGCAATTAAACCTTGCCGGGGAGGCAGACCTACCGCCGTTTTGTTTCCGGTATAAGTATAAGCTGTTGATTCGACAGTTATTGTTTTACTGACATTCAATTTGTCTAAGTCGAAGTGCTCTCCTACAACCGGTTTGGAATTTTGAATCACAACTTTTTTCTTAGGACTTTTAAGCTCAAAGGAAAGCTGTACTTGTTGATCTACAGGTTGTCCCCCAACTTCAAACGTCTTGACAAACTGCCTCAGAACACCATTCTCTCCCTCCTCCTGGACTTGGGTCATTCCGGGAAGAAGCTTATCCGTCTCAATAACCTGCGTATCAAAAGGAATTTCTTTATCTACAATTTCAGTGACATTTGTCATAGCGGTACCGGAACTTTGAATCGCAGTTGAATTTGCTCCCTCTCCAAGCTCCTCTTGAGTCAATGCGTCTGATTGATTCTGTTCTTGGCTCGCATTAAGTTGTTTGGTCTTCTCCGTATTGTCTGTAACCGGATTTGAATCGCTATCACCAGGCACCTCTCTGCTGTCCTGGTCAAGACTTGGAGCTTTTAAACTGCCCTCGTTCAGATATGAGGCTCCCCGGCTAATATTGCCGACACGGGGAATCGTTTTCCGGGAATCCAAAAAACTAATTTCAAGCTTTGGCTTTGGGACATTTTGCGGCTGCTTGAATTGTTGGTAGGACACTTGTGAGATTTGAGTTACATCGGGGGTACTCAGCGCCGTATACCTCGTACCGGCCGCAAACACTGCCAAGCCGCCCAAGTAGGAGCTCCAAGTCTTCGTTGCCCGCCAATAGTCGGAATACGTAGTAATCGGTAGCGAATACATTTCATCCCTCCTTAACAGAAGGTATGAGGCTGAGATCAAAAAAAGAACCTTCCGTCGGAAGGTCTTAAGTAAGCCCGAATAACTTTTCGGCATTATGCATTGTCTGCTGCGCCATATCTTCCAGACTTAATTCTCTGATTTCGGCAAGTTTCTTAACAACTTCCCGCACATAAGCCGGCTCGTTCCGCTTTCCTCTGCGCGGCTCAGGAGATAAATACGGCGAATCTGTCTCAACAAGAATACGATCCAGAGGAGCATTTTTAGCGACTTCAACCGTATGGCGGGCATTTTTAAAGGTTACCGGACCGGCAAAGGAAAGATAAAATCCTATGTTTAATAAAATTTTAGCCATCTCCCAAGACCCGGAATAACAGTGAAAGACTCCCCCAAATTTCGGGGGATGAGCTTTTACAATCTCTAAAACATCCTGGTGAGCATCCCGATTATGGATTATAATGGGCAGGCCAACTTGGTTGGCCAATTCGATCTGGCGGACAAAAATATCCTTTTGCAGAGAGCGCGGAGATAAGTCACGATAATAGTCGAGTCCAATTTCTCCCCAAGCCAAGACTTTAGGTTGTTTCGCCATATCTTGTAGCTGATCCAATACTTCATTGGTTACCCCCTCGGCATTGTGAGGATGAATGCCAATGGCAGCATAAATAAAGTCATGGTTCTGAGCTAACCGAAGTGACCGTTTGGAAGAGGCAAAATCATAGCCCACATTTGTCACTCGGGAGATTCCAGCCGATTCCATTCTGCTCAGAACGTCCTGAAAATCTTCTTCATAATCTTGGTCATCAAGATGTGCATGTGTATCCCAAATCATTTCACTTGCGCCCCACCCGGAAGGTCTTTGGCAGCCATAAGCACTTCCAGCACTTCCCCGTGGGATGCAGCTAAAATCATGCCTTGAGAAGTAATTCCCCTCAGCTTTGTGGGCTTTAGATTCGCTACAACCACCACGAATTTATTAACCAGTTCCTCCGGAGCGTAGTGTTTGGCGATACCTGAAACGACAGTGCGCACTTCTCCGGAAATTTCAATCTCTAATTTCAAAAGCTTTTCCGTTTTGGGAACCTTTTCAGCGCTAAGAACTTTGCCGACTCTTAAATCGAGCTTGGAAAACTCCTCGATACTAATCTCTTCTTTAATGGGTTCAAATTCTAAAGCCGTAGCTTGCTCTTCCTGTTTAGGTTCAGGTGTCATCGGTTTCGTCTCCTCTGCTGTAGAAAACTGAGACACATCAATGCGGGGGAAAAGTTGCTCACCCTTTTGAACACAAGTTTCCGGATTGATTATTCCCCACTGATCTGCCTCTTCCCAACGAATAAGCCCCGCATCGCCGCCCAGCAAAGTACAGATTCGAGGAGGGATACCCGGCATAAAAGGAGCAGTCAAGATTCCCAAGATTCGAACACATTCCACAAAGGTATAAAGCACCGTATTTAAGCGCTCCTGCTGGTCACCTTGTTTCGCCAAGGCCCAGGGAGCTGTTTCATCCACATATTTGTTGCAGCGCGCCACGAAACGCCAAATTTGTTCCAAAGCACCCGCGGGATCACATCTTGACAAACTTTCATCTACACTCTTTTTGACCTCGGAACTTAAAGCTCTTAATTCTTGTTCCAGGAGGGTATCTTGACCCGGGCGAGGTACAATTCCCTCTCGAAACTTAACGACCATTGCCAAACTTCGCGAGACAAAATTGCCAAAATCATTAGCCAAATCGCTGTTCAAACGATCTACCAAGTTATCTTCAGAGTACGTACCATCCGTTCCTACTTGCATCTCACGCAGTAGGAAATAGCGGATGGCATCAGAGCCATACCTTTGAATCAACTCGAAAGAATCCTGGACATTGCCACGTGATTTGGATATTTTCCCCCCATCTTTAGTCAAATACCAGCCATGACCGTAAACAACCTTCGGGAGGGGTAGGCCAAGCGCCATTAAAATTATTGGCCAAATCACCGCATGAAAACGCACAATATCTTTACCCATAATTTGTACATTAGCCGGCCAATACTCTTTTAAAAGCTCCCCGTCAGGATAACCCAGGGCCGAAATATAGTTAATTAAGGCATCCAGCCAAACATAGACGACATGCTTAGGATCAAAAGGAACCTTAATTCCCCATTTAAATGTCGTTCTGGAAACACACAGATCCTCTAACCCGCTTTCAATAAAGCGAATCATCTCATTACGCCGGGAAACAGGCTGAATAAACTCAGGATGTTCCTGGATATGTTTAAGCAGCGCATCTTGATATTTCGATAAACGAAAGAAATAGCTTTCTTCTTTGAGAAGTTCTACCTCTCGCAGGCAATCGGGATTAGGGCATTTTCCTTCAACCAATTTGCTTTCCGTCCAAAAAGTTTCACAAGGAGTACAATACCAGCCTGAATACTCAGATTTATAAATATCCCCTTGATCATATAACTTGGAAAAAATTTGCTGAACAACAACTTCATGGCGTTGTTCAGTCGTCCGGATAAAATCGTCATAAGAAATATCCAGGGCATTCCATAACTCTTGGAAACGCAGGACGACACCATCAACATATGCTTTAGGGTCCATTTGGTGTGCTTCCGCAGTCCGCACAATCTTTTGGGCATTCTCATCCGTTCCGGTTAAAAAGCGAACGTTGTCCCCCAGCAATCTATGATAGCGAGCCAGTGCATCTGCTGCGACTGTCGTATAAGCCGTTCCAATATGGGGGCTTGAATTGGGATAAAATATGGGAGTAGTAATGTAATAATTCACGATTCGAGTCTCCTCTCAATCTTAAATCTTTAGCATATAAATTCATATCCGTCAAGTATAACCATAATAAAAAATTAATATGTACTGTATTATGGCGTTTACAAAATTTAATTCCTAACAACCTCAAAAACGGTTGACTTTAATTGGAACCGTTGGTATCATAAGGTTGTAGTTTTCTGTCGAATGTTGTTGTAAAGGGAGCGAGTGAAAATGATGAAATCAACGGGAATCGTGAGAAAAGTAGATGAACTTGGTCGTATTGTTTTACCCATTGAACTTCGCCGTACATTGGGAATTGACGAAAAAGACGCTCTGGAGATTTATGTTGATCAAGAAAAAATTATCCTGAAAAAGTATGAACCTGCTTGTGTATTTTGTGGTAATGCCAGCGATAACCAACTTTTCCATGGTAAGAATGTTTGCCGTGAATGTGCCGTGGCGATGGGTGAAGCTATCCTTGGCAACGTAGAGTCCGGTTCCAAAGCTGTTTAATTCCATATCAAATACATAGATATCATCCTTCATTACTTTTGAGCAATGAACTCTGCGAAGGCCTTAGGCCTTCGTTTTTTTCTGTCAGAATATCTAAACTTTGTTCGTACTTTTTTCCGGCATAAGTGCAGCTAGGCGGCCGTCTGCACTATGTCTCCAGTAAGGCTTGGTAAACCTCCGACTTTCTCACTCCATAACGCTTTGCCACATCTTTCATTGCATCCTTCTTAGTCAAACCCTGCTGAATTCCCTGATTCACTTCATTTCGCCATTCATCGGGACCTCCGACCAATTTTGTCGGAATATAGGGCGCAATCACTATGCAGCATTCTCCACGAGGGGAGGTTCTTTCAAACTCTTCTTTCAGCTTAGGAAGACTATTTTTGTGAACTTGCTGATGGACTTTGGTTAATTCCCGGACCACTGCGGCCTCACGCTCGCCAAAGTATTCGGCTAATCCTTGCAGTGTACTCACCAAACGATGGGGGGCCTCATACAAGATCAAAGTCTCTTGACAATTTGATAGATGCTCCAAGCTTCGTTTCCTTTCTCCCGAAGCTTGCGGCAAAAATCCATAGAAAAGAAAATGTTCCGAGGGCATTCCCGATAAAACCAAAGCTGTTAGCGCGGCATTAGGCCCTGGCAAGACATCCACAGGGATGTTTTCTTCCAGACATAAGCGAATAATTTCACTCCCCGGATCAGAAATGCCGGGCAGCCCGGCGTCACTGATAAGGGCAATTGTTTGACCGGCTTTAAGCCTCTCTATTAATTCTAAGGATTTCTTCTTTTCATTGTGTTCATGATAACTGGTAAGATGCGTCGTAATCTGATAGTGCTGCAATAGTTTGCGCGAATGGCGTGTATCCTCGGCAGCAATCAAATCAGCATCCCGCAATGTATCCAAGACTCGTAACGTGATATCTCCCAGATTACCGATTGGGGTCCCACATATATACAAGGTCCCTTTCGCCAACATGTAAGACCACCCACCCTTTAAAAATCTTATGATCTTAATCTTTCCTTAAAAACCCCATGCAAAACAAGCAATCCCCTTCTAACGGCTGCCCGAAATGGAGGTGGCAAACGTGAAATCCCTCCTGATAAAGACGCACCAAGTTGTCATGGGCAACCCCTTGAATGTGTTCGGCATTGGCAATAACACGTTCCGTCTCCTTTTCCGGAAGAGTACATTCCCGTTTAAGCCGGACGTTTTCTTCTTCTAAAGCTTTGACATAGGGCTTGAGATGGTTAACTTCTTCCAAAAGAGAACGCAATTTTTCTTCTACTTCTGTAAGGGCCTGAGTTAACTGGCTCATACCTTCTCACTCTTTCCTTTGGGCTTTTCCCCTTTCCTGGGACAACGCTGTTTAGCATTTGCTTTTGGAGAATAAACATTTTCAATCTGAAAATTTTGTTCGTCCAAAATCTCTATTAACTTATCTCCTTCTAAGGCCTGGGAATTAAAGCAATGGTCTTTATCGTCAGGCTTATAACAACCATTTTCATACTTAAGACAACACATAAGCCGGCCACAAATTCCGGAAATTTTTGTAGGATTAAGGGAAAGTTTCTGATCTTTGGCCATACGGATCGAGACCGGCTCAAAATCTCCTAAAAATGACGTGCAACAAAGTATTCTCCCGCAAGACCCCACTCCCCCGAGCATTTTAGCTTCATCCCGCACCCCAATTTGCCGCAATTCAATACGCGTGCGGAAAATAGCCGCCAAATCCTTAACCAATTCCCTGAAATCAACGCGGCCTTCCGCTGTAAAAGAAAAAATAATTTTATTGCCGTCAAAGGTATATTCAACATCTACTAATTTCATAGGTAATTGATGTTCTGATATTTTCTTTAAGCAAATTTGAAACGCATCTTTTTCCTTAGTTCTATTCTGTTCGACAAATTGTTCATCAACAGGCGTTGCTTTCCGAATGACTTGCTTTAAGGGGAGAATTACTTCTTCGTCTGCAACTTGTCGGGGGGGAATGACTAATTCTCCGAATTCGATGCCTCTCGCCGTTTCAACAATTACTTTATCAAAAGCCTCAAGCTTAAGGTCTCCCGGGGAGAAATAATATATTTTACCCGCGTTTTTAAAGCGAACGCCGACAACCTCAATCACAGAGAACCCCTCCTTGCTGAAATAATTCTAAAGCTAATACTTCTATAACCAACCTTGGATTCACTTGTTGTCTTAAGGCATCACTTGCTTTGCCAATAGCCAAAAGTTCAAACGGATGGTTTGTGCCTATGGAAATGCCTTTTTGAGTCTGTACGGCTAAAGTCTGCAAATAAATAGCCGCCTGATTTTTTTCCAGGGGGAAAAGAGAATTTAAACTTAAAAAGTCCTTGCTCCGGACAGCCTGAGAATATTTTTCAAGCCATTCTTGAAGCGGGAAAACGCCAAGCTCCAAAATTGCCGTAGCTAAACTTTGGTTATTGCCACTTAGCTCAAAGGCCAATTTAGCCTCTGCTTGATCCACCTCTCCCAGTCCCTGAAGCCAAATTTCCGCGGAAGGATCAGAAAAATAAATCAGTTGGGCCCGGCTTTGTATCGTAGGCAGTATTCCTTCTACATTTCCGGCACTTAAGATGATCACCGAACGATCCGGCGGTTCTTCAATAACTTTGAGAAGGGCATTGGCTGCCGGCAAGGTTAACCCTTCTGCTTGTTCAATAACGGAAATCTTATATCTTCCCTCATAATGCTTTAAGTATACTTTTTCCTGCCAGGTAAGGACCTGTTCAATCCCAATAGTCGTTTTGAGGGGTTTTAGCCATAAAACATCTGGATGGTTACCACCGGAAATTTTATGACAGGCTCCGCAGGTTTGGCATGGACCTTCCGGTAACGGTGAGATACAATTTAAAATCTGGGCTAAACGCAAGGCCATGCCCCGTCGATAGGAAGCACTGCCTCCGTGAAAAAGCAAAAGGTGCGCCAAATGTTCTTCTCGGGCCGCTTTTTCTAAAAGCGTCAGCGGTAGATTCATGACATTCTTTGTTCCTCCTCGACAATCCAAATCGTTTGGCTTTCAAAGCCTTGCCATCCTTGCCAACGTCCTTTTTCAACCGCAAGAAGGGTCTCGAGAACCTCAGAAGTCATTTGTTCACCCATGACAATGATGGGAATTCCCGGCGGATAAGGTGAGATAGTTTCTCCTACAATACAACCCAGACTTTCCCGCAGGGCAATTTGTCGTTTTGGAGCTAAAAATGCTTCCCGCGGCGTTAGAATCTGGGGCGGCAATGCGGCAGCAATTCCCTTGTCTTTTCTGTCCTGATGTTTAAAATCCTCAAATCCCAACGCTAGAACTTTGTTCGACAAACAATCCAGTCCTTTTCTAAGTCTCCGGATGTCTTCAGGAGTATTGCCAATTCCTATTAAGAATAAAATATTTTCTTCATCCCATAATTCAGGCTCTAAACGAAACTCCTTGCGGAGAAATTCAACACAACGAGAAGCCGATACTCCCAAGGGCAACGTATTAATCAGGATTTTAGACCAATCTACACTGTGAATCCCATACGTCCCCACATCTTTCTGCGAAAGAATGCGGAACCTTCCCCCGACAGTATGATGGAGCCGCTCAACCTCTTCCCGCAGAATCTCCCAGCGGCCGACTTCCAGGGCATACTCTGCGGCTCGTTCCAAGGAAGCAAGCAATACGTAACTAGGGCTGGACGATTGTAAAAGTTCCAAGCTTTGTCTTAAACGAGTACGTGAAACCTTTGTCCCTTGAACGTGAAGCATAGCTGATTGGGTTAAGGCGCTTAACGTCTTATGAGTGCTGTGCAAAACGAGATCTGCTCCAAGCCTTAAAGCACTCGGTGGAAATAATGAGTTAAGAAAATGAGATCCGTGAGCTTGATCAACTAATAATGGTGTATGAGGTGCCAGGTCTGTTCTTTCCGTTGACAAGCCCTGCAAATCTATACCTGTCCCATAATAACTGGGATAGGTAACGTGGCAGGCGGACACCTTTGACCAAGAAAATTGTCCGGCTGCATTAAAGCCCAAGGGAAGATTAAATTCCGGATGAATTACAGAATTTAGATATTGGGGCCGAAATCCACTCAAGACTAAGGCGGACATAACCGAACGATGCGAACTTCTTTCTACGACAACCTGTTTGGTTGTATCCGTAAGAGCAAGAAACATCGCTTGGTTGCCAACGGTTCCTCCGTTAACTAAAAAATAGGTCTCATCTGCCCCAAAAATTTGAGCCGAACGCCTTTGGGCTTGAGCAATAATTCCGCTCGGGGAATGCAGCATGTCGAGTCCCGGCAGCTCAGTTAAGTCAAATCCACAGAAATCCAGGCCATGAAAAAACTCCTGTCGCCCTTTATGGCCAGGAGTATGGAAAGAGCAAAATCCTTGCCTTTGATAATGGCTCAATCCTTCTCCAAGATCACCCACCAACGAACCTCCATTTACCTGAGGCCCTTACCTCAAGGCATAATTGACACATGGTATTCTACCTATTTTATCACATGTTAACGAATATTTCATCTACATTGGATAACCCGAGATCCGGTCATATCTCGGGTTATCCAATGTAGATGCTCTTGATAACCTGCTCAAAAAAGGAGACCTTGGATTAAAAAAAGAAATTCCTGATACTCCGGTGTGCCTTGTTCTGCTGAGCACAACTCTTGCTGACAATCTGAGCAGAAAAACATCCCCCGCACGCGAAAACCATCATAGAGACCATTCTGGGGAACCTGAGCGCAGCGATAACATACCGGAAGGACTTTTCCTTTCGGTAGGGCAATTTCTTGATTACTATCTTTTTTAGTGTTTTCAAAACGGTTAAGTGTATGTATTGTTTTAATCATTGCTAACTTCCCCCTAATTACTTCTCTTCCTTATTCTTTCCCTTCTTCCCTTGAATTAGTCGTCGCACTGCTATCCGACATGCCTGAGTGATGTATGGATACCTGCACATTCAGAGAAATTGGAAAATAGGCGATTTTCCCCTCCCACTGGTCCTTGATTGTTTTCCAGTAGACAGGATTTCTCTCTTCAATATGCCGCCCAATGCCTAAGAAATCCAGGCTTAGTTCTCTTTCCTTCTGAATAGAACTCTCACATTCCTTTTGAATTACTTGCGCAAAACTATTTTCAGCGTCATTCATAAGACTAACCCACTCCGTCTCTGAGAATTGTTTTTTCATCCCCATCACTTCATCGACAGCAATGCTTGCTTTAATCTGGTATTGCATTCCTATTGTTCCCTTATTATCGTAGACTCTATAGTTTGTCGTAGATTTTAGCACTTGTCCGCCAAAATTAATGTCACTGTCCTGATTATCCATCGTGTTTATCAAGCGGTTATCAACATTGTTTTCAAGCCACATATATCCTTTGGTCTCTTTATCTGAGAGGTAATCCGCCAAATGATCCCCGCTAAAGACACCTGCACCTTGTATTTGTATCTCTTCACCTTCCTTACCGCCATTATATTCAATGCCTTCGGTTCCTGACTTAACAATTTCCACTACAGGAACAATCGGAGCCGTACTTTCTTCACCCAAAACTGTTAAATAATGCCCTAAACGAACTGTTGGAAAAACCGACAGCTTATTTCCTTGCTCCATGTGATTCTTAATATTCATCGCCGGCAATTCCCCATTGCGCAATTTCACATTTAAAATATCTTTAGCCTGGCCTTTGGCTAAAACTAAGTACATTGACCGGCGAAACTCCGCAAAGCGTTGGGCGAAATCTATAAGATCATTAAAACCGGCTTTTGCCGCATCTTCGCCAATAACAATCACCTTCAAAGAGCCCATAAATGGTATACGGCTTGAGATCTTATAAACCATCTCCGTCGCTTCTCGAACACTTGAAACCTCTAAACTAAACGTCCGATTGTCAATCTCTGTCGTCGTTCCTCCAGTTTGCTTAGGTCTGGCCAATTGAAGGGTAATCAGATACGTCCCCGGTTTTTGGCCCAGATCAAGCCCTATTCCCATGAGAGGCGCCAATTCTTCCACCTCTCGTTTTCCCCAACATCCCGGCAAAAGTAGAAGACAGGCAATCAGACCTAAGACAAGCCCTATTTTAAACTTCTTACGCGCGACTATCCCCATCATACATTTGCCCCCTTCTTCCAATGCGCAACTCCCCAAAGAATAAAGATCCAAACAGATGTAAACGGCAAAATAAGATAATTATCAGTAAGTCCAATTTCTAAAATTAAAGAAGAACCCCCAGCGAACCCAAAAGCGATTGCCAAAAATGCGCCGCAAACCACCAGGTTCCATTTGAAGCCCTTTACATGGAACACTGTTTCCAAGCCCCAAATCGCCATAAAAAAGAACGCGGCACATTTTATAACTAAGGCGCCGAGCCAAACCCCCAGAAAGAGCGATTCTACGCCCGAAACTGTACGACTTACTTCAACCATCTTTCCTAAAACAAGTATGCCATAGACTATGCGGGTAGTTTCTACCGGTCCAAAAACCAGAATTTGCATCAGAACGACAAGCATGTCCAAAATCCCCACTAGAAATACAGCCCGCCAGACCCCTACCTTTAATTGATTGATTTCTTTGCCGCTGCTAGGTAAAAAAGTAAGAATTCCTCCCAAAAAAAGAATGTACTCCATGGGGAATGGCGCTACTTTAATTCCACCCCAAAAAAGCGGCATTAGACCATCACTCAAGATGGGCAGAAGTTCTCCCTGCTCAATGCGCGGAATGGAAAAACCTACGTTTAAAACTAAAGCAATCACGACTAGGGGAAAAACTACTTCAGCAAAACGCGCAAACACTTCTATTCCATTTTTTACTATATGTATAATGAGCAATAATCCGCCTAGGTAGAACAAGCCTATGGGAGTTAAAGGCATAATCGAACGTTGATAGATATCCCCGATCTGTCCTAACAATAACCCGCCAAAATATCCTGTAATGGCGATATACAGAATGCCAACAACCTTTCCCGCCCACTTGCCAAACACTATTTCCGAGACCTGCAAGAGGTTTTTGCCGGGATATTGGGATGAAATAGCAATAACCATTAAACCATAAGGCACCCCCAAAACAAATGCCGGTAAAACACTGATCCAGCCATCCCGTCCACTGGCTCCACTGACGATTGATGCTACTGGGAGAAATGTCGTACCCATAAGTACAGCAGCCCCTAAGATCATAAATTGATGCGGAGAGATTCTTTCCATTGTCACCTTTTTCCTCCCGATCGGGGCTTTTCGTTGTCCATTAGATGCGGGCGTCTTTTCATCGCCCACCATGGCGCCCGGACAAAGGTATCTTGCAGAAGGGCTCGAATTCGCATTGGAGCGATCGGACTCATATAAGGAACCCCAAAAGAGCGAAGGCTCAACAAGTGAATTAAACCTGCATAAAGCCCTACAGATACCCCAAAAAAACCAAGGCTTCCCGCTAAAATCATCAGCGGAAAGCGAGTGAGTCGAACCGCAAGACTTAGATCATAGTAGGGAATTGCATAGCTTGAGACGGCGGTAATACCAATGACGATCACCATCAAAGGACTCACCAAGCTGGCTTTCACTGCTGCATCCCCCATAATAAGCGCTCCGACGATCCCGATAGTCTGCCCAATTGGCCTCGGCAGGCGAAGCCCTGCTTCTTGTAAGATTTCTAAAACAATGGTCATTATTAAAGCCTCTAAAAGAGCCGGAAAAGGCACCCCTTGGCGACCTGCCGCTATATTCATCAGGAGATCTGTCGGTATAATTTCCTGATGAAATGTCGTGACGGCAATATAGGCACTTGGGGCCGTAACTGCCACGAAGGCTCCTACATAGCGAACAAAGCGAAACAAAATTGCTGTCATAGCCCGCTGGTAATAGTCCTCATTGACATTTAAAAACTGAGTTAATATAGCAGGTACTACAAGAACAATGGGGGTTCCGTCAAGCATAATCCCGACTTTACCTTCCAGAAGTTTACCGGCCAGAACATCCGGGCGCTCCGTATAGGCGATCTGCGGAAAAGGCGAGTACGGAAAGTCCTCGATCATCTCTTCGATATATCCGCTTTCTATCACCCCATCCAGTTTGATTTTACTCAGCCGTCTAAAGACTTCAGAGACAATTTCCGAGCAGGCAACTTTATCAATATAAGTAACTACAAGATCAGTTTTTGTTAAGTCTCCAAGTTTTAAAGAGATCAAGCGCAGGGAAGGGTGTTTAATCTTTCTCCGCAAAAGAGATGTATTGATTCGCAGAGTTTCTGTAAATCCCTCGTGGGGTCCTTTGATAACCGATTCGGCAACCGGCTCATTAATGCCGGCATTAGCCCATCCTTTGGCGCCAATGATAATAGCCTCTGAACAATCTCCGAAAAAGATAACCGAATCACCTGATAAAATTGCGTCAATAGCCTCTCCCATTTTACGTATTTTTTTAACTTCCAAGCCCGGAATTAAGCTCTTAAGTGTCATATCCACGGCATTTGCCGTTGTTACTTTAGCCAGTTCCGGATGACCGACTAAATCCACCATGAGGGGTTTGAGAACGAACTGGTCAAGCTGAGTTTTGTTAACCATTCCATCCACTGCAGCAACCATACAGGAAATATGCTCTTTTCCCTGAAGAATGAATTCCCGAAATACAACATCGCTGCTTTTGGATAGAATCTCTTTCACGGCGGTTCCGGATATAGGTTTATTTAAGTCTTCATCAAAAGAATACGCAGGTGTCTTGCGTATCTGGCGTACCCGTTTGGGGCGAAGAGTGAGGTCTTTAATCATTTTTACCCAACTGCGCACCTTTCTCCCTCCTAACAGGCTTATTTTGTCCTAGAACGAGTTGATTATTCGCAAGCCTTTAATTCTCGTCTCGTTTGGGCAAAACGCTGAGCCTAACCCCCTCCCCGTAGATTCAGAGCTTTTTAGCGGCAAATTCCTAATTAATAACAAAAAACTGCAACCATACTTAATTGTTCTAAGTCTGCTGCAGCCCCATCTTAAAATTACTGTTTTGCACCCTGAACTCTCAATCAAACTGTCAATCCTTAACCCGCCGCTTTTTATTTCTGACTATATTAAGAAATAATTTCAAACAGGCCTACAAAGATATTTTAAAATAAATTATAATAAAAAGCCCCGTGGCGATGGAAATCAACCAGGCCCAACGCGGCTCCTTGTAGTGTATCCGGAGCAGTGTGAACATGCCAAAATTGAAAAGGACCGAATATATTAAATTCCAGCCGTTGAAATGAACAAAAAGATGTATATTTAAGGCCCACCATTCGATGAAGGAAAAAATAAATGTCCATAGACAAATGTACAGAAGTTTTTTTAGGATATGTCCTTGAGGAAAATAGGGTAAAAACAAGAGGCAAACACAAGGAAATATCACTAAAGCCATTATTATGTTTGCCAAGGTTGAGGGAAGAATCGTTGTAAAAGTCCAAAGAGGCTTATTAACAGTGAGGTAGCAATAAATTGTATTCCCCAAAGCCCAGAACAAAATAGTGGGATAATACTGCTTCCATTGCCTCCAATCACCCCAATACCAGGTAATTGCCACACAAATTATAGTAAGTAGAGCGTCCTCCACGCTTAAGCCTCCTTCGTTTATGTATCTAGAGAAGTTAAGCCAGCAAACAGCGGTTTGTTTTTATACATGCGGTCAAGAAAAACAATTGACAAATACATACAGAAAACAGATATGGTTGAAAATGTGAAAAACCAACCTTCTTTTAGATAAATAACTTTCTGCAAATATGCCAAATAGTTAAATCCATAAATAAATAATATAACCAAGGCTTTCCATTCCCATCTCAATTTAAAAAAGTAAGCTGTCATTAACGTTATTGATAAAAAACAATAATAAAGTAACGCCATGACATAAGGGCTTCCTAAGGAATCCGGGAAAAAATCTCTAGTATAATTTTGCTTTCCGGAGAGCATAAATCCCCAAAGTACTGTAATTACATCCAGTGAGAATAACCCTAAAAAGATATTTAAATAATGATAACCTGGTTTAATTGCACTAAAAATTTTCAAATAGTACTTTTTGGCCACCCAGAAAAGCAATGGCAGCGCAACTAGCGTCATCCAAGTGCTATACCAGTAATGTTTATAGATACCTAACATCAAAAACAACTCTTCAATCAACCCGTAAATTCCGGCAAAAATAAAAATCCAATAATTTGGCAGATTTAAAACCGCTACTAATAGGGCTGTCGCTGCCAGAGAAAACTGAGAAAAAAGATTACCTGCAAGTGCATCATCGAAGGAAGAAGTTTGAATAATCATCGGATAATAATAATAAGCTCTAAATATTATGAAAAGTACCGTCTCCGCAGAGAGTGTCACTCCAGTCAAGGTTAAATAAAATGCGGCTACAAACTTTACCCGGTCAGTTTTAAGAAAAATAACAATCAATTCAATAACAGTTAAAACCCCAAGCAATATATACCATATTGTGTTAGACCAAAAGAAATCCTTCATTCTGAAACCCCGTCCTCCAATCCTCCGACGCACCTTAGCCCTAGCGGCAAAAATATTCAGCTTTCATTGGGCAACCCGTATCTCTATTTTCGGGAGCTGACCATTATTTTATACTCGTTATTTCTTTTCCTGAGCTAAACAGACCTCTGCCTTGTCCTCTGCTTAATCTTTCTGGCTATACAAAAAAGCGAACGCAGAGAAAGAATTCTTTAATTCCTCTTCGTTCGTTTTGCTTCCGGGTATAATTATTTTCTAGTTGCTCTATTATTATTTACCCTCGGCCAAGATAAACTAATTTCAAGGTTTTTAAAATCCTCAAATAATAATAAGCCTCTCTAAGCGTATGGTCAGTTAACAGCGGGGAGAGCAGAGATTTTATTTGACAATCTAAAAGAAGCTCTGTATTTGCGGCTTTAAATTCCGCGATAGCCTTTGTCGCCTGAATGTTTTCTCTTCTCAGCCCTTCAAGGCCAGAAGCCGGTATTCCTTCTCCCTTCAGTTTTTGTTCCAACTTGGTAAACTGGCGGGCAAAATCCCGTGCCCTGTGACAAAGTTTCTTTTCTGCAGGGTCTAATAGATGAGCAATAATCTGGGCATGTTCGGCCATTATTTCATCCCAAAATAGTTTTTGTTCATATAATTCAACGCGCGCATCAACAAACCGATTGTTTTGCAGTCGGCTCATGAGTTTTAGATAAAATAAAGCTTCTCTGTGAATATGCGCATACTGAGAGGGAAACAAATTTGTAAATAAACAGCATTTTGTGACTTGATCCCAGACTAGAGCCTTAAACTGCGCAAAGGAAGTTGTTAAAATCATGGATTTCTGATTCAAGCTCTGAACACAGGCAGCAATGTCCTGTGGCAGCGTTCCCGGATCAGGCTTTAAACGCAACTCTTCCGATGTCAAAGCAGAATCGATGCATATTCCTGTCAACTCCTGCGTTTTCGCCTCTGCTCCAAATGTTTTATCCGTTACCAGTTCTCCTGAACTCAAGACATCCACTGAGGCCGTGCAATCACTTAACATTATAGCCTCTTTAAGAATTTCGTCGTACTGACATTTAAACTGCTCTGCTTGCTGAGCATAAGTAACATCCTTAGGCAGAAAACCGGCTTGCATAAAAATAGCATGTTCCCTCATGATTCGAGCCATAAACAAATGCAAATCCAGCGACTCCCTTACAAAATCCCCAACCATCGGCACACTGCTCGTTTTAAACACCTCCTTCTTTCCTTCGCCTATTTTATTCCTGAATTCATTATTGTGTTCTTATAGGAATCGAGTTTCCAAGTAACCAGCCTCGCACTTGACGACAATAAAAAAGAGAGCAGAATACTCTCAAATACTCTGCTCTCCGGGCTAATGAATCTTTTGTTAAGGCAAGCTAAGTTAAATTAGTCTTCCCATTTTTGTTCTGCTAAACGTTTGTAAGAATCATAACGCACTTTAGCGTATTTTTCCGCACCCGCAAAAAGTTCTTCGGCTGTTTCCGGGAAGGTATTCAGCAGAGAGGTGTAACGAACTTCACCCATGATAAAGTCGCGGAAGGGCAATGAAGGCTCTTTAGATTCAAGGCTGAAGGGATTCTTTCCTTGATCCGCCAAATCGGGATTAAAGCGATAGAGGTGCCAGTAGCCGGAATCCACGGCCTTTTTAGCTTCCTGAACGCTCTTGGTCATGCCGGCTTTAAGCCCATGGTTAATGCATGGAGCATAAGCGATGATCAATGAAGGTCCTTTGTAAGCTTCTGCTTCTTTAATAACTTTAATCGTTTGATTCATGTTGGCGCCTAGAGCAATTTGGGCGACATAGACGTAGCCATAGCTCATAGCCATCATGCCTAAATCTTTCTTGCGAATCTTCTTACCGGCGGCAGCAAATTTAGCAACTGCAGCACGCGGGGTTGATTTTGAAGACTGACCACCAGTATTCGAATAAACTTCAGTATCGAGAACAAGAACATTGACATCGTCCCCTGATGCTAAGACATGGTCTAAACCGCCGTAGCCAATATCATAGGCCCATCCGTCTCCGCCAATAATCCACTGGGATTTCTTAACAAGCTGATCTTTTTTGCTCAGAATCTCCGCTAAGACTTTGTTATCTCCGGCATAGCCTTCTAAGGCTGCCAGAATCTTAGCAGTTGCCGCCTTGGAAGCATCGGCATCTGTCCAGCCTGCGAGCCATTCTTGGAAGGCTCCTTTCAGTTCAGTACTGATTTCCATCTCAAGAGCCTGATTCATCAAAGCCGCTAACTTTTCGCGTTGTTGACGAACCCCTAAATACATACCATAACCAAACTCAGCGTTGTCTTCAAACAAGGAATTAGCCCAGCTGGGTCCTTTGCCTTCGTGATTCGTGGTATAAGGAACGGCAGGAGCGCTGCCACCCCAGATGGAGCTGCAACCTGTTGCATTGGATATCATCATGCGGTCGCCAAAGAGTTGGGTAAGGAGTTTCACATAGGCGGTTTCTCCGCAGCCTGGGCAGGCGCCATTGAACTCAAGCAACGGTTGAACAAACTGGCTGCCTTTAACTGTTGTAGTATCAAAGAGCTGGCCGCGGTTTGGCAAGGAAACGGCATACTCCCAATTTGCAGCTTGGCGTTGCATTTGTTCGGCGGCAGGTTTCATAACCAAGGCTTTCTCTTTGGCCGGGCAAACTTCAGCGCAGTTGCCGCAACCGGTGCAATCCAAAGTGCTTACTTGAACACGGAATTGTAACCCGGCAGCTTCTTTACCAATGGCTTTTTTACCGACAAAAGTTTCCGGAGCATTTTTAGCTTCATCCTCATTCATCAGGAAAGGACGAATTGCAGCATGGGGACAGACATAAGAACATTGATTACATTGAATACAATTGTTAACTTGCCATTCTGGAGCAACAACACCAATACCGCGTTTTTCGAAAGCAGTCGTTCCAACAGGGTAAGTTCCATCTTCACTGCCTAAGAAAGCGCTCACCGGAAGGTTATCCCCTTCTAAAGCGTTCATGGGGCGAAGAATATTTTTGACAAAGTTAGGTTCGTCAGAAGCAGCGGCGGCTTCAGCATCCTGTGCATTAGCCCAAGAAGCCGGGATCTCAACTTTAACAAGAGCCGAAACTCCTTGATCAATGGCAGCATTGTTCATGTCTACAATGTTTTGACCTTTTTTACCATATGTTTTTTGAACGGAAGCCTTTAGATAATCTACAGCCTCTTCCACAGGAATGACATTGGCAAGCTTGAAGAAAGCTGCCTGCATCACCATGTTAATACGGGACCCAAGACCAATTTTACGGGCGATCGAAACTGCATCTATGATATAGAAATTGACTTCATTGCGGGCAAGAGCTTGTTTCATAGACGCCGGAAATTTTTCGTCTAACTCCTCGGGTGTCCATTGACAGTTTAAGACAAAGTTTCCTTTTTTCTTTAAGCCCTTCAAGAGATCATATTGATAAACATAGGTTTGGTTGTGACAAGCTATATAGTTAGCACCAGTGACATAATAAGGAGATTTAATTTGTTTTTTCCCGAAGCGGACGTGAGAAACGGTGATACCGCCGGATTTCTTGCTGTCATATTGGAAATATGCCTGAGCATATAGCTTAGTATGGTCACCGATAATCTTAATTGCCTGTTTGTTAGCACCGACTGTACCATCTGCACCAAGACCCCAGAATTTACAAGCAATAGTCCCTTCAGGAGCAGTGTCGATAATCTCATCTTCTGGCAAGGATTTGAAAGTTACGTCATCAACAATGCCAATAGTAAACCCATTAACAGGCTTTTCAACTTTAAGGTTTTTATAAACCGCTAAAACTTGAGACGGCGTAGTATCTTTAGAACCTAAACCATAACGTCCTCCCACAATCACGGGTTTTTGGTCATGATTGTAGAATATTTCCTTAACGTCTAAGTACAAAGGCTCTCCCAAAGAACCAGGTTCTTTCGTTCTTTCAAGAACCGCTATTTTCTTGGCTGTTTTGGGCATTGCATCAAAGAAATACTTGCTGGAGAAAGGATTGAACAGATGAACCTTAACAACCCCAACTTTTTCTCCCTTAGCCATAAGGTAATCAACAGTCTCTTCAATAGTGTCGCAGATCGAACCCATGGCTACGATAACGTATTCGGCATCTTCGGCACCATAATATTGGAAGGGATGATATTCCCGGCCTGTGAGTTTTTTGTACTCTTGCATATAATGTTCAACGATATCCGGAACCGCATCATAAAAACGGTTTGCTGCCTCACGGCCCTGGAAATAAACATCCGGATTTTGAGCTGTTCCACGTAGAACAGGGTGTTCTGGGTTTAAAGCCCGGGCACGGAAGGCCTGAACTGCATCCATGTCCAATAATTGACCTACTTCCTCATATTCCGGAATTTCAATTTTTTGAATTTCGTGGGAAGTACGGAACCCATCAAAGAAATGAACAAAGGGAACTCTCGCTTTAACCGTGGCTAAGTGAGCGATGAAGCCTAAATCTAACGCCTCTTGCACGTTATGTGAAGAAAGCTGAGCAAATCCGGTGGCACGAACGGACATAACGTCCTGGTGGTCTCCGAAAATAGAGAGCGCATGGGTTGCCAGAGCCCGGGCACTGACATGAAATACGCATGGAAGCAGCTCGCCAGCAATCTTGTACATGTTAGGAATCATCAAAAGTAAGCCTTGTGAGGCTGTATACGTAGTGGTTAATGCTCCTGCTTGGAGGGAACCGTGTACTGCACCTGCAGCGCCTGCTTCGGATTGCATCTCCACGACTTTAACAGTTTGCCCATAAATGTTCTTCCTTCCATGAGCAGCCCATTCATCGACCAATTCGGCCATTGTCGAAGAGGGGGTGATGGGAAAGATAGTAGCGACTTCGGTAAACGCGTACGAAGCATGAGCCGCCGCTTCATTTCCATCCATGGTTTTCATTTTAGCCATTTTTTGTATCCTCCTAATCATGTGATAAATTTAATTTAGACCGCTGTTTTCCCTGTTCTATTTCCCTCGAACTTTCAGAAAATGAACTATTAGTCTTAGAGGAAGAAATAGAATTTTCATAAAACTACTGTAAAAACGGACTTAGGGAACTACTTCGCATTTAAGTCGAATAGTTCCCCTTAGTATGTTAAGTATACCTCCGAGTTGTTTTGCTAGTCAAGAATAAGTTGTTAAAAAACCTTGTGATTTTTATCATTAAATCCCCAATAACTGCAATATTGATAAAGTTAATACTCCAGGAAACCCTAAAAGACCTACAATTATTATTGTAAAGAAATTAATTGGAATGGAAAAACCTAAAATACTTAAGAAAAAGTTCAACAACCAAAGTCCGACAATTCCACCAAGACTATGAATTAGGACTTTTAAGACAATATTAGGTTTATTTACGGTGGAGCGAACTACTAATCCGATAAGTAAAATAAGCAGTGCCAGAAAGACCAGAGTCATAGGCATTTCCCCCTCGTCTGTGCTAGTCCATAAATATGCACATATCAGGCAAAGAAGAACACTGTTCTGTTCTTGAACTTTAAAAACCTACGTTTAAAAATCATCCGGCAGCCGCTAGCCGCATTTATGCTGAGAAAGCATGCAAGCAAAGTCATACCTGCTCATTTATCCGATGACTAACCCGCTCTAAGACTCCCGCTTCGGCAAGCGGTGAGTCAAGAGCGGCTAAGTCCCCTTCTTTATCTAAAAACCGTGCTCTCCTTAATATTAAATCGGAGAACACGGTTAATAAAACATTTTTAAAGCTGCCGACGCCCTTCTAAAGCCCGCGCAATAGTCACTTCATCGGCATATTCCAGATCCCCACCCACAGGTAAACCATGGGCAATCCGGGTCACCTTAATTCCCAGCGGCTTTAAAAGCCGTGCTAAATATAAAGCCGTAGCCTCACCTTCCACTGTAGGATTCAAAGCCATTACTACTTCTTGAACCCCTTCCAAGCGCTTTAACAGCAGGTTAATCGTTAATTGCTCCGGCCCAATTCCTTCCATAGGAGAGAGTACGCCATGCAAGACATGATAGCGGCCTTTAAATTCTTTTGTTTTTTCAAGTGAAACTACATCTCTGGGATGTTCTACAACGCAAAGCTCCGCAGGGTCCCTTTGCGGGTTTTGACAAAGTGCGCATGGGTCCTGGTCCGTAAAGTTCGAGCAAATTGAACACTTCTTAATATTATGATTCGCTTCAGTAATTGCTTGAGCCAAGTCTTGCGAAACCTGCGGCTGTTGAAGCAGATAAAATGCCAGCCTTCCCGCCGTTTTGGGACCAATGCCCGGTAAGCGGGCCAAACAACTGATAAGATCCGCCAAAGGCTGAGGATAATTTAAAAAATCCATAAATCACCTAGAACAAGCCGGGAATTTTTAACCCGCCGGTTAGTTTCCCCATTTCATTGCTAGCCATTTCCTGGGCTTTCCTTAAACCTTCATTCACCGCAGCTTTGACGAGGTCTTCCAGCATTTCAACATCCTCAGGATCAATGGCTTCGGGGTTAATCTTCATTTCTACTAATTCCATCTTTCCGCTCACAACTACCTGAACCATCCCTCCACCTGAAGAAGCATCAACAGTTTTGTTTTGAAGCTCTTCCTGAGCTCTGGCCATGTCTTCCTGCAGCTTCTGAGCTTGCTTTAACATTTGATTCATGTTTCCTCCACCCATATTGCCACCCATACCTTTAAAACCTGCCATATTAACACATCCCATCTTACTTTATTAAGACCATTAGAACTATCTAAACTCTTAGTCTCGTACCGTCACTAGATCCGCGCCGAACATATCCTTGGCTTTATCAACAAGTGTCTGTTCCTGACGCTTTAAATCTTGAAGCTCCGGAGCCTCCCTGGTTTTAAATTCACTTTCCATCAGATTCACTAAACTAAGAGGTATGCCAAAAATTTGTTGCAGTACCTCCTCAATCGTTTGGCGGTTTTCGTTTTGATTAACCTTATCTTTATGAAATGAACAACCTTCACGAAAAACTATGGTCAAAGAATTTCCTTCAATTTGGACAGGCTTCCCTTCTAACAAAAAAGCTTGTGTGGATTTTTTACGCCGTTTAACTTGCTCAAGAACATCATTCCACTGTCCTTGGATTTTCTCAATTGTTAAAAGTTGCTGGCTCTCTGTGTTAGGTTCTATGGCCGCTGTTCTTTCCTTAACCTCTGCGACAGATTTTTGGGGAGGCTTAGTACTCATCGGAGCAGTTCTCTTTGAGGAAGGAATATCCTCTGGCCTATTTAGTGAAGGAAAACCATCGCTTCTCATACGGATACTTTGGATTTCTTGTTCTAACAACGTCAGACGTTTCAAAATTTCTTCCTGCCCACCACTAAGGTTTTGACCTTCATGGATTGTCTGAACAATTAAAAGTTCAGCAGCCAAGCGAGCGTTTGACGCATATTTCAATTGCCCCTCACCTTGCATGAGAATTGAGATCCAATGCAGGAGGCGGGATATTGGAATCTGTTCACTTTGTCTGATTAATTGCGCTTGCACCTCAGGTGCTACCAGGGGAGGCTCCCCAATTGTCAAACTTAAAAGCATTTGGCGAAGATAATCTAAAAGTTCCCGAATAATCTGTCGGGGGTCACGTCCTTGCTGAATTCCCTCAGTTAACGTCGCTAGGCTCTTGCCATAATCCGAGGCCAATAGTCCCTCGACTAACTGAGAACTAAAGGTCTCACCAACCATTCCCAGAACTTGATAAACTTCCTTAACATCTATCGGATCATTCTGAAGAAGGCATTGATCTAAAATACTCAGGGCATCCCGAAGTCCTCCTTCAGATTTTTGCGCGATTACCGCCAATGCATTGGGCTCAACCTGCCGGCCTAATGATTCACAGACTAAACTCAGCCGCTTGCCTATATTCTCAACCGAAATGCGGTGAAATTCAAAGCGCTGGACACGCGAAAGAATTGTCAATGGTATTTTTTGAACCTCTGTTGTTGCCAAGATAAAAACCACTTGCGGCGGGGGCTCTTCCAAAGTCTTTAACAAAGCGTTAAAGGCTTCTGTGGTCAGCATATGCACTTCATCAATTATATAAACTTTATACTTATCTTTAATTGAGCTTAATTTTATATTCTCCCGCAAATCCCGAATTTCATCAATCCCTCGGTTTGAAGCCGCATCAATCTCAAACACTTCAATGGCTGAACCGTGATCAATACTCACACAAGAGGAGCACTGGTTGCAAGGTTCAATCCCCATTAACTGTTCACAATTCAACGCTTTGGCCAGAATTTTAGCGGCCGTAGTTTTGCCTGTCCCTCTAGGACCGCTAAACAAGTAAGCATGAGCTATTTTTTTTTGTTTAAGGGCATTCACCAGTGTTTGAGTAATATGTTCCTGCCCTACGATTTCTTTAAAGGTTTTAGGTCTCCATTCACGGTAAAGTGCTAAATAAGCCATACTATCACCCTCGATAACTAGAGTGTGCCCTAGCGAAACTTGACCAACGCCCGCAGCCACTGTCTTCTCACCTGCAACTGCAAGCACCAATGGGCGCGTCTACGTGCCGGCCATAGATGAACGAATGTCCCCTGCAATCATGAATGAGGAAAAGGAATCTGCTTAGAAGTTATGTAACTCTAAATTATACTTTCTGACTAGTACCAAAAAAGATGGTACTATGACCACCTTTAATTTTATAGTAATAGCCGCACACCCTAGATCGAACCAACGCCTCCGAACGTTACCTTGGCTGAACAGCTCGATTCAGGCAACCTTACGGCACACAAAACGCTCTCCTTAGTGCTGCTTCCGTCAAGACCTGACACGGTTCGGAGTGTTCTGTTGCGTAAGACCAAAATCTCATCACCATCTGCCAAAGACAGCTTCACAGGCGAGGACCTTTCGCAGGAATTCCACCTTGCTAGAGCGGACTGCAAGTTACAGGGAACCGCTACCTCCCCGTCTAGTGCGGCTAAATCAATTATAGCAAAATAAAAAGCCGAAGTCGAATGCTTTGGCTGAAATCTCATATGGCGGAGAGAGAGGGATTTGAACCCTCGACACCGGTTGCCCAATGTACCCGCTTTCCAGGCGGGCGCCTTCGACCACTCAGCCACCTCTCCAGTGCTCTCTAAACTTCGCAAAACTATTCAATTCAATAAATTTAGTGAACAAAAGAAATTATATCGCATAGTGACAAGCGAGTCAATAGCTAAGTTCTATAAATAACTATAATATAAATTTTCATATTAATAAATCTTATTTTAGTAAGTTGCTTCTCTAAATCAAACTGGTTCCAAAAACAACTTTACCAAGCAAGGCGTGAACCCTTTGTGCTCTTAGAAGATAGCAGTGATGCGGTTTACATTTTGGTCACCTTCGTCCAGGTACTGTCCAAGTAGTATTTTTCGTTTGTATATAGGCTTATTTAATGAAGAAGCTTGCTTACCAGATCCCAAAAATAAAATCTCACTTTAGGTGAATTAGCTTTCAAATTATCAGTTTCAGCCTCCACAGTATTTGCCGACCCCTTTATTTCTATACTTTCACCACTTTCTTCTGCCTTTTTTAAAACAGGATAAGTTGGAGCCGCGTCATTAATGGGTATCCCTGGTTTTCCATCCACTTGAACTGCTGTGGAGTGCTCTATATCAATGAAGCAAAGCGGCGGAAACAACACACACCACCAGTTTGACCCTTTTCCTTCTCCGATCACAACTCGTAACGCTTCATAATCACCTGCCGGCAGTATTAATGTTCCGTAAGATTTTGTCGGAAAACTAAAATGTCCATATTCCGTATGAACCGGATAATCCTTTCCCCAAGCTTTAACGACGGTGCGTCCAATATCTTCCATGTCAAAACGGAGGCTTTGTAAAATTTGACGTGATTCTTCTAAAGAATGTGAGGCAGCCAATTTCGGAGAAACTTCTTTTAAAATTGCATCCCGAACCGCTCTCTTTAGAGCCTGATCTTGGTCACTGTCCGAATTTGCCAGGACGTGAAAGCGAATTAATTGATCAGGTAACAATGTTTCCGCTTTTTCAGTAGAGGCTGTTTTTGCAGGAGCTGTATTTTGTTTAGGCTCAATTTCATTCCAAACCAAGCCTCCATCGAGTCTAGCAAGCAAAACTATTGCCATACAAATTAATAATAATATGTAAACTACTTTTTTTGTTCTTTTTTTCTCAAAAAGATTTTCTATTCTTATAGACACTTAAAACTCCTCTTTTCCAAGCAGACCTTATAATTCCCTCCAAAACTTTTCTAAGTACAGTCTACCCAGAATGGGAATTTTTAAGCATTAATTTTATAGAAAGAAATCCTCATTTATAGTCAGCTTCATAAAGACGTTAAGTCCCAGTCCTTTAAGCATAAGCATAAGCGTAAACCTAAGCTTACGTTATCCCTTGTGATGTAAAACTTGAGTAACTAGGCTTAAATTTAAAGAAAACCCGGCTTATGCCGAGTTTTTGAGAGCGAAAGCCGTAGTTGCTCCGCAGGAGGAAAGTATTAACGAAGTCATACTTCCCGGTAGTATAAAGCAGACTTGATTCAGGTGGAGTTTTTAACTCCATCTGAATCTTAGTCGCACTTATCCAGGGACTTAACCGCTCTTAACTCACCGCTTGCCGAAGCGGGAGTCTTAGAGCAGATTAGTCAGCGGATAAAAAAGACTCCGTATATAAGAATTATACGAAGCCCTTCAGTGTTTGTCTCATAGGTATAAACAAGTTTATAAACTATAAAGCATTTATAAGCTGAATTAGGCGCTGAATTTCTTCAGCATTTTAATGGTTTGGACATGCATACCCTCATGATACATTGAGAATGTGAGAAATTCCCGTGCGGTCTTTAATGTTAAGCCGGAAGGCATAGTCCAGGGCTTGGCAAGAACTTCATCTAACCGGTTGCCAAGTTTTTCTTGGATGCGCTTTGTCTGATCTTCCAAAAGACGAAGGAGTTCCGCCACTGTAGGTGGTTGTACCTTCCAATCACTTGGTTTTGTGTCTTTGCCAAATAAATCCATAAACCCCTCAGGAAGCTGCATCGGAATTTCTGTAAAACCAAAGGCAAATCGTTCTTGAACTAAATAAACATGCCCAAGATTCCAGCGAATATTGTTATTGAACCCTGAAGGTACATTGTCCGCCTGGCTTTCGCTGAGATCTTTTACGGCGGCCGTCGTGTTATTGCGTACAATTCTGAGCTGGTCAAATAAATAGTCACTCATTATTATCACCCTCCCTAAATAATTATAGCAAATATTTAGGGAGTCTCAAAATCCTGCTCCGAAGATTCAATTCAGTCTCCTTGAAGATTTCTTTTCTTTCTTGCCTTCGGCGATAACTAAATTAGCAATCGCCGCAAGAATAAAGCGAAAAGCTTTGCAGCTTTAAGAAACGAGAGAATCACGCTCAAAATCAACAACCAATCCCCTCACCTTCACCAGCACAAAGCGGAAGTCCTGGCAGAACCCTTTATAGTAGCTTAGCATCTCTTCTTTACCGTACATCATAACCGTAGCGGATTGGAAGGCTGCCGCGTGAGATTGAAACAGCGTTATGAGCTTGACAGGCGCTGTACGCCACAGCGTTATAAAAACTTTTGACTGTCCAGTAAACACACTGACATATTTTAAAATATTATCAGAGCAACCAAAAAACAAGATTGATCAAAGTCACAAAAGCTGAACTTGTACATATAAAAATACTAGAAGATTATATCTAACAATATATCGACCATTACGACTAAATATAAGGTAAGTTAGGAGAGGAGAAAATGCCCGAACTAACCACCGGATTAATTGAAAATACACCAGTCGGCGGTGTAAGACCATCGGTAACCTTTACCATAAAAATTACGAATGACGACACTGTTGCTTCAACGGTGCAAATTGAAGGATTTTACGTGGTAGGGACTACAAAAATATTGTACGTTTTAGAGTTTTTTGTTTTAGATCCTGGTGAAGTGGCAACGAGAATTTATTATGCGGAATTTGATGAATTTGAATTTCAGTTTTTTACCAGCTCTGATGCAGTTGAGATCTCTGCCTGGGGAAAGGACGCTGCTGGAAATCTAACCACAGCTCACCGTTTGGTGGCCGCAGAGCTTGATCCAATTGGACTGACAGGAATTACAGGAGCCACAGGCGCTACTGGGGATACCGGGGCCACGGGCGCTACTGGGGCTACAGGAGAAGGAGTTGATAGATTTGCAACTGTAACTACAAGGACTAAAGTCACAACTGGGAAAACACTCGCAAATGTACCAACTAGTGAGTGAGGCACTTAATCAGATACAATCACAGTTATACAATCGTTCAATGAATTAGTGGTAGTAGAAAGACGAATTTAACAAAAAACGATATCTAATAAATCTGAATCCACTACAACACCAAAACCATAATAACCAAATCAAGAT
>NZ_JAVHUW010000017.1 GCF_030954495.1 Candidatus Desulfosporosinus nitrosoreducens | reverse complement strand
TAAAGCTGTCGAGTTCACATGCCTTCTTATATGTAATAACGCCAATATTATGGAGCAGATAATAATCAAAATAATCCACACCGCATTTTTCCAGCTGTTCCTTAAAGACTTTTTCCTGATCGTCTACAGTTTTTATATCTCGCATAGGAAGCTTGGTGGCAAGAGCAAAGTCTTCCCGCCGATGCCTTTTTACAAGAGCTTCTCTCATGACCTCTTCACTCTTGTAGCCATGATAAACATAAGCCGTATCAAAGTATGTAAATCCTTTTGCCAAAAAGATGTCTACCAGTTTGTTGAGAATTTCTGTATTAAAGGAAGTCTGGTCATTTTTGTCCAGAAGCGGTAACCTCATGCATCCAAACCCTAATTTTTTCATTTTTAGTTTTCTCCTTTTCTAATGTCTTCTATTTTACAGATGTTTCATTCCTCTTATTCCCAACAACACAAGGGGCAAGACATGATATTCAGCAACGGAAACCACCCCTGTCTCATAGTTTATCATTTAGAGTTAACACTAGGTCAAGCGCTTTTTATAAGCAACAAAAGATTAATTTATCATTCCGGCGATAAATCGACGGAGATTTTGACTATGTAACGCCATATCGATATACTAAATTGCTTTAGTCAGGCTTAAATAATTCTAGAACAGGCAGACTCATATTCCGCGCAAAAACGCCCTACACCTTAGATTCTTTGAGCAAAAGAATTATTCAAGGGTAAAATTAAAGGGCATGTCCCAGATTCGAATGCGCATTCGAATCTGGGACATGCCTGCCTAAAGAGAAAAAGGGTATTTTTTGTTATTTGCGAATTCAGCAGTGGTGCAGAGATTCTGCCTTGTGGATACTTTAAAAATATATTATTATGATAATAATTTCATTATCCAAATACTTTTTAAAACGTGATGGGTGTCACATCTATAATGACAGTCATTGATTAATCTTAAATCAAGCGAAAAGAATTGCTAACTTCTCAGGAGGCTTTCCGGCGTGCGTTTGCCTATGGACTGCTGAACCTGAAAAACAAGATAAATGCTCTGTTAGGGAGTGATTCATAATGAATAAGAATCTTTCAGCAAATCTACCATTGAATAAAAGAAGGGGCTATCATTGGTATGTTGTCGGCACCGTATGCATAGGCGCTTTTATGGCCGCCTTGGACGCCAGCATCATTAACGTCTCTATGCCCACTTTAAGCCAAAATTTTTCCGTCGGCATGGACAGTATCGAATGGGTTTCTATTGCCTATCTTTTGACTTTAACCTCTCTTTTAACTTTGTTAGGCAGTTTATCGGACAGACTGGGCAGGAAACTTTTTTATGCCATTGGGTTTGCTGTTTTCGGCTTAGGTTCAGGATTATGCGGCATAGCGCCGACATTATCTTTTCTCGTCGCTTCCAGAGTTTTGCAAGCCCTCGGGGCGGCAATGCTGCAAGCGAACTCCGTGGCCATTATTACGGCTTCGGTTCCGGAAGCCAGCCGGGGAAAGGCGATTGGCATTCAGGGATCTGCTCAGGCGATTGGACTTTCTATCGGACCAACAGTCGGAGGAATCCTGTTAGCCAATTTTAGCTGGCGTTTGATCTTTTATGTCAATCTTCCTATAGCACTTATCGGGACAATGATTGCCGCCTTTATCCTGCCACAAGATAAGCCGAACCCGCATTCTTCATCGTTTGATTATTTAGGAGCAATTCTTTTTACACCTGCTTTGATTCTATTGGTTCTGATATTTAAAGATGGTTATGTACTCGGCTGGTTGTCACCCATGATTATCTGCGAATTTATTGCTGTAATCTCCTTCTTGCTTTTGTTTGTCCTGCGGGAAAAGAAATGCCGGAATCCGATGATAGATTTGAATCTGCTGAAAATCAAGGCTTTTGACGGCGGAAATATCTCCGGAATGCTTTCTTATTCGCTAATGTTCGGTGTAATCTTTTTGATGCCCTTTTATTTAAACTGGGTCATGCAACTTCCCACATACTATATTGGGTTAATTTTAACCGTGGTTTCCCTGGCTATGTTTATTATGTCTCCCCTTTCCGGAGCGCTTGATGACCGGATAGGCCCCAAGGTTTTGACCGTTTGCGGAATGATTATGGCATCCCTCGGAGCCCTGGTGCTGGTTTTCTTATCAAGCAAAACCGCTATTTATACTGATCTTTTGGGATTGATTCTGATAGGGGCAGGCATGGGAATCTTCACTCCTCCCAATAACAACACGGTTATGGGAAGTGCTCCGCCCGAACATATCGGGGTGGCCGGGGGAATTCTAAACATGTCCCGCTCCCTGGGCATGAGTATGGGAGTGGCTATCGCAGGCACTCTTTATGACGGTAAATTTAATAGTTTTCATCTTATCCACCATACCATTCTGAGTGCCCGCATTCTTTCGTTTCACCTGGGTTTCGAAGGAATGACGGCCTTGGGAATAGTGGCCACCTTAGTTTGCCTGTTTATTTACAATGGCTCCCGGATCAATAAGGTTTCCGCAAATGATTATGTTTCATTCCATTAACAGCGTTCTTTACTATTCGGTCTTTTCGCCGTCAGGCAGGCCGGAGGAATTCACCCCTTAAATCATTACCCAATCCAAAATCAGCACCATAAGTAAACCAATCCCTTTTCTAACATTTCTCAAATTTTTTCCATCCTTATTTTGGGAATGAGCTTCGGTAAAGGCGGAGATCAAAATGAATAAGAAGATATTAGTATCAATTATTACTTTTTGTTTGCTCTTAGCGGGGTGTGCTAAGGGGGGTACGCCTCAACAAATTGAGAAAGCGCCGTTTGCCCCGGGCACAACAAGCAAGGCGGCTTTTTCTGAATCCACGGCATCCACGGCATCAGCAACCCCGATTATCTTAAGCAGTCTAAGCTCGCCTGCACAGTTAAAGTCTATCCTCGCCAAATACACTAAGCAGCAAATTGTATTTTTTCAGCTTGTTGCTCTTGGCAACAAGCAAAACGCCGCATTTGCAATAGTAAACCAAGGGGATGTTTGGTATATAATCGCCTCCGGCGCTCAGAAATTGCAAAGCGGTATTGCACTATCAGCAGACAACCAGTTTAACTCTCCCTATCTTTGGTCAGTCGATGACACTAAAGTATTTAAATACGAAAGTAGTTCAGGTGGCAGCAGTTCCTTATCATACGCCTGGTATATAAACGATGAAAAACCTGTTGAATTGCCCTATACGGGCATGAACCTTTCTTATCTCGGCAACGGTCAATTTACAACGATAGGCGATAGTTTTGATCTGAATTTTACAGATGGGATAGGAGCAGGACATACATACAAACATTATTATCTTTATTGGACACCTGAGGGTCTGAAAGAATATGGCGGACTGAAAATCACGCAGCAACAATTGCTAAACGTGAAAGGCGCACAGGCCATAATCGAAGCAATTACTGAATCCGGCCATATTATCGACGAAATTTATTACCGGGCAAACAATCTTATAAACCTTAACTATCATTCCGGCGATCAAAACAACGGAGATTTCGAAAATCTAACCCTTGAATATAGAAATAACACCGTTACTCCGGAATTGGCTTATGCAGGCTCCAATAGTTCTAAGACAGAGAGTTTTAACGAAAGTAATTTAAGTGATTTTTCCTATGGCGGTATTTATCAGGCGGCACTTTTTTCCGAAATCGCAACCTATCCGGATAAATTTCCGCTGAATTAGCAAATGTTCCGAATGAACATTTCCTCAAGATAATAGCTTCCATACATTTTCGGATTGGTAACTTAAGAGCATAAGCGAACGATCCATAAGGTTAGATGCTCAAGGCCCAAAAACTTTATCTGCTAAACATTCATTCGACACACTTTATGGACAATTCTTCCGTATATTTCCTTATCTGCGGTCAAAAAGAAGAAACTTCTTCCCTGGGATCGGCCGCATCCGTTTCGAACCAAAACATAACTCCATCCTCCAGATTAATAACCCCATAATCATTGCCATGAAGTTCCTGGATAGCCCTGACAATAGACAATCCCAAACCGCTCCCTCCCTGAGCTCTGGTTCTGGCTTTGTCTATCTTATAAAAACTCCGCCAGATCTCTTCCATGGATTCCGTTGGAATAGTTTCACCGCTATTAAACACCGCTACCCGGACTTTGTTTCCGATAGACTGTTGGCTAATTTTCAGGAGGCCGCGCTCATCCAAATGATTTAGGGCATTGTTGATATAGTTGAACACTACCTGTTCAATCCTGGCAGGATCACCCTCCACGAAAGCATTGTCATCTTTCTCCACCTGGAGATGAATGGACTGGGACTTAAAAATCGGCGCACATTTGCCAAGAACCCGGTCGATAAGCGAAGTGATATCAAATACGCTTTTTTCCAAACGAAAATACCCGCTCTCCAGTTGGAATAACGACAAGAGATCCTTAACCAACTTGTCCATTCTGTCGGCTTCATCGATGATCACGCCACAGTAATAGTTTTTATTTTCCTCGTCTTCAACGACATTGTCCTGCAAGCCCTCTGCATAGCCCTGTATTAGGGCGATGGGAGTCTTCAACTCATGGGAGACACTGGATATAAACTCTTTCCTCGTCTCCTCAAGCTTATGCTCGCGCTCAATATCGAGGAGTAGTTGCCGGTTGTTTGCCTTGAGCTGGGAAATCGATTGGTCTAATTGGTCTGAGAGCAGATTAATACTCCTTCCGAGCTCCCCCAACTCATCATTTTGGCTCACCTTATACTTGACAGTAAAATCCAGCCCCGACATTTTTCGGGCAATATTGCTTAATTCCAGAATCGGTTTTGTAAACCTGACTGAAAACATAAACGCCGCGAGGCTGCCTATCAAGATCGTCAAAAGCCCGGTATACAGGAAAAAGCGGTTGGCAATGGCCACACTGTCCTGAATAACCGCTATGGGAATATCCATCAAAAGAAAGTCGCCGTTGCTCAGCCGCATGGCTAAGTTTAAAACATTCTCCCTCAAATCCGGGTCCTGAGTCACAGCAAAAACCGGCTGTCCCTCACTGATTGCCGAAAGATTATCCTGAAGCAAGGATAATTGCGGCCCCGTTGTCAACCTCAAGGAGACAACTCCAATCGAAATAACATTTTGTCCATCAACATTTTTCTTTACTATAACAGCACCTGCGTTAGCTGCTGTGCTTAGAGATGCTCCGCCTTTTGCCGCTCCGTCCGGGGTTGCCTTGCCTATGTTCCCTCCATTGACAGGTGCCGGCATCAGCACAGACCCGGGCACTATTTCAGGCGCCGGCATCACCCGTAATGTCTGCCCGCCATTGTTGGCAACTGTCAGTTCTGAATCATATTTCAAAGTATAGTTCCCATCCAGAATCATCACAGCCAAACCGCTCGTACGTTCGAGGTTTGTCAATTGTAAAGAGATTGCGCCGGGATCACCGTTGTAGATTTGAACAATATGTTCTCCCGTCATAAGCAAGCTTTTTTTTCGTTCAGAGATATAGTAAGACCCAAGATATTTTGTGTTTAAGAACCACGCCACAGAAACAAAAAGAATGACCAGAGCCGTGATCGCTGCAAATAACCTGAAACGGATAGACATCTTAATCGGAAGCTTCAAATTTATACCCAACCCCTCTGACGGTTTGTATCAGTTCGCTTCTATCTCCCAGCTTAATTCTAAGCTTCTTAATGTGAGTATCTACTGTCCTGGCATCCCCAAAATAGTTATAATCCCAAACTGTATTAAGAATTTGATTCCTGCTCAATACCCGGCCTTCATTCCTGGCTAAATAAAGCAGCAGCTCATATTCTTTCGGGCTTAGATCAATAGAATTTCCGTCAAGATATACATTGTAGCCGGCTGTATCAATACTAAGCCCGTTAAAAGCAATCTCGTCCTCCTCTTGGCGGTATGTACGCCTTAGTAAAGACTGAATCCTGGCCACCAGAATTCTCGGACTAAAAGGCTTGGTTACATACTCATCCACCCCAAGGTCGAAACCGAACAATTCATCGGCTTCTTCGGCCCTTGCAGTCAGCATAATGATAGGGACCCGGGAAGTCTTTCTGATTTCTTTACAGGCTATCCACCCATCAATCCTGGGCATCATCACGTCCAATATGATTAAGTCAGTGTCTTCATTCTCCTGAAAGGCATCCAGAGCTTCCTTCCCATCTTTCGCCTCAATAATATCGTAGCCTTCTTTTCTGAGAAAGTCCCCGACCAACTTCCTCATGCGCGCTTCATCGTCAGCAATTAAAACCTTTTTCGTCATACCTCACTCCCCTTACGGTTAAGCAGCCTTTTCCGAAGTTCTTGCCCTTGTTCCCCCGGTCTTGACGTATGCCGCCGCTGCTTTTTCTATATACCATAACACCTTGCCTTCTTCAAGTAACTTGGAGAAGGCATATTTCTGCTCTCTTTCATCTAATCCCGCACAGGATCAGGGTTTGGCATTTCAGACGCCATTTGTTAACACCAAACTTTCACATGATGTTCACACGCTGGTCACAATAGACCGGCAAAAGATTGCAAGCAGAGGCGAAAAATAAACCAAACCTTCAACTGACGTTCACGCAGCGGTCACACTGGAACAGTAAAGTAATATTGCCGTTAAGGTTATTAATATTTCAGGAAAGCGAAAGGAGATTTTCACATGAACCATGGAGTTGCCATCAAACTCGCCAGTACCGGAATCTTAGCAGGGGGCATGCTGATTTCTATGACCGGCCTGGCTCTGGCCAATACTAATTACAAGGACAGCGGCTTAGCTCAAAGTACTGTTCTGCTGAACACAAAGACCTCTGAAACAAGGACTATCGCCGTCAGCACAGGCCAGAAAATCCAAGTTAACGGCATCCTTTCCGGCGGGCCAACGATTATGAAGCAAGCACTGGACAAACTGGTCAGTGGAGGAACGATCACTCAGGAGCAAGAAAATGCGGTATTAGCCTCTATTCCCAAGAATATAAGTAACGTTACCAAGCCGAGCCCAGACAGTCAAACTCCGGATCTTGTTCAAGGGACAGTAACTTCAACTACTTCCCCGCAAAACCTTGTGGTTGTCAAAATTGACCCCCTGGGAGACCTGGTGACCAATGGTACCCTAACATCTGCTCAGGCTCAAGCTATTGAGAATACCATGAGTGACATCATCCGCCAACAAATGGAGCAGTCCTGGCAGGACGACCTGAAGCCCTTAGTAACCCAAGGAACCATCACGCAAAACCAGGCGGACCAAATCTTGACTTTCCTTTCTGCTAATACCCCAATAGCTCAGAAAGACCCGCTCAGCCAAATGGTCACTCAAGGAATTATCAATCAAACGCAAGCCGACAACTTGAGAGAGCAGAATCTTCTGGGCAACATCAATCCCGGCGGACAGGATATCATGCAAGAGGCCTTGAACGGCCAGGTAACTGCCGGAACCTTATCTCAGGATCAGGCCAACGCCATACTTTCCGCCACTCAGCAGGCTCCAAACATTGAGTCATTGAAGCCCACACCTAATGTCACCTCTGGTCAGGCTTCAGCGTTCCTACTAGTCGATCCTCTGGAAAATCTGGTTAAGGAAGGCACAATTACGGATATCCAGGCTCAGGCAGTTAAAAACTCACTGAACGACCTTATTAATCAACAGGCCGAATCGCAATGGCAAAAGGTCCTGACTGCTTTGGTAACAGAAGGCGGCATTACTCAAGACCAGGCTGACAAAATTCTGGCGTTCCTTTCCGCCCATGCTCAACCGATACCCAAAGACATAATTAGCCGGATGCTTGATCAAGGAATTGTCGATCAAGCTCAGGCCGAGGCTCTGAGGCAGCTGAATATGAGTGGCATAGGCCCTAATATGAAGGCCGACAATATCGGATTCGGTGTAAAAATCACCACAGCTGCAAGTAAGGACAACTAATAACTAATAACTGCTAACCGCGTATGACGAAAACGGTGATATA
This sequence comes from Candidatus Desulfosporosinus nitrosoreducens, assembly GCF_030954495.1. Classification (GTDB taxonomy): domain Bacteria; phylum Bacillota; class Desulfitobacteriia; order Desulfitobacteriales; family Desulfitobacteriaceae; genus Desulfosporosinus; species Desulfosporosinus nitrosoreducens. Next base: position 26,295 of record NZ_JAVHUW010000017.1, on the reverse strand, counting down.
GTTTCGAAAATAAGGTAGCTTTAACTGCCCCTTTACTAATTGTTCCATACCGGCTGAACTATCAGGTATGAGCAAATACATGGCACATGGACATAACACAAATGGGAGTGTCGAAATCCTTAAATAGATTTCGACACTCCCTTTTTCTTGAACGGACAGTTGTCCGCCCAGTTACTGATAAACTCAGGATTTTTAGATAGCCCTCAGTTATTTCTTTTGAACCTAGCAAGGCGCAAAGCGTGGGGAATTTATTATTGGATCGGGTGTTTCAGAATATATTTGCCGGAGATTGAAAATTATCTCCATATAGTCACTGCTATTTATTGCGCCTCATAATAATCCGTTACGGACTCTTCTACAAAACCGCTTGACTTATATAAATTAAGAGCATTTTTATTATGGGCAGCAACCTCCAGGGCAACATGATGTGCATTATTTTCATTAAGAAGAAGGTCCACGGCAGATTTTAATGCCTGTTTTCCATAGCCTTTATTTCGATATGCGGGTAATATTCCAAAACCACCTATAAAGCCTTCGTCAGCATTTAATTCAACCCTAATCTTGCCAATTACTCCGGATTCAGTCTCAATCATATAGGTAATTCTATTACTCTTTGCGTCATCTTCCGGCATTATTTCCGTTCCACTTTTATCACCAAAACAGATAAAATTTTGTCTTGCTATCTCGTTGGCGTCTGAATTTACTGCTTTTCTCAAAACTATGTTTTTTTCCTTTTGCGATACATACTTCTTATTATCCAATTTCATTTCGTATTCTGAAAAAGAATAAGCCGCTCCTGTAGCTTCAATAAAGGCTAAGCCGGAAGAAGACCTCCTATCACATACAAGTAAAACTTTCTGCATCTTTCTTCTTTTACATTCTTCTTTCGCTAAGTCATAAAGTCTTATAAAGATTCCCTTTCTTCTGTACAGAGGATGAACCATTCCGGTTAACTCTCCCGTTTCTCCTCCCGAACTAAATATCCCTAAATATCCGACAAGGGTTTCTCCTGAATAATAAAAAAATTCATTGACATAAGCAAAGGATTCTTGGTTCTGCATCCGGCTTATATTAAGCTTAAATTCAAGTTCCAATTTCAAAAATATGTTCTCTTGCTTAGTACAAATAGTCTTAAGTTCATTAAGCTTTTGGAAATCTTCTTCGCCAATTAATTGTTTCAGACAGATAACGTCACTCATCAATTCGGTCCTTTCTTACAAGCGAGTATTCGCCGCTATTACTACTATCACCCCTATGCAGTCACCCTCGCCCCCACTACCACACATCTGGCTGGAAAAACCACCTCCGGTAACCTCTCAGGCTAGACTCCCACTTGACTGCCGGCCAGGCTTTATCAAGACGGTTATTTCGAGCTTGAACCCAGCAAGGCGCGCAAATAGGCGAAGATGAATTGGATCAGTCTCCGGTAATACGTTTACCGCCGAATGCATGGATCGTTCTTGTTCCGGCAATACACCTTCCGCCTTGCTCAGTCCCCTTGGGGATGAGGATCTCATCTCCCGGGTTGAGAACATACTCTTTATCATTCATGATCACCGTATATTGGCCGGAAACACAAACCATATACTCATCGAAGTCATGCTTATGCTTTTTAGAAGTTCTATCAGAATGACATGTCCAAAATGCCATCTGACTACCATCGACAGCAGTATAATAATAGCCCTCAATATCCTGTGTATTTTGCTCTTTGTTGCTTATTCGATTTTTGCTTGACTTCATAAATCCTGGGAAATCCAGCATAGTTGACCTCCAGCTTAATTTTTTATCAGCTTTAAATCTTAAAGTCCAGTCCCTCTTAGCAGAGTAAAATTAGGTAATTCCGACAACTAATTTTCTATTTGAATTATTAATTATTTTGTAATTACTAAAAAACAGGGGTATTCCTTTTTAAGCCTTAAAAGAAGCTTATCGCATCCATATTATTTAACATATTTTATAATTTCTTTCGCACGATATCATAATGGTTAAATGATCTGTATAACAAAAATCCTGCCTTTACATACATGGACATAGGCCCATGATAATGTTGGGCATGTGTAAGTTCTCCTTTCCTCGGATATGCTTCCACATATTCATATCCTCTGTTCGAGTAGTCATTACATAGCGCTTCCAGTATTTGGCGGGCCATACCCTTCTTTCTATACTCTGGGGCAATAACAAAGCAAACAATAGAACAGATTTTTCCCTCTGCCCCATCCCATAACTCTTTATTGGAAACAAGCCTCGAAAAGTTAACTTTATCGTTTACATTGCACCACCCTATTGGCTTTCCATCAAGGTAAGCTAAATAACCTTTCATTCTACCCTCTTGGATTGATTTTATAGCGGACAGCCGATTTCTTTCCGCCGTCTGTCGTTCCCATTGCTCATCATCAAAATGATAAAACTGACAATAACAGTCAGACCACTCTTTATTATCAGCAAAAGCAACATGATCGAAAAAATGGAGAAAATCCTCTACGCGCTCCTCGGATATTGGATATATGGCAACTTCCACGTTTAAACCTCCCAGTTAGTTTATCTTATGATCCACTATTTCACACACCCTCTATATCTTCTAAACCCGTCCCGACACATGCCACCCAAGGCTCTCGCCGAGTAATTATCGCTCAGTAGGGTTTTAATGATAATTTAGGATGCTTCTCTCGTATCGTAGCAATTCCATTATTATCCGAGATTTCCTGCATAAATCAAATAAATAAAGGAATACCACTGGAAATTCAAAATGCTCCGGTGGTATATTTATTAATGCATTCACTGTTGTCTTTCCTCTTTCTGCGCCAGTATAAATATGGACAAATCCTTTTGCATTTTAGTTCTCTTTTTCTAATCGTTCTACGGCAAACACCAAAAACCTCTTGACGGGTAATGTCAAGAGGTCCAAAAACAACGCAAACCATGTTCAATGAACGCTGCACACCCCCCTAGCAACTGTAGAGTCTTTTAGTGTACAAAAACAGGCAGGTTTCCTGACTTAAACCCCATTATTAACCAGTTCGGGTTTTTAAGCCAATAGATTACCCATTCTGCCGACTATCCATACTGTCCAGCACGACAAATGCCTTAAGCTCTTCATTTCTATAGGGCACCGCCAGAATCCTGACGTCGATGCCGAAATACTCCCTTACATTCTCCTCGATGATGATCTCGCCAGTCTTGCCAAACAAATACGAATCCCGGCCCAAGAGCAGGGTGGTATCCGCTAGGCGCAAAGCATGCTCCGGATAGTGAGTATTAATGATGCAAGATATGCCGCGTTCCCTGACCAGTTTTTTAATCAGCTTCAGGATCATGAACTGGTTCCTGAAATCCAGATGTGACTCCGGTTCATCAAGAATCAGCACCTTGGGCTCACCCGCCAAAGCCCTGGCAATGAACACAAGCTGCAACTGTCCTCCGCTCAATTGCGAACACAGCTTGTCCCGTATATATCCGATACCAACCTCGTCGATTGCTTGGTCCACGATTTTCCTGTCATTCTTGGATGGCACAGAAAAGAGGCCAATATGCCTGGCCCGACCCATAGTTACTACTTCCTTAACCGTATAAGGAAAGGAAAAACTGTGCGCCTGCGGCACATAACCAATAGGGATCTGCTCTCGCGCTGTCCTTGAAGATCCTATGACTTTTCCATCGATCAAAGTCTGCCCTTGCTGCCATTTAAGTATCCCCGTCACGCACTTTAAGATGGTCGTTTTGCCGACGCCATTTTGGCCCAAGATGGTCATAATCTCTTTTTCACCAAGAGTAAAGCTGATATCCCTCAAAATGGTATTGTCCTTCGTATAACCGAAATATCCGCTTTTCACTTCAAGTATCATAGCCAGTCGCCTTTCGATCTTTTAAACAGAATTGCAAAAAACGGAGCGCCTACCAGAGCTGTTAAGATGCCGATAGGGATTTCCGCAGCTGTCGCCGTCCGCGCAATCATATCAACAATAATCATAAAAATCGCTCCTACAATACCTGAGGCAGGAAGCAGGTTTTGGTGGTCCTCTCCCGTGAGCATGCGGCTTATATGCGGAATAACCAAGCCGACCCAGCCAATCACGCCCGTGACCGTTACGCATGAGGCCGTAACGAGTGTGGCCATAATAATAATGACCAGCCTGGTTTTCACGGGGTTCACCCCCAAGGAATAGGCCTCCTCATCCCCCAGCGACAGGATATTGATCCGCCAGCGCAACATCAGTAATATGACGATTCCGAGTAAAATAGGGACTCCGACCAGCTTTAAATTATTGTAAGAGGCATTGGCAAAACTCCCCATGAGCCAATAGGTGATAGCAGGCAGCTTGTCATAAGGGTCTGCAACGTATTTGATTAGGGATATCAGTGCACTGAATACCGCAGATATGATCATACCGGACAGCACTATCGACAAGGTAGTCGATTCCCCTCGCAGCTTAGAGAGTGTGTAGGTTATAAACACGCTCACTATTCCAAAAACGAGTGCCAGGGCTGTTGTAAAATTGTTGATGCCCGCAAGCAGTATGCCAAAGACTGCACCGAAGGCCGCGCCTGAGCTGACACCTAAGACATCGGGACTTACCAGCGGATTCTGAAAAAGCCCCTGGAACGCCGCCCCCGCGATGGCCAGCCCGGACCCCACCAGCACGTTGAGCAGCGTTCTCGGCATACGGATGCCCCAGACAACGGAGACATCCATACCATCCTGTGTCAACCCCCTAAACCTATCGATCAGTATCTTCCCAACCTCTCCCGGGGCAATCCAATACCTTCCCGAAAAAAGCGATACAAAAAATGTAAGTGCCAGCAGCGACAACAGCGCGATCCAGGTAACCTTCAGGTTCTTTTGCTTTACCGTCATTTTCAGTTTTCCTCGTACTTCCATAGTCCACTCTGATTCACGATCTTACGTCGGGGATATCGGGGATATTGTCCTAATCCCTCCGTGCACCTCTTTTATATTTTCAGACCGGGATTAAGTTTGCTGTTGAGGATCTGATCCAGTTCCGCATCAGTCAGCTTGTAATTGAAAAATTGCTGGTAAAATGTCCTTAAGTCATTCCTTAAATCCAAATTGGCAAACATCTCGGGATGGATAACCTTACCAATCCACTCCATCATCAGAGGGGTTTCTACACACGGTGCATCCCATCTGTAGATGCCCATAGGTGCCTTGTATACTTTCTGGTTCTTCACAGCCTGGATACTGCTCCAATCCTGTCCCGGGAGTTTATTTTTATATAGGTCCTCCGGGACAATATCGGAGAAATCGCTCAGGATAATAACATCAGGATTCCAGGCCATAACCTGCTCCATGGACACTTTCGTCCATGAACCACTCACCTTGTCGGCAACATTCTCGCCGCCTACGCTTTCAATCATAAGTTTGTTGATCGATTGACCCGCGCCGACTTGCAGTTGTTTGTCCCGCAGATAAAGCACCTTGGTTTTGTCCTTGCTTGTCAGCTCTTTCGTTTTGGACTGCAAACTGTTGATAACGTCATTCTGCCACTTTATGAGTGCTGCCGCCCTGTCCTGCTTATTCAAGATCTCACCGAGCAACTTGATACCATTCTGCACATCTTGGAGCGTACCGTATTTGATGGCTACGGAAGGTATGCCCAGCTCCGCCAGCTTTTTCCCGACTTCCGGCTGATAGTCCCAGATGACCGCAAGGTCAGGTTTCAGCTTGGCTATTTCTTCATAATTAACGTTGAAGCTATTGTCCACGAAGGTCGAATTCGCAGCGGCCATCTCAGGCGCAACAGTCTTCAAGATGCAATTCTGGTAGGACTCCATCGCGGACGGATGCATTCCTACGATCTTTTTGCCGGAGCCATCCACTGCAAAGGCTACTGAAGCCCAAGGGATGGGGATAATCGCAATTCTTTCGATGTTGTTCTTGATTTTTACCTGATTGCCGACTAAGTCGGTGACAGTCTTAGTCCCGGTCGTCTGACCGGCCGACGTTTGGGCCGCAGGCGTGCTCCCCGCAGCCTGGCAGCCTGCGAGGCTTAAGAGAAGAACAGCAACCAACAGGATAGACAAGACACTTGTCAATTTCTTATAGTTTTTCATCACGAGATTTCCTCCATTTCATTTCTTAGATGGTGTATCTTTATCTGTCTATAAAGAAGACTTGATTCAGGCCGAGTTTTACTCCAACTGAATCCTAGTCGCACTTATCCAGGGACTTAGCCGCTCTTGACTCACCCTTGCTGAAGCGGGAGTCTTAGAGCGGATTAGTCAGCGGATAAATTTTGATAAATAGTCGTGTCCCCCTACCCCGATAAACTCGTAATTCATATCGGCATGTATAACGCCGCTCAACCCTATGTGTGGTATCGGTATATATTGGGCATTGCATCCGCTAAACAGCCGCTTGTACAAAGGATCGCCAACGATGACATCTGCCGGCATCTGATCTGTCCACTGTGCTAAAGTATCCTCATCTTCAAATAATTTTACATCCAAAAGGGACTCTTCCCGGTATACTCTTTTCATTCGCCGGTCGCTTTTTATTAAGGCCACCGGCTCAACCTGAGCAAAACCAAAGTCATAGCGCAGACAATCCGCCAGACACGCAGCAAACAGCGGCTCTCCGATCACGACGGCATGCCGGCCGGACTGAACCTTCTCCCTGGGCACATACGGCTCCTCGACCGCAGAGCTCAGGGGAATAGCCAGCACCTCCTTCAGGACTTGAAGCAACCGCCTCATCCCCCACAGTCCTACCGGCACATTCATGACATATGGTATGGAATATTCCCTCTGCATATATTGGGCCAGCCCCGTACCCTCATGCGACACGACGATGTTCAAAGCGGCAGAGGCCATTCCCTTAAAGGTTTCCAGTTCAATTTCTCCCGTCGGCAGGCAGCTGATTTCCAGCCCGCAGCGGCTAAGCACCCCGACAAGTTCGGTTAGATGCACTCCGGCCCCAAGGCTTAGCGGGGTATAACCGATAATGTTCACGCGCTTAGACTTCTTTTCCCGCCGCTCCAAAAAACTTTTTCCCAAGGTCAACAAGGCATGGTGCACGCCGGAGTAGTAATTTTCAAATCCCTCGGTAGAGAAGGCCAAGGCAGGCAATCCTGTCCGCCTGCCCAGCTTTTCCGCGATTGCCTGTAGGTCAACTCCCGTAAAGGCAGGTACTGGTGTGCCGATCACCGCTATAAATTCGACACCAGACCCGTTCCGGGCGCAGAGTGTTTCCGCATTCTCCAGAAACTCCTCCTCCGCACCCATTACGGCTTCCAATTCTCCCAGCTTGGAACTGAAAAATAAGGTTCGCCGCCAATCCCTGATCTCATCAAATTCGATAATTGCGCTGCTGCATCCGCCCGGCGTATACAAAAGGTTAAGTGAAGAAAAGGCAAAGAGCACGGAGCAAGCCCCCGAATAATCGCTTGCCAGCGGCGGAACGCGATTGAATATCCCTTTCATCTTATTGCCTCCAAGATCCCCAATATATCCTCATAACCAAAACGATATTCGTTACTCACCGGTATTGCTTTTGCTTGGTCACAATAAAATGACGCTTTTTCTCCAATCGCAATATCAATCTCTTGAAAATCATTCGCTTGCGTTTCAGCAGATATGTTCGAAATCAGATATATCTGCGCAGGACTGTTCATAGCAGCCAGTGCCTGAATGTAGGCAATTTCCGGTTTCGAAACTGTTTCTACAAAGATGAGCGCAACATCCAATCCTAATTCTACTAATGCCTGAGTGAGCTCGAAGGATCTCTGCCCGATTCCCACAGCGATCCTCTTGCCGCTTAATCCCTCAGATACTTCGGCCGCAACCCTGTGGTACTCCTTCTCATCCCCACTGACATCCCAGGTGACTTGTAAAGCCTCCAGCAAAACAGCGTAATTGCCCTTGATTTCTTTCACGTTGTACCGGGCTGGTAAGAAGACGAAAGGGATATTCCATTTCTCCCGCATGCGCGCCGCCATCTCGCAGCCGAAGCGATCCAGCGCTATGTTTAATCGGGCATTGACCATTCCCGCAAAAGCTTCATAGGAATCCAAGGCCGCAAACTCCCTGATCCCTTCAGCGCCACAGTCCGTGAGTATCTGTTTCAGCCCGGATGCTTCAGAAAGCTTGTCTGTGTCTGCCAAGATGTTAAAATGACGCTTCTCCCCTTTAGGGGTATTCATTTCGAGCAAATCAACCAAAATACCACTCAGCCTCTCCCTGGGAAGCCCCCTTCTACGGGAAAGCGGTCCACGCTCAAAAGGTTTTACCGGTATAGCGTATTTGTCTCTCATCCGAACCGTCAGGTCTGTGAAATCGCTGCCAGCCAGCAGATCACCACAGGTCATATAAATGATGATTGCCCTCGGCCGATGCGAAACTGCAAGCCATTCCAGCATCTCTTCCAATTTATGAAGATGCTGCCCGGTTGCAAAATCAGCGCTGGACACCGCGAGCAAGAACAGCCTCTCGTTCAGCCCCTTCTTGTAGGCCCTGTAATACAGTACCTTCGAGCAGGCTGAAGGACCTACCGCCAAGACATAAAGGTCAGGCACACACAAGGCCAGATTGACAAGTTCACCGCAGTCATCATCTGCTATACCCCGTTCGAAAAAACTGTCGAGCGGTATTTTTTCCCTTGTCAGATCCACGATCTTAATTTTTTCTCCAAGGATGCTTGTGCCTAGATATCCTTTGCAAGACAATTCCAATTCCTCCGTTTTTCCGGCGACCGCTTATCTATGATTTTGCAGTTCCAAATCGAGCATGTAGTGGCTAAACTCCTCCAGCTCGTCATTGCTCAGTGGTTCTGGGCTAGATCCCTGACCCATGGCGATAATACCCGCCAATTCCCTGAAGAACCTGGCTGTTTGGGATTCCGGGTACTTCTCTAGTACCGTTTTGCCTTCGAGTTCCGACAGGACGATTTCCCTGCTGAAGGGGATGCTTGCCAGCACCCGCGTAGCCGTTCGAGCTGCAAAATCTTCGACTGACTCAACACTCGACTCGCCATTCCTCTGGTTGTGGATTATCCCTCCCAAGTTCACTGTTCTCTTGCCTTGGCTTCTGGCTACTGCCTTCATGATATTATTAGCAGCGTAGACAGACATGAATTCCGAGGATGTTACGATATAGATCCTATCCGCATACCCTTCGCGCATAGGAACCGAAAAGCCGCCGCATACCACATCTCCCAGCACATCATATACGACAACATCCCAACCTTCATTCAAGATCTCCAGGTGCGTCAGCTCTTCCATCATCGTGATGATCCCCCGGCCCGCGCAGCCAACACCAGCTTCGGGTCCTCCTGCTTCAATACAGGCCACACCGTTAAAACCGGGGAACATGATGTCCTCTCTAGCGATGTTATCCTGTTTTTTATGCAGCTGTTGCAGGACTGTGGGAATCTTGTGCCCCACGAGGCATCTTGCGGAATCGGCTTTAGGATCACACCCTATAAGCAATGTCTTGAACCCCTGCATCGATAGCGCTGCGGAAACATTAGAGGCAACCGTCGATTTACCGATTCCTCCCTTTCCGTAGAACGCTATCTTCAAGCAGTCTCTATCTTTTTGTGCATTCATCTGCTTTCCTTTCTGGCCCCAAAAACTATCAAGATAGATCTCAGCCTTCCTAATCTCTCTTTATGCCCGGAATAATTAATGTGGCAGTTACTGCGTAGCAGGAACCCCAAGCTGGGAGCGATATAATACGGTCTTTAATAATAGTTGCATCTTGTGATTTTAATAATTTACCAATAAAGAAGACTTGACTCAGGTGGAATTTTAACTCCATCTGAATCTTAGTCGCACTTATCCAGGGACTTAGCCGCTCTTAACTCACCGCTTGCCGAAGCGGGAGTCTTAGCGCGGATTAGTCAGCGGATAAACCTTAAAGAGATAAAACGGCAATAAAAAAAACCCTTCTCCAACGGAAGGGTTAAAAGTTTAACCAGTATCAGGTGCGATTACCATAGGCACAGGTATCAACCTCCCTAACATCCCGTAGGTAGTTTCGACTTCGGAATAAGCAGGTCTCCTGACTTAAGCTCATCATCAGCTCACGTCTTCCCGGAATAAATCCCAGTGACAATATGTGAGTTGACTCCCTTTCACAGTGGCGGGTACCGCGTCAGCTTCAACTGACTTCCCTTTTCAATTCTTTCCGCTCGGGAAAGAATCACTCATCCCTTGATATTTAATTTCCTTTAATGTTAGCATAACTCAGGATAGCCCGTCCAGTGCCAAACGTCTAAAGCAACAGGAAATTTAAAATGTTGTCCTTGACAATCGGCAATATCACGAAAAAAGACCAGAGCATATTTTTTAGATACTCTGATCTGAAGGGTATTCGTTTTTAGGCCTTAGCTTATCGACATTGATTGTGCAACAGCCCCCATTAGCCGTTAAGTTCTCGCTTTAAACTCCAAGTTGGCGAGCCCTATAGTCATTACACTACTTCACTCACATCAAAATGACTTTTTCAAATCAAGATATGAATATAAAGTGTATTTGGATATGCCAAAGTATTTGGCTATTTTATCACCGGATTTAGTTATGAGCATTGCTCCCCTCTGGTTCAAGAACTGAATGGCCTTGATTTTTTCGTCCTTGTTCATCATAACGGCCGGTTTTCCGATCAGTTTTACAGATTCGTCAATTAAGTCATCCAGAAGTTCATTGACATTAATGGTAATCTTCTCAGGCTCCCTTTGGCTATCCTCAGAGCCATAGGCTATCAGGTCTTTTAGGGCAGCCTCAGCCATGGTAAAGGCTGAAATGTCATAATTGATGCCCAATATAGCCGAAACCTTCCCCCTGCTGTCACGGATGTACATGGTAGATGATTTTAATATCCTGCCGTCCGAGGTTTTGGTTAGATAGCAAAGATGATTTTCCTGATCCAAATCCCCCTTTTTCAGCTGTTCCAACACAACATGCGAGGGGCCGTCCCCAACCTGACGTCCGGTTACGTGTCCATTTTCTATGGCAACAATAGAATGGTCAGTACTTTCTTCTGAAATCCTATGCAACACGACCTCACAGTTACCGCCGAACTGGGCTGCTATACCCTTGGCAATTTTTTTCAATTCTTCAAACTCTATATCGTTTAGCATAAACCCTCCAAATTATTAAATATAGGACCTATGCAGTTGCGGTAAAAATCATCAACCGTAAGGCGGACTATAACAAAAAAGCCGATGTATCTCCTCAAGCAGAAGTCATCAGCTTTGTAGACGTTTCCGGCATAACCATGGGAGGACTTCTTTCCCTCTGTTATTATAGCAAAAACAATAAAGGAAACACAAGCTTTCACAAAAGGGTAAAACAGCAATATTGTCTGTAACCACGAAAACCCAGACCCTATGGAACCGAAGGATGAATCATAACGACCTCCTGAGTGCTTGTAAAACATCGGCTGACCTCCTAAGCAAAATTTCGACATAAACCTAGTGTTTACAACGTATATTCTTCCAAAAACAGCAAAGAAATGGTATTATAGTTAAGTAAATTCAATATACTATAATTAGGGAAAGAGGTTCTCCCTCGGATAAGCCGAAACTGCTTGATTGAAAGCTGATGACTTCTGCCATTTTGGTAGAAGTCATTAATTTTTTAATGAAGAAGCAATTAATAACTAAAACACTTAACCCAACAAAGGACGGTGTATTGGCTTATGTTTGAAAGCATTTTATTTCCACCACAGGCAACGCGTCCTGAGCCTATGGTTCAGCCGCCTGCCTATTTTCGTGACTTGGGGCTGGATCAGATTGTCGAAACAGTGACACGCAGTTGTGATGATCCCCAATTGTTCTTCACACCCATCAGAGATCGGGCAACGATTCTCTACCGCCAGGCAATCATGGGCGACCTTGAAGATATGACGCTGCGACGCAGGTTTGCCAAACTTAGCAGTCAGCTTCGCACACTGCGGCGGCAGCTTATTGCGCGGGGACAAGTGAAACTGGAATATGTGGAATGCAGCAGTCTATTATCGGCGGCTGAACAATACCTGACAATTCTGCGGGAATTTACAGCAGGCTTTCCTTACGGAAAAATTCATTCCCAAGGCTTGACGGATTTTCTGCGCTATATCAGGCATTGCCTCAACAGTCCCCAAATTGTGCGCATGCATATGGACCTAACAGATTTGTCAAGAAAACTACAAGCAGTTGAATATACGATTTTACTGCACAATAATAAAATTCAGGTCGCCAAACCTGAGGAAGGGCAGAGTTTAGATAAATTGGTCGCTGAATTGTTTGACCGCTTTCAGCAGGAAAATCACGGCGGCGGAACATGTCAGGCTCCTGCCGGCGAGGCAGACCCACGGAATGAGAATGCTATTTTAACACTGCTTGCCGACCATTATCCGGAACTTTTTGCTCAACTGCGGATATTTCGTGCCGACTATGAGGATTTTGCGGACAGTAGAGTTATTCAGCTGGCCTCGGATATTCAATTTTACCTCAGCTATTTAGACTATACCGACCACATGAAAGATTTAGCCTGTTCCTTCTGCTATCCGGAGATTACAGAAACATGGGAAGGCTGTCAGGCGGACAACAGTTTTGACCTGGCTTTAGCCGCCCGTATCAGCGAGCAGCGAGAGTCGATAGTGACTAACGGTTTTGAGCTGCGTGGGACTGAGCGGATTTTAGTTATTTCCGGACCAAACCAAGGCGGCAAGACAACCTATGCCCGAATGTTGGGACAACTCCACTATTTGGCGTCGCTGGGTGTCCGTGTACCGGGAAGCAGTGCAGCCTTACGTCTGCCGGACCGGATTTTTACCCATTTCGTCGAGACCGGACGGCAGGGAGCAGATAATCTGCGGGAAGAATTATTGCGCCTGAAAGAGATTACTGAACACGCTACAGAACAGAGCCTCATTTTGATTAATGAAATTTTTGCCTCAGTATCCCATGAAGACGGCCTGTTTCTGGGCAACAGGATGATGGAGCGGTTTACCGAGATTGGTTGTATGGCTGTATGCGTTACCTTTTTTGAGGAACTAGCCGTATATAGTCCCCAGACAGTTAGTATGATGAGCGGTATTCTGCCTGGGCCCGGTGCGCAACGGAGCCATAGAATTACACGGCAAGCCCCGGACGGACAGGCTTATGCTCTGTCTCTTGCTGAAAAGAAAGAATTAACTTATGAACAAATTATCAGGAGGTTGACACAATGAAAGTGCATTTGCTGGCACGTGACGAGACATTTCCAAGCTCTCGGCCGCTTCCCTATAATGTGGCTGAACTTAAGACTGATCTTTGCTTGACCCCCCTAATTAACTTTATGGCAGATGGGGACGAAATAATTCGCACCAGCACCGGAATTGCCCTCTTGTCCCCACTGACAGAGCGTTGTGAAATCCTCTATCGACAGGCAGTTTTGTCTGACTGTTTGCAGAACAGTGAGAAAGTCAGGGAACTATATGCCTTGGTCCAGGAGGCACTGCTCAGCCAGGAACAGCCTCACTGGCAATTCAGCGTACTGCAATCAGTAACCGCTCAGTTTAACTGTGGTCTGCTGCGTTTAAAAAGTCTGCTGGAAATCCTGCGCAAGCTGCGGGCTTTCTCTGAGCAAAATGCCACACACTTTCAGTCTGAAGGGTTTCAAAGTTTTCTAAGCGATCAGCGGGAAAATCTGGACCATGAGTTTTTTCAGCAGTCCGATGATCTGGTTCAGCAGCTGCAGTTCAAGAACGGAATGCTGATCGGAGCCTGTCTGAGCAAGACAGGGCGCAGTTTTGGACATAACTTACTGCGCTATGAGCCTGCGTCAGGTACGCAATGGGACAGTGAACCGGATTATTATGTCAAGGAAAGCGATGTCAAAGGAATAGCCGATTTGTTGCACCGCCGTGAAATCGCCATGAGCGACAGCAACCGGATAATGGTGCGGGCAGTTTCTTACATTGAGGATTATCTCCGTTCCTTGCAGCGGGAGCTGGCATTTTATGTCGGCTGTCTGAACCTGCAGGAAAAGCTGACAGAGCGTGGTCTTCCTACCTGTATTCCAACTATCTCGCCAACCAAACAATGGGTGAGCACCAATCTCTTGGAACTGAATGTCGGGTTGTCCGGGGAAAAACCTGTGGGCAATAATCTTTCCTTGAGCCAGGACTGCTGTGTCATCACCGGAGCAGATCTGGGAGGTAAAACAACCTTCCTCAAGTCAATCGGACAAAGCCAGCTAATGCTGCAATGCGGGATGTTTGTGGCGGCGCTGCAACATCAGGCGCCGATTGTACACGGTGTCCATACACACTTCCAGCGTGAAGAGGATCGCGAACTGATCTATGGCAAATTCGAAGAAGAATTAAGCAGAATGAGCGGTATCATCGACCATTTGCATAGAGAAGCATTGGTTCTTTTTGATGAAAGCTTCTGCTCCACGAACGAGCGGGAAGGATCTGAGATCGCCTGGCAGGTCGCCAAGGCCTTGCTTGCACAGGACATCTCGGTTTTTACAGTGACTCATCTTTATCCTTTTGCCCAGCGGCTCTATGATCAAGAGGCCGCAGATACGGCATTTCTCTGCGCGGAGCGGCTTGCTGACGGTACTCGTACGAAACGAATCGTGGTCGGACCTCCGCAGCGAACCTCATTCAGCCAGGATCTATATCAGGAAGTGTTTGCTTGAACCCCATTTTTGTTTTTTCATACAGGACATTTTAAGGGGCCGTGAGAAACTAAAGTTTCACACGGCCCCCAAATCTAACCATAATTATTTTATATTATTGTTAGTTTTTCCGGCACGGAACTGAGTAACATCATCAGTTTTATTTTCTTCCTTATATAAAGCTGGAATTGCCGCATAGACAGCCGCGCAGCGAACAAGGTCTTCTTTCCAGGTGACTTCGTTGGGGGCATGAGCCTGTGATTCAGCACCAGGTCCAAAGCCTACACACGGTATGCCATAACGTCCTTGAATGGCTACGCCGTTGGTTGAGAACGTCCATTTGTCGATAAGCGGACGATGGCGCAGATGCATTGCACCTTCATTTCCCAGGCGTTTTTCGCCGTAAAGTGCCTTATGAGCATCAGCAACAGCTTGAACATGGGCGGAATTTTCCTTGTTGATCCAGGTTGGGAAGTAGCACTCGGTTTCATATTTTAAACCTGTCCAAGCCGGACGGTCATACATATACATTGAAACCTTGACATCCTTGGCGTATTTCTTTACGGCCGGAAGGTCTTCGATTTCTTTTAAGCAGGAATCCCAAGTTTCGCCTGCGGTCATACGTCTGTCCAGGGATACTGAACAGGAATCCGCCACGGCACAACGTGAAGGCGAGGTATAGAAAATTTCGGAAGTCGTAATTGTTCCTCTGCCCAGGAAATTTGCATCTTCATAGTGGTCGGGATTGTGTTTGGGATCAAGCATTTTAACAAGGCCCTTGATTTCAGTACCTTGTTCGGCATCGTTTTCATTTAGGGCACGAATATCCTGAAGAATATCAGCCATCTTGTAGACAGCGTTATCTCCTCTTTCCGGAGCTGAACCATGGCAGGAAATACCTTTGACATCAACACGGATTTCCATACGTCCGCGGTGGCCGCGGTATATACCGCCGTCAGTAGGCTCAGTCGAAACAACGAATTCAGGTGTTATGCCGTCTTCATTGTGGATATACTGCCAGCAAAGGCCATCGCAGTCTTCTTCCTGAACTGTCGCTGTGACCAGGATTTTGTAGCCCTCTGGGATAATCTTAAGATCCTTCATTATCTTGGCGCCATATACGGCGGAAACAATTCCGCCCTCTTGGTCTGAACCTCCACGGCCGTAAATAACTTCATCAGTTTCATAGCCTTTATAGGGATCGTGCTCCCAGTTGTTTATGTTACCAATGCCTACAGTATCAATATGGCCGTCAAAGGCAATTATTTTGTCGCCTGTTCCCATCCAGCCTAAGGCGTTTCCTTCCGGGTCTATCTCAGCTTTATCAAAACCTAACTTTTCCATTTCGGCGATAGTTCTTCTGATAACGCCTTCTTCCTCGCAAGATTCGGAAGGAATGGCAATAAGGTCACGAAGGAATTTGCTCATATCCGCCTTATATCCCTCGGCGGCAACTTTGATTTGTTCAAAATTAATATTCATGAAGCACCTCCAAAAAATTATATATTTAGTGAATATTTTTTATCTGATTTCATAATAGCATATTAATGCAGGAAGTCAAACAATTATTTTTATTACCTAAAAATTTTTTTGATGGTGGCCATCTCTAAATAATTCCTACTATACAAACATGCCCCCCCTGCACTCAATGGCGGTAATATAGAATAACGTTTATCCCAGGTTTTAGGAGATTCCTGGAAATATTTTTAATTGGAATATTTTCAATTGGAACATTTTTAATATGGTCTTAAACCAGTTAATTTATACTCTTAAAGCTTAACTGCATAACAGATAGTAAGGTCAAGCATCGTATCTTGTTTGCACGTCGTAAAAATAAAGCTGAGGAAATCTTCCCGGTAAAGAAAACTTGGCTGGCGCAGGCGGAGGCCTTAGTTGCACCATCAAGGAAGGAAAAGAAGTCGCTGGGGCCGGACAGCTTCTCCTTTCGGATCTTCTGATGTTTGAGGATGTTTTCAGGATAGTAACATTAAA
Organism: Candidatus Desulfosporosinus nitrosoreducens; assembly: GCF_030954495.1. Taxonomy (GTDB): domain Bacteria; phylum Bacillota; class Desulfitobacteriia; order Desulfitobacteriales; family Desulfitobacteriaceae; genus Desulfosporosinus; species Desulfosporosinus nitrosoreducens. The sequence continues at coordinate 9,700 of NZ_JAVHUW010000017.1, read as the reverse complement.
TGGTGCTGCCAGGCAGCACCATAAAGAAGGATAAACTATCTATAGTTACAGATTATGCAAGCCTCATTTGGACTTCCGTAATATAATTGTCGCTGTTGGTTTCCACAAACTGATCGATAATATTGAAATTCACAATGCGGTTGCTGAAGTTCAAATCCCTTCTTGAAGCATGCATCCTGGCAAATGTTTGGCTGATATTCTCATAAGGTCCGACATGATATCCTACCAGATAAGTGCCTGAAGGCAGAATTTCAGTCTCTTCCGGTTTTAGCATATCTTCTTCCGTGCTTATCCCGTCTGCCGTAACATCGACAAAGGCGCCGAAATATTTCAGTTCATCTTCATAAAAAGCAATCGTCGGATAAAAGTAGAAGGATTCGCGGTTGTAGAGGTTTTCCTCAGGACCGATAGGAATATAGAGGCGTTCCGGAAACCACTTAACTTCCAGGCTGTCCGTATGAAGATTCACCATTTTCCGTTCGATAAACGAGATTTTTCTTTGAATTGCGTTGTCGGTCAGTATCAGGGCATGCCATTCCTGTCGAAGACTGCGTGACCGCTCTTTCAGAATATCCAAGGTATTGCTTATATTCCTGGTGCAGAGATATTCCTTGATCTGCTCCAAAGAATATCCTACCTTTTTCAGATACTGTATGGCGGCCAGCTGGTAGATTTGATCGAACTTGTATTTTCGGTAACCTGTTTGCTCATCCCTCAGAGCCGGTTTAAAGAGATTGATGGCGTCATAATAGTGAAGGGCCTGAACGCTAAGTCCGAAAAGCTTTCCCACCTCGCATACGGTCATAAATTCTTTCATGGCTGCCTCCAAACAAAGCCTGACAAACTAAAGCTGTCTTAATTCATAAAAAGGACTATCCCGGTTCTCTTCTTATATTAACCTATCTTGAGCCTTTGATATAGGGTTTGCCCAGTGATTCGGGCTCGCTGTTCTTGCCGATTGCCAACAGCATGGCAATAAGCGTAACTACATAGGGCAGCAAGGCCAGCAGATAGGGCGAAATAGAGACACCGCTGGTCTGCAGGCGAATCTGCAAAGCGTTGGCCGCGCCGAACAGCAAGGCCGCACCGAACATCCCGAAAGGCGTATATCGTCCCAGGATCACTGTCGCCAGGGCAATATAACCGCGTCCCGATATCATGTTCTCCGTAAATACGCCGAGCTGAGAAAGAACCAGATAGGCTCCGCCGACCCCGCCCAAAATACCGTTGCAGAGCATTGAAATCCACTGGTATTTGTGAACCGGAATACCGGCTGACTCCGCGGCGTGGGGATTTTCGCCAACTGCCGCAAAGGAGAGGCCCAAATTGGTTTTTTTATAAAAAATCATGGTCAGAAGCAGAAGCAAATACACGCTGTAGGTAAGAACATCGCGATTGAAAAAGGCCTCCCCCAGCAGAGGAATCTGGGAAAGCAGCGGAATCTTTATCGTCGGGAAGGTTTTCAACTGCTGGTAGCTCTGGCCCTGCGACATCAGCTTGAAGAGAAAGCTGGTTACACCAAGCATCAGCATATTCAGGGCCAGCCCACTGACCGACTGATCTTTAGCCAGTTTGATGCACAGCAGGGCATGAAGCGCACTGACCATCACTCCTCCCAGCATCCCGAAAAGCAAGCCAAGGAGCAGGCTTCCGGTATACCATGCGCCCGCGAAGGAAAAGAATGCTCCGCTGAGCATTACGCCTTCGATGCCGATGTTAAGGATGCCGGATTTTTCAGATATCGTTTCTCCAAGTCCGCCGTAAATCAAAGGTACCGCGAGACGGACGGTTGCGGAGAGAAATGCGCTCAGGAAACCTAAAGTAAAAATCTGCTCTAACATTTCATGTCCCTCCTATACTATCTCGTTTCGGCTGGAATCTCTCTTCTTCATAAAGTGAAAAAGCTCCTTGCCCAGAATCAGCACAACAACCACGCCAATGAGGATATTGACGATAGCGGAGGGAACGCCCATCTGCCGTTGCATTGAATTGGCGCCGATCTGCAGGGCCGCGTAAAGAATTGCTACGGCCAAAACGCCGATTGGACTGTTGGCTGCGATCAGCGCTATCAGTACGGCAGTATAGCCGCAGTTTGAAGAGATCCCTTCCAACAGTTTTTTCTGAACGGCCAGCACCTCGATAACGCCGGCAAGAGCCGCCAGGCCGCCGCTGAGGAAAGCGGAAAGGATAATGTTCTTTAGCACGGAAATGCCGTTACAGGCCGCCGCGCGCTTGTTCAGGCCAACCGCTTTCAATTCATATCCCAGCGCTGTTTTTTTCATCAGGTACCAGACAAGTACGCTGCAGGCAATCGCTATGAGGATACCGGCATGGAAGCCGGTCGAGGGAATAATCGTCGGCAGCAGCGCGTTGGAGCTGATCTTGGCAGACTGCGGGACATTGCCCGCGGGGTCCATTAAAAATGATCTGACAGCATAGCCCAGAAAATTACTGGCGATGTAGTTCAGCATAATAGTGACTATAATTTCAGAAATATTGTACTTTGCTTTGAGAATCGCCGCAATCAGTGCCCACAAGCCGCCGCAGATAAAACCGGCGATCAGTGAAAGGATAATGCTGATCATTCCCGGAACCCCTTGCAGATTCAGGGAAACAATGGTTGCAGCCAGAGCGCCTACATAGAACTGTCCCTCGGCTCCGATGTTGAAAAATCCGGTCTGAAAGGCTACGGCGCAGCCCAATCCGGTCAGAATCAAGGGGCAAGCCTTGACAAATATCTCGGCAAAGCCGAAAAAATTCCCAAAAACTCCGCGCAAAAACAGTCTGTAGGCATCAACAGGATTCGCTCCGCAGGCAAGAATAAGTACAGTGCCTATGACAACGGTAAGCACGAAAATCAGAAGGATATCGATTATCGCCTGGATACGGTCTGTCTTGCTTGTCACTGGACATTCTCCTTTTCCATCATGCCCCCCATCAGCAGGCCGATCTTATCGATCGTTGCCTCGCTGCGGTTCACAATGCCGGCAATTTTTCCTCCAAATAAAACCGCTATGCGGTCGCTGAGCGCCATAATTTCTTCCAGATCCGCAGAAATCAGGATAACACCCTTGCCACAGTTGCGCTCTTTGACCAGCATTGCGCGGACAAACTCTGTTGCGCCGATGTCCAGACCCCGGGTCGGCTGGCTTGCTACTATCAGTTTTACTTTTTCAGACAGTTCCCGCGCTATGATGAGTTTCTGCTGATTACCGCCGGACATCAGCTTGACTGTCGTATTGACGCCGGAAGTGCCGGAGGCTTTGACCTGGTACTCTTCCATCTTCCGCTTCGCTTGACGAAACATCTCCTTGTGGTTCAAAACATTGCAGCGGGAGTACGGTTCATGGCAGTAAGCGCGCAGCATCAGGTTTTCGGTAATGCTCATATTCATGATCAGGCTGTCGTTTTGCCGGTCCTCCGAGATATAAGCTATGCCGGATTCGTAACGCTTCTTAACGGAAGTTTCTCCGATACTCTCTCCGTCCAAAATGATCTTACCTGCACTCGGCTTCTGAATACCGGTGATAACCTCGGCCAATTCTTTCTGTCCATTGCCCTCGACACCTGCAATACCGAGAATTTCCCCTTTATGTACCTGCAGACTGAGATCATAGAGCGGATGGCCCTTGTGTTTCCTGGGCAAGGACACCTGTTCTATAATGAGCAGGTTATCTTTTGTTACCGGCGTGCTGACATCATAGTGCTCGTTCAGTTCCCGCCCGATCATATAGCGCGACAATTCTGTGGGGTTGGTTTCCGCGGTAAGAAGATCCGCAACCTGTCTGCCGTCACGGAGTATGGTAACCTTATCGCTTATCGCCATAATCTCGCTCATCCTATGAGTGATGATGATAATCGCGTAGCCTTCCTTTTGCAAACTGCGCAGGACAGCGAAGAACTGTGCCGTTTCCTGAGGAGTCAGGACGCCTGTCGGCTCATCCAGAATCAGCAGTTCCACATTCCGGTACAGCGCCTTCAGAATCTCGACGCGCTGCTGCTCGCCTACAGACAGATGACCTACTTGGGCCTGTGGGGCGACTGACAGGCCATATTTTTCCGCCAGATCGGATATCCGTTTCTCAACGGCTTTGCGGTCCAGGATAAAGCCGTTTTCCTTCATACCCAAAATCATATTGTCCAGAACCGTCATTTTGGGTACGAGAGAAAAATGCTGCTGCACCATACCGATGCCGGCGGCAATCGCTTCCTTGGGCGATGTGAAGTTTGTCCGCTCGCCTTTCCAGAGGATTTCCCCGCTGTCGGCCTTATAGATACCAAACAGTATGTTAACCAGAGTTGTCTTACCGGCACCGTTTTCACCGAGTAAAGCGTGGATCTCACCCTTCTCCACGGAAAGACTGATATTTTGGTTGGCATACACGCCGGCAAAGGCTTTACATATGTTTTTCAATTCAAGGATAGCCATAAGCGTTCTCCTCTTCACTAAGCTTTCCTATAAACTTTCGCATTCAAGCGGGAAATCCAGAGCAAAGTACACTATTTCTGAAATTATAGTGATCATCATACTGAACTACATTGCCAGCAATTTTCCGGGCTATGCTCAGCCCCCTTTGGAACGATGGCCTGAGGAATTATAGGATTTCCAAAAGATAGTATCCTTCGATACTATCTTTTGGACGTGGACGGCGGTTATTTGCGGACAGTGTAATCGCGCTGAACAACCAGAGTGCCGGATTTAATGTTATCGATTGCTTTCTGTGCTGTTGACTTAACATTATCAGGCAGATTATTGGAGAGAAGCACTTCAACGGCTCCGTCTTTCATGCCGAGGTTATAAACGTCTCCCTTGAATGTGCCGTTCACGACCGTTTTTAAGGCAGTATCAATAACGACATCAACATTGTACAAAGCGGAGTCCAGGATATTCTTCGGAGCCAGCGGGCTTTGATCATAAGAGTCGCCCTGGCACCAGATATTCGCCTTGACCGCAGCCGTTATGGCACCGTTTCCGCAAGCGTTGGCGCAGTGTTTGAGGACATCGACACCGTCCTGGATCATGGAGTTCGCCGCTTCCTGGGCTAACTGGGTATCCGTATAGGAATTCGTCCAGGAAGTCTCAACCTTTATATTGGGGTTGACAGACTTTGCTCCGTCTTCATAGCCGTTGATGATCTTGACCAGTGAGTCTCCCTGAATCGGGCCTATGGCGCCGATCTTATTGGATTTAGTCATGCCGGCGGCAATGATGCCTTCCACATAGGCTGTCTGCTCACAGGCCATGACATAAGAGGCGACATTGTCGGCTTTGGCATTGGACTCAGTGCAGATGAATTTTACATTGGGATAATTCTTGGCGACTTCCAGCGCAGGATCGCCAAATTCAAAGCCGTGGCCTATGATAACATTATAGCCGGAGGAGGCATAGTCGTTAAAAGCGGCTTTAATATCGGCGGTTCCCAGGTTCTCGGTATAGGACAAAGTGTAGCCGTACTTTTGGCAGGCCTTCTTGGCGCCCTCATAGGCGCTTTGATTCCAGCCTTGATCGTTTACTGCTCCGGAAAGGCAGAGGGCAACTTTCAGCTTGGCGGAGGAGGGGGCTGTCTTATTCCCGTCTGCGGAAGCTGACGCGCCCGTGCCGGACGTCGCAGCTGAACCACAGCCCGCTAACAAGAATAGCACCAGAGCTAAACAGGAGAACAATGCAACTAACTTTTTCATTGAATACACTCCTTTTAAGTATAATTTTACCGGACAGAAGCGAGAATCAGTCAATGCCATTTGTTCAATCGAGATTATGGAATGCCTCACATGGTTCTCTTAACACGCGGGTGCAGACCTCCTCGCCCTCGCGGGCCAGTTTGCGCTCATCAACATTCTGCAGGATGCCGTCCTGAAAAACCACCTTGCCGTTTATCATTGTCAGATCAACATAGCCGGTTACTCCTGTGCGTGTTAACAGATTCTTGGGATCGTGCAGTGTACCCGTCAGTTCAAGTTTCCCGGCGTCGATCATAAACAGGTCGGCGCCCTTTTCCGGCTCCAGTGAGCCGAGATCATTTCTGCCAAGAGTCTGCGCACCGTTGGCCGTTGCGATCTTCAGCATCTCATAGGGGGTGATGCATCCGCCGCGCTCCTTGCTGTAAAAAGCCTGCATCATCCAGGCCATACGCATAGAATCCAAGAGATTGGAACTGTCGTTTGTCGCTGAACCATCACAGCCGAGCGATACAAGCAAGCCGTTGCGCTGCAGTTCTTTCATATTTAAAATAGGCATGCCCGCCAATATTGCCGGCGCGGGACAGTGGGAGATTCCGGTTCCGGCCTTGCCAAGCGTAACATACTCTTCCGGCAGCAGTTCCCAGGCGTGAGCAATCCAGACATCATCCCCGATAAAGCCTAGATCGGAGCACCAGTCCAAGGTACGCTTACCCCAGCGGTCAACCATGATTTGATTTTCCCCTTCACCGAGATGCGTGTGCATACGCACACCTTTTTCACGGGCAAATTTAACCGTTTCGCTAAATGTCTCTTTATAACAATTAATAGGCTGACAAGGCGCCATCACAATCCGGGCCATCGCATACGGTGTCGGATCGTGATAAAGCTTAATAAGCCGGTCGCAGTCCTCAAGATATTCATCGGTTGTTTCCAGCATATTATCCGGTATCGTGCTCCCCTCCGAGAGCGGCAGCGTATTAGTGCCCCGGCCCGCGTGATAGCGGATACCCAGCAGTTTGGCAGCTTCCATCTGACGGTCCACCGCTGCTTTGCCCGTAGCCTTGGTAAAACAGTACTGAAGATCAAAGGCGCAGGTGCAGCCATGTTTGATGAGATCTCCCAGCGCGGTCAGTGAGGAATAATATATGACCTCGTCATTGATAACCTGAAAGATGCGATAGATTTTGTCCAGCCATTCAGGAACTGTCATGTTGGGATAGTCTATGGTCTTCAGATTGCGGACAAAGGTCTGAAAAAAATGGTGGTGTGTATTGACTAATCCAGGATATATGAACTTATCCGTGGCATCAATTACTTCATCATATTTGTCCGTCAGCTTTGCCCCGATTTTCACTATTTTCGGGCCATTAACCAGCATATCCGCGCCATAATAGACATGATCTTGGGCGTCACAGGTCACAATTGCTTTGGCATTGCGAATGAGAATTGTTCTTTCCATAGCACCATTCCTCTTCAGTAATTCAAGTTAATTATTTTTATTGATTTGAGTATAATCTATATAGTTACTATATAGTCAATAGCTTTCCTGGTTATTGTGTATAGTAAAAATAGCCGGCCGGGGTGAATATATCTCACCCCAGCCGGCTTAAATCATAGTCTTTATTCAGTCACACTATCTGGTTTAGAATTGAGAACAAACTTACAGGACGATTAATTCATAATCCCGGCTGCCCATCCCGATTTCTTCGCCATGACGCATTTGGATAGTGCCGTCTATATAGGAGCGCAGACCCTGGAACTTATCCGCACCGGATTCATGATTGCAAGAAAGGTGCGAGTCTGTAAATCCCAGCTGCTTATTAACCAGATCATAGCTGGCCTGGTCAAGAGCTACAGGATCAGTGGAGGCTAAAAAACCAATATCGGGAACAATAGGCGCATCACTCCAGGTTGCGCAATCACAATCAGGCGTGATATTTATGAGAAAGTTTATATAACCGATGCGTTTTTCATGTGCTTTAGCAAAACCATATCCATATTCAGCCATCCGTTCAAGAAAAGCTTCCAAGTCTGTCTGCCAGTCGATCCCGTTGGCCTTGACCGGGCAAACGGTTAGACACTCGCCACAACCGATACATTTATCCAAGTCAACTTGGGCTTTCTCATTCACAGTCATGGCCTGTTCGGGACAAACTTCGCTGCATTCACCACAGCCAATACATTTATCTTGATCGACTATAATCTTAGTACCATGCTGCTCTTTTTTGCCAACTGCCGGTGCACCACCCATGGCAAGATTTTTTATGGCCCCGCCATAGCCCCCCATCTCATGCCCCTTAAAGTGAGTTAATACAATGACGCTGTCAGCATTAACAATATCTTTAGCCAGCTTTACTTTCTTAAAATGTTTTTTATTAATCTCTATTTCAGTAATGTTGTCACTGCGCAATCCGTCAGCGATGATAAGCGGAGCACCTGTAACCGTATAATCAAAACCGTGCTCTAAGGCAGTCAGTAAATGATCAACCGAATTATGCCGGCTTCCGCCGTAGAGCGTATTAGTATCGGTTAGAAAAGGTTTAGCGCCCTTTTCCTTAACTTTATCCACCACTTGGCGCACAAAAAGAGGACTAATAAAGCCATCACTGCCGCGTTCACCGAAATGCAATTTAATCGCTGTAAGGTCACCTTTTTGAATCAGCTCATTAAAACCCGCACGCTCAAATAAGGTTCTGATTTTGCTGATTTTATTGCTCTTGTCTGATCTCGCCCGCAGATTTACAAAATATACTTTGCTGGACACTCTCTTTTCCCCTCTCACATGTTAAACGTTGAATCATTACTCATGGTACCCGCGCTATTCCTCCGCAGAAAAACCAGTGGAAGCTGCCAGTTCAAGCATAAATTGGCCGCAAAGCAGATCAGAATTTCTGTCTTTTCCCGGACTGGCGGGAAAACACCAACTTTTTTGAGCATAACCCTATTCTTCCGATCTTTTAGCTCTTTTTCTTTTTTAACCACCGATTGTTCATAACTCTCAATTTTATAATTCAAGCCGATGCGTTCCTAATAGCGAAGTGTATCCTGAGTAAGATCGTATTTTTCATTTATTTCCGCAATGGTCATATATGATTACCTCTTCGCTTTACAAGCATATCACCTAGAGTTAACTCTAGGTCAAGTAATTATTCTCAAAGTCTCTGTAAAGTCTCTTAAAGTCTCAAAGTCATTTTCAGCTTAATTCTATTTTTCCTTTTTGGCGGAAAACTGGTGTGTGACATCAAACATAGCTGATACATCTTTTAAATGTTCTGTTATCTTCAAATGCTGAGGACAGGCTTTTTCACATTCCTTACATTCGATACAATCACTCGCCTTGCCATGATTATTGGCCGCAAGGTTTATATAGTAGACAAACTGACTTGAAAAATTAGTCGTTGTTGCGCGTTTGGCACTGTTATATAAAGCAAAATAATCCGCTATGGCAATCTGTTGCGGACAGCCCTTTTCGCAATATCGGCAGGTTGTACAGGGAATTGCCGTACTTTCATTGATAATTTCGGTTACCTGCTTGATAATCCTCCCCTCTTCTTCCTGCAAAGGTTTGAAGTCCGCCATATAGGAAGTATTATCCAGCAGCTGTTCTATTGTGTTCATGCCGCTAAGAACCATGAAGACTCCTTCCTGACTGGCTGCAAAGCGGATTGCCCAGGATGGGGTGGATGCTTGCGGATTATATTCTTTCATTAACCTTTCCGCTTTTTCCGGTACTAGAGCAAGAGTACCTCCTTTACAGGGTTCCATAACTATAATCGGTTTGTGATGTTTTCTGGCCACCTCATAGCACCTTCCCGACTGAATGCTTGAGTTTTCCCAGTCAATATAATTTATCTGCAGCTGCACAAAATCTAATTCTGGGTGAGCCGTTAAAATTTCGTCCAGTAATTCCGGTGTATCATGGAAAGACATACCAAAGTTCTTGATCTTACCCTCTTTCTTTTTAGTGATTCCAAAACTAAAGCTGTCGAGTTCACATGCCTTCTTATATGTAATAACG
>NZ_JAVHUW010000052.1 GCF_030954495.1 Candidatus Desulfosporosinus nitrosoreducens | reverse complement strand
TATGATGAAGAGGGGAAAGCCGAGCTGAGAGAGCACGGACATTCCCTGATAGCGGCGGACCAGATCGGAGCGGGAGAGAGCGAACTGGTCATGGTGGCCAGCGGTTCCTCAGCCCGGCAGGGGCTGGCCAACACCAACATTCCCATAGATGCCATTATTGTTGGCATTATTGATAAGGAAACCTTTGAAGCGTAATGCTGAAGTGGGTGAGGAATTAAATGGATATAAATGTGGACGTCAAGGACAGTAAAATTAATGGCTGCGATGCTGCAGGTCGAGCAAACTTAAGAATTGACATTCAGGCTTTGAGTGCCGAGGATATCCGCAGGAACGTTAAGAATGCGGGTGTCGTGGGAGCAGGCGGAGCAGGCTTTCCGACCCATGTTAAACTTTCCGCTCAAGCGGAGATTGTAGTGGTCAATGGAGCTGAATGTGAACCATTGCTGAAAACTGACCAGCAATTAGCAGCTAAGTACGCTGAAGAAGTGGTTCAAGGACTCCAGTTAGAATTAAAAGCCACAGGGGCTAAAATGGGGATTATCGCTTTAAAAGAGAAATATTCGGCAGCCATTGCCGCCCTGAGGCCGTATCTCACGGAAACAGTTCAGCTTAAAATTCTTCCGGATATCTACCCTGCCGGTGATGAAGTATTTACTATTTGGTTTACGACAGGGCGGCGCGTCCCGCCTGGTGGTATTCCCCTTGATATTGGGGTTGTGGTCAATAATCTCCAAACTCTCCTTAATATAGCCCGGGCCAACAAAGGTTTTCCGGTAACCACACGGACGTTCACAGTCACCGGTGCGGTAAACCGGCCCCTTACGGTTACGGTGCCTATTGGAACATCTCTGCAGGAAGTACTTGCTTTGGCAGGAGGGGGACGGGGGGATGATCTGGCTTATATTCTGGGCGGTCCGATGATGGGGAATTTAGTGGCGGATTTTACGACTCCTGTCACGAAGACCACCGGCGGACTCATTGCGCTTCCTCAAGATCATCCTCTGATTCAGCGTAAGCAAATGCCTTTAGAGAGCGTTTTGAAAATCGCCAGAACGGTTTGTGAGCAATGCAGTTTTTGCACCGAACTCTGCCCCCGCCATATGATTGGTCACGAACTGGCCCCGCACCGTTTGATCCGGGCAGTTAACTATAAAGCCATGGGAGACCTGGCTACGTTAAGTACGGCCTTAATCTGCTCAGAATGCGGAGTTTGTGAAGTCTATGCTTGCCCGGTCGGTATTTCTCCGATGCGAGTCAACCGTGCCTTAAAATCCGAACTTCGCTCCCAAGGTGTGAAATATCAGGGAGAACTAGGAAGAGAAGATCCTATGGCCCAGTACCGCCTGATCCCCTCTTCCCGTCTAATGGATCGCTTGAATTTGAGAATGTGGTATAAAGAAGCTCCTTTAGCCGCAGAACCCTACGAACCGGTTGAAGTTACCCTCAAGCTTCAACAGCATATCGGGGCGCCGGCCCTTCCTGTCGTCCAGGTCGGAGAAACGGTACATCTTGGTCAGGTTGTCGGAGAAATTCCGGAGGGAGCCTTAGGTGCACGAGTTCATGCCAGCCTTGCCGGAGTTGTCCTGAAAGTTACGCCCCAAAGCATCACGATAGGGAAAGGGGGAGCAGCCACGTGATTCACGCTATCGGACTCGTTGAGTTTACCAGTATAGCTCAAGGCATAGAATGCGCCGACATTATGGCGAAAACGGCCGACGTTAATATTTTAGTGGCCAAAACTACATGTCCCGGCAAATATATCGTTCTCATCAGCGGAGATGTTTCCGCCATACAACAATCTGTGAATGCCGGAATTGAGCTGGGGGCAGAAACGGTTGTAGATTCTTTCGTGATTCCCAACGTTCATCCCTCGATCCTGCCCGCAATTAGTGGGGCGAACCTTTTAAAGGACATCAAGGCTCTGGGGATTATTGAAACTTATAGTGTTGCCTCTTTAATAGAAGCGGCGGACAGTGCTGTTAAAGCCGGAGATGTCGAACCGTTGCTCTTGCATTTGGCCTTTGGCATAGGCGGAAAAAGCTACACTATTGTTACGGGAGAAGTTGCTTCTGTCAAAGCTGCCGTGGAAACCGGCAGCGCCGTGGCCAGTGCTAAGGGGTTACTTATACGAAAGGTCGTTATACCGCGCCCATCAAAACAACTGATTGAAAGTCTGAGATGATTTTGAGGTGCTAGTTAGAGCCTCGATTAAGGAGGTATATTCATGGGACGATTTATCTCGGCGGCTGTTTTGCGTGACCTGGCCAAAGCGGATAAGCATATTGTCTTGGACGAAGACAGTGTCCTTACTCCTTCCGCTAAGGACCTGGCCAAAGAGTTAGGGATTACTATTACCAAGGGGCGGCAGGAAATCATCAGTCAATCTGCCCTTGGGCAAACGCCGGGCATTTTGCCGCTGTCGCCCGCTCAACCTGTTGAAAAGCCGGCCTGCGAGTTTTTGGACTCAGACTTAAAAAAGACAGTACAAAAAATCGTGCAGGAAGTCCTCAAACCTGCCTGTGCCAATCCCCGCGCCACCCACGTCCAAGGAGAGAACGTAGTCATTCAGCCTTTTCCGGAAGCCCCGCCGGGGCAAAAGGTCGGACTGGTCGATGTGATCAGTTCCCGGGAAGGCAACTTGTGTTCCGGTTTTATGACCTTTGACCATTCTCAATTGCCCTGGTTCTTGAACTATGATGAAGTCGATTATGTAATAGAAGGAGAATTTGTGCTGGAAGTTGAGAACAAGGTCTTCCGGGCTAAAGCAGGGGACGTGGTTTATATTCCCAAAGGGAGCAGAGTTGTCTTCTCATCACCGACCTTTTGTAAAGTGTTTTACGCAACCTACCCCGCGAACTGGGCAGATTTTTGCGAATAAGGACTTCAAGTCAGATTGGGGGAAATGCGATGATATTAAAAGCAAAAGTATACAACAAAATTTTTGAATTTAAAAACTTAAAAGATGTGCTGGCTAAAGCCAATGAAGAAAAGTCCGGGGATGAATTAGTCGGCATTGCCGCAACTTCAGCTTCGGAACGGGTTGCCGCCAAATTGGTTTTAAGCAATCTTACGTTGGAAGATATTTATAATAATCCCGTAATTGCTTATGAAGAGGACGAAGTAACCCGGGCCATTTACGACACTCTGAACCTGAGGATTTTCCAGGAAATAAAAAGCTGGACAGTGGGCTATTTGCGCGAATATATTCTGGATCATAAGACAACCGGGGAAAATTTGGCCTACATCAGCCGTGGGCTGACAAGTGAAATGATTGCCGCAGTGGCTAAATTAATGTCGACGATTGACCTCGTCTACGGTGCTAAGAAAATGCGCGTGCAGTCCCATTGCAACACGACCCTTGGAATACCGGGCACTCTGGCCTTTCGCTGCCAGCCTAATCATCCGACGGATAATGTTGAAGGGATTATGGCTTCTCTTAAAGAAGGATTGTCCTATGGATCGGGTGATGCGGTTATTGGCATCAATCCGGTGGAGGACAACGTCGAAACGGTCACCCGTCTTTTGGATACCGTTAAAAACTTTATGACTCAATGGGCGATCCCGACTCAAAACTGTGTTTTAGCCCACGTCACGACCCAGATGAAAGCTATAGAAAAAGGCGCGCCTGTCGATTTGGTCTTCCAAAGTATCGCCGGAACTCAAAAGGCCAATGATGCTTTTGGGGTAACTTCAGCCATGCTTGATGAGGCTTTTGCCCTTGTTAAGAAGAAAGGGGCGGCAACAGGACCGAACCTTATGTATTTTGAGACAGGTCAGGGCTCGGAGGTTTCTCTTGATGCGCATTTAGGCGTGGATATGATGACGCTGGAAGCTCGAACCTATGGATTTGCCCGTGGTTATCAGCCCTTTATGACCAACAATGTATCAGGTTTTATTGGTCCGGAAACTATTTATTCCGGGCGGGAGGTTATTCGGGCGGATTTGGAAGACTTGTTTATGGGTAAATTGCACGGACTCCCCATGGGTATTGCGCCTTGTTACACCAACCATATGAAAGCAGACCAGAATGATCAGGAAATGGGAACCCTTCTCTGTGCCATGGCCGGATCGAGTTACTTTATGGGAGTGCCTGGCGGCGACGATGTTATGCTGAGTTATCAGGATACCAGTTATCATGATGACGCCAGTACTCGGGAAATCTTAGGTCTTCGTCCCCTGCCGGAGTTTGAAAAGTGGCTGGAGAAATTGGGAATTATGGAAAATGGAATATTGACTGAGAGAGCCGGAGATCTATCTATTTTTGATTAACAGGGGGTGAATAGATATGGCAGTTGTCAATAAAGAATTAGAAGAAGTCATTATGCACAGTGTTTTGGAGGAACTGGCAAAAAAAGGTTTACTGACCTCCAAGAGCCAAGACCATGTCATGTCGGTGGCCATGATGGACAAACCCTTGGCTGAGTTCTCGGCCGCTGAGATGGTGACATTTCCGCCCGGAAATGAAATGCAGCTCCTAAACCCGGTCAATGGGGATGCGGTTAAAGCCATGATGAAAACGACCCCAGCCCGTATTGGAATTGGCAGAGCGGGTGCGCGCTCTAAAACTATGTCCTGGTTGAGGTTCCTGGCAGATCATGCCGTGGCACAGGACGCTGTGTTTCTTGATGTCTCGGAGAAATTTCTGCAACAGATGAATTTAATGTCGGTGCAGAGTGCCGCTGCCAATAAAGATGAGTTTCTCACCCGGCCGGATTTAGGACGGCGCCTATCTGCCGAAGCCATCAAGAAAATCTCTGAAACCTGTGAAAAAAATGTTCAAGTTCAGGTCTTAATTGTCGATGGCTTAAGCTCCAGCGCGATTGAAGCCAATATTCCCGATCTTTTGCCGGCCTTAATGCAGGGACTGAAATCAGCAGGCATTAAAGTTGGGGCACCGTTCTTTGTGAAATACGGACGTGTCTGGGTTCAGGATCATGTGGCAGCACTCGTCAATTCCGAGGTCATCATATCGCTGATTGGAGAGCGGCCCGGTCTGGGCACGGCAGAAAGCCTCAGTGCCTATATGATTTACCGCCCCAATGAAAAAACCGTAGAAGCCGATCGAACGGTAATCTCCAATATCCATAAAGGGGGCATACCTCCGGCAGAAGCCGGAGCACATCTCACAGATGTTCTTAAACAGATCTTGACCGTCAAAGCCAGTGGGGTAAAATTAAATCAGCAAAAATAAGGGTGGTGATATAATGCCCGAATCGAATATGCAAACAATCACAAGTGTGGGCATTGATATAGGAACCACTACGACCCAACTGGTGATTAGCCGTTTAACTGTTGAGAATACGGCCTCCGGGACCTTTGTGCCGCGAGTCGAGATCACCGCTAAGGAAGTTGTCCATCGCAGCCGAATCTATTTTACCCCGCTGTTAGACCGCGAGTTAATTAACGCAGTTGCGGTCTCCAGGATTGTTGAAGCAGAATACTCGGCTGCGGGTCTGACTCCGGAACAGATTGACACCGGGGCGGTCATTATTACGGGTGAAACTGCAAAAAAGGAAAATGCCAAGGCTATCATTGACGCCTTGGCAGGGTTTGCCGGTGACTTTGTCGTGGCTACTGCCGGGGCAAATTTAGAGTCGGTCTTCGCCGGTAAAGGTTCGGGTGCGGCAATGTATTCCGCGCAAAAGCACCAAGTGGTTGTTAATATCGATGTCGGCGGGGGAACTTCCAACTTTGCCACATTTTACGAAGGCAAGGCTGTTGACACTGCCTGTCTGAATGTCGGCGGCCATCTCATTGAGTTTGAACCACAGGGGGAGCGGATTACCTATTTATCACCACCGGCGAAGGTCGCCTTGCTTGCCACGGGACAGAGGCTTTCCGAAGGGGAACGCGTGGCCCTTCCTCAATTGCGTCCGCTGGTAAAAGCCATGGCGGAATCCGTAGTGAACCTTCTGCAGACGTCTGCGCCGAGAGGTTTAACTGAGAAGCTGCTCATGACCCCACCTTTAAACCTGGAAGTGCCTATTAAAAAAGTCATGATTTCCGGCGGAGTCGCCGACTATGTTTATGCTCCCAAAGGGCCGGAAACCATGGTGGAAGTAACGGTTTACGGAGACTTTGGCCCTTTGCTGGGGTGGGAGCTCAAGGGGAGTCTTGAGGCGGCGGGATTTGTTCTGGAGAAACCCAGGGAAACCGTGCGGGCAACAGTTATTGGAACGGGGACTCAGTCTGTGAATTTGAGCGGCAGCACCATTCATCTTCAAGAGACAATCTTACCCTTGAGAAATGTCCTGGTCGTGTCACCTTTTCCCGCGACGATTCCCGATACGGAGCAAGGCATTGCTGAAGTCCTCCGCCGTGAGCTGCGCCGTTTGGAATTGGACAGTTCTCAAGGTACAATTGTCGCGATTACTTTGCAAGGACCTCGCTCTATGTCTTTTGCGGACATTCAGTGTTTAGCGCGAGGGCTTTTACAAGGCATGGAGAGCTATTTAGCGGAGAATAATCTTCTCATCCTCGTATTGGAAGCGGATTGCGGCAAAGTTTTGGGTCAATGCCTTAAGGCGTTAACCTCATATCCTTTAGAGTTGATTTGTATAGACCAGCTTGAAGTTGAAGGGTGCGATTATATTGATATTGGCAAACCCCTAATGGGGGGAAGGGTCGTACCTGTGGTCTTAAAAACTTTAGTGTTTAATCGCTGAGCAGGGCGGGGAAAATCTATTGATTTATCGTGATGGAAGGGTGAGTTCTGTGCGAGAGCCATTAGATTCCAACCTTCTGGACCCGAATTATCTTGAAGAGATCTTAAGCAGTTTTCACAAGGCGACAGGACTGCATATTGAGGCGATCAACAATGAAGGAGCCACCTTCTCAGTGCTGGGGAAATTGGAGCGCAGCGATTTTTGCCGCTATATTCGCTGTCAGCCTGAGGGAGAAAAAAAGTGTCTGGACTCCTATAAACGAGCCAGCCTGGAGGCGGCCAAGTGGGAAGAGCCTTATTTTTTCCGCTGCCATGCCGGGCTTGTTATTTGGGCTGTTCCGATTATGATCAAAGGGGTTTCTCTGGGAAGTATTATTTGCGGTCAAGTTCTGATGTGGGAACCGGATCATTTCTTTTTTCAAGAGCTTGAAAAACTGAACGTCGGCGTCGAGAATATAGAAATTTTAAAGACTAAAGCCGGCAAGCTTGAGGTCATCTCTCCTGCAAGGTCTCAAGCCGCGGCGGATATGCTTTTTGTCGTCGTAAACCATATTGTCAAACGGGATATTAACAGTTTAAAAGAAATTGACGCCACACGCTTGCAGCAACAGCAAATCCGACAGGAGATTGAGGAACGGAAACGCAAGCACCTGCCTGATCTGAGCGACTATGACGCTTATTTGAAAAAAGAGCGCAAATTTCTGCGCTATATTCGCTTGGGAGACCGGACGAGAGCCAACCAAACTCTGCAAAGTCTGCTCACGGATCTTTACACCAAAACAGTGGGAGACTTGGAGACGGTTAAAGTAAGAATCTTAGAATTAGCGACGTTAACTTCCAGAGCGGCCGTTGAAGGCGGAGCCAATGCCGATAGAATTATGATTTTACTCAAAGAGTTCAATAAAGAAATTGACGGAATTGAGCGGGTTGAGAAGTTCTTTTATAAAATTCAACGGATTGTTGAGACCTTCTTAGAAGGGATTTTTACCTTAGCTAATAAAAAACACCTGGCGATTGTTAAAGATGCCCGGGACTTTATGATGGAAAACTATGCTCTGCCTCTTACGGTCAACAGTGTGGCTCAGCATCTCTTTATCAGTCCTTCCCATCTTTCGCGGTTGTTTCGGGAGGAATTGGACTGTACGATTAACGACTATCTGACGCGGGTAAGAGTAGAGCAAGCGGTTGAAATCATGAAAAAGCCTGAATTAAGTGTCGCCCAAGTTTCCAAGGCCGTTGGCTTTCAAAACCAAAGCTATTTTGCCAAGGTGTTTCGCAAATACATTGGGGTTACCCCTATAATCTATAAAAACAGTTTGTATTAGAGGGGGGAGACTAGTGATTTTTCAAGGCATCATTAAATCTATCGTTGCAGGAGAAGCCGAGGAATGCCTGGTTTTGACGAAACATGCCTTAACCCAAGGGTTCACGGCCGAGTCTGTTCTGGAAAAGGGCTTAATTGCCGGCATGGACCGTGTAGCCGATAAATTTCGCGATCAACGAGTTATGGTGCCGGAAGTTCTGATGGCCTCTCGGGCCATGCACGCGGGGTTAAGCCTCGTGGAACCGTTACTCAAAAATGCCGAGAAAAAAGTCTCCGGTAAGATTGTCATGGGTACTGTTGCCGGGGACCTCCATGATATTGGACTAAGCTTAGTCAAAATGATGATCATGTCAACGGGGGCACAGGTCGTTAATTTAGGAGTAGACGTTACTCCCAAAAAGTTTGCCGGTATTGTACGCAAAGAAAAACCTGATATTCTCATGATGTCAGCGTTACTGACCACGACTATGCCGGTGATGAAAGAAGTTATTGATGAACTGGAAGCTCAAAACCTGCGCAAAAACCTGATTGTCATTGTTGGCGGAGCACCTGTGGATTCCGGTTATGCCAAAAGAATCGGTGCTGATTATTACTTCGAAGATGCCTTTGAGGTCAGGCTGTTTATCGAAGAAAATCTTGTGAAGTTAATGACTAAAAGATACCGTTAATTCGTCAATATATCCTTAATAATCCTTGCATACGGCAAGGATTTATTATTTTCGACGATAAATCAGAATATTCAATTGATCGTAATACGTCAAAACGAGCAGAGATGTGCTAGGCTATGCCGGGCTTCTAAATGATATGATGAAGACACAAATAAACAACACCTCTTCATACTCAGTGAATTTGGAATAAATGAAGCGAAGTATGGATGGGAGTTAAGAGGAGGATCGAGATGGACATAAGTAAAATGAGACACCTCGAAGAGCAAAGTGTTGGACAAACATTTGCTCTTTTCGTCCAAAGCGCAGACTTAAAAGAAATTGCTGCCAACTTTTTCGAATCAATGGAAACAGCCCTCATCAGAAATCAGATCGTCGACGCGCTCAAACACTATGACCTCGGAACCCTTACAGATATTTATGAAATATTCGGCGGTTATGTTAACCGAAGTTTCGGCATAATCACTGAAAAAGACGGTGTACACTACGAGTATTTTGTCCGCAAGTATAAATATGGCATAACGGAAAAAGAAATTTTATTCGAACATTCTATGATCGACTATTCCATTGCCCATGGTTTAGATATTGCCGCAGGCTTGATTCGCAACAAAGATGGTACAACCTTTGTTAAGCAGACTGAGGGGGCAAACGACAATCAAACCGCTATATATTTTGCGGTCTATCAATATCTGCAGGGTGAAGACTTGTATACTTGGGACAACCCCACCTTAAACGATACGGAATATGCCAGTGCCGCGGCAGTTTTAGCAACCTTTCACAATGCCGCCCGTGATTTTGATCCCCAGGGTTTGGAGAGAATCGAGCCGAGGATTATGGAATTTCTTCCGACTTTGCCTGAGACATATCAGGGTTTGGCGCAGCGTGACAAGGATACTAAATTTCATTACTATTACAGAGAAAACCTGGGGTCTATCTTAGAGGTTATCGCAAGTTCGCAAATCCCCGCCGCTAGTTTGGATAAAATGCCTCTTACCCCCTGTCACAACGACTTTCATCCCGGTAATTTAAAATATGTGGATAGTAAGGTTGTAGGAATTTTTGACTTCGACTGGTCCAAGATCGATTATCGCTTGTTTGATGTTTGCTTAGCCTTGGCCTATTGCTGCAGCTGCTGGCAGGATGAAAAGGATGGAGTCCTGTTACTCGATAAATGTGCGATCTTTTTAAATTCCTACCAGCAAAAACTTAAACAACTCGGCAAGCTTGCTCCTTTAACTGCTGTTGAGCTGGAAAACCTGCCGACTATGATTGCGGCTGCCAATATTTACTTGATAAATTGGGACGTTACCGCTTATTATGCGGGCACTGACTTAAATGAGTATGAGTATATGGCCTATTTGCAGCATAACGTTCGCTTAATGAAGTGGATTGAAAATCATAAAGCTGAAATTTCTGAGCTGGCCATGTCACTGCTAGAGCAGGATTGATCCTTAAAGAAGGTCCTCAAGTATTGATACTAAAGGTCTAAAATGGAAAGGGGATAGGGTTGTGGAATTTGTCAAATCATTTAGTCAAGCTGATGTTGAACGGGTACATGAAGCTTCCTTGGAAATTCTTGAAAACGTCGGCATGTTAGTTCGCAACGCAAAGGCCTTGGCGATTTTTGAGAAAAATGGCTGCCAGGTGGATAAAGAAACTATGCTTGTTAAGTTTCCCCGTCAGGTTGTAGAGAAAGCCAGGGAGACTTTTGTTCCGACTTACACCTTTACTGCCCAAGATCCGAAATTTGATGTTACTATGCCCAGTGATCGCCCGGTTGTTGTTACCGGAAGTTCTGCCCCCAATATCATTGATCCTCAAAGCGGTGAAGAGAGACGGGCTACTTCCGCAGATATTGCCAACATTGCTTATTTAATTAATGAACTGCCCGGTTTTGATGTTTTCTCGATTTCGACCCTGGCCGATGACGCACCGGAAGGGCAATTTAGCTTGTCCCGCTTTTACCCCGCTTTGAAGAACTGCAAAAAACCTGTCCGCAGCAACACTCCGAATATGGACGACCTGAAAAAAGTTCTGGAATTAGGTTATCTGATTGCCGGCAGTGAAGAAGAATACCGCAAGCGTCCTTTTATTAATCATCATTATTGCCCGGTTGTTTCGCCTCTGACCTTTGACGTGGAGTCCACAGAAGCCGTAGTTTATCTTCTTGAACAGGGGTTGCCCGTTTACGGCACTATCGTCCCCAATGCCGGGATGACCTCTCCTCTTAGCCTGATGGGCACCTTAACTTTAGGCAATGCTGAATTCTTGGGCTTGGCCACCTTAACCCAGATGATTCGCCCCGGTGCTCCGATGATCTATGCCGTATTGTCGACCGTAGCCGATATGCGTACCGGAGCTTATGCCCCCGGAGCCATCGAGACAGGCATGCTGCAAATGGCTCATACGGAAATGGCCAGATTTTACAACGTACCTTCAGGCGGTTATATCGGCTTAACAAATGCTCATTCCAATGACGCCCAGTCCGGGTATGAAACGGGCATGAATACTACGGCAGCCTTGCTGGCAGGAGCAGACTTATTTAATATGGGCGGGTTGTTGGGCAGCTTAATGGCTTTTGATTTTGCCAAAGCGGTCATCGACAATGAAATTGCTCTAATGCTTAAACGGATCAAAAAAGGCTTTGAGTACAGCGAAGAAAATCTCTGTTTAGATCTCATAGCGAAGGTTGGACCCGGCGGCAGTTACATGGACCTCGATCATACGATGAAGAATATGCGCACGATTGCCGTTCTGCCTAAAATTGCAACCCGTGAAATGCGTCGCCGCTGGGAGGACCAAGGCAAGCCGGATGCTCATAGCCGGGCCCTGAAGGAAGCGGGTAAAATCCTCAGCAAGCCGAATAAATCCCGCTTTTCCGACGAGTTAGACGCTAAGGTCCGCAGCCATTTCCCTGGTCTCGTACCTGGGAATGCCGAATGGAGTCTGTAAGATCCGGGCAGCAGAGAAAGCCAAACAGAGCTTAAGTTCATGACTTATAGCTCAGAGGAAAGGAAGAGAAACATGAGCGTACAAGAAATTTATGAAAGTGTCGTCGAATTCGATATTGAAAAAGTGGTTGGTTTAGTCAAGCAAGAAATAAGTCAGGGAACAGATGTCTCGGAAATTCTGTCTCAAGGTCTGATTGGAGCCATGGACGAAGTAGGGCAGCGCTATACGGAAGGGGAATTCTTTGTTCCTGAAATGTTAATGGCGGCTAAAGCGATGAAAGCAGGTCTCGAAGTCCTGAAACCATTGTTGTCCCAAGGGGATAACGAGAAAAAAGGTACTATTGTCATCGGAACCGTCAAAGGAGACTTGCATGACATCGGGAAAAACCTTGTCGCTATGATGATGGAAGGGGCAGGCTTTGAGGTTGTTGATCTTGGGCCGGATGTTGATACGGAAAAGTTCCTGGCCGCCGCCAGAGAGAAAAATGCCGATATTATCTGCATGTCCGCTCTTCTGACTACGACCATGCCGGCTATGGAAGTGACTGTTAAGGCGATTCGGGAACAAGGGCTGACCTATAAAACCATGGTTGGGGGGGCTCCGGTATCGGAAGACTTCGCTAAGAAGATCGGCGCCGACGGGTGGAGCTCCGATGCCCCTGGTGCCGTAGAAATGGCCCGCCAATTGTTGGCTAAATAAGCTTGTGGAGATAGAAACCGGGTTCGGATCAAAAAGGCTATTTTGAGGGAGACAGGAATAAAATAAAGAGATTTAGCGAGGGAGGAAAAAGCATGTTAGTTGTAGGGGAATTAATTAATGCCAGCCGGAAGGCTATCGGAGAAGCGATCCGGGCTCAAGATGCGGAATATATTCAGAAGGTGGCCAAAGATGAAGTAGAGGCCGGAGCGGATTATATCGATGTCAACGCCGGAATCTTTGTCGGTAAGGAGCCGGAGTACTTAAAGTGGCTGGTTCAAAACGTTCAGGCGGCTGTTGATGCCCCCTGCTGTATTGACAGTCCCGACCCCAAAGCCATTGAAGCTGCGTTGTCTGTCCATAAAGGGGTAGCCATGATCAACTCCATATCTTTAGAAAAAACCCGCTATGATGCTTTGCTCCCGGTAGTTGCCGGAACCGATCTCAAAGTTGTCGCCCTTTGTATGAGTGATGAAGGTATGCCGGAAACCACGGATGCCCGCTTAAAAATTGCCGAAAAGTTAATTGACGGCCTGGTGAAAAACAACGTGCCGCTCTCCAATATTTATGTCGATCCTCTTGTACAACCGGTTTCCACCAACAGTGCTTTTGCCGTCGAATTTATTAATTCGGTGGAAGCTATTATGACCCGCTTCAAAGGTGTTCACACCATTTGCGGGCTTTCCAACGTATCCTATGGTTTGCCCGTCCGGAAATTTATGAATCACGCCTTTGCTATCATGGCAATTGGCAAGGGCTTGGATGGCCTGATCATTAACCCGCTGGACAAAATGATGATGGCAAGTCTGATTACGGCTGAAACTTTGGCCGGCAGAGATGATTACTGTGTAAAATATCTCAAAGCCTTTAGAAATAAGCAATTTGATTTCTTAGACAATAAATAAGGTTCAGAGTCCCCTCCTCTAACCAGAGGAGGGGATGTTTTTAATAACAGCATCCCTTGTTGTTTGGGAATCAGAATAGGAGGTTTAGCGGGTGGCGCTCGTAATGTTTGATTATGACGGTGTGATTGTTGACTCTCTTGATGTTTTTACCTTGCGTTTCTCTCAAGCATGTCGGGAACATGGGTTTGAGCAGATTAAGGCCCCGCAGGATGTTATCAGTCTGTTCGAAGGTAATGTTTACGAGACCATGAGCAAGCGGGGAGTGGCTGAGTCAACCATTGATGGGATTCTCCGGAGGTATGAAGCTCTGCAAGGGGTGCAATTGGGGAATCTCCAGCTTTTTAAGGGAATTCCGGAAGCTCTGGAGCAAATTTCGCATAAGCACGATATTTATGTAATTACCTCAAATCTTTCCAGTGCTACAATTCAGGTTTTAAAACAACATGGAATTTCCTCCTTTAAAGGTGTTATGGGAGCTGAGAAGGAGAAGAGCAAAATACGGAAGATTTTAGCGGTCATGTCTTTGTATCCGGGGACTCCGGCCTATTATGTCGGAGACACGAAAGGAGATATGATCGAAGGCAAAAAAGCCGGAACAATGACGATCGGGGTTACTTGGGGCTGGCATACCCTGGAAAAAATCAAGGAAGGCTTACCGGATCATCTCGTTGGAACGCCAAGAGAATTAGCAGAGCTTTTGCAGGGTGTGTGACCCTAAAGAGAGCTGGAGAGAGAAGGTATTAGACAACGGAGAGCGAATAATTAGCATAACATCTTCCGTGTCCAGGGGAGATTCCAGTTTTAGCGCTCTTAGAAATCTAAAATTCTTCTAATTTAATCCCTAGAATTTGTAGCTCTGCAATTATTAAGGTGTGAAAGGGAGAATGTTCATGGAGATCAAACTTGTTGGCTGTGAGACAGAAATTATAACCGCGGAAAGCAATGAGACTTTAATGGATGTCTTGGTTCGCCATCGTCTTCCGGTACAAAATATATGCAACGGCAAGGGAACCTGCGGCAAATGCAAGGTGCGCCTGACGGGTACAGTTCCCCTGCCTTCGGAACGTGACCGAGTACATTTGAACGAAGCAGAGTTAAAGGCTGGGATTCGTCTGGCCTGTGCCGTAAAGCCGGAGGAAGGGATGACGGTCGAGCTTAACTTTGTAGAAAGTCAGGACCGCAAAGAGGCTGCCCTCCTGGGAATCAAGGTCCCCACTTTGGACACGGGAATTAAAAAAGTTCTGCTTACTGTAAATAAACCTGCTTTAGAGGACGAACGGGGAGATTGGGACCGTACGCTGGATGAGGTGAACAGAGTTTTGGCTGCCAGCTTTATTCAGGCGGATTTTCAAGTTATCAGCAAAGCCCCGGAAGTTATCAGGGCAGAAAACTATCAATTAACGGCTACTGTTACAGATCAGAAGATCCTGGACATTGAAGCAGGGGATACAAGATCAAGATTATACGGAGCTGCCGTTGACATAGGAACAACAAGTGTGGCCGTTGCCTTAGTTGATCTCTTGCAAGGCTCTGTCCTGAAGGTTGTTTCAACTGAAAATCAACAGACTGCTTATGGAGCCGATGTGATTTCACGTATTTCTTTTGCCAATGAGAGTAAAGAGAATGCCGCTGCTTTAAAACAGGCCATCCAACGAACAATTAATCAGTTACTTAACGAGCTGGAACTTAAAACAAAGGTCAAACTGTCAGAAATTATTAAAATGACCGTTGTTGGCAATACGACCATGCATCATCTTTTTACCGGTTTAGATGTGTCCCATCTTGCAGTGTTTCCCTTTGTCTCTGTCTGCAACCGGCCGCTGGAATTTTCAGCAGGTGAACTTGGCTTGATCTTAAATCCGCAAGCTCAGGTTCTTCTCTTTCCGAATATCGGAAGCTTTGTAGGGGGGGATACTTTAGGGGCCATTGTTGGTTCCCCGGAGGTCTTGGAACCGGGGAATCACTTGTTAATCGACCTTGGCACGAATTGTGAGTTGTTTTTAAAGACGCAGGATACCATGACGGCCTGTTCAACAGCTGCCGGTCCGGCCTTTGAAGGCGCGGGAATCAGACATGGCATGAGAGCTAAAAAAGGAGCTATTGAAAGTGTCAGCCTTTCAGAGCAGGGAGTGGCTTATCAAGTCATAGGAAATCAAGCCCCCACAGGAATATGCGGGTCAGGTCTGATCGAAGCTATTGATGAGATGAGGCAGGCCGGTGTCTTAAACAAGCAGGGAAAAATCGGAGATCGGGAAAAGTTTTCATCCCTCCCCCAAGAATTGCAGCGCCGAATCCGGCCCACAGCAAAGGGAAATGAATTTGTCTTTGCCTATGGTTTTGATCAGAACAGTGACATCACAATTAACCAAAAAGATATTGCTGAATTGCAGTTTGCCAAAGGAGCCGTGTGTGCAGGGATAAAAACCTTAGTTAAAATGGCCGGATTATCCGTAGCTGATCTTGATTCTGTGATTTTGTCGGGAACCTTTGCCACCTATCTTAAAGCCGAAAATATTTTGAATATCGGTCTTGTCCCGAATATTCCGGCGGAGAGGATTAAGGCGGTGGGTAATGCTGCTCATATGGGGGCAGTTCGTGCTCTCCTCGATTATCATGAGTTTGCTCTTGCTGTCGAATTATATCGCAAAATTCAACATGTCGAGCTGGGCGGGAGTTCAACATTCACTAGTTATTTCATGAATAGTATGTACCTGGAACGGCTGAATTGAGTGAATGTTATAAAGAAGCCTGAAATTTTACTTAAATTATTGTCCGGAAGGAGGTATAATGTAAGTACAGTGGCAAAGTATGTAAAAGGTGTTTGGAAATATTGGAGAAAGGGAGGAACTAAGAGATGGAAAATAAATTTAAAGAATCATTGCTCGACAAAAATACGCTGTCAGTAACCTGGGAATTGGTGCCGGGGCGAGGGGCCAATGAGAAGGCCCAGGAAACCGCCATCACCTCGGCGGAACAAGCTGCCAAAGGAGGCAGGGTGCACGCTCTGACGATTACGGACAATCCGGGAGGAAATCCGGCAATTCTCGCTGATTATTTAGGGATGGAAATTTTAAAGCTGGGGATTGAGCCATTAGTTCATTTTACCTGTAAGGATAAAAACCGGAATCAAATGGAAAGTCAGCTTTACGCCTTAGACAGGGCGAAAGTCCGCAATCTCCTGGTCATGACGGGGGATTACACAGTATCGGGTTTTAAAGGACGTCCTAAGCCGGTTTTTGACCTTGATCCTTCGAACACTCTTCAGCTCATTTCAGAAATGAACAAAGGCTTAGAGATTCAAGGCATGAAAGGACCAACTTACCACCAGCCCAGTGATTTTTTTGCCGGTGCGGCAATTTCTCCTTTTAAAGCAACCGAAGCGGAACAAATGGTTCAGTATTACAAACTCAAAAAGAAAATTAGCGGCGGGGCGCAGTTTATTGTCACTCAGCTCGGCTATGACGCCCGCAAGTTCCACGAAGTGCTGCAGTTTTTAAAAGTCAATAACCTTGATATTCCGGTTGTCGGGAACATTTATATTCTTCCTTACGGGGCGGCAAGAGTTATGAATCAGAACCAGCTGCCCGGTTGCGTTGTTACAGACAAATTATTAGCAGAACTCGATGCGGAAAAAGGCGCTGCGGATAAAGGCGTCGGCGCGCGCATGCTAAGAGCTGCCAAGATGTACGCGATTCTGAAAGGAATGGGTTTCGCAGGGGTGCATATTGGCGGACATAATATTAAGTATGAACAAGTGGAGTATATTCTCGATAAAGGAGAAGAACTCAGCGGCAATTGGCAGGAATTTATTCGAGAGTTCGACTACCCGCAAACTAACGGTTTCTATTGTTTTGAAAAAGATGAAAAAACGGGCCTTAATACCGATCAGCCCACAAATCGTGCCAACCGTCCCCTCGATGCGCCCGCAGGTCTGGGGTATTCGATGATGCGCGGTATGCATGCCCTGTTGTTTACACCGAACAAGAAGTTATTCCCCGTCATGAGAAGCTTCTATAATTCAATTGAGGGCAAGAAAAAAACAGAGAAACGCTTCCATTCCTTCGAGCATGTTGCCAAAGTTGTCATGCTGGACTGCAAGGACTGCGGCGACTGTGCCATGTTTGATCTTGCTTACCTCTGTCCCATGTCTCAATGCCCCAAAAACCAACGCAATGGAGCCTGTGGGGGAAGTTTGAACGGTTGGTGTGAAGTTTTTCCCAATGAGAAGAAATGTATCTGGGTACGAGCTTATGCCCGGCTTAAGAAGTATGGGGAAGAGGCCAGCCTTGACGTTCCGCCGGTTCCGCCTGCCAATTGGGATCTGTATCAAACCTCATCCTGGTCTAATTTCTATTTAGGGAAAGATCACTCGGCACCTATTTTGGGAATTAAACGTCCGGAGAGTAAAGTACCTCAAGTCAAGAAATAGAGAATAGACCGCGAGGAGGATATTAGCAATGGCTACAGGGGTCATTCACAGTGGAATCTGCGGATTTACGATCAACGTTAAAGCAACAGCAGAGGACGGTCATACCGTATCTTTAGAGATAGAGAGCGATTGTCCCAATTATCAAAAGATCGCCGAAGAACTGACAAAGGTCGATGCTTACAAAGAAATGTTTAATAAACTTCATACCGGAAGAGTCTATGAAGTGTTTGCCAAATACAGTCCTCATCCCAGTTGCCCAGGGGTTTCGGGCATTCTTAAAACGATAGAAGTTGCGGCAAGTTTAGCCTTGCCCCAGACTGCAAGCATCACGGTCACTAAAGAATAATTTAATAATATATGATTTAGACCCATGCCGGCGGTGTGGGTCTTTTTATGGTAGACCAGAGGCTTCTGCGCTGAACTAACCCGTGTGCGGACAGTGTCTTCGAGTGTCCAGCCGGTTTTTTTATCTAAAAATATAGGAAAGATATAGAAAAGGGTTATACACAGCGGAGTAGTGTACAACCCTTTTCTATATCATAGACTCAGTTGAAAATAAGGTTGTAACGATAGCCGGCTAAAGTCTTAGTTACAACCTTAATAATGGTGTGTTTAGAGCATGAACAACATTTGCGCGTAGGTAGGCAGGGGCCAGAGTTCGGCATCAATCATGCTTTCAAGCAGGTCGCCGTCTTGGCGCAGAACTCCCATAGCTTTAAAGACAACATCGCGGTAGAAAACTCCCTGCTCATAAGCCTCTGTGCTCATGTCGGCAGCTTCCTGAGTCTTTTGCTCAAGATCGCTCAGATTTGCTTGGAATGATGCTAACGTAGCGCAGACATTTTTAAGAAGTGATTCTTGAACAGAGACATTGACTGCGTCGGAAGCTGCTTTAATGGCATTGATCGAGTTTGCCAATTGAGTGGAGTATTTTACGGCGGCTGGAATAATTTGGTGTTTAGCCATGTCGACCATTGTCAGGGCTTCGATATTAATTTGCTTGCAATACTGCTCCAGATTAATCTCATAGCGGGATTCAAGTTCGGTCTTATTAAGAACTTTGTGCTTTTCATAGAGATCGATAGTAGATTGACGTTTAAGAACCAGAGAGGCATCGATAGTTGAAGTGACATTGGGCAGTCCGCGGCGGGTTGCTTCTTCGACCCATTCGGCGGAATAACCGTTGCCGTCGAAAAGAATCCGTTTGTGGTTTTTAGCTGTCTCCCTTAGGAGTTGATTAAGTTCTTGATCAAAGTCGGCCGCCTTTTCCAGACGATCGGCAAATTGGGAAAGCACTTCGGCGACAATAAGATTGAGCACGACATTGGGGCCGGAGACAGATTGTGAAGAAGCTACCATGCGGAACTCAAATTTATTGCCGGTAAAAGCAAACGGTGAAGTGCGGTTGCGATCTGTTGAATCTCTCAGGAAGGCAGGGAGAGTCTCAACGCCGCTCAATAATTTATCACCTTGAAGAGAACGTTTAAGTCCGCCATTTTGAAGCTGATTAAAGATATCGGTAAGTTGGTCGCCTAAGAAAATAGAGATAATAGCAGGAGGCGCTTCGTTGGCTCCCAGCCGATGGTCATTGCCGGGAGTGGCAGCGGACAATCTCAAAATTTCAGCATAGTCATCAACAGCCTTAATAACTGCCGAGATAATGGTCAGGAACTGGTAGTTTTCGTGAGGCGTTTTGCCGGGATCGAGAAGATTGAGGCCGTCGCTGGTAGACATAGACCAGTTATTGTGTTTGCCGGAGCCATTAACACCGGCGTAAGGCTTCTCGTGCAGCAAACAAACTAAATCGTGCTTGAGAGCTACCTTTTTCAAGGTATCCATGACAAGCTGATTGTGGTCGGTTGCGATATTAGTGGTGCAGAAAAGAGGGGCAAGTTCAAACTGTGCAGGAGCAACCTCGTTATGTTGGGTTTTGGCAAGTACGCCCAGTTTCCAAAGTTCCACATTGACATCGTGCATAAAAGCGGCAACCCTGGTTTTGAGACTTCCAAAATAGTGGTCTTCGAGTTCCTGCCCTTTAGGAGCCATCGCCCCAAATAAGGTGCGGCCTGTTAACATCAGATCAAGACGTTTGTCAAAGAAATTTTTGTCGACAAGGAAATATTCCTGTTCAGCTCCAACGGTACTGGTAACTTGAGTTGCTGTCGTATTGCCGAACAGCTTTAAAATGCGTAAGGCTTGTTTGGAAAGTGCTTGCATGGAGCGTAAAAGAGGGGTTTTCTTATCAAGAGCTTCCCCGGTGTATGAGCAAAACGCCGTAGGGATACATAGGGTCAGGGCGCCGCCGTCTTCCTTCAAGAAAGCAGGGGATGTGCAATCCCAAGCGGTATATCCTCTTGCTTCAAAGGTGGCGCGAATGCCGCCGCTGGGGAAAGAGGAAGCATCAGGTTCGCCTTGAATCAATTCTTTACCGGAAAACTCCATGACGACGCGGCCATCATTCATAGGGGAAATAAAGGAATCGTGTTTTTCTGCGGTGAT
Organism: Candidatus Desulfosporosinus nitrosoreducens; assembly: GCF_030954495.1. Classification (GTDB taxonomy): domain Bacteria; phylum Bacillota; class Desulfitobacteriia; order Desulfitobacteriales; family Desulfitobacteriaceae; genus Desulfosporosinus; species Desulfosporosinus nitrosoreducens. Next base: position 34,226 of record NZ_JAVHUW010000052.1, on the reverse strand, counting down.
GCCGGTTAAAGGCTGAAACCAATGTGTAAAATGGGTAGCGCCCTTTTCGATAGCCCAATCTTTCATAGTGTTAGCGACAACATCGGCAACATTGGGATCTAAAGGCAGACCTTCTTCAATGGTTTTGCGCAAGGATTTGTAAGCGGACTTGGGTAAACGTGCTTTCATGACAACATCGTTAAAAACGTTTTCGGCAAAAATTTCCATGATTTTTCCCTTCCTAACTCTCAATTTGCTCAGATAAACAAAAAGACTCCCCTCTTAAAGATTATCAATAAATCTTCAAGAAGAGCGTCATTGCTCCATCCAATATATTCTTAATTTATCACGTTATCTTAGATCTGACAAGAGAAAAATTAAAAGAATACTGTATGCCGCGCCCCTGTTTAAAGGGCCGTCCGGAAAGGCAGAAAAGATTGAGTCTAAATTATTAAGTTCTAAAGGTTAGAATAAAAGTAGGAATTTTAGCTTTAATGGCGAATATTTCTAATAATTAAAAAACATTATTAAAGAGCTTAAAATCTCTTGGGGAGGTTTAGCTATGGCCTATAAGGTTAGAGTCGGAATCGTGGGAATGGGGCGAGGCGGATCAACTATTTACAAAACTTTGCGGGGGATCGAGCATATTGAAATCGGCATGGTTTGCGATCTTGTCAACACCTCCGGTATGGAAATAGCTACAGTCGACGGTGTTCCCACCTGTATTTCCCTGGAGGATTTTTTAAAAGTGGAAAATTTGGACGTTATTATTGAGGCGACCGGAGTTCAAAGTGTTCAGCTGGAGTTGAAACGCAGTAAAAGGGCAGCAACAACGGTCATTGAAGCACAAGGCGCTAATTTGATGATGCATATAATCGAAGAGAAAGAAAAGCTGGCGGACATCCGCCGCTATAAAGGAGAACTGGATGCGATTCTGAACTCTGTACAGGAAGCTATAGAAGTTGCCGGAATAGACGGGAAAATTAAGTATGTTAACCCATCCTTTTGCCGGGTGACCTCGATTCCGGCCGGGCAAAGAATAGGCAACAATATTTTTGAGGTTTCCCCTAGCGGAGCTTTAGCCCGTTCCCTGCGAACGCACGAACCGGTTTTTGCCCATCGTGCTCTGGTTGGAGGGACCAATGTTGAAGTGATTTCCAACTCTGCGCCGATTGTGGTTGATGGCAAAATGGCAGGTGCGGTTGTTGTCTTCCAGCCCCTTACGGATATTTATAAATTAATGGAGCAATTACGAGCTTCCAATCAAGTAATTTATGAGCTGCAAAGCCGAATCAACCAAATTTCTACAAGCTCCTATACGTTTGATGATTTAATAGGCAGCCATCCGGAGTTCGAATGTGCTCTTGACTTTGCGCGCAAAGCGGCTAAAAGCAACTCGACTATTCTAATCACCGGGGAATCCGGTACAGGCAAAGAATTATTTGCTCATGCTATTCATGGGGCAAGTCTGCGCTGGGACAAGCCGTTTATTAAGGTCAACTGCGCTGCAATCCCCGAGACGCTTTTAGAAAGCGAGTTTTTTGGACATGAAAAGGGTGCTTTTACCGGAGCTTCGAAAACCAAACTGGGAAAAATGGAGTTGGCAAATGGCGGGACCATCTTTTTAGATGAAATTGGAGATATGAATCCCTATTTGCAAGCCAAACTATTGCGTGTTTTGCAAGAAATGGAATTTGAACGTGTGGGGGGGACTCAAACTATAAAAGTAGACGTGCGGGTGATTGCCGCGACCAATCGCAATCTGCTCGAAATGGTCAAACGGGGAGAATTTCGCGATGACTTGTATTACCGGCTGAATGTTTTGGAGCTGCGGCTTCCGCCTCTGCGGAAGCATAAAGAAGATATACCGGCCTATGTTCAATCTCTTATCCTTAAATTTAACCGCAAGTTCGGCAAACATGTAACAGGTTTAACTGCGCAAGCGGAAGACATGCTAATGAATTATAATTGGCCGGGAAATATCCGGGAAATTCAAAATGTTCTTGAGCGGGCCATGGTTTCTGTGGAAGGGGAAATCATCACCCATAAACATATTCTTAATTTTATTACCCCGCAAACGATTAATGATCATGAGCCGATGGTGGAAAAAATTATACCTTTAGAGGAATTGGAAAAACAAATGATCCAAAAAGCTTTAAGACAATACGGCAATTCTGTGGAAGGGAAAAAAGAAGCGGCCAAGGTCTTAAAAATTTCTTTAGCTACTCTTTATAATAAACTTAAAACGATGTCCTAAAAAAGAATGTCAAAGAAGGGGCAAATAAATAATGTTCCTATTTAATAGTCGCAGCAGCGGTAAGCTAAATTTGTCTCCTGCTCGTCTTGCGTATATAATGGTCTTAACTGTTAAGAAAAGACCGTTAATCCTAACGGTTCTTTAATGCGAAGGAGTTCTGATAGTGATTGAAATTGGTAAACTAAATCAACTGAAAATTAATAATTTCACCTCGTTTGGCGCCTATTTAGATGCCGGAACGGGAATAAGGAGTGACAATATTCTCCTGCCGATCAAACAGGTTCCGGAGGGTGCTCAAGAAGGAGAGGTTCTTGAAGTTTTCATCTATCGGGATTCCGAAGAACGTTTAATTGCCACGCGTCAAAGACCTTTAGCTTTGGTGGGCGACTTAGCTTATCTTAAAGTTAACGCCAGAACTAGAATTGGAGCTTTTCTTGATATAGGTCTGGAACGGGGGTTATTCCTGCCTTTTCAGGAACAGAAATTTCCGATTGAGGTAGGCAAGAGTTACTTGGTCAAAGTTTATTTAGATAAAAGTCAAAGATTGTGCGCTACAACAGAGGTTTACGAGTACTTAACAACGAATTCGCCCTATCAAAAAAACGACAAAGTCGCAGGAGTGGTTTATCGTATAAATCTGGCCGTTGGTGTTTTTGTGGCCGTAGATAACAAGTATTTTGGTATGATCCCCAACAACGAATGTTTTAAAGAACTGCACGAGGGTGACCGGATCGAAGCTCGGGTGATTCGAGTTCGCGATGATGGAAAGCTGGATCTTTCTCCCAGAGAACTTTCCTATCTCCAAATGGACAAAGACTCAGAGGCGATTTTAGAAGGAATCCGGAATGCAGAGGGTTTTTTGCCCTTGAACGATAAAAGCAATCCTCTGGAAATCGAAAATCGGCTTAAGATGAGTAAGGCGGCCTTTAAAAGGGCGCTAGGCAAATTGCTGAAGGAGAATAAGGTGGTAAAGGCGGAAGATGGCTTAAGGGAGAAGAGGTAGTTTTGAAAATTATTGTCGATGCTGATGCCTGTCCAAAGTCTGTTCTGCAGATTTGCCGTAAGCTTGCTGGAAATCATGCACTTAAAGTCTGGACAGTTGCGAGCTTTAACCACAATATTCAGTCGGATCACCACGTAATTGTCGGCAATGCTTCGCAAGAGGCAGACATGCGTTTGATGAATCTCGCTCAAACAGGTGATATTGCTGTGACACAGGACTGGGGACTGGCAGCTATGCTGCTGGGCAAAGGCGTTCGCTGCTTAAATCCGCTGGGCAGAGAATTCAGCAATCAAACCATTGAGTTTTTATTGGAAGAGCGAGAGATCAAAGCAAAATATCGCCGCAGCGGGGGGAGAACCAAAGGACCTCACAAGCGGAAAACAGAAGATGATCGTCAGTTTGAGGTTCTTTTGCAGCGAATGCTTGACGAAGTATAAAAGCCATTTTCCTCTGTGAATCCCGGATAAAAGGCCTAAAAACGAATATAAAGCTTTGCACTTTTAGGCAAAATTGATTAAACTAAAGAAGGAGACTGTTGGCAATAGTCTCCTTAAGCAATATTTTTAAATGGAGGGTCATCTAGTGAGTACGGTAGTGGAAACAAAGGAATTTCAAACAGAAATTCGGCAATTATTGGACATTGTCATTCACTCTCTTTATACTGAGCGGGAGATTTTTCTGAGGGAACTTATTTCTAACTCCGCAGATGCTATGGAAAAGCTCCGTTACATCCAATTGACAGGCCAAGATGTTTATGATAAAGAGTTATCTCTCGAAATTCACATTGAAACCTCAGAGGAGAATCACACCTTAACAATTAGCGATACAGGGATTGGCCTGACTAGAGATGAACTGGTCGAAAACTTAGGCACGATTGCTCATTCCGGCTCTAAGGAATTTATCCAGCATTTAAGCGCTAAAGGGGATCAAAAAGATTTAAATCTTATCGGACAATTCGGGGTGGGATTTTACTCCGCCTTTATGGTTGCGGAGAAAGTGACCCTGTACACTCGAACTTTTTCGCCGGAGGGAGATAGTTTAATCTGGGAATCCGATGGAGTGGGGAGTTATACCATAAAACCAAGTGAAGCCTTAAAACGCGGCACGAAGATGGTTCTCCATCTGAAAGAGGATGCTTATGACTTTGCCAAGGCTGAAACCATACAGCGGGTTATTAAACAATATTCCAGTTTTGTGCCTTACCCGGTCTACGTCAACGGTGAGAAAGTAAACACCGTCGACGCGCTGTGGACAAAAAACAAAAACGAAATCAGCGACAGCGATTATAATGAATTTTATAAGTTCATTGCGAACGCCTATGATGAGCCGCTTTTCAGGTTGCATTTTTCTTCCGATGCTCCTTTAAATATCAACACCTTGCTCTTTGTCCCCCAAGAAAATATCGAACAATTTGGATTTGGCCGAATGGAGCCGGGAGTAAATCTCTACTGCAAAAAAGTTTTGATTCAAGAGAAATCAACGGCAATTTTACCCGAGTGGCTGCGCTTCTTGAGGGGTGTTATCGACAGCGAAGAGCTTCCTTTGAATATTTCCCGTGAGACCATGCAAGACAGCGCCTTGATTGGGAAACTCAACAAAGTGGTGACAAGCCGTTTCCTCAAATTCCTTGAAGCTCAATCTACTTCAGAACCCGAAAAGTTTAAAACGTTTTGGGGCAAATTTAACCTCTTCCTTAAAGAAGGGGCTGCTAATGACTTCACACACCGCAATGACTTAGTTAAACTGTTGCAATTTGAATCATCCAATACGGAGCAGGGGGAATTGATTTCTCTGGCCCAGTATGTTTCGCGCATGAAGGAGGGGCAAACGGCTATTTATTATGTCAACGGCCCATCACGCGAAGTGATAGAATCCGGGCCTTATCTGGAAATATTCCGCGATAAAGGCTTGGAAGTTCTTTATACTTATGCTGCCATCGACGACTATATTTTTGGCACCCTCGGGGAGTATGACGGAAAACGTCTGGTTTCCGCCGATGAAGCAAATTTAGACCTTGTCGATAAAGAACAAAAGGAAAGAAGCCAACAGGCCCTGTCTGAGGAAAATGTGGCGGCCCTGACGGGTTGGCTTAAAGAAGTTTTAGGATCTAAAGTCACTGAGGTGCGGGAATCGAAACGCCTGGTTGATAGTCCGGCTGTTGTCTTAAGCCCTTATGGAACCAATAGCATGCAGCGCATGATGCAGTTGATGAATAAAGATATTAACAGCGTCGGTCCCAGCGTTTTGGAAATCAACGCGGCACATCCGATGATTAAACGATTAGATGAAGCCAGGGTAAAAGAAGACACTTTCGCCAAAGTTGCCGCAGAGCAAATCTTTGAGAATGCTCAGATTGCCGCCGGACTTATTTTAGACCCCAGAAGCATGGTTAACAGGCTTAATGAAATTTTAGAACGAGCTCTCAGTCAATAAATTTAAGCTAAACTGTTTAGATAGCTTTGGTCAAAGAGAAAGGACACTTCAATTAACGTGTTCTTTCTCTTTGGGTATTAAATATCACTATGGAAAATGCTTTTGAAATAGCAAAGCAAAGGGGAAGACAGCCTTAAATCCCTGTTTATGCCATGCTTAGACTTATATTACTATGTAATTATCTAATAGTACAATTAGGAATAAGAATTTTACAAGCACGTCAAAAGTCCTTAAACTGAAAGTGATAATAAGAACAAACACAATCCGAATAGTAAAATATCTCTGAATTCAGATGGTTAACAGCCATTCGCCCCTGGTAGCTAAACTTGGAGAGTCAATTAATATGAAGACGTTTAAGGGGGAAGGTCGGTGTTGGATGGAAAACATGCGCCATTCGGCATCGACTCAATTGTCTTAAGCAAAATTACGGCGAGGAGTGGTCATCATGGACTCAATGCTTAAAGACTTTCTGGAGCAAAAGAAATCTGTGCTTGTCTCGAAGTGGTTTGACGAAATATTAAACACCTATCCCAACGATCCGGCAGGTATGTTGCGCAAGCAAAAGGATAGGTTCCAAAATCCTGTAGGTCATACGATTACTGTCGGGACAGACGAACTTTTTACAGCGCTGCTGGAAGGAAAAGACTTTACCGAGGGCATGCCGTTTCTTGATGATATTATTCGAGTCCGGGCGGTTCAAGATTTTTCCCCGTCTAAAGCAGTGAGCTTTATTTTTATGCTTAAAAAAGTCATAAGAGAAGAACTGGGGAAGGAAATCAGGCAAAACCAGATCTATGAAGAACTTTTAAAGTTTGAATCCCAAATTGATGATCTGGCCCTTTTTGCCTTTGATATATATTCAGGCTGTCGGGAACAACTCAATACGATCAAGACGGAAGAACTCAAGCGAATGACCTTCACACTACTCAAAAAGGCAAATTTAATGTACGAGATCCCAGATCAAGAGGGTGAGCCCCAAAATCCCGCTCAGGAAGTTGAGCGCAAAGAATTAAAATTTAATATTTAAAGGAAGGAGGTCGTAGAGTGAAAGCCTTTTATTCTTTCCTCGCAGTAATCGTTCTTATCCTTGTCGCCGCAATAGGTGGGAGTATAGTAAATTTACACTTTGTTTTTGGGATTGTTATCCCGTATCTGGCCTTTGTCCTGTTTGTAGGTGGATTCATCTGTCGTGTTGTAAAGTGGGGGCGTTCTCCGGTTCCCTTTCGAATTCCGACAACGGGCGGTCAGCAAAAATCTCTTCCTTGGATCAAACAGGATAAGATACAGAATCCAACGTCTGCCTTTGGTGTCATTGTAAGAATGGCTTTAGAAGTACTCTTGTTTCGCTCATTGTTTGGAAACTTAAAGACTGAATTAAGGGAAGGTGCTAAAGGGCCGGAGTTAGCCTACGGCTCGGCAAAATGGCTTTGGTTGGGGAGCTTGGTCTTTCACTGGTCGTTTCTGATCATTATTTTCCGCCACCTGAGATTTTTCTTAGAACCTATTCCTTCAGCGGTACAGGTTGTAGACAGCGTGGATAGCATGCTGCAAATTGGTTTGCCGCCGATTTATATTACGGACTTGTTGTTTATCGTAGCCATTACTTTCCTCTTCTTGCGCAGAATTGTAATTCCGAAAGTCAAATACATTTCTCAGCCCGCAGATTATTTTCCGTTGCTCTTAATTTTCAGCATTGCCTGTTCAGGAATATTAATGCGCTATTTTTACAAGGTTGACATTATTTCAGTTAAAGAATTGGCCTTGAGTTTAGCAATGCTTCATCCCGTGCTTCCAACCGGAGTGGGTGCGATTTTTTATGTGCACTTATTCTTGGTCTGCAGTCTCTTTGTGTATTTTCCAACAAGTAAGCTGATGCATATGGGCGGTATTTTCCTCAGCCCAACCCGCAACATGATCAGCAATAACCGCATGGTTCGTCATATAAATCCCTGGAATCCTGCTGTAGAGTTCCATAGCTATGCTGAGTACGAGGATGAATTCCGAGAAAAAATGAAAAAAGCTGGTATACCGGTGGAAAAGGAGTGATCGTGGATGGCGAAATATAAACTTCCTAAGCCTGGAGAATTAGCGCAAATCAATTATAACCCTCCGGCGAAGGATTGGATGGATACTCCAGTAGAGTTTAAGCCGGCTACCTTTCCGTGGAGTGCAAAAGAGAAAGATTTATTGACAGTAGGTTTTCCAAATGCCAGGCAATGGTCTCCCGAGGATGAAGATTGGAAACTGCCGGATGGTTGGGAGAAAATAATTTTAGATGGCATTGAAGAAAGATTAAGTAAGTACCGTTCTTTTAAATTGTTTATGGATATCTGCGTGAGATGCGGCGCCTGTGCTGACAAATGTCATTTTTACATTGGTACGGGTGATCCTAAAAACATGCCGGTGCTTAGGGCGGAACTGTTGAGATCAGTATATAAGAGATACTTTACGAAATCCGGGAAAATCTTAGGACGTTTGGCCGGGGCAAGAGAACTCACAGTTGATGTCTTAAAAGAATGGTGGTATTACTTCTTCCAATGTACGGAATGTCGACGTTGTTCGGTTTTTTGCCCTTATGGTATCGACCAGGCGGAATTAACCATGATGGGAAGAGAACTGCTTAATTTATTGGGCTTAAATATTAACTGGATTGCCGGTCCGGTTGCAGCCTGTTATGCCAAAGGTAATCACTTAGGTATTGAGCCCCATGCCCTCAAAGGCAACATTGAGTCGATGATTGATGATATTGAGGATTTGACCGGAATCAGAGTGAATCCTACCTTTAACAGAAAAGGGGCGGAGATTCTCTTTGTTACTCCATCGGGAGACTATCAAGGTGACCCCGGAATATATACGTGCATGGGGTACCTGATGCTTTTCCACGAGCTTGGTTTGGACTACACCTGGAGTACCTATGCATCTGAAGGAGGTAACTTTGGCTTTTTCACCTCGAACGATATGGCCAAGAGACTAAACGCCAAGATTTATGCCGAAGCAAAACGACTGGGGGTTAAATGGATCATTGGCGGAGAATGCGGCCATATGTGGCGTGTCATGAATCAATATATGGATACCTGGAATGGTCCTACTGATTTTCTTGAGGTGCCTGTTTCCCCAATCACCGGTACGAGGTTTGAAAATGCGAAATCCACAAAGATGGTCCATATTGCAGAGTTCACAGCGGATCTTATCAAACACAATAAATTGGTATTAGACCCGAGCAGAAACGACCACCTCAGAGTTACGTTTCATGACTCTTGTAATCCGTCCAGAGGTATGGGGCTTTTTGAAGAGCCAAGGTATGTTATTAAATCTGTTTGCAATAATTTCTTCGAGATGCCCGAAAACACGATCAGAGAAAAGACTTTCTGCTGTGGGAGCGGTGCTGGTCTAAACGCAACGGAGAATATGGAAGAGCGGATGAGAGGCGGTTTACCGCGGGCTAATGCTGTGAGGTACGTCCATGAGAAACATGGAGTTAATATGCTGGCAAATATCTGTGCCGTTGACCGGGCTGCCCTTCCGGCCCTGATGGATTACTGGGTTCCCGGAGTCGGTGTAGCGGGGACACATGAGTTACTAGCTAACGCTCTGGTCATGAAAGGTGAGAAAGAAAGAACCATGGATTTACGTGGTGATGATTTACCGGGAAAGGAGGGCAATGACTAATGTATAAAGGCGGAAGAATCATTGCTGCGCTTGTCGTCTTTGTCGCCATTCTAGCGATTCCTTTCTTCTATAATTTGGGTAAAGCCAACGCCGGTCCGGTCTTAAACCTTCCTGCAAATAGTCAGTGCGTGGAATCGGCAGCTTATATGAGAGCGAATCATATGCAGCTTCTCAATCAGTGGAGAGACGCCTATGTGCGTGACGGTCAGACGGTTTACGTCAATAGTCAGGGAAAATCCTTTGACATTAATATCGATACCTGCACAAAGTGTCACTATGCGAACAACATTACACCAACTGCTTCAGGTGTGAGTAATCCCGCGACAAATACAACAGGAGCGAGTAACCCGGCAGTAAATTCGTCCGATCAATTCTGCGTCACATGCCATAATTATGCATCCGTTAAGCCAACCTGCTGGAGTTGCCATAATGAACCAGGGGGGGCGAATCAATGAGCATCAATAGACGTCAATTTTTAAGGAGAGCCGGAGCTTTAACTGCTCTGGGACTTGGAGGTTCCGTTGTAATCACTGGATTTAAGGGTAAAAAGGTTCAAGCAGCGTCTGAATTCGAAACCCCTAAGGATGCTGTGACTATAAAGCATTGGGCCATGGTTGTCGACATGAGTAAATTCAAGTCTGAAGACGACTTTACCCGGGTCATTCAGGCCTGTGATTCAATTCATAACATCCCGGACTTCGGTAATCCGAAGGATGAGATAAAGTGGATTTGGCAAGATGACTTCGAACACACCTTTGCCGATTCGGATTCGGATAATGAATATTTGGATGAGAACTTTAAGAAACTCCCTTTTGTGATAACTTGCAATCACTGTGAGAATCCGCCGTGTGTAAGAGCTTGCCCTACAGGTGCAACCTTTAAACGTCCTGACGGGATCGTAACCATGGACTTTCACCGCTGCATCGGTTGTAGATTTTGTATGGGTGCCTGTCCCTTTGGCGCACGCAGTTTCAATTTCAGAGATCCCAGACCCTTTATTAAAACCTTTAACCCTGATTTTCCTACCAGAACTCCAGGGGTTGTGGAAAAATGCTTAGGCTGTTATGAGCGTCTGGAAAAAGGCTTGCAGCCCGCTTGCGTGGAGGCTTCCAATGGTGGGCTGATCTTCGGTGATTTGGATGATCCTAATTCAGAAGTTCGTAAAATCGTCAGCACGCGCTTTACTATCCGCCGTAAAGTAAACGTGGGAACCCAACCGAGTGTTTATTACTTGGTAGGAGGTGAGGAGCATGCTTGAGAAAGTTCTGAAAGGCAGTAAGAAATATTGGATTTGGATAATTTTCTTGCTTGCTGTCATCGTTGTCGGCTTCTTCTCCTATATGAGACAGTTTAATTACGGTCTTGGTCTTACAGGTATGAGCCGCGATGTTTCCTGGGGGTTGTATATTGCTCAGTTTACTTTCTTGGTGGGTGTAGCCGCATCTGCTGTTATGCTGGTAACTCCCTATTATCTGCACGATGTCAAACGCTTTGGCAGAATGGTCATTTTAGGTGAATTCCTGGCAGTTGGCGCCGTGATCATGTGTATCCTGTTCATCTTTGTGGACGTAGGGCAACCAATGCGTATTTTAAACGTTCTTCTGTATCCGCAGTTGCACTCGGTCATGTTTTATGATATGTGTGTATTGTGTGGTTATCTTGCCATTAACATCATCGTTGGTTGGACAACACTGGGTGCGGAGCGAAAGGGAGTTCATTACCCGAAGTGGGTGAAACCGATCATTTATCTGTCAATTCCCTGGGCTTTCAGTATTCACACAGTGACGGCCTTCTTATACGCCGGCTTGCCGGGAAGGCATTTTTGGCTAACGGCCATCATGGCTGCCCGCTTCCTAGCCTCCGCTTTTGCCGCCGGTCCGTCTCTCTTAATAATTTTGGCCTTAATTGTGCGCAAGGTCAGCAAATTTGATCCTGATCCGGATCGGATTGCTATACCGTCTCTTGTTAAAATTATCCGTTATGCTATGATTGCCAACGTTTTTTTCTACCTGTGTGAAGTCTTTACAGCGTTCTATAGTCATATTCCAGAGGAAATGGCCTCATTCAAGTATATCTTCGTCGGCTTAGACGGACATACTAGTTTAGTGCCTTTCATGTGGACAGCCGCTGTTCTCGCTCTCCTGGGCATTGCTTTGTTGATTTTCCCGACGCGGAAAAGTCCGGTTTTACTGCCTGTTGCCCTTCTGGCAATTTACCTTGCTAACTGGATTGACAAAGGAATTGTTCTAATTCTTGCCGGATTTGTTCCCAATTCCTTTGATCGTGTGGTAGAATATTTCCCAACAGCCAATGAAATTTCTATCGTTTTAGCGATCTACGCAATTGGTGCCCTGATAGTCACACTTCTTTATAAAGTGGTCATTGCGGTACGTGAACAAGCTCAAGCTTAAAAATGTTAGGTTTATTGATACTTGTTTGAGTAGACTGTTTGTAGTCTAAGCTCAACAATATCAATTTTATAAACTCATGAAGGAGGATAATTTAAAATGGCTCAACTTGTTGTAGGGGATTTAAGCGTAGAATTGGATGAAGATGGTTTCTTAGAGGATCATAAAGTATGGACTGAGGATGTTGCTAAGGCTCTTGCCAGCACCGAGGAAGTTTCAGACCTTACCGAAGAACACTGGAAAGTAATCAACTACCTCAGAGATTACTATGATCAATTCGGTGTATCACCAATGGTTCGTAAATTGTGCAAAGACACCGGCTATGATCAAAAGAAAATTTATGAACTCTTCCCTGCTGGTCCTGGGAAGGGAGCTTGTAAAATCGCTGGTTTGCCAAAACCAACAGGTTGCGTGTAATCACCAACATGTTTTGCAGTACACATTAGCTTAGAATGCTAATGACAAGTTTGACCTCTTGGGAGCCGATCACATCAGTGATCGGCTCTTTTTCGTACAGTTGGTAGGTATACCTTCGTTGATACTTTTAGACTGTCATCAGAGGTACAAACTGTGTCACTTACCGGGGTCCCTTAAAGTCCCTCCACTCTATGTCGGAGTGTCGGGTTTAGGCATATCCCAAAATAGACAACGTTGTCTATTTTGAACTGCTAAAAACTGGTCTTCGGGTTTCAGACGAGTTCTCTTTATAGTCAGATATTCCTGGTATGGGCAGGAATTCGAGAAAACGACGTAGAATAATAAAGTTCTGGTTTGTTTTGCTATAAGCGCCTGGATTTCGACAAGGGCAGCCGGACTAGTTAAACTATCTTAATCAGGGAACTATCTCACTGGAGGAGTGTCTGCTTTGAAAAACCCAAGGTTAAAACAGCAAATTGAATTTATTGTTGAGATTGATCGTTTAAAAAGGATTTTCAGACAGAATGTTGTAATCGGGACCGAGGAGCAAGAAAATGACGCCGAACACTCTTGGCATCTTGCTGTCATGGCTGTCTTACTGACTGAATACTCAGCTGAAGCGTTAAATACTCTAAGAGTTCTAAAAATGCTGCTTGTCCATGACCTTGTGGAAATTTACGCCGGGGACACTTTTTGCTATGATGAAAAAGGTAATCTCGATAAGCTGGAGCGTGAGCAAAAGGCTGCCGACAAATTATTTAATCTTCTTCCCTCCGATCAGGCTCAAGAAATTATGGATTTATGGCAAGAATTTGAGGCTGTGGAAACGCCTGAAGCACGCTATGCCGCAAGCCTTGATCGCTTACAGCCCTTGCTTCTGAATTACAATACTTTCGGACACACTTGGCAAAAACCTGGAATTACCAGCCAAAATGTTTGGAAGCGAAATCAGCTCTTGAAAGAACCGGTGCCTGAGCTTTGGGAATTAGTTCAAGAAATCATTGAGGATTCCATTGAAAAGGGTTATTTAAAAAGATTTTAATTATGTTTCTTTGGGGCAATATAAAATAATTAAAATCTTCGTCAATAGATAAAATTTACTTTGAAATTTTAAAAGGAGAATCAAATGGATAACCTTATGGCCGTTCGCCAAAAAATTGTTGAAAAAGGAAATGAGATTTTGGCGACGCGTTTAACAGTAGGGACCTGGGGCAATATAAGTTGTCGAATTCCTTCGGAAAATTGTTTGGCGATCACTCCTTCGGGCATGAATTATGACACTTTGACGGCTGAAGATGTTGTTATTGCAGATTTTAACGGGAATATCCTTAATGGGAAAAGAAAGCCTTCCATTGAATTACCTCTGCATTTAGCGATTTATCTTGCCCGTCAGGATGTGCAGGCTATCATTCATACCCACAGTGCTTACGCCACCTCTCTGGCCGTTGCGCGCAAGGAAATCCCCGGTGCCATTGAAGATTTAGTCCAAATTGTCGGCGGGAATGTCCGGGTTAACGAATATGCTCTGCCTGGAACGCCGGAACTGGGAGCTAAGGCCGTGAAAGCCTTAGAAGGCAGAAATGCGGTATTGCTTGCCAATCATGGGATGCTGGGGGTTGGCAGGGACTTGGATGAAGCTCTCAAAGTCTGCCAAGTTGTTGAAAAATCGGCGCAGATCATTATTTTTGCTCAGCTTGTAGGGGGAGCCGTGGAGCTTTCGGCAGAAGATATTGCAGGAATGAGAAATTTTTACCTTAACGTCTATGGGCAGAGATGAGTTGAGCAATTATTTCGTCGATAGTAAAAAGGTTGAGAAATAGAGTATAATATAGTCTTAGAAATAGAAAGAGGGTATGAATGTATGCAATCAACCATTCGAGACTTAGCTTTAGCACCCTTAGGACAGAACAAAATTGATTGGGTGGCGCCAAGAATGCAAGTTCTGAATATGGTTCGTCAGGAATTTGAGCAAAAGAAGCCTTTTGCCGGCCGAAATGTAGTAATCTGTCTGCATTTAGAAGCTAAAACAGCCTATTTAGCTCAGGTAGTCAGAGCAGGGGGCGCGAAAGTAACTGTGGTTGCCAGCAATCCGCTTTCAACTCAGGACGATGTTGTGGCTGCTCTCGTGCAACAAGGGATAGAGGCCCATGCCTGGTACAATGCGACGGATGAGGAGTATAAACAGCATCTTCAGCGGGCTCTTGATACTGAGCCGGACTTTATTATTGACGATGGAGGAGACCTTGTTTCAACAATCCATACAACACGCCCTGAGCTGCTCAAGAAAGTTAAGGGCGGAGCTGAAGAAACGACGACAGGTGTTTTGCGGCTGCATTCGATGGCGAAAGACGGAGTTCTTAAATTTCCCATGATAGCGGTTAATGATGCCCAGTGTAAATATCTCTTTGATAACCGCTACGGCACAGGGCAGTCCGTCTGGGATGGAATTATGCGCACGACAAATCTGGTAGTGGCCGGTAAAACTGCGGTTATTGCCGGGTACGGGTGGTGCGGTAAAGGTGTGGCCATGAGAGCCAAGGGTTTAGGCGCCCGGGTCATAATTTGTGAAATCAATCCGATCAAAGCCAATGAAGCCTTGATGGATGGCTTTGAAGTCATGCCCATGTCTGAAGCAGCTAGATTTGGTGATTTCTTTATAACGGTTACGGGCAATACCAGTATTATCAATAAAGAGCATTTTGTTGTCATGAAAGACGGAGCAATTCTTTGCAACGCCGGTCATTTTGATGTTGAGGTAAATGTAGCTCAACTCAAAGAAATTGCCCTTTCGGAGCGTACGGCTCGCACGAATATTACCGAATACGAACTACCCAGCGGTCAAAAGCTGTATTTGCTGGCTGAGGGTCGTCTTGTCAACCTGGCCGCGGGAGATGGACATCCCGCCGAAGTTATGGATATGACCTTTGCTCTTCAGGCCCTGTCGCTTGAGTATGTCGTTTCCAACTATGACAAGCTGACACCTGGTGTTTATCAAGTGAATACTGAGATTGATGAGAAAGTAGCGCTGCTAAAACTTCAATCCCTTGGTTTAGCCATTGACACTTTAACTGAGGAACAAAAAGGCTACCTCGCCTCCTGGAGTCCTGAAGAGATTTAAACCTCATTGCCTGAAAAACGCTAAAAACACCGTTTTTGTTAACGGTGTTTTTTAGTTGAGAGGAATGAGTGTTTTAGGGCTGAATTTTTCCTGACTAAAGAAGACTTGATTCAGGTGGAATTTTAACTCTATCTGAATTTTAGTCGCACTTAGCCAGGGATTTAGCCGCTCTTAACTCAGCGCTTGCCGAAGCGGGAGTCTTAGAGCGGATTAGTCAGCGGATAAAATCATGGCTTACAATAAGCTGTCAGTCTGTTAAGATATAATTAAAAATAAGTCAACTATGCCGGGGGATTTATACCTTGCGACACTTTGGATAATTAATGACGGCGAAGATACGGAGGCTAATGAGATGGGAAAGAGACTCATCATCGCGGAGAAGCCGTCTCAAGCCCGCGAGTATGCCCAAGCTTTAGGCGTTGGAAATAGGGGAGACGGTTACTTGGAAAACGAGCAATATGTCATCACCTGGTGTTTTGGCCATCTTTTAGAACTTGAGCGTCCAGAGGCTTATATGAATTTGGATCAAGTCGGAAAACGTTGGAGTTTAAACAGGCTGCCGGTCCTGCCCCCAACGAATGAATTCCGCAGAACAGTTAAAGCCGGAGCAGCTAAACAGTACCAGGTGGTGCAGCGCTGGCTGAAATCTTCCGAGATTCAGGAAGTTATCTGCGGGACGGATGCCGATCGTGAAGGTCAGTTGCTCTTTCAGGAACTATGGGAAGCATCTCGCTGTCAAAAACCGTTGGCCCGCCTCTGGATTTCTTCACTAACGACGGCTTCTATCCGGGAAGGTATGAAGCAGCTTCGTTCGGCAGGCTCTATGGCAGGTTTAACAGCCGCCGGGAACGGCAGAGCTTATGCCGATTGGGACTTTGGCATGAACCTAACGGAAGGGTTTACCTCTTTGTTTGGCAGTTTTGACACGGCTCGCAAAAAACCCAATGTTATTTCCATTGGACGGGTACAAACACCGACCTTAGCCTTAATTGTCGAGCGGGAATGGGAAATAGAACGTTTTGTGCCTCAGCCATTCTTTGAAGTTCGAGCGGAATTTTCAACTGCTCTCGGAGAGTACCAAGGAAAGTGGTTCGATTTCCAGGACGAAACCAGGCGCTTGACGAAGCTTGAAGAAGCCGAGAAGATTGTCACTAAAACTAAGAATAAAGCCGCGGACATAGCCAAGCTAACTCGTAAAGACGTACAGGAACCGCCCCCTCTTTTGTTTGATTTAACCTCCCTGACAATTGCTGCATCCAAAAAGTATGGTTTTAGCGCGGAAAAAGTTCTGCAAGTAGCCCAATCTCTCTATGAAAAAAAAGGAATAACCTATCCGCGCACAGATTGTGTCTATCTTTCAGAAGATCTGATACCTAAGTTGCCCGCTCATCTAAATGCTCTTCGCCAGGAACCTTATATCGGGTTTGCCGAAGAAGCCGGACGTTATGGGGTGCCTAAAGGAAGCCGCGTGATCAATACTATTTCTGCCCATCACGCCATTATTCCGACAACCGAGAAAATTCCCTTAGCCAGACTCACAATAGATGAACAGAAACTTTATGACCTGATCGCGCGGCGTTTTCTCGCCGTCTGGTTTCCCTCAGCCCGCTACGCTCAGACTGATGTCATCACTGTCGTTGAAGAGGAACATTTCCGCACAAGAGGCAAAGTTTTGTTGAGCTCCGGCTGGAAAGCTGTTTACAGTTTAGAAGAAAAAGAGGATAAAGGTGTAGAGAAGGCGATAAAGAGGAAAACTAAGAGGAAGGATGAGCTTGAGTCAAGAGAGGAAGAAAATGTCGCTCTTCCTCCCTTGAACCCAGGTCAGAAGGTTAGCACGAAGCGGGTATTCATAGAAGAAAAATCAACAAAACCTCCCCAACGATATACCCAAGGCGATTTGCTTAAGGCAATGGAAGGGGCAGGTAAGCAAATTGATGACGAGATTTTGCGGCAGCAGCTAAAAGGAAAAGGTTTGGGGACTGTGGCGACCCGGCCGGCGATTATTGAGAACCTGATTGAGCGAGGGTATATTCTCCAGGATAAGAAGGCCTTGAAACCTGCACTGAAAGGATCGGAACTTATTCGGCTGATTAAAGAGCGTCTTCCCAAAGCCCAGCTCTTAATAAGTGCGGAAATGACCGGACAAATGGAGTTTAATCTTTCCAAAGTCGAAAAAGGCCAACAGACTTTAGAACAATTCATGGCAGAAGTTGAAACCGCTATTCAGCAGATCATCAATGAGCTTCGTTCTTTTGAGCGACAGCATGGCAAGGTCCCCTTAGCCTTAGCTCCCAAGCAGCAGTCAAAGAGGGCGGAAAAAGAGGCTGGCGGACCAAAGACAACCAAAGCTCTTGGAGCCAAAGTCAGCAGAGTGAAGAAAGCTGACGATAATACGGCAATGAAGAGTCCGTCCGAAGCGCTGGGAAAATGTCCGAGGTGCGGGTGTGAGGTCATCGAAGGAGAAAAAGGGTTTGGCTGTTCTAATTGGAGAAATGGCTGTCGCTTTGTGGTCTGGAAGAAACAACTATGCGGCAAGACGATCACTCCCCATCAAATGAAATGTCTGCTGAAAAAAGGAAAAACCCCTTTAATAAAAGGATTTAAATCGAGTACCGGAAAAACCTTTGCCGCACATTTAGTTTGGGAAAATCCCGTGGAAGGCAAATTGAAATTTGAGTTTAAGACTAGCACGCAATAACAGTGAAAGCTTTGTATGTTGCCGCTAATCAATAAAATTAATCAGATAGGACGGAGATCACAATGTCATTATCCTTTGCCCAGCTTGGCCTTGAGGAATCCTTAGTGCTGGCTTTGAGTCAGCAGGGAATTAAGGAGCCGACAATAATCCAGGAACAAACAATACCTTTAATCTTGGAGACTAATGATGTTGTTGGACAATCGGAAACCGGAACCGGCAAAACTTTGGCTTATCTTTTGCCTCTTTTCCAGAAAATCAATCGTGCCAAGAGAGAGAATCAAGCCTTGATTCTAACGCCAACTCATGAATTAGCTTTGCAAATTCACCGTGAAATAGAGACGCTGGCCAAGAATTCCGGCCTGCCGGTCACTTCAGCTGTGATTATTGGCAATGTCAATATCTCAAGGCAAATTGAAAAGCTAAAAGAAAAACAGCATATTATCGTGGGGTCCAGCGGTCGGATTCTCGAATTGATCCGGAAACGAAAAATCTCGGCTCAAACTATTAAAACAATTGTGCTTGATGAGGCGGATCGCTTAGTGGATGAGCAGAATTTGCAGGATGTCCAGTCTGTTGTTAAAACGACATTAAAGCAAACCCAGCTTGTTCTGGTTTCTGCCACGCTTGCCCCTGCTACGCTGCAGCGTGTTGAAGGCTTTTTGAAAAACCCGGCGATTGTTCGGGTTACCCCTAAAGCAATGATTGCGCCAACCATTTCCCATATGTATTTTCTTGCCGAGCAAAGAGATAAAATTGAAGTTTTGAGAAAGCTTATTCGTTCAATCGTTCCTCCCAGAGCCCTGATTTTTATCAATAAAAGTGAGGAAATCGAAAAGACCGTGGAAAAGCTTAGATACCACGGCTTGGAGACGGAAGGGATTTATGGGAGTGTCAGTAAAATGAGCCGCAGAAAGGCAATGGAGGAGTTCAAACACGGCAAAATAAGCTTGCTCGTGGCTTCCGACCTGGCAGCCAGGGGATTAGACATCAAAGGAATTACCCATATTTTTAATCTTGATCTTCCTGAAGACCCGCAGCTTTATCTCCACCGGGTAGGCAGAACCGGCAGAGCAGGGGAACCTGGGGTTGCCATATCCCTCGTAGCGAAGCCCGAGGTGCCCTATATAAAAAAGCTGGAAAACACCTTTGGCATAAGGATTTCACTCAAAGAGATGGCTTATGGGAAAATTTCAGATTCTTCTCCGAAAAAGACACCCTTTATAAAAGCGCCCGGAAGCTTAAGCAATGGAAAGCAGCGCAAATCAAGCACCAAAGGTTAGCTGTAAGTCTGAAGGTTTTCCCTGCTCAAGGTTTTACCCTAACTTTTTAACGGGAAGTTGTAGTATAATTAACTAATTGGAAATTGGACGATTATTTCCGGTTCTGAGAAGTGAGGTTGCTAAAATGACCCTTCACAACATTTTAAGTCATAACTCACAAAATTACGATCCAGAGGTCAAAGTTTTCAGCAGTACGATCCAAATGATGGGTTCTCGTCTCAATGTTTATTGCTATTTTGTAGATGGAATGCTTATTGACACTGGCCCTCAGCGAATGGAAAAAGAAATCTCGGAATTTTGTCTGCTTCACCGTCCGGATAAAATCATACATACACACTATCATGAAGATCATACGGGCAATACGGCATATTTAACAGCTAAATTTCAGATTCCCGCCTATATCCACTCGGAATCACTACATATCTGTCAAGTCAAGGGGGAAATTCCCTTTTACCGCCGGGCATTTTGGGGAAATCGAAAAGAGTTTCCAGCCGAGGCCTTGCCAAATTTCGTCGAGAATGAACATTCCCGCTGGGAAGTCATTCATACTCCCGGGCACACCTCGGATCATGTTGTTTTCTTAGATGAGGATAAAGGTCGCCTCTTTAGCGGTGATCTTTTTCTTCATGACAAAACGAGAATTGTGCGGCGCCATGAGAATATACCTCGCCTGATGGAGTCTTTGGCGCTGCTGTTAAAGAAAAATTTCGATACGGTTTATTGTGCTCATGCCGGGGTCGTTAATCAAGGCTACCGGTTGATCGAGAGAAAACTACACTATCTCGAAGATCTACAGGGTCAGATTTTGACCCTAACGCAAAAAGGGCTTGATGCCAAAGCCATAACAAGAAAGCTTTTCCCGCAAAGACCTATGATTACGTATTTTAGTTTTGGCCAATTTTCCGCCTATCATCTTGTACGTTCCTTTATTGACGATTGATAACTCTGGGATGGAGACAATAAAAACCAGAAATTTAAAGCAAATACAAGCTTTAAGTGCTCTTAAGGAGGCCCAAAATGCTTACATCTCCTTGGGATTTAACCCAGGCTTTAGCAAAAGAAGGGTATTTGATTGCTCAAGACGCTGCAACAACACTTTTTTTAGCCTTAGCTTTAAAAAAACCTTGCCTGATAGAAGGGCCGGCGGGAGTTGGCAAGACGCAACTGGCACTGGCTTTGGCGCGGGCAAAACGACGAAAATTGATACGGCTGCAGTGCTACGAAGGATTAGATATAACGAAAGCACTCTACGATTGGAATTATGCCAAGCAACTTTTGCGTTTACAGCTTTCCAGAACAGAAGATTGGGAGAAAATTAAGTTTGACTTGTTTTCAGAGGAGTTTTTACTTTCCCGCCCTTTGCTGGAATCTATCCGTTCAGAAGAACCTGCTCTGCTCTTAATTGATGAGTTAGATAAAAGTGATGAAGAATTCGAAAGTTTTCTTTTAGAGTTATTGGCCGAACAACAGGTCACTATTCCCGAGATGGGGACGATCGTTGCCAAGACCGATCCGATTGTGATTTTAACAAGCAACAATAGCCGTGACTTTAGCGATGCGCTGAGACGGCGCTGCCTTCATATTTATTTAACATATCCTTCCATAGAACGGGAAATTTCCATCCTTGGCTCTCAGGCACCTGAACTATCCGCTCGTCTGGTGCAAGAAGTCTGTGAGTTTGTGGCCAAAGTGCGGAAGCTGCCCTTGCAAAAGTTACCCAGTGTCTCGGAATCCATTGATTTTGCCCGTTCACTCCACGCACTTCAAAAAGAAAAGATCAATTACAGCGAACTAATGGGGACCCTCAATGTCTTACTGAAGTATCCTAAAGATATTGCCAAATTGGAAGAACGCCTTAAAAAGTGGGATTCTGAGGCATCCAAGCACTGTTAAACGCGGATCGTCGTCAAGTTAGGATGGGCTGCAGAATGAATGGATGGAATTTCCTGAGATTAATAGGTGCTCTGAGGGAAGCTTCCATAGCGGTTTCTTCTCAAGATGTATTCGAGCTTCAGCTTTGTATGGAACGATTTCCTTTTATAGCTGATAAAGAGATTTTCAAAGCCCTGTTAATCCGCAAACCGCAGGATGCTCTTACTTTCGAAACAATTTGGAGAATTATCCTTGATTCCACTCAGGGGGATGCGGACCCAAGGCGGGACAAGAAAGTTCTGCCTCTTGGGGAGGAGAAAGAGAGCGGCCCTAATATCGGCGGCTTAGGAATCGGCCCCGGCTTTGGGGGAGTTAGCCTGACGAATTCAGCCTCCGCTGCGGGGCGCTCTTTGATTATAAATCACCAGAAACTTGCTAAACTAATGGATCAGGGGATTGACTTTGAAGACCTGGTAAACGCGGCTTTAGCCGACATGGATTACTATGCCTGGATTAATTCTTATGATTTAGCCTACCAGCGCGGCAGTCTTACTGAAGAAGAGTGGTATAGTCATCAAAAGAATCGTTTGGCATTGCTGGGCGAGGTCAAACAGAGCGTATTAGAGGCTCAGGTTCGGCAAGAAAACAGCTGGCAGCCTCTTGTCAGGCAGCATTGGCTCTTTAAGCCTTTAAACAACCTTTCCGACCAAGAAAAGAGCCTGGTTAAGTCAAGTATCCGGAAATGGGCCCGCAAGCTGGCCGTCCGGCCCGGACAACGCTGGAAAGCCAGTCACAACAAAGGGATGATTGATATTGCTCGCATAGTTCGGCAAAGTGCGCAGAGGAACGGCGTGGTTTTTGCCCTGAGTTATCGCCGCAAAATTCCCCGTGCTTCTGAATTGGTGGTTTTGTGTGATGTTTCTAATTCTATGGCGGCCTATGTGGAGTTTTTAATAGTTTTGGTTTCCTGTTTGCGAGGACGTTTTCGCAAAGTCAGAGTTTATTTTTTCATCGATACGGTATGGGATGTTTCCGATTTTGTTTGGCATGAAGACCTCGAAGAGATAAAACAAGAGATTAAAAGTTGGGGTCACAGAATCAGTCTGGGCTACTCTGATTATGGAGCGGTTTTTAAGGAACTGGCCGAGAACTATTTAACTGATGTTTCCTCAAGAGCCACAGTTATTTTGTTAGGAGATGGCAAAAATAATTATCGTTCCTCTCAAAAAGAGTTCATTGCTCAAATCTTTGAAAATGTACGGCATATTTTCTGGCTCAACCCCTTAAATATCGAAGAGTGGAATGAGCCGGATAATATTATGAAAGATTACCAACCCTATTATACGAGAGCTTATCGCTGCCGCTCGGCCGACGATTTACAGAACATCGTCAAGGATGTTTTTTAGAGGAGGGTCATTTATAGTCATTCTGCTGATAACCATTGCTTTAATAACTTTCGCTCAGCTCATTATCCTTGGCTCCCTGGTTTTTTTAGGAAATAGAGATCCGAGCAAGACGATCATTTGGTTGCTGATTTTAGGAGTTTTGCCGATTTTAGGAGCTCTGATCTACTTGATCTTGGGCAGAGTAGTTCGGAAACATCAGCTTTCGCGGCATAAACAAGTTCTGCCCAGTTGCGTCGAAGAAATTTTGCAGGAAAGACAAGTAAAGCTAAGTGAAGAAATTGAGGATTATACGGCAACTATTCCAATTAAGAAAAAACTTGCCCGCGTATTGCTCAATGATGCCTCGGCATCTATAACGCTTAATAATCGTTCTGAAGTATTGACAAACGGTGACGACACATTTAAAGCCATTATTGCTGCCTTACAAAGTGCCAGGGATCATATCCACCTCGAATTTTTCATCTTTCATAACGACAGTATCGGGCAGGATATCCTGAACTTGTTAATTCACAAAGCTTCCGAGGGAGTAAAAGTGCGCGTGCTCATCGACGGTTTAGTTAATCGCTCTGTAAGGAAACGGTTTGGAGAGCTAAAAAAAGCCGGAGTCGAGGCCGAAGTGTTTTATCCCGTGCGTTTCCCGTTTTTATCGCGACGCCTTAATTTGCGCAATCACCGCAAGATTATTGTTGTCGACGGGCGCATAGGTTTTCTTGGCGGTCTAAATGTGGGCGACGAATACCTATCGCGCAATCAACGCATCGGTTTTTGGCGTGATACCTTTCTTAAGCTTGAGGGCGATTCGGTGAATTTTCTTCAGGCCGTATTTTTAAATGATTGGAATGGCACTACGCGCCAGGCTGTCTCAGAACCGGAATACTATCCGCAATCCGAGCAATTCTCCATCCAGATGACTCAAATTGCCGCTACCGGTCCGGATTCCGATTGGGGCTCTATGCTGGAAATATTTTTTGTGGCTTTGACAAGCGCCGAAAAAACTATATGCATTGAAACACCATACTTTATACCGGATGAAGGATCAATTATGGCTTTGAAAACCGCGGCTCTCTGCGGTTTAGATGTGAGAATTATACTTCAGGGTGTTCCTGATCATAAAATTACTTATTGGGCGTCTCATTCTTATGTCGAAGAGCTATTGGCCTCAGGTGTGCGAATTTATGAGTATCAGAAAGGAATTTTGCACGCCAAAATCTTAATACTGGATGGAGAAATCGGCGTCGTCGGCTCTACTAATTTCGATATTCGCAGTTTTAGCCTGAATTTTGAGATCAGCGCTTTTATCTATGCTGCTCCTCTGGCTCAGCGCTTGGAGCAGGATTTTCATCGGGATATTGCAGACAGCAAAGAATTAGTTCTGGAAGAATATCAGACCCGTCCTTTGGCAAATCGGCTTAAAGAATCGAGTGCCCGCTTGTTTTCGCCTCTCTTATGAGAGGGAACTTCAGGCCTAAGGGCAGCTAGCGGTTTTTGTTCTCGTAAGCTCGCTATAAGGCCGGGTTTTCTTGATAACTCTGAATGAGATCAGCCCCTCGTACGAAAAGGTATGAGGGGCTGTTTTCTTGGCGCAATCGGAGAAGATGCGGCTGCCGCTGCCTGAGTTCTTAAGCCAAAATTTTAAGTTGTCATGAAGGAGATTGGTTGTTCTGCAGCGAAATAGTAAAGAACTATTCAGACTTGTCCCAAAAGTAGAACTTATTTTAAGATTGGCAGTTATTTTGTCATACTTTGTTTTCCCGGGAACTAATTTCATTAAGAGAGCCGATAATTTAATAGCCTGGAGGAGATGGTTGAGTTTTGGTGTTAGCAGTACAAACAGCAATGGTTGTAGTTAGTCAGGATTGGTGCAAAAAATGCGGCATATGTATCGCTTTTTGCCCCAAAAAAGTACTTGAAGGGGATGAGTTTGGTAAAGTTGTGGTGGCTAAGCCCGATCAGTGTATAGCTTGTAAGATTTGTGAGAGACTTTGCCCTGATTTTGCCATAAATGTCGAGGTGAGAAACGATGAATGAAGCGCGATTAATGCAAGGTAACGAAGCTGTGGCCGAAGGAGCTTTAGCGGCGGGAGTGCTTTTCTATGCGGGCTACCCAATCACTCCTTCTACGGAGATTGCTGAAATCATGGCTGAAAAATTGCCTTTGCGCGGTGGCACCTTTATCCAAATGGAGGATGAAATCGGGAGCATGGCAGCTGTGATCGGAGCCTCTTTGACGGGCCTTAAATCTCTTACCGCAACAAGCGGGCCGGGATTTTCCCTGAAGCAGGAGAATCTGGGGTATGCCATTGCCACGGAAGTACCTTGTGTCCTTGTAAATGTTCAGCGTGGCGGTCCCAGTACAGGTTTGCCGACTTCCCCCGCTCAGGCCGATGTCATGCAAGCCCGTTGGGGTACCCATGGAGACCATCCTATTATTGCTTTAACCCCGTCTTCCGTTCAAGAATGTTATGAATTGACGGTCCAGGCTTTCAATTTTTCAGAGGAGTTCCGCATTCCGGTGATCCTTTTGATGGATGAAGTTGTTGGCCATTTAAGGGAGAAAATTATCCTGCCTGAAGCAACAACCGTCGTTGAACGCAAAAAGCCGGCGGTTCCTCCGGGTGATTATATCGCTTATGAAAATAACGAGAGCATGATTCCGGCTATGGCCAATTTCGGGGAGGGTTATCGCTATCACGTCACAGGCCTGACTCACAATGAAAAGGGTTTGCCGACAGGTAGTCCGCCGGTCGTGAAAAAATTTATGCAAAGATTGACGCAAAAACTCAATCCCTATTTAGAGCGTATCCAGATCTTCGAAGAAGTTGGGATGGCGGATGCGGAATTAGTTGTTATCGCCTACGGAGGTTCCGCCCGTTCGGCGATGGAAGCGGTTTATTCAGCCCGCAAGCAAGGCCTGAAGGTAGGGCTTTTTCGACCGATTACAATTTGGCCCTTTCCCCGGCAGCAGCTGGAAAGACTGTCTCAACGCCAATATTTGGTTGTAGAAATGAACAGCGGACAACTGGTCGGAGAAGTTGAAAAGCTCTTTGGTTACCAAATGGTTCATCGCTTTAACCGGATGGACGGTGAGTTAATCACTCCTGAGGAAATTTTAGCCAGAATTCGGGAGGTAATAGAGTATGTTCAGTGACATTGCCCAATACTTTCGCATTGAAACATTACCCCATATTTGGTGCCCCGGCTGTGGAATCGGCACAATTACCGCCGCTATTATGCGCGCTATCAAAACTCTGCAGCTTGACCAAAATAAAGTGATTTTTGTCTCGGGAATTGGCTGTTCTTCCAGAATGCCCGGTTATTTGGACTTCAACACTATTCATACGACCCATGGGAGAGCTTTGCCCTTTGCTACCGGAATTAAGGCTGCCCGCCCTGAGTTAGATGTCTTTGTGGTCATGGGAGACGGAGATTCCTCAGCCATTGGCGGCAATCATTTAATTCATGCTGCCAGGCGCAATATTGATCTGACAGCCATAGTAATAAATAACAGTATTTATGGCATGACGGGTGGACAGACTTCCCCTTTAACTCCTCATGATAAACGGGGAACAACCTCCCCTTTTGGCAATCTGGAAAGACCTTTTCAAATATTGGAGCTCTGTAAAGCCGCAGGGGCAACCTACGGAGGGAGAGCGACCGCTTATCACAATCAACTTCTGACCAAAGTCATTATTGACGCTTATAATAACCCGGGATTTTCCATAGTTGAGGCAATATCACAGTGTCCAGTCTCTTATGGGCGGAGAAACCGCTTTAAAACTCCCGCTGACATGCTGCTCTGGCAGAAAGAACATGCCGTAAAAGCCGGACAAAAAATTGTGAGCGATGAAGATTTCCAAATTGGTGAGATTTTCAGGTACCAGAGACCGGAATATACTCATGAGTATGAGAAATTAAGACAAAGAATACAGGAGGGGAGCATTAATGTCTAAACAGCAATTCCTTTTAACAGGTACCGGCGGTCAGGGGCTGATTCTAGCCGCTATTATTTTAGCTGAGGCCGGAATTAAGGCAGACAGGAATGTCGCCCAAAGCCAGAGCTATGGACCGGAGGCAAGGGGAGGCGCCTGCCGGGCTGAGGTGATCATTGGCAATGAGGTCATTTATTATCCCAAAGTGGAAAAGCCGGATTTTGTTTTAACCCTCAGTCAGGAAGCCTATAAAAAGTACGGTTTAAATTTGGATGAAGATGCCGTACTGGTCGTGGATGATTCTTATGTTCCGGAAGTCAAACCGCGCCCGAGAAATCTCTACTCACTTCCGATAACGAAAACCGCCCGGACAGAGTTTGCTTCCGAACAAAGTGCCAATATCGTCGCTCTGGGAGTTGTAGCCGCTTTAAGCCGGGTAGTTCCCTTGGAAAAGGTTCAGGAGGCTGTTCGTCAGCGGGCCCCGAAAGGGACGGTTGACAGAAACTTAAAAGCCTTGGAACTTGGCTGGAATCTTGGCCTGGAAGAGGAGGCAACCACTATCCCCAAAAAAGGTCTCATTGAAGGTGATCAGCAGTGCCGGATTTAATTCACAGGGAATGGTCCCAAGCTGATCTGTCTGAATTAGGGGATGAGCTTGCCGTTGTTTTGCTGGAAGAATGGGGCGGGCCAAGAAGCCCTATGGCCTTAAAGTATATTAATGAGACAATAATTCCCGATCTTGTTTATTGTTTTTGCCATAACGCCGATTTATTGACAAACGTTACGTTTAGTGAAATTCTTCAGTGGAAGCTGAAGAATCAGTTTGCCAATCCTTCCGCCGTAGTCGCGGATTTGGCAAAGGATTTGTTGGCCCCTGCCCAAAAAATAATCAAGCGCCCACAGCTGGTTGATCCTAAGGAGCCTTGGCGACGGATCTTCCGCCTCTGGATTTGTGATGAATCCCTGCCAAGTATCGCTGAAAGAATGGGATATCCCTTAGATTATTTGGATCTGCTCATTCTTAGATTTAAAAAGGTCAAAGGGTTTGCCCTGAATCACCGGATCAGCCTTTTAGAATGCCTGCAGAATTTTGAGCTGAGAGATTTTGGCCAGGAACAATTGAGTTTTCTCTACCAGTTTCATACTTCACTGACCGGTGAGCCTCTATTTAAAGAACGTTTAATTCTGGAGCAAGTGATTATTGATTTAGGGTTGCCTTTACAAGTGCCGGATTTAGTAGCTCTGTTGGAGATTATTCATACCCATGAAGGGCACTTGGATGAAGATGACTTAATTTCATCTTTAGGTGAGGTTTCAGGGATTCTCGGCTCTGTTCTTGGTTCTTCCACAGGGCAGCGCGTTAATCTGTTTTCTTGCGTTATCGACGGCTTAACAACGATGCACTATATTCAAAAAAATAAGGCAGGAAAATTAACGCTCAGTGAAAAGAGCGCGCAAACCATTGCCAACTTTCTCCTGCCTAAATTAGGGGACCAATTAAAAAGTGCCTTAATTGTTCAGGATTTTGAACGGGCCAGGGGAATCCTGCTAAGTCAAAATGAGGAGGTTTTGATTAAATTATTAGCCTGGACTTTAGATGAGTTAAAAGAGGAACAGGCTTTGGAGCTACATAAAAGTATATTGAAAAAAGTCAGCCGCCGGGTGGATATTTATCTAATTAAGGGGTTAGCCAGCATTCCCGAGGCTCATGAACTCCTTCTAAAATGCTTGAGCGACAATGACAGCTTAATTCGCGCCAACGCTTGCCAGGCGTTAGGGCAGCTTAAAAACAAAGCCGCGACGTTTTCTCTCATTCAACTGCTTAAAGACCCGGTAGTTAGCGTGAAAGAAATGGCGGCTCAGGCCCTTGGAGACATTGGAGCCTCAGCGGCTGTTAAAGAATTGGGCAGAGTTGCCGAAGATTATGGCGAATCTGTCAACGTTCGGGAACGTGCTCGCACAGCTTTACGAAAGATTGAGAGTGCGAATTTCAAAGGCCAGTAAGGCAGCCCCAAGTGCTGCAGTGATGCTTGGTTCTTTAAACACTAAGAGGGGAAAGCCCAGCTGTTTGGCTAAAGAATTCACAACGCCGTGATTATGGGCTACCCCGCCTGTAAAGACAATATCCGGTTCCAGGCCTATACGACTGGTCAGAGAAGCTACTCTGCTGGCGACGGAGTCACAAACTCCTGCCAAAATATCCGCTTTTGGGGTTCCCGACGATACTTGGGAGATGACTTCAGACTCGGCAAATACAGTACAAAAGGAGGAGATTTTTGTCGGGTTCTTGGCGGGCGCGACAAAAGCCTCCATTTCCGACAAGTCAACCTCCAGGGCAGAGGCCATAACTTCGAGAAAGCGGCCTGTTCCCGCAGCGCATTTGTCATTCATGGCAAAGTCACCGACTTTGCCATTTGGCAATAATTTAATAACTTTACTATCTTGACCGCCAATATCTATGATCGTTCGAGCAGAAGGGAAAAGATGGCTGATTCCTTTGGCCTGGCAGGTAATTTCCGAAACCTCCCGGTCAGAAGGAAAGGTGACCCGACCATACCCGGTGGCTACCGTGACGCTGATTTCCGAGGCGGATAAGCCTGTCTGCGCAAGAAGTTGCTCAATTAAACGGTTAGCTACATCCCGGCCGTTGTAGCCCGCTCGCGCCACACTTTGTCCTAAAATTTCCTTGGCTCGGTTTAACAAGACAATTTTAACGGTAAGAGAACCAATATCGACACCTAAATAATAGTTTTCCATTCCTTTCCTCCTCGTCACATCTCTATTAATCGAAGGTTTCTAAAAAAGCCTGAACCCGGTTGCGAACAGGTTCAGCGGCATAGGCTCTGGGATCGGCCATGTCCGCTTCAATCATTAAGCCCGGCACACCGGTTTCACGCATAACCTTCCGGCGAATGACTTCTTGAACTAAAGAATAAGGCTTACAAGAGCGATTGGAATGCATGACAAAGCCGTTGGCTTTATATTCTTTGATCAGATTAATTAACTGATTTGCCCGAAAATCGGGGGAACGGTTGAGGAAAACTTCGGTATAGGTAGCCGCTAAGCTTTCCATAGGGGTGCCGGGGGCATGCTCAACGGCCCAACCGCCGCTATAAGTGTCGGTTACAAAACAAGCCCCTCGCTCCGCAAACAGTTTATTAAAGCCAAAAACCTGAGGCCAGATGGCGATATTGTCCCAGACTAAACGGATACGTTCATTTTCGATAGCGCCCTCCGCTTGAGCGACACGATTTTGGACTTCTTCCTTAAGCTGACGGTAATAATCGATTCCGCTTTGTGTTCCGCGCAGGACAACAATAGGCGCCATATGAATGAAAAGATCAGGAGCATTGAGCGGGGAAGGAATAGCCTGGCAGAATTGCCTGGTTTCTTTCCAAAGCGAGGTAATCTCACTGCTAAGACGCATTTGCCGGGCTAAGCTCTTTTCTTTGAATTTTCGACCTGTGATTTTCTCGAGCTCTGAGACCATTCCGTATAATTGGCTGAGAACATAGTCTTTAGCCTGAGGTGTTAATTCTCCGGTGAGAAACGGAGTGTCTAAAACCAGGAGAGGGACAGCGAAATGGCGGGCTAAAACTTCGTACCATTTGAGCACGGTACCGCAGATGTTGTTGCAGGCAACGAGAAGATCCGGCTTAGGCATGCCTCCATAGGGAGCAAGGTCCGGGCGCAGGACTCCTCCAATATTTGAACGAGCGTAGGAGCAAAGATCTAAGGAATATCCTTCCGTTTCAGCAGCTTCACACAAGGCCACCGTAGCTTTGCGCGTGCTGTAGATGGCGGCATATTGTTCGGGGTAGGCAGGATGAATTTTAAAAGCTCTTAGGAGTTCCACAGGTGCACCGCTTGTTACCCAGGCCAAAGGACGGTTTAAGCCCCTGCCCCAGTAGTGATGGTAATTTGTCAGCGCATAATAGCGGCCCATAGTTTTTTTGAGCGCAGCGCTGCTGGCCAGAGGCCGGTAACTTCGGCGCTTGGATCGGCGTTCAGGATTTGCAGCGAGTCTGCTGGCGCAATTCCCCATATTTTCCATGGCTTGTGTTCTCCTTTACAATCAAAATCTTAGGTCAGGTTTTCCAGAAAGGCCTGGAGCCTGGTTCTTTCTTGTCCGCCAACATCTGTCCCTTCGAGTTCTAAAATTAAAGTGCGCAGGCCGCTGTTTTGGAGCTGTCGTGCAAGCGATAGGGAATCCCAAGCGTGGGGTTCACAGAATTTGCGGATAACGAGGATGGCAGCCCGGGCTTTGCGCTGCTGAGCCAGAGCTTCCAGGTAATTGTGCCGTTCATTTAAACCGCGGTGTTTACAAGGACAAGGGGGCATTTCAGTGTAACGCTGTACAATATCTTGCAGTGGATTATCCCTTCCTGAAACCCTTGGGCCGGAATAGTGACGATATCCCGTGCAAGTATCATCAGCCACAACTCTGCCGCCTAGGTCTTCGATCATGGCCAAGAGATGATCGTTTTCCAAGACTGCTCCGCTGATCAGGATGCCTGTCCTTTGCTCCTGCGGCATCGCCATAGCCTGGATTGTCGGATAACATGCTTCCAGAGCTTTTATATATTCAGAACGCGGCATAAGCTGTCCGGCTCTGAGGAGAGCGGAAACCAAAGGAGAGGGGAGCTGAGGGCGCAGGGCATCAAGCTGGGAGACTAATTCACGCGCTCGGTTGCACAAACCGATACTAGCGCGTATTTTTGCTGCGCTTATCTCAGTATGAGTTAGCACCCCTAGTTGGACGACAAGAGACTCAAGTTCAGAGAGATAATAGCGTGAGGCGCCTTGAGCTTTCAACATGACGGGGGGAACAAGGTCGACTGTTTTAGTGTGGCCCGCTGCGGCCCAAATTCCGCTGAGACATTGCATTGTGTCACATGTATGCGTGAAACCAACTCCTATGAGATCCTGCCACTGACCGCTTATTTCCCTGGCGAGTGTTCCTCTGGCTAAAGAACAACAATAGCTCGGAAGTTCAGCCGGAGTCGAGTTTCCGCTGTCGGGCAGCAGGCGAAGCGGCTCCAGATCTGCCGCCAAAAGAAGTTCCTCCGGAAAATAGGAACAAAAATAGCCGAAAAATTTTTGTTCAGGGTAGCGGTTTTGGCGAGCGGCTCCTTTAAGCTCCGCTTCTTCCTGAAGAAGTTTAAGGGCTTTGGCTGCACTTTCTTGTCTATCATCGTCAGACATTTAAAGAGCTCCTTTTCTTAAAGATTTAGAGATTGACCTGAGGAGGATTCTGCTCTATCCCGCAAATTTCAATCCTTGAGATTGCTAAGACATAGGATATTGGGAGCAGGAGGGGAAAGTTTCTTCTTAATCAGAGAATGAACATTCCTTCAAAATGCTAAGCACGATTTTCCAAGGTAACTCTATCTTTTATTATAATAAAAATTTAACTAAAGAAACAGATAGTATTAGAAATATTCTGTAAATAAAACCATAACAAACAAATTCAAATACTTCATAGTCTTGCCGCGCAAAATGTATCCTTATTGAAAGAAGGAAATTCTTGTCCCTTGAAGAATATTGAATACTATAGACGGTTAAGCTTAAATTAAAAGGAGGCAGAAAAAATGACCAATTTGAGAGAACTCTATGTATGTAGTGTCTGTGGCAATGTCGTTGAGGTAGTTAACCCAGGGGCGCCGGCTCTAGTTTGCTGCAACAAAGCCATGAATAAACTGGAAGCCGGTGTTGTCGACGCCAGTTTAGAAAAACATGTGCCTGTGTGTGAAGCGGCGGACAATGGAATTAAAGTTAAAGTTGGCAGTGCTGCCCATCCTATGGAGGAAAAACATTTTATTCGCTTTATTGAAGTTTTAACCAAGGATCAAGTCCTCAGAGCTGAATTGTCGCCCGGACAAGCCCCGGAAGCTTTCTTCCTGGTCAAAGCTGACGATGTGGTAGAAGTTAGAGAATATTGCACAATTCATGGTCTCTGGAAAGCGGGTAAATAAACCGAACGTCTTGTCATGACAAGCAGTGCAACCCGGTTTAGGGCTAATGAAAGGGGATTTAGTAGTTGCTGGTTATTGGTAAAAATTCAAAAGTTGGTTTTGTAGGCACCGGGGTTATGGGAAAAAGCATGGCCTCTCATATCCTAAAGGCCGGCTATCAAGTGAATATCTACACCCGTACTAAAGATAAAGCAGATTCGCTTCTTAAAGCGGGAGCTGTTTGGCAAGACAATGTTGCTGATTTGGCAAAGAACAGTGACGTTATTATTTCTATGGTCGGCTACCCTAAAGATGTGGAAGAAATCTATCTCGGAGAAAAAGGCATTATTAAACACGCCAAAAGCGGCAGCTATCTGGTAGATATGACGACTTCTTCACCATCTTTGGCGCAAAGAATCTATCAAGAAGCTCGAGCCAAGACTATGTATGCCATTGATGCTCCTGTTTCCGGCGGAGATGTGGGAGCGAAAGAGGCCCGCCTGGCGATTATGGTAGGCGGAGACGAGGAAGTCTTTAACGCTTTAGTTCCTATCTTGAGTTTCTTAGGGAAAAACATTATTTATCAAGGGAGCGCCGGGGCAGGTCAGCATACAAAAATGTGCAATCAAATTGCCATAGCTTCCAATATGATAGGGGTATGTGAAGCGGTTGCTTATGCCCAAAAATCAGGTTTAAATCCTGAAACGGTTCTTAAAAGTATAGAATCGGGCGCCGCCGGAAGCTGGTCCTTAAGTAATTTGGCCCCGCGTATGCTGGCTAACGATTTTGCGCCGGGCTTTTATGTAAAGCACTTTATTAAAGATATGACCATTGCTCTGGATTCCGCCCAAGAAATGGGCTTGCTGACTCCGGGTCTTGAACTCGCCAAATCACTTTATGACAAACTGGCTGCTGCGGGAGAAGAAAATAGCGGTACCCAGAGTCTTTATAAGCTTTATAGTTCCCTTTAAGAGAACCACGGGGCTAACCGATTGAGTTACCCCGTGGTTTTTTTTAATGTGTTTTTAATGCATAACGAGGGTTTTGTTAATTCTACGATTCGTTATTATTATGGTCATTTTTGTCCTATTCTCTGAATACGCGAAATATCTCAAGAAGCTGGGGTGATAGGCGTGGGAAAATCCTAGCGCACAATCATAAACTTCTCGTATTCGATTTATATCGACATGTAAATTAACACACCTATTTTAGCAAGAGAACTGCTATTTGAATTTTCAATAGAATTATCTATAAAATTAATTCACTATATAATATATTAATTATAGTAATATTGACTTATGGAGGCCTCAGTGCTAATCTTAATTATGAAAACGAACTGTCTGAGCGTTGAAATGACTGAGTTTATCACGTTTAAGGGCACTTCAAAAGAGTCTTTTGGTGTTACTTATTTTTTTTACTTCTATATGTGAAAGTATTCATATTCCCCATTATATTGTAGTTTCTTGCGGTTTCTTGCGATTAATTTCGAGTTTTAAAAGTTCACAATACTCTTAAATTTACAATAATACAGCGGTACTATGTATATTAGCCATTAAAAGCAAATATCCTCCATAAATCACGCTGGGGGAGTGCTATAAGGTTGGTTCAGGGCAACTTGACCAGCCGGCTCGACGTTCGTCGAGAGTTTATTGGCATATAAGGGAGGTAAAAGGATGGCTTATAAGAGTATTCTGGTGGTTGGAGGGGGAATCAGCGGACTTACCGCCGCGGTGGAAGCTTCCGAAGCGGGAAGCGAGGTCTATCTGGTCGAAGAGAAAGCCTATCTTGGCGGACGAGTAGCCC
>NZ_JAVHUW010000036.1 GCF_030954495.1 Candidatus Desulfosporosinus nitrosoreducens | reverse complement strand
GTTTGGGTATTCCGGTGGTTGGAACCAGTGCGAGAAGCGGCAGGGGCCTTGATCATTTGATGAACGCAGTAAGTTCTCTTACGGAGAACTCTCTTCAGGTAAATCCTCTGTTCCTGACTTACAGCGCTGAAATTGAAAAGGCTGTTTCTATGGTGGAACCTGTCATCGACAGTGCACTGCATGGACAGATCAGTTCCCGGTGGGTATCGCTCAAATTGCTGGACGGAGACGAAAGCCTGCTGCGGTCGCTGAAAGAGTATCTTGGCTATGACCTGCTGCAAAATAAGGAAATACTAAAAAAAGTGAATGACGCCCGGCTTTCCTTAGCGGAAGCCGGAATCCCCCACGATCAGTTCAGGGATCAGGTCGTCACGAAGATTGTTAAAACCTGCGAGAGCATCAGCCGGGAAGCAATCACTTTTGAAAAAAAGGAATATGCGGAACGGGACCGCAAAATCGATAAAATCCTGACTTCTAAGCTGACAGGTATTCCGATTATGCTCCTTCTTCTCTTTGGCGTCTTCTGGCTGACCATAACAGGAGCTAATTATCCGTCCGATATGCTCGCCTCCGGATTATTTGCCTTGGAAGACCACCTCACAGCATTTTTAGGGTGGATTTCCGCACCTGTCTGGCTAAGCGGATTACTTGTTGGCGGTGTGTACAGGACGCTGGCTTGGGTCGTTTCCGTCATGCTGCCGCCCATGGCTATCTTTTTCCCGCTTTTTACACTGCTTGAGGATTTAGGATATCTCCCGCGCATAGCCTTTAATCTTGACAATTTTTTCCGCAAGGCCTGTGCGCACGGCAAACAGGCGCTGACCATGTGCATGGGTTTCGGCTGCAACGCCGCCGGAATCATCGGCTGCCGGATCATCGACTCGCCGCGCGAGCGTTTGATCGCAACTATTACCAATAATTTTGTACCCTGCAACGGAAGATTCCCCACTCTGATTGCCATCATCACCATGTTTTTCGCGGGAGCTGTGGGAGGGGCGTTCCAGTCTGTCGTCTCCACACTGATTCTGACAGGAGTCATTGTCCTCGGCGTCACCATGACCGTGCTTATCTCCAAGCTGTTGTCCAAAACAATACTGAAAGGAATTCCTTCCTCCTTTAACCTGGAGCTCCCGCCTTACCGGCGGCCGCAGATCGGCAGGGTCATTGTACGCTCCATCCTCGACAGGACGCTCTTTGTACTGGGCCGGGCGGTTGTTGTGGCAGCCCCTGCCGGACTGATCATTTGGCTTCTTGCCAATATCCATGTGGGCAATTTAACATTGCTTGCACAGTGCGCCGGATTCCTTGATCCGTTTGCCAAACTGATGGGTTTGGACGGCTATATCCTAATGGCCTTTATCCTTGGCTTCCCGGCCAATGAGATTGTCGTACCGATTATGATCATGAGTTACATGGCAGCCGGATCGCTGACCGATATTGAGAGTTTGTCCCAGCTGCACGCCTTGTTTGTCAGCCATGGATGGACCTGGCTCACCGCCGTCTGCGCCATGCTGTTCTCGCTGATGCACTGGCCTTGCGGAACTACCTGCCTTACAATTAAAAAGGAGACGCAAAGTCTTAAATGGACGCTGCTATCCTTTGCCGTGCCGACAGTAACCGGCATTGCCATCTGCCTGATCGTAGCAAACACTGTTCGTTTATTGGGACTTGTGTAAAATGTCGGAGAGGAGACTTTAGGCATCGGAAAATATAAGGGTATCTCAAATAATAAATGTATGGAATAAACCCTTCCATAAATATAGCTTTAGCAATTGTTATTACGGCACAAGTTACGGTAAAAAAGATATCTAAAGCCCTAAATAATAAGAAGAGCGGGTAATAAACTCGCTTTTTTATATGCTTATTAATTTGTGTACGCTTGTTTACGTTATCTATTAAAATGGGGGTATTAGGGGCATTTGCCCCTAACAAGCGAATTTTGGGAGACAAAATTCAGTGCTTGCTACAACACAAGACAGCGGTCTTGTGTTGTGTGTTGGTTACGATTGTGCCTAAATACCACCAGCCGAAAAGAGAAGGCAGGAGGTTATCGCTCCTGCCCGAAAGACCACCTGTTTTTCGGTAAATAATATGTTGCGGGCAGAATGTTATAAGCAAAGAATGGAAAAAGGCCTGTCTTTCCTGGAATTCAACTATATGATTATGCAATCTTATGACTTCTATAATATCTGTATCAGAATCTAGCGTATGAACTGTGACCCTGCTGGTTCACGGTGAAGAGGAGGCTCAAACGCAAAAACGCTGCTTATGCTCTCTTCGCAGGTGGTACAGATGATTCCCACATGCCGACTACAGAAGTTGCATCTGAGCAACTAAACAATGGTATCATCAATATTGTGGATTTGATGGTGCACTGTGGTATAACTACTTCTAAGAATGAAGCAAGACGTCTGATTCAACAGGGTGGCGTATTTATTAATGAAGCTAAAGTTGAATCCATTGATTATAATATTGCTTCAGACCAATTGAAAAGCGGCATAAAAATACGCAAGGGAAAGAAAACCTACCATAAGGCGTTGACGAAGTAAGGTTGTAAATATACACTAACAACAAATGGAAGCCTTTCCTTGTGTGTACCCTCAGTTAAGTAGGTCGAAGCCAATGATGCTTTCCCTGAATATGAATGGGTAATAAGAAGGATGGATGCTAACTTTTCGGAAACAGGGTAATCCAGCAGACCAGATCGAAGGACTTAAACCGCGCCGACAACTACATCATCAAACCTTACCTCAGGCTATAACATGCAATTTCTTGTCGTAACTGTCTTTATCCCATTATGGTTTTACTCACAAAGAGAAATGCAAGCAATAAAAAGAAAAATGACGTGCTTAGAATAGCAACGATTTTAGCGTAGCGGGATTTAGCGTTTGTGAGCATGGCCTCAGCCCGCATCCGTTTGGCATCATTACTTAGTATAGTCACATTGGGTAATGAACCAATTTTTTTAGAGCGTTCGTCGATTTAAGAAATGTGAATAAATTTTGCGGACTTGAAGAAGTAGTTGCTGGGTTGTTATATTTTTTCATAGATGACAAAGTGAATTTGTTCAGTATCGGACAACAAAGCCATGCAGCAAAATAGAACTTCATAATAAAAAAATAAGGCCACTCATTAAGTGGCCTTTAAATTATAAAATTGATCCCGCAAAGTTCCTCCAGAATTAATGGATATACGGCTCGAGATTAATTTTTAACAAAGATTTACCAATCTAATCCATAAACCAGAGCAAAATCAAAATTGTTGGAGCAACCTTACATCCAGGTAAACAAAACTACTAATAATCTTGAAAAACTAAAAGGTAAGGGAGTAAATACTTTGACTTAAACTAATCAAAATTAAGTTTAAGTTAGAAACTAATCTAGACAAATCCTCCACTATTTCTTTGTGTTTTAAAAACCGAACCTAACACATACGAACTCGACTAACCGAACCTAACACATACGAATTCGACTAACCGAACCTAACACATACGAACTCGACTAACCGAACCTAACACATACGAACTCGACTAACCGAACCTAACACATACGAACTCGACTAACCGAACCTAACACATACGAACTCGACTAACCGAACCTAACA
>NZ_JAVHUW010000076.1 GCF_030954495.1 Candidatus Desulfosporosinus nitrosoreducens | reverse complement strand
TTCTTTATCCGCTGACTAATCCGCTCTAAGACTCCCGCTTCGGCAAGGGGTGAGTTAAGAGCGGCTAAGTCCCCGGATAAGTGCGACTAAGATTCAGATGGACTTAAAACTCCACCTGAATCAAGTCTTCTTTATTCCCCCGGTCAATATTAAGCTAAAGCTCAGACTTCCTTTGATTTGAGGAGATTTCGTTGAATGGATAGTTATTGGATAAGCCCTTATCAAATAAACAAAACTTCCGCAGCCCCGTCGGATACGGCTGCCGGCTTCTCTCTTGTTTTTTTAGAGTTGAACGAATGGGAACAGCTTCCCAAACTTCTAGCCACAAGAAACGAGCAACTCCCAATAGAGCGCTTCTCAGAAATCATAAACTACCAGAAAAATCCGAGCATAAACCAAAGCGAAAGCTATCTTTTAAACATCATTCCCCGTGTTTTTCACCTGGGGCCGAACATTCACTATATCTTATATAGGGACGTTGACAACCAGGGCAAAGGGAAAGAAATTGCCTTTTTTATGTCTCCGGCAATCTTTATTTTTGTCAGTTGGCCCGAAAACATCCGAGCACAAATTACGCGCTGGGCCAAACGGGGAATCCTGGACAGTCCCCTCAACCTTGCCAATCTTTTGGCAATTATTGTTCTCGACCACCACCAGGATTGGCTGGACCACTTGGAAAACAAGCTCATGTTTCTGGAAAAGGATATTTTGCAGGGCCCCCAGATTGCTCACCAAAATCAAATCGTCTCTTTTCATCAACATGTACTCACGGTCAAAAAGTCGGTAAATTTACATCGCCCGGTTTTGGCTCGTTTGCGGGATATAGAAAACACTGATAACCATGGTTTAGCTCAAGAAATGAAGGAAACAGCGGAACGTGTCATAGATACCATGCAAAACGCCCATGATATGGTTGAAAATCTACGTGATGCTTACCAAACTGCAGTACAAAACCACACCAACGATATCATGAAAATTCTTTCGATTATGGCGACTGTCTTATTGCCGATTAATCTGTTTACCAGCTTTTTTGGCATGAACTTTTACAATATGCCTCTAATTCACAACCCTTATGGCTTAATCACATTCTTTACCGCTTCCGCCCTTGTTATCTTCCTAGCTATTTTCTTTTTTTACCGGAGAGGTTATTTTCGTGTTTGGAATATCAAGCGCTGAACTTGGAGCCTCCTGCACCACGGACAGTTAGTCTTTAGGCAATTCGGCTTAAAACTCGTTAATGGTTTAGCTGTTAACGAACATGGCAATAACTAAGCGTAAGCATCAAATGTCTGAAGGGGGTGTGTTCTTGGCTACACAAGCTACACTACTAAAAATTTACGTCGGAGAACATGTGCAATGGGAAGGGAAGCCTCTCTACCAAGCAATTTTCTTTAAACTCAAGGATGCAGGTTTGGATGGAGTGACTATAACCCGCGGTATAGAAGGCTTCGGGCAGCTGAAAGCTGTGCATACAGCCCGGCTTTTAGAATTAGCGGCGGACTTGCCTATGATTGTCGAATGCGTTGATTTCAGTGATAAGATCGAAGCGGTGCTGCCTGAAATCCGAATGATGGTCCCAAGGGGCCGGATCTTAACCACAGATGTAATGGTTCATAACTTCGATCAGATACCCCCGCTTGGAGTTGGACAATATGCCAGAGATGGCGAGTATCACATCGAACAATAATAATGGATTGATCCTGCAAAATGACTTTAAATATGATCATTCCATTTAGGGCAAGCTAAGCAAAAAGGAAGTGATACAAATGTCAACCATTGAAGAAGTTCAGGCCAGAGAAATTTTAGATTCTCGCGGTAATCCAACGATTGAGGTTGAAATCACTCTTGCCGACGGAGTGATGGGGATTGCCCAAATTCCTTCAGGAGCATCAACTGGAATCTATGAAGCTGTCGAATTGCGTGATCACGATAAGCAGCGTTTTAATGGCAAAGGAGTTCTAAAGGCGATTAGCAACGTCACCGACATAATCGCTCCTCAGATTAAGGGCTGCGATGCTCTGGAGCAAAGAAGGCTTGACCAAATCCTGATTGAACTTGACGGAACAAATAACAAATCCAAACTGGGCGCCAATGCTATTTTAGGTGTCTCTTTAGCCGCAGCCAAAGCTGCTGCAGCTTTTCTGGGAATACCGCTTTACAGATATATTGGCGGTACCAATGCTAAAACCTTGCCTGTACCGATGCTGAATATCCTAAACGGAGGCAAGCACGCGGCGAACAATCTCGATTTTCAGGAATTTTTGCTTATGCCCCTGGGGGCGAAGAGTTTTGCCGAAGCACTGAGGATGAGTGCGGAAGTATATGCAGCTTTAAAAAAGCTTCTAAGTGAAAAAGGATTAAACGTCTCCGTCGGAGATGAAGGTGGGTTTGCCCCCAACTTATCCTCTAATGAAGAAGCAATTCAAATCATTATTGCAGGGATTGAAGCCGCAAAATATCGCCCGGGAGAGGATCTCTTCATCGCCATTGATCCTGCGGCCAGTTCCTTTTATCAAGACGGCAAGTATGTTTTAAGCGGTGAAAATAGGACCTTAGATGCCGGCGGAATGGCCGATCTTTATGAAAGCTGGACAAAAAAATATCCGATCGTTTCTATCGAAGACGGTCTGGCAGAAGACGATTGGGAAGGTTTCCGGGAACTGCACAAGCGTTTGGGCCAGAAGATCCAGATTATGGGCGACGATATTTTTGTTACAAACAGAGAACGGCTCGCCAGAGGGATCAAGGAAAAAAGCGCAAACTCTATTCTGATTAAACTCAACCAAATCGGCACCTTGACGGAAACACTGGACACGGTTGAGATGGCGCAAAAGGCTGGTTTCACTACCGTTATCTCGCACCGTTCAGGAGAAACTGAGGATACTACCATTGCTGATTTTGCGGTAGCCGTCAACGCCGGCCAGATGAAAAGCGGGGCTCCGGCGCGAACGGAAAGAGTGGCAAAATACAACCGGCTCTTGCGAATCGAAAAGGAATTGGGCTATGGAGGATTATTCCCGGGATTCAACGCCTTTTACAACTTGAGCGACGGACTCAAGATCCCTTGTCAATGAAGGTAAGCTCCGGTCCGAATTTGTCACGCTAACAGAACCAACAAAAGGGGAAATTCACCTCGGTCACAGGCGACTGGAAAGCAAAGTCACCACCAACGGTATGGCAATCATGGGGCGCTACGGCATTCCTTGTATTGTATTTGGTCCCGGTCACGAAGACGAAGACCAAGCCCACACACCCAATGAAAAGGCTTGGAAGACCGAGCTTTTTAAAAAATAAGGGAGCGTCTCAAAGTAAAGCGACGCCCCTTTTTGCTCTTTTACACTAAATAGCCACAATTGTCAACCTTATCCTAAAAATAAAACCTCATCAAAAGCGAGGCAAATTAACCATAATCACAATCAAGAAGCTAATCCCTTGATCAATCTATGCGGTTGCCCACTTTCTCCACTGCCTGCTTCAAACTGATAGCCTTCTCTTGAAGGAGAAACTTTTGGATCTTACCAGATCCGGTAAACGGAAGTTTTTCTTGTTTCATGAAAAACACATATTTAGGGAGTTTAAACTTGGCTAGGCGAGGCTTTAGATATTCCAACACTTCGCGTCTGGTCGCCTGCTCTCCCGGCTTCAGTTCGATAAAAGCAACTCCTGCCTCGCCTAAAATAGGATCGGGAATCCCAACCACATAAGCCTGATTTATTTTAGGAAAACTGGTTAGCACTCCTTCAACCTCTATCGGCATCACATTTTCTCCTGATACTCGGTATATTTC
Organism: Candidatus Desulfosporosinus nitrosoreducens; assembly: GCF_030954495.1. Taxonomy (GTDB): domain Bacteria; phylum Bacillota; class Desulfitobacteriia; order Desulfitobacteriales; family Desulfitobacteriaceae; genus Desulfosporosinus; species Desulfosporosinus nitrosoreducens. The sequence continues at coordinate 15,352 of NZ_JAVHUW010000076.1, read as the reverse complement.
CTTGCTCCGTCCACTAAGCTGGAATAAGCCATCCTGAATTATACCAAAATCGCCTGTACGCAGCCAACCATCCTTGTCAATTAAGGCTTGGTTTTCCATCGGACGTTTATAGTAACCCTTACTAACAATATTACCCCGACAGACTAACTCTCCTTCCGAGCCTAAAGGCAGGTCTTCACCGCTAACCGGGTCCACGACTTTATACTGAACATTGTAGCCACCAAATTCCGGTAATCCGCTGCAATTTGCCGGCAATAGACGCCCTATCCTTGTTGCCAGCACTTCCAGAGAATCCTCTGGTGATGTCATTGTGGTGGCTGCACTCACCTCAGTCATACCATATCCGGTTTGCATTTCTTGAAACCCAAATTCCGCTTTGGCCCTTTCCCAGATTGGAACCGGAGCAGGAGTAGCCGCACAAAAAAGCGTACGCATTGCTTCTAAGCGATAGGCTTTTCGCTCTGGATGGTTAAGAAGGGCAAGCAAAATCGAAGGAACACAAAGGATTTCCTGAGCCTGGTTTTTGTCCATTAATTGGAGCGCCTCCCCAGGACTGAATTGTTCATCAAGAATTATCGCTCCACCGGCAAAAGTAGCCGTCAACATTCCTTGCACCAAAGCAAAGATATGATACAGTGGCAGAGGACAGTACGTACGCTGTCCATCTCCCACTGACCGTCCGATTCCGCTAATATAGGCATTGCGCAATAGCATGTCATGACTGAGCAAAGACCCTTTCGGAATGCCGGTAGTGCCTGAGGTATACAGGATATGGGAAATATCATCCGGATAAGCACTATCCGCTTGTCTCTTAACCAAATCCTCTTGCCTAATCCTTTCCCCCTGGTCATAGAGCCCCAAAAAGCTATGCATCCCTTGATAAGTATCATGGTCCGGCGAATAACAAACTATTTGCCTCAGATTCGGTAGCTCCGCAAAACCAGAAGGGCAAGTGCCGGAATTTTTTAGTTCCGGACAAATATTCTCGACTATTTTAATGTAATCAATACGTCCTAAACGATCATTAAAGATCAAGGCTACTGCATCAGAATCTTGAAGCAGCTGTTTTACTTCTTTTTCTTTAAGCATAAAGTTAAAAGGAACAACAACAGCTCCTATTTTCGCTAAAGCTAATGTTAAAAAAATAAACTCTACATAATTACCCATAAGCAAGGCCACGTGTTCCCTAGCTTTAATCCCAAGAGCCATCAACCCTCGCGCCGTTAAATCAACCATATACAAAGTTTCTCGATAAGTATACTTCTTATCGCGTGTGATGATGAAAGGACGCTCCTGATATTTAAGAACCATACTATCAAAATGATCCGCAAGCGTACGCCTTTGCCAAGACGAGCAGGTCGCCCTAAAAAACGCTTGCCGTTCTTTCCAGCTCTCCTTATTAACCATTTTTCAACCCCCTATAATTGTTTCTACTATATTTAATAATTCTTGTTTATCCGCTGGCTAATCCGCTCTAAGACTCCCGCTTCCGCAAGCGGTGAGTTAAGAGCGGCTAAGTCCCTGGATAAGGGCGGCTAAGATTCAGACGGAGTTAAAGCTCCACCTGAATCAAGTCTTCTTTATCCTTTTTTTCTAAAGGTTAATTGAGCCTGCCATGACCCCATTCAGCTTCTTCCAAAGATGCGGATGCCTTTTTCTTATATCCAACGGCTTACCCTGGATAAAATCTACAAAGGCATGGGTTGTATATCCTTCAGCCGCCTCTACCTCGTCTATTGTTAATATACGATATTTAAACTTCATTCTTGTTCTACTAAGCTCAAAAAGCGTCGTTTCCAAAATAACAGGTTGTTCCAACCGCAACAATTTCTTGTAACGGCAATTTGCTTCCAGCGCTACTGTAACAATCCCTGCCTTATGAAAAAACTCATGGTACGGTAGCCCAACTTGTTTGAGGAAATCAATTCGGCCATCAGTAAACCAATCAAGATATTTGGCGTAATACGTTATACCTGCCGCATCGCAGTCTCCCCAGCGAATTTCAAAATTCATTCTAGATATTAGTTTATAAGTTTCGTCATTCTTCATTACAAATTGCCTCTTTTCTTTAAATTGTGCTTAGGAATAGATATAATTACGGGTCCAGGGCAAGCAGTTATTTGGGCCTTTAGTAAATAACAACTGATGCAGATCTATATTGCCGGAATGGAATGAAGCGGCACAAGAATTAAGATAGAGCCGCCACATTCGGACAAAGGTTTCATCTTTATTTTTCCGGATCAGGGGCAAGGCCTCCTCGAAATTCCGGGCCCAATGTTCTAAAGTACGCGTATAGTGATTTCTTAGGCTTTCAGCATCAAGTAAATAGAGTCCATAGTCTTCCATATGTTTCATCAATTCTGAGACCCTGGGGATATAGCCTCCGGGGAAAATATACTTGTCAATCCAAGAATCCGTTCCCCCTCCATCCCGACCTGTGATCGAATGAAGCAGAGAAATCCCCCCCTCAACAAGCAGCCCCTGAACTGCCCGGAAATACTCTTCCAGATGTTCCTTGCCAACATGTTCGATCATCCCAACGCTGACTATCCGGTCAAAAGCTTGGCCTTTAAGCTCACGATAATCCAGCAACTGAACATCTACCAAATCGTTTAAATTTTCATGATCGATCCTGGCTCGAGTTTTTTCAAACTGCTCCTGGCTGAGAGTAATTCCTAAAGCCCTGGTTTGGTACTTTAGAGCGGCGGCCAGAATCAATTCCCCCCAACCACAGCCGATATCCAATAACCTCTGCCCTTTCTGCAGATTAAGCTTGCGCAGAATATGCTCTATTTTGTTCCTTTGCGCCTGGGCTAAAGACTCTTCCGGCGACTTAAAATAAGCGCAAGAATAAGTCATTGTTTCATCAAGCCACAACTGATAAAAGTCGTTGCCGATATCATAATGATACTGAACATTTTCCCGGCTTTTTTTTACCCCATTAGAAATAAATCTTGTCAGTTTTAGATAGCTTGGACTTTGGTACAAGAAGCTGTCTTTATTGTTATAGAGAGATTCGACGACATCGCGAATAGTTCCCTCGATTTCAATTCTGCCACGCATGTAGGCTTCACCAAAGGCTAAGGAAGAATCCCTAAGGATCTCTGATTTGGGAATAGGCTCCCGCAAAATAATCAGAAATTTCGCCACACCTTCGCCAAACTGCTCTACCTCTCCATCCCAGAATTCTACCAAGCAAGGATCTGCAAACAGATTTTTAAAAAGGTTCTTATAAAACACTTTGTCTACATTCATAAAGTTCACCTTTCCTTCAGTTATATTTGGACTCCAAATAATCTCCATTTTCTTATAAAGAGTTGTTTCTCGGAGGACAATCTTGTTCACACCTTTCTCTTTTTCCTCAAAACACAAAAAGACCCCTACTTTACAGTAGGAGCCATTAGCATTTGCCGTTATAAGGTGAGCCCCATCACCTAAATTACTATAAGGTTGCTGCTGTCTTCTAACTTTGGAATGTTTAATCATTAAGCGCCAAAACCGAAAATGGTAAACGAGACAAAGTCATGACGTTGAAATATATTAGAGTCTATGATACTTTTAGTTTATAAGCAACGATTGTTACAGAAAGGATAAGGTTTAGGTTATGAACGAATGGCTATTGTTATCTTATAAAGTCCCGCCGGAGCCTTCCAGCAAGAGAGTTTCAATCTGGCGCAAGATTAAAGGCTGTGGGGCAATTTACATTCAAAATGGGGTTTGTATGCTGCCTAAAAACGATGAACACCAAAGGCAATTCAAAATTATTCAAAATGAAATTGTAAACATCGGAGGAGAAACCCTTCTGCTGGAAACAGTGGGACTTGATAAAAAGGAAGAGGAAAACATTATTTCACGTTTTAATGAAGAAAGAAATGATCAATACCAGGAATTCCTGGACAAATGCACTGACTATAAGTCAGAAATAAAGAAGGAAACGGAAAATAAGCATTTCACTTACGCTGAGCTCCAGGAAAATGACGAAGACCTGAAAAAGCAAAAAGGGTGGCTGGAAAAGATACGAAAACTGGACTTTTTCGGGGCTCCGTTACTCGCCGAAGCCGAAAAACAATTACTTGTATGCGAACAGATGCTGGAGGAGTTTGCTCAACGGGTTTTTAACGCAGAAGAACTATAGTTATAGCCAACAGTCTGCTCAGCGTCTTTCATTAGCTTGGGCAGTTCTCACTGCCAGAGCCACACAGGCACCAACGATTGGGTTGTTTCCCATCCCTATAAAACCCATCATATCTACATGAGCCGGCACTGAGCTCGACCCCGCAAACTGGGCATCTGAATGCATCCGTCCAAGAGTATCGGTGAAACCATAAGAAGCCGGCCCGGCTGCCAGGTTGTCCGGGTGAAGGGTTCGGCCTGTACCGCCGCCTGAGGCTACCGAAAAAAACGGCTGACCGTTTTCCAGCGCCCATTTTTTATAAGTGCCTACCACAGGATGCTGAAAACGCGTGGGATTGGTGGAATTCCCTGTGATAGAGATATTCACTTTACAGAACTTCATAATAGCTACGCCTTCATCCACGGAATTAGCTCCATACACCCGAACATTTTGGCGTAAATCATGAGCATATTGTTTTTCACCTAAAATAACCAGCTCGTTTCCGGCAAAGTCATAGTCGGTTTGCACATATGTAAACCCAATAACCCGGGCGATGATCTTAGCCGCATCCTTGCCCAACCCGATCAGAACAACCTTTAACGGTTCCCGTCTGGCCAGGTCGGCATATTTAGATACTCCCATCGCTCCCTCTGCCGCCGCAAAGGACTCGTGCCCTGCCACAAAGGCAAAGACCTTAGTCTGTTCGTCTAAAAGCATTTTGGCCAAATGACCATGGCCCAAGCCCACTTCTCTCTGGGCCGCAATGGAGCCCGGTATAGTAAAGGCCTGCAGGCCTTCACCAACAGCTAAAGCCGTGCGGGTAGCTTCCTTCACTCCGGACTTAAGAGCTAAAGCTGCTCCAAGAGTGAAGGCCCATACCGCGTTGTCAAAAGAAATCGGTTGAATACTGCGCACTATTTCTTCAACCTCAATACCTTGATCCTGTGTATAAGTCTTAACTTCAGTTAAGCTATTCATCTCCAAACGGGCCAAAGCAGCAGCAATTCCTGCTCTGCGATGCTCATATCCAGTAAACATAACCTTTTCCTCCCCTATTCTTTTCTCGGATCAATTGTCTTTGCCGCTTCCGTAAATCGTCCATAAGTTCCTGAGGCCTCTTCGTATGCCGCCTGCGGAGATTTTCCCTCCCGGATCAAGGCCATCATTTTGCCCAGGTTAACATATTTATAGCCGATTATTTCTTCCTCATCATCTAAACCAAGTTCCATAACATATCCTTCGGCCAATTCCAGATAGCGAGGACCGTATTGTTGGGAGCTGTAAATTGTACCTACTTGAGAACGCATAAACTTACCGAGTTCTTCGGCTCCTTCTCCGACTGGAATTCCCCCCAGGGAGAAAGCGGTTTGACTTCTTCCATAGGCAAGCTGCAAAAAGAGTTCCCGCATTGCGACATTAATTGCGTCGCAAACCAGATCTGTGTTTAAGGCTTCAAGCAAGGTCTTGCCGGGCAGAATTTCCCCGGCCATGGCTGCACTCTGAGTCATGCCGGAGCAGCCAATAGTTTCAACCAAGGCCTCTTGGATAATCCCCTTTTTAACATTTAAAGTTAATTTGCAGGCACCCTGTTGAGGCGCACAAGCGCCTACGCCATGGGTAAGACCACTTAAGTCGGTAATTTCCAGTGCTTTAGTCCAACCTCCTTCTTGAGGAATCGGTGCAGGACCATGTATAGCGCAACTGGCAACCTTTTCATGCATAATATTTTCTCCTCTCTTAACCTTAAATAAAGCCGCCACATCTGTAATGGCGGCAATCATTGATTACCCCCGCTTAACTGTAAAAAACAATACTCATCAGCGCTTCCTAAAAGAACAGGCTCCTACCGGACATTCCAGCCCGGTAGGAGCCATCAGCTTTCATGCATTCGGTGAGCCCCATCACCCAATATTTTCTCATTGTTGTTATTTTACCTTTTAGAGCGGCTAAATTCAAGGTTAAATCTTCCAAACCAGTCATTAAAACTTTGTGACCCTAAATATAGAAAGCTTCTTAGCAGCCTTTTAAAAGAGCCAATTCCAAAGCATTCCCAACGCGTTAGGACAGTACCATGAGACTCAGCAATGTCTTATGGTATTTTTATGTCCTTTTTATAATGTGCAAATTTTAAATAACTGTTGAAATCAAGCATAGTGTATGATATTTTGTTTTTAATGAAACGGTAGTTACATAGAAATAATTCTATCGTTGTGTAATTTAAAGTGCAATAGGATTGCTTTCAGCACTCTGCTTTTTTAGGAAGGATACATCTCTTCTGAAAATCATTTCAATTTAAAATCACATGAATGGAAGTGATACTATGAGAAACCAAACTATTAAATCCTTTGCACCAATTAACAAAAAGAAACTCGCCATCCAGTTTATTCTTCTCTTCGGGATAATAAGCGCTTTTGGGGATATAACCTACGAAGGTGCACAAAGCGTTTATGGCCCATATCTGGGATATTTGGGCGCAAGCGCCGGCACTGTAGGAATTATAACCGGTATCGGGGGATTCCTGGGGTATGCTTTAAGACTGGTATCCGGTTATTTTATTGATCGTACCCAAAAGTATTGGCTTATAACCATCCTCGGTTACGGTCTGCTGATCGCGGTTCCTCTGCTGGCGATTGCCGGTAAATGGCCAATAGCGGCATTGCTGATCATTATCGAGCGTTCAGGTAAGGCAATACGCAGCCCTGGCAAAGATACTATGCTCTCGCACGCCACAAAACAACTGGGAACAGGATTTGGCTTTGGACTTCACGAAGCTCTTGACCAGATGGGGGCATTCATTGGGCCATTAATTTTTACAACATCTCTCGCTTTAACAGGTGGGTTTAAGTCGGGATTTACGGTAATGTGGGTGCCGGCATTATTAACTGTAGTCATCGCCCTCTACGTCCGGCATAAGGTTCCTGAGCCTAAAATGCTGGAGGAGAACTTACCGGAAACCAAATCATTGACCAACTCCCCAGAATCTCTGCCAAGAGTATTTTGGGTTTACGCTGTCTTTACCTTTGTCAGTGTTGTAGGGTTTGCTAACTATCAGATAATCTCTTATCATTTACAAGTCCAAAAGGTCATCCCGGAAGCTCAAATTCCGACCTTGTACGCAGTAGCAATGGCAATTGCCGCCATTACAGCTATTATCATCGGCAAAACCTATGATAAAATTGGTTTTGCGGCCTTAATAGCGGTACCAGTATTAACGTTACCTATCGGTTTTTTAGGCTTTTCTAAAAACCCTCTCTTTGTAATCATTGCTGTTCTGCTCTGGGGAGCTGCTATAAGCACGCAAGAAACAATCATGCGTGCTGCCATAGCGGATATAACAACCGTCACCAATCGGGGAAAAGCTTATGGAATCTTCAATACCATCTATGGGTTGGCACTTCTGATCAGCGGTGTTGCCATGGGATTCTTATATCAATACTCTATTCCGGCTCTTACCGGTTATATAGTTATCGCAGAGCTTTTCGCATGCCTAGCGTTTATTGTCTTCAAAAAGAACATCGTCAAATCTCTTAATCTTTAACTTGCAATTTAAATCACCTATAATCTCGGACTCCAGGTAAAGAAATTTGTACTATCGGCTAAGACTAACCTACTCTTTTTTAGTCCAATCTACCGGCCTCTCTGTCAGTTTGGTCTTTTTCTCGGCATTTTGCCCTTCACGTTTCAAGCGATAGCTCAGATAGTCGGCAATCAAAAACACAATAATAGCAAGCAAGGCGAGCATAGTTTTCAAGGTTTCTCCCCCTTGGGGTTAGAGTCTGACGCTTTAACCCTCTCCTTTTGTTCCGAATGTCTTGTTGTACAGATCCTCCCCATAGCTGGTCTGCAACGGCTCACCTTCGCTTAATTTAAAGGTTCGCTCTCCGTCCCTTTGCCTTTCTGCCCGCAAGAAAAGAGCATTGTCCCTTCCCTGGTCATAAAAACCATGGGCGAAATCGTACATATGTGTAACAAAAAAAACTTTAATGCCTTTTTCCAATAAAGCCTGGGTTATTTGCCGGGAAATCTCCGAGCCTTCTCTTTCGTTAGTCGCGGCAAAGGATTCGTTAAACAGCAACAGGGAATTCGGCCTTATGTCGTCAATGATGTCACTCATTCTGCCCAACTCTTCATCAAGTTTGCCGCTTTTCATAGCAGAGTCCTCTTCCCGTTTGTAATGCGTAAAAAGGCGGGCGCAAAGATTGGCGGCAAAAGACTCGGCAGGCACAAACAGACCGCATTGCAGCATTAATTGGGCCAAGCCTATGCTGCGCAAAAACGTCGATTTACCGCCCTGGTTGGCGCCCGTGATGATTACAAGGTCCTTCTCATCCGCATTAACATCGTTGCCCACGACTCTTTGTTCTAAGTTTAAGGTCAAACACACATCGTACAATCCGCTAAAGGAATGTTTGCGTTGGTAATGGGTTGAAGGCAGAGGGAAAGACATCGGTTCTCCTTTCTGGTTAAGCCTTTCCTGCAAATTCAGGCAGCCTACGTAAAAACCCAGTTCAATCCTCAACATGTTAAAAAAACTGAGAATATGATCTACCGACTGGGCAAGGGCATTGGCAACAAGATTAATCCCCCTGTCTTTTAACTCTGAAAGGGCCTTGGCCCCGCTTTCGTCACGCTCGCTGATCGTGAAAGTATAAGCCGTTGACTTCGAGGCCAAAAACCGATCCATCACTTGACTTATCCAATTCTGTTTTTTACCTTCCGGTTTGCGAAGTGTATAATTGGTACCTTTGTTTCCTTTCCCTAATTCGACGCTGATCAAAACTCCCTCACGCAATTTCAGAGTCTTCAAATGTTCTTGGATACTGGCAAAATAGTCATCATCCAGCTCTTTTTGGAGCATGTTGAAAAAGGCCGCAAAGCCTTCCGAATCAAATTTATTGGCCTGTTCATCCGCATAATTCCTCAGCTTTTTAAGCATTTCCACAAACATTTGCAGCACTTCGATAGACCTATGCAGTATTGCCACGGGATACCTGCTGAATAAGCCAAGATAATTTTTCTTCTCCTGTTCAATAGCTTCCACTGCGATAGCATAAATTTCCCTGACAAGAGAAGGGTTTTTCAGGCAATCTTTCAGAATATCCTGCCTGTATAGTATGGCGTCAAGGTCGTCCAGGCTGGATAAAACAGCCTTCCTGACCACTTTAAATAAAAACTCGTCCTTCTGGGCCATAGCACTGAACAAAGTATTTAGTTCCAGGTCTTGGGTCAACACTTGTTCATTCGAAGGTAATTTCCCTTCCAGATCAAAGTCTTGGTCTCTGTGCATCAGAAAAGCCTTCATTTTATCCGCTCCTTTATCCATTCATAAGTAAGCCGGTATTTCTGAACAATAGGCAGCGAGTAGGAAAGTCCATCAGCAGGCCTTCTCACAATTTTATAGGTTCGTAAGGCCGGATTTCCGGGAACTACTGTGCTGACCAGGCTGACAGTTTTTTCGCCCAAAAAAGCCAATTCATCAATGAAGGTTACACATACACACAGGGAATCCAATTGGATTATTTTTTCCATGACCCTTTCGCCCAAAAAGATGGCATCCTGGAGAGTTGTGGAAGTAAAAATTTCATTCATGATTATGATGCTATTAGCCGTTGCCTGGTTCAAAATAGCGTAAATTCTGACCAAATCGTCCTGCAGTTTGCCCCTCAGGTTTTTGATGTTTTCTTCCTTCTCAAAATGTGTAAAGAGGCTGTCAAAGAGAAACAGCCGGGCCTCCCTTCCCGGAACCGGACACCCCAGGCAGGCCAGATAATGCAATTGCCCGAAAGTACGGGCAAACGTCGTTTTCCCGCCCTGATTCGGACCAGATACTACAAAGATACGTTCCTTATCCTTCAAGTAAAAGTCATTACAGACAATAGCCGCATCGTTTTGGCTTAGAAATTTATTAGCCAGAGCGAGGTCGAATCCTTCGTAATCATAAATTTCCTTGCAGTTGTCAAAAACCTGAGGATAACAAAATTTCAACCCTTTTCCTTTGAAGGTTGCGATATACTCCAGATAGGAAATATAAAACTGGACTTCTCTGTCAAAAACTCCTATCGTTTCATCCAAAAAATCACGGTGTTCCGAACAATAACGATCAAGACAAAGAAATATATCCGGATATAACTGAGCAACCAGCTCCAGTATCTTTCCCTCTACATGATTCATATCTACCCAGGAGGAGAAATTAACCTTATAATCTTTTACCGCTCCCTGTTTAAACTTTTCGAATGTCCTTTCCACATCGGCACTATAATCAATTTCTGAGTTGTATTTGCCTACTTTGATACTGTTTCCCTTGAGGAGCAAACAGTAGTGTACCGAAGCCAAATCTCCTTTAAGCTTTTCCATGCCCTTAAGAAACAATTTAAAACCGGCGGATTGGACATAGTTTTCCAAATAGTCACGGTAAGCCAAAAAGCCACGGGATTTTAAATCATGGAGATTTAAATCCTCAACCAAGCCGCTAACAGCCTGGCAATAAATTTCTACCGCGTCCAGAAACCAACTTTCTTGCTGGTATTTGTAATAGAGTTTTTGGGCTTGAGCCAAATGCTCCCGCATTGTCGTCATTTTCTGGGCAAAAGACTTTATAGCCTTAAACAAGGTTGTATTTTCCAGGTCCAGCATAATTTCCTGACGATACTTAATCGCGTCCGCATCATGTAAGCAAGTGTAAAAGTACGGTTTTAAATGATAGTCTTGCTTACCTACTGTAATAGCTTCAATAACCTGGTCAAGATTCAAATCTTCAAAATAGCCGGGCGCTTCAAGAGACTCTTTAGTTATCCTGTCTTCAGGTCTTGCAAAAAGAATACTCTGGAACGTCATCTTAAGACACCTCCTGTCGATTAGCAAAAAAACAAGGCTCCTACCGAACATTTTCCTGTCCGGTAGGAGCCATCAGCTTTCCAGCATACGGTGAGCCCCATCACCTTTATTTACTTATCTGAGTATCATTTTACCTTTTGACGCAGCCAATTACAAGTCATCAGTTCCGGCTAAAATCCTATAGTTAATAACTGTGGTTGTTGTCCAATTTTAGTCATTCCATTAGCTGGCTTTAATGAATTAAATTCGGCCATTGATTTTTGACTAAATTATGAGTAAACTGAATTTGGAGATCTAAGAATTAAATGCGATGGGGCTCGCTGTTGTCTTAAAGGTGTTAGGCGATACCGGATGAGACTGATGGCTCCTACCCTGCCTATGACGGGCGTGGTAGGAGCCTTTCGTTTTCTACCCGGAACTGGTGTATAATTTCATGTAGGCCAAAATAGGTGTCTTTAACAGATCCGGCACCTAACCCGGTAAACAACCTGAAAATTTATTTTGCTAAGCAAGGAGATTCTGCTATGGACTTAGACGTATTTTTAAGTTTTAAAGACAAAATAGTTTCAAATGTTAAAAAAATCATTGTCGGGAAAGACGATATTATTGAGCTCGTCACGATTGCCTTTATTTGCGGAGGCCACATTCTCCTGGAGGATATACCCGGAGTCGGTAAGACGATGCTGGTTAAGGCTTTCGCGAAAAGTATCGGCAGGGAGTATAAACGAATTCAATTCACTCCTGATCTTCTGCCTTCCGATTTGACCGGAATTAATTACTACAATCAAAAAAGCCGGGATTTTGAGTTCCGGCAGGGTCCGCTTTTCAGCAATCTGATTTTGGCTGATGAAATCAACAGGGCAACGCCGAGAACTCAAGCCAGCTTGCTGGAAGCTATGGAAGAAAGTCAAATCAGCGTGGACGGTGTGACCAGGAAATTAAGCGAGCCCTTTATGGTTTTAGCAACTCAGAACCCTATCGAATCCTTTGGCACCTTCCCTCTGCCGGAGGCTCAATTGGACCGTTTCTTCATGAGAATAAGCATGGGCTACCCGGAACGGAACGAAGAAATAAGCATTCTGCGCCGCCAGGAAAGCGCGGCCCTCCTGGACGATCTTCCTTGTATCCTTGAGGAAACGGATCTGGCCTACGTACTAAGAAACTACCGATCGGTGCGGGCCTCCGATGATGTTGTCAATTACCTTATGGATATCGTTGAGGCCACAAGGAAGAACGAAAAAATCCAGCTCGGCGTCAGCCCCCGGGGGAGTATTGCCCTCTTCAAAGCTGCTCAAGCCCGGGCAGCAATCCATGGCCGTGATTACCTGATCCCGGAGGATATTAAAGAGATGGCCCGCTATGTTTTAAATCACAGACTAATTATGAAAGGCGGACCCAGGAGCAAAATGATTTATGAAGCGGTTGACCTGTTGCTCGGCACAGTAAAAACTCCGGTGGAAAATTTTTAAGAGGTGAACTATGGTTTACGCGCTGCTTTTCCTTATTCTCCTAGGATGGGGGTTAAATGTCGTCTCCCAAAAATACGGTTTACAAAATGTCATTTACAGAAGGGAAATCAGCCGGTCCGTCGTGGAAATTGACGAGGAGTTTCAAATAACGACAATACTGGAAAATAATAAGCTTTTGCCCGTCACTTTCTTGCAAGTCACAGAAAAGTTCCCTGCTATGTTAAATTACAAGTTCAAAGCGGACTTGTTGGCAACGGTGCAATACGTATTTCACAAAACAACTCTGCTGCTTAAACCCTACGAGCGGGTAAGCCGTGTCTATACCGTTTTCGCCAGGCAGCGCGGTCAGTACACTTTTAAAGAAGTTACTCTCGCCGGCGGAGATCTCTTAGGGTTAAATTATTCCCACAAAGAGGTTGAATTTGAGCAGAAAGTTCTTGTTTTGCCCAAATCTTTGCCCATTTCCGGCCTCCAGCCTTACGGCGATTATTATGGCAATATCTCTGTGCGGAGATGGATTATTGACGATCCGATTTTGCTGACCGGTGTTCGGGAGTACACAGGCTTTGAGTCGGAAAGGACGATTCACTGGCCTTCGTCATTAAAGGCAGGTCGCTTGATGGTTAAGCAATTTGATTATACGGCCGAAAACTCAGTGATGATTCTTTTGAATATTGAATGTTCCAGGCCAAGTTGGTTCAATATCAATCAAGAGAAGGTTGAACAGTGCATTTCACTCGCCCGGGGAGTCCTTGATGAACTGGAGCAAGCCGGCATTCCTTACGGGTTTTGCACAGATGCTTATGTCAGCGGCGCTTCGAACAAGTTAAATACTATTCACCAGGGCATAGGAGCTTATCACTACTCCGAGATTGTTGAGAGCCTGGGCCGCATTATCAACAGCCTCAACCTCAACTTTGAAGATTTACTCCGCAACTTCGCAAGGCTTGGCGGAATCTGTACAACCTATATTCTCATTACCCCTACAGTTTTAGAGCCCTATATTTGGGCTATGAATGAACTGAGTGCCCAAACGACAAAAATTATTTTAATATCCTTGGACGAGACGAACTTTGAACACTTGCCCGCTATCCTTAAGTTTAAAGCACCGGCATCGGAAAGCACTAACGCTGAAAGCAACATCGACAACAGCCAATCAATTGCCCGCGGAGATGTCTAGGAGCACATGCTCAGGATTTTAGCGCTGATCAAGGAGGAGCGGAACATCATGAAAACAGGCCTATTTTTCTTAAAGGCCCTGAACAACCTTGCGCTGGTCTTTATAATCGTCAATTTCATCTTCGGACTAATTGGCGGATTGCCTGCCTGGCATTGGCTGCTGTTTTGGGCGGAAATCCTCCTCTGCCTTTCTGCCTATGGCCTTAAAAGCCAACTACAAAGGAAAGCCTATCCTTTGCTCTTCTTGCTTGCGGCTGCTCCTCTGCCTTTTATTCCTTTATCCTATATCCCCTATGTAGTGATCAATTCCGGCGCCGCCCTCTATGTAGGAATTTCCGGTATCAGGATAAAGACGGATTACTGGTTCATGACGGAAATATTTACCAAAGGTTTAATCATCGTAGTTTCCCTGATCCTTTTGTTATTGATGATGGGCAACGCCAAAACAATCAACGATAATTACACATCCTATATATTAATTTTTCTCGTCACAGCCGTTTATCTCCTGAGGACCTTGCGTCATCTCTTATATAACGACGACGAAAGGGAGCTAAAGAAAATTAACCTTAGCTACTCTTTCCTCATCCTGATTTTATCTTTTATTCTGGGCAGTGCAACAGTGCGCGGATATCTCTATTATATTTTAAGTGGAGCTTATGATGCTTTAGTGCGGGCAATAGTTTATCTGCTTTCTTGGTTAATACTGCCATTTGCTTATCTGCTAGGCTGGTTGGTGCGCGCTTTACATGCCCTCGGCTGGAAGGGTCCGCGGACGCTTCCGGAAAACCTCGGTGCATCTTTGCCCCCCGCGTTTTCAAATTCGGCCGAAAACTATCCCAATATATTATTAAAATTGCAGCATCTCTTGCATATCCCGGTCAACATCCTAATTATTTTGCTGTTAGTTTATAGTTTGTTCAAATTACTGCGGCGCCTTAAAGATTCCGGCCAAACGTCAGAAGAATATACCGAGAGCCGGGAGTCCACTTTATCTTTAAGTGAAAAAACCTTCCGTTTTCCTCGAATGCCCAAAATTTTCACCTCTAAAACCGGAGCGGAGGCTGTGAGGCATTATTACCGACAATTCCTGTACCTATCTCTTAAACGAGAGATAAATATTTTGCACTCCGACACTACTTGGGAAATCCAGGAAAAGGGAAAAACCTGCTTTCCTCAAGATGTGCTTGAAGCTATGCGCACGATCTACCTCCAAGTAAGATATGACGGCAAACCATGTGCAGAAGAGACAGTCGGTGCCTTTCGCACCTTATTCAACAGTTTATCTGAAAGAAAAAAATAGCTCTTTAATTAAATCAAAAATGGCCCCTACTCAACAGTAGAAGCCAACGGCTTGGCAGCCATAAGAGTTAGCGCCACATTTGACCGTCCGTTATCACACATTTGCCGCGAGTCAGCGGACAACGCCGTTTAACATTCAATCCCAGAAAGCGGAGTATTTCCTCAAAAAACCTGTATTTTCCCCGGGTAAGCAGGTGTCCGATCTCCGGCAATACTGCTTCAATGCGCTCAGCCCGGTCCAGACATTCTAAAACAACAGGACGATCCCCAGGGAAGGGCCAGAAATGGTAACCGCGGAGGCGAGCCCCTTGGCCAATACCTATCCGTCCACGCCGCACAGTCACCCTCGCAATGCCTCTCTCTCTTAAAAGATGGGTCAAAGCGACATACAGCGGTTTACCTCCACTGCGCTCGTTTTCATTTATATAGATGAGTACTAGTTTGGCGGCTTGTGGAC
>NZ_JAVHUW010000002.1 GCF_030954495.1 Candidatus Desulfosporosinus nitrosoreducens | reverse complement strand
GTTATAGTTACGGCCGCCGTTTACTGGGGCTTCAATTCAAAGCTTCGGCTTGCGCCTAACCTCTCCTCTTAACCTTCCAGCACCGGGCAGGTGTCAGCCCCTATACATCTCCTTTCGGATTAGCAGGGACCTGTGTTTTTCTGACACAGGCGCCTGGACCAGTTCTCTGCGGCTCACCTTGCAGTGAGCGCCCCTTCTCCCGAAGTTACGGGGCCATTGTGCCGAGTTCCTTAACGAGGGGTTTCTCGCGCGCCTTAGGTTTCTCACCCCATCTACCTGTGTCGGTTTGCGGTACGGGCACCCAGTCGCTCGCTAGAGGCTTTTCTTGACAGCCTGGAGTCGGTTACTTCGCTACTTTATTTCGCTCCCCATCACGTCTCAGAGTTACGCAGGGCGGATTTGCCTACCCTACCTCCTACTCGCTTGGGCGTGCTCGACCAACGGCACGCTTAACCTATCCTTCTGTGTCGCCCCATTACTCAATCGCTTCTCGGTGGTACTGGAATCTCAACCAGTTGTCCATCACCTACGCCTTTCGGCCTCGGCTTAGGTCCCGACTTACCCTGGGCGGACGAGCCTTCCCCAGGATCCCTTAGATTTTCGGCGGACAAGATTCTCACTTGTCTTTTCGCATACTCATACCGGCATTCTCACTTCTATCCACTCCACCAAACCTTACGGCTTGACTTCTCTGCTGACAGAACGCTCCCCTACCCCTTACAGTTTCCTGTAAAGCCATAGCTTCGGTGATACACTTGAGCCCCGTTACATTTTCGGCGCAGAACCACTCGACCAGTGAGCTATTACGCACTCTTTAAATGGTGGCTGCTTCTAAGCCAACATCCTGGTTGTCTGAGCAATTCCACATCCTTTCCCACTTAGTGTATACTTTGGGACCTTAGCTGATGGTCTGGGCTGTTTCCCTTTTGACTATGAAGCTTATCCCCCACAGTCTGACTCCCAATGGTAATATCCTGGCATTCGGAGTTTGATAAGGTTCGGTAACCTGGTAAGGCCCCTAGCCTATTCAGTGCTCTACCGCCATGATTCCTTCATTGAGGCTAGCCCTAAAGCTATTTCGGGGAGAACCAGCTATCTCCGTGTTCGATTGGCATTTCACCCCTACCCACAGCTCATCCCCTGCCTTTTCAACGACAGTGAGTTCGGGCCTCCAGTGGGTTTTACCCCACCTTCACCCTGGCCATGGGTAGATCACACGGTTTCGGGTCTACAGCATGCAACTCGTCGCCCATTTCAGACTCGCTTTCGCTTCGGCTCCGGCTCTCCGCCTTAACCTCGCTGCATACCGTAACTCGCCGGTTCATTCTACAAAAGGCACGCCACCACACCAACGTGCTGTGACTGCTTGTAAGCGTACGGTTTCAGGTTCTTTTTCACTCCTCTTCCGAGGTGCTTTTCACCTTTCCCTCACGGTACTGGTTCACTATCGGTCGCTAAGGAGTATTTAGCCTTGGGAGGTGGTCCTCCCTGCTTCCCACGGGGTTTCTCGTGTCCCGCGGTACTCAGGATTCCCTCACAGAATGTCTCTTTTTCGCTTACAGGGGTGTTACCTTCTTTGCCGAGGCTTTCCAGCCTTCTTCCACTAAAGATCCATTCTTAACAGAGGGTCCTACAACCCCAAGCTCCGAAGAGCTTGGTTTGGGCTCTTCCCGTTTCGCTCGCCGCTACTCAGGGAATCGATGATTCTTTCTCTTCCTCCGGATACTTAGATGTTTCAGTTCTCCGGGTTGTCTTCTTTAACCTATGTATTCAGCTAAAGATAACCGGACATAACTCCGGTTGGGTTGCCCCATTCGGGTATCCACGGATCAAAGCCTGCTTACGACTCCCCGTGGCATTTCGCTGTTAACCGCGCCCTTCTTCGACTCTTAGCGCCTAGGCATCCACCGTACGCCCTTAGTAGCTTGACCTAATGGTTCTTCGCTACATCTAGGGTCTCTCAAGATGTCGTTTCCTTTCATCTTGAGGTGTTGTTTTGTTTGATTTGCTAGAATTTCTTCTCTATGCAGTTTTCAAAGAACAGCTCAAACGGTGATGAAGTCATCTTTCCTCTTATCTGAGGTTGATGTCCTTCGCCGTAGGAGACACAATCAGGATTGCCTTCAAGCCCTTCGGCTCTTCCTCAATCCTGGGAGTGAGGCCTCTTGATTTAAATCTCTTTAAATCGCCTGGTCTCTCAAAACTAAACAACAGCTTTGCCAATGAGGTGCCGATCCCTCGGCTGAGCCTTTGCAGACTCTTTTTGATCTCTTGCCTAAACAAGAGCATCGACCCATAGGATGTTCGTTTAAAGCTGAAGCTCTAAACTGTTCTCCTTAGAAAGGAGGTGATCCAGCCGCACCTTCCGATACGGCTACCTTGTTACGACTTCACCCCAATCATCGGCCCCACCTTCGACGGCTAGCTCCTTTTCAGGTTACCTCACCGGCTTCGGGTGTTGCAGACTTTCGTGGTGTGACGGGCGGTGTGTACAAGGCCCGGGAACGTATTCACCGCAGTATGCTGACCTGCGATTACTAGCGATTCCGACTTCATGCAGGCGAGTTGCAGCCTGCAATCCGAACTGAGACCGGCTTTCTCGGATTGGCTCCACTTCACAGCTTCGCTTCCGTCTGTACCGGCCATTGTAGCACGTGTGTAGCCCAGGACATAAGGGGCATGATGATTTGACGTCATCCCCACCTTCCTCCGGTTTATCACCGGCAGTCTATCTAGAGTGCTCGACCTTACTCGTTAGCAACTAAATACAGGGGTTGCGCTCGTTGCGGGACTTAACCCAACATCTCACGACACGAGCTGACGACAACCATGCACCACCTGTCTCTCTGCTCCCCGAAAGGCACTCCCTTGTTTCCAAAGGATTCAGAGGATGTCAAGCCCTGGTAAGGTTCTTCGCGTTGCGTCGAATTAAACCACATGCTCCACCGCTTGTGCGGGCCCCCGTCAATTCCTTTGAGTTTCAACCTTGCGGCCGTACTCCCCAGGCGGAGTGCTTATTGTGTTAACTCCGGCACAGAAGGGGTCGATACCCTCTACACCTAGCACTCATCGTTTACGGCGTGGACTACCAGGGTATCTAATCCTGTTTGCTCCCCACGCTTTCGCGCCTCAGCGTCAGTTACAGTCCAGAAAGTCGCCTTCGCCACTGGTGTTCCTCCACATATCTACGCATTTCACCGCTACACGTGGAATTCCACTTTCCTCTCCTGTCCTCAAGATACCCAGTTTCCGATGCACTCTCAGGGTTGAGCCCTGATCTTTCACACCGGACTTAAATACCCGCCTACGCGCCCTTTACGCCCAATAATTCCGGACAACGCTCGCCCCCTACGTATTACCGCGGCTGCTGGCACGTAGTTAGCCGGGGCTTCCTCCTTAGGTACCGTCATGCAAGGTCAATATTTTCAACCTTACCGTTCTTCCCTAAAGACAGTACTTTACAATCCGAAGACCTTCATCATACACGCGGCGTTGCTCCGTCAGACTTTCGTCCATTGCGGAAGATTCCCCACTGCTGCCTCCCGTAGGAGTCTGGGCCGTGTCTCAGTCCCAGTGTGGCCGTTCACCCTCTCAGGCCGGCTACTGATCGTCGCCTTGGTAGGCCTTTACCCCACCAACTAGCTAATCAGACGCGGGTCCATCCATCATCGGTAGCATCTTCAGAGGCCACCTTTCCTTAAAACCTGATGCCAGGTCTTAAGCGTATCCGGTATTAGCCCTCGTTTCCAAGGGTTGTCCCGGCTTGTTGGGTAGGTTACCCACGCGTTACTCACCCGTCCGCCACTAAA
>NZ_JAVHUW010000073.1 GCF_030954495.1 Candidatus Desulfosporosinus nitrosoreducens | reverse complement strand
CTTTAACACAGAAGCCAAGAGACGATAGAGATAGAAACTTAAAGTAATCTTCCCGGCAAGAATAGGAGGTGTAACGGAATGAAAAAGCAACTTATAATGTCGAATATGCGTTGGCCGGTATATCAAAGCGCGAAAGAATCCAATTAAAGAAACCATTAACCGCGATTGTAACTTTAACACAGAAGCCACGAGATGATAGGGATAGAAACTTAAAGTAATCTTCACGGCAAGAACAAGGAGGTGTAATGAAATGAAAAAGCAGCTATTAATGTACATTATGGGTTGTCCGGTATATGTTAGTGCTAAAGAATCTAATGAAAGAAAACATTAATTGTAATTGTAACCCCAATAAACCATTAAGTTTTGAGGTGCAATAATGCTAAGTATCTTGCAAAAACACAGGCAGTCTTTAAGCCAAGCCTAAAGACTGCCTGTGTTTTATCTTTTGACTGGACACCTAAGCCGTACACGAACCATCAAATTTAGCGGGTGGAAAATGCAGAAAGAAAAACAGGTTTAACCGACGGGCAAGTCTAATTTGTAAATGATTATAGTATAAGTTTTAAAGAAGAGAAGTAAACTAAGGTTTAGACATAAGTCTGCGTTTATTTCTCCTGGAAAGCAGGTTAATTTGTTTTAGAAATTAAGCTATCGTTTCTGGTAAGCGGAGCACTGGTATCCAGGCTGCCGAGAATACCATCAAGTTTCTTTCCTTCAAGGAGAAATTGCACACTATGAACATCTGATAGGGTTGTTAGGGTATTCACGATACTATACATAGTCATTACTTCAGCGGAAGAACCGCCACCAAAGTTCTTTTTGAAATCGCCGGAAAGATCAAGGGTAGCTACGCCATCCTTGACGGTGGCGTTCAGTAACGTGGTTCCTTTGGGAAGCGGGCTTTCTAAACCCGCAGGAGGAGAAGACAGTTCTGTAAACATAGCTTTAATAACTTCTTGGTTGGCTACCTGAACTGTGCGCTCAACAGGAATTAAACCGCTGGCGTCAGAATTGGGGAAATAGAGAGTTATCTTTACGGATTGCGACGTGGAACTCGAAGGGGTGTCGGCTGAAGGCGTCGGCGTTGTTGTCGCTGGTGTTGAGCCGGCAGGTGGGTTATTCGACGGTTGGGCTTCCGGTGTTTTGCCTGAATTGCATCCTGCTAAAAAGGTTGCGATGAGGAGCAAAGAAATAAGCGAGAGGATATGTATCTTGTTGATAAGCCTGGGCATAACTTCACCTTCCTTATAAATCTAGCTGTCAATAAGCCGCAGAGCATTTAAAACCAAGGCGATCAAGGACATAGTTAGTCGAAGTTTATTGCTTATTCTAACATGCTTTTGGATTGTGGAAAAGGGCTTGGATAATTCTTCTTGAGGATTATAAGGTAAAGCCAAAAATAAAGGGAGAAATTTTTAAGTAAATATTTGTCGAAGAAAAGAGGAATTGTCGGCAAAAAGAGAGAATTAAATAGATCTCGTAATGATAATTGTGTCCATTTTAAAACTAATTCTTGATTAGAGGTTTAAAAAAGAGGATTCCGTGAATTTTCGGCGAAGAATTGTATAGAGATAGGGTTGACAAACCATATGAAATGTGGCAGCAAATCGAAGGGCGAAAAACGTGGATAATAGAGTTCGTGAAGAATTGATCCCCGAGGGAATTATCGAGGAAGTGCGTTTGCGCACTGAAATCGTTGAAGTGATATCTGAATATGTCAGCTTACAGCGAAAAGGTAAAAACTTTTTAGGCCTTTGCCCTTTTCATACTGAGAAAACGCCAAGTTTCACTGTAACTCCCGAGAAACAAATGTTTTATTGTTTTGGATGCAATACCGGTGGAAACGTTTTCTCCTTTCTTATGAAGAAGGAGAATTGGACGTTTATAGAGTGTGTTCAGCGGTTAGCTCAAAGGTGCGGTGTTGTGCTCCCAGAGAAAGAAATGTCGCCTCGAGAGCGGGAAGAGACCCGGCTCCGACGACGCTTTGAAGAGATTAATGAATGGGCAGCCAACTATTACCATAATATCCTCTTAAAGTCACCTGAAGGGGAACCTGGTCGCCGTTATTTTGAGAAACGGGGAATAGACTCCGAGACAATGAACCGATTCCGTTTAGGGTATGCTCCCGATCGTTGGGACGGACTGCTCGATTATTTGCAAACGCGTGGGGTTCAGCCTCAGGAAGTCGCTGAAGTTGGACTGGCTTTAGAAAGGGGAAAGTCCGACAAAGATAAGCGGCAATTTTATGATCGTTTTCGCAATCGGGTTCTGTTCAGTATTTTAGATCGGCGCAATCAACCCATAGCCTTCGGCGGACGGGTTCTGGATGACTCTGTTCCCAAATATCTTAATTCCCCGGAGACAGCTTATTTTAATAAAGGACATCATCTTTATGGAATTCATCGCGCGCATCAAGGAATCCGCGAAGAGGGGTACGCCCTCTTGGTCGAAGGTTATATGGATGTGATTGCGCTGCAGAATGCTGGGTATCCCAATGCAGTGGCCTCCTTAGGGACCGCTTTAACGCGGGATCAGGCAAATCTTATACGCAGGTATACTCAGCGTGTTGTTCTTCTCTATGATTCCGATGATGCCGGTATCCATGCGGCTTTAAGAGGCGGAGAGATTCTGCGGGATGCCGGGATACAGGTTGAGGTTCTTACGTTGCTTGGAGCTAAAGACCCTGATGAGTTCTTAAAAAACCACGGCCGGGAACAGTTTCATAATCTCCTTCAGCAGGCAGCAACTTTTATTGAGTTTAAATACCGAACGTTAACGCACCAGCAACCTCCCCGGAGTATCTTGGAAAAAGCGGAATTAGTCCATAAACTCGCTCCCGACATTATAAAGGTGGCTAGCCCGGTCGAGCGGGAAGGATACGAGCGGTTTTTGAGTTTGGAGCTGGGGCTTACGTTAGAAGCAGTACAGCGCGAGATCACAAGCTTGGGACAGAAAAGACATCAAAAAGAACGCTTTGAGGAATATTCTCCTCAAAATCCGATTAGTTCTGTGAAAAATAGAGATAATATTACTAATACCATTATATGTAAGGATGTACCCGCCCCTCCCCAGCCTGCGGTTGAACTTGGGGTTTACCGAGCCGAGTGTACGCTTTTGCGCTTGCTGGTGGAAGACATCTCGTTACTGAATAGAATTAAGGAAACGCTGGGAACATCTTTTTGGAGAGATTCAGCACATCAACAGATTTTTGATTACCTCGATCAGGAGGGTTCTGTGCCGACAGACAGCAATGAAATGATCCAAAGTCGTTTGGCGAGCCTAATCCTGGAAGAGTTAGATAAATCCCAAACTGAGCGGCTTTTTGCAGACTGCACTAAAAATATCCTCGCTGCCCAGGCGGAAGAGAACGTGGGGGATCTTCAGGCCCGCATGGTGGCTTTAGAAAAATCCGGTGACATGGCGGGGGCCATGGCTCTGTTGAAAGAGATAGGAGAGCGGTTGAAACGTGGCAAATAGTAAGGTTAAGAGCACTCAAATGAATGATCCGAGGGAAGGCGGGGGACATGTGAGCGAAGAGCAGCAAATAGACAATGTTCAGGCTCTGATACAAAATGGAAAAAAGAAAGGTTCCCTAACCTACGGAGAGATTATGGATGCGCTCCAAGGGATCGAGCTTTCTGCGGATCAAATTGACGATATTTACCAACAACTTGCTCGAATGGGAATAGACATTGTACCTGAACCCGAAGACGTAGAACGGGAAGTCTTAAAAAAGGGTAAAGCGGATGATGACGACGACCTCGTAGATGATGCGGACGACGATATCGAAGAAGAAACAGAAGTCGATCTTTCCGTTCCGGAAGGAGTAGGAATTGACGATCCGGTTCGGATGTATTTGAAAGAAATTGGGCGGGTGCCTTTGCTTTCAGCTGAAGATGAGATTTTACTGGCCAAGGGTATGGAGGCCGGGGATGAAGAGGCGAAGCGTCGGCTTGCCGAAGCCAACCTGCGGCTGGTAGTCAGTATCGCTAAGCGTTATGTAGGCAGAGGTATGCTCTTTTTGGACCTGATTCAGGAAGGGAACCTGGGGCTGATTAAGGCCGTAGAAAAATTTGATTATACTAAGGGGTATAAATTCAGCACCTATGCGACATGGTGGATTCGTCAAGCCATCACTCGCGCAATCGCTGACCAAGCCCGTACGATTCGGATTCCGGTGCACATGGTTGAGACCATTAACAAGCTGATTCGAGTGTCACGACAACTCCTGCAGGAGCTTGGCCGGGAACCGGCCCCGGAAGAAATCGCTAAAATTATGGATATTCCGGTAGAGCGTGTGCGGGAAATCATGAAGATTGCTCAAGAGCCGGTGTCCCTTGAAACTCCTATAGGAGAAGAGGAAGACTCTCATCTGGGAGATTTCATTCCGGATGATGACGCTCCCGCTCCCGCCGAAGCCGCCTCCTTTATTCTTCTGAAAGAGCAACTGGAAGAAGTCCTGGAAACTCTGACACCGCGCGAAGAAAAAGTACTGAGACTGCGTTTTGGTCTTGACGATGGCCGCACCAGAACTCTGGAGGAAGTTGGTCAGGAATTCGGGGTAACCCGGGAACGTATCCGGCAGATTGAAGCTAAAGCTTTGAGAAAGCTACGCCACCCCAGCAGAAGCAAAAAGTTAAAGGATTACCTGGAGTAAGATCCGCAAATAATTTAAGATCCGTAAGATTTATTAAGATAAAAGCTTGACTAATAAGGCTGGATTAACGTATAATAATTCGTGCAAAGGGCATTCCTCGATAGCTCAATGGTGGAGCAACCGGCTGTTAACCGGTAGGTTGTAGGTTCGAGTCCTACTCGGGGAGCCAATTTATTTTTCCCTTTTCGGGCCCATAGCTCAGCGGTAGAGCCCCCCGCTCATAACGGGTTGGTCCTAGGTTCGAATCCTAGTGGGCCCACCAAATTAACGTCGAACTACGAATATCGAAATGGGCGATTAGCTCAGCGGTAGAGCGCATCCTTCACACGGATGAGGCCATTGGTTCGAGACCAATATCGCCCACCAAGGACAGAAATAATGGACTGTGGCAAATGCCGGGGTCCATTTTGCTTTAGGTGGGATCGGCTGTTTTTTATGAGCGGCATTTTTGGATATTATACAAAGAGTAACTATCTACTTTAACGTTGGCAAGTTGCTCTGGAATTCAGTATAAGAGGTGAACTATGACCCATTCAATTACACTGGGCCCCCGTCTGCAAATGGTAGCCTCGCTGGTTCCGGCAGGTGCTCGTCTGGGTGACATCGGAACGGATCATGCCTATTTGCCTATTGCTCTTTGTGAGGCGGGTAAACTATCTAAAGCAGTGGCCATTGATGTTCACGCAGGCCCGTTTCAATCCGCCGTGGCTGCGGTGAGCGGGCGGCAATTAGAGCAGATCGTTGATGTGAGGCTGGGCGATGGATTGATGCCCCTTAAAGCCGGGGAGGTTAATGTCTTGACTTTCGCCGGGATGGGCGGGAAAACCATGCTGGAAATTTTGGCGGCACGGCCGGATGTTTTAGAATCAGTCACAGATTTGATTGTTCAGCCGCAGGGAGGGGAGAGCGCCCTGCGCTTGACTTTGCTGCAGGCCGGCTGGTGTCTCAAGACAGAACAACTGGTTAAAGAAGAGGGCCTCATCTATACCGTTATGGCTTTTGCGCGCAATAATGGTTGGAATATGACTGATCTGACGCTCAAGGAACGTCTTTGGCAGCAACGTCTAAGGCCTCAAGCTATTGAAAGCGGGTTCTCCGCGGGGTTTCCCCAAATTATTGAGCAATTAGTATGGCATTTTGGGCCCTTGGTTCTCGAAGAACGCACAGATCTTTTGCGGGAGTACCTTGGGGATTACAAGATGATGCTTAAGCGAAGGTTAGAGCAAATGAAACGGTCTGGTAAAACAGAGGTTATGGAGAAAATCAAAAATGTTTCTGAGGAATTGGTTTTAGTGGAGGGAATGCGGACATGGCAGTAACAATCGGTTTGGTAGCACAGCTTATAGAAAAATTAGCCCCGAAGTTCTGGGCTGAGGAATGGGATAACGTCGGACTGTTAGTGGGAGCGGGTTCTACGCCGGTTAAGCGCATTCTGATCGCTTTAGACGGAACTTTGGAGGTCATCGCGGAAGCCAAAGAATTTGGAGCCCAGCTTATTGTGGCGCATCACCCGATTATGTTTCGTCCCCTGAAAAATTTAAGGTCAGATAATCCGGCGGCAAGGCTTCCTTTGAGTTTACTCGACAATCAAATCGGCTATTACGCCGCCCACACCAATCTTGACCAATCGAGTCTATCTTCAAGTTTAAGTTTGGGAAAAATTCTTGGTTTGCAAGAAATGAAACTTCTTGAAGAGCAGCCTGCTGATAACAGTTTCAACCGCCAATGTCAGTCCGCAGACGTCAACGAAGGAACGCGAGGGTATGGAGTCATCGGATATTTGGATCACAAAGCAAGATTGGGAACGCTTTGGGGTCAATTTTTAGATCAACTGTCGAAATCTAAGCTTTACGCCCGCCCGTATGATTTGACAGGGATACGTTTGGCTGGAGCGGCGGAGAAAGAGATCCGCAAGGTTGCCATTGTCAATGGAAGCGGAAGCCGATTTGTACCGAAGGCCTTGTTTAAAGGAGCGGATTTGCTGATTACCGGAGATGCCGATCATCATGCTGTGCTTGATGCTCTTGAGGGAGGAATGGCGATTGGCGATCTTGGACATTTTTTAAGCGAAGCGCCTATGCTTCAGTCATTATACCAGTATCTGACTTCGGAAAAATCCTTGCAGGGAATTGAGATCAAAGTGAGTGAGGTAAATTCTTCCCCCTGGCAATAATCCAGGGGGAAGGCCGCAGGAGTTAATCTAAAATCAGGAAAATCTAAGTAGTCTTTAAAAAATTTAGGAATTTAAAGAAATAGTCTTGTAATAAGAATTTTAAATTTTGAAAAACTAAAAAAGTTTGTGAAAGTGATTATTAATACTTGACAAAGGATTGTCGAATCGTGTATTGTTAGTACATAAGGAATAATCAGAAAATAGAGTTTTATATGAAATGTCTGGCTTGCTATGAATCATTTTGATTCTAGGTTGATTAAAAGTACTGAAAGGAGTTGAATGAGCAGTATGAATCGAGCAGAAATTCTCCGTATGGAACGCGAAAAGGTTTTAACAAATTTTAAGGAAGATAACGTGAATCGCGCAAAGTGGTTAACCGCTTTAATGGACATTGATGATGAAATGGAAGAAATGGAGAAGAACCAAAACTCACCATTTGACCAAAACTGATTTTTTTAGTAAGATAACTAAGCGAAGTAAACTCGATGATCGCGGGGGCAGGGACTGAAAGGTCGCCCCTGAGGAAAGTCCGAGCTCCATAGGGCAAGGTGCTGGGTAACGCCCAGTGGGGGTGACCCCAAGGAAAGTGCAACAGAGATATACCGCCTGCCACTCAGCTTGAGCGGCAGGTAAGGGTGGAAAGGCGAGGTAAGAGCTCACCGGCAGTCAGGTGACTGGCTGGCCATGTAAACCCCACCTGGAGCAAGACTGAATAGGGGAACGATGAACGGCCCGTTTTGATTCCCGGGTAAGGTCGCTAGAGGCCGTCGGTAACGGCGGTTCGAGATAGATGATCATCACCTCCGTATTGGAGGGACAGAACTCGGCTTACAGGTTGGCTTCGCTGCTTATGGGGAGTTTGGGATGTATATTTATGCATTCCTCTTCCCATCAATTTTTTATGTGGTGAATCAGTTCGGGTCTTCCCTTTGCTGGATTCACTTTTTTGGTTTTCTAACTACTTGGTATTAAAGAGCAGTGCCTTTAGATGGCTTAAATAGCTTGGATATATCCACACCTTCGAGTTCAAGGAGCTTGATTTTTTTATCTAAGCCGCCGGCATAACCTGTTAAGCTGCCGCTTGTCCCCACAACCCGATGACAGGGAATAATAATGGAGATAGGGTTATGGCCCACGGCCCCGCCGACTGCCTGACTTGACATACTTGCCTTGTTCATTTTCACGGCCATTTTTTTGGCAATGTCGCCATAAGTGATAACTTCCCCGTATGGGATTTCACATAGCATATCCCATACAGCCGAGCGAAACGAACCTCCTTTAGGCGCCAGGGGCAAATCGGAAATAGCCGGTTTTTGACCGGCAAAATATTTGTCCAACCAATTTTTTGTGGCAGTAAATATTGGTAAATTAGAATTCTCGGACATTGCTTCCTTTACGGTGTCAGCGAAATACTTTTGACCCTCCATCCACAGACCAACAAGACTTTCACCGTTGCAGGCCAGCAAAATTGAGCCTATGGGTGATGAATAATGTGTTGAGTAAATCATAAGTTTCTCCTTCATGTTTTTATCCGCTGACTAATCCGCTCTAAGACTCCCGCTTCGGCAAGCGGTGAGTTAAGAGCGGCTAAGTCTCTGGATAAGTGCGACTAAGATTCAGATGGAGTTAAAATTCCACCTGAATCAAGTCTTCTTTATGGATTACAAATAGTTCCACAAATTAACTGTTGCGTAACTGCGCCAAGGTCGCCACGCTTCCGCTAAACCCAATATTTCTTTGGGAGTACGGGGTTCAAGCGCTTTTTTTATGCCGTAATCCGTATGAAGAAAAGCATCCGGCCAACCCATAGCCCGCATGGCGATGTACTGTGCAGTCCAAGTCCCAATACCGGGAACAGACATCAGCCTTTGAACTTCTGTTTCTGGTTGGGCACAGAAGTTGAAATCTACGTCCTTTTGCACAAAAGCGCGTGCCAACTCAAAGATAGTGTTTGCCCGTGCCCCGATAATACCGAGCGGTCCTAAATGGTTGCTGATTGGGCCGTCCAGAGCAAGGATTTCTTGGGGCGAAGGAAAGACGTTAGTTAAGCCTTCTATTCCGGTTTGGATAGGAACACCATGCTTCTCCACAAGCCTTGCAGCTAACGTTCTTGCTCCTTTTACGGTAATTTGCTGCCCTAGTACTGCTCGAACCGCCATCTCGAAAGGTTCGAAACTTCCGGGCACGCGAACGCCTAAAACGCAAAGACCGGGACGGATATCATTCATTGTGACAAGCGTTTCATATACTGCATCCGGGTCGCAGTGCAAATCGAATAAGTGGCGAACGCGAGCCAATACTTGTGTCAATACAGGTAACAAGGCGATATCCACAGTAACGGTTAAGGCATTTTTTTTCGGCTGATGACCGACGCGTATCCAGCCGTAGACATGACGCTGCCCGCTGGTTTCAAAATGCACAGTACGTAAATACTCTCCGTCCCTTACCACTTCCACACCGGGAATTGCACGCAAAGCGAGGAAATCCAGCATCTGCTGCCACTGGTAGGGTGGACGATATCCTAATGTCAAGGTCACATTGCTTTCCTTGTTTTTGGCTGTTGCAGCTTGCCGGCGCAGCGCAGTTGGCACAAGATTGTACTGCTTTTTAAAAAGATCATTGAAGCGCCGTAAACTGCCAAAGCCGGCAGCCATTGCAACGTCGATTACAGAAAGATCCGTGTCTGTCAAAAGGTTTTTAGCGAGAAGCAGTCTGCATGTTTGCAAATACTGCACCGGAGAAACACTGTATTCTGCTGTAAAGGCCCTACGCAGGTGGCGATCAGTGCAACCAAGGCGATGGGCGGCTTCCCCGATACTTTGTTCACTTCCACAGAGTGCCTCTAAAAGCCTTGCCGCTCGATGAGCAAGAGAGGAAGTTGCGTCTACAGGGGCATTGCCGGGAGCGAGCTCTGGCCGACAAATAAGGCATGGACGAAATCCGGCTTGTTCCGCCTCCGCCGCTGTGGTATAAAAGGTGCAATTCTCGGCTTTTGGCATCTTTGCCCGACATATCGGCCGGCAATAAATCCCTGTAGAGGATACTCCTACAAATAAACGTCCATCAAAACGTGTGTCTTTGGCCTTAAACGCTGCATACCATATTTGACGCTCAGTTTCTAACATAAAGCTCACCTTCCTGCTTTACAATAACTATTTTCCTTGAACAATTCCGGCTATTTTCGGACATACATACATACTATTCAAAGTCAGTTGTTTACAAAGAAAAAGGCATTGCTTTCTCAGTGCCTCCATCGCAGGACTTTAATGGTTTTGGCCGCTGGCCCTCCGGTCGTGTCGTTATCCAGATGTAAAGCAATTTCCTTAATTTGCGGAAAGTCTTTTAAGTCTTGCATGAGTGCAATGGGTGGAATGTATACTTGGGAATAAAAATCAAATAGCAAGTTTTCCCTGACTCACTTTAATATTATAATAGCTTTTCAAACTTTTGCTTTGAATAATTACCGCCTTAACCGCGAAAACTTAAAACAATTATTATGTTCAAAGTAATTGCGAGGAGTACTCCTATGTATCTTATTTCGGATGTTCCGCCGCTGGCTGTAGCCTTGGGATCAATTATGCTGGGAGCCACTGGACAGTTCCTGTTTCGCTTAGGCATGCTGACTTATGGCAAAGTCACTGTAACAGGGATTTGGGGCCAGTTGGGGGCAATTATTCTTACCCCGGCTATTTTCATAGGTTTTTTATGTTTTGGCTTAAGTTCATTTCTTTGGCTGGTGGTCATATCAAGGTGGGAGCTAAGCTATGCTTATCCCCTTGTGGCCTTGGGGTATGTTTTGGCAATACTTTATGGGACCTGTCTGCTCCATGAGCAGCTTACGCTGCCCAAAATTTTAGGGAGTATTCTAATTTTAGCGGGGATCAGTGTGTTAGGGTTCTGGCCGGCGTAAAGATATTGGACAAGCCTGATGAGCTTTATTTTTTCCCGAAAAAGAAAGTTGCAAGGTTATTATGAATAAGATAAGATAATCTAAACCCAATAGCTTTTTTGGAGTCATAAGACAAAAAAAGGGGCGTGTGTTGGATGCAATTTAAAGATTTCGGGCGAGGTGCGCGGATCGAGTTAGCCAAAATGGCCAAATTACTGGGAATGAAGTTTATCGGTTATAATCCCAAAGACCAACAGGTATCGCTTGAAGTTCATGGTAAAGGTGTTACTTATCCTTTAGAAGAGTTTATCCAACAATATGAAAGGATTTGCCCACTTGCCTAGTTGCTGACCAGCAAAGAGAAATAATGAAGGAGCTCTTTCTCGTTTTTGCGAGCAAGGCTCCTTTTCATCGTTGTAGAGGAAAGTATTAATGAGGATAATTGCTTCGAGCGCGTGCGGCAGCACGCTTTTTGAGTATTACTGTTTTTGATAAAAGAATGAGGAGACAGACTTCAGGCCGAGGTGTTTCATCCCAAAGAGATGCTCCGTGCTTCCGGTAAACAGAACTCCTCCCGGTCTTAAGGCATCCGTGAATTTTGAATAGAGCATCTCTTTCGCTTCATCGGTAAAATAAATGACGACGTTGCGGCAGGCGATAAAGTCAAAACCCGACTGAAAATGGTCGGTAAGAAGATTCTGGTGTTGGAAAGTGACCAGGCGTTTGACGGAGTCTTTAATTTGATACCCTTTGTCAGTTAAGGTAAAATATTTTTGCAGGAATTCAGGAGGAGTGCTGGCAAAATCATTTTGTTTATAGAGACCCTCTTTGGCCTGTGTCAGGACATTGACGTCGATGTCCGATCCTATGACGGTGAATTTGGCACTGGGGAAATACTCCAGCAAAGTCATGGCCAGAGAGTAAGGCTCTTGTCCGCTGGAACACCCGGCACTCCACAATTTCAAAGGATTTTTGCTTTGCAGGAGCAGAGGAATGATAGAGTCTTTCAAAGTTTTCCACTGGTTGGCGTCGCGGAAAAACTGTGAGACATTAATGGTTAAGTGTTTGAAGAAAGCATCATATAAAACCCGATCCGTGTCCAAAGCTTTGAGAAATTCGGGGAATACCGTGTGCCCATGGGAGTTCATAAAGCTGAGAATACGCCGCTGCATTTGGTTTTGTTTATAAAATTTAAGATCGAGTCCGCTTTTGGGATGAAACGCTTTTATAAAATCTTCATAAGTGTTGGCAATAGGAGCAAAAGCCAAAGTGTGACACCTCTCTTTTCAAAATTGCGATCATTATTGTATACGGGAAGATTTGATCATTAAGACATCGGCAAACAACAGGAAATAAGCGTATTGCCCCTATTTTCTAGGCGAAGAGGTCAACAATCAGTCCGCGAATCTCATCAATCTTAGTTAAAACTTCAAGGGGTTTAGCCTGCTGATCGAGAAGTTGTTGGCCTAGTTCGTCCAAAGCATGGTCGATCTTAGAAATTCTTGCCATAATTTTCGGCCGCCCTTGAAAATCCCAGGAGGATTCCTCTTGCATCTTTCGGCTCTGACCAAAGGTTGAACGAAGGAAGGTTTTTACCATATCCCGAAAATCTTTTAAATCACGAATTGAAAAAGATTGTGCCAACTTTTTGCCCTGGGTCTCTAAGCGGTCGAAAAAGGTTTGCAGTTCAATCCGCTGGAGTTTTTGCGTTTTGGATAAAACTCCGCTGAAGTCATTAGAACGTTCTAAAGAGCTTTGAGAATCGGGAGCGGAAGCCGAGGCCTGATGGGGCGTATCAATACGTATAGACATGGGCATTCTCCTTTGAGAAAGGATTAATTTATGCAGACGCGCAGAGCTTTTTTGAAAACATTGTTTGGCCTGGGGGCGGTCTCTCTGCCTTGGAGTACCTTTCCCGCCCAATGGGAAGAATGGATAAAAAAAGAAGTAGGGCATCCGCCGGTCGAGTTACTGCTGCCATCTGAGCCTAAATCCAAACCGAAAACGGAATCGAATTCTGAAAGTCTCAACCGAACGGCAATGGATGATATCCTCGCTTTAACAGCCCCGGAAATGCAAGGCCGTAAAGCAGGTTCCGTGGGGGAGGCCAAAGCGGCGGACTATCTCTCATCTCAGTTAAGTATGCTGGGTTTAAAGCCAATGGGGGACCCTGAAACGGGCTTTTTTAAAGCCTTTACCATTCCGCCGGTTATAGAAACGAAGGTCAATGGGCGCTTGACCTTCAGACCGGGGGAACAGCGAAATTTAAGAACTCCAAGCGCCGATTTGTTAGGTGGGTTAATGGGAGAAAATGCCGGCGAGGTAATTCTTCTCTCGGCCCATTATGATCATCTGGGAATTTTTGAAGGCCAAGTTTACCCTGGAGCAAATGATAACGCCTCGGGGGTCGGGTGTATTCTGGATGTTATGAGGCGGATATTGCGTGAAGGGAAAATCCCGAAACGTACCCTTGTCGTCGCTTTTTGGAGCGCCGAAGAGATGGGATATGTGGGGTCTGAAGCCTTTGTCCAAAACCCTTCGTTTCCCTTGAACCAAATTAAAGCGGTTTTTAATGCGGATACCGTAGGCAATGGCACAATCGGAGATTTTGCGCTCTGGGCGGATAGAGATAATCTTGCCGTAGAGACAGTGCGCCAAGCCGCCGCAAATTGTGGAGCAAGTGCTCTACTCACACCCACGGGAGGACATAACAGTGATTCCGTCAGCTTTAACGCGGTGAATATTCCGGCGGTAACAATCATGGCCAGGGACTGGTTAAACAAAAACCACACCCCTCAAGATATTCCGGCTCTGCTCAAACCGGACCAGATTCATCTGGCCACTCAAATTCTGTATCAAGCAGTGCATTCCCTGGCTTTTTAAGGTTTGACGGCAGGGACTGGGGCTAGCGAATCAGAGGCTGGGGCCAGATTAGACGGTTCGGTGACATCGTATTTAGAACGAAGGATAATCAGGTCGATGCGGCGGTTTTGCGCCCGCCCTTCCTCCGTATCATTAGAGGCTATGGGCCGGTATTCTCCGTAGCCTGTCGCGGAAAGCCGGTCCGGGGTTATGCCGTCTTTTTGCAGGATCTCCACCACATTAGTGGCACGGAGCACAGAGAGCTCCCAGTTGTTGGCGAATTGAGAGGTATGAATCGGCAGATTGTCGGTATGCCCTTCGACCCTGATCTGATTAGGAGATGAAGCTAAAACGGTTGTAACCTTTTCCAGAATATCCCGGGCGTGTGCCGTAATATCGGCTGAGCCGCTTTCAAAGAGCAAAGTCTCTTGCAGGCTGACCACAAGACCCCGTTCTTCAATTGAGGTTATTAATTTAGTTTGAATGTTGTTGTCCGCGGCGAATTTATCCAGCTTAGCCTTGATCTCTTCGATGCTCATTTTTTCCTCATCGGCATTTCCCTGCCCCGCTTTGGAATTGTTTGTGCTCGCCGCGGGGTCGGTATAGGTCGTATTGTTGGGATTGGTTCCTTTGCCGGGAACTGTGGCTTGCGACGAAGGGGTGCCCGTTTGAAAGAGGGAAGGCCCGGTCGGACTATTCGCCAATTCGATCTTGGCGGGAGTGCCTCCGCCAAGGGCTTTGTTCAGAGACTCGGCGATAGCCTGAAAGCGTTGGGCGTCAATTTTACTCATGGAATAAAGAACAACGAAGAAAATCATAAGTAAGGTAATGAGATCCGAATAAGTAAGGAGCCAGCGCTCGCCGTTGTCCTTTTCTACTTCCTGTTCGCGTTTTCTGCTCATCGCCGTTCCATAGCAGGGGAACCGCTGGGAGCTCCCGAACCCTCTTCATTTTTTGCTTCGGTGATTGACCCTATATGGGTCTTTAACTTTTCTTTAAGGATAGCAGGATTTTCGCCCGCTTGGATGGATAAAATACCGTCAAGAATCATTTCCATGGAAGCGACTTCTTGTTTATCTTTCATTTTAAGTTTAGTGGCAAGCGGCAGATAGATCAGGTTGGCGGAAGATACCCCGTAGAGAGTGGCGATGAAAGCCGCCGCGATAGATTTGGAGAGTTCGTTAGGGTCCGATAAATTACCCAAGACTTTAACCAGCCCCATAACTGTTCCAATGATCCCCAGTGTCGGAGCAAAACCACCGGCGGCTTCGAAGACGTTTATGCCAACTTTGTGCCGTTTTTCCAAAACAGCGATATCGGACTCCAAAATTTCTTTCGTTATTTCGGGATCTGTCCCATCTATGACGAGCTGCATACCCTGGCGGGTAAAACGGTCAGTTACGCTTTCCAGCTCCTGTTCGAGACTGAGCAGACCTTCGCGCCGCGCTTTCTCGGCGAAACGCACAAGGGTTTCATAGGCCTCGGCAGTCCCAAAGGACTGAGAAGTAAACGCGACTTTTAACCAATTGGGAAGGTTTTTGAGAGAGGAGAGAGGAAAACTGGTAATAACTGCTCCGGCTGTCCCGCCGAAAACAATGCAGGCAGCGGAAAATTGCCCCAGAGCGCTGACGCTTCCCCCTTCTAATAAATACCCGGCAAGCAATGCCCCGATTCCGGCAATAAGCCCTATAACTGTTGATAAATCCATGGTTTTGTTTGCCACACTCCAGTTTTTATAAAGCTTGGACTACGATCCAGCTCTTGAATTTGGAATTGCGACGTACCTCCCTTGCTATTATTCACTGAGTAAGCACCTTATAGAAATTATATCGACATTTTCTGCCCAATTCCTTAGTCCCATATTTTACACTTTATTATACAGGAAAAAGGGAAGAGGGACTATAAGTATAGTCCTGGGATTTGCACAGCGGTATTAAAAAAAGCCATTTGATTAAAGCAATGGCTGAAAAATAAGAGGTCATTGTGCTCTTGAAATTAATATGACATGATATATAAACGGCCTAAAAGTCCCATTAAATTTAGAAATACCATAAAGAGATGTTATAGAGCAGAAATTCCCCTATAGTTTTGGCTAAGCGTTTTCGATATCTTAAGTAAGACTTTAAATGTGGAGTGAACGAAATGAAAATAGACCCTGCATCCCTGTCTGTTATAACCGGTATCCAAGCAACAAACCGGGCCAATCAAGCAGAGAAGAAAAAGAACTCTTCTGAGGGAGATAAATTGGCTGTTTCCGATAAGGGGCAGACTTTCCAGACGCTGCTTCAGAAGGCCAAAGAAGCTCCTTCAATACGCGAGGATAAAGTGCGGACACTTTCTGAGCAAATTGAGTCCGGAAAGTTTCGGGTTGACGGACAAAGGATTGCGGCAAATATACTTGCGCCGAAATTTTAGGGCCAACTTTAAAGGGAGGAGATTTCCTTGACTGAAGTACTGCAGAATTTGAATGACAACTTAAAGAAACAAGTCTCACTCTATGGAAAGCTTCTCAGCCTTGAAAAGCGCAAACAAAGGGCTTTGCTGGCGAATAATCTGCAGGAGATTGAGGTGGCGACAGGGCTGGAAGAACAGCTCTTGCTTGAAGCAGGTCATCTTGAAAGAGAACGCCTTGCCTGGGCCGAGCAGATCGGACGTGCTTTGGGTAAAACTCCGGAAGACCTCACTTTAGCGGAATTAGCGGAACATTTTCCGCTTCTTCAGGAAGTGCGCCAGGAACTGGAGGGAGTTGTAGGCGGTTTAAAAGAGATTCATGAGCTCAACAGCCAGCTGCTCCAACAGGCCATGAAAATTGTTGATTTTACTTTAGGCATGATAACTCACCAGGAAAAAAGCACCTATACATATCCGGGCCGTAAGGAGAAGGACGGAAACAAATCAGTACACCTTTTGGATTGGAGGGTTTAAAAAATATGACATCGACCTTTTTTGGCTTGGAGCTTTCCCAAAGAGCCCTTAACTCGCAGCAGCTTGCTTTAGACGTTACGGGAAATAATATTTCCAACGCCAATACGGCAGGTTATACAAGACAGACTCCTATTTTGGCGGCATCAACGCCTTATACGATTTTGGGTTCCGGAAAAAATCTGTCCCTTGGTACAGGAACTGACTTAAACACAATTACCCGCGCCAGGGATGCCTTTGTGGACAGCCAATTCCGCTCGGAAACTTCCAAACAGCAATACTGGGGAGCCAAGGAAGACAGCCTTAATAATATCCAGAACATCTTGAACGAGCCTTCGGATAACAGCCTGAGCGACGATATGAGCCAGTTTTGGACGGCCTGGAGCGATTTGTCCAATGACCCGGAAAATGAGGGAGCGCGTTCCGTCGTGAGCGAGCGGGCTCAGGAACTGACGGATACCTTCCACAATCTTTCCCAGCAGGTAACCGATCAGCAGAACGATTTGAATTCTTCGATTAATGTGCAGATTACTCAAATCAACACTTACGCACAGCAAATCGGTGAATTGAATGCTCAAATCAAATCGGCGGAAGTAGCCGGGGATAATCCCAATGATCTGAAGGATCAGCGCGATTCTCTCGTAGACGAGCTCTCGCAAATTGTTAATGTCAAGGTTGTGGAGAGCAAGGATACGAATTTCACTGACCGCACCGTCAACAATTATAAAATAATTATCGGGAACGACAGCTCTACCGCTAATACCCTGGTGGACGGTACGACGGTGCGCACCCTGGAGGACCCGCCGCCGCAAGATTCAACGACCGGGTTTTCGCAGGTCGTTTGGAGTGATGATACAACCGGTTCGAGTGTCGATCTGGGAACTAATCTTGGGACATTAGAAGCGGATTTGGAAGTCCGCGACAGTTATCTTCCGAGTTTTCAAGGGCAACTGGATACATTGGCCCAGGCTATTGCCACATCCATCAATGCGATTCATCGGACAGGTCAAGGGTTGGTCGCGGCGACACAAACAGATCCCTTGGACAGTACGAAAACGATTGGGATAGATTTTTTCACATCGAGCTCCGGAGGGACGGACAGCACTACCGGGCTCCCTGTGGTCACGGCTGCGACGATAAACCTTAACCCGGATATTGCGGATCAGCCGGATAAAATTGCGACTGGGGCCTTGACATCGATTATAACTGCGGGAGACGGCACCATCGCTCAGAAAATTTCCTCATTATCGACAGGTTGGAACGCTTTGAACGGTTTAATTGCAGCTCCGGTTTCCGGGACCTCGTTAGGCAATTATTATTCGGCCAATGTTGCCAAGCTCGGTGTGGACGTGCAGCAAGCTACTCGCATGAAAGCGGGAGAAGACGTCCTGGTCACAAATGCCGCGAATCAAAGAGAGTCTATCTCGGGCGTATCCCTTGATGAGGAAATGACGAATCTTATTCAGTACCAAAAGTCTTATGCGGCGGCAGCCCGGATGGTAACAATGATGGATAACATGCTTGACTCCATATTAAATATGGGAATGACAAAATAGAGGTGAAATTTCAATGCGGATAACCAGCAGAATGATGAGTCAGGATTTATTGCGCAATTTGCAAGCGGCAGAGCAGAAAATGGATAATTTGCAAAATCAGCTTGCTACAGGGCATAAAATTAATAAACCTTCGGATGATCCGGCCGGAATTCAAAGTGTAATGACAATTAAAGGCAATATTGCCGCCGTCACACAGTGGTCGAGCAATGCCGATGGGGCCTTACAGTTCATGAATACCACGGAAGGCGCCCTGCAAAATATCACGTCAATGATGCAGCGGGTGAGAGATCTTGCGGTAGAAGGGTCCAACGGTACCTTGGATACGAGCGATCAAAGCGCGGTGGCCGATGAAGTTGATCAACTTACCGAGCAAATAAAGATGATGGCCAACTCGCAAGTAGGTTCAAAATATATGTTTTCCGGCACCGCCACAGATCAGCAGCTTATACCTGCCGATGGGAGCACCTCCACGGCCAATGGCAACCCTATCATGTTTGAAGTGGGCAATAATTTGAGTATTCCCGTTTCTGTCAATGGCCTAAAGCTTTTTGGGAATGGAACAAGTCTTAATGGCAGCGGCGGAATCTTGGATACTCTTAATAGGCTGAGCACGGCCTTAAGGAGCAATGACTCAACGACTGTCAGCAATCTCTTGGGGACGATCGACGATAACGTAAATACTGTTATCGACCTGAACTCGGATTTGGGGGCCCGTATTAACCGGGTAACCGCAATCCAGAGCCAGTTGGATTCCACCTCGCTTAGTCTGCAAACAAATCTTTCAAGTGTGCAGGATGCCGATATGGCTCAGACGATCACGGATTTTACCAGTCAGCAAAATGTTTATCAGGCGGCCTTATCTGTTGGGGCTAAGATTATTCAGCCCTCTTTGGTGGATTTTATGCAATAAAGATATTCGT
This sequence comes from Candidatus Desulfosporosinus nitrosoreducens, assembly GCF_030954495.1. Lineage (GTDB taxonomy): Bacteria > Bacillota > Desulfitobacteriia > Desulfitobacteriales > Desulfitobacteriaceae > Desulfosporosinus > Desulfosporosinus nitrosoreducens. Next base: position 146,157 of record NZ_JAVHUW010000073.1, on the reverse strand, counting down.
TTAGCGTACGTTCAGTCGTGTTAGATTGGAGGTATTAACGATGTTTAATCCCATTCAACCTAATACCCAAACAACGATCATCCCCATGGATGCTTTTCCCGGACAAAAGTTAGAACGTTCTCAGGAAAACCCTCGTCCGGTGGTTGATCGCAAGCAGGAAATTCCCTCTGCCCGGGAAGAAATACCCCGCGAGGAAGTGGAAAAAGCGGCTGAAAAAATGAACCGCCTTATGGGCATAATGAAAAAGCGTTTGAAGTTCAGCGTTAACAAGAAATCCCGCCAGGGCTTTATGATTAAAATCATTGATGAAACCAATGGAGAAGTTCTGGAGGAAATTACACCGGAACGAATGCTGGAAATTTTTAATTCCTTTAATCAAAAAAGCAGCCTAATATTCGATGAGCAAGTTTAGGACCGGAGGGAGTTCATTTTCGATGCTTCAACTTAACATCTCTACGCAACCTACTCTCTTAGAATATAACATTCGCAATGCTCAATTAAATTTGCATACGGTTAAACCGTTCCTGCAAATGGAAAATACCCCCGCAACCTTAGAGATGCGTCAGCCTCACGGTGAACTGACGATTGATTCGGAACCTTGCCGCTATTCTATCGGCATTAAGAACAATAGCGAATTTGCCAGGGATAATGCCGAATACGGCAGGGAAACCGTGCAAAAGACCATCGCCCGGATTATGGAGGAGGGCGACAAATTGGCGGCAATCCAGAACAAATCCAATGCTTTTGCCGACATAGCCGCGGCTCATTCCGCTCATACCGAGCTTCCGAGAGTGACTCTGGCTTATATCGCTTTACCCAATATTACCTATCAGGCCCAACCGGTTCAATTTAACCCGATTGACGGAAAAATCAACTATAACCTGGAACCCGGCCAAGTCCAGGGAGATTATCAACCCGGGAGTGTCGATATTCGGGTAACTCAATATCCAAGTGTTGAAATATCGACGGTGGACGTCAAAGTCTAAGCATGAAATGGCTATAAGATCTCCGCTGGGAGGCAATACTATGATAATAAAATCAGCTCAATTTGGGGAATTGGAAGTAACGGAGGATCACCTCATCAGGTTTCCCGACGGTATCCCGGGCTTTCCCGAAGAAAAGTCCTTTGTTTATATAGCCCAGGATGAAGAGAGTCCCTTTTCTTTTCTTCAGTCGGTCTTGGCCGAGCATTTAATGTTTTTGCTGGTTGATCCTTTCACGTTTTTTAAAGACTATGAATTTGTCTTGGAGGATGAAGCAGCTGAGGAGATGAATCTTTCCCCGGAAAATCCTCCGCAAGTATTTTTAATCGCAACCATCAAAGAAACCCTTGCCGATATGACGGTCAATATGATGGCTCCGATTGTCATAAATCCGGCCGCGCGGATTGGCAGACAGGTTGTACTGCACAGGTCCGGGTATTCTGTCTGTGAAAAGTTATTTCCTAACGGATTGCCAAGTGAAACAAAAGGGGGAGAATGATATGCTGGCACTCACTCGCAAAGCCGGCGAGCGCATTGTCATTGGCGACAATATTGTGGTGACAGTGGTCAACATCAAAGGTGACAGCATTCGTGTGACGATTGACGCCCCCAAAGAGATCAAGGTTTACCGCGGTGAAATTTACGATGCGATTGCGGCGGAAAATAAGCAAGCTGCCGTTGCGAAGGATTTGTCGGAACTGAATAAGTTAAAAAATATAGGAATAAAAAAGTAAGCTGTCAAGTTTTCAGCTTGCTTTTTTATTTTCTATGCGAGTCGTGAGGGAGCAACAGGCAGAAGATGGAATTAAAATAAAAATAAAAAACTTGGCCTAAACCCTAAAGTTCTTTAGAATTCTTCCGATATACATGTTAGACCATCTAAAAGCGAACCTTCCTTCAACCGGCCGGAGGGAAAGGCAAGCTGGAAGATAGCAATAAATCGGGCAAGGATGCCTGATGCAACAATCAAGGAGGAAAAACAATGATTATCAATACTAATATTGCGGCTCTCAACACTATCCGCCAGTTAGGGATCAATGAAAAGGCTACCCAAAGTTCTTTGTCCAAATTATCCTCAGGTTTCCGAATTAACAGTGCAGCTGATGATGCAGCGGGTCTGTCAATTTCTGAAAAGATGCGCGGTCAAATCAGCGGCTTAAACCAGGCTTCCAGCAATGCTCAAAGCGGTATTAACTTAGCAGCTACTGCTGAAGGTGCTTTAAACACAACTACCAGTATTCTCCAGCGGATGCGCGAGCTGGCTGTACAAGCAAGCAACGGTACGAACACCACCAGTGATAACCAGGCCATGAGCGACGAGTTTAACCAGCTGAAGAGTGCGCTTGATGATATCGGCAATCAAACTCAGTTCAACACCAAGAATCTGTTGGATGGCAGTTTGGCCGGTGCAGCTGGCGTTAGCGTTGGACAAAATGCCACTACTGGTGCTGTTGCTGGTAAGTTGAGTGCTGCGGTAATGGGTGCATCTGCGGCTATGACTACTCTTTCGGCTATTGCGGCTACTCATTTTACGGCAGAAACGATTAATATTGACGGAACTGACATTACTGTCAATTGGCAGAACCTTACTACCGAGCAACAAAATACAATTAACAGTGGCCTTACAGGTTCCAATGCTACCTCAAGGGCGGCTGCCGTTAGCTTGATAATCGGCCAGATTAATAGCGCTATTGATGCCAGCGGGTCTAAAGTATCTCACGTCACTGGATATGTTAATTCGGCCGGAAGCCTTATGATTACCAGCGGTTCCAGCGGCACCAGTTCAGAAATCCTAGTTGAGACTAAAACTGGCGGCTCGGTATTGAATACAATCTTGGGGACAGCAGGGACTCTTGCGGCAATGGGAAAAGATACGTACAATGGCACAAGTGTTTCTAGTGGTAAGGTTTTCAGCATGAATATTAATGGTCAGGTGCTGAAGGTAACTGTAGGTACAGGTGGTTATAATACTAATTCTAATATGTCAAGTATTGCCGCTTCATTACAGCAGGATCTGAATGATGCAATTGACACTGCTAATAGCTCTGCAGGCGCTACACAACTGGGAGATCCCGGTTTTATAGCCAATGTAAAAGTCAATGTTACGGATGATGGTCGTCTGCAAGTTATAAGCGAAAGCGGTCCGGTTACCTTTAGCGATACGGCTGGAAATACCTTTACTTCCGATTTGGGACTCAGCAACGCTCAGACTTCGGCTCAGAGCAGCGGCGGCATGACCTTCCAAATCGGTGCCAATGCGGGCCAGACAATGACCTTTGGTATTAATGATATGAGAACTGCCGCCTTAGGCTTGTCCGGCGTCAGCATCGACAGTCAGTCGTCCGCAGAAAACGCTATCACAGCCATTACAAATGCTACTGCGAAAGTGTCCGCAGAACGAAGCAAACTTGGGGCCATTCAGAACCGTCTGCAAGACACGATTGACAATCTGGGAACTTCTTCGCAGAACATCACAACAGCTGAAGCCAACATCAGAGACGTTGACATGGCCTCAGAAATGACCAATTTCCAGAAAAACAACGTTCTTCAACAAGCCGCTCAGGCAATGCTGGCTCAAGCTAATCAACAGCCTCAAGCCGTCCTGCAGTTGCTTCGTTAATAGCTGAAGAGGGCAATTATCAAATTACCCTCCGGTAGGCGCTTTTTAAGGGCCAGGGATGCGCATCTCTGGCCCTTAATTTAAATATATAAAACGGGGGATCTGAGCATGAAACCTTTGCTAAGTATCTGTATGATGGTCAAGAATGAAGAAAAGAATCTGGAAAGATGTTTGCGCAGTGTGCAGCCGATCATGCAGGCTATCCCCACGGAACTGATTGTTGTCGATACCGGTTCCTCCGACGGGACCGTTGAAATAGCCAAGCAGTTCACGGACAAGCTGTTTGTGCATATGTGGAATAACAACTTTGCTGAGATGCGCAATATCACCATAAGCTATGCCCAAGGCAAATGGGTGTTGATTTTGGACGCAGACGAAGAGCTGGAGTCCTCTGCGACTGTGGTAAGTTTTCTGAAAGCTTGTCAGGATAAACGCATCGGCAGTGCCACTCTCTTAGTGAAGAATATTACCAATGGTCTCAGCGGACAGTATACCACCATGGTGTCAGCCAGGCTGTTCCGGCGTAACAAACAGTTTTTTTACCGCGGCGCGGTGCATAATGAGCCGGTTTTTCAAGGCGGAATTGCTCATCTCGATGACAGTTTGGTGCATTACGGTTATATTTCCGACGACGAGGAGCTGATGCAGCGCAAATTTGAGCGCACTAGTACCTTGCTTAAGACGGAATTGGCCAAGGACCCGGATAATGTTTATTACCGCTATCAGCTCTCTGTCAGCTACTCCATGCATGGAGAGTGGCTGGAAGCTTTAGCAGAAATCTGGAAGATTTATGAACGCTATCAAAAGGAAGACGATGTTTTTTGGCGCCGACATTTATATGTTATCGGCGGAGTACTTCAAGCTTGTGTTGTGAACCGGCGCTCCGAAGAAGAGGTTATCCAGTTTGCACTCCGGGGTATCAGACTTGAGCCGGAGTATGTTGACTTATATTTTTATATAGCTCAGCTATACGAGCTGCAAGGTAAGCCTGAAGAGGCCTATGAATATTATCGCCAGCACGGGGAATTAGTTAGAGATTTTCCCAAACTAAAAATTAATTCCAATATGGCTTTAATGCACTATACCTTGTCCATGCTGACGGCGGATTATTATTATATGGGTATAATTTCTTACCGAAAGGGTGACTTTGTGCAGACTCGGCAACATTTAGAGCAAGTTTTAGAGATTGCTGCCGAGGATGATTTGTTCGTCAATCAAGCCCGTTCAATTTTAGTCGGAATTGATTTTGTAGATAAAGACTATACCGATAGCCGTAAAATATATGAAACCCTATTAGAGAAAAATCTTCAAGAACAACTGGAAAAGATTGAAATGGAGATTGAAAAATTGCTGCAGGGGCTGCAAAGGGAAGAGAAGCAACAGTTTTACAGACAGTTTTGTGATTTGCCTAATTTATACGGGAAGCTTAATTTTTTACGATTGTATAATGGCGATATCGGTGAAGCAGAGTGGCAATTTCTGATTGAAATGATAGTGAGCTTGAATTTGAATATATTGCCGGATTATTATGCGCTGGTGTTGGCATATAGTTTAAAATTCCGCCCGCAGGACGCTTGGAAAATCAGTGCGGTTTTGTCGGAACAAACTATTGTGGGCTATATGAGCTATATGGATGAAGTGGATAAGGTAATGTTTGTAAAATTTTGTCGTGATTATGTTACTTTAGATGATGATAATTCAGCATCTCGGTTTCAAATAGACCGGTTGCGGAAAAATATTGCCAAGTATTTATTGTTTTCCGGGGAGCTTGATGATGCCGAGTATTTAGAAACTTTTAAGTTGTATATCAAGTGGGGACAGTCTTTTATCGAGCTTCTTTATAGGGAAGCAGTATTTGAAAATGAGCTAATCTTTGATTTAAAAAACAAAGAAGAAATGTTTTTATTATATATGACGCTTGCCCATCGCAATAATGATCAAAATAGGTATATGCGTTATTTAAGAAAAGCTTTAAAGGTATATCCCGAAATGAATAGAGGAATAGAAGGACTCGCAAATACTTTATCGAATCAAACTCGCTGTAAGGAAATGGAAACGTTAACACTTCAGTTATTAGCTTCCTTAGATGATTTAATTGAGTCAGAACAATTTGATGCAGCTTTGGGGTTAATTGAAGAGTGTAAAAATATTATCGGTCATGACCTTCGTTTATTAGCAATTCAAAGTGATATACTTAAGAAAAGATATCAATAGTTTTATATTCAAAGCATTAAGTGATTGTAAGCGCTAAGATATTGAGGAAAAGACGAATATTTGATAAATTAATTCGGTTATCTCTTTCTATTGTTTTTGGATTAATCCTTTGCTTTTGAAGAAATGGCAATAAGACAACAATGATTTATCGAAAATAAAGGGGTAATATCGCAAGCAGTGATTTAGGATTAGGTAGGTAGGAGTAAAAGATGGAACAAAGTTTAGAGCTTTTTGCAAAACAAATAAAAGAAAATATAAAATTTTTAATAGAAAAGGAAAAAATTGCCGAAGCCACTTTATTAATAAATGATTATTTAAGACTGATTTCAAGTGATATTGAAATTTATTCTATGAAAGCTATCGTTCATATTATGCAGGGAGAATTTGAAGAGGCAAAAAATATTTTAAACAAAGGGTTAGAATTTGAACCGAAGAATTATGATCTATTGTATAATTTAGCCTTTGTATATGAGGTAAAAGAAGATTATTTGCAATCTTTGACATTTTACCGAAAAGCCCTAAGATCAAATTATTATGATATTGACAGAACAGAAGTAGAGGGAAAAATAAAGCAATTAAAAGCGATAGTTAGAGATGGTGTGAGAAATGATTTATTCTTGTCGGATATTCTTGAGATAGATACTATTCTCTTTATTGATTTTTCTAATAATGAACAAGTAAATGAACTTGCGGTGAGGCTATTAAATTATGGGCTAGTTGTCGATATAGCGTATATGGGAGTCAGCCCTTTAATGAATCTGAAAAATTCAATTCCTTATCGAAAAATATTAGGGATAACCAATATTAATGATCTTATAGAATACGTAAGATATTATGATTATGATGTTGTACATTTGTTTAGCGCAACTAAAGAAATAGAAAGCTATTTTAAATTAAAACATGTTCAATTTACTAGGGCGAATATAAATTGTAAAACGGACAGCGAAATTATAGAGAATTACAGAAAGAACCGGAATAAACAATATGCTAATAATAACCGGCATTACGAAAGATACGATGATAAAATTACTATAGTCATTCCTACTTATAATCGATCTTATTATTTGAACAGGACTTTAAATTTTATAAATAATTATAAGTATTTAAAGCCTAAAGTGCTTGTGTTAGATTCCAGCGAAGAAGGTAATGCGATCGCAAATGAAAAAAGTATTGAGAAGTATACGAGTTACCAAATTGTATACAAGAGATACTCAAGTAATATAAGGCTTATTGATAAATTTGATATAGCATTGTTAGAATTGGTTAATACAGAATATGTTATTTTTTGTTTTGATGATGATTATTTAACCGAAGAGGGGATTTTGGAATCAATTAAAATATTGGATTCTGATAAAGCATTATTTTCAGTGAAAGGGAAAAATTTATATTATCCAATTTCTTCAGAAAACTTAATAGAATATGATTGGTTTGAAACATTGATTGATAATAATCCAATTGACAGACTAAAAAAGATTACGCAAGGGTTTGTTGCAAACCTAGTCTTTCAGGTATTCAGGACTAAGGAATATAAAGAATTACAATTTTTCCGTAGTAACATTAATAAACTACTGCCAAAAAATGAAACTTTCGACGAATATTTATACCACTTCTTAAAAATAATCACCGGGAAAATAAAAAAAATCAATGTCGACCTAAATATCAGAGATCAAAGTATACCTCGAACTCAAATAGTGAAGAATTTTCCTCATCTTGTTATTGATGGCACTTTTAATGAAAATTATCATGCTTTTTGCGACGTTTTAAAAAGATACTTTACCTTTCTCGGGCAAGAGATTGAAAATATAGACGAAGAAATTGAAATGATCTTTATTAATTTTTTAGCGAATTTTCTTAAGATACCTCGGCAGTTTATTAAGATAAATAAAAAAAGTGGATTTGACCTTAGAGTATTAGAAGCCGGAATGAGAAAAAGCTGGGTTTGGCCTTCTAATTTGTAAAATCGGATAAAGGGGATGAATTTATGAAAGTCGTCATTTTAGCCGGCGGATTTGGGACTCGAATTAGTGAAGAATCACATTTAAAACCAAAACCGATGATTGAAATTGGCGAACGCCCTATTTTATGGCATATCATGAAGATTTATTCTCACTATGGATTTAATGAGTTTATTATATGCCTTGGCTACAAGGGATACTATATTAAAGAGTATTTTGCCAATTATTTTTTGCAGGAATCTACGGTTACTTTTGATTTTCGTTCGAATCAACAAATAATTCATGACCATCATGCCGAACCATGGACAGTAACATTAGTGGATACTGGTGCCGAAACTATGACTGGCGGTAGGGTGAAGCGCATTCAACCTTATGTCGGAAACGAACCTTTTATGCTTACATACGGAGACGGGGTAAGCGATGTAAACATAAAAGAATTATTACATTTTCATGAGTCTCATGTAAATCTAGTGACTATCACGGCAGTACAACCGTTGGGCCGTTTTGGTGCGTTAAGCATTACAGAAGAAGATAATGTTGAAGCTTTCCATGAAAAGCTTCATGGAGATGGTGGCTGGATTAATGGAGGATTCCTTGTATGCCAGCCAGAGTTTTTTGATTATATTCAAGGAGATGATACTGTTCTCGAAAAAACGCCTTTAGAGCGGCTGTCTAGGGAGGGCCAATTAGCAGCTTATCGGCATACTGGTTTTTGGCAGCCTATGGATACGCTCCGAGAAAAGCTTAACCTTGAAAAATTGTGGGAGTCGGGTAAGGCCCCATGGAAAGTATGGTAGTCAATAAAGAGATTGGGGCATGGCTTTAAAAGGAATAGGCTGTTCGATAATATAAAAGTGAATCTTAAAAGATGACTGCGAGCTTACTTGGATTTAAGAGAGGTTATATTGAATGATTTTTTCAGAAACTCCACTTGTGGGAGCTTATTTAATTGATATAGAACCAATAGAGGATGTCCGGGGTTTTTTTGCACGTTCGTTTTGTAAAAATGAATTTACTGTTCATGGCTTACAATCAGAATTTGTTCAGTGTAATATTGCCAGCAATTATAAAAAGGGAACTTTGAGAGGAATGCATTATCAATTAGAGCCATATGCCGAAGTTAAGCTGGTAAGATGTATACGAGGGAGTATTTATGATGTGGTTATTGATTTAAGGGAGAAATCATCTACTTTTAAGAAGTGGTTTAGCGTAGAGTTGAGTGCCGGTAATTGTAAAATGCTTTATGTTCCAGAAGGATTTGCTCATGGATATCAGACACTGACAGATGATACTGAAGTTTTTTATCAAGTATCTGAATTTTATCAGCCTAATTATGAACGTGGTATACGATGGGATGATGGAAATTTTGATATTCAATGGCCTCTTCAAGAGAAAATTATCTCCTCTAAAGATAGGAACTGGGACATTTTTAATGGTAAGCATTCAGAGCCTTGTGCGAGGGGATAAATAATGAATAAAATAAGGCAAGTAGCTTTAATCTCTGGGGCAGGGGGCTTTATTGGTTCCCATCTTTCCAAACGCTTAGTAAGTAGTGGCTGGGAAGTTCATATTATTGCACGTGAGGGTTCTGATTTATCTGAGGTGAGAAAACTAACTGACGACAGAATTACTATACATGTCCATAATGAAATCATAAGTAATATGATGGATATTGTCGCTAAATCGAAACCAATGGTCGTATTTCATTTAGCTTCCTTATTTCTACCTCAGCATCAATATGAGGATATTGCTAAACTTGTTGAGAGCAATATCTTATTTGGTACACAGTTGATTGATGCTATGGTAAAAAACGGAGTTTATAGACTTATCAATACGGGGACATCCTGGCAACATTATCAAAATGAAGCTTATAACCCTGTGTGTCTATATGCGGCTACAAAACAAGCATTTGAAAGTATGCTGATTTATTATCAAAAAACAACGCCATTAAAAGTTATTACACTAAAATTATTCGATACATATGGTCCTAACGATAAGAGAAAAAAGCTATTTTCACTGCTTAAAGATTCGATCAATACAAATGTTCCCTTATTAATGTCTGAAGGTGAACAATATATTGATTTGGTTTATATAGACGATGTTATTGAAGCATTCATAATTTCATTAAAACATTTGTTTTCCAATCATAGTAAGTATTTACGTGACTATGCAGTTACGTCAGGAAATCCCATAAAATTAAAGGATTTAGTGTTATTAATTGAAAAGGCATTGGGAAAAAAAATAAATATTATCTGGGGTGGAAAACCTTATAGGGATAGGGAAGTTATGATGCCATGGAATGTCGGACAGCAATTGCCTGAATGGGAAGCTAAAGTTAAGTTGGTAGATGGTATAAGTAAAATTATAAGATATGATTAAATTAAAAATTATGATCTCCTATTATTTATAATAAAACTTAAGCAAAGATAGTCCTCAAAATCAAACAAACCATCAGGGTATTTGACTCATATTGGGGGCCTGGGCTCATTAAGAGTGTCATCTTACTTAGCGATGAAAACCACCTAAATATCTTAAAGCTTTTAATAATATAGTAACTAAAAGTTTTTGAAGTATCATCTAAATATAAGATTTGAACTTGTCAACCAACAGCAAATAGAATATGTTAAAACTAATCATTAAAAAATTGAAACAAAGGGGAAATGCTAATGAATAATTATTATTTGTCATCTTTAGAAAGCTTGGGATATAAAAAGTTAGTTTTCTTTGGTATGGGTGGTATTGGAGTGAGGTTTTATCGAACTTTTTGTATAGATAAAAAGGTTATACCGAAACCGATTTATTGGGTTGATAATAACATAGCAAAACAAAATACTTCTATAGATAATATTCCTGTAATGTTACCGGAAATGTTGAAAAAATTTAAAGCAAAAGAAACTGCTATTATTATAACAGCTGGTGTCTCGCATGTATTATCGATATTATCCCAATTGCAAACAATGGGACTTTATTATTATGATATTTATTCGGCACAGCATATAGAGGCTTATTATTATTTCAATGAAAATAAAGATAAATTAAACAAAGTAATGGGTATGTTTGAAGACGAAAAATCAATTTATATATATAAGTCCTTAATTGATAATATGAAATATGGTCGTCCGATTGACTTTAGCTTATATGAACCTAATCAGTATTATAACAATGATGTTATTCCTTACCTAAATAATAATGAGGTTATTATAGATGCAGGTGTTTGCGAAGGTGAAGAAATTGATATAGCTCTTAAAATGAATGATAAAGTTAAAATATACGCATTTGAACCTAACCATTCTAGCATGGAGTTATTAAAAACTAAATACTCAAATGATTCTAGAGTAACATTATATGAAAAGGCATTGTGGAATAAAAATCAAGAATTATACTTTGATACATCTGGGTTAGCCTCAGGTTCTAGAGTTACCGAATTAAATCAGCCTGTCTCGACTTCAACTATTAAAGCAATCTCACTTGACGCACAAATTCAAAACGAAAAAGTTACATTAATTAAAATGGATATTGAGGGCGCGGAATATAATGCCTTATTGGGAGCAGAAATGACTATTAAAAAATATCGACCTAAATTATCAATATGTTGCTATCATAGAGTGGAAGATTATATCGAAATCCCTTTATTAATTAAAAAAATGAATCCTGACTATAAACTTTATTTTAGACACTATAATGCGACGTTAGAGGAATCTGTTATATATGCGTTATAATAATATCAATATGGGGTGTTTATAGTATGAAAGCAGTGGTCAAACCAGCTTATATGCAAGATCGAATAGAATTAGGGAAGGTACTTCCTTTAGACTCACCATTTAGAATGACGTTATCGGTATCACAAATCTGTAATTTCCGTTGCTTCTATTGCACACACTCACTTGATAAAGAAGAAGTAGCCCAAACTGGTTTTTCTTTCAAATTAATGACTTATGATGAGTTTCTAGTTTTAGCAAATCAAATGAAAGAATTTGCAAAGCGGTTGAAACTTGTTGTCTTTTCTGGAATGGGGGAACCGCTTTTGAATAAAGATTTACCAGAGATGATTAGATATTTAAAGCGGAATGATATTGCTGAGCGCGTAGAAATGTATTCCAATGCTTCTTTGCTAACAGATGAAATAGTACATAAATTAGTAGATGCCGGCCTAGATAGTTTTAAGGTTTCATTGCAAGGCTTAAGTTCCGAAACCTATAGAAAAACAAGTAACGTTAACATTGATTTTGAAAAACTTGTAAAAAGAATTAAGTATTTTTATGATAATCGCGGTAAATGTAAGATCTATATAAAAATAATTGATGTGGCCCTTTATGAAGGCGAAGATGTTATATTCTATAATGCCTTTGGTAATATTTGTGATGAAATTTTTATTGAGCATTTGAGTGATTGCCAGCCGCTTACAAATGATTGCAATGGTAAAGTAGACAAACGGTATACAATGTATAATGAACCGGCGAAAGAAACAAAAGTTTGTCCTATGTTGTTCTATTCAATGTATACTGATGTAGATGGTGATATTTATCCATGTGTTACGTTAGGACTGCCTAAGCATTTTGCTGTAGGGAATATGAAAAAGTTGACTTTGAAAGAAATATGGAATAGTGAAAAAATAAAGCAATTGCGTCTTACTCATTTAAAAGGGGAAAAGAATAGTATACCTGTTTGTAAAGAATGTGGAAATATGATCTGCATGTATCATCCTGAAGATGACCTAGATAACTATAGTGAAGAGATAATCAAGAGGTTGAAATAAGGTAATATTATGGGTGTTATAGATATCGAAACTTTATGGGCTATATAGTAACAATTGATTATTTTCTTTTCGGTGGTTTGCCCCTTGTGGGCATAAATGGCAGTGGTAATTAAAAGGAATGATCTACTTGGCAAAAAAAATTGTACACCTTACCGCCCACATGGGTGGTGGTGTTGGTAAAGTTCTGTCGGGAATATGTACTTATGCACAAAACAATAATAACAAATATTTACATGAAATTATTATGCTTGAGCATCCAGAAAAGCGGCATTTTGTGGACATTTGTGAAGAAAGTGGTGTCAATGTTACTGTTGTATCTGGCTCTAATGTGGAAATGATAAAATCCAAAATGGAACAAGCGGATATCGTGCAGATAGAATGGTGGCACCATCCGAAGTTAGCAGAATTAATTACTAATTTCCCTCATATTAATGTCCGTTTGGTTGTTTGGAGTCATATTTCAGGTTGCAATTATCCTTATTTGCCTGTTGATTTTTTGGCAATGCCAGACAAATTCGTTTTTACATCAAACTATTCGTTTTATAATCCATTTTGGAATGAGGTTGAAAAAAGTTTTGCGAGAAATCAGTGTGTTATGATTAATAGCTCAGGTGGCTTTGAGCATTTGAAAATTATAAAAAAGAAGGAGCATAATGGCTTTAACATTGGTTATATTGGTACCCAAAATTTTTCCAAAATCCACCCTCAGTTTGTGGACTACTGTAAATATATAAAGGGTATACCAAATATTAAGTTTATTTTGGTTGGAGATAGAACAAACCAAGAAACGATTTTAAAGCAAGCTAATAATGGGGGTATTGCTGATCAATTTGTGTTTCGTGATTATGTTAAGGATGTTAGTAGCGAATTATCCTGGTTTGATGTTTTTGGTTATATTTTAAATCCACAGCATTTTGGGACAACTGAAAATGCTTTATTGGAAGCGATGGCAGCAGGGCTGCCCGTTGTGTGTTTAAATCAATGTGCGGAGCAATTTTTAATCAAACATAATGAAACTGGTTTATTGGTGCGAAATGAAGAGGAATATGCTGAAGCAATAAGTTATTTATATAACCACCCGGATCAACGTGTAAAGTTAGGAGAAAAGGCTCGGGAGTTTGTATTAAATAATTTTATGGTTGAAAAAACAGTTTTGCAACTTCATACAATCTACGACAAAATTTTGCTTACTGGTAAACGTACCTTTAATTTTCAAAGAGTGTTTGGGAGAACAGCTTCTGAATGGTTTTTATCTTGCCTACCCCCAAGTGAACGGCAGATTTTCAAGGCTTGTATACCCGAATGCGATAATGACGATGCAAAAGAGAAACTAATACGATTTGTAAAAATGTCGCGATGTATTTTGGATGATAAATCAAAAAGTTCTCTTCACCATTTTAGTAAGACATATCCCCAAGATTTATTGTTAAGATATTGGAGTAGTCTATTAGAAAATTAGTTCATCCTCTCTATACTATAGACGTTCAACCTGGAGAGAGTGTCTAGGAATCTCTATGACAGTATTTTGATATATAACAAACGCTTCAAGAGGATTAAATCTGGATTGGAAGAGTTTTTGATTTCTGGAAAACTCCATTGGAAGGTATGGTGAGTTTGAATAATTTTTGGCTTGGTAAACGGGTTTTTATTACTGGACATACTGGTTTCAAAGGGAGTTGGTTGAGCCTATGGCTTCAAACGTTGGGAGCAGAAGTTTGCGGCTATTCGCTCCAGCCGCCTTCGAATCCTTCTTTATTTGAGTTAACCCGAGCTCAAGAGGGCATGATCAGTATTGAAGGTAATATACTGGACTTACCTTATTTACATAAACATATAAATCAGTTCAAGCCTGAAATAATAATTCATATGGCAGCTCAGTCTTTAGTGCGACACTCTTATCAATTCCCGATTGACACCCTGGCAGTTAATATAATGGGAACGGCACACTTGTTAGAAGCGGTTCGCCGCGTGGACAGCGTTCGGGTTGCTGTGAATGTCACCAGTGACAAATGTTATGAAAACAGAGAATGGTTGTGGGGTTATCGGGAAAATGATCCGATGGGTGGACATGATCCATATAGTTGCAGTAAAGGGTGTGCCGAACTAGTTACTTCCAGTTATCGTCGTTCTTATTTTATGGCAGAAAACGCAGTGCAAGTTGCCACTGCACGGGCTGGTAATGTTATTGGTGGCGGCGATTGGGCTACCGACAGAATTATTCCGGATTGTTTTCTGGCCATAAGACAGGGAGAGCCAATTTTCCTTCGCAATCCCGAAGCAGTCAGGCCTTGGCAGCATGTCTTGGAACCATTGGCAGGATATCTTCGTCTGGCTGAAATGTTATGGTTTAATGGACAACAATATGCCGAAAGCTGGAATTTTGGTCCGGATGATAGTCATGCATGGAGGGTTCAAGACGTTGTGGAAACACTTTGCAGCTTATGGGGCAAGGATGCTAAGTGGATAGCTAAATCCGACGCAACGGAGCATGAAGCGCATTATTTGAAACTCGATTCGTCAAAGGCCGTACAAAAATTGGGTTGGGCAAGAAAAATGAATATGTTTGATACACTAAGCATGACTGTCGAATGGTATAAGAATTACTATAACGGAGCTGATCCGTGGTTGATTAGTACGAAACAAATACAAGCATACCAGAAACTACTTGAGGAAAATGATCATTGATATTCCATGAAATTTTCTTAGATACATTATTTACAGTGATCTTATTATTACACGGTTTCGGGTCTTAGAAGAAGCGGTTACGATTATTCAGCAAATTAGGAAGCTCGTGTTCAGTTCTTTTGTGCGTAGGATAAAACAAATAACTATGAGTGGCTTGGGTGACGAATTTGGCTATAAGTGTATGTATGATCGTTAAAAATGAAAGCGCTGTTCTTCAACGTACGTTGGCAAGTATATGTAACCATGGGTTAGAACTTGTTATCGTTGATACAGGCTCTACAGATGAAACGAAGGAAATTGCCTTAGAATTTACCGACAAAGTTTATGATTTCTCCTGGTGTGACGATTTTTCTGCCGCAAGGAATTTTTCAATTGAAAAAGCTACTAATGATTGGATACTTATTTTGGATGCGGATGAAATAATAATTTCTTTTCATGCAGAGGAGTTACAAAAGCTAATGCGGAAAAAAGAAGATATTATTGGACGCATCAAGATTATAAATATCACAGGTGATTTAGATGAAGAAAAACGATATGTTGAAAGAGTAAGCCGCTTGTTTAATCGTAAATATTTTCACTATGAAGGTATGATCCATGAGCAAATTGTTTGTTTAAAAGGATCATTTTTTCAAAGAGCTCCTGTGGCAATAAAAGTAGAACATATTGGTTATACCTCAGAGGTATTGAAGAGAACTAATAAAATAGCGAGGAATATGAATCTTCTGGAACTGGCTTTGATTCAAACCCCAGATAACCCTTATCTTCTTTACCAATTGGGCAAGTCCTATTACTTGCTTAGAGACTTTAAAAGTGCTATTGAATTTTTCAAGAAAGCATTAGATCTAATACTTAATTTTAGCTTTGATTACGTAGAAAACTTAATCGAATCCTATGGATATGCTTTAATTAATAGTGGCTGTTATAATGAAGCCTTGAATATTAAAAAGTATATTAACTTTTATGGCAATTCGCCGGACTATCTGTTTCTAATGGGCCATGTCTACATGAACAACGGAATGTTTACAGAGGCGGTCGAAAGTTTTACAAAATGTATTGGCAAAAAAGAAAGTAAAGCAGAAGGTGTAAACTCATATTTGTCGAATTACAACATAGGTATAATTTTTGAATGCTTAGGTGATGTTGAAAAGGCAAAGCAGTATTACAAGCTGTGCCGTCAATATTCTCCGGCCGGTGATCGGCTAAAATTATTAAAATAGATGATATTCCAGTGAAGCTGCCTAGGCATGACAATTGGTTAGGCAGTAATAAGACAAGGAGGGGAAACATGGATATAGCGGGAATGTCGGTAATGATGAGTCAGTCTAAAATGCAGCAGCAAGCCGGCCTGGCGGTGACGAAAATGGCAATGAATGTAACTAAAGAAAAAGGGGACGCCGTTGTCGACTTAATTACAAAGTCAATGGAACAATCTGTGCAACCGAATCTTGGCCAAAATATTGACAGCAAAGCCTAATCCAGAGCTTGGAAAAGGACCAGGGAATCATAAATTCTCGGGTCCTTTTTCATCTTTTTCAATTTAACCCTAAAGGTTCAAAGAATAATTTACGATGATATAAATAAATCAGAGGTGTTGACTTTGGACATTAGTGCAATAAACACGCAAGGTAGTTATAATCCGGTCTGTACTACGCAGAAAACTCCAGATACTCAGGTCTCAACAGGCGGTTTGGCGGCAAATACCAATAATACCTCGGCAGATCCGGCTTATGAGCAAAGTGCTAAGAAACCGGTTGACACGCAGCAAGTAAAGAAAATGACCGAGGCTATGAATCAGTTTGTGGAATCCATGAATTCCACGATTCGCTTCAAGATTCATGAAAAAACCAACGAATTAATGGTTCAAGTTGTTGATCCGACGAACAATAAAGTCCTGAAGGAGTTTCCGCCCCATGAATTTCTCGATACTATAGCAGCGATTCGAGACTATGTGGGAGTGTTGCTGGATAAAAAGATATAGCTAATAATTAATGTTAGGAGGTTATGTCCATGACTATCATTGGATCAACGAGTACAACTACTACTACAAGTACTATAGGGGGAACCTATGGACTTTCCGGTTCGGGCGTTGATGTTGATTCCATTGTTAAAAAGTTAATGGCCGGGCAGCAGGCCGTAGAAGATTCTCTAACGCAGAAGCAAACGGTCCTGCAATGGCAAAAATCTGCTTATAATACCGTATACGATGACCTCAACACCTTTAAGACAAGTACCCTTTTTAATTACAAGCTCCAAGCCACCTTGAGTCCTAATAAGGTTTCTTCCAGTAATACCTCTGTGGCGACGGCAACGGCTAAT
Organism: Candidatus Desulfosporosinus nitrosoreducens; assembly: GCF_030954495.1. GTDB lineage: Bacteria > Bacillota > Desulfitobacteriia > Desulfitobacteriales > Desulfitobacteriaceae > Desulfosporosinus > Desulfosporosinus nitrosoreducens. The sequence goes on along the minus strand of NZ_JAVHUW010000073.1, from coordinate 128,628 downwards.
GCCTCCGCTGCCAATGTGAATCACTCTTTGGTTGTCGCCCAGCTCGCCAGTGGGGTTAACCTGACGAGTACAGCTTCTATTTCCACGGGTACTATGGGAACCCTGGCTCAACAATTTGGGATGACCTCGACTGACTCTTTTCAGATAACGCTTTCTAATGGTTCATCCGCAAGCCAGACCATAACGATTGATCCCACGACGGACACTATTAATGACGTCGTCAGTAAAATCAACAGTGCCGGTATTAATGTCCAGGCTAACTATGACAGCACCTTAGACCGGTTCTTCCTGAGTACTACTAATGTGGGGGCTTCTTCGGGTATTAGCTTTGCAGGCAGTGATCAGGCCGGATTGGATTTTTTAGGCGGAACCTTAAAACTTAACGGGGGAATTACAGAAACTTCTCCCGGTTCCGGTACTTATACAAGCAGCCCGGTAACCGGTCAGGATGCCGCATTTCAGCTGGATGGGGTAGGCCTGACTGAAAACAGTAATACGTTCACTATCTCCGGTGTTACCTATAGCCTGACAGGGGTTTCCTCAGGTTTGTCTTATGATAACACAACTAAGCAATTCAGTGGGCAAGGACAAGCAACCAGTATTGGTGTTACGAGCGACATTGATACGGCAGTGTCTAACGTTCAGGCTTTCGTTGATGCCTATAACAAAATTCTTGCCGAGTTGAATGGAGACATAACTCAGCCGCGATATTCCAGTTACCCGCCGCTCACCAGCTCACAGAAATCTTCCATGAGTGACTCGGATATCACACTTTGGAATCAGAAAGCTCAGAGCGGGATGCTCTACAACGATTCAACCTTAACGAGCCTTGTAAATAGTATAAGAAGTTCAGTTTCTTCTCCTGTATCGGGTATTACAGGCCCCTATAACAGCTTATCCTCAATCGGTATTACCACCGGTGATTATACGGAAGGCGGCAAACTATCTTTAAACACAGATACTTTGCGGGCGGCGCTGCAGGCCAATCCGAATGTCTTAAACCAGTTGTTCGGTTCGACGGGAACTAAAACGACAGACTCCAGCGGTGTTACGAAAACTGATTTCTCCACCCAGGGAGTTGCCGGACGCTTGTATGACACTATCCAGAACTCGATGACTCAAATTCAGCAGATAGCCGGTACGACCGCTACGGCGTCCTATGATTCGGATAGCAACCTGGCTGTGGAGATTCAAGCATATGCCAAACGGATAACCGACGCACAAAACACCTACAACACGATGCAAAGTCAATATTACACCCAATACAATGCCATGGAGGTGGCGATTCAGCAGCTTAGTGCTCAAAGCGGCTGGTTGGCATCAATGCTGGGTACGAGCAGCAGTTGATAAAAATAAGGAGGACTTAGCATGAATTCGCAGATGAATGCCTATAAAAATCAACAAATAATGACAGCCTCGCCGGCCCAGCTGACCTTGCTGCTATATAATGGAGCATTGCGGTTTTTAAATGAAAGTATTATGGCCTTGGAACAGGGAGACATTCAAAAAGCTCATAACGCTAATATGCGGGTGCAGGATATCGTCCGCGAATTTGTTCGCACTTTGGATATGAGTTACGATCTGTCCAAACCTTGGGCACAACTTTACGAGTATGTTGAATATTGCTTGATCCAAGGAAATATTAAAAAGGATATTGAATCATTGCAGCAAGCGAAACAGGTTTTACAGGAACTGCGGGATGCCTGGGAGGGAGCGATGAAGCAAACCCATGTGGAGCGGGCGGTTGCTAAGTAATGGGAGAGAAAACAGCACAGGCACTATGGCAGGATTATCGCTTCTTAACTAAAGAAATGGTCAAGTTTATAACGAAACAGGATATGGAGTTGTTTTACAAGCTGCTGGAGCAGCGCGGGAAGTTGCAACCCCAAATCGAGCGGGCGCCTGATGACGGCTTCAAGGATTCGTCTGCTGGGCAAGACATGCTTAATGAAGTTCAGCAGGATAACAAATTCATAATTGAATGTCTGCAGTCGAGGAGAAACCGCATTAAGAAACATCGTCAAGTAATGGATGTTTACAATGTTACAGGTTCCGTTCACAGTAACCGGACTAATTGGGAGCGATAGTTAAAAAAGTTTTTAAAAGGCAGTTTTCTTATTCATAAATTTTAATAATTTTCATAAATTTTTAACAGGATGCCATGGGGGGTCCTGTTTCTTTTTTGCCCAAAAGTCCTACACATTTTTATTCGACAAACTATATACGCTTTTGAGAGGAGATGTTAGTATAAGAAGGAAAAAAGAGGTTGCTGATGTTTCTTTGTTTTTTTGGAGGAATTCTAAAAAAGATGGCGAATAAAAGTAAGATTAAAAAATCTTTTGGGAAAGGTATTCTAAATATCGTCCCAAGATAATTTGCTGATACATAACACATTTTTTTGGAAGCAGGAATAAATCTGGAATTTTTTTGATGGTGGGTTTATCATTAAGGATAGGGGTGGCAATACATGAGCCAAGATAATGGCAAAAATCAAGGCGTTGATTTAGGAGAGTTTTTAGAGTTTTATTTGCTGGATTCCCAGGAACAGATCGAAAAGCTCGGAGCGGGACTTTTGCAGCTGGAAAAAGAGGGAGGGAATATCGGCCTGATCAATGATCTTTTTCGCTCAGCTCACAGCCTGAAGGGAGCTTCGGGGACAATGGGGTTTACCCCGATTGTTGCTTTGACTCATGCGGCGGAGGACCTACTGGACCGTTTGCGTCAGGGAAAAATGGACGTATCCCTGGAAGTTATTGATGTACTCCTGGCAGTTACGGATCGCGTTAAGGCGATGCTTGAACAAGTGGAAAAACGTCAGGGAATCACGGTTGGCTCGGAAGATCTGGTGGTTTCCATGAAAGCTTTGTTGTCAGGTGAGCCTCTCGCCGCTAACGAGAATCTTCAGCCTTCTATAGAAAAAGAAGAAACCAAGGATGACTTTGTTCCCCTTGATTTTGCCCTCAATCCGGAGGAAAGCGCCCAAGTCAAAGATGCTTATAGTTTAGGGCATGGAGTTTATCAAGTTGACGTTACTTTAGAGCCTAACACGCTCATGAAAGCAGTGCGGGCCGTCATGGCGACTCAGCGCTTTGAGGGGATTGGAGCGGTCATTAAATTATTGCCGAGTGTCGAAGAATTGGAAGCCGGGAAAGTAGACAGCTTCTCCCTGCTTGTGCTTTGCGACGAGTCAACGGGCGAAATCCGCAGAGAGCTATTGGAAATTTCCGAGTTGAAAGAGGTCGTTATTCACCCTTACCCTGAAGGAACAGTTACCTCCGAAGAGGAACTTCCGGCAGCACCGGCGGTGTCAGTTCCCCTCCCCCAAGAAGCGGAAGCAGCGCCTGTCGGAGGAGCGCCGCATAATGCTGCCGAAGGTAAGACGTCTGAAGTGGTTTCTAATCAAGTAAACCATGTTCCCCAAGGGACGACAGCAGAGTCTTTGCCGTCGCCGCAAGCAGTGCCGCGTGTTCCCGAGGTCTCGAACACCAATACAGAGTCCAGCACGCAGGTACATACTATTCGGGTGGACACGGCCCGTATGGATAATCTCATAAATCTCGTCGGAGAAATGGTCATCACGCGCACGCGTCTGGTCCAAATCGGCCTGGATTTAAAAGCTCAGTACCAAATGGACGGCATGGTAAACAGTCTCAATGAGGCCAATGTCTATCTGGGCCGCCTCATGAATGATTTGCAGGAGAGTGTCATGCGTCTGCGGATGGTGGCTATTGGAACTGTCTTTAGCCGCTTCCCCAGATTAGTCCGGGATCTCGCTAAGAAAACAAGTAAAGAAATTGACCTTGTCCTGAAAGGGGAAGACACGGAATTAGATAAAACTGTGGTTGAAGTGATCGGAGATCCTTTAATGCACCTGATTCGGAATTCTGTGGACCATGGAATTGAAGAGCCGGAAGTGCGCCGTGCCATGGGTAAACCGGAAGTGGGCACAGTGACCTTGGATGCCTATCACGAGGGAAACCATATTGCAATTTTAATTACGGATGATGGCGCGGGTCTTGATCTCGATAAGATTCGCAAGATTGCTGTGGAGAGGGGCTTAATAGGGGAAAGAGAGGAGCTCTCGGAACGGGAAATCGCTAATCTCATTTTCTTGCCGGGCTTTAGCACCGCCGACAAAGTCACGGACATTTCGGGCCGGGGAGTCGGCATGGATGTTGTTAAAAAAGCTCTTAACAACCTGGGAGGTATGGTGGACATCACAACACGCCGGGGCAAAGGCACCACGTTCACGATTCGCCTGCCGCTGACCCTGGCAATTATTCAGGCTCTTCTGGTTGAGGTCGGTGAGGAGATTTATGCTGTTCCGCTCTCTTCTGTTCTGGAGACCTTGCTTGTCAACCGGGCGGAAATGAAAACTGTCGGCGGCTTGCCCATGGTTCAGCTGCGCGGCAATACTCTGCCTTTGATTTCACTGCAGGAGAAATTTGGCCTGCCTGTTCCGGAAACCTTAAGTGACGAAATTTTTGTTGTAGTCGTGGGCTTCGGAGACAAGGCTTTAGGACTTATTGTAGATGAACTGCGCGGTCAACAGGAAGTTGTTATCAAATCCCTGGGGGATTTTCTCAGCAATCTTCCGGGAATAGCCGGAGCGACGATTCTTGGCGACGGGAAAGTAACCTTAATTCTCGATATCGGCTCTCTTATGCAGGATGTCTTGGCTAACCGCAATAACTAATCTTAGTTATCTGATTTATGAACAGCGAAAGCCTTAAATTTATACTTTAACTTATAAATTAAAAAGTTCTCATACTTTAAACAACAAACTTCGAAAATAGGGAGGATTTAATATGGCGGAAGAACAATTGGTAACCTTTAGCCTGGGGTCGGAAGAGTTTGGGGTTAATATTATGCTCGTTCAGGAAATTATCCGCATTCCACCCATAACCAGAGTGCCGAAAGCGCCCAGTTATGTTGAAGGAGTCATTAATTTGCGGGGGAACGTTATTCCTGTAGTTAGTTTACGCAACCGCTTTGGCATGGACCGGGTTGAAGAGACAGATCTCAGCCGGATCATCGTACTGCAGGTTGAGGCAAAGGTTTTTGGCATTCGAGTGGACGGTGTCACGGAAGTGCTGCGTTTGGACAGCGAAGCCATTGAGCCGCCGCCGCCGGTAGCTTTAGGTATGGATTCGCAATTCATACGTGGAGTGGGAAAAATTGGGGACAGGTTGTTGATTCTTTTAGAATTAGAACATATCATGGGTGAGAGCTAAACTATGAGCGCAGCAAATAAAACTCCGCTAGGAGTTTTGATAGTCGATGACTCTCCGTTTATGCGTTTGACTCTTCAAAAAATACTTAATCAAAATCCGGATATTAAAGTCTTAGACACGGCCCGGGATGGGCGGGAAGGGATTCTGAAACTTCAGGCCCTTCGCCCCCAGGTAGTGACGATGGATGTCGAGATGCCAGTGATGGATGGACTTCAGGCTTTAGATGAGATTATGCGCTGGCAGCCGACACCCGTCATTATTTTGAGCGCCGTGACGACGGAAGGGGCACAAGCAACATTGAAGGCTCTTGATCTGGGAGCGTTTGATGTTGTGGCTAAGCCTTCGGGAAGCCCGGGGGCTGATCTACAGGCGCTCTCCCGCGATTTAGTGGAAAAAGTAAAAGCTGCGGCCGGTGTGAATCCGGAGCGTTTAGGACGTCAAGGAATTAAGTCGTCCTTAGGAACCGGAACGCCATCCGGAGGAAGCAAAGGGACGATCCCGGGTACTCCCGGAAACATTTCCGGCAGCACCCCTGCAAGCGTGCCTGCAGGGAGTTCTGCGAGTCCGCCAACAAATACGGCGGCGCCACAGTCTCAGCGTCTTTCGGGTTCCGGGAAAAGCTCCTTCCCTAAGTATCCGATACAAGTTGTAGCTATCGGTACGTCTACAGGCGGACCTTCCGCACTTCAAGCGGTGCTGCCGGCCCTGCCTGTTAATTTTCCGGTTCCCGTATTAGTAGCGCAGCATATGCCTCCCGGCTTTACAGCTCCCCTTGCCCAGCGCTTAAATGGGCTATGCGCTCTGAATGTGCGGGAAGGAATCCACGGTGAGGCGCTGAAGCCGGGGACTGTGTATGTTGCTCCGGCAGGTAAACAGCTTCAAGTCGTGCGCAAATCCGGTCAGCTGACCTTAGCCATTGGCGAAGAAGCTCCCATACCCACTCTCTATCACCCGTCGGTTGACGTGATGTTTCTTTCTTTGGCGAAGGAAGTTGGGAAAGGTACTCTTGGAGTTGTAATGACGGGAATGGGGAGTGACGGTACGAAGGGCATGAAGGAACTTAAAGCCGCCGACGGGTTTGCCATAGCGGAGTCGGAAGAGACTTGTGTCGTTTATGGAATGCCGAGATCTGTTGTGGAAGCCGGTCTGGCTGACAGGATTGTGCCTCTGGGGGACATTGGCAAGGCAATTGTTGAGTGTGTGATGAGGAGGGGGAACCTATGAGTTTATTTGATTCCATTGATGCCAGCGCTTCAGGGTTAACGGCTCAACGGCTGCGGATGGATCTGATATCGAATAACATCGCCAATATTAACACAACCCGCACCGGGCAGCTGACTCCGGCGGGCAACCAGATTCCCTACAGCCGGCAAATCTCCGTTTTTGTGCCGCGCCCCGCCTCAGCGACAACCTCCTTTGCGGGCGTTCTCGGTCAGGTACTGGGGCAAAACGGACCTGGCAACGGGGTGCAGGTGGCCAGTATTCAGAACGATGTTCAAGATCCCTTTCGGCTGGAATATAACCCGGATTCCCCGGATGCGGTGAAAGTTGCGGAACAAGGTTTGCCCGTTGGGTATGTTCGCCAGCCGAATGTCAATATGGTTACGGAAATGGTTGACATGATTTCGGCGTCGAGAGCCTACGAGGCGAATGTCACAGCGTTGAATGCCAGCAAATCAATGGCAGCCAAAGCGCTTGAGATTGGAAAGGGGTAAAGGTAAATGAGTATACAGCCGATAGTTCCCATTGTTCCTTTGAGTGCCCTTAGTCCGCTCACTCCCGCAAATCTTGAAAGCACACCCGCCGCAAGCAGCGGAGGAGGGACGCAGCAAGCAGGGGCTGATTTTTCTAAGTTTCTTCAAGATGCCTTAAGTCAGGTTAATGATTTACAGACGAAAGCTGATACGGCAAGTCTTCAGCTGGCAACAGGTCAGGTTCAGGATTTGTCCTCTGTCATGGTAGCCTTGCAAAAAGCCAACTTGTCTTTGTCTATGACGGTTTCCGTACGCGATAAAGTAATTGACGCCTACAATCAAATCATGCGCATGCAATTGTAGTGGGGATCTAATAGAGAATACGCGGCTTGCGGCTGTTTTTAGGGGGCATTGAGTCTGTTTATTCGGGTAAGTCCTTATTTAATGAAGACAGGATTGGTTTAAGATGATAATCAAGAGGAGGGGCAAAAAATGGATTTTTCTTGGGCTGGAATAAGAAATTCTATCAGAAATTTTTGGTCAAAGCTTTCTAGCCCACAAAAAATAATTACCGTAGTTGCTCCTCTCGTCGTTGCCGGAGTACTATTTTTTTTGATTGCTTGGGCCAGTACTCCCCAATATGTGGCTATTTTTACGAAGCTGAGTGATTCCGATGCCGGGGCAATTGTGGCCAAACTCAAAGACTTAAAGGCGGACTATAAGCTGGCTGACAATGGTTCAACGATTATGGTTCCCCAGCAGTCGGCGGCCGATCTGCGTTTGGAGCTGGCCAGCGCCGGACTCCCTCAGGAAAGCAAGTTTAGTTTTGATAGTTTAGATACTGTGCATCTCGGTGAAACGGATGCGGATCGAAAATTGCGTTATGTTCTCGGATTGCAGAATGAACTAGAAAATACTTTGAAGACCCTAAATGGAGTGCAAGATGCGCGGGTTCACATCGTTATGCCGGACCCTTCTCTCTTTGTGGATAGTCAGAAAGCGGCAACGGCAGCGGTTACCTTGAAGCTTGTTCCAGGTACGAAATTACAAGATGACCAAGTTCGGGCAGTCGCTAATCTTTTAGCGGGTTCTGTCGAAGGACTGCAACCGGAGAATGTAACTATTGTGGATACGAATGGAAACGTCCTCTCGGATGTATTGGGGAAAAATGGGGATTCTCAACGTTTGACAGGGACTCAGTATCAACTGCAGCAAACGGTGGAAGAGGATACTCGTAAATCAGTGCAAAGCATGCTGGATCGAGTGTTTGGTTCGGGCACAACTGTGGTTCGAATCAGCGCCGCTTTGGATTTCGATCAGATAAAACGTACCAAGCAGGTTAATGGCCCGGGTGCTGTTGTCAGTGAACAGAGCACTAATGAAAGTACGACCAATAGCACCGGAACGGCGCCGGGAGGGGTACCCGGTACCAGCACAAATTCCGTGCCTACTTATGTTACCGGGAGCACGGGAGGAAATTCAACCTCGACTAAAAGTACCGAAACCAAAAATTATCAAGTAGACACGACTCAAGAGGAGCAAGTGGTCAGTCCGGGAGCGGTCAAACGCCTTTCCGTGTCGGTCATGGCTGATTCAGATAGTATCACCCAAGCTCAGCTTGATCAGATTAAAACGATTGTAGCCTCCGCCGCCGGAGTAGACTCCACGCGCGGAGACCAAATTCAAGTTGCCGCCATACCTTTTAATAAGACGGACTTAGAGCAAGAAAGACTGGCGATGGACAATGCCCAAAAACGTCAGCAGTTAGTGACTTATGCTGAGATAGGGGCCGCTGTCTTTCTGGGATTGGTATTTTTCCTGATTTACCTGCGCAATCGAGCCAAGAAGGCTCGGGCTGAAAAGCTTTTGGGGCTGGAGAATTCCCAACCCGTTCCTTTGACAACCGCCGAGTTGTTATTAGCCGAGCAAGAAGCGGCTGAAGAGGAGGCCAGAGTGAGCCTGGCCACTAAAAACGCCAAAACAGCCGAGGACATCGAGAGGCAAAAGACGAAGGAATCGGTTGAACTTTATACACGCAATAATCCAGATGAGGTCGCTCGCCTCATGAAGACATGGCTATCGGAGGAGAGTTAAATGACACAGGCTTTAACGGGCATCCAAAAGGCGGCCATTCTCATGATTGTTTTAGGCCCGGAAAATTCGGCACAGGTGGTCAAACATCTTGGGGAGACGGAAATTGAACAATTAACCCTGGAGATGGCTAATGTCCGCAAAATATCGCCGGAGCAGCGAGATTATGTGATTGAAGAGTTTCATCAAATGTGCATTGCCAATGACTATATCTCTCAAGGTGGAATTGATTATGCACGGGAAGTTCTGGAGCGGGCTTTAGGAGAAACCCGGGCCTTTGAGATCATCAGCCGTTTATCCTCTTCTTTAAAAATGCGTCCCTTTGACCTTGTGCGCAGAACGGACCCCAAACAGCTTTTTTCCTTTATCCAGGGAGAACATCCTCAGACCATCGCTCTGATTATGACCCACCTTCCGCCGGACAAAGGGGCGACGCTGCTGGCCAGCCTCCCTCCGGAGCGACAGGCGGACGTCGCCAAGCGCATAGCCACAATGGGACGAACGAGTCCGGAAGTGCTTAAGGAAATCGAAAAAGTTTTGGAACGCAAGATCTCCAGTCTTGCTCCGACGGATTATACATCTTCCGGCGGAATTCAAAGTATTGTGGATGTCTTGAACCGTACAGATCCCGGAACGGTCAAAGTTGTCATGGATTCCTTGGAAATGGATGATCCGGATTTGGCGGAACAGATCAAACGTCAGATGTTTGTCTTCGAGGATATTATTATGCTGGATGACCGAGGGATTCAGTTGGTCTTGCGCGAAGTAGAGACGAAGGATCTGGGTTTGGCCTTGAAAGGAAGCAATCCCGAAGTTGCGCAGAAAATTATGGCCAATATGTCGTCCCGAGCTTCTCAGATGCTCAAAGACGATATGGAATTTATGGGACCTGTGCGTTTGCGCGATGTCGAAGAAGCTCAGCAACGAATTGTTAAAGTAATTCGCAAGCTCGAAGAGAGCGGAGCGATCGTTGTCTCCAGGGGGGGTAGTGATGAAATTATCTATTAACGGCAGAGTCGTTAAACGTCAAGATGTCGAGGTATCTGCTCCGCGCCTGGTAGAGTGCAACGAAGGCTTTCAACGTTTAGAAGAGTATCTCTCCGTTTTAACCGTGGCGGAAAGTGTACCCATCCCTGCAGATCCTCCGGAATGGGTCGAGCCGCTGCCCTCGATCAGCGAGACTCAAGAAAAGGCCGAAAAAATCTTGGCTGAGGCTCAGGCAGCTGCCCAGGAAATCCTGGCAAAGGCTCAAGAGGAGGCACGCCAGGCTCTTGCCCAAGCCCGGGAGGAAGCGGATCGTCTCCGGGAGGAGGCGGCCCGAACTGCTCAAACTGAGATCTACCCGGCTGCGCAAGCCGAAGGATATAAGATTGGTCTGGAGGCTGGAGAAGCGGAAGGAAAAAGACAAACACAGCGCGCAAACCAGCTTTTTCAGTTGGCGCAGAGGGCGGTTCAGGAAGAATACGCTAAGGTAGATGCGGAGCTGCTGCACTTAGCGCTTAAGATTGCCGAGCGTATAATACGTTCGACCTTGACCCTGGAACCTCAGCGTTTAATGAATATTATTCGCTCTCTGACCTTGCTGCCCCAGGAACGTCAGGGCTGGAGGCTTCATGTGTCTCCGGGGGACGCCTATTTATTAGAAGACGATCATTTTCCCTGTCCGGGAGTGATTGATGAATCTCTGAGTTCCGGAGATTGTTATTTAGAGTGTCAGGAAGGTATTTTCGATGCCCGGGTAGAAGCTCAGTTGAATAAACTGGAAAACGCCTTACGAGAGGAGCTCGAACATGGGAGTATGGAATTCGTTGGCTCAGACAGTGGAACAAACTGAACCGATTGCTTCTCAGGGGCGTGTCTCGAAAATTATAGGTTTGATGATTGAAGCCGCCGGACCGAGAGCCAGTGTTGGAGAGTATTGTCATATTGTAACGCGCACTGCCGGGGAGATACCGGCTGAAGTGGTCGGATTCCGAGATTCCGCCACCTTGCTGATGCCCTTAGGGGAGTTGGAAGGGATAGCGCCCGGAGACCGGGTACTTCCCCAAGCTCAGAAACTGACGGTTGCGGTGGGGCCGGAATTGTTGGGAAGAATTCTCGATGGCTTGGGCCATCCCTTGGATCAGCGGCCTCTTAGCACAGAAGCTGCCTATCCTTTGCAAAAATCTCCTCCGAATGCTTTAACGCGTCCCCGGATTCGCGAGGTGTTGGGGGTCGGAGTGAGGTCTATCGATGGCTTAATTACGATTGGCCGCGGCCAGAGAATGGGGATCTTTGCCGGGTCCGGAGTAGGTAAAAGTACCTTGCTTGGCATGATGGCCAGAAACACCGTTGCCGACGTTAATGTCATTTGTCTGGTCGGAGAACGGGGGCGGGAGCTGCGTGATTTTATCGAGAAAGATCTTGGCCCTGAGGGCTTAGCCCGTTCGGTGATTGTGGTGGCTACATCGGATCAGCCGGCTTTAGTACGGCTGAAAGCGGCTTTTACGGCGACGGCTGTCGCCGAGTATTTTAGAGATCAGGGCCGGCATGTTCTCTTGATGATGGATTCAGTGACCCGTTTTGCGATGGCGCAGCGGGAAGTTGGCTTGACGGTTGGGGAGCCTCCGGCGACCCGCGGCTATCCTCCTTCAGTCTTTGCGCTGTTGCCGAAACTCTTGGAACGGTCCGGGATGTCTGAGAACGGAAGTATAACAGGGATTTACACAGTTTTAGTAGATGGAGACGATCACAATGAACCGATTGCCGACTCAGTGCGGGGAATTCTTGATGGACATATTGTCTTGACCCGTGAATTGGCGATGCAAAATGAATATCCGGCCATCGATATTTTACAGTCGGTGAGTCGGGTCATGACAGACGTCATTACCTCTGAACATAAGATCTTAGCCGGTAAGATACGAGAACATTTAGCGATCTATCGCGAGGCTAAAGACTTGATTGATATAGGTGCTTATGTCGCGGGAAGCAATCCCAAGATTGATGCTGCTATTGCGCATAGGGACCGGATTCAGGAGTTTACCCGGCAAGGGGTAGACGAAAAAGCTGATTTCCAAGGCATGTATTGGCAAATGCAGAAAATTATCCAAGATGTCTCCTAAAAGAAATACACCGCCAAAGCTTTAAACTTATTTAAGCCCTTTAGGGAGTGGTAGAGTGGCACGATTTCAGTTTCGTTTAGAAACAAGTCTTCGCCTGGCTGAACAGGCTTTGAAAACGGCCCGGCAGGAACTGTCCGCCGAGATCAGACGCTGGCTTGCCTGCAAGTCGGCCAGTGAGGAACAGCGAAGGGTATTGCTGTCAGCTCAGGAGGAACAACGTAATGCAGGCCGGTGTTGTCCTGAAAATCTCGGAATCTGCCAGGTGTTTGCTCAGGAGCAGCAGAAGAAACTGAGGGAATGTGAGGCTAAGCAGATCCAACAGGAACTTGTTTTGGAAGATGCCCGCAGTAACTTGTTGAAAGCGCACCAGGAGGCGGAGAAGTTTCGCCGCCTTAAAGAGAAACAACTCAAGGCTTTTCTTCTTGCCGAAGTTCGAAAAGAACAAAAAATCTTGGATGAAACCGGGCAAGTGCTTTATTGGCGTAAACAAAGACTACTTTAGGGGGCGAACTATGATTTACGTTACTCGTTTAAATGCCAAGTGTTTTGCCATCAACCCGGATTTAATTGAAGTAATGGAAGAGACACCGGATACGGTGATTACCCTCACTAATGGAAACAAATATGTCGTGTCCGAGGGTATTGATATTCTCATAGACCGGATTACAGAGTTTCGCCGACGTTGTCGCCCGGTTTGCAAAGTGGAGGAGCGATCAGATTCATGAATAAAAAATCACTCATTTTTACTATTCTGGTTTTGCTTGTAGGCACAGCTATAGGCGTGGGAGGAACAGTCGGTGTGCAGAAATTTTTCTTCAAATCAACAGGTTCAAAGGTTTCCGCCGCATCAGCTGCCCAAAAGGACGGACCGCTCCTGCCGCTGGGAGAGTTTACGGTAAATTTGCAAGGAGGAGCCTTTCTCAAAACTTCGCTTACCGTTGAAGTGACGGATGCTAAAGCGGAAACTCAATTAAAGAATGAAGACGCTTTTTTGAAGGATCGTGTCAATACCGTATTGGCTAATAAATCTCTGGCCGATGTCCAAACCGCGGCAGCTCGTGAAAAATTAAGGGAGGAACTCATTAAACAACTCAATGAAGTAGCTAATAACCAAATTGATGACGTCTTGTTTGTGTCGTTAGTTTATCAATAAAGTTTTTGTAATCCGTGATTCGGTCTGCGTCCGGCAGGCGTAAAATAACAAAGCGGCAGCTTCTTGTTGCGGACGCGGAACTAGGAATATTGAGATTGAGAGGGGGGATTCTATGGGAGACGTTTTATCCCAAGCTGAAATTGATGCTTTGCTAAGTGCCTTATCCGATGGGCAAGTTGACGTGGAAGAAATGAAAACGACCAAGACTCAAAAGCGAATTCGGGTCTATGACTTTAAACGCCCTAATAAGTTTTCCAAGGATCAAATTCACTCCCTCCAAAACATTTACGAAAATTATTGCCGTTCGTTGACCACCTATCTTTCGGGGAACTTACACACAGTTGTTGAATGCGGTGTCTTGTCTATTGAGCAAATAACTTATGATGAATTTATACGTTCTCTCCCCAATCCCACGGTGTTAGGGCTGCACGCTTTAAACCCTTTGGAAGGAACTGTCCTGATCGAAATGAGCCCGACTTTGGCCTTTACAGTCGTAGACCGGCTTTTAGGGGGTCAAGGTCCAGGCGGTGAAAAAAATCGGGATTTGACCGAAATCGAAAAGACGATCATTGAAAACCGTTTAAAGCAGATGATTTTCATCTCGGAGGAAGCTTGGTCGGAAGTTTACAAGCTTGAACCGCAATTTGTCTCTATGGAGACAAATCCTCAGTTTACCCAAATTGTGGCTCCCAATGAGATGATTGTGCTGATTACTTTGGAAATTAAAGTTGGGGATTCTGTGGGGATGATCAATATTTGCATGCCCTACCTTGTGCTTGAGCCTATAGTGGATAAATTGAGTACCTTTTTCCTCTTTTCCACTCAGGCTAAGATTTCCTCTCCAGAACAGGTCAAAGCGATCCGGCAAAAGATTGAGTGGGCCAAAGTTGACATGATTGCCTTGTTAGGCCACTCTGAGATCCTTGTCCGAGATCTTTTGGAGTTGTCGCCGGGAGATGTGATTCCCTTGAATCAGCTGGTTAATGATCCGATTCCGATTTATGTGGGGGAATTTATGAAATTCAAGTCGATACCCGGACTGCACGGAGAACATCTTGCTGTGCAAATTATGGAAATCGTAAAGGAAGGAGGGGAAGAAACAGATGGGTAACGGCATGCTTTCTCAAGAAGAGATTGACGCTTTGCTTCGCGGTACAGTGGAAGTTGATGCGGAGACCGAGAATTTACAACCGGGAAACAATTTGGAAGATATGGAAAAGGATACGCTGGGAGAAATAGCGAATATTTCCATGGGGACCGCCGCTACGACGTTGTCCCTGCTCTTGAACAAAAAAGTTGAGATTACAACTCCTAAAGTTGACGTAACAACATCACAGCAGATCCGGGAAGAATATCCTATTCCTTCCGTAATATGTGATGTGCGTTATAAAGCGGGAATTGAGGGCTCTAACCTTCTAATTCTTTCGCAGCGAGACGCTTCTGTAATCGTAGACTTAATGATGGGGGGGGATGGGAAAAATCCCTCAGCTGAGCTTTCTGAGTTGCAAATCAGTGGTGTATCAGAGGCAATGAATCAGATGATGGGGTCGGCTGCCACTTCCATGTCTACGATGTTTAACTCTATGGTGGATATTACTCCGCCGAGTTTAGTGCTTAATGATTTATCTCAGGATCGGGATGTCATTCAGGACTTTTTGTCGCCATCAGACCCTTTGGTGCGGATCTCTTTCAGAATGGTTGTGGAAGATGTTATTGACAGCACCCTAATTCAGGTGATCCCGGTTGACATGGCTAAGCGCATGGTTGATAAGTTAATGGGAGTGATGACAAGCGGACCGGCGCAAGCGGCCGGTGCTAAAGAAGCTGCTCCGGCATTGGAAACGCCGCAGATCCCAACTCCGACTCTCGCACCTTCAGCAGCATACCAAAGTCCGCCGCCCGCGGCAGCTTATCAAACACCACCGCCTTCGGCGGCTTATCAAAGTCCTCCGCCGCCTGCTTATGAAACGCCGCCTTATGCCGCGTCTTCAATGGGTTATCCGCCGCCGCCCTATGGCAATATGCCGGGAAATAGTTATAGCGGATTCCAGACTCCGGTTCAGCCGGCTCAGTTTGCACCGCTTCAGCCGGGACAGCCAATGGGGCAGCATGATAACCTCAATTTAATTTTGGATGTTCCGCTGCAGATTAGTGTGGAGCTGGGGCGAGCTAAAAAGACTATTAAAGAAATCTTAGAAATGGGTCCAGGCTCTGTCATAGAATTAGATCGTCTGGCCGGCGAACCGGTGGACATGATTGTTAACGGCAAGTTAATCGCCAAATGCGAAGTTGTTGTTGTTAATGAGACGTTCGGAATTCGCATTACAGACATCGTTCATCCCATGGAACGAATGAATACCTTAAATTAGAGGAGGAAATTTGAGTGAGCGCTACTATAATGATTGTTGATGATGCTGCATTTATGCGTATGATGCTAAAGGATATCCTGAATAAAAACGGTTTTACTGTCGTTGGAGAAGCAGAAAATGGAGCCATAGCTGTAGACAAATATATGGAATTACAGCCGAATTTGACGATTATGGACATAACCATGCCGGAGATGGATGGCCTTCAGGCAGTCAAAGAAATCCGCAAACGGGACTCCAAGGCCCGTATCATTATGTGCAGTGCCATGGGGCAGCAGACAATGGTTATTGAGGCTATTCAATCCGGAGCTAAAGATTTCGTTGTTAAACCCTTTCAAGCGGAACGTGTGGTCGAGGCCGTTACGAAGGCGTTGAAATAAAATGACAGACATAGAAAGCCAGCCATTTCCATCAAGCAGTGCAGTTCCGGCAGCCGGACAGTCCGTTTTTTCTTGGTGGGGGCTAATCGGGACATTGCTGGTTTTCCTGATAATTCTTCTGGTGTCTTTGTGGGTTATTCGCAAGCTTAACCGGGCCAATGTGCGCAGCATGAATGCGCCTTGGGCCAGGGTCCTTGACCGGCAGGTTTTGGGAGGGCAGCAAATTCTCTACCTTGTAGAAGTAGCGGGGCAGCTCCAAGTGCTGGGAGGATCTGACCACAACCTGGTAAAAATTTCAGAAATTAATGATCCTGTCTTGGCCGCCGAAATTCTTGAAGAAATCGCGACACGTCCTTCCGAACGAGTGGACGGATGGCTGAAAAACCTGCAAAGGCTGGGACGACGGGGGATACGCAAAAAAGATTCATTTTCTCGGGAATTGGAACGCTTGCTTGAGGAGGTGGAAAAATGAAAGTTTCTCCCAAGCATTCTCTGGGTTGCCTCGGTGCGGCCGGTATTGGCTTAATCATTGTGAGCTGGGAACTTTTCCTTCGGCCCCGAACGGTTTTAGCCGCAGGATTAACTCTTGATCTGGGCAGTTCAACGGCACAGCAGACAAGTACATCTCTGCAGTTGTTATTTTTAATGACAATACTGTCCTTGGCTCCGGCAATCCTTATGTTGATGACTTCTTTCACCCGCATTATGATTGTGCTTTCTTTTGTCCGCAATGCTTTGGGAACGCAGCAGCTCCCCCCCAACCAGGTACTTGTAGGACTTGCCTTGATTTTAACCTTTTTTGTTATGGCTCCGACTTGGAACCAGATCAATGCGGATGCAGTCCAGCCTTACATGAAAAACCAGATTACCCAGACAGAAGCTTTGACAAAAGCGGAAGAACCGCTGCGCAATTTTATGTTTAAGCAGACCCGGGAAAAAGATTTGGAGCTCTTTGTGGGCTTAGCCAAGATGGAACGCCCTAAGACCTATCGCGATATTCCTACGTATGTTCTTGTTCCCGCCTTTGTGATCAGTGAATTAAAAACGGCTTTTCAGATGGGCTTTGCTATTTTTATTCCCTTCATCGTCATAGATATGATCGTCTCCAGCACGCTGATGTCTATCGGAATGATGATGCTCCCGCCGATGATGATTTCTTTGCCGTTTAAGCTGTTACTGTTTGTGCTGGTGGATGGCTGGCATTTAGTAATCCAATCGTTAATATCGAGTTTTCATTAAAGCAAATGAGGGCTGTATTGTTGTATACTGGAAAAGGGAGGGATGTTCGTGAGTCAAAATACCGTTCTATTTATGGCTAAAGAAGCTTTGGGAACGGTCCTGCTTGTCGGGGGGCCGATCCTGGGAGTTAGCTTATTGGTAGGCTTGATGGTCAGCATTTTTCAATCTATGACTCAGATTCAGGAACAGACACTTTCCTTTATTCCTAAAGTTCTCGCGGTAGCGGTTATCTTAATTTTATTAGGTCCTTGGATGCTGTCGGTCTTGACCGCCTATACTTCGAATTTACTAACCCAAATATCGACTTTCGGAGCCATGTAAGCTGAGACGCTAGGCTTGTGTTTCAATGGTCGTGAATTCGGACTTCTGGCCTCGGACTTCGGATTTCTGTTAAGGGGGGAGAGATTTGGGTATAGCGGAGGTGCTTCAGTGGAACCTCTCCTTGTTTTTGTTGATTTTATTCCGTTGGGCCGGCATGATTATGTTAGCCCCGGTATTTGGCGCCCGGGGAGTTCCGACTATGATAAAGCTCGGTTTGGCCGGGAGTTTGTCCGTGGTTATCTATCCTTTGATCTCAGCCACTCATCCCCTGATTCCTACTGAACTGCTGCCCTATATTGCTGTGGTGGTTAAAGAAATACTGGTAGGCTTAGTTATCGGCTTTGTCATCTACGCCCTGACAGCGATTTTTCAAGGGGCGGGGCAGCTGCTTGATTTCCAAATGGGCTTTACCATGGGGGCTTCGATAGATCCGGTTTATGGCGTACAGAGCCCTATGATGGGTAATTTTCAAATGGTTCTGGCTACTATGCTTTTGCTTGCTACGAATGCGCATCATTATTTGATAGTAGCTCTCGTCAAAAGCTACGCCTATATTCCCATTAACCCTACAAATTTACCCGGCGGTTATCTCTATTACGCTCAATTGATCGGGCATGTTTTTTCCCTGGCGATTCAATTGGCAATTCCGGTCTTTGGAGCACTTCTGGTTTCCGATGTCGGAGTGGGGCTCTTGTCGAGGACCGTTCCCCAATTGAACATCTTTTCGGTAGTGTTCCCGGTTAAGATCATTTTCGGCTTCATTCTTTTATTTTTAGCGATTCCCTTTTTCGGAGAGTCGGTAAGTCATCTTTTTAACTTGAATATGTCTTGGATTTTGCAGCTTTATCAGGGGTGGAAACAATGAGTGAAAAAAAACACGCCGCCACACCCCGGCGCAGGCAGGAAGCGCGTAAAAAAGGTCAGGTTTTTAAGAGTCAGGAAGTTATATCGGCCTTTATGCTTTTAGGGCTGGTCTCCGTCCTGAAATATTGGCTTCCGTCCATGCTGCTGCGCATGGAGCAGTTATTTCCTTATGTTTTGGGACTCTCCTCTGATTGGACCGAGCCTTCTGTGGCGAGTCTGATGCTTAATATTCTTTGGTTAGGAGTTCAAATTGTTTGGCCGATTATGGGCGCAGGATTTTTGATCGCTCTGGCGGCAAATTACATTCAAGTGGGAGTACTTTTTTCCGGAGAGTCCATGAAGCCTCAATTATCCCGCTTAAGCCTGATTAGTGGCGCCAAACGGATGTTTGGGGTTCGGGCCTGGATTGAGCTGGCCAAATCCCTACTGAAAGTCATTTTGATTGGCTATTTTCTTTACGCAAGTGTTCGCGACCATCTGGATATTTATCCCGCTTTGCAGCAACTGGACGTGGGGCAAGGGGCTGTTTATTTAGGACAAGCCCTGACGGATCTGGCTTGGAATATCTCGATTTCCTTTTTTGGACTGGCAGCCTTGGATTATCTCTATCAACGGTGGGAATATGAAAAGAATTTGCGCATGTCTCATGAGGAATTAAAGCAGGAATATAAACAAACGGAAGGAAATCCGGAACTCAAAGGTGAAATTAAAAAACGGCAGCGGGCTATGGCCATGCGCCGGATGATGCAGGACATGAAAAAGGCGGATGTCGTGATTACAAACCCGACACATTTTGCGGTTGCCCTGCGTTATGACTTGAAAGTCCAAAGCGCCCCTTTTGTCGTCGCTAAAGGACAAGATGAGGTTGCCTTGCGCATGAAAATGTTAGCGCAAGAGTATGATTTGGTGGTCATGGAAAACAAGCCGCTGGCCCGGGCTCTTTACGCTCAAGTAGAGATTGGGCAAAGCATCCCGGCGGAGCTCTATAAAGCGGTCGCCGAGGTTCTGGCCTTTGTTTATCGTTTGAAGAAGAAGAAACATGCCTGATGATGGGAATCATCGGAAGGTTAGCATACAACGAATTGGCTTATAAACAGGAAGGGGGAACAAGCGTTTATGGCAACCGCATTTAGGCATCGACTCATGAACAACAGGGACATTTTAACGGCCATCGGAGTTGTGGGCATTGTTGTCATGATGGTTGTACCCTTGCCTGCAAGTTTACTGGATATCTTGATCACTTTGAATATTTCGGGTTCAGTGCTTACCTTGATGCTGGCGGTTTTCACCGTGGAACCGCTGGAATTTTCCGCGCTGCCCTCCTTGTTGCTGATTATGACTTTGTTCCGCTTGTCCCTGAACATTTCGACGACACGTTTGGTTCTTTTAAATGGCTATGCCGGTCAGGTCATTCAGCAGTTTGCCCAATTTGTTATTCGGGGAAATATAGTAGTTGGTTTCATTGTTTTTGCGATTTTGGTTATTGTCCAATTTATAGTTATTACGAAAGGCGCGGAACGGGTTTCGGAGGTAGCGGCACGTTTTACTTTAGACGCTATGCCCGGAAAGCAGATGGCTATTGATGCGGACTTGAATGCGGGTATAATTAATGAACAGCAGGCTCGCGAGCGGCGCAAAGAGATTCAAAACGAAGCGGATTTTTATGGAGCTATGGATGGTTCCACGAAGTTTATCAAAGGGGATGCCATTGCCGCTATCGTCATCTTGTTCATTAATATTATCGGGGGGTTTATCTCGGGCGTTGTCATGCAAGGGCTGCCCTTGCTGGATGCTCTGCAAAAGTATACGATGCTGACGATTGGGGACGGCCTTGTTTCCCAGATTCCAGCCTTGTTGATTTCCACTGCGACCGGACTCGTGGTGACCAGAGCTTCGTCAGACAGCAACTTAGGAGAAGATCTGGGCAAACAAATGTTCCAAAATCCCCGGGCCATGTACATCACGGCTGGGGTGCTGGTAGTACTGGGCCTTCTCGGCCTGCCGCCGGTTCCCATGTTCTTAGTAGCGGCGGTGTTGGTAGGGGCTGGAGTATTGCTGGAGAGAAAATCTAAAGTTTCCGATGTTGTGGATACGGAAGCTGCCCGGAATTCGGAAATTGAAGAAAGTAAAAAACCGGAAAATGTTTTGAACCTCTTACATATTGACCATATGGAACTGGAGCTTGGTTATGCCTTGATTGCTTTAGTTGATGTGCAGCAAGGAGGAGATTTGCTCGATAGAATCGTGCTTATCCGCCGTCAAATTGCCAGTGAGCTTGGATTTATTGTTCCTGTCATCCGCGTGCGCGACAATATGAATCTTCAGCCCAATCAATACAACATTAAAATTCGAGGAGCGGAAGTGGCCACCGGAGAGATTATGCCTGAGCAATATATGGCGATGAGCAATGGCTTTGAGGATGAGTCTTTGCCGGGTACTCCGACCAAGGAACCGGCTTTTGGGCTTGATGCCAAATGGATCAGCGCCATGTACCGGGAGCAGGCTGAACTTAGCGGCTGGATGGTTGTCGATGCACCGACGGTATTGGCTACTCATATAACGGAAGTGATTAAAGCTCAGGCTTGGAATATTCTCAATCGCCAAGATGTCAAAACCCTTGTGGATCATGCTAAAGAGCAGGCTCCCGCTGTGGTTGAAGAGCTTATTCCGGATTTACTCAGTCTGGGTCAAATTCAGAAAGTCCTCTCCAATATGTTGCGTGAAAGGGTTTCGATTCGCGATATGATCACAATTCTGGAAACTTTGGCCGATCAGGCCCATACGACTAAAGATACGGACCGTTTGACCGAACATGTGCGGCAGGCTTTAGCCCGTCAGATTTTACAGCCTCTTTTAGGAAAAGACAAGACATTGCCTGTGCTGACTCTGGACCCTCAGGTGGAGCAGCAGATTCTTGACAGTATACAGCCTTCCGATTATGGCACGTATTTGACTCTTGATCCTAAAGTATTGCAGGTCCTGATGCAAAGCCTCTCCCGAGAGGTGGAAAAAGTGACTCTCAAAGGATATACTCCTGTGCTGGTATGCGCTCCCCTCGTGCGGATTAATCTAAAACGGGTTACGGAGCGGCAAATCCCTCAGCTGTTGGTGCTTTCTTATAACGAATTGGTTCAAGACGTCCAAGTTCAAGCTGTAGGAATGGTGGGGATAGAACGTGCGAGTTAGACGATTTGTGGGCGATAGCGTGGCCGAGACGATGGGCAAGGTCAAGCGGGAACTGGGTTCGGAAGCAGTCATTCTGCAAACTCGTGAATTCCGGGAAGGCGGGTTTCTTGGTTTTTTTGGCAAAATGAAAGTAGAGATTACGGCGGCTATTGAAGAAACTCCTGTTATTGCTCAAGTTAAAGGATATAGAAATATTGCGGAGGAGAAAAAGCCGGTTAGAGATGAAAGAATTGCTTCGGCCTTTCCGGCGGAGCATTCCGCTGTGCTGGAAGAAGAACTTAGGTCCATGCGCTTGATTTTACAAAAAATGAACAATCATATGGAAGGTTTTAAGGAGGAAAAAAGCGTTTGGCCGCTAACTCTTTTAAAATGGATGAATTATTTAAAAGAACGTGGTATTGGCGATTATCTTATCAATCGTTTGCTGAGCCAGGTACAACAGACATTGACCGAAGAGGAATGGGAGGATAACACCAAAGTTTTCAAACGACTGGAAGGAAATGTGTGTCAAATCTGCAGTCAAACCGGACCGATTCAGCCGGGAATTGACAAGCCGAGAGTTGTTGCTTTAATTGGCCCGACCGGAGTAGGGAAAACGACAACGATTGGCAAGTTAGCCGCGGGATTTAGTATTATTGATAAGCGCAAAGTTGCTTTGATAACCGCCGATACTTATCGGGTCGCCGCAGTGGAGCAGCTGAAAACCTTCGGGGAAATTATAGGGGTGCCGGTAGAGGTTGTCATGACGCCTTCGGGTTTGCGTGAGGCCCTTGACCTTCACGCTGACAAAGAGCTTATTTTTATTGATACTGCCGGAAGAAGCCCGCATCACGAATTACATATGTCAGAACTATGTGCCTTTTTAGATCAGGCGCAGCCGGATTTTACGATGCTTGTTATGAGCGCCACGACGCAAGTTGAAGATCAGATTCAGATTTACAAGCGTTTTGAGAGTCTTACGAGCCATTTTATTTTTACGAAACTGGATGAAACAGCGCGTGCCGGCTCTCTGATCAATTTACTGGGGCAAACGACTTTGCCGACGGCTTATTTGACGAACGGTCAAAGTGTACCCGACGATATAGAGGTTGCAACTCCGGAACGTATTGCCCACTATGTTTTGGGGGAGGGATTGCCTCATGCATGATCAAGCAAGTGTTTTGCGAATTCTTGCTAAAAAAGAGAAGAGTAAAATGCGTGTTATTGCCGTCACCAGCGGTAAGGGCGGAGTGGGGAAAACGAGCCTTACAGTCAATTTGGCTTTGGCCCTGGCCGAGTACGGTCAGCGGGTGGTCATTCTTGACGGGGATTTGGGTTTGGCGAATGTGGATGTTGCTTTTGGGCTGATTGCCCGCTATACGGTCGAGCACTTGTTATGCGGAGAGAAGACGATAGAAGAAATTATGCTGACGGGTCCGCGCGGTATAGGAATTATCCCGGGGGGGTCAGGTGTCCAAAATTTAGCGAATTTAGATCGGGATAAATTGTCCAATGTGATTTTAAATCTGGGGCGGTTGGAAAAAATGGCGGACCTTCTGATTATCGATACAGGAGCGGGGCTGGGGTATACCGTTACGAACTTTTTACAAGCTGCCGATGATATCATTATGGTAACAACTCCGGAGCCTACGGCTCTGACCGATGCTTACGGGTTGTTGAAAACGCTGAGGAAAGAGGCGGGCGAGGTCCCCATTCACATTGTTGTTAATAGGGTACGCTCGGAAAATGACGCCCAGGCTACATTTAACCGCCTGGAAACCGCTGTCAGAAAGTTTTTACACGGATCGCTGAATTTTATGGGCTGGGTTTATGACGATCCGCTTGTGGGATGCTCTGTCATGCAGCAGGACCCTTTAGGGATCAGCTTTCCGGAAAGCTCGGCCTACCGCTGCATTCAGTGGATTGCTTCCAAGGTCAGTGGAATTTATCAAAGTCCTCCCCGTCAAGCCGGCGGAGTCAAAGGCTTTTTAAACAAGCTGCTGCGCTCATTTTAGAGTATTGAATTCCCCTGGCTGTGAATCTTACCTTAAACATAACTATGGTTTAAAGCGTTATTCTTACAATGAAGATAGAATATCATAGTTGGGGGTGATGACTTGTCGTATAAGAATAAGCTTTTGCCGGGAATTACTGTCGAATTGACTGTGCCTGAAGGGGATTATGAAGGAAACTATCGGACGCGTATTGAAGAAGTCGGTGAAAGACTTCTCATGGTCGGCGCCCCTTTCGACAAAAGTGGGATTGTCCCTTTACGTGAGGGAATGATGGTCAAACTGACGTTTTGGGATGAAGTTGCCGCTTATTCCTTTGAAGGAAGAATTATGCAAAGAATCGCAATTCCTGTGCCAATCTTTGTTTTAGAACTGCCGCAGTCTATCGCTAAAGTTCAGCGCCGCAGTTTTGTTCGTGTTCCAGCCTTTTTTCCCGTGGCTTTCCGGATGGTAACCAAAGAAGGGCTCAGTGATTTGAAAAAGGCTGTTATGCTGGATTTAAGCGGCGGAGGAATGCGCTTTACGACAGAAGACTATGTGGAAAATAAGTCATTGCTCTATGCTCAATTAAGCCTGCCGAATGGAGAACTGCAAACCCCTGTTCGTGTTTGCCGGGTGGAAAAGGTAGAAGACAGCAAACACTACAGTATTTCGGTTGAGTTTCATGATCTGCCAGAGCGTGATCGGGATCGAATCGTCAAATGCGTTTTTGAAATACAAAGGGCGATGCGTAAGAAAGGGTTGGTATAAAAATGGAGATTACACAGTTCCAACTTGATGCCTTGCGTGAAATAGGAAATATCGGCTCGGGGCATGCGGCGACGGCTTTGTCTACCCTTTTGCAACGTCGGATTGATATGTCTGTTCCGGAAGTTTGGGCAGTACCGTTCGAAAGTGTTTCGCCAATCATAGGTCAGCTGGATTCTCCTCAAGTGACTATCTATGTGAAAGTAGAAGGAACAGCCCCGGGAAAAGCTGTTTTTTTCTTTCCGGTGGAGAGCGCTGAGATTGTTGTCCAGGCTTTGTTCGGTACTGATGAGCCCATGGACCTGTTCACAAATGAGATGGCACAGTCAGCTCTGAAAGAAGTTGGCAATATTTTAGTAAGTTCGTTTCTCATAGCTCTCAGTCAATTCTCAGGCATTCCTCTTCAACCCTCTGTTCCTGCCATAGCGGTGGATATGATTGGGGCGAGCCTGGATGCAATTTTACTTGAAGAGGGTCTATTGGATGATACTATACTCTTTATTGATACTCAACTTTCAGGAATTCCCAAGATCGAAGGTCAATTCATCTTTTTACCGGATGATGGATCATTGAAGAAATTGTTGGGGGCTATGGGATTATGAATGGAGTAATCAGTGTAGGGATGGCCGATTTTAAAACGGCGAAATCCCCGGACATATTGCTGACTGCGGGCCTAGGGTCTTGTATTGGGATTTGCATTCATGACCCTTTTCTTAAAGTAGGAGGGATGGCCCATATTATGCTCCCTACGGCCAATGGGAATGCCGGGGGAAATCCCGCTAAATACGCCGACACGGCAATGGAGTTATTGCTTAAAGAAATTTCGCTCATGGGAGCGAACTCCTCCCGCTTAAAAGCTAAAATAGCCGGCGGTGCTCAGATGTTTTCATTTCCCGGCAAACCTCCGGTTCTAAAGATTGGAGACAGGAATGCGGAGGCGGTGGAACAGGAATTGAAGAGATATGGGATTCCGCTTTTGAGCTCAGACGTTGGCGGAAGTTTCGGCAGGACAATTCATTTCGACGTAGGAACTGGTGAATTGAGAGTTCGGACAATAAACCATGGTGAAAAGGTGATTTGATGACCACCCAAATGAGCGGGTTGTTTAAAATTTGGATCTTGCGCGTCTCTCTCGCTATTGCCGCTATCGTAGTTTTGCTGAGCTGGGTTAATGGTGTAAGATCTTTTGACTTAGTTGTTCGCACAGGCTTGTCCTTTGGGATTTTATATCTTTTGCTTTCGGCCATATTAATGGCCTTTCAAAAGACTTCTTTGCCTGAGCCGCAAGCAGAAGAGACGGGTTCGACGCCTGAACCCGGCGGTGTGATCGACTTTTCCGTGGGAGATGAGACCCTAAGCTTAAAATCTGATGCACCGTTGTTTCCCGGTCAGGTAGATCCGAGTTTAAGCATAGGGTTGGAGGATGGCAAACGAAAAGCGGACATTGTGCGCCGCATGGGGTGGGAATAATTGAGCTGCTCTTTGACATTTAGGGTTCGAAAGCAAAGGATACTGCGACATTCAGTGTGTGTTTCGGGCCGCGAGCATCAAACCGCGAATATCGGGTAGGAGGTGAGTAAAACTTGATACCAAACGCCTATGAAATCGCTGCGAGAGGATCTTGGAAGCAGGAGCACATCGAACAATACCTGCCTTTGGTTAAGCGTATTGCGGGTCGTTTAGCCATGTCTCTTCCGCCCCATGTCGACGAGGATGATATCATTGGGTATGGTGTCTTTGGGTTACTCGATGCATTAGAACGGTTCGAGGTTGCCAGAGGGTGGAAATTTGAGACTTATGCTTCGATTCGCATTCGTGGAGCCATGATTGACGGACTCAGAACTATGGACTGGGTTCCTCATTCCGCCCGGCAAAAAGTGAAACGTGTTCAAGACGCTTTTGCCGAGTTGGAGTATCGTTTCGGACGGGCGGCTACCGCCGAAGAAGTAGCCAAATTGCTGAATTTTGAAGTTAAGGAAGTTGAGACGGTTTTGGCACAGGCCCAGATCTTAACCTTAACCTCTTTTGACGAACCGCCTGTTGACGGGACAGGGGATAACAACAACAATGGCACTCCTCTTAATTTGCTCGAAGATCCCGGGGCAACCGAAGCTTATCAGAACGTGGAAAAAGAAGAGACGAAACAGATTCTGGCTGCGTCAGTGGAGAAATTACCGGAGAAAGAAAAGCTGGTGATCGCTTTATACTATCAAGAAGAGCTTACCCTCAAAGAAATTGCCGCGGTTTTAAAACTTTCCGAATCCAGGATTTCCCAATTGCATTCTCAAGCAATTGCTCGTTTGCGGGGAAAGCTCAGCCGGCAGAAAAGCACGTTATTCTAAAGCAAAAGCACTAATGTTTTTGCTGGATTATGTCGATAGAGTAATTAGTTCGTTTAGTTTGGAGGTGATGATTAATGGCAGGTATTTATGTCCTTTCGGATTCCCTCAAAAGTGGAAACAAGGTGGGAAAACCAACAACAAGAGGGGATAAGGCCACGGATTCTCCTGAAGATGCCGCTGCTGCATTTGCAGACATACTTGGCAATTCTTTGAATCTGAGTACAGATCCGAAAGGGCAGAGCTCTAAAGCAAGCAAACACGTGTCTGGGAAAAAGGGCTTAGAGAGCCCGGGCGATTCCGCAGCCACACAACAAAGCACTGACGATTCGTCAGATAAGGTGTTGGGGTACGGCAATTTCGCCTTGCCTTTTCTCACACAGCTGCTTCAGAGTAACTTTCCGGCAGGCAAGGAAGCCAATTTCGGAAGTATTGGTCAGGGAACTGGGAAGGCTTTAACAAGTGATGCCCTAAAAGCAAATTCAGGGGGCATACTGTCGGGCAGCAATCAGAATTTGACAATGCCCGGTGAAGTTCCTTTGACCGCGGATGGAGATTTAGCGTCGACAGGGATGTTGGCTGCCAAAACTCAAGGGTCGGAATTGGATAATTATAGACAGGTAATTTCAGAACTTTTGGAAGTACTTTCCGGAGAGATTAAGTCATCTGGGGGGACATCTTCAAGTTTAGCGAGAGTAACGCAGCTTCTTAGTCAGAGCGCTGCGCAAGATTCGGACAGTAAGGAAATCTTGGCGGTTAAGCAAGACATCGCCAACAAGATCATAAACTTTAATTCCCAGGAATCTTACTCAGGTACCGTAACGTCAGCCGGCGCATCCAGTCAGAATATAATCAAGGACGTCCAGGGAGACAAAGCCTTAGAACTATTAGCGCAGCTGACTAATGAAATCACGGACGGCTCAGCTCAGGAGGATTCAATAACCAGAGAAAAAAAAATCCTGAGTTTAAGCCGGGAGCTGACAAAT
The DNA here is from genome assembly GCF_030954495.1 of Candidatus Desulfosporosinus nitrosoreducens. Taxonomy (GTDB): domain Bacteria; phylum Bacillota; class Desulfitobacteriia; order Desulfitobacteriales; family Desulfitobacteriaceae; genus Desulfosporosinus; species Desulfosporosinus nitrosoreducens. The sequence continues at coordinate 100,936 of NZ_JAVHUW010000073.1, read as the reverse complement.
CTTGTTCAAACCTGGAAGACATCTGAGACTTCTCAGACATCCGGGGTACTTCAGTCATCCCAGGTATCTCAGTCATCCGGGAACTCTCAATCATCCGAGGTATCTCAGTCATCTGAGGAACTTCAGTCAGCCAAAACATCTCAGTCATCCGAGACGGCGAAGACAGCGGAGACGCTAAAGACAGCGGCCAGTGACGCCAACGCTGGCAGCGGGATTTCCGCTGATGTCAGAGGGAGCAAACCGGCGCCTGATGTTCAGGATCAACGGGTTGAAGGTCTTAATGCCGCTCCGACAGCTCCGAAAAGTTCGGATGTTTCTTTAAAACGGACAAAAGAAAACAGTTTTGAACCTATTGCAGCCCAAGCTAAAGATACGAAACTATTCACAACGATTCGGCCCAAATCAGAGATAACAGAGAACCAAAGTCCGCGCTCTGCCGAATCCCATACAGAGGTTGCTACGCTGGGACAGAACTCAAGCAATACCTTAGGGGTAACGGCTAACTCTGAACCGGTCAACGTAGCGAGTGGAAAGACCGGGGGAGTTCCAGTCTGGGAACAGGTTTCAAGTGTTCTGCGCGAGCAGCTGACCAATAGGCAGCAGGATTTGAAAGAGTTGGATATTCAACTGCACCCGGCTGAGTTGGGGAAAATTCACATTAATTTGCGCTGGGATAACGGCCTGGTTCATCTTGAAGTTCAGGCGTCGCAAGCAGATACCAGACAAGGTCTTCAAAGCCATCTTTCAGATTTGCGCCATTCCCTTACGGAACAAGGAGTAAGCTGTGGTACGCTGAACATGGGCATGGACGGGGAGCAGAGACAAAACCAGCGGGGGGATGCCCCCCGGCAGATGATCCCCTGGAATGTTGTCTCAAATGAGGACGAAGATTCTCTGTCCACAATTGCAAACTCTCCTCCTCTGGAACAGAAGGGGAGCAGTCAAATTGATGTTACGGCATAGGAGGAAGCATGAGTACAGTTGGTGGAACAAATTCTACAACCGGGGCAGGCTCTTCGAGCGGAAGTCAGGGAACATCGACCACCTCCAGTGATGCGCTGGGAAAAGACGATTTTCTCAAACTGTTGGTGGCGCAGATGCAAAATCAAGATCCCATGAATCCTATGGATGATACCCAGTCTATCGCGGAAATGGCTCAATTTAGTTCCTTGGAACAGATGACTAATATTGCCACATCTATGGACACGTTGAGCCAAACGATGACCTATTATTCCCAACAGTCGGCCATTCTTGAAGGGGCTGCTTTGATTGGCAAATGGGTAAGTGGAATAGATACGGACGGCAAGACCGAAATCGACGGTACCGTGGAAGCGGTAAAATGGATTGACGGCGATCCTCAGTTGCAAGTTCGCAAAACGGACGGAACTCTCGTGGATCTGGAAGTCGGCCTGATTACGCAAGTCCAAAATCAGCAGCCCGCTGACGATACAACGACAGGTACATCGACGACGGATACATCGGCAACAGATACGTCGGGGACTGATAGTTCGACTTCCGATAATCCATAAACGCTGCTGATTGCGGTGACTGTTTTTAGGATGCCCTGTGCACACAAAGAGGAGGAATTCGCACTATGATGCGTTCACTTTATTCGGCAATTTCAGGATTGAAAAACCATCAAACAATGATGGATGTCATAGGAAATAACATAGCCAATGTCAACACAACGGGTTTTAAAAAGAGCCGGGTGACCTTTGCCACAGCTTTGAGCCAATCATTAAAAGGAGCGTCTTCACCGGACACCAATGATCCGGCGCTTTATGGGGGAACAAACCCGATGCAGGTTGGTTTGGGGGCTACTTTGGGTTCGATTGACCAAATCATGACTGCGGGAAGTTCTCAGACTACAGGGAACCCTACGGATATGATGATTGATGGAGATAATGGATTCTTTGTCTTGGATAATGCGGGTCAGACTGTTTATTCTCGGGCCGGAGCCTTTACTCTTGATGGAGACGGTAATTTAGTTGATCCTGCAACCGGTGCGATTGTGCAAGGCCAAATGTATGATGCTGATCCTGCCAGCACGGACACCCCTGATTTTAGTACTTTAAGCAATATCAAAATCAAAATTGGCGATACAGCCTTTGGCAATACGGGGAGTGATGGAGCCCTGACAAGCTATAGTATTGATCAGAATGGGATCATCACCGGAGTTTATACAGACAATGACACTACATCCGCGACTTATGGACAGTCCACAACTCATAAGATTGGTCAAATCGCCATAGCTAATTTCGCCAATGCCTCTGGATTGGAGAATATTGGAGGAAGCTTTTATCGTCCGACAAATAACTCAGGCACTGCTACTCTTGGAGCGGCGGGAGACAATGGAACCGGCACAATTACCACGGGAAGCGTCGAAATGTCCAACGTCGACCTTTCTCAGGAAATGACAAATATGATTGTGGCCCAGCGTGGTTTCCAGGCCAATTCCCGGGTTATTACGGTATCGGATTCTCTCTTGCAGGAATTGATCGACCTCAAACGGCAATAAAGCATTTGTTAATTAATTAATTCCAAGCCGGAAGTCTGGACAATAGTTAAAACACGGAGGGGTGTTCATGCAGCTCATCGGAACTGCTGCGTCAGGGATTCGGGCTCAGCAGGAAGCTATAGATATGATTGGAAATAATTTGGCTAATGTGGACACCTCCGGATTTAAAGCGAGTCAGGCAGACTTTGCTGAGACGTTGGCGACAGCAGTCCGCCCGGTGAACGCAAACAACGGGGGAAATGCCAACCCGGTTCCTTTGAACGTGGGAGTCGGGGTAATGTACATGGCTATGGGGACCAATTTCCAACAAGGTACTTTGGTTCCTACAGATCAGCCTTTGGATTTAGGTATTTCCGGCTCAGGATTTTTCGAGGTCAAAACTCCGGACGGAACCACAGGCTACACCCGAGCGGGTCAATTTCGCACAGACGAGTCGGGGTTGCTTACCGATATTCGCGGGAATGTCGTACAGCCAAAGATTCAGATTCCTGCCGATGCGGCGAGCTTAGTTGTGAAAGAGAACGGTGAAATAAGGGGCCTGGTGGCAGGAAAAGAAACTGTACTGGGCCAAATTACGCTTACCGGGTTTCAGAATCCGGAAGGCTTAGAGGCGACTGAGGACAACCTTTTTGTGCCTACCGCAAATTCCGGAGCGCCCCAGGTTGGACAGCCGGGCGGTACCGTCGGAAATCAGACTTTGGGGACGATTCGCAGTCAGTCTTTAGAACAATCCAATGTTGATTTAGCTGTTTCCATGACAGATCTCCTCCAAGCCCAGCGGGCTTATCAGATGAATGCCCGCTTAGTTTCAGATGGGGATCAGATGCTGGGAATTGCCGACACATTGAGGAGGTAAGAAGATGTCCGGGTGGTTGGACGGTGTGGTTTTAAACGTTTTGCAGAAGGGGCTTAATGCTTCGAATATGCGGCAGCAAGTTTTGGCTAATAACGTAGCTAATGTGGATACTCCGAATTTTAAGCGCTCCGATGTTGATTTTCAGTCGGTGATGAAAGAGGCTTTAGGGGACAAGAGCGGGGCCCCTCTTTCCATGAAAATGACGGCCCAGAAGCACCTGCCCGGGGTTATTGACAGCAATAGCCTGAGGATTGTAACTGATCAATCAACGACGCTGCGCAACGATGGCAATAACGTGGATATTGACCGTGAAATGACTAATGTGGCGGAAAACGGCCTTTATTACGAATCTCTCACCCGCGCACTTTCTTCTCAATTAGATCTGCTGAAGTTGGTTATTAAGTAAAGAGCATAGAAATTCCGAATACGTGAAAAGGCGGGGTCAAGGGTGATTAGAGGATTATATGCTTCGGCCTCGGGTATGTTAGCGGCTGAAGCACAGAGCGAAATTATCGGTGACAATGTTGCTAATACGAAGACACCCGGTTATAAAGAAGAACTCGCCAGCAACAGTTCTTTTCCTTCCATGTTCATTGAACGTCTGGGAGGGAGCCAAGCTTCCGAGGTTGCTCCCATCGGAGGGATGGGGACCGGGGTTGGGGTAGTCCGTGCCGGTTTGTTTAATATTCAAGGCTCGCTGCAGAGTACGGACCAAAAAACCGATTTAGCTTTAACCTCGCCGGGGTATTTTGTGGTTCAGACTGCGGGAGGGGAACGCTATACGCGTAACGGGCATTTTCACCTTGATAGCAACGGGACGCTCTTAACGTCGGATGGCAATGCCCTTTTGGGTCAAAGGGGGCCTATTGGCCCCCTCAGTTCTGAATTTACGGTTAAAGAAGACGGCACGGTTATGGATAACGGACAAGTTGTGGACCGTCTCCGTGTCGTGGAGATCCCGGCAGATGCCCTGACACGTGAAGGACAATCCTTGTATAACTCGTCTCAGCCGGTTCAAGTCTCGGCTGATCCTAAAATCCTTCAGGGTTCGGTAGAAGCTTCCAATGTTGATCTTTCAGGACAAATGATTCGAATGATGACGGTTATGAAAGCCTATGAGGCGAACCAAAAAGTAATCCAGACTCAAGACGATATGTTGGGAAAAGCGGTCAATGATGTCGGCAAGATATAGTAGAGGATGTGGTTAACACGTCGGTTCAAGTTGTTATATTTACTTTAGGACAAGAAGAATATGCTATGCCTATTGAGGTTGTTCGGGAAATTACCTCTTTAAGCGAGGTGCGTACGATTCCTAAAGCGCCTTCTTATGTACGGGGTCTTATCAATCTGAGGGGTATGGCAATCCCTTTGATTGATTTGAACGTTCGCTTTGGGGTGGACAAAACGGTTGAAAGTACCTTTGCTTTAATCACTGAAATCCATGGCAATCAGGTAGGGTTTGCCGTGGATCAAGTTCGGGAGGTGCGGATCTTAGAAAATATTGTTCCGCCGCCGCCCCTTGTTACCGCTCCATTTATTGGCGGCATCGTCAATCTTCCGGATCGAATTATTTTGAAACTTATACCGGAAAAGATTTTGGAAAGCAATGAGGTTCGGAAATTAAGTGAACTTACGACCGGCCACTAGAAGTTTAAGCCTTTGCAAATAACGGGCGGAAGGAGGTCTGAGAAATGGATATCGCCCAGATGCTTCTTTTATTGCGATTTCAGCAGCTGAATGCCTCATGGCAAACTGCTCAAACTGATCAAGCCGGCTCGCTAGGGAGTTTGGGAGAAGGCGGCAATTCAAATTCATTGCTCTTTGCGGCCTTGCTTCAGGTTGCTCTGGCGAGTGATATGAATTCTTCACAAGGGTCTGACGGCTCTGGGGCGGGGACAGCAGTCAACACAAGGCTTAATAGTTTCTCGAATTCCTCTTCTTTTAAAGGTGAAAATGTCGGTTCGATAAACCAAACTATTAATTTCATGGCTCAAAAATATGGGATTGATCCCAGCCTGATTCAGCAGGTTGTTAAAGCGGAGTCCGGGTACGATTCCCAGGCAACATCAGCGGTCGGGGCAATGGGCTTAATGCAGTTGATGCCGGGAACGGCCGCTTCTTATGGCGTGCAAAACGCTTATGACGCAACGCAAAACCTGGATGGAGGAACGCATTTTTTAAAGGATTTGCTGGAACGCTACCAGGGCAATGTTCCTCTGGCTCTGGCCGCCTACAATGCGGGGCCGGGCGCCGTGGCAAAATACCAGGGGATTCCCCCCTATAAAGAAACTCAGGCTTATGTGCAAAAGATCATGAATGGGTTGGAGCAAAAAGATTGGAAAGCTTAACTATGGTGTTTCTCCAAGGAAGGATGGTATCGTGGTAAAAAAAACCCGGTGGCTAGCTTGCCTTTTAATAATCAGCGGAATAGTTTTATTCTCTTCGCCTGCCTTTGCGGCTTCTTCAAGCGCCGGAAACACAGGGTTTACGATCTGGTCGTCAAAAACTACAACAGAAATCAATAAGATCTGGACGATTTCCTTTAACAATCCCTTGTTGAGTTCAAGTGTCAATAACAGCACTATCTACGTAACCGACAGCAAACAAAAGAAAGTCGGAACGACAGCGAAACTTTCAGATGATGGGCTTTCTGTGCGGGTTTTACCGTCGGGCAGTTATGTCGGCGGGGATTATAATTTATATATTACAAGCGGAGTATCTTCTCAATCCGGCCAAAAACTTAACGGGACGATTATTGTGCCTTTTACGGTAACCCCTTTGATTGGCTCAAATCTCGTTGTTACTCTTAATTATGATGTAAAACCCAGTTCTCCCAGTGATCTCTCCGGCTCGTTGTCTTTGATAGATCCCAATGGCAATAGTGAAGGGCCGTCTACCAGTGATTATGCTAATGGAAAGTATACGTTTAATATGTATACCAATGGCGACTATTATCTTAAATATTACAGGGTGTCTAAGGGTATCCTGACGGTGCAAACGACTAAGCTGCCTAAAATTACTCTGCCAACGAAAGGTACCTCCACTGCCAAGACAACAACTCTGGCTATGCCCACAGACGCGGGAGTAGTAAGCGGCAAATCGGGTACAATAGGAGGCAGCGTAACACCGGATGAAACCTGGGGCATAGCGGTAGAGGTATCTAATACGACGTCAACTTGGACGACGACAACGGACAGTGACGGGAACTTCTCAGTTCTTTTGCCTACCGGAAGTTACACGTTGTCTGTTGACAGCAAGGACAATTCGCTCTATAAAAAACACAGCTATAAATTGACTGTCTCCAAGGGTCAAATGTCCGGTCCGCTTGACCCGGTTAATGTGGAAGAACCGATTGAGCAGCTTGGGCTTAAAATTACTCAGCCTGCTCAGGATACGACATCAGGGATATTAAATGGAATTGATACCACGACTAAAACTATTGCGGGATCGGTCAACAGCGATGCGACGGTTTATATCTACGATACTGTTCCGGCGGCTCCGGTTCTGCTCGCAACGGCCAAACCTGACAAAAACAATAACTTTAGCGCGAAATTGCCAAGCAAATTGAGCGGCAAGAAACTTCAGCTTAAAGTTGTTGATTCCTCCGGAAATATATATACGCTGGATATGCCTTCAGCGTTGTGATCATAAAATTAACAACTATGGACACGCCCGTATCTGAAAAAGATCCGGGCCTATTTACTGTGTAAGCATTTGAATAAAAATATTGACATTGTCCGGGAAAATATATAGAATCTGATTAACTTTAGAATTATTCCTAAATCATTTGGAATAACTAAAGTTAAACTAAACTTGAGGAGGAAGATCATCATGGCAATTTGGCAATGTACCCAATGTAACGCCACGTCTGAAGGACGTTGCCGCCCCAAACAATGTCCGAGTTGCGGTGCTGGCAAGGAGCAAATCGCTAAAGCGGAATAGATGTTTTTCCGACGTAAACATAAACGCTTCACTAAAGGGGCTCACTATGGTAGATTACTATCGTTATCTGTGGAGTACGACCTGGCCAAACATGGTTGTGCTCATTTTGATATGGATCTTTGTCCTCTTCCGAATTGGCGGGAAGGTTTTAAGGACATTTCGTTATGAACGAGATGCTTGGGGCTTCCTGGTGCTATTTGGCAAGACAGTCCTTTTAGCCGGCGTTTTAGGAATTTATACCCAGCTGTTGTTTTCATCCCAGCCGGACTGGCTGGCTCAACCCGGATTTCTGCAAGGTTTGGTACAGGGTAAAACCTTTGATTCAACATCCGGAACTTATAGCTTAGAGGTTCGCAGCGGTTCGGAACAACAACAGCTGTACGTTGATAAGAACATCTATGAAAACTTGAAGCTGGAAGACCAGGTCAAATTGATGTACCTTCCGGTCCGCAAAGAAGTTGTGCGCTGCGAACGTGTCGGGAGTTTGCTTTAGGCTATCCGGGAGCTTCTCAATGATTGCCGATGGCTTAAATGGGCAAGACTATATAGCATTGCCTGGGATCTCACCTTCTAAGGGAATTAAGCATGTTAGTTCCGGAGTTCTGTTTCGGAGCTTTCCGGATAGGGACCGGACGATTTAGCTGCACTTATCAACTTATGCAGTTTGGCTGATAAAGATCGTCAAAATCCATGGAATTAACTGAAAAAGTAATGGCGTAATATGATATAATGGGAATAAGATAGGGTAAGAACTTGATGCGGAAAGGAGAGTGGGGATATGCGTGTACAAAAGGTTAATGAGCATACCATCCGCATCTTTATCTCCTTGACAGAATTAACTGACAGGGATATTACGATGGCTGATTTATTCCAACGATCAGCGAAAACGGAGCAACTGTTTTGGGAACTCATTGCGCAAGCAAGGGAAGAAGTGGAATTCAATCTGGATCAACCTTTTTGGATTCAAGCGACAGTGGCAACAAACGACGAATTTGTTATCACTATTATGAAACAAGAAGAACAACAGCTTGAAGGATTGGTCAAGGAGAAAGCTGCCCGTAAACCCGTAAAGAGCCGGGTTACGGAGTTAGTGTATGTTTTTGCTGATTTTGAAGATGTGGTTTCCGCTGTGGGAAGATTGCCGGAATTTAGTCAACTACGTTCCAGCCTTTATCTGTTCGAAGGCGAGTATTACCTTATCCTCAGCCGAATAGGAACAGGCAAAAAGAGACTTATGGCTGAAGCCATTCTTGACGAATATGGAGAGATTGTGGCTACGACGAGTGCCTTTTTGACCGAACATGGGAAGGAGATTATTCCGGTTAAAGCTGTACAGACACTTAATGAATCGTTCAACAAGCTTTCGTAAGCTGCCAGATTTTAAAATTTCAATAAGATAGTGGCGAGCTATCTGAAAGACAGAGCCTTCCACAACATAGAGTGATGGAAGGCTCTTTAAATTAAGGAGACCCTTTTTAGTTCATCAACCTTGCCGAGAGGTGGAAGGCTGTACATATTAAGCTGAATCTTTAGCCTTAAGCAAAGGAGAAAATCGCCGGTATCTGGTGCAGGCAACGGGTACAAACATTTTTGCCCTTGAATTTATGAACTTTGATAGTTTCACCGCAGAAAATACAGGGCTGAAAGCGGTTCTTTTTGCGTGTAAGATCGGAGAAGGCAATGATAACGGCTTGTTGGACTGGCTGCTTCTGTGACGGAGTTGAGTTAATGCTTGACATGTAATTCCTCCTCGAATAAGCTTGTGCTTATATCATATGCCAACTTGGATGTTGAAATCCTAAAAAGTGTGCGGGTCGCTTCAGGATAATTGAGGGATTGAGAAACGGCCTGTAAGGGGTGTCAAACAGTGGAAGAAGAAAAACAAAGGCGTTTAAGGGCACTTCCCGCGGTGCACGAGGTGCTGGCACAGCTGGAAACCGAAGCGGAATTCAGTCCTTTCTTGGCGAATAAAAGAGACCTGCCACGCCTAACTCATTGCGTTCGACAGGTTTTACAAAAAGCAAGAGAAAATGTCTACCGAAATATCTCAAGTTCCTTCGCGGATTATGAATCCGCTCTCTGGCCTTGGCTAAAGAAGGAGCTTCTTCAAGTTTTGATGTTTCCGGAAACGAGTTTGCGCCGCGTGATTAACGCCACAGGAGTTGTCTTACATACAAACTGTGGCAGAGCCCTCCTTGCTCCTGAGGCTGCACGCCATGTCGCGGCTCAAGCGGAGAGATACAGCAATCTGGAATTAAATATTGAAACAGGGGAACGGGGCTCGCGCTATGTCCATGTTGAGCAACTGCTTTGCCAGCTCACAGGGGCCGAAGCGGCAATGGTGGTCAATAACAACGCAGCGGCCGTACTGCTCATGATGAATACCTTTGCTCTCGGTAAAGAAGTGATTGTTTCCCGCGGCGAATTAGTTGAAGTTGGCGGTTCTTTCCGAATTCCCGAGGTTTTAAAGGCAGGCGGTGCACAGCTCGTTGAAGTAGGAAGCACAAACAAAACCTGGTATAAGGATTATGAAGCTGCGATTAATTCAGAGACCGCTCTTTTATTAAAAGTTCACACCAGTAACTACAGAATCGAAGGGTTCACCCATGCTGTTTCAGGTGCGGAGTTGGTTGAACTGGGAAAGAAATACGGAATTCCTGTGCTGGAGGATCTGGGAAGCGGGAGCTTTTTTGATGGGGCAAGTCTTGGCTTTCCTCCTGAACCGACGATTCAACAAAGCGTAAAATCGGGGCTTGACCTTGTCAGCTTCAGCGGAGATAAGCTGTTGGGCGGTCCGCAGGCAGGAATTATTGTGGGGCGGCGGAATTATCTCGAACGCCTGAGAGCAAATCAACTGACGAGAGCTTTGAGAATTGACAAGCTGACTTTAGCCGCTTTAGAAGGAACTCTTCGCATGTACCAAAATGGGGATGGAGAGTCTATTCCTGTCTGGAGAATGCTCTCTTATTCTTTAGACCATTTAAAGTCTGCGGCGGAAAAACTAAAAGCTGCTTTAGAGTCTAATACAGCGATTGCGGTTGAATTAAAAGAAGACGCCTCTCAAGTGGGAGGAGGGGCTTGGCCAACCGTTAATCTCCCCACTTGGGTCTGCGCTGTCCGCCCCAAACAAGGAAGTGTCCTTGAGTTGGAAAAATTTTTGCGTAGGGGCTCTGTGGCCATTTTAAGCCGCATCCAGAAAGACTGGATTCTTTTCGATGGACGAACCCTGCTTGCCGGGGATATAGAGGACATCGCCCAACGTCTGCAAGATTGGAAATAAACTAACGGCTTCTGCTCTCGCAAGTTCGGCCTAAGCCAAGGCTTTTTTGGCCTTATTTGTAAGTCCGTCTGATGTGTTGTACAATGAAACTATAACTAGCGGATGATGCAGAGTGTTCATAAATGCGTATGTTGGAGAAGGTGTAACGAATGGATCTGGGATTTGAAACAGTCCAAGATAAAGTTCGACTGACCCAGTTGTCGACCAAGGCCGGCTGAGGATGCAAAATAGGTCCCGCTGACCTGGCACAAGTTTTGTGCCATTTACCTCCTAATCAAGAAGATGCTAATTTGCTGGTAGGTCTGGAAACTTCGGATGATGCCGGAGTTTACCGCCTCAATGCCGAACAAGCCATTGTTCAAAGTGTGGATTTCTTTACTCCTGTCGTAGATGATCCCTATGCTTTTGGGCAGATTGCTGCCGCCAATGCACTAAGCGATCTCTACGCCATGGGCGCCAAACCTTTAACAGCCATGAACTTAGTGTCCTTTCCGGTGGGAAAATTGAAGATGGAAATTTTGGCCAGAATTCTTCAAGGCGGGAGCGAGAAAATACGTGAGGCCGGAGCAGTTCTGGTTGGCGGACATTCTATCGACGATTCCGAGCCGAAATATGGACTTTCTGTAACCGGCCTTGTTCACCCGGATCAAGTCCTTTCTAATTCTCAGGCCCGGCCAGATGACTACTTAGTGCTCACCAAGCCGCTTGGCGTAGGGATCATCACTACTGGAATCAAGCGCGGGATTGTTGCGGCGGAAGCGGAACAAGAAGTTATTCAGGTCATGGCGACCCTTAACAAAGCAGCGGCTGAAGCAGCCATAAGGGTCGGAGTTCATGCCGTAACAGATGTGACAGGCTTTGGACTTTTGGGGCATTTACATGAGATGCTTTTGGCGAGCGGTTTAGGCGGGGAAGTATATGCTGAGGCTGTACCCGTGCTGGAGAGTGTGTGGGGCTGCATTCAACAAAAGGCAATACCCGGGGGAACCCGTGCCAATCAGCGGCATTTGGAAGGTAAGATTAGTTTTGCGCAAGATGTTTCTGAAGAACTGCGGCTTGTACTCTGTGATGCTATTACTTCGGGCGGGCTTCTCATAGCTGTTCAGGAAGATCGTTTGGAGAGTTTAATTAAACTGTTGACCGCTTTCCGAACACCGGCGGCTGCGGTCATCGGACGAGTTCGAACAGGTCAGGCCGGCAGAATTGCGATTTCTATGCACGCATGATAAAATACCGTGTACTGGAAGGTAGCGGGGAGGATAAGATATGAGAGATCCAATGCAAACCATGGCTACTTGTTTTGAACAAGTAGCTTCTTTTTTCCCTAGTGGAGACCCCAAACGGCAAGAGAGCTTCGCAGAGCGTGCCGAATATTTAACTACGAGAAATTATTCCAGGGAGCGTTTAGCTGATGGCTTGAAAGCGTACCATGAGTTCCTGGGAGCAAGCGCGGTAACCCTGCAAATGATTGAAGAATTGAGACATAAAGAAACCTTGGCGGTTATTACCGGGCAACAAGCAGGTATTTTAACCGGCCCTCTGTATACCTTATATAAGGCTGTCACAACGATTCGTTTAGCGCAAGAGCAGCGGGAAAAGCTGGGACGACCTGTGGTGCCGATTTTTTGGATAGCCGGCGAGGATCACGATTGGTTGGAAATTCAAAAAACCTATTTTTTAAATTCAGCCGGAAAACCTTTTCCCTGCACCCTGCCGGGTGACGGAGAAGGGAAATCGGTGGGCTCACAGCCGGTCCCGTCATGGGAGGTGCTGGAGGATCAGTTTCGAGAGATGCCGGACGGTGAATTTAAGACCTACGTATTTAAACATTGCCGTCAATTCCTCGATCAAGCCGAAAATTTGAGTCAATGGTTTGCCTTGACGTTGCAATGGCTGCTGAAAAAGTGGGGCCTCATCTTTTTTGATCCCATGCTGCCGGAATTCAAGCAGCTTGCTGCTCCGATGTATGAACAGATTTTGAAAATGCATAACGATGTTCGGGAAGCCTTGGCCGAGCGTACGAAAGCATGGGTAGAATTAGGCTTTCAAGCCCAAATCCAGCCTTTAGGAGGGGAAGTGAACTTATTCCTGGCCAATCCTGAACGCCGGGCAATCCTGGAGCAGGAACGGGTGTTTTACTTAAGAGGTCAGGAAGAAACCTGGGACTTGGATGCTTTGAGCGCCTTGCTGGCACAGGCTCCTGAGCGGTTTTCTCCTAATGTTGTAACCCGTCCGGTTGTTCAGGAATTTTTGTTTCCTACCTTGGCCTATGTTCCGGGTCCCGGGGAATTAAATTACTGGGCGCAGTTGGGGCAAGTCTTCTCGACCTTTGGCTTCGTAATGCCGATTTTATTTCCCCGCTTGTCCGGGGTTATCGTTACCCCTGCCTGGCAGAAAACGTTGGTTAAAGAAGGATTGACCCTTGAGAATGTTTATCAGGGATTGGGGTCTTACAAAGAGGGCTTGATTCGGGCCCAGGATTCCTTGGACATTGATGAGCGGTTGCAGCGTTTGCGGGCGGTCATCCAAAGCGGTTATGCCGAACTGGAACCTTTCGAGGAAATTCATGCTAATGTTCACGAATGGCTGATTCGCAACCAGGCAAAGGTTGACTTTCAATTAGAATACCTGAAGAAAAAACTCTGGCAAGCTCAGCGGAAAAAGTGCAGCTACATCCTTCAGCGCCTGCAAATGCTGGAAGGTGGCCTTACCCCCAACAGCTCAAGACAAGAGCGGGTATTAAATCCTTTATATTTTGTCATGCTCTTTGGGGACGGTTTCATAGACCGCTTGATGGAACTTCCTTTAACCAGTGATTTTAGAGAGCAAGAGGTTTTAGTATAAATAGTATTGTTATTCTTTTATCTCAGGAAAGTTAACTTTTCCTGAGATTTTTTTATTTCTTAGGGTAATATGATTCTTCGTTATCATAAAGTTGGTTATAATGGTAAAAAGATGTTAGTTTTTATAATGGAGTTGTTTGGAGTGCAAAAAAAATGGATCTCGGTGTTGGTAACTGCTGTTTTTTTGGGAATATTGGTATTAGGGTTTAACGGATATAAAGGATTCATGGGTATTGGGACAACTTTGTCCGGTGGAGGCTTAATTTCTTCTGCGCAGGATGGGTTCAGCAATCCGGTCAGCATTTTATTGATTGGAGCTGACCAAAGGCCTGAGGAAACAAAATTCAATACCGATTCCCTGATAGTGGCGAGGATTGATCCGCAAACAGAAAGGATAAGTTTACTCTCAATTCCTCGCGATACGCGATTATTCCTGGCAGGCCATGGCTATGTTAAAATTAATGCAATTTTAGCGTTAACTGATATGGTGACTTTACAAAAAAGTGTTGAAGATTTAACCGGTGAGAAGATTTCAGGCTACATTCAGACTAACTTTCAAGGTTTTAAGAAGATCATTGATACTTTAGGAGGAATCACGGTTAACGTCGAGAAAGATATGTATTATGAGACAGGAGATGAGGAGGATGGCTATATCAACTTACATAAAGGGCTGCAGCGTCTTGACGGCTCGAAAGCATTACAGTATGCTCGTTTTCGCCATGATGCCTTGTCAGATATCTCACGGACAGCCAGGCAGCAGGTCGTTTTAAAAGCAGTGGCCAAAGAGATGTTCCAACTGAGCACATTGCCCAAACTGCCGTACCTCATTCCTCAATTAATGCAAGCGGTTGCGACAAATTTGCAAGCCGGGGATATCCTGACCGTAGCTAAAGCCGCCGTAGGATTTAACAGTTCGAATGTGATTTCCCAAACTCTTCCGGGTTCCTTTTTAGAGGTTGATGGGGTGAGCTACTGGCAGATTGATCCCCTTGAGGTTAAACAGGTAGTCAGGAATTTAGACCAAGGATTGACTACGGATAAGGTTATTGATCAAGAGACGGTCGATTTATTAAAACCCATCGTTCCAACTCCCAATAAGCCTTTACCCCAAGTACCCGGAAACAGCGAAGATCCCAATGGCCGCAAGTCCTCAGGGTATCAAATATTTGATTACTAAGCAACCGGGCAGCCCGCCTGCGCCGGCTTGATTTTCTTTATATTGGAAGTCCATAGGACTTAAGACCTATGTGTTCAAGGGATAATAACTGGTATGATTATTAAAATAGTTATAGGCAAAGTGGGGTAATTAACATGCCAGAAGAGGTCGTTCATGGGCATTCCCAAGCTATCCAGTCCGACAACAAATACCTTATTATTCCTGAAGAGGGGATGAAAACCATCGTTCCCTGTGCGCGAGTCGGGGAGCTCCGGTTAAATGGAACGGTTCAAGATTGGCCGTTTCAGGCCAATAGGGGAGATATCATAGAATTCTGCCCTGTCACCAAGGCGGAGAATTTGACCTGGGAGTTGGAAGTTCGGTTTTATGGGATGTTGGTGGTGGCCAAAGTGAAGCATGAGTTAGGAGGACGTTATGTTCTTCCCCAAGACCCCTCTGGTCTTGAAGAAATATGCTTGGAAAAGCTTGTAGTCTGGGAAGAGTCACAAGACCAGGGGGAAATATGGGATGAAGCAAAGCTGCTGGCCGACCTGAAAAATCTGAAAGTCATTTATGGCTATCGCCCTGAGTGCTGGAGTGAGATATCAGCCGTTAAGGGTGTCCAGGAAGTCGAGATTGCCGTTGCCAAGGCACCGGTACCTTCCGAGAACGCTCAGTTGGAAAATTTTGTTGCGGCTGATGATTTGCAAGTCCAGGAAGATGAGCGGAAAAAAATTGACTTTTTTGCTTCAAAAGTCCAGCTCGTTAAAGAAGGAGAAGTATTGGCACGCAAAATTCCAGCCAAGCCCGGAGTACCTGGCATGGACGTATTTGGCAAGGTATACTCCGTTGCTACTCCTAAAGACTTCCAGTTTCGTTTAAAGAAAAATGTCCGCCTTTCCGAGGATGGTCTTGAAGTGCTTGCCACCTGTGCAGGCCGACCTATCCGCAGTGATGAAAGAACTTACATGGTGGAAAATGTTTATGTTCTTAATCAAGATGTTGATTTAGCAACCGGAAGCATTGAGTTTCCGGGGGATGTTTACATTGGGGGAAACGTTCAAGACGGTTTGAGGATTTTCGCCGGTGGAATGCTGGAAATCAGAGGGTCAGCGTCTCATGCCGAGATTCGGGCTGAGAAAGGGGCAAAAATTCAACAGAACTTGATCGGCGGGAAGGTTGTGATCGGGGAAAAATTTGTGGTACATTCTGAACTTCTCCGCAGCGTGACAGAGTTGAGAGAGCAATTGAATTCCTGTCTGGTAAGGACAGCGGAGTTGATAAAGTCAGCGGGTGTGGCTAACGTCAAACCCGGGCTATGTCTAAAAATCGTTTTGGAAAAGCAATTCCCGGAACTGCCTAAAGTTACCGGCCGGCTGGAGAGTTTCATTTCAGCCCATACAGACGATCAATTGATTACGGAAGCCTTGCTTGTTGCGATACGGACTGCCAAACGGTTTTTATCAGGATTAGGCCCTTTAGAACCTCAATCGTTGTCTTTTCTGCAGCGAGTGGATCAAGCGCTCGAAGGATTTATTGAAACCTTGACGTTGGAAGTTCCTGAGAAACTCAGCCTGGTGGTTAATTATATTCAGGGGGCGACCATTGAATGCGGCGGTTCTTTTACTTGTCAGAAAGGGACTTATAATTCTGAGATTCGGGTTGCCGGGGATGCTACAATCGAAGGAGTATGCCGCGGAGGGAAGCTATTCATCGGCGGGAAAGCCAGTATCCGGGAACTTGGGGGGTCAGAGATCAGCACGACCTTTGTTCAGATCAGCCCTCAAAGCCGTCTGCTCGTGGATTACTGTCATCCTAATGTCATCATCGCAGTGGGAAAGGAACTTATCCGGATCGAGGAAGCGTATCGGAAACTGGAGGTTTATCGTGAAAAAGGCAAAGTAGAGATTGAAAAATTGCGTGCAAAGCCTCTTTAAGACATAAAGGGGGGACGATCTTTTTAACACGTCAAGCTGTTAAAAAGACCGTCCCTCTTTTATGTAGATTATTTTGACAATGTTTGCGATTGTCGATACACTAGAGGCAAAATAATGAAAGCATTTAGAGAAGAAAAATAGGGATGGTATGTGTATGAAAGTTATGATCGAATTAGAAGAGGCTAAAGAGCTGGTGCTGCAAAAAATACAAACAGTTGAACCTGAAACCGTTTCCATAGCTGATGCTTTTCAGAAAGTGTTGGCTCAAGATATCGCCGCCCAAATTGATCTGCCCCCCTTTGACCGCTCGCCTTTGGATGGCTATGCTTATTTTGCTCAAGAGCTCGATGCCGCTCCCTTGCAATTAAAGATTGTCAGCGAAATTCCCGCAGGAACCTTTTCAGAACGGGAGGTTGTTGCCGGGGAGGCCGCAAAGATTTTTACGGGTGCTCCGCTTCCTCCCGGAGCTAATTGCGTAGTCCGTCAAGAGGATACGGAAGCCGACAGGGATCAAGTGAAAATCTTGTGTCCCGTTAGACCGGACTCCAATATTGTACGGAGAGGAGAAGAGATTAAAAAAGGGGAAATTCTCCTTGGGCGCGGTTTTTACTTGACTCCGCCGGCGATAGGCTTAATGGCAGCTGTCGGCTGGGATAAAATTGAGGTTTATCGCCGGCCCCGTGTTGCTCTGATTGCCACCGGAAGCGAGTTAATGGACGTTGGACAGCCTCTGCTTCCCGCGAAAATTTTTAACAGCAACAGTTATACCTTTCGCGCCATGCTGCAGAGGCTTGGCTGCGAGGTTACGGTCGTTCCCATCATTTCAGACCAAATTGAGGATACTCTCAGAGCCCTGGAGGAGGTTGCAGACGCCGATATGATCATTACGACCGGGGGAGCGTCAGTAGGTGATTACGATATCATGCGACACGCTCTGAAGCAGTTCGGATGCGACATGCTGTTCTGGAAATTGAACTTAAAACCGGGAACTCCCGCTTCAGCAGGCCACAAAGGGAAACAACTGTTTTTTTCTCTTTCGGGGAATCCTGCTGCAGCCGTAGTGACCTTTGAACTTTTAGTCCGTCCGGCTTTACGGAAACTGGCAGGGTATGCGGGTGTTGAAAAGAAAAAATTCTTAGTGAGAATAGCGAGTGACTTTGGCAAGACCGGAAAACAGCGGCGCTTCTTGCGTGCTCAAGCTGTTTTCAAAGACGGGGAACTATGGGCGGATTTGGCCTCGGCCCAAGGGTCAGGAATCCTGCGTTCCATGGTAGGCAGCCAGCTGTTGGTGGATGTGCCCGCCGGCCACGGCCCGGTTAAGGCGGGAGAAATGTTGATGGCCAATTGGATAGCGGATTGGGAGAATTAAAATGGCTAAACAGCATGAAGAACCTCTGATTCCGGTTGTGTCGATTGTCGGAGGAGGGTCAAACTCAGGAAAAACAACCCTTTTGGAGAAAATAATCCGCGAAGCCAAGCGTCGGGGGTGGAGAGTGGGAACCTTGAAGCATGATGTTCACGGTTTCGAAATGGATCGGCCCGGCAAGGACACTTGGCGTCATGCTCAAGCGGGAGCAGATGTCGTAGCAATCAGTTCGCCCCAAAAGATTGCTGTTTTGGAAAGCGTTCCGGAGGATCAGCCTCTGGACGAAGTGGTCGCCCGGATTCGGGGAGTCGATGTCATTTTTACCGAGGGTTATAAGTCGGGCAACAAACCGAAAATTGAAGTGTTTCGTTCGGGAGTACACCGGAAGCTTTTTTGTCGGCCGGAAGAGCTGATTGCCATTGCCAGTGACCTCAGGTTCGATCTTGAAGTCCCTTGTTTTGATCTGGATGATGCCGCGGGGATTTGTGATTTGCTTGAGACTCTGTACGGGATCAAGAGCAGGGATACCTGATTTTTAGGGAAGAATTCTTTTTAAAAGCCGGGTGATCCTTGCTAAAAAAGGGAAGGCTAAAAGGGAAGAAAGTATATTGAACAGGCTGTGAGCATTGGCGACCTGACGAGAAAGGCCCCCTCCCATGAAAGCGATCCCTTGAGCCAGGAAGCCGATAAAAGGCAGGAAAAGCAGGACACCAAAGACGTTGAGTAAAACGTGAAAAAGCGCCACACGCTGGGCAGCCCTTGAGCTGGCCAGAGCCGCCAGCACGGCGGTAAAACAGGTGCCGATATTGGCGCCGAAAATAAAGGCTAAGGCCGTGGAGAGGGTTATCCGGCCGTTTTCAGCAAGCAGCATAACAATGCCTGTGGTTGCGCTGGAGGATTGAAGCAGGGCCGACAGTAATGTTCCGGCGAGGACCCCTTTGAGATGGTTATCCCCCAATTGCTGGAGAAAAGCTTGGATGGCCGGTTTGTCAGCCAGCGGAGCCATCCCTGCTTGCAGCATACTCAGGGCAAAAAAAAGGAGACTCAGTCCGAAGACCGCTAAAAATAAATAGCGAATTCGTTTAGAGATGAATAGATAGCCAAGGGCACCTAAAATTAAAAGGTAAGGGGTTATCCGCGCCAAAGGAAAGGCAAGTAATTGTGTAGTCAGGGTGGAACCGATGTTGCTGCCTAAAATCAGGGCCAGAGTATTTTCAAAAGGAAGCAGCTCCGCGTCGACAAAAGAGACAGCCATGACGATTAGGGCATTGCTGGATTGCAGGAAGGCGGTAGCTATTCCTCCGGCCCCAAAACCCCGGATGGGAGTTGCGGTCATCCAGAGAAGAAGCCGGCGGAGATGAAGCCCTGCGAAGGACTGAAGTCCTTGCCGCAATTCCTTCATGCCCCAGAGAAGAAGACTAAGGCCCAGAATTAGACTGAGCAGGTACAAGGAATCACCTTCTTTCGGGAGAAGCTTAATATAGTGGGGAATGAGCACATACTCTCTGTCGGGCAGCAGGGGTTCCGACCAGGATTACCTGTCATTGTGCAGCGGGTATTATTAAGTATATTGAAAAAGAACTGCGCCGAGAACTTATCTGCTAATTTAACAAAGAGAACGGTAGATTGTGGGGCAGCTTGGCAGTCGGCAAAAAAATACGGCCGTAAAGTGACATGGATTTGACATATGCATACGTTACTTAAGAGGTGATGTTATGCGAGTTCGTCAAGGAAATAATCGCGATTGGCCTTTTATGTATCAGTTAGGAAAAATTAATATTCCAGACAGCGTTTCCCCCTGGCGTGAACAGCCAATGGAAGAAGTTCTTAAATATCGTGAAAACGTTCTTAAAGGGTTCTGGACTTGGATTCAACAGACAGATTCCATTGTCTTTATTGCCGAGGCTTCTGCCGAAGAGAGAAGAGGAAGTGATTCAGGCGCAGATCAGGGTAAGCAGCAACCGGTTGGCTATTTGGTACTTTACCCTTCATCCCGGGAGGAGTTGACGGGAGTCATACAGGGATGGGTTATGGACTTTGGCGTGCTGCCCGAGTGGAGAGGGCAGGGCGTCGGCAAAGAACTGCTCAGGGCAGCGGAGGATTACTGTCGCCGGCAAGAGATTTCTTATCTGGGTCTAGCCGTCAGCACTCATAATCTGCCGGCACTCCATCTTTATGAAACATCGGGTTTTGCTGAGGAACGCAAGATTATGGTCAAACCTTTAAAGTAAAGCCGATAAAGAAAACCCGGCTTTGCCGAGCCTTAGCGAAGGCGAAGCCGTTGGTTGCCCTTATGCAGAAGGAAAGTATTAACGAAGTTATACTTTCTGAATGTACAAGAAAAATAGGCTGGCATGGCCAGCCGCACGGTTGAACTTATATGCGGGAAAATTGTTGGAGTAACTTTGGGACAAAAAAAGCTTGCGACGTCTTCGCCGCAAGTGAAGTAAAAGAGAGGAGTGGGGATTAAAAAAGAAAAACGTGAGACTAATTAAAGTGTGTCCCGAGGGCTTCTTGTTTATACAAGCCTCGGGATATTTTTTGTAGTCAGACATACATGCCGCAAAGTGCACGTTCACTCAACATTCCGGGGTCCGCCCATTCACCGGCAAGGGAGCTCCGCCAAATGTGGATCAGGGTCTTTGGGTACCTGTCAAGTTTTCTTTAGCTCTGTGGTATAATATCCATATTGTTAGGGGAATTATTAGCTCAGCAATAAGGACTATGAATAAGGACTATGGATGACAGGAGGGCAATTGTGGAACAAAAAGAGCTGAGATCATTCGTTCACAAGGTCTTGACTGAAGCCGCGGAGTTTGAGGGGTATGTGATTGTGCGCGTCCAATCGCGCCGGGAATGGAGTATGCGTTTGAGCAATGGCCGCTTCGAGCGGGTTTCGACAGGCGGAGATAGTGGTTTCGGGGTTCAGGCGTTTACGAAACGGGGGGCAGTGGGCTTTGCGACTTCCGATGTCCTGGAAGAGGAAGTGGGGGGCAAGCTTGCGGCAAAGGCCATCCAGTTGGCTCGCAGAAATGAAACTCTTGGTACCAAGCTCAATTGCCAGATTTGGGAAGCTCCCCGGGTTTTAGCAGAGGAAGCAAATCCCGCACGAAAAGCTTTCGGGGAAGTTCCCTTAGCGGAACTTGAGGAATTGGTTATGAAGCTGCATATGAGATTAAAGAGTGCTTATCCCCAGGGAACCTGGCAGACAAGTTATCGACAGTTGGAAGAAGTCTGGTGCATTGGGAGGTCGGATGGAACGCTCGTGTCGTTTGCAATTCCCAGGGCGGTTTTAATGCATCAAGGAACAGTACGAGCGCAAGGCAAGGCTCAGAGCACTCTGGTCCATCGCAGCGGCATGGATGCCTCTTTACTTTATGAGGAATTAAACGATTGTTTTCTGGAGAGGAAGGCTAGGGATCGGGCGGAATTTGCGCAAAAGGTCTGCCTTGCTCCGCAATTGCCCAGCGGCCACTATCCTCTGATTATCGACTATGGTTTGGCTAAAGGCTTAGCCCATGAGGCCTTTGGGCATGCGGTAGAGTCTGATCATATGACTGAATCAGTGCTGGGCGAAAAAGGAAAACTGCGTAAAGGACTGCGTGTGGCCAGACCGGGGGTCAATATTATCGACGGTCCGCTGCCGGGTGACTGGGCTTATCAGCCCTATTCCGCCAATGGGCTTATCAGGCAGACTGTAACTATTGTCAGAGATGGAGTTTTGGAGGCCGGACTTGGTGATATCTTTTCCGCTCAAGAAGCGGGTATGCCGGTTACCGGAGCCGGGCGGGCGGAGAGCTATGGCAATGTTCCCCTGCCGCGCATGAGCAATATTCGCCTGACCGTTGATCGTTTGCTCCCTTTGCCTGCAGGGTTGTCTTTGATGGAGGAAGTGCAGGCTGTCCGCAATATTCTTTTGGCAAACGGTGAGTTGCTTGAAGGACAGAAAAACCTCCTATTATTAGGGTACCGGGGCGGGCAAGTTAATCCTAAAACGGGAGATTTCGTTTTTCAATGTGATGGGATTATTGACGTTGCTGATCCGGACTTGCCAATTTATCAGCCTTCGATCTTTAGCGGCAAGATCCTCTCCGCTTTGGAAGCAATTCGCGGCGGACTTGGGGAGGGTTGTTTTGATGCCATTGGGACCTGTGGCAAGGGCGGGCAGTCTGTTCCTTCGAGCGGAGGAAGTCAGCGTTATCTGCTTATGGACCCCGATCAACAAGTCAGTTTGGGAGGAGCACAAGGATGAAACTCGTCGCGCAGTTAGAGGATCTTTTTTATCAGTTTCAACATGCACCGGAACATGAGCATCTCAGGCTGTCCGCCTGGCGTATTCTGGTGCACGAATCAGAGGCTGTGTCTTTAGGGATCAAAGATAATTTTCCCGGGAGTGTCTACACCCCGCCGAGTTATCGTCAGGGAGAAAGCGGGGATATCTTTTTGGTCTGGGCGGATGGAACCTGCAGCCAGGCTATGGTTCAGATGAATCCACAGCAAGGTTCGGGGTTTTGGCAGCAGGAAATGGAGCAGTGGAAGCAAGCGTCCTACATAGACCCTGATGCCGCGCATATTCCGGCTCCCAAGCCATTGCCCCTGGTAGCGGTAGAAGACCGGGCTGTCAAGAACATTATGGAGGGAAATGACGCAGTACTGTTTGATCTTGCTCAGGAATGGCTTAAGGAAAAGCCTGAAAACGCTAAGATGCAAGGCAGTATTCAAGCTGCTTGGGGTTATCGGCATGTCCGGACTTCCACAGGGCTTGCCGTAACGTATCAACAGTCCCAATTCGCATCCTGGTTTTCCTTTGACAGTCTTGTTGGCGGCGGATTTGCCAAGCGCCGTCTCAGCCGCCCGGAAGAACAGAGAGAATTGTGGCTGCGGACGGTTGATTATTATGCGAAAATGGCTGAAGAGGCACCGGCGGTCGGCCCTGAGACTCAGGTTGTTTTTGCGCCCTCAATGACGGAGGAATTATTGGGACAGTTTGTCTTGCCCAATTTTTCCGGAGACCGTGTTCTTGAAGGGCAAGGAACATTTTCTCAGGAGAACTTTCGGGAGCACAAAGAAGTGTTTCATCCGCAGTTCTCTTTGCTGATTGATCCCCTTCGGCCCCTTGAATTAGGGTCATACCTGGTAACACCCGAGGGGGTACCGGCTATTCAGACAGCGCTAGTCCTTGACGGCAAGCTGCAAACTCCATTTCTCCGTGTCAAGGACGCCGTGCGCTGGGGGGAAAATCCGACGGCGTTACCCCAAGGCTCGGCGGGGCTGTATCTTCAGCATACCGCCGAGGTTCCTTGGCATACGGCTCTGGAAGCCATCGACGACGGAGTTTTAATCTTGTCCGTATTAGGTTTACATACTCAGGACTCAGTGGCAGGGTCCTATTCCCTGAGCGCACCTCACAGTCTGCGCATCCTAAAGGGGCAAATAGTGGGACGGACAGATGTAAAGTTGACAGGGAATTTCTTTGCTGATCTGGCCGCGCCGTCGACGAGAATAGCCCGGTCCAATCTGAGTTTACATCCTTATCTGCTGGTAAGGACCGGATTGCAAACATTATAGCGGCGGGAGGAGCTTTAAGAGATGTTGGATTTGCATATTCACCTTCTTGGACATAATGACCGGGAAGCTAATCGTGATAACATTCGGGCTTTTTTGGATGAGGCGTCCCGCAGAGGACTGAAAGAAATCGGCTTTGCCGATCATGATTATTATTGGGAACAAATGAATTTCCCCCTGATTTGTGAAGTGGCCCGGGAATACCCCCATTTGGCTGTGCGCATTGGTTTAGAAGCGGAATATCGGCCCAATGAGGAAGAGAGAATCAGAAATCTCCTGAGTCAATATCCCTTCGATTATGTCATTGGTTCCGTCCATGAAATTGCGGGCTGGATTTTTGATATTCCGGAGGAAGAGCCGAAACATCATCAGAAGGATGCGGATGAGCTTTACCGGGAGTATTTTAATGTAGTGACTCAGGCCGCCAAAAGTGGATTATTTACGACGATTGGGCACTTTGACCTCATTAAAGTGTTCGGAGTTCGGCCGGCCTCCGACGTTACGGTTCTGGCCGATGAAGCTTTAACAACAGTTGCGGAGCATGGTCTGGTTCTGGAAGTGAATACAAATGGAAGATACAAGCCTGTTAAAGAATTTTATCCAGAAAAATGTCTGATGGAGGAAATAAAACGCAGAGGGATTGACTTCACTTTAGGGTCGGATGCCCATTTTGCGGCGGCAGTCGGCCGGGATATTGATGAAGCGGCTCAGTTATTGCGCCGGATCGGGGTGCATTCGGTTGTAGGGTTTAGGAATTTTGCCAAAGTCAGCTATATCTTGGAATAGGAGGAATCCCTTGTGTCATATTCGCTGGATGAAAAATGGCTGATGGAAGAAAGCGCCGCTCAAGCCTTGGTGCAGCTCTTAAATAACCAACAGGGGAAACGCTGCAGAATTTTAAAGCATGCGGATCGTCCGGATATTGTCATAGAGGATCAACAAGATGGCAGTCGTTTAGGAGTGGAGGTAACCCACCTTTTTTATGATTCCGAAGAAGCCAGGTCTGTCTTGGGGCGGTCCCACGTTCAGAGCCATCCTCCGGAGTATATCGAGGAATATATTCGGCGCTTGAACATTCTACTGCAGCAAAAAAGTGAAAAAGCTAAAGGATATAGTCACCAGGATCCTCTAGCTCTTTTGATACGAGTGGTTTCTCCGATTTTTCACATGCTTGATTTTGAGGCTTACGCCTGGAAAATTGTTGTGCCGCCCTCGGATTTTGAAATAATTTGGCTGTTATTTTATGATTTTCAAGTGCGTGACTGGACCTTGCTGGAGAGGCTGCGCTAATTGCAGGGGTATTGGCATAGACTTGCCTTTACAGTGCAACACTAGGAAATGTTAGTGCCGTGTAAAGGAGATGTGCCAATGCCTTGGATGGAAATTGAAATTGACCCGCAAACAGACTGGAATGAAGACTGCCTTGAAGATTGGGCTTTAGCCTTAGGAGCTTTCTTAATCGAAAAAGGCATAACGTTGAAACCGGAAATTCATAGGCTGCCAGGATATAATGTTGTTCAATTGGGTGAAGAAGGAAGCGGAGCCTTAACTTTGCGCGGCGCTGAACGACTTGTTGTCTTGGATGGCTTAGAGTTAAAAGGCAGCCCTGATTATGATTTTGCCCGCTTTGTGGTTCGTTTTGCCGGACAAATGGGGGCGGTCGGAGTTTGTGCTCCCATCGGCAGTTCTGTTGAACAAAGTTTCTGGAAGAAGATGGGCGGGGTTATTCAGCCTGATCCCATTCCACTTGCAGGGGATATTCGGCGGGAAAAGATAGGCATCCAAAAGCTCGGAAGGTTCAGTTTGCTTGTGACTTATGAAAATGAACCGGTCCTATGTTTGGAACCTATTGCCAGCAACTGTCACGCGCCGGGTATTATCAGTCTGGCGCAACGCCGGCTGGAAAAAATGTACGGCGGAAATCCTTTGGGGTTTGCCAGTTGGAAAGCGGTACATTGTCCGTGGGCGATCAGCCAGGATCAATGGGAGGTTTTTTTAGCTTATAGCCGGTTGCAAGCTTTCGACGTCCTGGAGGAACTGGTTTTGAACAGTACGAGCACTTGAGATTAGGAGCAATTGTCTCAGAGGGGAAAATTTTATATAATATGGACAATTATTAGATAAGATACGGAGCTGGGAGGGGTTTAGAAATGGCAGCACATGATTTAGCTCATGAATTGGCTCGTTCGCTTAAAGAATCAAACGAATTTAAACAGTTTCACAAATCAAAGGAAAAAGTTATGAGTGATGCCAATAATCACAAGATGGTTCGTGAGTTTCAATTAAAACAATGGGAGATCCGCGAAGCGCAAATGTTAGAGAATGAAGTCAGCGAGGAGAAACAGCAAGAGCTGGAGCGCTTATACAGTTTATTAAGCATTAACCCTGCCGCAAGGGAATACTTAGAAGCGGAGTTTGAAGTGTCACGCATGGTTAATGATATACAGCAGATCATCGGTGAGGCGATTCAAGAAGCTATGCCGATTGGGTTCGAGGATATAACTCCTGAAGGATAGCCTTTCTTTGGGCTTTTTCGATTATGTTGGATAAAAGAGGGTGCCGGTCTATGAAAATTGGAATGGTTTGTTATCCGAGTTATGGAGGAAGCGGGGTTGTGGCGACAGAACTAGGGTATGCCTTGGGTGAGCGGGGACATGAAGTCCATTTCATCTCTTCGTCTCGCCCTTTTCGCTTGCACCGCTATCATGAACAGCTTTTTTTTCATGAGGTAGCCGATGTAAGCTATCCCTTGTTTAAAACAGCGCCCTATACCTTGCTGCTAGCCAATAAGATCGTGGAAGTGGCCAATTATGTGGGGTTGGATCTCATCCATGCCCATTATGCTATTCCCCACAGTATCAGTGCCTATCTGGCCATTCAGATGATGACGAAGCCGCTGCCACTGGTGACAACGCTCCATGGAACCGATGTCACCTTAGTAGGGGCTTTTGAAGAATTTTATCAGCTGACTCGCCTGGCTTTAAGGGTAAGTGATCGAATTACATCTGTCTCCCGGGCTCTTGCGCTTGAAACGGAAGAAACTTTTGGGAGAGCGGATCAAGGGATCGACGTGATCCCCAATTTCATTGACCCTAAGGTGTATTTTCCTTTAGAAGGCTTGCCCGGGCGCTGCCGGAAGTATTTTGCCCCCCAAGGAGAAAAAATTCTGGCTCACATTTCCAACTTTCGGGAAGTGAAACGAGTCGTTGATGTGGTTAATATTTTTGCCCGGGTCGAGAAGACAATTCCCTGTCGGCTTCTTCTCGTCGGAGACGGACCGGAAATGAGCAGGGTCGAGCGGGAAGTGCTGAAACTTGGGCTGGAAGGGAAGGTTCAGTTCTTAGGAAAACAAGAGAGTGTCGTAGAAATTTTGCAGATGGTGGACGTGTTTCTTCTCCCGTCGGGGCAAGAAAGCTTTGGCTTAGTAGCTCTTGAAGCGATGGCTTGCGGTGTGCCTGTAGTTGCCAGCCGGGTCGGGGGATTGCCGGAAGTCGTTCAACACGGCAAGACAGGTTATTTGGCAGATGTTGGGGACGTGCAGGGAATGAGTGAAGCAGTTTTGCGATTGCTTAGCGATAAATTTCTCTATAAAGCGTTTTCCGAACAAGCCGTTCATTGGGCAAGAGAAACATTTCCCGTAGAACGGGCGGTTTTAGGCTATGAGAAAGTGTATCAAGAGGTATGCCTGAGGTCGAATGCCAGAAGCCGAAGACCGGAAGCAGGAAAATAAAGAAAGAGGGGGATTTAGATGAACAGGATGACCCTTGATCAGTTTGAAGATGTTTTGGAAGACGTAGGCTATATTACCGAACAAGATGATCGGATCGCCTTGACGGCATTTCTGGCAACCGAATTGGGCAAACCACTTTTGGTATCAGGACCCGCGGGGGTCGGCAAGACGGAAATCGCTAAGGTTCTCAGTCAGGTTTTCCAAGCGCCTTTGATCCGGTTGCAGTGCTATGAAGGTTTGGACGAGACGAAGGCGCTCTATGAGTGGAATTATCAGCGTCAACTTCTGAAAATTCAGTTAAGCCGGGAACAATTGCGGGAAGAAGATCTTTTTTCTAAAGATTACCTTCTCCCTCGTCCCTTGCTGCAGGCTCTCCTGAGTCAAGAGCAAGCGGTTTTGCTGATTGATGAGATTGACAAAACGGACTCGGAGTTTGAAGCCTTCTTGTTTGAACTTCTGGGAGAGTTTCAAGTGACGATCCCGGAAATGGGAACGGTCGGGGCGCAAAAACGGCCTATGGTTGTTTTAACCTCCAATGGAGAGAGGGAGCTGTCCGACGGGTTGAAACGGCGCTGTATATTCCTTAATGTAGAACCCCCGTCGGTCAATAAAGAAGTTCGCATTCTAAGGAAGAAAGTACCGGATTTGCCGGAACGATTAGCCCTGGAAGTGGCTCGCGCCGTGCATGTTCTGAGGGAAAAGCTCTCCTTGAACAAAATGCCTTCCGTTTCGGAGACGATGGACTGGGCCAAAGCCTTGCTTGTCATGGGGAAAACAGGTCTGGACCCTGCGTGGGTGGAAGCGACCTTGACTTTGTTGTTGAAGAGCCAGGAGGATGTTGAATTGTTTTATCGCGAGATGGGAGCGGAGCGTCTTCTCTTCGAAGCGAATAAGGCGGACAAAGGGGAAAGACAGGCCCATGGACACCATGCATGAGAGAGTGAGTGAATTAGACCGTCACTTGGTGGAATTTGCCCAGCTCTTGAGATCTGTCGGCTTAAAAATCAGTCCTTCGGAAATTTATGATGCTGCAAACGGCTTAGCCTTAATCGGTATGACGGAGAAGAGCAAGGTCGAGGCGGCGCTCCAGGCAACGCTTGTCAAAGATATCCGGCATATTCCGGCCTTTAAAGAAGCATTCCGCGCTTACTTCAGCAACCCGGAACAAAAAGAGGCCTGGCAAAAAGAAAGCGCTGAAAAAGCCAGTCAATGGCATGAACAAATGGAGAACGCCAGGCAGGACTTGCGTTTTCAGGGGCATGAATTGGAGATTTCTGAAGAGCAGAGGGCTGTTTACGCCAGCCTCACTGAAAAGGACAAACAGCGCCTGCGGGATTTTTTGGAGAAATCGTCCAACGGCACAAGGAGCGGCATTCCTGTGGATCACACCTATCAGCCGATGGTTGAACGGGTTCTGCGGGGGTCCTTGGAATATTGGCGTAAGAAATTAAATGAAGATGACCCAATTCTTTCCCCCGGTTCCACAGATGGTGTGTTTTCGGAAGTGGAACGCGCCCTGCGCGAACAGGAAGCCGAGGTTTTAAGCCGGGATTTGAAAAAAATATCCCCGGAGGAATGGCCGGAAGTCATACGCTTAATACGTCGTCTCAGTCAGCGCCTTGCCAGTCAGGTTACCCGGCGTTATCGGGCGGATCGCCGGCGCGGAGGCCTGGAAATGCGCACGACCCTGCGCAGGAATCTGCGTTATGGCGGGGTCCTTCTGGAACGGAGTTATCGCAGCCGGCGCAGAGGAAGACCCAAAATTGTTTTGCTTTGTGATATTTCCGGTTCGATGCTTAAGTATAGCGAGTTTATCTGGCAATTTGTCTATGGACTTTCCAAGGTCGTAAATGGGATTAAGGCCTTTGCTTTTGGCGAAGCGCTGATACCCCTGACCGGAAAATTGAAAAAAGGGCAAACATTCCAGGAAATGGTTAAGGAAACCTTGAGTATCTCGGGAAAAGAGTGGGGAGGAGGGACAAATCTGGCGCAGGCCTTAGAGAGTCTAAACCAAACATTTCCCGATACCTTATCCAAACAAACACTGTTAATTATTGTCAGCGATGCCCAGACTTTAGAGGGAGAAAAAGCCGCCGCTTTATTAGAGCAAATTCAGCGCCACGTTCGGGAAGTTCTTTGGCTGAACACGCTTCCCAGGCAGCGTTGGCAAGAGACACCCTATATAAAAGCGTTTCTTCCCTATTGCCAGATGTACGAATGCTTTACACTCAGCCATTTGACCAGTATTCTGAATAAACAATTCTAGCACGGCGTGTTTATTCTCAGAACAAAAAGAGCATACTATATATAGGCTATTTGTTCTGAATTACACAAAGTGAGGGAAGAAAAATGTTAGAAAAATGCAGAGCGTGCGGTTTTGAACATGAGGATTTGGCACATGTTCTTTTTCGCAGAAATCATGTGAGTAATCGGGTTTTACCTTATTGTTCACATTGTCTGCGCCGCTTATATCAAGTGCCCTATAGACCTGAACGTGATCTGTAATTAACACAAATTATAGATTATGCCCGGAATAATCATCTTTATGCTTGCCTTTTTTCTTGAGCTTTGGTATATTGACTTTGAAGTTGGAAAAAAGGGGATGTTATTCATGGCATACGTTATCAGTTCTGACTGCATTAGTTGTGGTGCTTGCGAGGGAGAATGCACGGTTTCCGCAATAAGCGAAGGCGACGACAGGTACGTTATTAATGCGGATCTTTGCATCGATTGCGGCTCCTGCGCCAGTGTTTGTCCGGTTGAAGCACCGAATCCAGCTTAATTAACTTGACAGAATCCCAAGCTAAGGAAACTTGGCGGGTGCCCGAAGAACTGTCTTCGCACCTTTGGTGCAGGCAGCCGTTTAGTGCCCTTATGCCACAGAAAGTATTTTAAGGAAGTTATACTTTCTGACAATATAAAAAGGGGGAGTTTTGAACTCCTCTTTTTTATTGACAAATTTCTAATCTTGATTTAAAATTAATTAAAAATTATTTTAAATCACGAAAGGAGATCTTGTCTTGGATGCGATTGAAATTCTCAAGCAATTAAAGGATAAAGGTGTCCGCTTCACTCCTCAGAGACAGGCAATTTTAGAGTTTCTTCTCGGGACGGAATCCCATCCTACTGCAGATGAGATTTATCACCATGTTAAAGCAAAATTTCCTGGAGTGAGCTTAGGGACTATTTACAATACGCTGAACATGCTTAAGGTGCATGGGCATATTTTGGAATTATCCTATGGAGATATGTCCAGCCGATTTGACGGCAACCCTCAGAATCATTATCACATTGTCTGTTCTAAATGTGGTAAAGTGACAGATTTTCACCGCCCTTTAATCGATGTTGATCAAGAAGCTGAAGAAAAATCGGGTTTTTCAATTATTGGACACCGCTTGGAGTTCTATGGAATTTGCCCTGAGTGCAATGGTGAGAAGAGGTTGAATTGATTAGCTAATACCGTATGTTGAGAAATAAAACAAAACCCTTGGGGCAAGCGGTGAAGAGTTTAGCGCTTGCCCCAGGGGTTTTATTTTTTAAAGGGCAAGGGTTTTTAAAGTTTTGCACGAATTACTAATCGAATAAACTGCGAGGACAGGAAAGGCTATGTTTAATCGTCGTATCATACTATTTTTAGGGTTATTTGTCTTATTAATCAGCGGAGTATGGTGGTATTGGAATAATCCGGCCGGTGTTTCTCTGCAAGCGGGGCGGGCTGAACTTAGTTCCAGCCGCTATACGCAAACTTTAAGTGGAAATTGGGATCGATTTTCAACCTTGCGCCAGGCCTGGACTACAGAGTCCGAACACGCGCAGGGGAAAACCAGTCAATTTATATTGACGGGGGGACAGCCTTTAACAATACCTTCCAGTGAAGCATTTTCCGTAGGGGCAAAACGTTTTCGAGTCCCCGGAGAATGGAGTTCCAGGACGATGTTGCTGACATTTAACGGTGTTCAGGGGCACGTGGTTGTCTACTTAAATGGGACGGCAAGTCCTGCGAAAATCGGCGAATTTGAAGGCAGCGGCGGGGCGGATACTATTGAAATTCCCGCTAAAGCCTTTCGTTACGGGGAAGATAACATTTTAATTGTCGGACTTTCTTCGAGTCAAGAGCAGCGGACAATGGTTTTAGGTTCGGATTGGCCGGAACTGGGGCGAATTACAGGAGAAATCAGTCTGGAGGCCGTCGTTGAGACGACACTGACCGCACCGCAGTCGAGTGTCTCCTGGAATGCCGCAACTGCCCAAGTTGTTGTTAAGACGAGCCTGTGGCATCATGGCTTTACGCCGGAAGGAGGTCCCTGGACTGTTTATGGAGTGCTCTCGGACGGGTCGGCAGGTGTCGCCGAACAGACGGTTGTGGTGCAGCCTCAGGAGAATGTCGATCATCAACCGGTCAGCTTAACCTTTAGCATACCTGACGCCCGGCGCTGGACTTTGCAGGACCCCTTCCTGTACCAGATTCATATCACTGTGACAAACAGCAACGGTGATATTGATGATTTAGCCTTTCCACTTGGTTTACAGACAATGGCTTTTTCTTCCGGAAAGTGGGTTTTGAATGGTCAGGTCCTTTCTATCAAAGGAGAGGCCTTAACTCCTGAGGAAGAATATAAAGTCCGGCACGCGGGTCAGTTGGAATCCTGGCTTAACGGTGAACGGAGCAAGGGGATAAATCTTATATATTTTATAGGCCAGATCCCCGATGATTTATGGCTGCAAACGGCAGACCGGGTAGGTATAGGAGTCTGGGCGGAGTTGCCGGTGGAAGCTGTTCCTTCTAGTCGGCTTCCTCAAGCAGGGGCCATGCAAAAAATTTCCTCGGCAAAGCTGATTCATCCGTCACTTTGGGCCTGGACGGTGGGAAAAGGCTTAGACTCAGACTCTGCGGCTCAAGTCTATTTCCGCCGGGCGGCAACAGAGGTTCAGCCTGATCTGGCCTTTGCTTTTAAAACTAAGCCGGTTTCTATTACGGGGCTGCCGGAAGAACAGTCCTTGATGATTCAAGAGAACAAGATCCAGGGATCTTGGGGGCAAGTGCAGGTGGCAGTATCGCCGGCTTCACCGGCCTCTTGGCCAAGGGAACCTCTGGTTTCGGGTTTATGGGCCATACTCATGCTTTTTCTGACTTGGATGAATATTCGCTCCGTTACCTGGCGTTATAAAGAGATAGGGGTTTCCAAACCAAAGCGGCGCTTGCGCAAAGCCTGGCTGTGGAATGGATTGCTTGTTTTAGCCCGGCAAGGTTTAATCGGCGGGTTGATAACTTCAGCTTTGTATCGTATTCCTGTAGATTTTAGTCCCTGGTTCATACATTTATGCCCCGGGATCGAGTTGCTGCAGGCCCAGTCGCCCTGGCTGATTTGGGGAACCTTAAGTATGTTAGGGATACTGCTGCGGTTGCTGCAGATTGGGGTAGCCGCTCCTCATTTGCCTGATGCTCCTCATGTTATGGGAGTTATGTATTGGCTGGAACGGCGCTACTACTTTTCACTGTTGGTCGCTCTTAGCTGGGCCGCCTTACCTTGGGGGATACCAATCTATATACCGCTTCTCGCCTATCTCTTACTGAGCTGCCTGCTGTTTCCGATTCGAATTCACGATATTCACCGGATCGGCGGAAGTTACCTGCCGTTCCTATGGGTACCTGGAATTATTGTGGGTATTTTTCTGATTTGGGGAGCGTTTCACTGGGCTGACGGCATCTATTTATGGCATATCTTGAGACCTTAGGCAATTGGGGGAGAAATTGCCTTTGGCTTGATTTTTGCTATTATATACTATTAGTTGGGACTGTTACTAAACTGGAAAGAGGTTGGGGAATGCTTAACATTGATTTTAAACCGAATTTCTTGGCTACGGGAGTTGGCAGTGTGCCACATACTAAGGGGGCTGAGGCTCTGGATTTAATCTGGGCGTGTGCTCCTCAGGCACCCCATTGGCCTCAGCTGCCCGGCCGCGGGGCCGAAAGTTCCTTTGTAGCTCAATATCTCAACGCTTTATTTGCTACGGGAGTTATTGAAGATGTAAAAACACCAAAGTTTCAAATTGAAGCGGATGACTGGATGGAGCGGATGACAGCCTTCTATGCCTTGTATTTAGATGCTCTGGAAGATGAAAGCCAGGCTCTCGATAAATTTGGTTTTAGCCCGGAAGGCGGAGAAGGATTTGAATTGTTTTGCCAGGATCTGGAGAAAAATGGCTTGCGCAGTGCTCTGCTTTTAAAAGGCCAGCTCAGCGGTCCACTGACTTTAGGGATGCAAATAACGGATAAAAACAGAAAATCCAGTTATTATGACGAAACCTTAAGGGATATGCTCGTTAAAAATTTAGCCCTGCATGCCGAATGGCAGACCAAACGCCTGAAATCTTTCGGGCTGCCCGTCTTGATGACCATTGACGATCCCGGTCTTTACGCTTGTGGAGCTTCGACTCATGTAACGTTAGACAGAACTCAACTCATTAATGAGCTGAATTCTATTGCCGAGGGGATTCTTCGCCGACAGGGAATTCCCGGAGTTCATGTTTGTGCAGGGATGGATTGGACCTTGCTTTTCGATTCTAAAATTCAAGTTGTTAATTTTGACGCTTATGAGTATATGCCGAGCATGACGGTCTTGGCCAAGCAGGTCGGTGAGTTTCTTGACCGGGGCGGGGTTCTCTCTTGGGGAATTGTTCCCACCAGCAATAAAGCCTGGGAGGAAAATGCCGAAAGTCTCAGGCACCGTTTGGAGGAAAACATCTCAGAATTTGTTAAGCGGGGGATCAATGAGTCTCAACTACGCCGGCAAAGCATGATTACGGCCAGTTGTGGAACTGGAGCCTTAAGTAAAGAATTGGCGGAACATATTTATAAATTACTGTCAGAGCTGGGCTCTGCTTATAAAGCTTAAGTCAATCGGCAGCAGTTATTCAGCTTAAATTACTGCTTTAAGCGGCTACAGTTTGTTAGAAAGATTTTCTAAAGGAGGTAGACAGAATGTTGACCAAAGAGATGACAGTCGGTCAGGTGCTAAGATCATATCCTCAAACGATTCAGGTATTTTTGGAGTTAGGTATGCACTGTTTGGGCTGCCCCTCGTCCATGACTGAAAGCATAGAAGGTGCCGCCTTAACTCATGGACGGAATGTTGACGATTTAGTCGCTCAACTTAACCAAGCGATTGCGGTTAAAGCATAGCAGAGGAAGAAAGGGGCGGCTCCCTTTGATTTACAGTTCATTCTGAAGATAAAAAGAGCTTTACGTTTGGCGTAGAGCTCCTTTTGTCTACGGCCAGAAGTTTATGTTCAATCAAGGGTAAGAGAGGACGGAAAAATTCCGTTCTCTCTTACCCTTGATTTTTTTCTTGCCGCGGTTTGGCTAGAATGCTCGAAAAATGATGAAAGCAACGTTTGAGGAGGTGTGATTTGTCGAAGGAGTTTTGAAATGTAACAAATACTACAAATTATCTGAGGGGATATACGGTATAGTCAAGTCATTAAAGATCTTAATACGATCATAAAAAACTTGGCTGTACTTATACGTTTGCGAAAACTTTGTACAGTGTCGCTGCAGGGCGGAATAGATAGCCGTCCCGGCTTACCAGGGGTTAATAAAAAAGTAGAGGAGGCGATGCCCCACCCTGTGAAAAGAGGAACAAGAACAAGGTTTGAGTGCTAATAAATATAAGGAGGATTTTACAATGGGATTGCCAACCGTACATCCAACAGGTACTACAATTTATAACCCGGAAAAGGCCAGCAATGGTTACACGATTCTCCAGGCGCATCAACAGGGTGCTCTGCTGATTGACATGAATGGTAGAGAAGTTAAGCTCTGGAAAGGGCTGCACGGCTTCCCGAACAAAATGCTTCCGGGCGGTTATGTCCTTGGACATCGCGGAACCCGGGATAGCAAGTTTGGATATCAGGATTATGTTGACCTGGTCCAGGTGGACTGGAACGGCAATGTAGTTTGGGAATTCAATAAATATGAGTATATAGAAGATCCGGGCAATAAACCGCAATGGATGGCCAGGACGCACCACGACTATCAGAGGGAAGGGAACCCGGTGGGATATTATGTACCGGGCATGACTCCTAAAGTGGATAGCGGAAATACTTTGATGCTGTGTCATAAGAATCTCGTCAACCACAAGATCTCGGATAAAAATTTGCTTGATGATGCCATTATTGAAGTGGACTGGGAAGGAAATATCGTCTGGGAATGGATCTTAAGCGAGCATTTTAATGAATTAGGCTTTTCGGAAGCTGAGAAAAATGTTCTCTTCCGAGACCCGAATACCCACGAGACCGGTGGTGAAAGCATAGGAGACTGGATGCATCTTAACGCCATGTCCGCCTTAGGGCCTAATAAATGGTACGACCAAGGGGATGAGCGTTTCCATCCGGACAACATTATCTGGAGTGCCCGCGAAACCAATATAATGGCCATCATCAGCAAAGAAACGGGCAAAATTGTCTGGAAGCTTGGTCCGGATTATACCTCCAGCAAGCAATTAAAACGTCTGGGGATTATTATCGGACAGCATCACGTTCACATGATCCCGCAAGGCCTTCCCGGGGAAGGGAATATTCTTATCTTTGACAATGGCGGTTGGGCCGGTTACGGACTGCCCGGCATGACCAGCCCTTATGGGGTTAAAGCCTATCGCCGGGATCATTCGCGGGTCTTGGAAATCGATCCGGTTACCTTAAAAATCGTCTGGCAATATACCCCGAGCGAAGCCGGTCATTTACAACCCTTCCATTCTCATTATTTCTACAGCCCTTTCATCAGCAGTGCTCAAAGAATGCCGAACGGGAACACCGTGATTACGGAAGGGTCCGGAGGAAGAATCTTTGAGGTAACCCAAGAGCACGAGTTGGTCTGGGAATATATCTCCCCCTATTGGGACAAGAAACACACGCTGAACATGGTTTATCGCGCCTATCGTCTGCCCTATGACTGGGTGCCGCAACTGGAGAAACCGCAAGAGGTTGCGATTGAAGGGGTCGATAATACCCAATTCAGAATGCCCGGGGCAGCGGCAATGGGCTGTGACGATGTGGTCGAAGTGGCAGGAACTTTGGGCTATAGCGAGGGCGGCGGCTTCTGCGTTGCGGCTGAAGGAGAGGCCCCGGCGGAAAAAGATGACGACGATGACGGATATGTTGGCATAGTCCGCCTTTAATGTAAATAGTATTGGCGAGTTTCACTAAGGGGAGGCTTATCCCTCCCTTCTAAATCCAAATTTTTGAGATTGGAATGGACATCCAAACAAGCTTAATACCGGAAAATGATTGGCTTAACTGATTATATTCCCTGCTTTGCTAAATAATAAAATTTGGAGGTAAATAAATATGTATTGGTTGCAATATTGGTATGCGTTTCCAGTGGCCGTTGTTACTGCCACTCTGGCTATGTCCAGTGGTATCGGGGGAGGATTACTCTTTGCGCCTTTCTTTATGTTCGTATTGCACCTTACTCCCGAGCAATCAATGGGTACGTCGCTTCTTACCGAAGTATTCGGCATGGGAACGGCTTTTATCAATTATTACCGCATGCGGCTAATCAATTTTAAAGTCGGAGGTTTGCTGATACTGGGGTCGGTGCCTGGCGCTTTGATTGGAGCAATACTTATCAATTTGCATTTAATTGATGCGCTGGTTATAAAACTGTTATTTGGTGCGGTTATCACTATACTTGCCTTCGCCATAATATTGCGAAAGAGCAGCGAAGAGAACCAAGGCTCCATCCAGGAACAAACTGCCGGATTAGTTTTGGGGAAATTGTCCACCGGAAAAAAAGTGAGGATGGTTTTGTTAAGCTTTTTAGCCGGGTTAGGTGTGGGGACTTTAGCCCTCGGAAGCGGAGAAATCAACACACCCCAATTAGTCAACACCGGATTTACTCCCAAAGTGGCAATACCCACGTCTGTGTTTGTCATGGTCGTTACTGTAATAACCGCCACCAGCGTCTATGTTCTTAAGGGTCAGCCCGTACTGGGATTGGCATTGTATACTTGCAGCGGTGTAGTTGTAGGTGCTAAGCTGGCAACTCTATTAATTCACAAGTTCCGGGATAAAGTGCTTAGATGGTGGCTTTTCGGCATATTTTTATTGGTCGGAATCTCAATTTTTGTAAAGATTTTTCAATCCTAACCATTAGCATCAATTGTGCATTCGGGCTTCTTCTCTAATATATTAGCTGCTATTGTGATTGTTCTTGTTGTTTTGAGGCCGGGTCAAACTGCTTGGTGGGCGGTATTGGCATTTAGTGTGAGAAATTCGTCTGCTCTAATTTTAAGGTTAGACGTTAATATGACCGGCCATAAATACTCGGACTTATAATCTCAAATAAGTTGCGCTCTCCTCTAATTGCGGAATGCGCTAAAGACATTCTAGGAGGCAATGATTTGTCAACAGAAGTTTTTAAAATGTAGTTAATACTACAAATTACCTGAACAATATTAAGGTATAGTCAAATTATTAAAGATCATAATCGTAATTATAAAAAATCGACTATGCTTCAGGCATTGGCGAAGGTTTGTCAAGTGTATAGCTTCTGAGTGGAATTGCTTGCCTCCCTGGATTATCAGAGTTAAGAAAAAAGTGGGTGAATTATATCCTTCTCTGTGAAAAGAAAGACAAGAACAAGAGTGTAAAAATCCGGATGATACCTTAAAGGAATATGCACGTAAAGATGCTTTCTCGCCAAGTCAGCAGCCCAATGAATTTTGCTGGAATTCTGAAACTTCATTGAAGAGTAGCCGAAAGAATATCTGATAGCTTTTGCAGGGAAACTGCCCAATCCAGTTCGTTAACCTCATCACACAATACCGAAAATACCTCCAATGTGTGTTCAGCGGTGTTTTGTCGATGCTGCTGCCAAGCAAGAAAATATACCTTGCCTAAACGATGGTTGTATGGCTAATCAAGATGTCGGAGGAACGATTATGAAACTTCCCTTTAATACCAAGTCTTTAATTCAATTTGCTATGTAAAAATTGAATATTAAGGAAGATTTCTGGAGATTGATAAAGGGGCATTTTAAATGTTCCTCTTCCCTTTGATTCAATTGATGTTCAGTGGATTTCATGCTTATAGTATTGACAATGAAATCCTTTTTACTTTTCTGTGATGGGGTGAGAATTTGGAAAATAGGCGAGATGAGTTGGTAGAATATATTACCCAATCTATAGTAATTGGAGTAGAAACTTTTCGCAGTGTGGGAATCCCGTCCGATATTTGGGAAAACTATCTGACGTTAGGGAAACGTGTCTTTAGGAAAAAGGGGGAATACCTTCTTCGCTCAGGAGAAACCTTACACGGTTTATATTTTATTGATAAAGGTAAACTTAAGACCAGTATCATCAGCAAAGATGGGACGATAAAGACAATAAGCATTAATACTGAAAAAACCATTGCCCTTTCTCAATTCTCTTTTCACCAACAGCCGGGAATTGTCGAATGCATAACCATGGAGGATTGTGAACTCTATTTCTTCGCCAAAGAAATTGTTTTGCAGCTAATGAAGGAAGATTTTGAAGTTTCCTTATGCATAGCGAAGAATCTGGCAATTATGTACAGAATCTTAGCTACCCAGATTCAAGATACGATCTGCCATATTCAGCAAAGTTTAGCCAGAATTTTATATAGTATCTATTGTTATGAGCAGAGACAGGGAAAACTAAAAGAAAAAAATACGATTACCATAACCCATGAGGAGTTAGCAAATTTTCTCGGCGCTCACCGAGTCACCGTAACCAAGACCCTGAATCAATTAAAGCATTTAAAAATTATAAACTATAAATATGAGAAAATAGTCATCTTAGACGAAGAGAAACTTAAAGCATTGGCTTTTGCTGTGTGAATTTTGGTGGGAATTAGTTTAACAGGCTCTTGTGATTCTTTTAGCCTCAAGATAGGGGAGATTACAGAGTAGCTGAATAACTAATTTTTTTTTGTAATGTAAATATGGTTACAAACTCAGCCGGATAAATCAGGTAAAATTATAGTTGCACTAAATTTAAATTAATAAATATGAGGAAACTGGCAAAAAGTCAAAGAATTTACGGAGGGATAACATTGAGTGTAATAATCTATAAAGTTACGGGTTGCACGCGCTGCAAAATTGTTGAGCGTTATATGGATGAACATCAGATCGAGTATGTGGAAAAGGATGTAAAAGCTGAAGGCAAAGACGAGTTTCAAGCGTTTTATAAAGCAAAGCGCAATGCAATTTTCCGAGGGCCAGACGGTATTGAATTCCCGATTATTGTTGACGGCGACATTATTCGTCAAACCATTGGCGCGGCCATAGCTTATCTGCACGCGGGAGAAAAGCTGGATGGATTCTTTAGTGTGGGTACCTTGCATAAAGAGTGGGTGGACGGGATTCATTTGTCCGAAGGGAATATGGCTTATAAGGATGAGTTTATCCAAGTATTGCGATATATTAAGAGTAATGCCATGAAACTGCAAATTGACACGGATGGCCGCAACAGTGGCCTTCTGCAACAAGTTATTGAGGAGGGCCTCGCTGACGTTTTGCTTATGAATGTTCTCGCGCCGCTTGAATTATACCCTCAAATATTGGGAGACGCCGTGGACGGTAAGGACATTCTTAACAGTTTAAGTTTGCTCGGCCAGTTCCCGGCTGCTAAATTCCAAACAACTATCCGACCGCTTAAACGTGAGGATGGAAGCTTATCCTATCTGACTCCGAGTGAAGTGGCCGCGACAGCAAAGCTTATGCAAGATGGAACAGGAAGCAATAAATGCAATTATATGCTTAAGCCTGTGTCCCAGGAAAGCAAAGTTTTGGCCAGGCAGGGAATCGAGCCGCTTCCCTCAAACCAGCTCTTGAGTTATCGCTCCAAAGCAAGAGATTATCAGGTTTATACCGAGCTTGAAAAGTTATAATTCGCTAATCAGGGGATTAAGTTTTATTTGTACGGTCAGGGCAGAAAGGAAGAAAAAAGTATATGACTGACAAGATGGGATTGGAAGAGCTTACTTTACTTGAGGAAATCAGCTATGATCAGGAGCATATCTGGGTTCGCGTCAAGGGAGAAGAAGCAATTATAGGGATCAGCGACTTTGCCCAGGATCAATTGGGAGAGGTTGTTTTTATTGAACTGCCGAGTGTCGGTGAGACTTTTAAAAAAGGGGATGTCTTTGGACAAGCTGAATCTCTGAAATCACTCTCCGCGCTTTATATGCCGGTTAGTGGTGAGGTCACGGCTGTTAATGAGAATCTGACGGATGCTCCGGATACAGTGAATAAGGACCCCTATCAAGAAGGTTGGATGCTTGTAATTAAACCGGCTGACTTAAGCGAATTGGAAAATCTCTTCTCAAAAGAGGAGTATGTAAGCTTCCTTAAAGAATCTGAATAAGCATGGCAATTGAAGCGCTATGTGGTTTGGTGAGTTCTTTCTCTTCGTTATATTGGGCCCTTCCTAGTGGTTTTACTAGTGATTATTGATGCTGGGGAAGGGTCCTTTTTGAATTATTGTCCCTTTTTTTCTGAGATGTTTAAAATTGTGGTACAAACTCTTAGTTAAATTGCATTTTTGAGTATTTGGAGGAATCCTTTTATAAAAAATCATCATAAAAGTTTTGGTACATACACAATATACCTCAACATCCATATATTGTTATTAATCAAAGACAATATTATTAAAAACCCTGTGATGATTTGATTCGTTAAAAGGAGGAGACTAATATGGAATTACGTTCCGTTGCTTATAATCCAACTTTCGGACCTGGTATGAGTGGCATGCAGGCGATGCCTGGGATGATGACCGATGCTCAAGGTATGCAAGGTGGCATGCAAGGCATGCAGGGTATGCAGGGTATGCAGGGTATGCAAGGTATGCAGGGCATGCAGGGCATGCAGGGCATGCAAGGTATGCAGGCGATGCCTGGAATGATGGGAATG
Source organism: Candidatus Desulfosporosinus nitrosoreducens (assembly GCF_030954495.1). Taxonomy (GTDB): domain Bacteria; phylum Bacillota; class Desulfitobacteriia; order Desulfitobacteriales; family Desulfitobacteriaceae; genus Desulfosporosinus; species Desulfosporosinus nitrosoreducens. Next base: position 59,813 of record NZ_JAVHUW010000073.1, on the reverse strand, counting down.
TCCGAATCGGAAGGAATGCTTTCAGGAATGTGCAATATGCCGGACCCCTGCGCCCCAATGCCTTGCCCGCAACCAATGCCTTGTCCGCAGCCTTATGAAGCAATGCAACAGTGCAGTCCGACGCCAGAACCGACTCCAACACATGAAGTTTATGTAGTTAAAAAAGGAGATACGGTTTATAAGATCGCCAAACGCTTTGGGACCACGATGCAAGCCATCATTCTTGGTAACGACTTGCGCAATCCGGATCTGATTTATCCCGGACAAATTTTATTCATCCCGGGAGCATCCTCTTATTAAGCTCAAATAACCTTTTTATCTAAAAACTCAATTATCCCGTATACCCCAAACCCATGGAACCAAGGGTTTGGGGTATACATATCAGAGATTCGGCGAACAGTATAGTGAGCAATCTTAGGGGGGCGGCTTGTCAAGAGCAGGTCTTCTTACCTAAAAAGCAGGAAAATGTAATTAAGAGTCGAAAGAATAAAAAAAGAGTGTGGAAGGAGCGTAATCTAGTGTCTTATCAAGTTGGTATTCTTGGCGGCGGGCCGGGTGGATATGTCAGTGCTTTAAGAGCCGCCCAATTAGGGTTATCTGTTGTTCTGATTGAGGGAGAACGTTTAGGGGGTACTTGTTTAAACCAGGGGTGTATTCCCACAAAAGCTCTCGTGAAAAGTGCGGACCTCTGGCGTGAAATAGAGAACGCCCAAGAGTTTGGCCTGTTTGTAGGTGAAAAGCGCCTGGATTATACTGCTGTCTTGGCCCGTAAGAATCAAGTAGTTAATACCCTCGTCGGTGGAGTAGAAAAGTTGATGAAGGCTGCCAATATTCGTGTACTTAAGGGCTGGGGTGAATTTAAGGAACCGGGAAAAATTGAAGTTACAACAGATTCCGGGATTGAAACGGTTGAAGTTGATAATATTGTCATAGCTACAGGATCGGTGCCGATACGCATTCCTATTTCCGGAGCCGGCCTGCCGGGTGTTTGCACAAGTGATGAATTGCTGCAAGAAGAGAAATTGCCCAATCGTCTTGTCGTCATCGGCGGAGGAGTAATAGGTTTGGAATTTGCTTCTGTTTTCCAATCCTTCGGAGTTAAAGTTACGGTTGTGGAGATGCTTCCGACTCTCTTACCGACGGTTGACGAGGAAATTCCTAAACGCTTAAGTCCTTTGCTCAAGCGCAGCGGCATGGACATTTTAACGAAAACGGCAGTTAAAGAAATACGGGAAGAGGGCGGAAACCTCGTTGTTTTGGTTGAGGATGCAAAGGGGATCAAAGAGATTCCCGCCGACCGTGTTCTCCTATCAACAGGGCGCAAACCAAATTTAAAAGGGATTGACGCCGCGAAGCTTGGTTTAGAATTAGAAAGAGGCGCTCTAAAGGTTAATGCGCAAATGCAAACGAATCTTCCTCATGTTTATGCCATAGGAGATGTTGTCGGAGGAATCATGTTGGCGCACGTAGCTTCCGCGGAAGGAATTACAGCAGTGGAACATATTGCGGGGCACTCTGTCGCTATGAGCTACAAAGCTATTCCCAGCGCTATTTTCACCCACCCGGAAATTGCTGCGGTCGGATATTCGGAGCAGGAACTTAAGGCTTCCGGTGCAGTCTATCGCGTCAGTAAATTTCCCTTTTCCGCCAATGGCAAGGCTTTAGCCCTAGGCGAAAGCGTCGGAATGGTTAAAATTTTAGCGGATGAGCAAGGGATTGTTGTTGGGGCGAGCATTATGGGACCTCAGGCCAGCACTCTGATTGCGGAGCTGACCGTGGCTGTCGAAAAAGGGCTTCGGGCAGAGGATTTGGCACGGACAGTACATGCCCACCCAACGCTCCCGGAGACTATTATGGAAGCTGCTCATGGCATAGACGGAAAACCGCTTCACACGGTCTAAGATCTTTGGCCGGCGCCCGAAGACACTGTCTTCGCATGAATCAACCCTCTTGCAGTCTCCGGCGCAGGCGGCTGCCCAGTTGCCCTTATGCAGAAGGAAAGTATTAACGGAGTTATGCTTTCTGACTGTATAAAGAAATAAATTGCTTGGTATGTAAAGGGACGGTTCTCGATAAATAAGAGAATCGTCCCTTTGTTTGGTCCCTGCTTGCTAGGACTCTTTTCCTTTTTTTGAGTTTTTTTAGAAATCTTGTGTTGAGTTGCAGGAAAATCTTTTTGAATGGAGAATAGTGGGATGAAGTGGGGTAAAGTGGGGCGAACAAGATGTTTATGGGGGAGTACATCCATACAATTGATGGAAAAGGCCGGTTAATCATTCCGGTAAAGTTCCGCGATGCCTTAGGGGAACAGTTTATAGTGACCAAAGGTTTAGATCATTGTTTGTTTGTCTATCCCATTACCGAGTGGAATATCTTGGAGCAAAAACTTCGCGCTTTACCATTCACGCAACCTGATGTTCGCGCTTTTGTACGTTTCTTTTTTTCAGGAGCAACGGAATGTGAATTGGACAAGCAGGGTAGAATTCTATTGCCGGCAAATTTGCGGGACTATGCGCAATTGGAAAAGGATTTAGTTCTGGTAGGGGTGTCAAGCAGAGTGGAGATTTGGAGTCAGGCACTTTGGGCAGACTACAGCCGGCAAGCGGAAAACGCTTATGCCAGTGCTGCCGAATCCCTAGTACAGCTAGGTATATAGAAAGGAACGGGTAATTTTGGATTTTCATCATGTTACGGTTTTGCTGAAAGAGACGGTTGACGGGGTGGTCACCGATCCTTCCGGTACTTATGTGGATTGCACCTTAGGTGGGGCCGGGCATAGTCGGAGGGTTTTAGGAAAACTTGACTCAAAGGGAAAACTGATTTGTTTCGATCAAGATGAGCACGCGATTCGTCATGCCCGGGAAATATTTGGTGAAGACGAACGTGTTATATTAGTTCAGAGAAATTTTGAAAGCCTGGAAAGGACCCTTGCGGAAAAGAATCTTCTGCCGGTTAAAGGGATATTGTTCGATTTGGGAGTTTCCTCGCCGCAGCTGGACGAAGCTGAAAGAGGTTTCAGTTACATGCAGGATGCACCTCTCGATATGCGGATGGATTCAGGAAATCCCAGGACTGCCCGAGACCTTGTCAACACCTGGCGGGAAGAAGAATTGGCCGAGGTTATCCGGAACTATGGGGAAGAAAAATGGGCGAAACGAATTGCACAGTTTATTGTTCGGAAACGGCAAGAGCGGCCGCTGGAAACAACGGGGGATTTAGTGGAGGCAATTAAGGCGGCCGTCCCTGCGGCAGCCCGCCGCGATGGGCCTCATCCTGCCAAACGAACCTTTCAGGCTTTGCGGATAGCCGTTAATGATGAGCTGGGAGTTTTGGACCGCGTCCTGGATCAGGCCCTGCGCTGCCTTGACGGAGGGGGCCGAATTGCTGTCATTACCTTTCATTCCCTGGAAGACCGGATTGTTAAAGAAAGAATGAAATCCTGGCTGGGACGCTGTACATGTCCCCCGGAACTGCCAATCTGCCGGTGCAATGCCAAAGCAGTCGCTAAATTGTTAACCCGAAAACCTATTCTGCCTACTGAAGAAGAAGTAGAACAAAATCCGCGTGCTCGAAGTGCAAAATTGCGGATTGCTGAGAAAATATAACGGTCTAAAGCAAAAGGAGGAGGAATACCCTTGGTAGTGGCGCAGGAAAAAATGATATATCAGGAGCCAACTGACCTTAGGTCTGACGAGAGAAACCAACGAAGCGTAGTAAAGCGGAAACGACATTCTTATGGGAAGAGTATCGTGCTCTTAGCGTTCATTGTTGGATTGACCGGCACCATCGGAGTGGAAGCGATCCAGCTTACTGTCGTTAAGGGCGCGCAGGTTCGGGCTCTGGAGAAAGAAATTTCTACACTTAAAGAACAGAAAGATCTTCTTCAATTAGAGGCCGATAAACTGCGTGCGGTGGGTCGGATCGAGAGTGTTGCTCTGTCTATGGGGATGGAAAAGCCTACGGGAACAGTTTACATGGCAGGTACAATTCCTGCGGCCAAGAATCAAACGGAGTCTGCGGTAAAAAATCAAACGGGAACTCTGCCGCCCCAAGCTCCCACGCAAACAGCCGAGGCCGAATCCAATACAGCGTTGCACCAATTTTCCAAGCTATTTACAAGTTTCTTCGCTTCTACACAGCGATAGATAAAAGAGAAGGGCGCTTTGGGTACGCAGAGACCCCAGAAAGGCAGGGGTGAGGACGTGTGAGTCCTTTAGTTGTCATGCGTAAACGAATCGCTTTTCTTTTTTTGTGTGTCAGTGCTTTTTTGGTCGTTCTGATCATTCGTTTAGGATTTGTGCAGTTGAGTCAAGGAGCTGATTTGCGCCAGAAAGCAGATGACTCCCATTTCCGGGGGGTTCCGGTGGCCCCTAAACGGGGGAATATTGAGGATCGTCAGGGAAATGTTCTCGCCATGAGTGTCAGCAGCGAGACGGTTTATGCTATCCCCGCCGAAGTAAGACAATCAGGCAGGGTGAAGGAGATAGCCCTGACCTTATCCAAGATCCTGGGCAAAACCGAAGCGGAGATAGAGGCCCGAATTACGAAACGCTCAGCTTTGGAATATATTCAAAAGCAGATTAAACCGGAAGTCGCTGCCCAAATCAGAGCGTTAGGGTTTCCTGGCATAGGGACCACGGAGGACAGTCAACGGTATTATCCCTCAGGAACCTTAGCCTGCCATATTATCGGATTTGCCGGCATTGACAATCAGGGGCTGGAAGGGATAGAGTTAACCAGGGATTCGGAGCTGAAGGGGACTCCCGGGAGTATACTTCAGGAGTTCGGGGCTAACGGAATTCCCTTGCCTGAAGCTGAGCATCAGTACCTGGCCCCTAAGCAAGGAAATACTGTGCGCTTAACCATCGATAAAAACATTCAGGCTTTTGCCGAGAGAGAACTGCAAAAGCTGATGACGGGCCAGGGTGTCAACATGAACGGGCAAGTGCCTAAAACTGCTTCGATTCTGGTGATGGACCCGAATACGGGGGAGATGTTGGCCTTAGCTTCTGTTCCGTCCTTTGATCCCAATCACTATCAAGATGCGGACCCCAGTGCCCGGAGAAATATTGCTGTTCAAAACGGTTATGAGCCAGGGTCTACCTTTAAAGTCATCACTTTAGCCGCTGCCCTGGAAGAAAAGAAAATCAAACCAACGGAACATTTCTTTGACAAAGGTTCTTATACGGTTTTGGGAAAAAATGTACGTTGCTGGAAATCAGGGGGACATGGAGACCAGACTTTTGTGCAAGTGGCTGAGAATTCCTGCAACCCGGGTTTTATTGAAATGGGCCAGCGTCTGGGAATGGACACGTTTTATAAATACTTGCGCCAATTTGGCTTCGGTCAGAAGACAGGAATTGAAATGTCCGGAGAGGCTGTGGGCATTTTAGCAAATAAGAAAAAGGCGACAGCGTTGGATTTAGCGACTATGTCTATCGGACAGACAAATAACGTGACGCCGATTCAACTCTTAACAGCTGTTTCCGCGGTTGCTAATGGCGGAACGTTAATGAAACCACAATTGGTGAAAGAAATTGTCGGACCAAGCGGCCGGGTGATTACCCCCTTTAAAAAAGAGGAAGTTCGCCGCGTTATTAGTGAAGATACTTCTAAACTTGAACGTGAAATCCTGGAATCGGTTGTAACGAATGGAACGGGTCGCAGGGCATTTCTTCCCGGTTACCGGGTAGCCGGAAAGACAGGGACTGCTCAGAAGGTGGTTAATGGAGCTTACGTCCAAGGGGAATATATCGCTTCGTTTGTGGGCTTTGCTCCGGCAGATAATCCGCGCCTGGCTATCCTGGCCGTGGTTGACGGGATTCCCTTTTTTGGCGGAGCGGTTGCCGCACCGATCGTTCAGAGTGTTATGCTCGATTCTTTAAAATATCTCGGCGTAAAACCGGATACTCAAGCACCTCTGACGCCTGGAAAACCTATGCCTGGTTTGGAGTTCCCGGCGGTAAAAAAATCGGCTACGGTTCCTTCTGTCTTGGGATTGTCTTTAGCCGAGGCGGAAAAGGCTTTGAATCAGGCCGGCTTTAAGGCTCTGACAGAAGGTCGGGGCGAAGTGGTCCTTGATCAAATTCCCCATGGGGACGCTCAGGTTGAGGCGGGATCGAATGTGCTCCTTTATTTAGGGAAAGATGCCTCTGCCCCAACTCTCGCCCATTGGTGGGAGGATGAGGACGAGGATGTTGAAGCGATCAATGATCTGGCAGGTCGTGTCCCAATTTCGGTCAGTCCTTTAGGTCGACAATGAGCAGGTCTACGGCTTGCAGGAATTGTCTATAATAATTTTAAGTGCTTAAAACCAAACATTTGATTTTGAAATCATCATGAAAGGATGATTAGCATGGTTGCGGTGATGAAATCACTGTCTGAAATAATTAATAAGCTGGAGATGCAAGGCTCATCGGGAGACCCTCAAGTTTTAATCAAAGGAATAGCCATGGATTCCCGGCGCGTTCAGCCGGGGGATCTTTATGCCTGTGTGCCGGGTTTCAAGGTTGATGGGCATGATTATGCAGCGGCGGCCGTCGCTTCAGGAGCGGCGGCACTAGTAGTGGAACGTTTTTTGCCTTTGCCTGTTCCGCAGGTGAAGGTTGCCAGTGTGCGCCAGGCACTGGGGCCCATAGCAGCCGTGTTTTACGGTCATCCCAGTCAGCAATTGGAACTGGTTGGTGTGACTGGGACGAACGGGAAGACGACGATAACCTATTTGATCGAGGCGATTGCCAAGAAAGAGAAGAAAAAGGTCGGTATTATAGGTACTTTAGGTTCCCGCATAGATGGACGGGAAATCCCCGGTGAGCGAACAACACCGGAGGCTACGGAGATCCAGCAGCTCCTGGGGGAAATGGTCTCCGCGGGAGTAAGTGTCGCGGTGATGGAAGTGTCCTCCCACGCTTTAGACCTGGGAAGAGTGGCAGGCTGTGAATTTGATGTGGGAATTTTTACGAACTTAACACAAGATCACTTGGATTATCATAAAACAATGGAGGAGTACCTTAACGCTAAATCCCGCCTCTTTGCCGAATTGCAAGGGAAAAAGCAGCCGAAACTCAGCATCTTGAATAGTGATGATCCGGCATTTTCCAAACTGTCTCAGGTATCCGCCGCTCCTGTTGTGAGCTATGGGATACACAATTCCGCAGATTACCGGGCTGAAAGCGTGGAAGTTACTGCTGAAGGGGTGCGCTTCCAAATACGTTTCCGGGGAGGACTTCAGGATATTCGTTATGCTACGCCAGGTTTTTTCAGCGTTTATAATGCTCTGGCCGCCTTTGCCTGGGGTGTGGAACGAGGGTTCGCCCCGCAGGCTGTGGCGGAGGCCTTGGCGGAAATTCCCGGTGTTCCGGGGCGTTTTGAAAGTGTCCGCTGCGGACAGCCGTTTCAAGTGATTGTGGACTACGCCCATACGCCGGACGGTTTAGAAAATGTTGCCCGTACAGCCCGGGACTTTACCCAAGGCAGGTTAATAACGATCTTTGGCTGCGGTGGAGACCGGGATCGCGGGAAACGTCCTTTGATGGGGGAGGCGGCCTCACGCTGGAGTGATTTTCTTATTGTGACCTCAGACAATCCTCGCACAGAAGATCCGGATCTGATTATTAAAGAGGTGCTTACAGGAGTTTCAGGAGTCGACTATGTCGCTTTACGGGACAGAAAGGAAGCTATATGGACAGCTTGCCGTATGGCCAAACCGGGGGATACCCTTTTAATTGCCGGCAAAGGGCATGAAACATATCAGATTTTTGGGACTGAGGTTCATCCCTTTGACGACCGGGAAGTGGCCCGCGAGGCTTTAGGAGGGTTGGGATATGCCTGAATGGACGGCTGAGACCGTAGCTCGGATCACAGAAGGAACCTTATATGGTTCTCAAGAACTTGAAGTGCGCGGGTGCGTCCTGGATAGTCGCCAGGCCCGGAGCGGAGAGATGTTCTTTGCTTTGCCCGGCGAACGAGTGGACGGACATGATTTTATGGCGGCTGCCTGGAAAAATGGGGCGGCTTTAGTGGTCGGGGAAAAGGGGTATTTTCAGAAGCGAGTCCAAAAGCCGTACGTTCCCGAGGGAAAAGCGCTGCTTCTGGTTGATTCCGCCCTGGAGGCGCTGCAAAAGCTGGCAGGGGTTTGGCGCCTGGAACTTGGCGCTAAAGTAGTGGGCGTGACCGGAAGCAACGGCAAGACGACGACAAAAGATATGATTGCGGCGGTTTTATCCCAGCACTTTAGTGTCTATCGCAACAAGGAGAATCATAACAATGAATTAGGGCTTCCTTTGACGATTCTCAATGCTCCCCCGGGGACGGAGATCCTGGTTTTGGAGATGGGGATGCGCGGTTTAGGTGAGATTAAGGCTTTATGTGAGATCGGAAAACCGGATATCGGAGTGATCACCAATATTGGCACAGCCCATTTGGAATTGCTTCTGACGCAAGAGCGGATTGCCCAGGCGAAGTGGGAGCTCGTCGAGGCTTTGCCGGCAGGGGGAGTTGCTATTTTAAACGCTGAAGATGAGAACTCCGTGCAAAAATCGCGAGGCGATGCGCACCGGGTGCTATTCTTTGGGGTGGACGAAGGACTGCGCCATCCGGATATTCAAGGTTCCCGTCTTACCCCTAAAGGGGCTTTGGGGACTGAGTTTAAGGTGAGCTTCCGCGATCAAAAAACGGATGCTTATCTGCCGCTGCCCGGCAGGCACAACGTCTTGGATGCTCTGGCGGCCCTTGCCGTGGGAACAGTGTTGGACATTTCTTTGGCTGATGGGTGTGCAGGTCTTAAGGAGCTGGAACTATCCAAAATGCGTCTGGAACTGCGTTCAGGGATATATGAAACCACGCTGCTTAATGATGTCTACAATGCCAATCCCGTCTCTATGCAGGCGTCTCTCAGGACTCTTAAAGAACGGGCCAATGGAAATAAAACGTTGGCAATTTTAGGCGAAATGTACGAATTAGGCACGTCGGCAGTAGCGGGACATCGCGAGGTAGGGCAAACCCTTGCCAGGCTTGGGATCAGCGCCTTGATTACCGTCGGCGCTTTAGCTAAAGATATTGCCGACGGGGCACGTTTGGCCGGATATTCGGAGAATCAGATTTATATAACAGAGACTCGTGACGAAGCGGCCAGGATAGCCCGGGACTTTTTGGCGGCAGAAGGGACCGGGGCATGGGTTTTAATTAAAGGGTCGCGGGGAATGAAAATGGAAGAGGTCACCGTACAATTAGAAAGATCAGAGAAAAGGATGGAATAGCGCATGTCAGAGCGTTTGATCATGGCTGGGGGTTTAGCCCTAATTATCACATTACTCTTGGGACCTTTTTTGATACCTGTCTTAAGGATTCTGAAGTTTGGGCAAACAGTCCGGGATGACGGTCCTAAGAGGCATTTGCAAAAGGCCGGTACCCCAACCATGGGTGGGATAATTTTTCTCGTAGGAATTATTGTCAGCGCGCTGTTTTCCGCGGAACAACCTACCTCTCTCGAAATGGTGACCCTTGTTGGCATTACCTTGGGTTTTGGCTTGATTGGCTTTATCGATGACTTTATTAAAGTTGTCATGCACCGCTCCTTAGGGCTTCGTGCTTATCAAAAACTTATCGGACAATTTGGTTTAGCTTTTGTGCTGATGTGGATATCGGTTCGCTGGTTAGGCAGAGGGACGGATATTTCAATTCCCTTTACCTCGCTGCATTGGGAATTAGGCTGGTTTTACTATATTTTCACAGCGCTGATTATTGTCGTCATGACGAATGCCGTAAATCTGACCGACGGCCTTGACGGTCTGGCCGCGGGAAGCTCGGCAATTGCCGGGATAGGCTACATCGTCATTGCTTTGATGGCGGCGATCCAAGGAGTGGCCGTTCTGGCCCATGAGACGGATATGGCTGTTTTCGCCGCCGCTTTAGCCGGTGGCTGTCTGGGATTCTTGCGTTTTAATATCCACCCCGCGCGCGTGTTTATGGGGGATACAGGATCGCTGGCTTTAGGCGGAGCCCTGGCTAGTCTGGCGGTCCTTACGAAAAGCGAAGTGGTTCTCATTATCGTCGGAGGGTTATTTGCTGTGGAAGCGCTTTCGGTTATCCTTCAGGTGGCTTCCTTTCAAACAACCGGAAAGCGGATTTTTCGCATGAGTCCGCTCCATCATCACTTTGAACTTGGCGGTTGGAGCGAATGGAAAGTAGTCCTTGTTTTTTGGACAGTGGCTTTGGCTTGTGCCCTTCTGGGAATCGTTGCTTATATGCCCACCTTGAGTTAGACGAGTTGCGGGGAGAGGTTTTTAGTTTACATCGTGCCGGTTCGAGACGAGAATGGGGCTATGCCCGGCTATTTTGGAACGTTTTGAGATGAATCTTCAGAAATAATAAGGAAAAAATGTCTTAGAAAGCTGCTTATAACACAAATATTTGCAACGGAGGAATACACAAGGTGGAATGGATAAATAAACGGGTTTTGGTTATTGGTGCGGGCTTAAGCGGGCAGGCGGCCGTGCGCAAGCTTCAGCGTTTGGGGGCTGAAGTTTACCTTACAGACCGCAAGCCGTTGGCAGAGTTGGCAGGCGTCGATAAGATGAATCTAGATCAAAAGCATTTATTGGTTGGCTGTGTGCCGGATTACGCGGTGATTAATCCTGAGCTGCTGGTTTTGTCACCGGGGGTATCTCCGCAACTGCCCCTTGTGCAAAAAGCTCTCAGCCAAAAGGTTGAGGTTTGGAGCGAGGTTGAGTTGGCAATGTTTAATTGCCCTGCCCTTTGTGTGGGGGTCACTGGGACCAATGGCAAAACGACAACGACATCCTTGATCGGCGAGTTGGCGAAGCGAACAGGCCGTCCGACGGTTGTGGCCGGAAACATTGGAGTTGCTTTGAGTGGTCAGGTTGAGGGCCTGAGTGAAAACAGCATAGTCGTTGCGGAGCTGTCGAGCTTTCAGTTGGAATTCATTCATAAACTTCGTGTTCATGTTGCCGTCTTACTGAATCTCACTCCGGACCATCTGGATCGACACGGTTCGCTTGAAGCTTATCTTGAGGCCAAAGCTCGAATTTTCGAGAATCAACAGGCTGGAGATCTGGCAATTTTGAACTGGGATGACCCTTATGTACGCGGGTTAGGCGCGAATTTAAAAGGTCAAGTCTTGTATTTTAGCCCCACGTCCTTTCTGGAGAAGGGGATAAGTTTGCACCAGGGTAGCATCGTCTACGCTGAAAAGGGGAAGATTATTCCGATTGTGTCCCGCAAGAATCTTCAATTGCGCGGAGCACACAATTTAGAGAATGTTATGGCGGCCGCGGCGGCGGCCAAAGCTTTTGGCCTTTCCTGGACTGAGATCGCTGAAGGATTGGCCGAGTTTCCGGGAGTAGAACACAGGGAAGAAATTGTAGGGACTTTTGACGGAGTTTTGTTTGTAAATGATTCCAAGGGGACAAACACGGATGCGGCGACTAAAGCCCTGTTGGCTTTTGAAGAACCCTTGGTCTTAATCGCCGGTGGCAAAAATAAAGGACTCGATTTTCATGAATTTATGAAGGTTGTCCGGGAGAGGGTCAAAAGTTTGATCTTATTGGGGATGGCGGCCGCTGAAATGGAACAGGCGGCAAGGGATGAAGGCGTAGAAAGGATCATCCGGGCAGAGAGCTTTGCCGACGGCGTAGAGCAGGCAATTGCCGAGGCGGTGCCGGGGGACGTGGTTTTGCTTTCTCCTGCTTGTACAAGTTGGGATATGTTTAAAAGTTATGAGGAAAGAGGGGAATTGTTTAAGGAGTTAGTGCGTAGGCATTATAGGGAACCCATTGAACAATAAAGGGGGAACTCTATGTGCGAAGGTATCACCGACCGGATTTGGTCTTGTTGGGCACGATTCTGGCCTTGCTGGGGATAGGTTTTATTATGGTCTACAGTTCAAGCGCCGTACGAGGGTACATTCAATTTGACGATCCGTATCATTTTCTCAAAGCGGAAACTATTTGGGTGTTCCTTGGCCTTTTGGCTATGTTCGTCAGTTATAGGGTTGATTTGCAAATGCTGCGCCGCTTTGCCAAGCCGGCACTGTACACCGCCATTGTCTTATTAGTGGCGGTAAAAGTTCCGGGCCTGGGCCGAAGAGTGAATGGCGCCGATCGTTGGATTGGGCTGGGGCCTTTGTCCATACAACCTTCTGAAGTGATCAAGCTGTCGATGGTCCTGGTGATGGCACATATCCTGGCCTTAAACCCCCATAAAATTCGATCCTTTCGCAAAGGTGTCATCCCTGTCCTTGGCTTGCTGGGAGTGGTTGCAGGCTTGATTATGCTCCAACCTGACCTGGGAACAACTTTGGTGATCGCCGGCACGACCTTTTTTATGCTCATTGCCGCCGGCGCAAGAACTGCGCATATTCTAGGCCTAGGCGGGAGCGGGCTGGGTTTAGTTGTAGCGGCGATTGCCGCAGCCCCTTACCGTATGCGCCGAATTTTTGCTTTTCTTGACCCCTGGGCAGACCCTTTAGGAAACGGCTATCAAACAATTCAGGCATTGCTGGCTTTAGGACCGGGAGGGTTGTTTGGCTTGGGTTTGGGGCAAAGCCGCCAGAAGTTCCTGTATTTGCCGGAAAATCACACGGATTTTATCTTTGCCATGATTGGAGAAGAACTGGGGTTTGTCGGAGCGACATTAGTTGTCATGCTTTTTTTCCTTTTTGCCTGGAGAGGATTTCGGGTGGCTATGAGAACACAGGACCCTTTTTCAGGTTTGCTGGCTGTGGGGCTAACGGCTATGATATCCATTCAGGCCATGATCAATATGGGCGTAGTGAGTGGAGTTTTACCGGTAACCGGGATTACCTTGCCGTTTATTAGTTATGGGGGCACATCCCTTGTTTTTACAATGCTGGGTGTTGGAGTCTTACTTAGAGTTTCTCGGGAAATTAGGTAAGGAAGGGGTAAACACGGTGCGAGTGATGCTGACAGGCGGAGGAACCGGCGGGCATATTTATCCGGCTTTGGCCATTGCTAAAGGGATATTGGCTAGGAACCCCGAAACCAAAATCCTCTACGTGGGAGTCCGTGATGGAATGGAAGCCCGTTTGGTTCCGGAGGCGGGAATAGAATTTGCCGGGATTTCCGGTAAAGGTTTGCCGCGCAAATTGAGTTTGGATACAGTTAAAGTTTTGGCTGAAAGTTGTAAAGCTCTTTGGCAGACGAAGCAATTGCTGCGCAATTTTCATCCGGATTTGGTTGTGGGAACCGGAGGGTATGTATCAGGGCCTGTTGTTTTAACGGCCGCCCTCTTTAATATTCCGACAATGCTTCATGAGCAAAACGCTTTGCCGGGGATAACCAATCGGCTTTTGGCCCGGGTCGTACGGCGGGTGATGGTCACATTTCCGGAAAGCATAGCCCGTTTTGGAGTGAAAAAGAAATTAGAATTAGTGGGTCTGCCGGTTCGCCCGGACATTGGCCAAGTCACCCGCAGCAGCGGAGCCAGGCATTTTGGACTGCTGCCGGATCGCTTAACCTTACTTGTTACCGGCGGAAGCCGGGGGGCCAGGACGTTGAACCAGTCGATGCCTGCAGTATTGGAGCGTCTTGGACACCGTCCCGATATTCAAGTGATTTGGGCTACGGGCAAAGCAACTTATCAGGAAACTATCGCGCAATTAGAAGAGAGAGGGATATCCCGGAAAAATCCTCACTGGCGGGTTATGGAGTATTTGCAGGATATGCCGGAAGCTCTGGCTTGCTCAGACCTTTTTATTGGCCGGGCGGGAGCGGCTTCCCTGGCTGAAATACAAGTCGCGGGGGTTCCGAGTCTTTTAGTTCCTTATCCTTTTGCGGCAGAAAATCATCAGGAACATAATGCTCAGGCAATGGTACAAGCCGGCGCGGCGCGTTTGATTCTCGATGGAGAATTAAATGGAGAAAGACTTTGGCAGGAGATTGAGGAATTAATCTCCAATCCTTCTCTTTTAAAAGAAATGGGGATTGCTGCCCGCGCTTTAGCCCAGCCTCAGGCTTTAAATAAAATAGTGGACCTTTGCTGGGCCACTGCCTGGCGGTAGTTAGCTCTTCGCTTACAAATAGCCGGATATTAAGATAGCGGATCTCGGGCCTCGATTATCACACCTTCTCGCTTCTGTGCATACCATATGGCAGAAAATAAGAAGAGGAGTGAGTAGGGTGTGGCCAAGGCGAAAAGTGATGCTCGTTGCAGCTTCTGGAGTCCCCGGGATTGAAGGGGTTCGTGCTCTTCTAAAGGAATTGGATCTCGATTATTCCGAGGTCGACCCGGCACTGGAAAATTTCAACCCTGTACCCGAAACATCTTGGTGGGAAACTCCGTTTAATGATGGGTATGAAGCGGCAAACCCGTTTACGGAAGGAATCCTTTGGTCTGATGTCGACCAAGACCTTTGGTCTGCTCAGGTCTTAGCACAGAAAATTCCGCTGCAATCCGTAACATCGTTTTTACATAATGTTTTAGAAGATGAAATCGTTATAAGTCTCCCGGCAGAGACAGCTTTTATGGGGGATTGTCCTCTGACCGGCCACATTTTAAAGGCGGCCGGATTTGAACCCTCAATTCTCTGGCAAACTACTGAAGGAACGTGGAAATGTGAAAGAGGTCTGGGTTTAATTTGGATTTTGCCGGAGACTTGGCTGGCGGAATTCACAGCGGAACATACAATGGGAAGAGCGGCGAAAACCGGCGCCAATGCGCGTTGGGAGCTTCGCGAATGGGGGATTGACTTTTATAGCGGAGATGGGAAGACTTATATAGGTCACTTGCCCCGCTGGCCGAATTTGGCGGAAGAGCCGTCGGCTGCCGACGCTATTGCTCAATGTCTCAATTTGGGGGTTTCCTGGCTCGACGTCAAGTCAGCCCTGGCTTCGGTTTGGACTGAAAGTATAATGACGGATAATTTGAGGTGGAACAATCATGGTTTTGGATGGAATACCGGGGCGTGTGGAGAAAAATTACCCTCTGAAGCAGTTGACCACGTGGAAGATTGGTGGAACTGCTGAGCTGGCCTATTGGCCCCGGACCTTGCGGGATTTAAGGGCAGCACGTCAGCGTGCTGCAGCCGCTAAAGTTCCGGTTTGGCTCGTGGGCAAAGGTTCAAATCTTTTATTGCCGGATGAAGGGCTGCCCGGAATAACCCTGGTAACGACACAAATGCGCTCAATTCATTGGGAGGATTGCACTGTCCGGGTGGAAGCGGGCTATCCTCTGGCCCGTCTGGCCCAGGAAGCCGGAGAGCGCGGCTGGAGCGGCTTGGAGTTTGCCCGGGGAATTCCCGGTTCCGTTGGAGGGGCAGTGATTATGAACGCCGGTGCTCATGGCGGTGAAATAGCTTCATTGCTGGAACGAGTTTCCGCCCTAACCCCAGACGGAACAATCCGGACCTTTGAGAGAAGGGAAATAGAGTTCGGCTATCGTTCTTGCTCTTTACGCGGTAAGGTCTGGATTGCGGAAGCTTGCCTAAGGTTTTTCCCCGGTGACCGCGCCAAAATTCTGCACACCATGCAAGAAAATCTAAAACGGAGATCCTTGAATCAGCCATTGGAAGTTCCCAATGCCGGGAGTGTTTTCCGCAACCCGCCCGGTGATTCGGCAGGACGGCTAATAGAAGCTGCCGGTTGGAAAGGAAAAAGCATTGGGGGGGCGCAAGTTTCCGACAAGCACGCCAATTTCATCATCAATACCGGGGAAGCTAAAGCTTCTGACGTTCTTGCTTTAATCGCGGAGATCCAAAAAGATGTTCAACAAAAGTATGGGTTGGCTTTGCAGACTGAAATAGAGTATCTGGGAGGAAATGAAAACCAAGCCACTAAGTAGTGACACCGAGGAGGAGATAGAATTATGGCTATGGATCGCTATGTCATTACGGGAAAACAAACCTTGGAAGGAACTATTCGGGTAAGCGGAGCGAAAAACTCTTCCCTTCCTTTGCTGGCGGCGACCCTGCTTGTTGAGGGAACTTCCACTCTTTTGGAGATCCCCGCTCTGGCAGATATTACCCACATGATCGAAGTTCTTGAGCACCTTGGCTGCAAAGCAACACGTCAGAACGAAGGCTTACTTATTGATGCGGCAGCTCTGGAATTTTGTGACGTCGATGAAGGGCTGATGCGGCAGATGCGCGCTTCCAATCTGATTTTAGGTCCGCTGTTGGCCCGCTACGGGCGGGTGAAGATTTCCCGACCGGGGGGATGTGCCATCGGTTCCCGCCCGATGGATCAACATATTAAAGGGCTGCAGCAGCTTGGAGTAAAAGTCAAGGAGAGGCATGGGTATATTGAGGCTTGGGCGGACCATTTAGAAGGGGCGGAAGTATATCTCGATGTTCCCAGTGTGGGAGCTACCGAAAATATCATGATGGCGGCCGCTCTGGCCAAAGGCACGACTGTGATAAGAAATGCTGCGCGCGAGCCGGAAATTGTCGATTTGCAAAATTTCTTAAACAAAATGGGAGCGAAAGTGCGCGGCGCAGGGATGGACGTCTTGAGAATTGACGGAGTTGAAGCTCTTCACCCGACAGAACATACGGTGATTCCGGATCGGATTGAAGCGGGTACGCATATGATTGCCGCAGTCATGACCGGAGGAGATGTGACGGTGGAAAATGTTGTGCCGGAACATTTAGAGCCCGTCATTGCCAAACTGCGTCAGGTGGGCGCCAAAATTACGCTTTTAGATGAAGCGGTACGTGTCCAACAGAAAGGTAAAATTGCCGGCATAGATCTGAAGACCATGCCTTACCCGGGGTTCCCCACGGATATGCAGCCTCAGTTTATGGCCATGCTGGCCTGTGCGGAGGGAACCAGTATTATCACGGAAACCATTTTTGAAAATCGCTTTCAGCATGTGGATGAACTGTGCCGGATGGGAGCTCAGATCAAGGTCGAGGGCAGAACCGCCGTTGTTAGGGGGATAGAAACCCTGGAAGGAGCTTTTGTTGAGGCTACGGATCTTAGGGCTGGGGCGGCGCTCTTTTTAGCTGCTTTGGCGGCCGACGAAGCTACTGTCCTGGAAAGAGTAGATTATATTGATCGCGGTTATGAGAATTTAGAAGAGAAGTATCGTCATTTAGGTGCAAAACTTCTGCGGGTCACCCGTAAAGGGCAATAACGTTAGAGAATTCCCGAGAAAAACTGGGATTTTTGTCAGGAAAAAATTTTAAAAAAGGCATGACAGAATAGGTTTGTTTTCGTTATACTTGGAACGAGGAGGAAAGACCTAAATGCCATCCAAGAATACGAATGCATCCTTCCTTTATTTGGCAGCCTTGACCATTTTGCTTGCACTGGGTTTAGCCTTGTTCCTTCGCTCCAGTGCTTTTATTATTCAGCACATTACTGTTCAAGGACTAACGATTATTCCGGAAAATGAAATTCTGAAATTAGCTAATGGGGTTCAGGGGCAGAATATTTTGCTTTTTGACCAGGAAGACCTTAAACATAAAATTTCTCTGCATCCGCTTGTTCAAGACGTGCGGTTTAAGCGAATGCTGCCCCACACTCTGGTTATTCAAGTCACTGAAAGGACCCCAGTCGCTCTCGTTGTCGTGCCAAAAGGAGTATTGGAGGTAGATGCCCAGGGAACTTTTTTACGGAGGTCAGAGAGTTGGCCGAAAACAGATTATCCGGTAATTACGGGAATTACCGTGGCGGATACAATTGGGCCTGGTCAGAACCTCAGCAATCCTTCCCTCACAGCGGCGCTTAATTTATTGGGACAAGCTCCCAAGGAATTATTAGGACAGATTGGAGAGCTTCACGTCAATGAGATCCAGCAGATGACTCTGTATTTGACCAGCGGCGTGGAAGTTCGTTTGGGGCAGGCTAAAGAATGGAAAGATAAATTAAATGCACTTCTGCAATTGATCAGCGACAAAGAGTATAAATCATTTCAACAAGGGGTACGCTATATTGATTTCACAGCGGCGAAACCGGTTATCGGCCGCTGAGTCGGGGAGGATTCTGAAAAGATGTGGTTACCGCTACTGGGCTTAGTGTTAGGATTGGCTATCGGGTATATTAGTCCCTTTTCTGTCCCTATAGAATATTCCAAGTACTTTTCTGTAGGGATTTTAGCCGCTTTAGATTCTGTCTTAGGCGGTATTCGCTCTGCTCAAGAAGACCATTTTGACAGCACGGTGTTTTTGAGCGGGTTTTTCAGCAATATGCTTTTAGCGGCAGCTCTGGCCTATGTCGGGGATCGCATTGGTGTCGACCTTTATTTAGCTGCCATTGTAGCTTTTGGTGTTCGTTTATTCAACAATTTAGGAAGCATTCGGCGTCACCTGTTAAAAAAGTAGCTCAGCTCTAAAATAAACAAAGAGTTATTCACCTTGCTGAAAGTTTTTATTTTAAAAAAAAGGGATAATGCCTGAACGTATAGAATTTCTAGTTGATACGGTATTTTAAACTATTCGGCGCTAAAACTGTTCAATTAGGATGTCTGTTTTTGCACTTTTGGCAGTGAACGTGCATTATTGTCAAAAGGAAATCATAACGAGCCTGAGCTTAAGAGTTGCAGGCATAATGAAGCGAGGGGGTTAAGCCTAGATGCTAGAATTTGAAACTGACTTAGACCAAATTGCCGAGATTAGGGTAATTGGGGTCGGTGGTGGTGGAAACAATGCGGTTAACCGGATGATTACCGCTGGGCTACAAGGGGTAAATTTCGTAACAGTCAACACGGATTCGCAGGCTTTACAGCTTTCTCGCGCCAGTCAAAAGGTTCAAATTGGGATTAAGCTGACTAAAGGTCTTGGGGCGGGTGCAAATCCTGAAATAGGTGCCAAAGCGGCAGAAGAAAGCCGCGAAGAACTGGCTAAGGCTCTTAAGGGCGCGGATATGGTCTTCGTTACCGCCGGTATGGGCGGCGGTACCGGCACAGGCGGAGCGCCTATCGTTGCCGAAGTTGCCAAGGAAATGGGTGCTCTGACCGTCGGTGTCGTGACACGTCCCTTTACCTTTGAAGGGCGTAAAAGGGCGATGCAAGCTGAAAAAGGGATTGCCGAACTTAAAAGCAAAGTGGATACGCTGATCACTATACCAAATGACCGTTTGCTGCAGGTTGTGGACAAGCACACAACAATCCACGAGGCTTTTCGCATAGCCGACGATGTCTTGCGGCAAGGGGTACAAGGGATTTCAGATTTGATCGCGGTGCCGGGTCTGATCAATCTGGACTTTGCGGATGTTAAAACGATTATGTCCAATACCGGTTCAGCATTGATGGGGATCGGACAGGCAACGGGAGAAAACCGAGCCGTCGATGCAGCTCGCAAAGCTATTTCCAGCCCTTTGCTGGAAACTTCAATTGAGGGAGCAAAGGGAGTATTGCTGAACATCACAGGCGGAATTAACCTCACACTTTTTGAAGTGAATGAAGCCGCCGGAATTATTGCGGATGCGGCCGATCCCGAAGCTAACATTATCTTCGGCGCCGTCATCGATGAGAGCCTTAAGGAAGAATTAAGAGTTACCGTAATTGCCACGGGCTTTGACCAGCAGTGGTCCGGTTTTTCAGGTGCGCCAAAGGGTCCTGAAGCAACGGTTATTAAACCCGTAACCAAAGAAGTGGACATTGATATTCCGGAATTTTTGAGACGTCGGAGATAACCTGAATTAATACACTGGAACAATAGCGGCATCCCTCGCTTCACCTGGATCGTGAAGGGGGATGCTTTTTTGCTGGGAATTAAGCGCTGTCTTCTGTGCAACAGCAATTAAAGTGCAAGAAGCACTGATATTACCATAGGTTTATTAGATTACAGACTAATTGAACTGTTAAGTGAAATAAGACGATTCCTCAAAGAAAAGAGGGAATCGTGAAGAACTTGAGAAAATAGTGTATAATTAATTTAAGTGGGATGAGAACGTTCAAGCAGAATTTTAATGGATAAAGGATTTGAGGCATTCTCAATTTCCTGGAATTTTCCGGATACAGATTAAGGAAAGTTCTCACACTTACTTAATTTATATCTTAAAGGATGTGCAATATGGGGTTATTTAAAAACGAGAATGCCCAAGTTCCTCTTCAGAATTCTGAATGTGAAAAGATGTATCATTCTCTGACTGAAGCTGACTTTACCAGGCCTCTTGAAGTAGACCTTGCTCCGGCAAGTCCGCTCCTGCCCATAGTAGAGTCACTCAATCGGGTTATTGCGGAAAGTCAAGCGACGGTGGCGACTTCTTTGGGAGAGATTAATAGCTCACTGCAGCGTTTGACAGGTATGACTTCCATACGCCAAATGCTGCTTAAGATCAAAGAACAAACCGATCAGTTGGCAAACCTTGCGGCCCAGTCGGAAGAACTGGGTGCCTCATCGAATCAAGTTGCCCGATCGGCGACTAATTCTGCCAGCTTTGTGGAACAAGCGACGACGGCTGCTGTGTCCGGCGGAGAGAAAATTCATGAAGCGATTCTTTTCGTAGAGCGTTCTTTTGACGAGTTTACGTCCGTGAGTCAACAGGTTCAAGATGTGCTCACCTCCATGCGCGACATAGAAAAAATTGTAGGTGTTATTGCGGGTGTGGCTGATCAAACAAATTTATTGGCCTTGAACGCGGCCATTGAAGCGGCGCGGGCAGGAGAACAAGGCCGGGGATTTGCCGTGGTTGCGGATGAAGTCCGCAAACTTGCCGAACATACTAAAACATCCGTTTCAGATATCCGCCATAAAATTACAGGCTTAAGTCAGAACTCCCTGGAGACTAACCAAAAGATTGTGACACTCTCGCAGACGATGTACAATGGCAAAACTATCATGCAGGAAGCAGCCTCGTCTCTAGAGGGTATCATTGAAAACTTCAATTCCATTACTGAGGATATCCAGAACATTGCCGCGAGCAGTCAGGAGCAGAGCGCTGCGGTTCAAGAAGCTGCCAGCAGCGTGTCTACGGTGGCTTTGGCTGCAGAGACGGTTGAGGAAATTGCCAAGGTAACGGGACAGGGAATTTATGATCTTAGTTTAGATCTGCAGAAAATCCGTGGGGATCAAATTGGCAAAGTGTCCGAGTTGTCAAACCGCCAAGCCTTGGAATTGTATAAAACGGACCATCTTTTATGGACCTGGCGGATTTATAATTTGCTGTTAGGTTTTGAGCATTTGACGGCAAAGGAAGTTGGCACTCATAAAGAATGTCGTTTGGGACAATGGGTCGAAAGCAATAAATCGGAACACTGCCGCTCTTTAGCTGCTTTTAGACAATTAGAAGCCCCTCATAAACAGGTCCATGACTTTGCCCGGGAAGCGGCCCTAGCCATTGAACAGGGTAATAGGACCAAGGCGGAAAAGCTGCTGGAACAGATGGCTCAGGCATCCCGGGAGGTTGTCGAGATATTGGACCAACTGCAGCGAGAATGTTAATAGCCAACTGAAAACTTATTATTTTGAACCTGTCAGGTATTTAACCATCCTGAACAGGTTTTCTTTATTTTTCCATACACAAAATAACTACACTACTCGCACTCATTCTCCTAAAAAATACCATCTGAAACCACGGAAAGCGACAGGTTTTCCGCCTGTGCTAGGCTATAATTTTTAGTATAGATCTGGAAAGGATGCGTCGATGAGCGGAGCTGTGACTTATCTCGATTTGGATATGCTTGTGAATGGGGTTATGGATGCCTTGCTTCTCCTTCTAATTGGGCGCCTAATCCATCTGCCGGTTAAGCTGAGGAGAATTTTCGCCGGTGCTCTTATTGGAGAAATTCCAGTCATCTTAGTCTGTTATTCCGGTCCTCCCTGGACAACGCTGAGCAAATGGGCTATCCCCCTGTTGATGGTCATTGCAGCTTTCCCAACTCGAAATCTGAACACCTTTCTTAAAGTCTTTATAGGTTTTTGGCTTCTTTCAGCCGGATTAGGAGGGTTTGTTTATGCTTTATGGGGGTGGATGCAATTTGACAGGGGGCAAAGCTATGTCCTGTTTAGGCTGGTAAAAAAAACCTTTTGGCTTCTGCCGCTGTCGGTTTTGCTGTGGTGGTTTCTGCAAAAGCGCTGGCAGCAATGGCAAGCCGGCAGGGCGCAGCTAGTAAAAAGTATTTACAATTTAGAAATCGATTTTGATGGCCAAGGACAAAGGACAGTCAGCTTAAAGGCCTTGCTGGACACGGGAAACCAGCTGAGAGACCCTCTGAATGGGAACCCGGTTTTACTGGTGGAAGAGCAGGCTGCCGCCACCTCAATACCTAGTGACGTACAGTTCTTTTTCAAGATTCCCTGGAAAGAAAGTAAAGACCCCAGGCTTTTGTTGTGGAAGGATAATCCCGGTTTAATAAAACGGCTTGTTTTTATCCCTTTTCAAACCATTGATCGTCAGAGCTGGCTGTTAGGGATCAGACCTGAGCGCATCACCTGTTTTGATGAGAAGGGACCTCGCCATATCCATGCAACGGTGGCTCTTATCGGGCAAGTGTTAAGTTCAGAGGGTGAATATCAAGCGTTACTGCACCCAGAACTTGTGCAGAAAGGTGGAGATGAATAATTGAAGTGGTGGAGTAATGTTCACAATACAGTAAGCCGTCTTTGGCTTATGTTTCGCCGGAAGTTTTTTTCAGTAGGCGGGATTTATTACGTTGGGAGCAGTGAGGCTTTGCCGCCGCCTTTGAATTCGGATGAAGAAGGGGTACTGCTGGAACGTTTGGAAATGGGCGATCTTTCGATCAGAGACATCTTAATCGAACGGAACCTGCGGCTCGTAGTCTATATTGCCCGCAAATTTGAAAATACGGGGATCGGGATTGAGGATCTTGTTTCCATAGGAACGATTGGCTTGATTAAGGCAGTTAACACGTTTGACCCTCAGAAAAAAATTAAATTAGCGACCTATGCTTCCCGCTGCATTGAAAATGAGATTTTGATGTATCTTAGACGTAATAACAAAACCCGTTCTGAGGTGTCCTTTGACGAGCCGCTGAATATTGACTGGGATGGCAATGAATTGCTGTTATCCGACGTTTTAGGCACGGAAAACGATGTAATCTCCAAACCAATCGAAGAGCAGGTTGACCGGCAGCTGCTGCATTTGGCTATGGGCAGGTTAACAAATCGGGAAAAGGTTATTATGGAGCTGAGATTTGGCTTGGATAACGGAGTTGAGAAAACGCAAAAAGAGGTTGCGGATCGCTTGGGTATCTCACAATCCTACATTTCAAGGCTCGAAAAAAGAATAATACGCAGATTACGTAAAGAATTTTGTCGTTTAGAATAAGTAAAAGTCTGAGCGGGCATACTTCTCAACAGAATTGGCTGGGGAGGTGCTCTTAATTTGGCATTAAATAAAGTTGAAATCTGTGGCGTGAACACCTCGAAGTTACCTGTGTTATCCAGTGCGAAAATGAAAGAGCTGTTTGTGATTTATCAAGCTGGGGACCGCAGTGCAAGGGACAAATTGATTCACGGGAATCTCCGCCTCGTGCTCAGTGTTATTCAGAGGTTCACGAATCGGGGAGAGTATGTTGACGATCTGTTTCAGGTTGGGTGTATTGGCTTGATGAAGGCGATAGACAATTTTGATCTCGGTCAAAACGTTAAGTTTTCAACGTATGCTGTGCCTATGATCATTGGAGAAATTCGCCGCTATTTGCGGGACAATAACCCCATTAGAGTGAGCCGGTCTCTGAGGGACATAGCTTACAAAGCCCTGCAAGTAAGAGATCAGTTAGTGGGAGAATGTTCCCGGGAACCAACGGTCTCTGAGATCGCCAATAAACTGTCTCTTCCCAGGGAAGACGTTATTTTTGCCTTGGATGCGATACAAGAACCTATTTCTTTGTTTGAGCCGATTTATCACGATGGAGGGGACCCGATCTTTGTTATGGATCAAATAGGAGATGATAAACAGTCCGACACCGGATGGGTTGAGGGACTTGCGGTTCGCGAAGCGCTTCGGCGCCTGAGTGAGCGGGAAAAGCTTATTTTGTCCTTAAGGTTCTTTAATGGGAAAACTCAGATGGAAGTCGCCGATGAGATAGGAATATCACAAGCTCAAGTTTCCCGTCTGGAAAAGGCGGCCATGCAGCATATGCGAAAATATGTGTAAAGCGTAGGCTATTTTCAGACCTTCCCTCATATGATGAAGAGATGACAGATAAAGAACGAGGACAGTCCGCAGTTAAGTCGAGCTGGTACCTCGAACTCTGAACCTCGAACCTCGATTAGGGGGGCTGGCTATGAGAATCTCAGATTTGCGCTTATTGGATGTTGTCAATGTGAAAGATGGCCGACGATTAGGGCCGATAAAAGATCTTGATTTGGATCTCGAAAAGGGTGTGGTCAAAGGTCTGGTTGTGCCGGGTCCCACACGAAGCAGTTGGGGGCTTTTCGGAAGCGGCAGACCGGAGGATTTCCTCATTCCCTGGGATCGTGTTAAGAAAATCGGCGTGGATGTCATTTTAGTAGACGCCAACGATCTGCCGGAATTCCATTTGGACAATGACGATCGGCGCTAAGAGTACGTAAGGTTGCCAATAGGCATAAGTTCATGCTTCTTCAAGAACATGAGCTTATGCTTTATTTATTAATCAGAGTAGGACTAATGGCAGGTTTGTTCTTAGGGTTATTAAATGGTATATTTAAAAGAAATTAAAGGAGTCGGAGGAATGAACTGGAATTGGCGAACTAAAGGGGATCTAAGCTATCTGACGATTTCGCAATGGCTTGAAGAGGGAATTGACGTGGGTTTCTCGACACGAAACGGAGGTTTTAGTGGTGCGCCTTACGCAAGCTTGAACTTGGGGCTCCACGTCGGCGATGAGCCGGCAGCTGTTGTGAGAAATAGGAAACGCTGGCTGGAGACTTGGGATGTTCCGTGGCCGGAGGCTGTGGTCGGAGAACAGGTTCATGGAGCCAACGTTGTCTGGGTTCACGAGAGCGATAAAGGCCGAGGGGTTCGCGAATTAGATTCGGTTATTCCTGCTGTAGATGGTTTTGTAACTCAGAGCTCAGTTGGCCTAATGGCCTTTTATGCAGACTGCGTGCCCCTCTTTTTCTATGAGCCAAATCTGAAGGCGGTTGGAATTGCTCATGCGGGCTGGAAAGGAACCGTACAAAAAATAGGCTTAAAAGTCTTGGAGCGCTTAGAAGAGATCGGGGGGTGTGCCGAGAATGTTTGGGTGGCGATTGGACCGGGTATTGGGCCCTGCTGCTATACGGTTGATGAGCCTGTAGCTTGTCAGTTTCGTTTTAATTTTGGGGAGACTTCATTTTTACATCCCCTGCCTGACGGACACTACCACCTGGATTTATGGGAGGCTAATAAAAACATGCTTTTAGAAAGGGGGGTTCGCAAGGAAAACCTGGCGGTGGCTGCTATTTGCACTAAAGATAACCCGGAGTGGTTTTTCTCCCACCGCCGTGACGGGGTAAGGACCGGACGAATGGCGGGATGGATCAGAATGCGCGGCAAGCGGCACGATGATACAATGTACGAGCATAAGCCATGAGTATGAGGTGAGACCTGGAGGACACGGGACGTGATACACCGGCGACAAGATGAGGTATGGGGAAAGTCTGAAGTATCGAGCGGTACGAACTATCCGGACTTCGAGTCTCGCAAAGGGGGGGATTAAGTGGCAACAATTTTAGTTGTAGATGATGAGGAACCGATTCGAGAACTTTTAAAATTTAATTTGGAAAAAGAAGGATATCGCGTTCGAGTGGCGAAAGATGGACCTGAAGCTCTGGCAAGTATCGAAAAGGAACAACCGGATTTGCTCGTTCTGGATGTTATGCTGCCGGTAATGGACGGAATGGAAGTTTGCCGGAGATTGCGCTTAAATCCCCAATATCAGCAAATACCAATTATCATGTTAACTGCGAAAGGCGAGGAAATTGACAAAGTTTTAGGCTTGGAGCTGGGCGCGGATGATTACATGACCAAGCCGTTCAGCCCGCGGGAATTGCTGGCCCGGATCAAAGCCCGCTTGCGCCGTTTAAACGTCAAGGAAGAACCTGAGGTGATGATTGTACGCCGGGACTTGCGCATTGATATCAGCGGTTTTCGCGTTTTGATAAGGGGTGAGGAAACGGAGTTGACACCTAAAGAGTTTGAACTCCTGCGGATCTTTGCCGCTCATCCGGGGAAAGTTTATTCGAGGGACGAACTTTTAGAGCGGATTTGGGGCTATGAATATCATGGAGATACCCGCACGGTGGATGTCCATGTACGGCATTTGCGCCTTAAAATAGAGAAAGATCCCTCGAATCCGGAGTATATTGAAACCTTGCGCGGAATCGGCTATCGCTTTAAAGGCTAAGATGTATGAGTATAAAATGGCGCTTAACAGGACTTTTTATCGTCATGACAGGTTTATCCTTGTTGTTGTTTTGGGTGGGAGAAAGTGTAAGGCTAGGTTCGGCCGCTCAGGAGGTCAACTTTAAAGTGGCTCTCCTCGCCCTGTGTCTTCCGGCGGGAGCGGTATATGTCTATGCCGGGTATCTGTCCAGACGTTTGGACAAACTTCATTTTGCCGCCCGGCGCATTGCCGGAGGAAATTATGAACGGATTGATTTTACAGATTCAACGGATGAAATCGGGGAATTTACGTCCGAGCTTAATAGCCTTTTACGGCATATGGAGATGATCGTCCAAAATGGAACTCAAGAAGCTCATAAGATGGAGGCAATTTTAGCGGGGATGCAAGAAGGAGTCGTGGCTGTCGATCAAGTGGGCAGAGTTGTTTTAGTAAACGCCGCGGCCAACAGGATTTTTGAGCGTCAGGAGACAGAGCGCAAGTTAAGATATTTGCTTGAGCTTACCTTTGATTCGGAACTGGAGCATTTAATTCGCAAGGTACTTGCGGGAGAACCGTCGGCAACTAAGGAAACACACTTTGGACAAAAGACACTGCAGAGCCAAATCAATCCGATCCTCAGCGAACAGGGACAGCCGCGCGGTGCCGTAATTGTCATTCATGATGTGACGGAACTGCGCCGCCTGGAACAAATGCGTACAGAATTTGTTGCTAATGTTTCGCATGAATTGCGAACTCCTCTGACCTCTATAAAAGGGTTTGTGGAGACGCTTCTTGACGGTGCGGCGGACGCTCCCTCTCTGCGCGAGCGCTTCCTGAAAATCATACAGGCTGAGACTCTGCGTTTACAGCGTCTGATCGAAGATCTGTTGACCTTAGCCCGTTTTGAGGGGCGGGAAAACAGGGGAGGATTGGGCTTCGGCAAAATAAGTTATCTTCAGGAAGCTTATGAAAAAATAGAGCCGGTAATTCTCAGTCTTGCCCAGGCTAAAGGAATTGAGGTAGAGGTCACTCTTCCGGATAATTTGCCGCCCTTATCGATGGGTGAAGATTTGTTAAGTCAACTCTTGTTAAACCTGCTGGAGAATGCTGTGAAATACACCATTGAGGGACGAGTTTGGTTAAAAGCGCAAGTTTTTCAGGACCATCTTCAGTTGGAGTTTGGAGATACCGGCTGCGGCATTCCTGAGGAAATGCTGCCCAGGATTTTTGAGCGATTTTACCGCGTGGATAAAGCCCGGTCACGTGAACAGGGAGGAACAGGGCTGGGCCTAAGTATTGTCAAGCATATGGTGGAAGGAGTTGGGGGAACGATTAATGTAACATCTCAACTTGGAAGCGGGACTGTTTTTATCTGCAACCTGCCTAGGGCAAAATAGGGCTTTCAAGAGCATGGTGGACCAGGGAGGGTGACATGAAGAAAAAGAAGACAAAACCAAAATACTATTGGTTTTGGGGGGTTTTATTGCTTATCTTAGTTGGGGGAGTCGTTTGGTCCTATCGTTCGAACTTCGCGGTCAGGGACATCAAATTTGCAGTAGCTCAGACCGGAACAATTACCCATGAACGAAAGGTTCCCGCAACTTATGCCAATCAGGAGCTGCCGGTTATTGCTCCCTTCTCTGGAACGATTCAATTTATAGGGAATGATGGTCAGCGCTTTAGGCGAGGAGAAACTCTTGCCACGCTGCAGCAAAATGGAGCGGCACCAGGTAGCAAACAGGGCTCTGCAGCGAATACAGCCATTACGGCTGGTATGGGCGGTCTGTTTTTTCATCAAAGCGATGGGCTGGAAACCATCATGACGAGCGATAACCTAATGTCCATGGATCTGGAAAAACTGGTCGCTCAAACTTCCGTTGTGAAAACTACGGGTCAAACAGTACAAGAGGGAGAAGTCGTGGGCAAAATAGTCAATAACCTCATGCCGACAATGGCCTTTCTTCAGTTACAAAGCATTGATGACCTTACGGGAGGTAAAACCCTTAGCTTGACGGTGGGAAACCAAACCATGAACGCTAAGATTATGCGCAAATCCGAAAAGCCTATGGGCATTGTCGTTCAGTTCCCTCATTATGTCGATGGTTCGGCGTCGAACAGACATCAAGAAGTGATCTGGAATTATTCTCCCCAGACCAGCGGGGTCCTCGTTCCTAAGAGTGCTCTTTGGACTCAGGGTGAAGAATTGGGAATTTTTGTTGTCAATGAAGGTGTTGTGCATTTTAAAAAGGTTAAAGTACTCGACGAGGATGATCAACAAGCTTGCATCGATAATTTGCCGAACGGCATCCCTGTCGTGACAAATCCCCGGGATGGCCTGGAAGGGTTAATCGCCAAGGTAAAAAATATCTAGGAAAAAGCTTTATAAGCAGGAAACGGAGGAAAGGGCGTAGAATTCTTTGCGAAGGGGATATTCAGAATATGGTGGACTTGGGTATTCAACAGCGTTTAATTGAGGTTCGTGAGCGAATTCTTCGGGCAGTTGAGCGGAGCAACAGGGATAAGGATGCTGTTCGCTTATTGGCAGTTTCCAAAACCCAGCCCGTATTAAATTTGCAAGAGGCTTATTTGGCCGGGCAACGGGCTTTCGCAGAAAATCGAGTTCAAGAATGGATGGAGAAAGATCCGCTTCTGCCCAGCGATTGTGAGTGGCATATTGTCGGTAGACTACAGACTAACAAAGTTAAATATTTAAATGCCAGGGTCGCCCTGATCCATTCGTTGGATCGCTTTTCGCTTTTGGAAACCCTGAACGAACAAGGGCAACGACGGGGATTGACTTGGAATACATTAGTCCAGGTCAATATTTCCCGCGATAGCGCTAAAGCAGGGCTGGCCCCTGAAGAAGTTCCGGATTTTTTGAATTCGATCGGGGATTATTCTTGTGTTCGTGTGCGGGGATTCATGACCATTGGCGCCCTTGAGGCCAGTTTACAGGAAACTCGAGAGTTTTTCCGACAGCTGCGGAAGCTCCGGGATTCTTTGCTGTCACGAAAATGGGTTGGCGTAGATTTACAGGAGCTCTCAATGGGTATGAGCCGAGACTTTGAAGTTGCAATTGAAGAAGGTGCAACTTTTGTCCGTGTAGGACGTGAGATTTTTGGTGAACGTGGGTAAGAGAGCAATAAGGTGTAAAGGAAGGGGATAAACCATGGCAAAATTGATAGACAAGATGATTGGAATCATGGGATTTGCTGATGACGAGCCTGAAGAAGAGGTTTTTGAGGAGAATGAAAAAGAAAAGGCGGCTCAGGATGAGGTGCGTACCAGCCGCAAAAATGCCCCTGTTGTCAGTATCCATACTCAAAAACAAATGCGAGTAGTAGTGATGGAGCCGAACACGTTTGAGGAAGCTCAAAACATCGCCGATCAATTAAAATCTCGCCGTCCGGTCATCGTTAATTTAGAAAATGCCGAGAAACTCCTGGCGAAACGTATTGTCGACTTTATTAGCGGGACAACCTATGCTTTGAATGGCAACATGCAGAAAGTCGGGAATGGAATTTTCTTATTTGTACCCAACAATGTGGACATTTCCGGGGAGATGCGCGATGAACTGAAAGTTAAAGGTTTGTTCTGGCCAAAGTAGGAGGGATTCTGATTTGATATCTCTAATCGCTCAGATTATTGACAAAGTAATATCAATCTTGATTTTGGCGATCATTATTCGAGCCATCCTGTCTTTCGTACCTCAATTAAGGCCAAATCAATTGCTTACGCTTCTTTATGATGTGACCGATCCTCTGTTAAAGCCTTTTCAACGCTTCCGCATAGGCGCGGCCATGGGACTGGATTTTTCTCCCTTGATCGCTATTGTTGTCCTAAGCTTAATTCAGTCACTAATTATGAGGCTATTTTATTATGCGAGGCTGTTTTAATAAATGAAACGTTCTATAGATCGCAGTGTACTTGGCTATTGGAGCGAAAAAGAGGTGCGTTTGGAAGCTGCCCATCTTTTAGACCAAATTGACTTAGTGCGCAGAGAAAACTCTAAATTGGTCACTTCTTTTTTGAGCTTTGCGCTGCGGGATTGGGCGGAGGTTATTCTGCGCCGAGAGCAGCTGGCTTTTTTAGCTGAAGGTGGGTTTCCTGACGCAGAACGCGTCCGAATTGTCATGGGGCCTAAAGGAGCAGACTTGAGCTTTCAGGATGTGAATTTAGCGATTCTGAAAGTGCGTCCGCTAGACCCTCGTGCCCAACTGGAACACCGCCAGATTTTGGGTTCACTGATTGGCCTTGGCTGCAAACGGGATGTGCTGGGAGATATCCGGGCCGGTCAGAACGGTCAACAATATCTTGCGGCTTCCTCCGAGATTGCTTCATTTTTAATAAATCAATGGAAAATGGTTGGGCGGGAAAAAATCGAAGTCTTATTTTGTCAGGAGACGCCGGATATTCAGCCCGATTTGGGAGTAGAGAAGAGGGTTACGGTAAGCTCATCACGCCTGGACGCCTTGCTTGCCCACGCTTTTGGGGTTTCGAGGACATTGGCTCAGGAATGGATAGTTCAAGGCAAGGTGCGGCGTGAGGGTTTAGCCGTTAACAAAGCGGATATTAAACCACAACCCGGGGAAACAATTTCCTGCCGAGGCTATGGACGTATTAAACTTTTAGAGTGTATTTCCACGCGCAAAGAACGAATTGCCTGGCAACTTGTACTTTATAAGTCACAACGCCGTTAGGAGGGAACTATGATGCAAATGACTCCTCTTGATATACGCAATAAAGAATTCGGCAAGGGAATCCGGGGGTATCAATGTGGGGAAGTAGAGAAGTTTCTGGAAACTGTGAGTCAAGAATTTGAATCCGCTTATGCAGAGAATTTCGAACTGCGCGAGAAGACCAAAGCTTTGGAAGCTGAAATCAGTCATTTCCGTCAAATTGAGAACACTCTGCAGCAGACTTTAATTTTGGCCCAACAAACGGCGGAAGAGGTGAAGCAGGCCGCTCGTCATGAGGCTGAATTATTGCTGAGAGAGGCTGAACAGGAAAAGTTGGTCAAGGTGTCTGAAGCTCAGCAAAAATGGGAAGAAATACAAGGGGAAATTCAAGAGCTGATCCGCAAGCGTGACTTGATTCGAACTCAACTTAAGTCATTTTTGCTCTCCCATCTTGATTTGGAAACGATGCAGGATCGGAATGAAGTGATAGCCTAGAAGGACTGAGCTTGCCGGTTGTTGCGAATCCGTCCGGTTTCGTGGTAAAATGTTCTAAAGAGAACTTGGAAAGAGAAGGATTGTCACCGATGAATAGATTAATTAGCGAGATATCTCCCGACTTTCTCGTTCAAGGTTTTGGACTGCACGAGGATGAGAAGCAGGTTTTTACTGGGAAAGTCGGAGGACAAGAGATTCAGCTCTCGCCGACCCTTGACGATCTCCCTTTAGAAGCTAAGGATTTAAAAATCTTTTGTGTCGGTCTTGCCGAGGCGAGCCATCATTTTCGTCCGGGGGATGTTTTGATGACCGGGAGTGACGATTTGCTTGATCGTGCCTTTCAGGTCATGGACGGCATCGAGCAGCGTTGTGTTGTAGTTAGCTTAACTCCCGCTCAGGAGTCAACCCATTTATATCTTTCTAAAGAACAGATGGAGCCGTTGGTGCAGGAGTGGAGAGGGCGAAAAATCTCCTTTTTGTGTCTTTGGATGGTAGATCCCATCGACTTGGAAGGAAAAGCGAAATTAGTAACGATTTTGCGCAAAGTTATTTTAAAGGACTAATTTTTAAGTTATATTGGAATAATAGTTATAATACTTGAGGAAAGCGTTGACAAGGACTGTTTTTGTCTGATCCCCTCAACAGCGAACGGGAAATGGTGTGAGCCCGTGAGGAAAGGCAAAGAAGATCCCCTTGGAGTGAAGAACTGAAGGTTTTCAGTAAGTTTCTTACGGTTGGTCACCGTTAAAAGACTTCCGAGTGGCTTTTT
The DNA here is from genome assembly GCF_030954495.1 of Candidatus Desulfosporosinus nitrosoreducens. Lineage (GTDB taxonomy): Bacteria > Bacillota > Desulfitobacteriia > Desulfitobacteriales > Desulfitobacteriaceae > Desulfosporosinus > Desulfosporosinus nitrosoreducens. The sequence goes on along the minus strand of NZ_JAVHUW010000073.1, from coordinate 27,638 downwards.
AATAGCGACAAGGGTGGTATGCGAGTGATCTCGTCCCTTTATAGAGGGGCGGGATTTTAGTTATTTAGGCTGTTTTTGACCATCCGCTGAGGTTGGAGATTAATAAGGAGGAAATATTCATGGACTATCGGGAAACATTAAATTTGCCGGAAACAGACTTTCCGATGCGGGGGAACCTGCCCCAAAGGGAACCGGAAATCTTGAAATCCTGGGCAGAGCAAAACTTGTATGAAAAGGTACAGCGCGCACGTGCTGGACGCCCAAAGTTTATTCTTCATGATGGGCCGCCTTACGCTAATGGAGATATACACCTCGGTCATGCCATCAACAAAGTTCTTAAGGATATTATCGTAAAATACAAGACCATGATGAACTATGATGCACCTTATGTGCCGGGGTGGGACACACACGGTCTGCCAATCGAACAACAAGTTATTAAAAAGTTGGGAGTTAACCGTCATGCCGTGTCGGCGCTTGAATTTCGGCAGCAATGTAAGGCTTATGCCGAGAAATATGTCGGCATACAACGGGAACAATTCAAGCGGCTGGGTGTACGCGGAGATTGGGAACACCCTTATTTAACCCTCAAAAAGGAATATGAGGCTGCGCAGATTGGGATTTTTGGCAAAATGACGACGAAGGGCTATATTTATAAAGGTATGAAACCTGTTTATTGGTGCCCTTCCTGTGAAACGGCTTTAGCGGAAGCGGAGATCGAATATGCCAATAAGCCGGCAACAGCTATTTACGTTAAATTCGCCGTTAAGAACGGCCAGAATGTCCTCGCGGCAGAGAATTCCTACGTGGTGATCTGGACCACAACCCCCTGGACCTTGCCTGCCAACCTGGCAATCAGTGTTCACCCGGAATTAACCTATGCCGTTGTCGCGGTGAAGAATGAACATTGGGTTGTGGCCGAAGGGATGCTTGAATCCCTGCGTTCTTTGTGGAACCTGGAGCTGCCTGTGGAAAAGACACTTTCAGGCAAAGAGCTGGAAGGAATAGTTTGCCGAAATCCCCTTATGGATCGCGACTCTGTGATCATTTGCGGAGAACATGTGACTTTAGAAGCAGGGACAGGTTGTGTTCACACCGCTCCCGGACATGGTGAAGACGATTTTCTCGTCGGGAAGAAGTACGGTTTACCAGTATTATGTCCCGTCGATCACCGCGGAAAATTTACCGCTGAGGCAGGAGCCTATGCAGGTCTCAAAACCGATAAGGCCAATCCGCTGATTGTTGCGGATCTTCAAAAAACGGGGGACCTGGTCCTGGAGGAAACGATAGAGCATAGTTATCCCCATTGTTGGAGATGTAAGAGTCCGATTATTTTTCGAGCGACAGAACAATGGTTTGCCTCGATCGACGGTTTCCGTCAGGAGGCTTTGAACGAGATTGAGAAAGTGCGCTGGATTCCCGCCTGGGGCAGAGACAGGATTTTCAACATGATCGCGGACCGGGGAGACTGGTGTATTTCAAGACAAAGAACCTGGGGGGTCCCGATTCCTATTTTCTATTGCGAGGATTGCGGGAAGGTCCTGGTAAACGAACAGACGATTGCTCAAGTCCAAGAAATATTCCGCCGTGAAGGCTCGGATTCCTGGTTTGCCCGTGAAGCTGAAGAATTGCTGCCCGAAGGGATTGCCTGTTCCTGCGGCAGTACTAAATTCCGTAAAGAGACGGATATCATGGATGTTTGGTTTGATTCGGGCACGAGTCATGCCGGTGTCTTGAAGCAACGTGAAGAATTAGCTTGGCCTGCGGACCTATATTTGGAAGGCTCGGATCAACACCGCGGTTGGTTTAATTCTTCCCTTTCCACGGCGGTGGCTGCCTTTGGCCAGGCTCCTTACCGGAGTGTCTTAACTCATGGCTTTGTGGTTGATGAGCAAGGACGCAAAATGTCTAAATCCCTGGGCAATGGCGTCGATCCCCTGAAAGTTGTTCAAGAATTAGGAGCGGATATCCTCCGCTTATGGGTCAGTTCTGTGGATTATAAGAACGATGTGGCGGCTTCTCCTCGTATCATGAAGCAAATGTCCGAGGCTTATCGCAAAATCCGCAATACCCTTCGCTTCTTGCTGAGTAATTTGAATGACTTCGATCCGGAGAAGGACAAAGTAAACTACCAAGAGCTTCAGGAGATTGATCGCTGGGCCTTGCTTAAGCTTTCTAAAGTTATCGAGCGGGTGTTATTGGGGTATGATTCCTATGAATTTCACTGGGTCTACCACACGATTCACAATTTCTGCACCATTGAGTTAAGCGCTATTTATCTTGATATCGTCAAAGATAGGCTTTATGTGGAAGGGAAGAATTCTCTGCTTCGCCGTTCTGCCCAAACGGTGTTGTACGAGGTTCTGAACGCCCTTGTTCGTCTCCTGGCGCCGGTCTTATCTTTCATGACGGAAGAAATCTGGCCTTACATTCCCGGTAAAAAGGCGGAAGAAAATGTTCAAATGGCCGAAATGCCTGAAGTTAATCCGGAGTGGCTGGATGAGAGATTAGCCGATCTCTGGGATCAGATCCTCGAATTGCGGACAGATGTTTCTAAGGTGCTGGAAAAAGCGCGTCAGGAAAAGACGATTAATCATACCTTGACGGCTCATGTCAGTCTTTATCCCACTGCAGAACAGTATGCTTTTTTACAGCGAGTCCCGAATCTTGCGGAAATTTTCATTGTCTCTGAGCTGACAGTTCATGAGCCTCAGGAAAAAAGGCCGGAAGGGGTACAGCAAGCCGAGGTGCACGAAGGCTTGGGAATTTTGGTTGAACCGGCGAAAGGGCAAAAGTGCGAGCGTTGTTGGATGTTCCATGAGGACGTCGGAAAAAATGAGAAATTCCCGACAATCTGCCCGCGTTGCAGTTCGGTGATTGAGCAGTATAGCGAATAACAGGGGACTTGGGTTTAGCCTTGCCAAAGAATGGGTGGAGGTTTGTCGAATCAAGTAGTATAAAATTGAAAAAAATCAGTCAAACCCTTGAAAAGGGTATAGACTAATTGAGAGAAATGGCATAGTATAGTATACAACAATAACAATAGTAATCGGATGATACTGGCAGGAGAGATCTGGAAATCCAGACGCCGAAGGAGAAAATCTCTTGAAGTCGCTTCTCAGGAGGGGAAACTCTCAGGCAAAGGTACGGCCAGTAGACGATACTCTGGAGAGTTTCTCTCAAAGGGAACACCAAAGGGGAAGCCGCAAACGGCGAATCTCTCAGGTTCAAGGACAGAGAAGGTGCGAAAGCATAACTTCTCTGTCCTTTTTTATGCTGAGGAAAAGTGTAGCCTCGTTAATAAATACTTTCCGCAGTAGGGGATCGCTAAATTTTTTTACGGGATAGTTTGTTTCGGTTTTTGAGGAAATACTAAGACTATGTCAAAAATTTGAGGAGGTGTCGAGATGGTGGAACTGAAGCGAACTCCACTTTACGAAGAGCATCAAGCAGCTAAGGCCAAACTGATTGACTTTGGCGGCTGGGAAATGCCTGTACAGTATAGCGGGGTGATCGAAGAACATCATGCTGTGCGAAAAAATGCGGGACTTTTTGATGTCTCGCATATGGGTGAGGTTGATGTCCGGGGCAAGGATGCTTTAGCTTTTGTTCAGAGGCTGATAACCAATGATGTGGCTAAACTTGAGGACGGTAAGATCCTTTATTCGCCGATGTGTTACCCGGATGGCGGAATTGTCGACGATTTGCTGGTTTATCGGCATAGCCCGGACCATTTCCTGCTTGTTGTCAATGCTTCGAATACGGATAAGGATTTTGCCTGGATGCTTGAACAAGTTCAAAATTTTGAGGTTGTTGTGGAGAATATCTCCGACCAATATGCCCAACTCGCCTTGCAAGGGCCGCAAGCGGAAAAAATCCTGCAACAACTGACCAATACGGACCTGTCGGCTCTGAAATACTACACCTTTACTTACGGGGAGATTGAAGGCGTTAAAAGCCTTATTTCCCGCACAGGGTACACAGGGGAAGACGGTTTTGAAATTTACGTTTCCCCGCAGTTTGGGAGACAACTTTGGCGGAAAATTCTAGAGACCGGCTCGGCGGAAGGAATACAGCCCATTGGCTTGGGCGCTCGTGATACCCTGAGGTTTGAAGCCCGTCTTCCGCTCTACGGCAATGAGTTAGGAGCAGCCATTACTCCCATGGAAGCAGGACTCGGTATTTTTGTCAAATTAGATAAAGAGGATTTTGTTGGCAAGGACGCTCTGGTCAAGCAAAAAGAACAGGGAATTCCGCGCAAACTCGTAGGCCTGGAAATGATCGGACGAGGAATTGCCCGGTCTCATTATCCTTTGCAAAAGGATGGACAGGAAATTGGATTCGTTACTTCGGGTTCTTACTCGCCAACTTTGGACAAAAATATAGCTCTTGGTCTTGTCCGAGCTGATTTAGCGGTTTTGGGCCAGGAACTGGATGTTATGATTCGCGGCAAGGCCGTTCAGGCGAAGGTTATTCCCAGCCTATTTTATAAACGGAGTTAAAGTGAAGGTTCATTCCAGCAGGCAGAAAACGGGCGGAGCTCCTCAGGATGAGTAGCTTTGGGGAGTAAGGGATGTCACACAGTTTTATAGGGCAAAATAAGAAAAATTTGAGGAGGGCGATATCATGAATCCAGTAGAATTAAAGTATAACAAAGAACATGAGTATATAAAGGTGGAGGGCAAGATAGTGACTTTCGGGATCACCGACCATGCCCAAGAAAGTCTCGGCGATGTTGTTTTTGTTGAACTTCCTGAAGAAGGCGCAACAGTTACAGCGGGGCAAGCCTACGGAACGGTTGAATCGGTCAAGGCCGTTTCGGATATTACGGCTTCGGTCAGCGGCAAGGTTGTGGAAGTAAATACTTCACTGATGGATTCGCCGGATTTACTCAACAGCGATCCCTATGGTGAGGGCTGGCTTATAAAAGTTGAAGCGGAGGATTTGTCGCCCCTGGATAGTCTGATGACGGCTGCCGAATATGAATCGTTCTTGGCAGAGGAGGAGCATTAGAATGAACTTCGTACCGAATACGGACAGCCAAAAAGAGCGACTCTTAGCCCGTATCGGGGTTAAGGCTATGGAAGATCTTTTTGCCGATGTGCCTAAAGAGGTTCGCTTAAATCGATCGCTGGACATTCGCGGGGGAATGTCTGAACAGGAACTGGTCAAACATGTCAAGGGATTGGCTAATCAGAATAAGACGGTTGAAGAGTACACCTCTTTTTTAGGTGCAGGGGCTTACGAACATTATATTCCCAGTTTCGTGGATCAGTTGTTGCTGCGTTCGGAGTTTTATACCGCCTATACTCCTTATCAGCCGGAAATCAGTCAGGGAACTCTGCAAGCGATTTACGAGTACCAAACTCTGGTCTGTGAAATAACGGGAATGGACGTTGCCAATGCTTCAATGTATGACGGGGCCTCCGCTTTGGCTGAAGCGGCTCTCATGGCCTGTGATGCCACACGCCGGAATAAAGTGCTCGTGATGCAAACTGTACATCCGGAATATCGTGAGGTTTTAAAAACCTATTTGCCGCCGCGCGGGGTGGAGCTTATTGAAATTCCTTTTAAAGACGGTATGACCGATATGGCAGCTTTAGAGGCTCAGCTGCGCGAGGGCATCGCGGGTGTGCTTGTGCAAACTCCTAACTTTTTTGGCAATATCGGAGAAGCGGAGGAAATTACTTTAGCCGTTCATGCCCAAGGGGCCCTGATGGTGATGGCCGTCAACCCGGTCTCTCTCGGGCTGTTGAAGACTCCGGGAGAATGCGGCGCGGATATAGTAGTTGGTGAAGGTCAAGTCTTTGGGAATCCTCTTAATTTTGGAGGTCCGTATTTAGGGTTCTTAGCTTGTCGGGACAAATATGTCCGCAGAATGCCGGGCAGGATCGTCGGAGCGACCAGCGATAAAAATGGAAAAAAAGGATATGTTTTAACTCTCCAAGCTCGCGAACAGCATATCCGCAGAGAAAAAGCCACTTCCAATATTTGCTCCAATGAAGCTCTCTGTGCCTTGGCCTTTACGATGCATTTGAGTGCCTTGGGAAGAACAGGGCTGACGGAATTAGCCTATCTTAATTTACAAAACGCTCATTATGCGGCTCGGGAGATTGCCAAAATCCCCGGTATGAGCTTAGCTTTCTCGCAGCCCTTCTTCCATGAGTTTGTGGTAAAGACAACGCTTGAACCTTCAAAAATAAACGAATCCCTGTTAAAAGATCGAATTATCGGCGGACTTGATTTGGCAAGATTCTATCCTGAACTTGACCATCATCTTCTTTTCTGCGTGACTGAGACCAAGTCTAAAGCGGAGATTGACCGGCTTGTGGCCAGATTGGGGGAAATCCAATGAAATCGTTAGAACCGTTGATTTTTGAACTCAGTGCCGGCGGCCGCAATGCGGTGACTTTGCCCAAATGTGGTGTTCCGGAAGTTCCTGTGGAGATGCTGATTCCTGAGCATATGCTTACCCAGCAAGAGCCCCAGCTTCCGGAATTATCTGAAGTTGATGTTGTTCGCCACTTCACGCGGCTCTCTACCTTTAATCATGGGGTAGATACTGGATTTTATCCTTTAGGATCATGTACAATGAAGTATAATCCCAAGGTTAACGAAACCCTGGCACGCCTGCCGGGCTTTGCCTCTCTCCATCCTTACCAGCCGGAAGCTTTGACGCAGGGAGCACTGCAGCTCATGGCCGAACTGCAGCAGGATCTCTGTGAACTGTCAGGAATGGATGGCTTTACCCTCCAGCCGGCGGCCGGTGCGCACGGGGAAATGACAGGAATGCTGATTATCAGAGCCTATCATCAGCATCGCAAAGACACGAAACGGACGAAAGTCATTGTTCCGGATTCGGCTCACGGTACAAACCCGGCGACAGCGGCAATGGTTGGCTATGATATTATTCAGGTGCCCTCCACGGAGCGCGGCGGGGTGGATATCGAGGCTTTAAGAAAGGTTCTCAGCGATGAGGTCGCCGCTCTGATGTTAACGAATCCGAACACAGTCGGACTTTTCGATGAAAACATTTTGGAAATCACGCGGCTGGTTCACGAGGTCGGAGGGCTATTGTATTATGACGGAGCGAACACAAACGCGATTATGGGAATAGCCCGTCCCGGCGACATGGGTTTTGATGTGGTTCACCTTAATTTGCATAAAACCTTTTCCACACCTCACGGGGGAGGCGGGCCTGGTGCCGGTCCCGTGGGAGTTAAAGAGTTCCTTTTGCCTTTCCTGCCGAAACCGATTGTAGTGCAAAATGAGGATGGGACCTTTAAGCTGGAGGATAATTTGCCTCTTTCGATTGGCCGGGTTCGCTCTTTTTATGCTAATTTTTCTGTTCTGGTTAAGGCTTATGCTTATATTCGGGGATTGGGTGGAGAAGGGCTCAAGGCGGCGTCGGAAAATGCTGTGCTTAACGCCAATTATTTGATGAGCGTGCTTAAAGACCATTATTTCCTGCCCTTTGATCGAATCTGCAAGCATGAATTTGTGATTACGCCGAAGACTTTGAAGTCCACAGGCGTGCATACTCTGGATATTGCCAAGCGCTTGCTGGATTATGGCTATCACCCGCCGACAATTTATTTCCCGATGATCGTCGAAGAGGCCATGATGATTGAGCCCACGGAAACAGAGAGTGCCGAGACGCTCGACGAATTTGCTCAGGCTCTCATCAACATCGCCCGGGAAGCCCAAGAAGATGCGGATATGGTTAAAAATGCCCCGCATACGACTCTGATTACCCGCCTGGATGAAGTGGGTGCGGTGCGAAAACCGGATCTGCGTTATCGCAAGAAGTAGTTAGAGAAGCCAAGAATGCCCGATACAAAGATATTGCAAAATGCCGCTCGTTTCGGGCGGCTTTTTTCCAAGTAAGCGAGGAAGTAGAGATGGAACAATATGATGTCCCAAGTTTGATTCGGCAGGCCTGGGAAGTACGTCAGGCAAATTTTGAGAACGTGATCTATTTTGATTATCCGACTCAAACAGAGAGCATCACGCTCACGGGCCGCTCCTGTGCTCTCAATTGTGCTCATTGCGGCGGGCATTATCTGAAAGGAATGCGGAGCATCGAAGAGATACAAATCCACGGAGCTCTTAATGACCGCTACCCGTTTCGCAGCGCGCTCGTTAGTGGGGGGTGCACACCGGAAGGAAAGGTTCCTTTTCTGGAGCATCTGGAATTTTTGCGTGACCTTAAGCGGGACATCCGCTTGAATTTTCACGTAGGCCTATTGGACAACGGCGAAATCCCTTTTTTAAAAAACCTGGCAGATGTCGTTTCCTTTGATTTTGTGGCGGACCGGGAAACGATTCGGGAAGTTTATGGCTTAGAGCGCGGACCGGAAGATTACCGGCGGGTTTTTCTCGCCCTGCGTGAAATTCTGCCGGTTATGCCGCATCTGACTTTGGGCTTGAAAGGGGGCGAGTGGAGCGGAGAAGCGGCGGCTTTGGAGGCTCTTGACGATATGAAGGCTGAGGGCATAGTTTTTAATGTCTTTATTCCCACGCCCGGAACAAAATACGCCGACCGGCAACCGTTGCCTGTCGAAGAGGTTGTCCGCTTTTTGGCTTCAGCCAGAATCCGGTTTCCCAAGATCCCTTTATTCTTAGGATGTATGCGTCCTAAAGGCAGATACCGCCAGAGTCTGGATGAAGCTGCCGTCGCCTTGGGACTGAACCATTTAGTCATGCCTACCCCGGGGGCGCGCCGCAAAGCCGAGGAATTGCGCCTGAAAATTGTTCGCGGAGAGGAGTGTTGTGCGCTGTGATTCGATGTTCTTTAGGCACAGCCAAAGTCTTAGGTTTAAAAAAGGTTAAAGTGGATGCCTTGCCAACAACAGCTTACCTGATGGTCGGAGAACGGTGCCGTTTTAATTGCGCTTTTTGTGCTCAGGCCCGGGAAAGCGGGGCTCGTGCAGACCTCCTCTCCCGGGTGAGCTGGCCTGATTTCAGCACGGATGTCTTGCTGCAAAGTCTGGTTGCCTCTAAAGCTGACAACAGGTTACAGCGGGTTTGCTTCCAAGTCGTTCAGGATAGGGCGGCTTTGGAGGAAGTGAAGAGTCTGGTTAAAGAGGTCAAAGCCGCAAACCCTTTGCCAATCTGTGTTTCTGCCGGTCCGCGAACTCTTGACGAGGTCAGGGAGTTTCTGGAACTGGGAGTTGATCATGTCAGCATTGCCTTGGATGCGGCGACTCCTCAAGTTTATGCCCTAAGTAAAGATGGGTCCTGGCAGGAACGGATGGACCTGCTCTGTAAGTCCGCCGAGATGTTTCCCGGCCGTATGGCAACTCATCTCATTGTTGGTTTAGGGGAAAATGAAGAGGAAATGGTCCGCTGCCTTCAGACTTTATATGACCGGGGAGTGACCGTAGCTTTGTTCGCTTTTACGCCGGTGAAAGGAACAAAGATGGAAAAAGTAAGCCAACCTGAAATGAGTCATTACCGCCGGATTCAGGTGGCGCATGATTTAATTAAGCAGGGCTTGGCGCGGTGCGAAAGTTTTGGCTTTGCTAATGGTAATGGCCGCTTAACAAGCTTTGGAATTCCTGTGGCTGAGCTTCAACAACAACGCGGAGGGATACCTTTTCAAACCTCGGGCTGTACAGGCTGTAATCGCCCTTATTACAACGAAATTCCCGGAGAGGATTTATACAATTATCCTTTACCGCTGACGGAGGAAGAAACTAAAAAGGCCTGGGCCCAAGTGCTTGAAGGCTTGGATTTAACAAAAGATGAAAGGAAAGGGTGATTCTATGACAAGCTGGCGCTATTTACCTTATGCCGTATTTAAGGGAGCTGAGAATATGGCAATTGATGAAGTGTTGTTGAAAACTATGGCTCAAGCTCCGGCCCCTCAGCCCGTTCTCCGCTTTTATGGCTGGCATCCGGCAACCTTATCCCTGGGTTATGCTCAAAGCTATGATAAAGAGGTTAATGAAGAGGCTTGCCGGGCGGAAGGGATTGACATTGTCCGCCGGCCAACAGGGGGGAGGGCAGTCTTGCATCAATACGAGCTGACTTATAGTGTCATTGCCCCGGAACAAGATCCCCAAGTCTCGGGGACTGTGACGGAATCCTATTTAAAGATCAGCAAAGCTTTGGTTGCAGGGTTTCAAGCGCTGGGGATTCCGGCGGAGATGTCTCTCGGCGGACTAGGTAAAGCAACAGGCACCGCTGCTTGTTTCGATGCGCCTTCGTGGTATGAGCTTGTCGTGCAGGGCCGTAAATTGGTGGGGAGTGCTCAGATGCGGAAAGAGGGGATGCTTTTGCAGCACGGGTCTATCCTTCTCCACTTTGATGCCGATCTTCTCTTTCGACTTCTGAAGTTCCCTACTCAAGAGATGCGGGAACGTTTATTGCAAGGCTTTAAAGCCAAAGCTTGCGCTTTGGATGGGGTTTGGCCCCGGCCTATTGAGCGCGAGGAATTGGAGCGGGAAATTTGCCGGGGATTTTGTTCAGTGATGGGAATTGAGCTCATCCCCAGTCAATTGACGGCTGAGGAGAAATCTTTAATGCCGGAGACAAGTTCTAAGTACTTATCTGACGGCTGGACGAAAAAGCGGTAGTTTGAGAAAAGGGTTTTAAAATTATAAAGATTATAAAAATTACAACTTAAGAATTTATCGCCCGAAGTTCATGTGTTTTGCTCTAAATAGGAGTATACTATTGGCATAAGGTCAACTGGTGGCTTCCGCTCAGGTAAGATCGGCATAAGCTGAGTTTTCTTTATTGGGTAGTAGACTATGGAGGGTGATAAGTTCAATGGCTAGTTTTATGGTTCCAGTTGGTATTTCTAACCGGCATATTCATTTGTCCCAACAGCATATCGAAGAGCTTTTTGGAGCAGGGCATACGCTGACAAAAACGAAAGACCTGAGCCAACCAGGCCAATTTGCTTGTGAGGAAATTGTGACATTAATTGGGCCGAAAGGCTCCATGCCTGGAGTTCGTGTTTTGGGACCGGCGAGAAAGGCTTCGCAAGTTGAACTGGCGGCGACAGATACCTTTAAATTGGGAGTTAAACCTCCCGTGCGCGATTCAGGAAAAATCGACGGTACACCCGGACTTGATGTGGAGGGTCCGCAAGGGAAAGTCCATTTGGATGAAGGCGTCATTATTGCCGCCCGCCACATTCACATGACTCCTGAGGATGCGGCAAAACATTCTTTAAAGGATGGTGACCATGTGCGGGTTGTTGTCCCTGGTGTGCGAGGCGGAATTCTTGAGCATGTTCTGATTCGTGTCAGTTCAAGTTATGCCTTGGATATGCATATTGATACGGATGAAGGGAATGCTTTCAGTCTGTCCAATGGCCTGCAGTTGGAAGTTCTTTTGGATTAGGAAAACGGGGGCTCTTCCGGTATGCTGCCGGGGAAGTCAATTAAAGTTAGCGGATTGCTTGGGACTTGTGGAATAATTCCACAGGTCCTAAATTTTTTCAGAAATACGTTTAGGGAGATTTACTTAAGAGGGTTTTAATACCAGACAAACTATCAACTCAGCATAAGAAATTGCTGTTGATGGATTTCTTGCGTAAATAGTTAGCGCGTGGGAACACTAATGTCAAACCATCAGAAAGGGGTGACGAGATGAACAATGGATCTCGTTATATAAAATTGATTGAAGCCCTGCGAGCAGAAAAGCAAAGCTTGATGGAGACTGCAACAGAGTTTATCAACGGAGACATGCGGGAGTCTTTAGGTGAACTGTCTGTGGCGGATAATCATCCTGCCGACATTGGCACGGAGGTCTACCAACGTTCTCAGGATATTGCTTACCATGATCGCTCGCTGCATAGAATTGAAGCGATTGATGCCGCCTTAGAGCGTTTTGAAAAGGGAAAGTACGGGGTTTGTGAGCACTGTGGGCAAGAGATCCCTTATGAACGCCTGGAACTGGTGCCATATACTACGGTTTGTACTCGCTGCAGCCAAGAGGAAGAACAGGAGGAGCAGCACTCCTTGCACCGCGAACCTGTGGAAGATGAGCTTCTTAACCGTCCTTTTGCCCGCACCTTTAACGATGGACTGGATCGGGTTGAATTTGATGGTGAAGATGCTTGGCAGGCTGTAGCCCGTTACGGGACAGCGGATTCCCTTCAGGATCTGGGAACAAATAGGGACATATCCGATCCTAATGACCTCTACGAGGATTCGGACGAGGTGATCGGGGCTGTCCAATCTGTCGAAACCCTTGAGACAGCCAGAGAGCCGGAGGGTCGCGGCAACACTATCCATTATAGTCAGGATCACGGTCGTACCTAAAAAGGACCAAGGAATAATTTGCTCTCGTTTAAGCCCTGTGTTAAGATGAGAAAAAACAGGGGGGTTAAACGTTTGTTAGTGTGGCTGGCCATGATCGGGGTATGGGCTGTCGATCGCTTGCTAAAAGTGCTGATTCAAACAAATTTTGTTCCAGGCGAATCGCTGAAGGTCATCCCTAAAGTATTTCATTTAACGTTTGTACTTAACCCGGGAGCGGCCTTCGGCTTGATGGCCGGTCGAACCTGGGTTTTTGTTGTTACCGCCCTTTTGGTGGTAGGAGGGGTTATTTATGGTCAATTCCGTATTCCCAAGAAGGAAGTTTTAGCGCGTTTGGCTATTGGGATGATTGGAGGAGGAGCTCTCGGGAATCTCTATGACCGTCTGATGTCCGGCAAGGTTGTCGATTATCTTGACTTCCAGATTTGGCCGTATGTTTTTAACTTTGCCGACAGTATGATTGTAATCGGGGTTGGGCTGCTCATGCTGCGTTTATATTGGGATGAAAAGGTGCGCAAGAAACGGGAAGACGAGCCGAAAACTGCAAATACTCAGGAATAGGATAACCTGACAAGGAGAAAGCGGAAATAGTTGAGGGTGTGGAAGTGGAAAAGATATTTGGGTCTGAGCCGGAAGATCTTGAATTTGACGAATTTAATGATGGCTTCTCTGAAGAGAAAATGAACTCCACGGGTTCAGAGGACTCCCCTCAGCCGGAGGTTTGGGAATTCGGCCTTGCCGCGGGATTAAGACTGGATGTTGGAGTGACGGGTGTTTTAGACAAAAGCCGGTCTTTTGTGCAAGATCTCATCGCCGCTGGGCAGGTTAAAGTCAACGGGCTTATAAAAAAAAGCAATTATAAAGTCCGTGAGGGTGACCGGATTGTAGTGACAATCCCTATGCCGCGTCCGGCTGCAGCCGAACCGGAAAATATTCCGTTGGCAATTCTTTATGAGGATCAAGATGTTTTGGTTGTGAATAAAGCTCAGGGCATGGTCGTGCACCCGGCACCGGGTGCCTGGACAGGGACTCTTGTCAATGCTTTGCTGTATCATTGTCAAAATCTTTCCGGTATTAACGGAGTTTTGCGCCCCGGAATTGTCCATCGCATTGATAAAGATACTTCGGGCATTTTGGTGGTAGCTAAAAATGATGATGCCCATCAAAACCTGGCTGCCCAATTGAAAGTACATAGCATGGAAAGAAAGTATTTAGCGGTGGTTCACGGAGTGATAGCGGAACCCTCGGGTACGGTGGATGCTCCCATCGGACGTGACCCGGCGGATCGCAAACGGATGGCTGTGGTTATGCAGCATTCCAAAACGGCTGTGACTCATTATACTGTTTTGGAGCGTTTTAAGGATATGACTTATCTGGAAGTGCATCTCGAAACGGGAAGGACTCATCAGATTCGCGTTCATATGAATTATTTGCGGCACCCGATTTTGGGGGACCCTGTCTATGGACCTTCGAAAAATCGCTTCGGACTTAAAGGGCAAATGCTGCATGCGGCTCACTTGGGTTTTTTTCATCCGCGCAGCGGGGATTTAATGAGATTTGACGCTCCTGTCCCGGAAGGATTTGCCCAAGTAATTAAGAAGCTGAGGGAAGAGATTTCTTAGTTTGTCCTCGGCACCGCACTGGTGGTTCGCTGAATTTGCTTATCGCTTGTCATTGACATTTAGTCTAAGCTAAAGTAAACTTAATGACAGTTAAATGGCCTTTAAATGAAGTCCTGTGAGGCTTGGAAAGGCAGACGGAAGTTGAGGGAGGACTGTCTGCTGTTGGGACGGTCTTATTTATTCTTGTACTGCCTATGAGGAAGGGAGATTGTTGCTTTGGAGGGAACGGTTAAAAGCAAGATTTTAGATGCCGACGGGATTCGCCGGGCACTGAGCCGAATCGCCCATGAAATCGTAGAGAAAAATAAAGGAACCGATAAGCTGGTCTTAGTGGGAATCCGGCGGCGAGGTGTGCCGCTGGCTGAGCGGATTCAGCAGTATATCAAAGAATTTGAAGGAGCGGAGCTTCCGCTGGGAATCTTGGATATTACGCTTTACCGGGACGATTTGAGTACCATTGATGTTCAACCGGTTGTTCATGAAACTGATGTCCCGGTTAGCATCGAAGGAAAAACGGTTATTCTTATCGATGATGTCCTTTACACCGGGCGGACAGCCCGCGCCGCCTTAGATGCGACGATGGACTTGGGAAGACCTGAGCGCATCCAGCTTGCCGTTCTGGTTGATCGTGGACATCGGGAACTGCCTATCCGAGCGGACTTTGTCGGCAAGAACCTGCCTACATCGCGACGAGAAATTGTTGCGGTCCGTTTGCTTGAGGTTGATTCCGAGGAAGATGTCCTGCTGTTGGAACGGGAAGATCATCGTTAGGAAACAAAAGTAAAAGTACCTGCCTGTTTTTTGGGCAGCCAAATTTGAAAACATACGCTTAATGACTTACCCCTTTAAATGCCATCCCGAGAGATGGTCAAGGGACGTGTGGATGACGGGCTATGCCTGTTTTTAATCCTCTCCCTTTAGAAGGGAGAGGATTTTTTGTTACCAATCAAGCCTCCATTGGGCTTGTATATAAGGTTGTGGAGAAGGGGATACAAAGAGAAAAGAGACGTTTTAGGTTTGATGGCAAAGAATGTGATTCACGGGTAAAGAAGAATTGTTCTGCATTTGGGCCGCCGTTCGTATTAGAAATATTAGGAGGGTTACAATGAAACTGCAGCGTAAGGATGTCTTGGGCTTGGAAGAGATGAGCGTAGAGGAAATTCGCCAGATCCTGCACACGGCAAAAGTGATGAAAGGGATTCTCATGCGTCCCATTAAAAAGTTGCCTACTCTTAAAGGGAAATCCGTTGTCAATCTTTTTTATGAGGCCAGTACCCGAACGCGGACGTCGTTTGAAATGGCCGCTAAAGTTTTGGGCGCCGACACGACAAGTATCGCTGTCGCTCAGAGCAGCGTAAGCAAAGGAGAGAGTCTTTACGACACGGCCAAAACGATCCAGGCCATGCGTGCCGATTTGGTGATTTTAAGACATTCCAGTTCCGGTTCGGCAAGTTTTTTGGCGGACATTCTCGACGCAGGGGTTATTAATGCCGGAGACGGTCAGCATGAACATCCGACCCAGGCTTTACTGGACATTTTCACAATGGAAGAGAAACTCGGAGATTTAAATGGAAAAAAGGTAGTCATCGTCGGGGATGTCCTGCACTCCCGGGTGGCCCGGAGCAATGCTTGGGGACTGCAAAAACTGGGAGTCGATGTGACTTTGGTGGGTCCGCCTACCTTAGTGCCCGCCGAGATGGAGGGCTTGGGAGTAAGACTCACTCATGATCTGGACAAGGCCTTGCCGGGCGCAGATGTGGTGATGGCTTTGCGCTTGCAGCTGGAACGGCAGAAAAGCGGGCTTTTTCCCAGTCTGCGTGAATATAGCCGTCTCTATGGCTTGTCGACAGAGCGTTTGCGGAAGACCGGGAAGGAAAGCATTGTCCTGCATCCGGGTCCGATGAACCGGGGAGTAGAGATTTCCGACGATGTGGCCGACGGGGCGCAAGCTTTGATTGAGCGTCAGGTGACGAACGGCGTGGCTATACGCATGGCTTTAATCTATTTATTGATTGGAGGGTCCGGCAGTGTGGTGGCTTAAAGATGTGTGGGTGATTGACCCGAGTCAAAAAATATCGAGTCCGCAAAATGTTCTCATCCAAGAAGGGAAAGTTCTGGAGATGGTTTCCTCAATCACGGAGGAAGAAGTTCTGAATAAAGCTCAGGGTGAAGAGGTGGAAACTGTCAACGGTCAGGGAAAGTTTCTTTTTCCGGGACTCATTGACGTCCACACGCATTTGCGCGAACCGGGACAAGAAGACAAGGAAGATATTTTCAGCGGTTCACGGGCGGCTGTACGCGGCGGATTTACAACGATTTTGGCCATGGCCAACACTCAGCCTGTGATTGACAAACGCGCCTTGGCGGAATTTGTGCGGCTGCAAGGAGAACGGGCCGGGTATGCTCACGTCCTGCCCATTGGGACTGTCACTAAAGGCATGCACGGGCAAGAACTTGTGGAAATGGCCGATATGAAAGAAGGCGGAGTGGCAGCCTTTTCTGATGATGGGAAAAATATTCAAAACGCCGAGGTCATGAGACTGGCCTTAGAATATGCCAAATTAACAGGACTGGCGATTATCAGTCATTGTGAGGACAAGGATCTGGCAGGGGATGGACTCATGCGCCGGGGACTGGCTTCAGGGCGGATGGGACTGAAAGGAATCCCGGCCAGTGCCGAAAGCGTCGTTGTAGCCCGGGACGTGATCTTGGCGGAGGAAACGGGTGGGAAACTGCATTTAGCCCATATTTCTACGGCGGAGAGTGTGGAGCTGATCCGCAGGGCTAAAGCGCGCGGAGTTAATGTCAGCGCTGAGGTTAACCCTCACCATCTGATTCTCTGTGATGAAGATATCCGTCTGACAGATACAGCCCTGAAAGTAAATCCGCCCCTGGCCTCAAAAGAAGATCGGGAAGCATTGATTGCGGGACTGTGTGATGGGACTATCGACATGATTGCTACGGATCATGCTCCTCATACTCAAGCGGAGAAGTCCCGTCCCTTCGCCGAGGCCCCTTTTGGAATTGCAAGTCTGGAAACAGCCTTAAGTGCGGTGTATCAATATTTGGTACTGCCCGGCAAAATAAGCTGGGAGCGGGTGATTGAGGCCTGGAGTTGTCTGCCGGCTCAGCGCTTTGGATTATCCGGGGGAACTCTAAAGCCTGGAACCGGCGCGGATATGGTGCTTTTCGATCCGGATTTCCGGGAAGTGATTGAACCGGCCAGTTTAGTTTCCAAAGCGCGCAATACTCCATTTCTTGGAAAAACCCTGCAGGGCTTCCCGGTCATGGTCTGGGTGGAAGGCCGCTTAGTTCAGAAGAACAGAGTTGTTCTCCAGCCGGAACACTAACATGCAAAAACCTGGTCTGCTTAAGCAGGGGCGGGAAGAGAAATGAGAGGAAGTGTCGCAGGTGGCTTATCTCGTATTTGAGGATGGGACGGCCTTTGCAGGGGAGAGGTTCGGAGAGTGGGAGAAACGTTCTGTTTCGCCGGTGGCCTGGGAAGTAGTTTTTAATACGTCTCAGAGCGGATATCAAGAAATGGTCACAGACCTATCTTATGCCGGGCAGATTTTAGTCCTTACCCAGCCGCAAATCGGAAATTATGGCTGGCACCACGAAGAGAATGAGGCGGATAAAACCCGCCTCCAGGGACTCATTGTGCGCGAGCTGTCTCAAGGGGAAGGAAGCCTGCACGCCGAGGGATCTCTGGAGGAGTATTGTCAGCAGTATAATGTTCAAGGGTTAAAAAGCGTCGATACGAGAGCCTTGACTCGCTATCTGCGGGAATTTGGCACACTGCCGGGGGTTTTGACTGACACTGAGGAAGCAGGGCTGGAGTTCTGGAGAAAGCAGAGAGAAGACCGGGTCGGCCCTGACAGCGGCAATGCGGATTCTGATTGCCAGGGCGGGGGGAGAGAGCATTGGGTTTATCGTTCGACCGTGAAGGAGATTTATGAGATACCCGGGTCAGGCCCGCTGATTGCGGTGCTCGATTTTGGAGTGAAGCGGAATATTTTGCGCTCGCTCCAACAGAGGGGATTTAGGATCATGGTCTTTCCGGCAGGCTCTGCAGCCGAAGAAATTTTATGGCAGCGACCGAGCGGCCTGGTTCTGAGCAATGGCCCCGGAGATCCCAGCGCCTTGTTCCAAGGGATTGCTACAGTTCGGCAGCTTTATGCGCAGCTGCCTGTTTTAGGGATTTGCTTAGGTCATCAACTGTTGGCTTTAGCAGCTGGCGGAGAAACTTACAAGCTTCCCTACGGGCATCGCGGGGGAAATCATCCCGTCATAGATTTGCGGACGGGTAAAGCGACAATGACGTCGCAGAACCACGGCTACGCGGTCCGCGACACTTCTTTGCAGGGTTCCGGTTTTGCAGTGACCATGCGCAATCTTAACGATGGAACTGTCGAAGGTATGGAACACGCCGTCTATCCCGTGCTGTCCGTCCAGTTTCATCCGGAAGGGGCTCCGGGCCCTGAAGAAAATGCCGAGATTTTCAATCGCTTTGCCGGGATGGTGGAAGAACGTTTGGCGAGGAAGGGGAGAAGGTAATGCCCAAGAAGGCATGGAAAAAGGTTCTGGTGATTGGCTCGGGCCCCATTGTGATTGGGCAGGCGGCAGAATTTGATTACGCCGGAACACAGGCCTGCCGGGCTATCCGGGAAGAAGGGATTGAAGTAATCTTAGTCAATTCCAATCCGGCGACAATCATGACGGATCGCGAAACCGCAGACCGGATTTATATTGAGCCCTTAACTGTGGAAGCACTGGAACGAATTATTGAGCGAGAAAGGCCGGACGGGTTAATTCCCACCATGGGCGGACAAACGGGCCTCAATTTGGCCTATCAACTGGCTAAGCGCGGAGTGTTGGCACGCTGTGGCGTTGTCTTGATGGGCACTTCCTTGGAGAGTATCGACCAGGCGGAAGACCGGGAAAGCTTCCGGACTTTAATGCAGAAGTTGGGTGAGCCGATTCCGGAGAGCAAAATCGTGGCTAAGATTGAAGATGCTTTGGAATTTGCCCGCAAAACCGGTTACCCTTTAATTGTGCGTCCGGCGTTTACCTTGGGAGGAACCGGGGGCGGAATTGTCGAAAGTGATGAAGAGTTGAAACAAGTTGCCCAAAGCGGTTTGCAAGCGAGCCTGATTGGGCAGATTTTAGTGGAACGCAGTGTGGCCGGTTGGAAAGAGGTCGAATTTGAGGTTTTGCGTGACAGTATCGGCACCTGTATTACGATTTGCCATATGGAAAATATGGACCCGGTTGGCGTTCATACGGGAGACAGTATTGTCGTTGCGCCTTGCCAAACCTTAACGGATCGGGAAGTCCAGATGCTGCGCAGCGCAGCGCGCAGGATTGTCCACGGCTTGAGCATTGAAGGGGGATGCAATGTCCAATTTGCCTTGCATCCGGAGCGCATGGACTATGTGGTGATTGAGGTGAATCCCCGTCTCAGCCGTTCCAGTGCCCTCGCTTCCAAGGCTACGGGATATCCCATCGCTAAAGTCGCTGCCAAAATCGCCTTAGGTTATGCCCTGACCGAGCTGAAAAATGCCGTTACGGGTAAAACGTCGGCTTGCTTTGAGCCTGCCCTGGACTATGTAGTGGTGAAAATTCCGCGCTGGCCTTTCGACAAATTTTCAGAGGCAGACCGCCGGCTAGGCACTCAAATGAAAGCAACGGGCGAAGTCATGGGTATCGGCAGGAACCTGGAAACAGCTTTGCTCAAAGCAATTCGTTCCCTTGACATTAAACTTTTCGGAGTGAATCTGGAAGAACTGGAATTAATCTCTGAGGCTGAACTTAAGAACATCTGCGGCAAACCTGACGACCGGCAGTTGTTTGTTCTGGCTGAAGCTTTAAGGCGGGGCTGGAGCATTGAACAACTAGCGGAACTGACCAGGTGGAATCCATATTTTCTGCTCATCCTTAAACGATTGGTGGACTTTAGGGATGTTTTAGCAAGTGCTCCTTGGAATGCGGAGACGTTGCGCAAGGGCAAACGCCTGGGGTTTGCCGATAGAGAGATTGCCTTGCTCTGGAACAGTACGGAAGACGAGATCTGCAGGTTTCGACGAGAACATAGGATTTTGCCGGTGTTTAAAATGGTGGATACCTGTGCCGGAGAGTTTGAAGCCAGCACTCCTTACTTTTATTCCAGTTATGATGCCGAAGATGAGGGGGAAGTCCACAAACGTCCTAAAGTGGTCGTTTTAGGGTCGGGCCCGATTCGCATCGGGCAGGGGATTGAGTTCGATTATTGCTCGGTGCATGCTGTCTTAGCGTTGCGAAAGGCAGGTTTTGAAAGTATTATCATTAATAATAACCCTGAAACCGTCTCGACAGATTTTGATACGGCAGATCGCTTATATTTTGAACCCTTAACCTTGGAGGATGTGGCGGCGATCTTGGATAAAGAGCAGCCTGAGGGTGTCATTGTTCAGTTCGGCGGGCAAACGGCCATCGGCTTGGCAAGCAGTTTGGAACGGCGGGGGTATCCGATTCTGGGTACTGCGGTGGAAAATATTGATCGGGCGGAAGAGAGAGGAACCTTTGATCGAGTACTTCAGGAACTGGGCGCGAAACGCCCGCAGGGCGGCGGAGCGACAACCAGGGAACAAGTGCGCCAAGTGGCTGAAACCATAGGATTTCCCTTAGTGGTACGCCCCTCCTATGTCTTGGGCGGCCGGGCTATGGAGATCGTTTATGAAGAAAAAGAACTAGATGCGGTTGTTAAGCGTGCTTTAAGTGCTTCTTCGGATCAGGAGATCTGGATGGATCAATACCTGTTGGGCAAGGAAGTAGAAGTCGATGCCATTTCCGATGGAGAAAATGTCTTTATTCCCGGCATTATGGAGCACTTAGAGCGGGCCGGAGTTCACTCCGGCGATTCTATCGCGGTCTACCCTCCTCAGACTCTGGAGCAAAGTATGCAGGAGCGGATAATTGCTCTGACAGAATCCCTGGCACGCTCTCTGAAAATAAGCGGGCTGTTAAATATTCAGTATGTCATTTATCAAAAGGAACTTTATGTGTTGGAGGTCAACCCGAGATCCAGCAGAACCGTTCCTTTTTTAAGCAAAGTTACAGGAGTACCCATCGTAGATTGGGGTACTCAAGTTATATTGGGAAGAAAATGGGAGGATATCGGAATACCCCGTGGCCTTTGGCCGCTGGGGAATCGCGTTGCAGTCAAAGCCCCTGTGTTTTCTTTTTCTAAACTGCAAAAGGTTGAGCCCTCTTTAGGACCGGAAATGAAGTCCACCGGAGAAGTCATGGGGATGGATCGCACTTACGAGAAAGCTCTTTACAAAGCACTTTTAGGGGCGGGGCTTTCTTTTACGACTTATGGTTCCGTGCTGGTGACTTTGGCGGACCGGGATAAAGCGGAAGGGGTGGATCTTGTTCGCCGCTTCGTAGAGTTGGGGTTTCGCATCTTAGCTACCGCGGGAACGGCCGGTTATCTGATAAAGGAAGGAATTCGGGTAGAACCCATTGCCAAGCTGCACGATGGTTCCAATGAAATTATTGACGGAATCCGCAAACAGAAGATTCAATATGTCGTTAACTCCACGACCCATGGGCGGCTTCAGGAAAGTGACGGGTTTGCTATCCGTAGAGCGGCTGTTGAGTATGGAATTCCTTGCTTTACCAGTCTCGATACTGCGGCTGCTCTGCTTCACGTGTTGGAGAGCATTTCTCCGGGCCTGCTGCCCCTTTAAACGTCAAGGCACAAACATAAAGCGGAAACGGCAAGGTTTAAATTTAAGTCTAAAAATCCGGGGAAGGGAGAACCCTAGTACGAAATCCGGTGACGTTTAGGTTACTCGAAAGGAGAGAATGCCATGCTTGCGCTGGGAGAAGTCGCTGAACATGAACTTATAGGAAATGAAGATCAAAAGCTGAGGCGCTTGGTTTTAAAGGGGCCCATTGCCCGAACGGCAAAGCCCGGGCAATTTGTAGCCCTTCAAGTCCAAGACTTGGCCCGTACAACCCTTGATCCTTTATTAAGACGCCCGCTTAGTATCGCTGAGATTTTTCCGGAGCGTGATGAAATCGTACTTCTTTATCGAGTCCAAGGAAGAGGGACTGAGATTTTAGCTCAGGCGAACTGTGGAGATAAGCTCAGTGTAATGGGGCCCTTGGGAAATGGTTTTTCTCTGCCTGAAGAAGGAGAACTGTGGCTGGTTGCCGGGGGAATCGGAGTGTTCCCGCTGTATGCTCTGGCTCAGAGTGCCCTCATGCGAGGGCTGAAGGTGCGCCTGTTTTGGGGCGGTGAAAATCTGTCCTTTCTGGAAAGTGCCGGACTGTCCAGCTGGAAGGGCCTGGGAATTCCTGCGCATCTCAGTACTATGGACGGAAGCAGAGGGGAAAAAGGCTTGGTGACAGAACTGGTTCGCCAAGAGCTCTTAATCTTGCAGACCGATGGGGAGGACGTAAGCAGGAAAAAAATAAGTGTCGCTGCCTGTGGCCCGAAACAAATGCTGCGGGCAGTTGCAGAGCTCTGCAGTGGGTTCCGGGTTCCGCTGGAGGTTTCGCTCGAAGAACGCATGGGATGTGCCGTGGGAGCTTGTTTGGGGTGTGTGTGTACTCTGAAAAACGGAGCGGGGCAATTGATCCATAAAAAGGTTTGCACAGATGGCCCGGTCTTTCCCGGAGAGGAGGTTGTTTGGGATGAAACCTGTTGACCTGACGACTCGGCTTGCCGGGATCACTCTCCGCAATCCTGTCCTTACATCTTCAGGGACCTATGGATTTGGCGAGGAATATAGCGCTTATTGCCCGCTCGAAGCTTTGGGGGGGATTACTTTAAAAGGAATCACGCCCCTTCCTCGTTTAGGAAACCCTGTTCCGCGCTTGGCGGAAACCCCGTCGGGCTTATTAAATGCCGTTGGTTTGGAAAATCCGGGGCTAGAGGAATTTGTCACGTCCTATCTGCCCAAACTAAGCAAAATTCCTACGGTTGTGATAGCTAATATTTCAGGGTTTTCTCTGGAGGATTATGTCCTTATGGCCCGGGCGCTGCGTCAGGGCTCCGGCATAGCTGCTTTGGAGGTCAATATCTCCTGCCCCAATGTCAGACACGGCGGGATGCATTTCGGTACGGACCCTCAGAGTGCTCAAGAAGTAATCGCGGCGGTTAAGGCTGAAACAGATCTGCCGGTCATCGCCAAGCTCTCCCCGAATGTCACGGATATCGCAGCTATGGCCCGGGCTGTTCAGCGCGGCGGAGCAGATGCCCTTTCCCTGATCAATACTCTCTTAGGCATGCGTATTGATTTGGAGGCCCGGCGTCCCGTTCTGGCGAACACCTTTGGCGGGCTTTCCGGCCCGGCGATTCGCCCTGTGGCGGTGCGCATGGTTTGGCAGGTGGCGGAAGCCGTAGATTTACCGATCATAGGAATGGGCGGAATTATTTCCTGGCAGGATGCGGTGGAGTTTCTTTTAGCGGGGGCAACGGCGGTCAGCGTTGGAACGGGGAACTTTTATAATCCTCAGGTTCCGCTGGAAATTCTGGAGGGTATCGAACATTATTGTGCAGAGAAAGGGTATTCTGCGGTGCGGGAAATAGTTGGCTTAGCCCATCGCGGTTAAGTTACAGGAAGCTCCTTGCGGCGGGTAAGGCAGAACGTCTGAAGATATTCCGCATCTTAGGTGTTAGGAATGAATGGAGGGCTTGTAATGGATAAGAACTTAAATAAGCGGATTATGGTCGCACTCGATGTCCAGGGGCGAGAAGAGGCCTTAGCCTTAGCAAATGCCCTGCAGGGAAGCGGTTGTTGGCTTAAGGTTGGCATGGAGCTCTATGCTTATTCAGGTCCTGCAATCGTTGGCGAACTAAAATCACTGGGATTTCCCATATTTTTAGATTTGAAACTGCACGATATTCCCACTACAGTTGAGCGGGCAGTGCGAGGCTATGTGCGGGCCGGGGCGGATATGCTCAACGTCCATTGCAGCGGGGGGCAGGATATGATGGCTCGGGCGGCTTCCGCTGCACGTGACGAAGGCTATAAACTGGGACTTGTACCTAAAATCATTGGGGTAACCGTCCTGACAAGCATGTCGGAACATCAGTTTCACCAAGAGTTGGGGATAGAACGCCAACTTCAAGAGCACGTTGTGGCCCTGGCGAAACTTGCCGCCAAGGCTGGATTGGACGGTGTCGTAGCCTCAGCTCAAGAGGCCGGAGCCATCCGAAAAAACACAGCTCCTGAATTTTTGATTGTTACTCCGGGGATAAGACCGGCTTGGAGTGAAACAGATGATCAAATGCGGGTTTTGACTCCGCACGAAGCCTTGGCGGCAGGCAGCTCTTATCTTGTGGTGGGAAGGCCGATAACCCGGGCGGAGAATCCGCAACAAGCCTTAGAAAGACTTTGGCTGAGATGAAATAAGGAGAGGATAACATGACTGAAAAAAACGTTGCCGCTGAGAGAACTCTGCTTAAAATGGAAGACTATCTGGATTTGTTCAAAAAAAGCCAAGCCCTGCTCGAAGGACATTTTCTTTTAACTTCGGGGAAACATAGTGCGCAGTATATGCAGTGCGCTCAAGTTTTGCAGTATCCTGAGCGGGCAGCTATTTTAGCCGCAGGATTGGCAGCCTCTTTTCGGGATTTTGAGGTCCAGACCGTCATAGGCCCCGCTATGGGAGGTATTCTCGTGGCTCATGAAGTGGCTAAAGCCTTGGGTGTGAGAGCTTTATTTACGGAGCGGGAAAACGGAATTATGCGCTTGCGCCGGGGATTCACCCTGGCTGCGGGGGAACGGGTTTTGGTTGTGGAGGATGTTATTACGACAGGCGGGTCGGTGCGTGAAGTGCTGGCGGTAGTTCGGGAGCTGGGGGCTGTTCCGGTGGGAGTTGGCGTTCTTGTCGATCGCAGCGGCGGAACAGTGGAGTTCGGCTTGCCTCAAAGCTCCCTTCTCCAGCTTGAAATTCAGGCTTATGAGGCGGAAAAATGCCCTTTGTGCGCTCAAGGAATCCCGGCAATTAAGCCGGGCAGCCGGAAGGTCTGATCCCAATCCGACGGTAAACCTTACTAAGGGTTATCGTCGGATTGGGAATTGGCTTCCAGGGCAAACTAGTATTCAGGTTGCTGTGCGAAGAGGCAGGTGGAAGTAATTAAAATGGTTGCCAAACGGATTGCATTATTTGTTCGAAGTCTCGTGACATCAATTGTGAAACACAATATTGGGGCTTTGGCAGCGGTGATTGCCTTCTTTGGGTTTTCTTCGATGGTCCCGTTACTTCTATTGATGATTTATGGCGCTTCGATTTTTATTCCTCAGGAAACGGTGCAGTATTTTATTTCGGAGGTTTTCCAGTCCTACGTTCCTGCTCTTCCGGATGCCAAACTCTATCTCGCTCAAAACGTGTCCCGGCTGGTTTTATTAGGTTCCAACAAGGTCGGGCTTTTTGGGATTCTCGGTTTGCTTTGGACCACTACGGGTGGCTTTGTCTATTTTCAAAGGATTCTTGATACAATTTGGGAAGTGACCAAAAGAAGATCCTTTATTCGGCAGTATCTTGTAGGCTTCGGGATGCTCGTGGTCCTTGTAAGCCTTACGATTATTTCCTCTTTGGCAACTATTGTTTCTCTAGCTCTCTTCAAAAACGTTTTCACGGGCCAAGGTGTTCCTCTGTGGTTAGCGCTTTTCCATGGGATTTCTCATTTAGCTTTTCCCCTATTGCTTTTTTTGACCTGTCATTTTTGCTATCGTTTTTTACCATCCCAGACAATCCGGAATTCTTATCTCTTCATAGGTGCTTTAGTCTCAACTTTGGGAATATATACTTCCCGGGTAGTCTTTGTTTGGTACACCGAGCATTTGGGGAGATATGAGATGATTTATGGAAGTTTGACGTTTATTATGCTGTTTACCTTTTGGGTCTATATTTCCTGTATTATAGTTTTGTTTGGGGCCGAAGTGGCAGTGACGTTGAATGCTATGGGTCAAGTCTCTTCTCGTGACAAATAGGAGATAAATTTGTTATAATGGATTTTACCAGCAACTTTGAAGGGGGTCGATCATGAAAAAGATTATCTTATTTGTGATAGATTCTTTGCATCCTGTTGTTCTGGGAAGAATTTTATGTGAGGGAAACGCGCCGGCTCTATGCTTTCTGGCGCAACATGGGACTTATTTCGAACGTGTTGTATCCTCTTTTCCGACGATGACCCCGGTGGCCACCAGTACGATGGTCACGGGGGCAGGGCCTGACCGGCATGGAATCCCGGGTTTTATCTGGTATGACGGGGAGAGCCGCAAGGTCGTTGATTATGGGGCGACTTGGCAAAGCGTTTTAAAAATGGGTCCTAAAAATATTATTTTAAATTTATTGTCCAAGCTTAATAGGGAACATCTGGCTTTAGAAACTCCAACGATTTATGAGACGTTAGAGGCCGCAGGCTTTAGTACCGGAAATATTAACCTTTTTATGCACCGGGCTGCACATCCTTTTCAAGCGAAACTTCCGTTTTTAATTTCTTTGGCAACCGGTTTTCAGCTCCGGCAAAAAGAAATTTTCGGGCCTTCCCATTTAACCTTAGGGCAACTTGTCCATCTGCCTTTTTCCCGTCGCTTGCCGGCCTACCCGAGAGGGGTTTTTCACCGTTTTGGCTTTAATGACGTTTTTTCCGGAACGGTGGCGCGCCAGCTTGTGCGAGAAGGAATTCTACCGGATTTTACGATGGTTTACTTTCCGGATAACGATAAAAACTCCCATTACTATGGTCCTTTGCGTACGGGGCCTTCTATCGAACGGGCCGATCAACAGATTGGTTTGGTCCTTAAAGAGTTTGGATCATGGGAGAAAGCTCTTGAGGAAACCGTGGTAATTGTGACGGGGGATCATTCTCAGTCGACGGTTGGCTTAGGCAGAGACTATCTGATTGATCTCGATCATGCCCTGAAGTCTTTCACCAGGCTCAGATCTACGGAAGAAGCTATTGAAGGGCAGCAGGAGATTGCCATTTGCCCGAATGAACGTATGGCCTTTATTTACATATTGCAAAGACAGCAGGAGATTCTGCCCAGGATCGTGGACATTCTAGTCAAAGATGCCCGCAATGCCCAAATCGCCTGGAAAATTGCCGAAAACAAGTATAGTGTCCTGCAGGGAGGTACAGGAAAACAGCTGTACTTTTCCCGTGACGGTCTCATTCATGATGTCTATGGTCAAAGCTGGTCTTACGATGGAGATTTATCTGTGCTGGATGCTCATGTAGCGGAGGAGCAGACAGTCAGGTTTGGAAAGTTTCCGGATGCTTTCAACCGGCTTATCTCAGCTTTAGAAGCGAGACAGGAAAGCCGGGTTGTTGTTTCTGCCGTGTCGGGGTACGAGTATTTCGCTGAGGGAGCGCCAATTCACCCCGGCGGAGGAAGTCATGGTTCCCTGGAAGAGGAAGACTCGACAGTACCTATGATTGTCACCGGCAGGCCCCTCAAGCTGGAAAACCCCCGCATTGTGGATTTATATCCTTTAATTTTGAATCATTTTGCCATAGAAAATTTCAGGTAAGAAAATCCTTTGTTATAGAAAAAACCATAATCTTAAGCAAGAAGAGCAGAACAAGGCGTTCCTGCTCTTCTTGCTTTGTGTGCCCGGCATGGGCGTTATCTCTAGGGTGAAAGTCCCGAATAGTGAAGGTAGCAGTAGCTATAGTTTAAGGTAAGGGTGTTCACCGTGAGGTGAAATCCGAAAGAAACCGGCGGCAAATCTCTGGCCCGAG
>NZ_JAVHUW010000080.1 GCF_030954495.1 Candidatus Desulfosporosinus nitrosoreducens | reverse complement strand
CGTTATTACATATAAGAAGGCATGTGAACTCGACAGCTTTAGTTTTGGAATCACTAAAAAGAAAGAGGGTAAGATCAAGAACTTTGGTATGTCTTTCCATGATACACCGGAATTACTGGACGAAATTTTAACGGCTCACCCCGAATTAGATTTTGTGCAGCTGCAGATAAATTATATTGACTGGGAAAATCCAAGCATTCAGTCAAGAAGGTGCTATGAGGTAGCCAGAAAGCATCACAAACCGATTATAGTCATGGAACCCTGTAAAGGAGGTACTCTTGCTCTAGTACCGGAAAAAGCGGAAAGGTTAATGAAAGAATATAATCCGCAAGCATCTATTCCATCCTGGGCAATCCGCTTCGCGGCCAGTCAGGAAGGAGTCTTCATGGTACTTAGTGGCATGAACACAATAGAGCAAATGCGGGATAATACTTCCTATATGGCAGACTTCAAACCTCTAAATGAAGAGGAATACAAGATTATCCAGCAGGCAACTGAAATTATCAATGAAAATACGGCAATTCCCTGTACAACCTGCCGATATTGCGAAAAGGGCTGTCCGCAACGGATTGCCATAGCGGATTATTTTGCTTTGTATAACAGTGCCAAACGTGCAACGACGACTAATTTTTCAAGTCAGTTTTTCTACTATATAAACCTTACGGCCAATAATTATGGTAAGGCAAGTGACTGCCTCGAATGTAAGGAATGTGAAAAAGCCTGCCCTCAGCATTTGAAGATAACAGAGCATTTAAAAGATGTAGCGGCTATGTTTGATGTCACACACCAGTTTCCCAGCAGAAAAGAAAAGTAGTCTTAAGCTGAAAATGACCATGAAAATCGTAAAATGAGAATACTGTCTTAATGAACCCTCAGATGAAAAGGTTAGTTGATAAAACGGTCCCTAAATATCAAAACCGGAAGAGGAGAAACCAGATGAAAAAGGTTTTATATTATGATTGTTTTTGTGGAATCAGCGGTGATATGAATTTAGGCGCCTTGCTGGATTTAGGGGTAGAGGAAGATTACTTAATACATGAGTTAGCTAAACTTAATTTGGATGCTGAATATGAGCTGCAGGTAAAAAAGGATAATAAACTAGGAATAACCGGAACCAGAGTTGATGTTTTATTAAAAGTATCTGCTTGCCAGGAGCCTGACAAGCACCATACTCATCATGCTCATAGAAATTTAAGGGATATTGAAACTATAATCGCAAACAGCAGCCTGAATAACAATGTCAAGAAATTAAGCCTGGCTATCTTTATGAAAGTAGCTGAGGCTGAGGCAAAGGTTCACGGAAAGCTTTTAGATGAAGTGCATTTCCATGAGGTTGGGGCTGTTGACTCTATTATTGATATTGTTGGAGCCGCAGTGTGCTTGGATTACCTGAGTGTGGATAAAATTATGGCCTCGTCAGTTCAAGTGGGCGGAGGTTTTGTCAAATGTGCTCATGGAATTATTCCCGTACCTGCTCCGGCAACCGTGGAAATCTTAAAAGATATTCCTGTTAAATCCGGTATAGTACCTTTTGAAACCACGACGCCTACCGGAGCTGCAATACTGGCGGCCAATGTGGCCGCGTTTACAGATCATATGGACTTTTCTATAGAAAAGACCGGTTACGGCATAGGCCATAGAGAGCTGGAGATTCCCAACGTTTTAAGGATATATCTTGGCTGCGAAGATAAAGAGGTAACGAGAGAAGAACAGTATATATTGGAAACCAATATTGACGATATGAACCCGGAACTCTATGGTTATGTTGAAGAAAAACTTTTTGCACAAGGGGCTTTGGATGTATTTAAGACAGCAATTACCATGAAAAAGGGTAGAGCCGCTACAAAACTTAGTGTCTTGGTTAATGAGGAAAAAGAGAAAAGCGTTCTCGACATAATTTTTCGGGAAACTACTTCCATTGGTGTGAGAAAATATCAGGTGGAAAAAATTATGCTGCCGAGGGATTTCGAGAAGGTCAGCACGCAGTACGGAGATGTAACTATAAAGAATGCTTATTATCAAGGAGAAAAGGTTAAGTATAAGCCAGAGTACGAAGACTGCAGAAGGATAGCCCTTGAAAAAAACATCCCCATTACCAGGGTATATCAAGAGGTATCGAAAATGATGGAAAATGACAAGTTGAGCTGATAAGTTAAGCTGTCTATTGCTTCTGGAAGAGGTGACAAGATCTCCTGCCAGTCCCCAATTGAAAGAAACCTTTCAATTGGGGACTGGCGTTTTTTACAAGGGGCAGGTTAGCGGGATCTCTTTTCTATTCTGAAATAATCCTGCTTTATTTAAAGGAAATGTATGTAAAATGTAGAACATCTAATTTTAGGTCAGTTCTATTTGATTCTTCAAAACTCAATTTGGGCCTTGGCACAGAAGTTACAAAATTAGTGCTCGATTTTGCTTTCAACATATTAGGGTACCACAAAGTGTATTTAAGAGTTCTGGAATATAACAAAAGGGCAATCAGATGTTATGAGAAATGTGGATTTATTAAGGAGGGAAAAGACAGAGAGGGTGCATTCATTGATGGAAACTATGAAACAGATGTTTACATGGCCGTTTTAGAGGATGAATATCGGAAGTTCAGTTCGCTTGATTTGATCAAGGCGAACAATTATACGAAACCGTCTTGAGAAGGTGAGAGGTTATCTTGAAAAAGACTTTAGTAATCCTAGGACTTATAAGTCTATTCGCTTTTACTTTGATGAGAGGTTCTAATGAAAACGTTCCTCTTAACACTAATAATTCATCTCAACCAAAACAAGTAATAGAAAACTACTTTAAATCCTACAATGAAAAAGATAGGCAGGTCTTACTGTCCACATTAACCAGGTGGCATGACCAAGCAAATGTGGATTTTGGTTTTGACAATCTATTATTTATAAAGCTTTTGAGTATTGGAAATAACGATATGACCACAGTTAATGCTTATTTGGGGTTTGGACGCGGCTTAGTCAATGGCATTGATCCGAACAATGTTGTGGCCTACAAAGTTACTTATGCATCTCTATACAGCAAAGGTCCCTGGTTAAGTGGAATTCAAACTGAAGATTTCACTTTAATCAGGGAAAGTGCTAAGGCGCCGTGGTTGATAGACGACATTGGACAAGGTTAAGGAAGAAGCCGGAAGTGTTGGGGAGGGCTATATTATTTTGTGGTCCGGCGGATATTGTTAATTAAGAATGGACTGTTAATGGAGAAAATACCATGAATGATGATTTGGAAACATATATTGAAAACTTGAAAAAACCCTGGAATGTCTTGCTTTATAGATTGATCTGGGAACAACTACCCAAAATAGTGGATTCAAGAATTCTTGACTTCGGAAGTGGACTCGGAATGACTGCAAATCATCTGGCAAAGAACAATAATGTAGTGGCAATAGAGCGCAATTCTGACATGGTCGAAATGAGAATATGCGAAAACAGCTACCAACAGCTTATTGGGGATTTAAAACTATTAAGAAAGCAGGAAGATAAGTCTTTTGATGCTGTAATATGTCACAATGTTCTGGAATATGCCGAAGAGCGAAGGGATATATTCAGAGAATTGCATCGGGTTCTCAAACCACAGGGAGTAATGTCTGTGATAAAACATAATCGGATAGGAAAAATCATCTCAAAGGTTGTATTTGAAAATGAATTGGACGGGACAGTTGCCTTGCTCGATGGTGGAACAAGTTATGCAGCCTATTTTGGAGCGATAAATTATTATAGCGCAGATGATATTAGAGAGTGGATAGGCACTCTTGATATTAGCATCGAAAAAGAGCTTGGTATTAGGACATTCTTTGCTTTGAACCCGAATAATGACATTAGATATGACCCAATATGGCAAGAAAAGATGTTTGAGATTGAAATGAAGGTTTCCGACATAGAGGAGTATAAGCACATCTCCTTTTATAACCATATTTTATTAAGAAGGAACGGTTGAACTTTGTATTTAGTTTCGTGGAGGATATTTAACAATGATGAAAAAACAAGTGTTTAATGCTCTCATTTACACGCTTATACCTGTATTTCTTTCGTCTGTGTTGGCGATGATAGTTACCAAATTTTACGGTTTTGGTTTTTTTGAGTGTCTATTTTGGATTGGAATTGTAATAGTTGCAATAGGTGGCATGTCGAGTATAACTGGTAATGCTTCCGGAAGTCGCATAGTTAGCGATAATTCAGATAGTCAATATCAGTCATTGGCTAATATTGAAAGTTTAATTATAGAAAGGGAGTCGACAAACTTTTATGCAAACTTCAAAAAACATACGGTGTTTGATCCCAAAATTAGTGGATTTGGGGTAATGTTAGCCGGAATTATTCTTATTGTGGTTGGCAATCATTTTTACCAATGAGAGTGAGTGTTAGCCTGTTCTTATAGAGGGAGAGAACTGAAAGGTAGGTTGGGTTATATGGACCAATTAACATCCTGTAAAACCTGTTCCAGAGAGATTGCAAAGTCAGCGGCAGTGTGCCCACATTGTGGCGCCAAGCTTAAGTTAACTCTAATTGAAAAACTGGTGCTGTTTGTTATTGTTAGCTTTGCAGCAGTCTATTTGATTGCATTCGGCTTAATAAGCTGGTCAAAGTAATAAAATCACAAATAGCTTTTTGGACTTATCTTCGGCGCACTCTCTATACCCAATCTCCTCACTGCCGCTTGCACCTTGCTAAGCTCAGAAGAGATAACACCTTGGCAAAGCTTAGTCAGTAGTCAAGTGGCGAGTCTTGTGTGGTGTATGGTTGGGCTTGTGCCAAAAGGGTGCTTAAATTTACGATTAAGTTGAACTTAGGAGCTGTATATATGCTTGAAGTCGTATTTAATGATAGTGCAAAAGGTGCAATGAAAGCAGCAAAAAACTATAACAAAGAAAATATGATGGGCAGTGTTATGGGATATATAGGCAAGAAACCATCAAAAAAGGAATCGGAAAAGCGGTTTGAAGGTGAAGCCATTGGAGGAAGTTCGCAGGATGTCGTCTGTATTGGATTTAGCTTGGATATAGGTGATATTGTCAATGAAATTGATAGCAAAGAACGTAAAAGTGAATTTATCAGAGTGTATGGATCTGTGAATTTTGAGGAAAGCGAGATAGAACAATTTTTCAAGTCACAGCGTGAGGATTTTGAAAAATTGCTCGTTACTGCGAAAAGCGGAGAAACCATACGAGTGTGGAGAAGTAATGCACCGTTTTCGGCCTGTGCCTTTGCCTTTCTCTGTGATACTTTGCGAAATATTGACTGTAAAATTAGTATGATCTTCATGCCTGAATACTGGAAAACTTCTGAGGATACAATTCAGTCTTGTACGGATTGGGCGGAGCTTACCCCTAGTCAGTTTTATCGATTTTTGCCTTTGGAGCGTGAAGTCTCCAACGTTGAAAAGCGTTTGCAAAGTAGACTTTGGAATGACTTGAAACAGGAAAATGCACCATTGAGAGCCATAGTTAATGGCAAATTAATTTCTGTTCCCGAAGATTTTTACGATCACCTCATTATTAAAAACATTCCCGATAGAGAATTTGTTATGGCGCAACTAATGGGGACTATTTTAGGAAGATACTCTTTAGGCGTTGGAGATGGTTGGTATGCTTTGCGTATCCAAAAGATGATTGCTGAAAACAAATTAGTAATTGTTGGAGATAAAGATAAAACTCATCCGTATGGGAAAATTCTAAGGAAAGCGGAGTAATAACTATATATGAAAACAGATATTGAAGCTGTAATTCATAACCTGGCCCTCAGAAATATTAATGCTTATTACTTCGAAAGTTTAGATGAAGTAGAAAAAGAGATTCACAGGATAATTCCTTTAAAGGCAAGTGTTGGGATTGGCAATTCGCAGACACTTAAAAAGATAGATCTCTCAGAAAAATTAAGAGTACGGGGGAATGTCGTTTTTGACAAAACGACGGCAATAAATAAACAAGAAGCAAGAGAACTAAGTAAGAAGGCCATTTTGGCAGATTGGTACATATCTGGAACCAATGCCATCTCCAGAGACGGACATATCGTAAATATTGATCACACTGGCAATAGAGTAGCTGCTATGATTTATGGTCCTGAAAAAGTCATAGTAGTTATAGGAATCAATAAGATTGCTGATTCATTATCTGCTGCCATAGATAGGGCAAAAAACACAGCTGCTATTCAAAATGCCAAAAGGGCGGGGCATACCCCTCCTTGTATTGAACTTAAAAAATGTATTGATTGCAGGTCAAAGGATCGGGTATGCAATCATCTTGTGATCATTGAAGGACAAGTCGATAAAGATAGGTTCAAAGTATTCATAGTTAATGAGAGGGTTGGGTTTTGAAAATAACAGCCCAATCACATTAATATATCAAAAACCTCGCTATATCTATTTTTAGTTTTTGCCGGAATCAATCAATTCCCCCGCATCCCAAAAGAAGGCTCCTTTTGATGGTTGTGATAAGGGACGTAAGGAAAACGAGTGTACTTAGAACGGCGTTAATTCAAGTTATTTTGA
Source organism: Candidatus Desulfosporosinus nitrosoreducens (assembly GCF_030954495.1). Classification (GTDB taxonomy): domain Bacteria; phylum Bacillota; class Desulfitobacteriia; order Desulfitobacteriales; family Desulfitobacteriaceae; genus Desulfosporosinus; species Desulfosporosinus nitrosoreducens. Next base: position 26,540 of record NZ_JAVHUW010000080.1, on the reverse strand, counting down.
GCCTTGGCAAATATTTGATAAAGGAAACGTGAGATATGATCAAGAACATCATTTTTGATTTGGGGAATGTTTTGATAAATTTCAAGCCCTTGGATTATGTATGTACCCAAATTGCTGATTACCGAAGAGCGAATGAGGTTTACCAAAGTATTTTTAAAAGTCCCGAATGGCTGATGCTCGACAGGGGAATCGTAACTGAAAAGGAAGCCATAAATGCTATTTGTGAAAGGACTTCGGATCTGAATAAGCAAATTAGACTTGTAATGACGGACTGGTATCATATGCTAACCCCAATGGAAGATGTTTTGGATATAGTGAAAGAACTGAAAAGCGTTGGGCATAAGATTTACTTTTTATCCAATTATCAGTTGCTTGCTTATGAACATGTGCGAAGCGTATATTCTGTATTTAACTATTTTGATGGTGGTGTCTTTTCCTTTGAAGAAAAGAGTTTAAAACCGGAACCGGAAATTTATGAAAAGCTAATCAAACGATATGCTATTGAACCTCATGAGTCTATCTTTATTGATGACACCAAAGATAACGTTGAAAGTGCCTCTATTATAGGGTTTAATGCCATACTATTCACAAGTTCTATTAAACTAAGAGAAGAATTGCGCAAATACAACGTTCTCAAGATATCCTAGTGACTTTCTCACCCTTTGTGTTCTTGCGTGTGGGGGCACAGGAGGTGGAGCTTTGAACAGGAGAGCGGTGAGGGCAGGGGGAAGATAATTTTCAGGAATAAGTATGTTAAAAATTAATTTGTATGACTTGGATCTGTATGATTCGGAAGGAGGCTTGAAGAGGCATGGAAAGAAAACGGACCATCGTCTGGGACGATCCCCAAATAAACAAAAGAGATGCGGTGTCAGCCCTTTCCGGACTGGATTATCTGAGGGCCATAAAGGACGGGAAAATCAGCCCGCCGCCGGTTGCCAAACTGATCGGTTACCGGATCAAGGAAGTCGAGCATGGCTTTGCGGTATTTGAACTTGATCCTGGGGAGCACCACTATAATCCTTTTGCCACCGTTCATGGGGGAATTCTTTCCACGCTGCTGGACACCGCCATGACCGCAGCGGTGCTTACAACGCTCCCCCAGAACCTAACCTGTTCGACGGTTGAGGTCAAGGTGAATTTTATAAAACCGGTCAATGCTGAAAGCAAGCTGTTGCGCTGTGAAGCCAGGCCCATCCACATCGGAAGAAAACTAGCCACTGTTGAAGGACGCATCATGAACGTAAATAATGAATTATATGCTCACGGGGTAAGCACCTGCATGATCTTTAAAGTGGAGTAACCTCCAGCGTTGCCTGAAAAAATGACGAAGGTTTGGAAAACAGCCCTGATGCCGGTTTTAGTTTTATGTAGAAAGGTAGGACATTCATTATGATTCGCAGAGAAGAAGTCAAAGCCCGCAAGCTGGTGTAGTTAATCCAGGTTGCGGGCAGAGTTGGCATCATTTGGAGTGGCCGCACTGCCCGTCAAAGTTTAGAGAGGATGACGGGATATGTGGCTGAGAATTTATCTGTATGGATTATTTCAAGCCTTAATTGTTGATAATTTTCTTTGGTTTATATATTTGTTACATCTCGGTTATAGTGCGGCGCTGATTGGCTTAGGCAGTGCTGTATACTCTTTAACCTTGGTGCTGTTTAATATTCCCAGTAGTTGGATTGCAGACCGTTTGAAAAAACGCACGGTATTGTTTGTGGCCTCGATTGCCAAGACATTGAGTTCACTATGTTTTTTATTCGGAGGTTTGGGCTTTGGCTTGATCCTGGCCGGATTTATAACAGCGGGCATAGCGACAGCTTTACCCACTGGCGTTGATCTGACATATCTAAAGGATATAGTTAACCAGAACTCGGCCAGCCATTATTCCAGCGAGCTGTTTCGGCTTAAATTAAGTCGATTTGTCACTATGCAATCCGTTGCTTTACTGGTTGCCGGAGTTTTAGGCGGCATATTATCTGCCTGGTCATTTGATGTGCTCTACCTTGCGGATGTACTTGTTGGTGTAATGACCATGGTTTTGGTATGGTCGTTGCCAATGCCCCGGCGGGACGGGGTGTGTACTAAATCAAGGCGGGCCAAGAAGCTGATTGTCTGGAGATCATACTTTGAAGCCTTGAGTGTGCTGGTTAACGGGACTGTTGTGTTTAGAAGATTGGCGGCAGTTGCTATAGGAGTAGGGGTATTGTCAGCCGCGCTAAATACTTACAGCCAGGGTTTGCTCAGCAGCGAGGGCCTGAGAACGGCTGTTATCCCATTGATCTTTGCCATCACAACCTTACCCGCGGTAGCAGGTTCGTGGTTTGCCGGCATGTTCAGAACCCAAGGTTCACAAAAAAAGGGTATCATGGTTTTAACCTGGTTGTATGCGTTGTCCGGCATAGTTTGCGCCCTGAATCTTCCCTCAGCTTCAGGCACGATCTTTTTAAGCGCAGGGGGTATTGCAGTCGGACAGCTTGGACGCGGGCTGAGCAGTGTCTTATTCAATGAGCAATTATTAGGCCATGCTCCGGAGAAATCCCGGTCACTGGCCTTGTCAATGGTAAGTACTATCCAAACGTTGATGATGATCGTTGTTTCTCCGTTATGCGGATTTCTGGCAACTCAGGCGGGATTTCATTTAATATTTATGATCTCTGCCATCGTGTTTGCAATCATGGCGATGACTTTCAGATCGTTGGGATTTGAGCTGTAAGAATGTCTTAAGTGGGGGCTGTTGCCCTGACAGCAATAGCAAAGGAATAAGAGACGGCGGCCGGTAATTACCGGAAGCCGTCTTTTGCCATGCAAAGGGAGGGAGCTGAAATAAGTTTTCTGACTCAAATCAAATCATAATACTACTCCAGCGTGGGTGTTGCGACGGTTGTCTCCTTCTTTGGGCCATGTGTTATATTGTATTTGGTATTCTTGTCAGGTCTTAGGGTTACTATCTGGCCATTGCGCTTGAATTTAACTTCGACAATATCCTTTTCGCGTTCATCAATGTCAGCGTATTGAATTATTCTATATTCACTATAATCTTTGTAAATGTAATTGCCCGTCACACCCGTTCCTTTGCTTCCTTCCATGTTATAAATTTTTCCCGTGGTTCCGGTGACTTCGATAATGTTATCCCTGCCGTTAACTAATTCGTTTTCACCGTTTACCGCGCTTCTTCCCACGATTTCAACGTCCAAAGCTTTAAGACCTTTGGGGCGAAAGCCTTCGTGGAATGTAATAGCCCGGACGTATAAACCTGCCGGATTGTGTACGGACGGGGTGTAACGACCATCGTTGGGTACCGGTGGGTAACTATCGCCGTTCCATTCGGTTTGTGTGTTCTCAGCAGGCGCTTTAGAAAAGTCATATGTAGGGTCAACAAGCGGTTCGGGTTTATCAATGGGCTTTTCCACATCAGCGTTTGGAGTTCCTGCGTCTGCGACTTGGGTCGGCGCTTTGTTGGTAGTGCTGCTTAGCGATTGTGTTATGAAGTTGGATTTGGTGTATGCTAGTCCGATGCCGCCGCTGATCAAAACAGTCGCGCATACAGTGCCCGCGATAATTTTAATTCGGTTTCGCCTTGAAAAGAACCTCCTTTTGTCAATTCCCAAAACCTCCGTTTCAGTAACTTCTATTGGAACTAGCGCCTGTTCTTCGTCTATTTTTTGTACCAATTTAATGATCTCCTCTCTAAATAATTAAAGAGTCGTATAATTAATACCTTAAATGCAACTTTCTGACAAGAATTGTATATGTTTTAGATCGTCTTTTCAATATATACGAATAAAATGGACGAACTGAATTCCACTATCGCCAATTGGGAAGATTCAAGAAATGAAGAAGAAAGATGATCGATCTCTTTTCGCAGCGACCGGAAAGATACCAAACAAGCAATTGGATATAAAATACGCCGAACGGCAGATACCGTAAAAAAAAATAGTCGGTATAATTGTCTACATTGTTAGTTTTGGTTCAGGTCACACGCAAAGGGAGGGAGCTGAAATAAGTAAGATTAACTGCATCCGCTTATATGCCATAAACATAGATAATACTCTCCGGCATTGTCTAATCACAACCAATGTTACAGCAGCGAGGGCCGGCAAAGCGGTGTATGTGGCTGTGACGCCTGAATGCGGCTGGTATCTTAAGCCAGGAAGCTTGAAGTACTTTAACGGTTCGGACTATAGCGCTATCGAATGTATGAAGAATGAATTTTCTTTTTCCATGCCGTCTGCCGATGTTACGATCACGGCAGAACTTGAAAAGGGTGATTTCAGCTTTGATGAGGCCCTCGGGACAATCAGAGGATACAATGGCTCCGGAGGGAACATAGTAATACCTTCTGAAATAAATGGGGTTCAAGTGCAATCCATCGGTGAGGATGCCTTTAAAAATTGTAAAAACCTCGCCGGAATTATTATTCCACAAGGAGTGGTCCATATTGAGGACTATGCTTTTTACGGCTGTACATCACTTAGGAAAGTGACTTTGCCGGAAACACTGAAAGAAATCGGTTACGGAGCTTTCGTAGTTTGCGAATCATTAATAGAAATCAGAATTCCCGGCAAAGTAAGTAAGCTTGGAAATTATGCATTTTATGGCTGCGGCAATCTGAAATCAGTCTATTTTGCAGGCAAGATTCCTGCAATGATAGGAGAATTTGCATTTGATTGCACAGCTCCGGATTTCAGGACATTATACAGCAGCGGATACGGCACCGGCCAAACAGTCAAATATCATGGGAGGGAATCCTATGAAAGAAAGAATTAAAAGAGAAGACTATGTTAACCAGGAGAAGCCTATCACCAGAACTGTACAGGTTGCGCATAATAATATTCCCAACGGAGTCCTTTGTAGCTTAATGGGTAGGAATGACCAAGGGAATGTTTCGCCGAATAGCCGCGAAGATCAGGAGAAGCTGCGGCAGGCCGTGCGTTCAAGACTGCCTATTCAGTCTTTGCAAAATCAGCGTCCTGCCGCTGAAAGTGAGGCGGACAGGTTTGCAAAAGGCATACCTTACGGTACCCCTGAGTCCGTTAAAACCACCATGGGTCAGCGGCTGGACACAGATTTTTCGGAGGTCAGATTTCATACCGATCCTCAGGCCATGGTTAACGCCGATACAATTGGGGCACGTGCCTATACCTCCGGCAAAGACGTCTACTTTGGCTCAGAGGGCTTTAATGCCGCCACAGCTGCTCATGAGCTTGTGCATACCGTACAGCAGGGTGCCGTTGAATCCCCTGTTTCCACGGTTACGGCACCTATGGGTGAGGTGCAGATGATGCCGAAGTTTTTGAAAAAGCTCTGGGGGAATGCTAAGGAAGAACGTCACGACGGCGCTTCCCGGCCCAAGGCGCCTGCTCCGGAAACTCTCAAGAGTCTTCTGCCTCAGCTTACCGCCACAAAGGAAACCCAAAAGCTGTTTAAAGGGGTCGCGGGAAGTGCCAGTAAGTCTGTAAAAGGTAAATTCGGGAATAAAAAGGAGAAGGATATGGCAATGGTGACCAATGCCGTTGCTAAATACGAGGAGTTGATTGAAACCAGTAAGAGCCTGATCGAGGGAGCCGATCCGCATAACAATGCCCCGAATCCGCAAGTAGACTTGGCCAAGAAGGTTCTGCAGAGGGCTGCACTGGAAAAAATGGCGGTACAAAATGCCAGGATCAAAGTCGCGGGCATGTCCGCTGCCGAGCGTAAGACCCTGAACTGGGATTCAATCTTGTCCGGCAGCGCTGCCGCGGTTCTTGACGGCTCCCAGATCGACCGCAACAAACTGGCTGGAAACGCCGGCAATTCCAGCACGGTATATGAACTTGGCAATGAGGACGGGCATCGCTATTTTAAGCCGAGTACGCGCATAGCCGCTGGGGAAAACGTCAAGGAATTGCAGGAAAGGGTCGGTAAAGGCGACAAGGATGCTCAAAAGGAGTTAAATGCAAGTGATATGGCCCTGGCTCTTGAATCCAGCATTTTAAAAGATAAAACAGGAAACGAATATTATGAAACCGGCAGCCGGAACCTGGCAACCAGTGTATACGCCAATCTGCTGGGTATCGGCAAGCTCACGGCAGAGTCAAGGGAAGCCGCCCTTGACCCAGGAGGAGGTTCGGCACTTCAGAGCGGTATCGTGTCAGATGAGGCGATTGGTTATGGCCCCAGAATTTATGGGATGCCTGAAAAGCAGAAACTGGATGCTCTTGTCCAGCGCGATGTCAGCACGGGGCAGGTTTTTGACTATCTCTGCGGGCAGGCCGATCACAGCGGCGGCAATGTCCGGTTTGGCAGCGTAGATGCCCAGGGAAGAAGAAACAAGGGCAGTAACGTTGTGAATAAAGTTACATTCTTTGACAACGACGCCTCCTTCGGGATGAATCCCCATATAAATGTGAATTACCGCAAAGAAAAGACCTTGGATGGCGAACATGCCACATTCACCCAGGAAGGGCGTCTGACCCTGCCGCATCTCGACGCAAAATTTGCGGAACAAGTCATGGCCATGGAGCCTGATCTGCTGAAGGCTTCCCTGAAGGGTTTGATTTCGGAGGAGGAGACAGAAGCGGCCATAGAGAGATTATACACACTGCAGGATGCTATTAAGAAGGAAATGGACGATAAGGAATCAAATGTCCTGATAGAGGACAGCGAATGGGGAGTGGATACCCACAGAGCTCTGGCTCCTTGGACCAAAGAAGCGCACCGTCTGGGGAAACTTGATGACAAACTGAAAGTTATAGAAAAAAGGAATATAACTGATCGTTTTGCGAGCTCTTATTATGAGGAATATCTTTATAATATGGCAGGGTATGGAGCAATAGGCAATTTTGGCAACGGAGATAAAGTCGGCGAGGCCCTTCCGCACATCAATGATGAGCTTGCAGGCGGCGTAGTCGTGAACGGTGGTGCCCTGATGACTCCGGAACAACGCAGGGAGCAGCGCCAAAAGCGGGGCGGCTATGGCACAAAGAAGAAAACGTGGTGGCCGTTTTAAGGCAGCGGCAAGCTTTAAAAGTGGATTCGTTACCAGGTATTAGGTCAGATCAGCCCATGCATTTGGGCAATTTTGATGGCCGAAACTTTTCCGTTGACTTCAAGTTTTTGGTAGATGTTCTGCAAATGCGTTTTCACCGTTCCCATAGACACGCATAGCCGTGCTGCGATGGCATCTCTGCTTAAACCTTCGGCAGCGAGGGAAAGTACTTCAATCTCTCTTTGGGATAACTGGACCTTGCTGATCGGACTATTGCTGAGGCTTTCCTTATATTTTTCAGCAAAATGGAGGATTTTTTGGAGGTATTCGTCGTTTGCTCCGCGCGACACCATGACGCTAAGCATCTCCATAAGATGAGGGGCATTTTCAATAAAGGGCATAATGATACCATCCGCACGGCCTTTGAGCAAACCGTCCTCCAGCGCCGCTATGCCCTCGTCCAGTCCGTATAATTGATATTTGGCAACAGCCTCAAAAATATGTTGATGAATAAAGCCCAATTGATTGCTGAAGAGGGAAAAGTATTCATTAAGGCTTTCCGCCAGAACTTCCAGCTCTATGTACTTTTTGGCAAGCAGGACAGCTTTGCCGTGGACGATATAATTGAAGGCAATACCCTGGTAGTAAAAATCCGCTTCCGTCATGTCACCTGTCTGCAGCCAACAGGGTATTATTTCCGGCTGCAACAGACAGGCTTGCAGATAGCCTTTGCAGATGTCGAGGGTTGTGTTATAAATTGGATTATTCACCACCAAAACCTCTTCTTCCAGGTGTCTCAGCAATTCTAAACCGGCAGAGGTTTTTCCTTGCAGAATATAAAGCCGGATAAGGTTAAAGGTGGCACAGATGATAATGCCGGTTTGAGTTTTTGTCCGGGCCTTATAGATCGCCTTGAGGCTGTTTAACTCGGCATGCCTCCAGTCGCCGGTTTCCAGTGCGTATTCGGCGGCAACCAAATAGTCGGAGCCTGTGCCGCAGCCGTCGGCAAACTGAACATAGGCCCTAAATTTGTCGGTAACAGCCTTGGTTAGCTCTTGAAAGCTGCCTTGATCTCTAAAATAAATATACAGCAAATGGGGAGAGCCAAAGGTAAACTCATCCTCCCGGCGCATAATCCAGGATTGCTGTCCGTTGAGAAGACGAATGATTTTAGCATTGCTGTCACTGGTGGGTTCCAGCTTGTTGAAATAGGTAAATTTCTTAATGATCAGGCTTTCGGCAATAATTCGGTTCCGGTAGGCTTCATCGACATTTTCCATTTGCTCGTAGGTTGCTTTCAGGTTTTCCAGTTTTTCTGTATAGGCGGAAATCCTCTCTTCGTCTCCGCTGAAAATCATGAGCAGAATATGCTGCAGATAAGCCAGGGGATACTTATTGAGCAAGTTCAGCGGCAGGCTTTCGAACATTTGGATAGAACCTTCAAAACCGGAAAGACTGCTGCGGATATTCTTGGGATCGTTGAGATGAGCAAGAATCTGCTCGGCAGCACCGGCCTGATAAAGGCAGGCGTATGCCGTTTTGAAGTCTTTGTCAGCAAGGTGCCATTCTCCAAGACGTTTGTAGAGCGCTTGAAGCTCCTCTCTGGCAAAATGCTGTTTGAGTCTCAGAAAATCAAGCAGCACATTGTGAATTTTATAGGTTTTCCTGCCTTCATCATAAGAGACAAAGGCGTTCTCTTTACGAAGCTTTCTGAGAATTTCCAGGGTCTTTTCCTCCTGAGTGACAAACAAAGCTTGTTTGGCTGTGAAGTCATTCATTAAGGAGAGCTTAAGTAAGAAATTCTGAATACCTTCATCTAAGATGTTAAAGAGCACGTTTTCCACAAGCTCGTCAATGGAACTATTCATACCCACAGGAATACCATTTTCCAGTCCAAGTAAGATCAAATAGATCAGGGAAATCCAGCCGTCGGTGTATTCGTTAATTTTCAGCACATCTGCCTCGGATATCGTATCCGTCATCATTAAACAATAGCTCCGGACTTCCTGCTCGCTAAATTTTAAGTATTGTTGAGATATAACATAACACAATCCCTTGGCAAGCAGCTCGGAAAAGCTGAGCTGGGTGGTATCCCTGGTAATAATGACGATATGAAGGTTATCTACGCATTCAGCCACAAGATGCAGCAGAAATTTGGCGATATTGCTGTCGGACGAGAGATGAAAGTCGTCAATGACCAGAGGAGTTTTCTCCTTTAAGTCCATGTTGTTCAGAACGGTCAATACCTTGGCAATCTGGGGCATATCGAGGGGAAAGCCAAGGCTTTTCAAGGTCAGAGCGGCGCTTTCGTCAAGTTTTCCCAGTTCATCAGCGAATTTATTCCAAAACAAGGATGTTGCTTCTTCTGCCCCCTGGAAGGTAATCCAAAGGGGACTGCTCTTTTTCGATTGAAAAAAATCTTTCACTGCCGTTGTTTTCCCAAATCCCATAGGAGCCTCAACAATTGTCAGGGGATGATCGTAAAGTTCCGCCAGAATCTCATAAACACGTTTTCTTTTTAACGTTCTTACTTTTTTCACTCATATCCCTCTACTCCGGTCTATAAATTGCAGCTAATGCGGCATCTGCAAGCCCTAAAATATTGACATAATTTACTGCTAATTAATTAATAATATAACAAGGACAATCCCTTAGCAATCAACTGCGCCGCAGGGCGATATACAAATAAAGAAGACTTGATTCAGGTGGAGTTTTACTCCATCTGAATCTTAGTCGCCCTTATCCAGGGACTTAGCCGCTCTTAACTCACCGCTTGTAAAAGCGGGAGTTTTAGAGCGGGTTAGTCATCGGATAAAATCTAAAAGGTAAAATCTATTATATCTTCCAAATAAAATAGCTCCACTTGCGAAAGTGGAGCATACCAAACTAAAGCCCGGAAGGCTATCCACTCCTTTTCAATATGTGAAGGCCTATCCGTTTCCAGATATACCCTGAGGGCTGAAAACCCTGGCTGATAACCATAGATGCTCTCATTAGGTTAGCGAGCTCGGAGATTAGGATTTACTATATTTAATTAATTGCATAAATTATCTCATAACTCATCTCCTAAGTAAAGGAATTTTGCTTATCGTAGTCTCACGGATTTTCTTCTTAAACGAACCCCAAATTTCCGTTTTAAAATCAGGTGAGTCCATAACATACGGAACAACCCGGTGATTCTTAGCCCTCGGGTTTCCTAAATTAATAATTCACAAATTACTCTTTTAGGGCTCTTGCCAAGCTTTTATTCGGAGTAATCATCAAGTTCAGCAATAGCTTGAATACTATCCCGATACATGCTGCCATCACGGGATAAAAAATAATATTAAGATCAAAAAGAGCCCCGTACAGCTTGCTTCCAATTATTCTGCCTAATCCAAAAAGCATAATAAGCAGGGAATAAAACCTTCCCAAAAGCTGCGGATCAACCTTCCTTTGATTAAAAGAAGTATAAAAGACTAAATAGGTTGATAAACAAGCCTCAAATAAAAATATAACCGGTGCGAAAAACGCCAATATCCAGGTATTATTGCCTTTCAAAACAGTAAATAATGCAGTATTCCTCAATAAAAATATGGTCGCTATAGAAAGCAACATACCAACCATGCACAGATTAAGTGCCTTTAATTCCTTATAAAATTTGCCTACCAGCGGAACAGTAATGATTGTAAGCAAAGGACCAAGAGAACCAACGGTCTGCACTGCTGCAAAGGTCAAATCCGCACCTTCAAAAACGTCTTTTATAAGATACGGGAATCCTATAATGAAAATTGGTAAAACAAGCATATGCGTAAACATACCGTTTAAACTGATGCTTAAAATCTCTTTGTCCTTGTACATCTTGAATCCTTCTATAATTTTGGACAAAAACCCGCTCTTACTCTTGATCTTTACTCCCGGTTTTAGTTTTACAAAGATCATAGAAACAACAACAATCAAAAATGTAATAGCATCGATCAAAAAGATCAGCCAAATTCCAAATAAACCATAGGTAAGGGCTGCTATGGTTGGGGCAATAATCATGCTGACTTGGGTGGTTATAGAATTTACTGTGTTCCCGGTGTTTAATTCATTATCTTCAAGAATACTGGGTATTATCGAAGCATGGGCTGGAATATAAAAACTATCACACACGGCAATAGCTAAAACAATAACGTATATATCCACTACGGAAGCCTGCCAAAGCAAAGTTTTTAAAGCCATTGTTATCAGTAATATGCCTCTTAAAAGGTCTAATCCAATAACAATCATCTTTTTGTTGAAAATATCTACTATCGAACCCGCTATCGGGCCCAGTATCAGTGGTGGAAGTGCCCCAATCGCAACTACTGTTGCATATGTTGATGCTAAACCTGTTAATTTAAGCATGTATAATGCAAGTGAAAAGATCAACATTTCATCTCCGATAAATGTAACAGTGCTTCCAATGATATAAAGTATAAAATCTTTATTTTTCAAAAATCTAAAATACATTAGTTTTTTCTCCATATCTGTTGATATGTCTCGACTAATCCATGGAGGGCTAGGGCCGATTCAATTTCGTTCATACGGATAAAACTTTAGATTCCAGATATTCCTTTAAGATAATAGCATGGTTAACTTGGGGGTTTTTGGCCCCATACAACAAGGTAACCATATTTTCTTTGCTTTGAAGAATGACCTGCCGGGCGGCTGCTTGTGCCTCGGCAGCAGTATCCAGTTCAGCCCGATAAAGCATGGCGAATTTCTCAAAGTTTTCCGCTTTATGCCCAAACCATCTCCGAAGCTGATGGCTGGGGGCGAGCTCTTTCACCCATCCGTCCAGGTGCGCGTTTCCTTTGGAAATCCCCCGCGGCCACAGGCGGTCCACTAGCAAACGTGTTCCATCACTTTCCTGAAAAGAATCATAAATCCTTTTTATTTGCAGAACCATATAAATCCTCACCTCGCTATCTTCCACTGTGAAACTGCTATGCTAATGACATTATACCCCAATATATTGTGGCTGGGTCCTAGTGTTCATCTCTTTGACCACAATGATGCCTCAGAATCGCGCTCTCAAGATGCCAGCCGCGTAAGATTATCCCTGATGTGAAAAGAAACCCTGGAATATCCAGAGTCTCTATAATCACTATAATAATTACCTGAGCAATTGCAAGACATCAAGTGCATATTCCGCCGGTTTGTTGTCTGTTCCATTTGTAACATTATTCGTTGCTATCCGAGCTGCACCGGAAATAATTATACTGTCCTTTAAAAGTTTGCGCCCTCAATCCCTTGGCACCTGACTTTACCCCCACCATTAGCCGGCAATAATATCCTTAATCTGCTCTTCGGTCAAATTCACATGGTAGAAGGTGCGATAAAAATCACCGAAACGCTGAACCAGATTAATGTCGGCAAACTTATCCGGATAGAATTTTTGGGCAGCCCACAAAATGAGCAGAGGCTGTTCGGAGGTCCAGTTGCCCATGAGATGGCAGCCAACCGGCGTGTTAAAGACCTGCTTATTTTTTACCGCTTTCACATTAGCCCACAGCGGGTCAGCGTAGATCGCAGGTACGTTGGTGGCGAGCATTTCGACGATAACGTCGGGATTGGCCTTCCACACGGCCTCCATATCCATCCCAACCTGTGACAGGGTCGCCTGATCCGCCGTGCAGCTAATACCGCCGGCGGCCGGAATCCACCACTCGCTGACCGTATTGGGCCTCAACATCCGTGCTTTGTCAAAATACAGGACCCGGGTTCTCTTGTCCTGTGGTATCGCGGCAACTCTGTCCTGAACCAGTTTAAGCGTGTCATCCAGGTATTTCAGGTATTGCGCGGCCACATCCTGCTTGTTGAACACCTCGCCCATAATTCTGTAAATATCACGGAAGGAATTAAAATCCGTCAGCTTGATGCCGACGACGGTCAGCCCCTTATCAGCCAGAACCTTAGCCATATCCTCGGAACTGACAAAACACACGTCCGGTTTCAAGGCCATCAATTGCTCCGCATTGACATCGCCGCTGGCATTGCTCATCACTGTCGGAGCCTCTTTAACCTGCGGGGCAAACACAAAATCGAATTTATAAGTTTTCGGGTCAAAACCGGCGGGTAAACCGTTACACACCTTGCCCTGTTCCCCGAAGGCCGAAACAAAGCTTAAATAAACCGGGAAAGAACTGGTCAGTGCGACACTTTTGATCTCAGCCGGCAATTTTACCTCGCGGCCGAAACTGTCGATCACCGTCCGCGTCGCCGCCGGAGCGCCCTGGGAAGTTGTCTTGGCGGTCTCGCCGCATCCGGCCACCAGGGAGAGCAGCAGACACACACAGAGCACCAGGACGACGGTGAATTTTCTCTTGGTTATTTTCATTGTTCAATCTCCTCGCTTTTACTTGATGGAAAAACAAACCTGTTCAAGCTCTCATTCTAGGCATTGGCCAAGGGGACGCAGTCTTTGACCGAATTGCCCCGGTTATCCAAGACAGAAGTGATGCGCGAATCAACCCCGTAGGCATCCTTGATATTTTGTTCGGTAATGATTTCGTCGCTGCTGCCAATCTGGATTTCCCGGTTCCGTTGGAGCAATAAGACCGTGGCGTTGCAAATAAAGGCATGATTGGGAAAATGGGTGGTCATCACAATGCAAAGTCCTTGCCCGGCCAAGCGTTTGATCTCTTCCAGCACCTTGATTTGATTGCCGAAATCCAGGTTAGAGGTGGGTTCATCCAAAACCATGATCTTGGGCTGCTGGGCCAGCGCGCGGGCAATCATCACCATTTGCCGCTCCCCGCCGCTGATCCGGGTATAGATCTGATCGGCCAGATCAGTGATATGCAGCGATTCCAGGGCCTGATCCACGATGGCCTCATCCCGTTTTCCCGGAGAGGAAAAGCGTCCGATATGCGCCGTTCTGCCGGTTGACACCACCTCCCGGACCGAGAAAGGAAACGGGGGCGTATGATACTGGGGAACATAGGCTGCCAGCCGGGCGATATCGCTGATAGACAACTTGTCCTGCGGCCGCCCGTCCAGCAATATCCGTCCGGACTGAAGCTTGATGATGCCCAGGATCGCTTTGAACAGCGTTGTTTTGCCGACCCCGTTCGGTCCGAGCAGGCATAAGATCTGGCCGCTGTCCGCCGAGAAGCTGACATTTTCCAGCACGTGCTTTTGACCATAGCCGCAGGATACGTTTTTCACTTCTAACATCATAGCCATCCTTTCCTCCCCCGCAGCAGAAGATAGAGAAAGAACGGGGCGCCAATGACCGAGGTCAAAATACTCAGGGGAATTTCCGAGGTAATCAGGCTGCGGGCGATGTCGTCCACCACGAGCAGAAAAGCGCCCCCCAGCAGACAGGATGCCGGAATCAGGCGCTTATAATTAGGGCCGACAATCATTCGCGCCAAATGGGGGATAATCAGGCCGACCCAGCTAATCATGCCGCCGGTAGCGACACAGGCTGCCGTGATCATTGTGGCGCATAGGATGATGATAATCCGCAGGCGTTTCGGGTTGATCCCCAACATCCGGGCTTCCTCATCGCCAAAGGACAGGGTATTTATCCGCCAGCGCAACAAAAACAGCGGAATTCCGCCAATGAGAACCGGAATTAAAAGCAGCGGGATTTTCGAAACAACGACGGAAGAAAGGCCGCCCATCAGCCAAAAGGTAATAGCAGGCAAGGTATTATTGGGATCGGCCAAGTACTTAATCAGGGAAATAAAGGCCTGGAACAGTGAACTGACGACCATTCCGGTCAGGACCAGCGACAGGACGTTGTTGCTGTCGCGGCTGATGACGGAAGAAATGCCGAAAGACAAAAACACTGCGATGATGCCGAAGAAAAATGAGGTGACTTGAATTTCAAAATAGCTGAAGGAAAACAGGATGGCAACTGCCGCGCCGAAACCCGCTCCGGCCGAGGCTCCCAGCAGATCCGGCGACACCATCGGGTTGCGGAAGATGCCCTGATAGGCAGCGCCGGCTACAGACAGCCCGCTGCCTATCAGCGTAGCTATCAGAATACGCGGCAACCGCGCCTGAAAAACCACGTTTTTTAAGGTCACATCGACCGGCGACCCGGTGATGGGAGAAAAAAAAGTGGTGATGACTTCCCGGAGGCTCAAGGTATACCGGCCTAAAGTAAAGGAAACCACAATAATAAAGAATAAGATGACGCCCATACCCAGTAAAATCAGCGGTTGCTTGGCATGCTTTTTCAGCTCCACAGGCTTACCTATCAATCTAATTTCTCCTTCAAACTTCTAATGCTATTTAACGTTTCGCCGGTAAAGATCTCATCATTATTTATCACTTTCCTCAGCTAAATGGTGATTTTTTTAAGAAATAGTTTTGTGGCAAATCACTAAGTATTAGAGGTGATCGTCCGCTCGTTCACAAGTAATTTGGCCTTGATGCTCTTGCCTTTCCGGTACTGATCCCTATCGCCTGTAACGGAAACCGAGGCATTGGCCCCGATGAAGTTTTCAACAGTCTCGCCCATATATCCTACCAGCCGTGCTGTGTATCCGCCGGGAGTCTCGCGCACATGAACGCGTGGCTCCCAAATACTGGTTCCACCGCCCCGCGCGGGAAAATCCTGCTCCAAAACCGCCTGTATCACTGGCCGTTCATACAAAAGGCAACCCATGTACCATTCAATAACCGGCGGCAGGAAATATTCCGTCATAATGATGGCAGCGTGAGGCGGGCCGGGAATGCCGAGCAGCGGTTTCCCATCAATTTGCGCCAACAGCATATTTTTGCCCCCGGGACTAAGCTGCACCCCATGACAGGCAATTTGTCCCATTTTCCGTACGACCCCAAGAGTGTAATCCTCGTAGTTGACTTCCCCTTTACCAACGCCCCCAATTACCACCAAAATGTCGCAGCCTGGAAGCGCCTTTTGGATGGACGCCTCGATGGCTTCTCCCCGATCGGCCACAATGGGAAAAACAGTGCTTTGGGCACCGCACTGAGCAGCGATGGATTGGATGTAGACGCTGTCACACTCAATGTACTGACCCGCCAGAGGTACGGTGCCCGGCGGCACTAAATCATCCCCTATCGGAATAATGGAAATTTTAGGCTGGCGTTTCACGGATACCGTGGTGTGGCCGGTGTACTGCATGAGGGCAAGATGAGAGGGGGATAGCTTTTCGCCGGCGCCGGCCAGTTGTTCCCCCTGCCCCACGTACGTACCTTTGATTTTAACACTTTGGTACTGCACCGGAAGTTCCAGCAGGGTGGCCGTTCCGTCGGAGTTGATTTTGCACTGCTCCGCATGGACAATGGAGTCAAATTGCTCCGGTATGGCGGCCCCCATAGGGCAGTGGTGAAAATCCCCGGGCTGTAAAATTCGCGTTCCCCTCTCAAAGGCGGCTTTGCTCTTTTCAAAATGGATCGCAATACCATCATGCGTGGCGCAAGTGGCCACTGGTACACCAACTTTAGCGCAAACATCTTCCGCCAGCACCCGGCCTAGTCCTTGCGCCAGAGGAATGTGCTCCGCCTTCTCTTCGCGCAGGGGCATTTTTTCCAGCCAAAGTCCCAGTGCTTCGTCTACCGTGGGTACAGGGACGATCTTTTTTACGCAATGACAGGAGCAGTCGTTGCATACCTCTGTGCAGGGCTTGGGTGGTATGATTACACTTTTTTCCATAAAAAACTTGAAACCCCTTTCTGACGCAAAGTGCTATGCCCTTTGTGTTATGCTGTGTTTATGGTATGAGTTCAAAAATCAGGAGGACGGGCCATTGGAATTGAAGGCGTTGAACTGAGGGGCGATAAGAATAATGCTACAGAACCTACTCTTTTAAAAACAAAAAAACTTCACTGAAAAGCAGTGAAGTTTTTTTTCATACGAAATAAACCCCCACGTTCACTCCTTTTCAAAGTCGGAAGGCATATTCGTTTCCAAACATACCCTGAGAACATTATCTGTTCTGGCCGGTGTCCTTGGGCGAAACCTTTAGGACTATCCCGGCTTGGAGCAACTATGTTGTTTGTAATCACTATGTAACATAAACCTATATAAACACCATACATCATAAACTTTTGCAATTATTTTATAACGCAACCCAATAAAACACAACAGGAAACAAAAATACTTTTAGTTTTTTCTGAATTGTTGTGCTTACCCAACAATAGGCGGCAACCCCGTTTATCTTTTGCAAAAAAAAGACGTGAAAGATCCTTTCGCCTCAAAGCAACCCGATGATATTTTTGAAGAGTACAGATTAATCCTTCTTGATTTTTATTTGTGGAAATAATTCATTTATATTCTTAATGGTATAACCCACAAGAGACTTACCAAAATGATCATAAAATCTATCACAAAACTCAGTAAGTATCCCTTCTTCTTCATAACACGCCACAAGTTCAAATATTTTATCTTTATAATCCGGAAAATTATTATTGAAAGTTCTTACTAATTCCTCTAAGTCACCATTCTTTTTATCGTTTATTAGATTATACATAGCTGTTAATTCTTCAAATGATATTCCATACATCAGTGCAAAGAAGAATCTATTCCTGAAAGAATGTTTATTACCAAGCACATAAACAAGACTTATTAATAACTCATTGGTATCAATTTTTCCAAGCTCCTGTTCAAGGTCGCTAATTCTTTTCGGATCAATAATCATATTTTATCAATACCCCTTTCAACTTAATCGGAGCAACTCCCTAATTTTATCGTTATTTCCCTTATTACTGGAGAAATCCCAGCTATAAATTGAGTTACCCGCTTCTTGGGCTTTTTTCAAACTTAAACACATACGTTAATTCCTTTTTAAACTCTTGTGCTCCATCTTTATCGGTCACTTTTCTCCTTTATCCGGTCATTCAAGACCTCCGCCCCGTGAGGCCCCACTGTAAGTTTTTATCATCGTAAAGCGAGAAGACTCCCACCTCTTCAGGGGGTGAGATGACGATCATTAAATCTTCTCCGGAGACTCCATAAACCACTGAATCAATCCACAATTTGTGCAAATGAGTATAGTAGCTGACTTATTGAGCCAATCGAGATTTAGAAAAGTCGCGCCAGCAGTATTTAATTGTGCCGAACCATCTTCAAAAATGTCATTCTTGCAATGAGGGCATGTCACCTTGATATTTGCGACCTCATACCGACTTGGACCAAATGACTCTTTTATAGCTTTAGCGCCTCTTTTTAATCCATCAATAAAATCCGGCATTATATCACCATCCCATTTTTACAAAACTTATTGCTTCCTTGCTTTTATGAACAAGAATTGAGGCTTCTTTGTTAATCTATCATATGTGTTAGGCTGATCAATCTTAAATTGTTCAATTGGCATCGGTTCGAGTAGTTTTTCTATTATAAATCCTGCGTCAATAACTGATGATACAATCTTGCTTAATGGCCGTCTATAAAATTGTACTTTCACTTTTCCGCAATTGGTATCCCATTCATCATCCAATAATTCAGTTAAAAAGTAATTGTCTCTGTTAAACACCGTAAAATCCATGAAAGGATGATGAACGGAGAAAATAAGTTCCCCAGCCCTTTTTAGGATTCTATTAAATTCGCTCATTACATTATCCCAATTTTTAAGATAATGAAGCGTCAAAGAGGATAAAACAACATCTAAAAACTCGTCTTTTATAAAGCTTAGCGGCTCATTTAAATCAGCCCTTATTACAACAGCCTCATTCCCAACTCTGTTTTTTGTCATATCAACCATCTTTGGACTAAAATCAACCGCTATTACACTAGCTCCTTTTTCCAATAACCGTTTAGTATACCAACCTGCTGCACAACCAGCATCTAAAACCTTCTTCCCTTTGACATCCGAAAGCAAAGAGATAGTTGCGGGTCTTTCATAGTAAGCATTAAATGGTTTTGAATCGACATAATTAAAATAGTATTCAGCCATTTCTTCATACGAATTAAATGAAACTGAATCTTTATTTATGGTTGGTCCATCTTGATGCGGACAATTCAAAATATATCCCCCTTAATAATTCACGGTACACTCACATATAGTTCTAATTCCACTATTATCCTCTTTTTCCTGCAATAAGAAAGCAAAAAAAGCGCTTAAAAACGCTCCGTTAGCTGCCACTAATACTCATATGACACATCCCTCCAGCTTTCCGGTTCGGTGAGTTCCGATAGGTAAGGACATCCTCAGCATTAACTGTTAGGGTTCTACGCATCCGGGCATTCAGGATCTCTGAAATTGTCAAGACCCGGTTGATTTATACCTACTAAGACCAAACCGCCAAAAAGCATAGCTCGGTATCAAAAACAAGGTTCCTAATAAGGGAGCAATCATATATAAGGCACTCTTTTCAATGTCGAGTAGATACAAAAGCGGATAATATTGAAACAGCGCCAGAGGGATTATATATGTGAGAAATCTCAATACATCTTTACCGTACACCGAAAAAGGATAACGCCCAAACTCCCGTCCACCATCCGTAAAAACATTCATAAACTCCAAACCTTCAATTGTAAAGAATGAAAAGGCGGCGTAGATGAGAAACAAGCCGAAAAACACAAGACTTCCGCAAATTATCATGAGAAAGAGCGTCAATATTTTATCCCATGTCCACATAACCCCGCTTGTAGGAATCGCGTAGCAGAAAACCGCGACGGCTTGCAGCAACCGTCCGATGCGGGTAAATTCCATTTTTGAGGCTAAAACTTGAAAAACCTCCTGCCTTGGGCGCACAAGCACCCGATCAAATTCTCCATTACCAATCATTTGCGAGAAAACATCAAATCCGCGCCCAAAGCACTCGGCAAGCGAATATGCCATTAGCACCACAGCAAAGCATAAAAGCACCTGCTGAAAGCTAAAACCATCAACTTCATTGAAGCGGGAGAACATGAAATATACTCCGAGCAAAGCAGTAAACGACACAAGAAATTGTCCCAGCGCCGTCAGGAAGAAAGAAACTTTATACTGCATCTGACTTTTCATATGCATAGAGAAAAATTTCAGATATAAACTCATACTATCCTCCTTGAACAATAACTTTTTTTTGCGCATTTTTCATCAATAGCTTACCGATAAAAACAAGCGATACCAGCCAAAATATCTGTAAAGCAATGTCGAGCGCCTCTTTCATTCCCGCGATATTGCCACTGTAGATACGCAGAGGCATATTTTGCATGGCAGCAAACGGCAAAAGCTCCGCTATAGCGCGAAATGGCGCGGGGAAAAATGGCAGCGGAATTGTCGCACCCGCCATGAAATCAGCCAATACAGCGGAAATTACCTTAACGCCAGTCGACGACAGTGTGTAAAAGGTTAAGATATAGATGAGCATGCTAAACGACACTACAACACACAAGCTGAGCGCCGCCGAGAGGAAAAACAGCATAAGCTTAGCACCGCTTGCCGGAAGTGACATTCTGAACGGCTCAGGCACGATGAACGCGACAATAAGTATCGGAAAACAACGAAGAACCGCCTTTGACAGCCTATTCGCCACCGATTGGCAAAACCAGCGGCTGTATAAATCTATCGGCCGTGCCAACTCGTAGGCAATTCCACCGTTCGTAATTGACGCAAATATTTCTTCTTCGAAAAACCATACCATAAACAACGCCAAAAATGCCTGCTGCATCCATATGTAGGAAACTGTCTGTGAAAACTCCATAGGAAACGCACCGGGATTTGCCCTGTAAAACGCGGAAAATGCAAGCAGTTCCATGAAACCCCAGGTAAATTGCGTCACCATTCCCGCAAGCGCCGCCGCGCGATACTGCAAGCTGTTTGTAAAGCGTATTCGGACTATCGCAAAATATTTTTTCATATGTGATACTCCTTGTACAGCCCGGCGACCATTTCCTCAGCACTGATGCCGGAAACCGAAATGTCAAGCACATCCACTTGAGCTGAAACATACGCTATTGCCGCCGAAACAGATACTATCGAAGGATCAAGTTCAATTACGATCCTTCCCTCTCTTTGCTCTGCAAGCGTCATGCCGTCTCTGAGAGAGGGTGAGCCTCCAATGTATTCGATAATAATAGTTTTTCGCTCCGAGGAGCGTTTTTTCAACTCATTCAAGCTGCCGTCAAGCAGTATACGGCCTTTGCCGATGAGCAAAATCCGCTCTGTCAGCGCTTCAATGTCCTGCATGTCATGGGTTGTCAGTATAACAGTTGTGCTGCGCTCCCTGTTAATCTTCTTTATAAACTGCCGCACCGCTATTTTCGAAACCGCGTCAAGCCCGATGGTTGGTTCATCCAAAAAGAGGGTTTTAGGGCTGTGCAGCAGCGAAGCCGCAAGTTCGCAACGCATACGCTGCCCAAGGCTAAGGCTGCGCGTCGGGGTCTTCAGAATTTCAGTCAAATCCAAAAGCGTGACAAGCTCATCAAGATTTCTCTTGAACAACCGACTTTCCACTTTGTAAATATCGCGGATCAACTCAAAACTGTCCATAACAGGGACATCCCACCACAACTGGCTACGTTGTCCAAAAACAACGCCAATATCGCGAACATGGTTTAGTCTGTCCCGCCATGGTGTACGCCCGTCAATATTGCACATACCGCTGTCAGGCGTTAAAACGCCGCACATTATTTTGATTGTCGTGCTTTTGCCCGCACCGTTTGGGCCTATGTAACCCACCATTTCGCCGTCATTTATAGTGAAGCTCAGGTCACTCAGTGCGTGGATAGCTTCATATTGGTGTGAAAAAAAAGCCCGAACCGCCTGTCCAAACCCAGGCTCTCTCTTTACCACGCGAAAGGTTTTATTGATATTTTGCAGCTTAATCATCAGTTTTCTTCTCCCCTGCTTTTGTACCCGTTATGTAAAATACTGTTCATTGCGCGGCGCCACGATGAGCCATGTGGTGGCAACGCCTACTGTCATTTCAGTAGCTGCTATATCCTTCGGCCCAGTAATTACAGGTAGGGATTACCTCTATTCCGTCATGTTCTGCCAGTTCATTGTAAGTGCACAAGACTCTGTACTTGACTGCTGGCTATGCCTTGTCATGGCGGCTATTTCAAACTGTATGTTCTTCTTGAATTAAGCAAGGCGCAAGTGGCGGGTTTTTAACCTTCTACAATTATTTCACTCTAACATTTCTGCCTTTTCCACTTATATCCTTCCAGGATAACGAAAATAATCCAAGAAAAATAGCAGGCCAGACCGCTTTTCTCAATAAAACGATCTGGCTCAATATATTCCCCCATACACTCTGTCAATATAAAAAGAACATACACTTTTCAAATCCGCTCATACCAAGGCTTCCACTCACCTTAAATATAGCACTATTATCATCTCAACGTGCTTTGTTCACGGAAACATAACCGTAAAATTCAAACTTCAGGTACATATAATTTACATACTGGTGGAAACTATTGAATTCTTTAATTTGACGGATACGTTTATTCCTAAAAAGCCTATCTGGTAATACAGTCAACAGGCGCTAAATCAATCCATTCCCTATCTCCTGCTCCCCGCCCCTTCAGTTCGTCGCGCTCCGTGCTGAGCCGGGCTATTTTGCCTGTCTGATCATCCGGGGCTTTTTCAAGCTCCGTATGTTTCCGCAGGGCTTCGTCCCGTTCCTTAAGCGCCTGACTTCGCTCATGCACCGCCTTTTGCAGCTCGCGGGCAGACATGTTTTCCAAAGGTCTGATATAAATCATGCCTCTCACCTTTTCGTATTTCTTTATCATGAAGATATCATTATTTCAGTGTGAGAACCCCTACAAAGGTTGTCCCAAAATCGACAACGTTGTCGATTTTGGGACAACCTCAACCGGCTCCTCTGGGGAAAGGAACATTGAGGTTGTAACCCCAAGACAGGCTTAAACATCAGATGAGGCGAACCGGCTGAGTTAACGAAACCGGCCAATTTGAATATTCCTTAACTGGCCTGCAAAGCTCTCATTGGACAAAAGGAGACACATTTTTTACATTGAGTACATTTTATAGTTGTGATCAACCCATTTCTGTCAATAAGAATTTAGAGCAGAGCAGAACGAAACGGCCGGTCCCAAATTCGAATGCGCATCCGAATTTGGGACCGGCCTGAAGTCTAGGCATCTGGTTTAATAACCAAGCAGCCTGGATTTTGCTCAATGCTGTTAACTGGAGGGATCAAGAGGAACCCTTACTAAATTGGTCACCAGTGACCAATTTGAACTGCCTTGATCCGTCAGAGAATTTTGGTTATCTGATGCGACTGCGACCAATCCTTCCCTCCAATACCTTGTCCAGGATTTTAGTAATGTCTTCTTGCTGCGCCGGTTTTATTAATACTTGAAGGGGTGACACAACTTTGAAATCATCTTGTGGGCCTGAGGCTGTTATAAAAACGATATAACAGTCCTTATTATGCTGCCTTATATACGATGCGGTCTCAATACCGGTTATTTTTTTCATTCGGTTATCAAGAAAATAAAGGTCATAAAGATTTCTGTCTTGGTTGAATTTCTCCAGAAGTTCCTCCCCGCTGCTAAATTGAAAAAGATTAAATTTGACTCCAAATTCGCTTTCATACTCATGAATTAAAAGAACAACTAACGCCCGCTGGAGCGCCCCATCATCACATATACTAATATTCAGCAATAATATCACCTTTCTCAATTTTAATTGATTAAGTACAGGAGCTTAAAATAGATAACGGCGATTTTTAATTATAGTCCAATGAAAAGCAAGAGTCATTAATTTATTTGCGGTTTAACAACAATATTATACCTTTACATTGCATTCTATTGCAATCGCATTTTAGTTAAACTTATGTTGAACTGTTATCTAAGTGATGGAGGAATCTAAATGCCCCTTAAAAGCAGTAACTCATCGTACTCAAAAGAAGAACAGCAGTTTCTAAAAAATATAGGTTTTAAAATTCAATTCCTTCGGAAACAGCGGGGTATAAGTCAGAGTGAGCTTGCTGAAAGTTCAGGCCTTAGTGATACTACGATTAGCCATCTTGAAAGCACCTCTGCTTATGGGATATCTATGATTGCCCTATACAGAATAGCGAAGGCCCTTGATGTAGACCCCAGCCAACTTCTGACCTTTAAATGATTATATTGAAAAAGAAAAGAGCGGTTTCACCATAAAATGGACTCTATAGAATAAACTTCCAATAAGAAGTGTTTATTCCATAGAGTCCATTTTTCTACAAGATGATTGCTTTATCGTAAGTGCCAAGTAACTCGGTGGATAGAAAATACCTTGACTTTGTTAAGATTATTTACCGATAGTTTCCATCATTACTATGCTTAATTGCAATGTGAATGAATTTTTTTCTTTATACAAATATATTCCGATTATAAGAAAATATGAGATTGCCTATCCTAAGATTGCTTTACGAAAAATGAAAACGCTTTGGGGAAGTTGCAGTGTACAAAGAGGCGTTGTGACATTTAACCAGTATTTAATTAAAGCAGAACCAGCGTGTATTGAATATGTTGTACTACATGAGCTAGTTCACTTTATTTATCCAAATCACAGCAAAAAGTTTTATGATTTTTTAAGTATCCATATGCCGGACTGGAAAGAACGAAAAAAGACATTAGATCTGGATGTGGTTCATGGACTCTGATAAAGAGGAAACTGATTCATCAAACATTCCAATAGACAATTCCCCTATATTGATGTGTATAGGGGTATTTTTTGTCCTCAATTCATTTCGACATGTTTTGCCTTCAAGTTGGATATAGCTTTCCCATTTCTGCTGACAAAATCACGAGTGATTCCTTTCTCCACCATTTTTTAAATAGTGCTAATAGATTATCTTGATTGTTAATGTCTTTGCTACAAACATGTATGATTTTGCCTTCTTTGTAAACGACGTTTTTATCGCTATGTGATACTAAAAATATTAAATCCTCGCCCAACATTTTTATCGACATTCCATTTCTAATCTCTGCCGTTGCAGCATAACCCTTGGTTTTTTAAAATTTTTCCAATTATCTAAATATCGTCCGGGACCATATTGATGTTCCTGCCAATCTTCTAAATCATTAAGGTATTTTGATAGATGGTTTTCCTTCTTCATCTTTGGCATAAGTTCCTCCTGTTCAAAAGCCGTGAAATCTTAGCATTTGCAACATCTATCCAACCTTCGAACCTGACCTACACATTGAAGTCTCCATCCAACTCATTCCAGTTCTGTTATCCGGTAGGTAAGAACATCCATTTGCGGGATGAAGGAGTGCGATAGTTTGACTGGCGGGCTAGACTTTAAAACCTGGCGGCTATTTGGAGTTGAGGGTAGCAGGGGTGCACAAAGGCGTGGTGATTTCTCATCGATGAGGTTGCCGGAATAAGCCTGCTTTAGTTAACTCGAGATACTCATTTTGTGCAATATTCTTCTAGTAAGGACGGATTTTATTTACCAAAACGTACTATCGTGGCAGATAATGTAAAAAACGCATAAAAGTTAATGTATTCATAATTAACATTAAAAGAACAACTATAAAAATTAATATAGCAACCCACCTCTTCGACGTTTTCCAATATTCAATACCTATCGTAAAGAATAGAATATCCAGTAAGAATTGCACTAACATGTTTAACTTAAATCCTGGTATAAATGCCAGTTTACCAAAAATAACAATACTTGAAATCATGATAGCAGCAATCGATAAAAGGCTTTTAAATATCGTAATTGGTTTAAGTAATTCTTTAACCTTACCCAATGTAAACACCTCATTTTCTCCGGCTAGAAGTTCTGCCTTCGGTTACCCCACCACGTAAGACTCGATGCAACGCATCCCTTCAGCTTTCCGGTTCGGTGAGCGCCTTTGGTTTAGGTAAGGAATGCTCCCTATATAAATTTGATTTTTATTGGTTTTCCTCTTGTTTTCATGGAATTGCTAATTCACCAAAAGAACTTATCAAGGATAGAACTTGCATAGAATGCTTAATTCAGAGAAATTGAGTATGGCAAAGCCAACGTCTGTAGTTTTGAGTATGTTGGCGTTGTAAAACCCACTATTCTCACGGTGGTAAACCTCCCATGTCTAACAGGGTCAAGATATTAACTGCCCTAAATTCCTTCATTCCACCTATCCATGATTGGGTGTCAGTTTTGCTCCTCTACCGAGTCTTTGCTCTAATGGAATACTATACGACTGACTACTAGCTCTTTTGTCCTCTTTCAACTCAATGATTTTTATCAATTCTGTGGTGACGCTTACCAACAAAACTTTTTGTTTTTCTCTTCCTGTTACAATTCTTGTTACGCTGCTAAATACTCAACTGGACGATGAATATCTTTAATTAGTTTATATGGATCGTAGTCTATGCCCTTCGTTAATATTGCATAGAATACCCGGATCAGTTTGCAACTTAAGGCGATTAACGATTGTTTCTTCTTGAGAGGATTCTTAACTCTCTTCGTGTAGTAGTTGTGGATCTCCGAGAACTCCGCGTTTTTAGCAACTAACGGCAGGACAGCTTGAAACAAAATTGCCCGTAGTCGCGCTCGTCCCCGTTTGCTGATCGTGGTCTGTCCTTTGTGCTTGCCCGAGCTGCTTTCTCGCAAGGCCAAGCCTGCAAGTTTTTGGATCTGCTTTGGAGAATTAAAGCGTCTAATGTCTCCAACCTCGGAGAGAAAACCGGCTACTGTAATAAGGCCCACACCTTTA
>NZ_JAVHUW010000015.1 GCF_030954495.1 Candidatus Desulfosporosinus nitrosoreducens | reverse complement strand
CTTCTTTTCTTTATCCATAGCCGATTTAATGGCTTTTAATTCTTCCTCTGATGCTCTCATTTTTATCCTCATCTTTTGTATAAAGTAGCTTCAGAAAGAATATCGACAAATTGTATGAATATCTTAACTCAATTTATATAGCTTGTAATATTCGTTTTCACGAGAATTATTTTTTATGGAAATAAACGGAGTTATAGGTATAAATTATCATTAAAATCCATCCCTGCCCCTTATCCCCAACAAATAAATTTGAGGGTGAACTATATAAATCAGAAACAGTCCAAGCAACACTAGTATTTGCAACATCAAAATCGGAAGCCTACATAATTACTGCTAATTGGATTACCCAGATTATACAGTACAACCTTGTGGTTCAAATTGTTGCCCGGTTGCCGGGGTTCCATCAGATACTTTACTCATCCAAACTCCAAAAGCATCGTTAGGACTACAACTGCTATCGTAAGTACTGACCAATTCCAAAAATCTTGGACAAGATACTTACCACTATATCTATCTCTCTAATAAGTACTGGTAACTGGTATCTGTAACTATAGCTTAAAGGACTTACACTTATTTCCTATTCATTATTTTACTCATATTAGAAGGAATATTCGTTAGTCTGTAGAAAATAAACATAAAGAAAATTAGCTTTTTCACTTTAAACAAAGTTTAATTGTGGAAAGTAAGAATTAGTCTTCAAGGACAAAAAATTGCTGAAAATTAAGTTTTGAAAACTAACAAAGAAGGAAGTGCTTATGAGATGTTCTATAGAACTATTCGAAAATCTTTTGTTCTCGCATTAATATTCTTACTAGTCTCTTCCGCCAATGTTTTCGCCACACCACTATTCCCTGGTTGGCAGGAACCATCTGTTAAATCTACTGAAATTATTGGAAATCGATTAGACATGACCAGCCCAACCACAGGGACTTTCCACTATAAATTATTTGATGTAAATAACAAAGACATAACTTCTGAGTTTCCTGTTTCCGATCTGTTTATTGAAGCGAAAATTTCAAAAAATGGTTGGGATAATGGGGGAGGCGAAAGCGCCGCTGCAAGCTTGGATCCAAGAACTGGAACCTGTACATTGACCTATGATTTTTCCGAATCCGACAAATACATTAGTATTTCATTAACGCCTAGATACAGCAGCGGGGATTCAAAAGCTTTAATTATCGGCAATTCCGATGCTGAAAATCTTAAAAAGGTCGATGAAATTCACTTTCTTTCCGATTCTTTAACTAAGACTGGGCCAAATACTTCCACTTTTAAATATGAAATAATCAACTTTATCAATGATATTACTCAAAAAATCCCCGCTTCCCAGATCGAAGCATTTTCATCGGTTGATTCAAGCATTACTTTAGATCCTTCGACCGGAACGGGTACTATTACGTTTAAGACCGCTAATACAAATCAACTTATTAGAACCACTCTTAGAGATAAACTAACTGGAATAACTGCGGTCTTAAATACATTAGGGTTAAATCCAGTTCCAGACCCAGTTCCAAGCTCAACTCTAGGCTCAACTTCAGCTACAAATCCTGCTTCAGCCACAGACCCTGCTTCAGTTATAGACACTGCTTCAACTACAGATCCTGCTTAAGCTACAGACCCCGCTTCATATACAGACACTACTTCAACTACAGAACCTGCTTCAGTTACAGACCCTACTTCAGTTACAGACCCTGCTTCAACTACAGATCCTGCTTCAGTTACAGACCCCGCTTCAACTACAGACCCTGCTTCAACTACAGACCCTGCTTCAGTTATAGACCCCGCTTCAGTTACAGGTCCTACTTCAGCTACAGACCCTGTTTCAGTTAAAGATCCCGCTTCAACTACAGATCCGGTTCAATTAACTACTGCCTCGGCAATATCCAGAATCAGTTTTATTTCAAGTGATTTAACAAAGACGGGAACTGATACAGCAACCTTCCAATACAAAATATTAGACCATCATTATTCCGATATCACCAAGACAGTTCCGGTAACAGAACTCAAAGCCACTGCCTTAATTGGCCTCCAAAACCGATATAAGTTTAGACCCAGCAACGGGAATAGGAACGATAACATATGATTTTTCTAAGAGTGATCAGCAAGTCTTGGTTAGTTTAGTGCAGGAAAAAGGTATCGAAGTCTCTGCAATTCTAAACTTAGTGAATTCAGTATCAGACAATGCAGTAAGTAGCAATAGCAATGATTTGAAAATCGCTCAAATCTCTTTCGACCCCACGGATATTATTTCATTAGATTCACGCGCTCAATTGCAATATCAGATACTTAATAAAGAAGGTATAGATATTACAGCAAAAATTCCAGCGTCTCAACTTGTTTTAAGTTCCTCGGTCAATTCAATGCTGGCTCTACAACCAAAAGATAGGATGTGTACAATAACCTATAATTTAAATAATTCAGATAAAACCATTATTGTCTCCATAACAGACAAAGAAACTGGGGTCAAAACCGCATTAAATATTGGAAATATGCCCACAAATCCAGAATCCGATTCTAATATTGATTCTGAATAATAAATTATACCGTTAAATATCTGCTTTTAGGTCTATCCGAGCCATTGTCTGTAACCCAACTGCAGATATTTATATGAACGATATTAACCAAATTTCGAGTTCTCTCATTGACAATGGGTTATATGGATTCTCGAATCGAGAACTTAACAGCTATATCTGATATTCGATTTATTAGACTCAAAAAATGAAAACATCACATGCAAAGAGGTATCCTCAATAGGGGATACCTCTTTATTGCTAAGCATTTTTATATTATGACTGATTTTATAAAATGCTCAAACTTAATTGTGTTATACTAACAAGTGACTAATCTCACTTGGGGGGTAATAGCATTGTCAGGTATAGAGTCTAAAAGAGTTCTATTAGCTACAATCACCATCCTGTTTTGGTTCGCGCAATATGTATACATACCATTTCTTACACCTTATCTACTATCTCTTTCTATAACGGCAACCGTTGTAGGGGTTATCGTTGGAGCATACGGGGTTACCCAACTGCTGTTAAGAATCCCGCTGGGAATTATCACCGATATCGTGGGAAATCATAAAATCTTTATAATTATAGGTACTTTCTTAGCTGGTATATCTTCCATGATGATAATTCTTTTTGGTTCACCTGCCATGCTCTTTTTGTCTAACGCTCTATCGGGAGTTGCTTCATCAACATGGATTTCATTTACATTACTTTATTCCTCGTATTATGACCGATCGGAAGGGACAAAAGCCATAGGTCTCGTCACCTCGCTCCAAAACATCGGTATCTTAGCTGCGTTCTTACTCGGTGGGATCTTCTCTGCTCAGTTCGGCAGCCGCTCACTGTTCATTTTAAGTTTTGTATTTGGTATGGCCGGCTTCATTCTTTCTCTTTTTATTAAACCTGAAACTGCAGGCAGAACAAATGTTACCGCTACCAGCCTTGTAAAAGTGATGAAAGATAAAAAGTTACTAATAGTCTCTCTTTTGGGGGGTTTTGTCTGGTTTTTAATGTTTGGGACAATATACTCTTTTACAACAAGTACAGCAAAAGAACTTGGAGCGACGGGGCTTCAACTTGGTATCATTTATGTTTTATTTAGTTTGATGAATATTATAGGTTCTTATTTCGTCAGCACAAAAGCATCGAGAAATCTTAGCGAAAAAACCAACATAGCTTTAGGCTTTGCTTTACTCGCGGTGTATTGTGCCGGAGTAGCTGTAGCTCCCGTGACCATCTGGTTCTTTCCGCTCCAAATTGTCGGTGGGTTTGGCGCAGGAACCCTTACGGCAATTCTTATGGCTATTGCTGTAAGAAACTTTGACGCAGATAAAAAATCCACGGCTATGGGCTTTTACCAATCGGTATACTCCCTCGGTATTACCTTTGGCCCTATAGTTATGGGTATCTTAGTGGATCATTTCTCTAAAATTTTCTCGTTTTCAGTTATGGCTATAATCGCCCTAGCTTGTTCTATTTTTGTATTGTCTATGTATAAGTTTAGCGTTCTATTTAAAGAAGTTTAACAGTGGCTATTTAAATAATCATTAGGACCATCGCATAAATTGAACGTATTAAAGCCCCCTGTCACTTTGAGAGGGGGCTGGCTGGTTTATTCAGGAATTGGGAAAGATGCATACTGGGCGGCTTGAGCTTGGTTTACTGGTTTAGAATAGGTAATTTGCTGGGTATTATTTTGGCTTCCAAGGTCCAAGATATCCTGTGGGGACGAAGAATCCTGAGTGTTCCCTGCTTGTTGGCTCTTTTGGTGATGATGATGCTTTTTAACAACACTGGTTTGATTTGTTTGCTGGCTTTGCGAAACGTTCGCATATTGGGAGGAAACAGGATTAATACTGCTCATTTACTTTGCTCCTTTCATCTTTAACTCCACATATGTAATCGGACGCTTTTATAGTGGATAACAGCTTTTCCAACAATTTTCATAAAATATTCACGGTTTCTTAACAAATCGCCTGTTCGCTGCAAAAAAAAACTCCCATCCTTACCGATGGGAGTTGAAAAGAAGGTAAAAGAGAATGTACCTCACATTTAAAAGCCTACCACCAGTTTAGTACAATGTCGATAGTATATCTCTATACTCATGATATTTTTTATTTATGAAAAGCTTTTAACCACATCCCCAAATAAAGAAGCTCCCACTGTTCGATGGGAGCCAGGCAGAACGATTAATTTTTGACAAGGTCATTTTAGCCAAGTCTCTGGTTATTATGCCAATAAGCTTATAGTTTCAGTACTTGGACATACTAGGTTGGAACTATTCATATAAAAGGTTCCGAAAGGAGTTTCCTCATGACGTTAGTATGTCCAAAATGCAAAAGTGAGACGTATTATTACGCTTATATAAATAACCGGGAAATCGTGTTATGCCGAAAATGCGGATATTGGCAGACTATGCCTCTCCATGAATGGGAAAACTTTTATAAAACGAATCCGCAGAAAATCTCTTTTAAAAAAACAAAGAAGCATAACGTCCAGAATTACAGCAATAATGGAAAGTCTTATTCTTGAGCTGTCTCCATTATTCTTGAAAATCATTTACACTCCCTGCATGTTAAACACCTGCACATTTAGGGACAAGAAACATACTATGAATTAGAAAGTGAGATACCCCCGAACAGAAGATATGGCAGATCATTCTTTTAGGCCGCTCAACGGCTAAAATTCAAAGGGGGGTATCTAAATGAGCTTTGGAGTTTCTCCATCTATTTTGGGGCTTTTTGACACTTATCCTATTGGAGCAAGGCTCGCTATAGGCGAAGACTCCAGTTTTTGGGTCGGCAATTTTGGGGGAATTCAATGCGGTGTTGCTCTGTTAACCAATGCGCAGCTTTTCTCCAACATTGGAACTCCAATTGATGGGACCCGTTCCGTTGTGAGAATTCCTATTCGCTCAGTCACTTTCGTAAGTCAATAATATTATTGAAAAGCCCTGGGCATTGCCCAGGGCTTTTCTAACAAAACTGTTCTCGCATGTAAGGGACATCATAACTGTTTAATACCTTTGTGAAAATGAAAATAACACAAAAAGCCTAAAAAATAATGCCCTCCTCGCTTTTTTCCTCTTTTGAGACTACTTTAAACTTAGTTTTACATTTTGGACATTCTGTCATCTCACTGTAATAGTCCCAAATTGAGTGACACATAGTACATTTCTGTATAAAAGGCGCTAAAGGAGAAACATTTTTCCCTGCATTAAAATCAATAGGTTCTAGTTCTCCAACGGGTTGTTTGCCGGTGATTTCAATACCTAACTTGGCTGCTGCAGTAAACACTAGACAACGTCCCTTCTTTTGTAATCCAATATCATTATGCTAATTATAAGAAAAGGCAAAGAACTCCGTCAATTGCCAAAGTCATTAGCTGATCGTACTATATTGCACTAATTGCACGCAAAGCCTTCTTTTTTCCAGAATAATTGCCTGCCATCCTTTGTAGATGACTTATACCCGCTTTTCAAGGCTTAGAGCTTTCGTTAAAGCCTACCAAGTGGCAAACCGTCCCCCTCCAAATGCTGCCTAAAGTTTAAATCCGGAGGTACTTCCACAGACTCCCTTGCTAGAAGTGGCAACAGGCCAAAAAAAAAATCCCCTCACTCGGAGGGATAGATGGAGGAGGAGAATCGTGAAAACCTTTATATCAACTGCGCCGGAGGCGCAGCATGAAGCTTCTATGTATCTATATAATCTCTAATTTTATAATCTCTAATTTTTTAATGATCGCCAATAGCAAAGCTTTTTAGGAGACTAAATAAAATCCCGCAAGATACCAAAGTTATAATTAATCTCATTCTTAAATCATCTCTCTTAAATTTATTCTTATTACTTTATTATATTTATAATAATATATTATATTATATCTTGCAATACCTTTTTAAAACAATTTTAAAACTTTAACAGGATCTCAGCTGCCTCAACTTTCGTTTCCGTTACTTCTTACCTTGAGATTACAGCCTGAGAAATCTATATGAACATCTGATGGACACGCCGAATAGCATGTATCTAAACATCATTTCAGACTTAGAAAATTTAACGACAAAGAAGCTGAAAGCTGTATTCCAACACTTTTTTAATTATTCACTAAATCTGCCTAGGCATTTTGGCCTAGGTTTTTTCGCATAAATTTACGTAAAGCTAAGAACTATAATCCAACTGGTTGCAGGAGAAAATTATACTTTCAGCGAATTCTTGTCTTACAGATTTAAAAAGGAAGATAGACTATGAAAAAAATAATAATACCTCTGCTGCTTTGCATTTCTCTTTCCCTGTCCGGATGCGCAGCAACTGTTGCCTCACAGCCTTTAAGTACTGCACAATCAGGTCAAGTTGAATACTTTTTCACCAGAGCACATCAACACCCTGAACAAGCCCTGGAATCTCAAATAAACAGCGCTAAATCATCCCTGGATATCGCCATTTATAGTTTGACAAAAAAGGACATTGTAGAATCTATCGTCTCGGCCAAAAAACGCGGCATAAGTGTGAGAATCATCACAGATCGCACAGAAGCTAAAACGAAAGCAGAAGCAAGTGAGCTGTTGTTACTAAAAAAAGCTGACATCCCTATAAAAGAAGACACTCATTCCGGATTGATGCATATGAAAGTTTCCATCATTGACAAATCTGTGGTGACTACCGGCTCATATAATTACACCCAAAACGCTTCAACGGATAACGATGAAGTATTGGTGGTAATCCATGACGCTAAGATTGCTTCAGATTGGGCCAATGAGTTTGAGCAAATGTGGGAAGATACCAAGAATTATACAGAGATTAAATAACAAACAAAGCACTTTGCCCAAGGCTGCCGCTACAATAGATATCCTATAGTTAATTTTCCTCTAACTTTTGCCTTAGCATCTTGTAATATTCATTTAACACAGCATCAAGCATCTGGCTGGCAATAACTACTTCAGGATCTGTCAGACTTTTTCCCTCTTTTATCCTAACCATGCTGGAGCGCAGCTCTTCAATTTGTTTTATTATTTCTTGGATTTCGGACATAATAATCCCTCCGGTTTTATTTAGGAATTAGTATGCCCGCCATTAAATATTTCCATTTGAACAGCGAGAACGCTTTATGAAAATTATTAGTTAGCACATACCCTGACTTTCTGACAGTAAGGAAAGCTCTCAGGGCTTCGCACCATCACTGACAATAAGAGCTACGATTTAAAAACAAAGGATTTTATAGATCATCCCTTCCATGCTTGAATTGATTTAAGGCCAGTCTAATAGCATCTTTTTCAAGGTTTATTTATGGTAATTACCTTTGTCTAATATCATAAAACATATTTCTTACGTTTTTATGAACCTTCTATTAAAAAACCATTAAATATTTGTTAAAAAAGAAGACCACCGCGTCCGGAGGTCTTCTGCGCAATGCCCCATTAGGGTTAACCCCTATAAAAATGGGACAAACTTTTTGAAAAAGAGTCCTTCCGTTAAAGATTGGAAGGAATAAAGTTAAACGTTACTACATAAAAAAAACTAAAATTGCTATCGACATATTATACTATAAATTTACATATTTGTGTTAATTAGTATTTTGGTAATTAATTGAATTTATGGCTTATGTCAAAACAAAAGTCCTGACTATTTGTCAAGGCGCTCTCTTTGTTTTGAGCCTTCTAACATCATCTAACGTTTAAGCATCTTCCCCGTCAAAGAATTTCCACATAACCTTCCGCGCCATTGACCCGGATTCTCTGTCCGTCCTTGATCAGCTTAGTGGCATTTTCCACTCCGACAAGCGCAGGTAAGCCATATTCCCGGGCGATAACCGCCCCATGGGTCATCAGGCCGCCAACTTCGGTGATTAGGCCTTTTAGGGATACAAATAAAGGAGTCCAGCTTGGGTCGGTAAAGACAGTGACTAAAATATCTCCGTCGTCCAGATCAGCCTCTTCCATCTTTAAGATGACACGTGCCCGTCCCTCGCTAACTCCGGCGGAAATAGGCAGACCAGCAAGCGCTCCGGCCGGGAGATTTTCTCGCTTATACTCCCCGGCAATGATTTCGCCATCCGAGGTGATCACCCGCGGGGGAGTCAGTTTTTCATATACTTTATACTCCTCTTTTCGCTGGCTGATGACCTGGTAATCCAGTTTATTGGTGCCTATGACTTCGCGCAGTTCTTCTAATGTGAGATAGTAAATATCCTCTTTTTCCCGAATAACGCCCGCTTGAGCGAGCTGTTCGGCCTCTTTCAGCAAAGCCTGTTTATAAACAAAGTAACGGTTAACCATACCGTATTTGGGATATTCACGATAACCGATGAAATTCCGGACCAGGTCGATCTTGCGTTTGGTTTCCTGGGCTTTTTCTTCGCCATCCGGTAATTGCCTCAAGCGCTCTAACAACTCTTGTTCTTTTTTTAAAGCAATACGCCGCCCCTGCTCAAATTTCCGCTTCCCGGCATTAGGCTCAAAGTTTTTGATGTTGCTGAGAATCAAGGGGACAAGGGTCGTTGGTTTTTCACTCCAACGAGGTTTGGTAATGTCGATTTCTCCGGCACAGCGCATTCCGTGTTTGCCGAGGAAAGCACGGATAGCGTCCTGGACTTCCCCTCCGCCCTCAAACGCAACCAGTTCAGCCCAAAAGCTGTCATCCTTTACCTGTTGTAAATAAGCAATGACTTGCGGATATGGACGAATCACGTCTGCTAGATCGAGCAGCTCCAAACCCATTTCTGAAGTAATATTGTTGGGTACAGATTGAGAAAGCGTGTCCGCTGCGTTTTTTTCAGCCAGCCACTCGTTCATTTTTTCATTGATCCAGACTGAAGCATCGATCGCAGCCATAAACACACGCGAACTTTGCGGATCAAATAAAATCTTCTTTAACTCCTGGATGTCTGCCAGGATAAAATCAACTAAATCCGCTCCTGATTTTCCTTGGATCTTTTGTTTTAACTCTTCTATTGAGGTTTGACTGCGCTTAATCAAATCAGAAACGATGGTCGGATCGTTTTCGACGGGCGCCGGAGAACCCGCAGACGGCATATCTTTATCGCTTTGACCGGGACTCTGCTCTTGCTTATCCTTAGACCATGATTTTAGGAAATCTCCTCGCTCAATTATGGTCAGGAGTGCGTCTTTCATGAGCGGATCATGTTGTCCCATGGCATTTAATAACGTTTTTCTGCTGTCCGGTGCAGCCAGTATCCGGGCAACATCAACAAACAGCCTGCCACCCGCTTCAAACCTGGGTCCAAAGGAGGTTAACCGGAATAAAGACATGCCCAGGGGTTTTAGGGGATCGGTCATCATTTGTTGATGACCGACAGATACATAAACGTGATTTTCCTGATCATTCCCTTCAGGGACGGGGTATAACGTAGTGATCGGCCGGCTCTGAACAATATAAAATACATCCTCAGCCAAACACCATTCGATATCCTGCGGGCCGCCAAAATAAGTTTCGATCTGCCTTCCCAGGCGTGCCAGCTGTAAAATTTGTTGATCAGTGAGAGTTTGAGCCTTTTGCCGCTCGGGATCGATCCGCCGGGTCTCTGTTCCGCCTTCCTTGAGCCCATAGGTAGCCAATTTTTTGGCTACTATCAGCTTAGCGATGATTTCCTCTCCCCGCACTTTATAGCAATCGGCAGATACCAAGCCAGAGACCAGTGCTTCTCCCAGCCCGAACCCAGCCTCGATGGATAGCAGCTTGCGGTTGGAAGTAAGCGGATCGGCGGTAAATAAAATCCCTGAAGCCTGGGGAAAAACCATCCTCTGCACGATCACGGCTAAATAAACCTGACTGTGGCCAAATCCGTTTTGCAGGCGGTAGATTACCGCGCGCTCCGTAAACAAGGAAGCCCAACACTTGCTGATATGCTTGAAGATTGCCTCCTGGCCGATAATATTCAAATACGTATCCTGCTGGCCGGCAAAGGAAGCCGTCGGCAAATCCTCTGCCGTGGCGCTGGACCGCACCGCGTAGGCAGTTCTTTCATCATACCCGGAGAGGAAGCGGGTAATCTCTTCAATAATCTCTGGAGGAATGGCTATCCCTTCAATGACCTTGCGGATCTCCGCGCTAAGTTCAGCGACTTTATCCCGGTCTTCCGCTTTGAGAAGGGCTAACTGATCAAGTAATTCCTTAAGCGACCTTTCCGCCATGATTCTTTTAAAGGCTTCAGTAGTAAGACAAAAGCCATCTGGCACATGGATTCCTGCAATCTTAGCCAGCTCCCCCAGGTTCGCGCCTTTGCCCCCGACAAGCATGAGTTTTGTTTTTTCAATATCCTGAAAACCAAGCACAAAGGGAATCATAGGTTTTCCTCCTTTGATTCTTTCTTGGAAATTCTGCCAATATCTTTCAGGCGAAAGGATTTACCGGAGTATTGCCCTAGCCTATAATGTCTCTTTTGACATTATTCTCTATACCCCTCGGACCAATCGCCTTAAGGTGCTCTTGCATTATAGCAGCAGCCAATAGGAACAAACAGTCTGTGTTTACAATTTTTTATATGTTATAATTAAAGTAGGAAAAGTATACGATGCTTTCTCCATACCTGCACCTTCGGGGCGCTGAGCATCTAAGGCGGTAATTATCTCAAAACCAGCATTTTTAGATATTTGTCACATAGTTTTATTCCCCAAGCGCTGAATGTTTGTAGTTCATCAAGATGACAAACAGAATCCCAGGCCGGAAGGGCCTGGGATTCTATAGTCGCTATTCCTCTTAACTTTGTGATAAAATCTATTGCCAGTCCAGGGATCATAATAGGCTCGGTGTTGGAGCAGTCCTTTGTCCTATCTGCGACTCTTCTCACTGTTAGGAACTTCGTTTATTTGGCATTGCCATGAGCTATTCCTTGAATTCCATATTATTTTTCAACTCAATTTCCTTAAGGAAAAAGATTATTACTACTCCGACTGCCCCAACAAAGAACCCCAGTACAAACACATTATGAATAGCATGGGCAAGTCCGTTTTTCATCCCCGACGCCATAACCGTCCCGAGAATAGCTGTACCTAAGGTTGCCCCTAGGTTGCGAAAAAATTGCAATCCCGCGCTAACGACGCCAATCTGCTCCTGAGAAAAGACATTTTGGACGGCAATGCTAAGCACCGGCATTATCGTTCCCGCCCCTACACCTAAGAGAATCATCACGGCCACCATCCGGAAATTAGGAACACCTGCACCTAAGCCAGATAAATATCCTATCCCCACTGTTGTAACAGCAAAACTAAGAACTGCCAATCCCTTATACTTACCCGTTTTGGCGATAACTTGTCCGACGATGATTCCTGTGACCACTTGGCTTAAATTCATTGGGGTGATAATCACGCCGGATCTTGTGGCATTGGAGCCCAGAACCCCCTGCACGAATAAAGGGATATATATGACAACGGTGAACAGCAAAATACTGGAGAGAAATGCTGCTATTACAGAAACCAGAAAAATAGAATTTTTAAACATGGACAAGGGCACAACAGGTTCCACAGCTTTGCCTTCCAGGATGATAAACATTCCTATCATTATGCCTGCGACAACAAGCAGGCTAACAATAGGAGCTGACCTCCAGGCATAATCTTTGCCGGCCCACAAAAAGGCCAGTAACAAAGGAACTAAAGCAAAGATCAGGGCTATTCCTCCCGCATAATCGATCTTGTGATGTTCTTTTAAGCGCTGGTAGGGGAGTGCCAGGAACATTATGATCATTGCCAGGATACCAATAGGCAAATTAAGATAAAATATCCAGCGCCAACTTAGGTTATCGGTAATAATTCCCCCTGCTGTCGGTCCGATGAGGCTGGCAAAACCAAACACTGATGAGATAATTCCCATATATTTGCCCCGTTCTTTCACCGGAAATAGTTCTCCCACAATTTGCATTGACCCGGAAATGAGAATTCCCCCGCCAATCCCTTGCAGACCCCGGAAAAGAATCAGCTGCAGCATATTATCGGAGATACCGCACAAAGCTGAATTCAAAATGAAGGTCATAATGCCAATAAAATAAATAGGTTTGCGGCCAAAAAGGTCGGCCAGTTTGCCAAAGATAGGGATAGAAATTGTTGAAGTAAGCATATAGGCAGTAAAGGGCCATGTATAATGATTGGTTCCTTGAAGGTCATCGACAACTTTAGGCATGGCTGTTCCAATAATCGTACTATCTATCGCAGAAAGCAGTGAACTGAGCATCAAGCCAATAATAATGAAACGGATTCTTTTCCGACTTAAGTTTTGAAGTTCCAACGTTTAATACTCCTGTCAATAACCTATTTTCCTTTATGCTTCGGGAATTCAACAAAAAAAAACCGACGGTCAGATGGCAATCCGATTGTGATTTTCCAAGGATACCCCACTATATAATCCTCTACCAAGTATTCAGCATGTTTCTAAGTATTCCTTCTAATCTTGGAAAAGTTACTTCGCATACCCTAAAAAATAAAATCGCCAGACTGTCCATAAAATATGGAACAATCTGGCGATTTATGGTCTATACTGTTTTCTAAACTTCTACGTACAATATATTCACTTTTATTTATAAAAATACTTCACACTCTAATTAGGGCTTGCTAACGAGTGCAAAAAAACAGGAAAGAGCCTGATTTTGCAAGGTTTTCTGGGCATTTTCGTCGAATCTTTAGTGCAAGGAACTATGAATTAAGGTTAATAAAACCGTGCACTTGGAGGTTAAAATGTA
>NZ_JAVHUW010000067.1 GCF_030954495.1 Candidatus Desulfosporosinus nitrosoreducens | reverse complement strand
CAAAGTAATTAAGGAGGCTCTTGAAACAGGCAACTGTGCTCTCGTAGCAAGAAGGCATGAAATCGCTGAATACACAGTTAGGGATTGGGTAAGAGCATATAAAACAAAGAATAGCAAAAAATCTTCAGATAAAGATCCTGCCAATGATTCTTCTGCTGCGAATGCAGCCTCACTTGAACAATTAAGTGAATCTCAAGAAAATGAACGACTAAAAAAGATTATTGGAGAAAAGGATCTCGAAATTGCTATCCTTAAAGATTTGCTAAAAAAAACGAACCCACACTTGCAGATAAAGTAACTATTGCCGAGAAATGGATCAGGAAAGGATATTCGGCAGTCTTTGTACTTCGTATTGTTGGAATATCTCGCTCCACCTACTACTATCAAATAAAGCATCGTGGTCTTCCGAAAGGAAAATCGACAGGTCGTCCAGTTCCTGGGTTTTCTGTCGGAAAGGATCGACGAATTGTCCGTGACGAGGTTATTAAAGGGCTTATTCTTCAACTGATCGAAAATGAAGGATATGCTTATGGATATTTAAAAATTACTAAGGTTCTCCAGAATAAGCAAGGGTTAAAGATCAACAAGAAGAAGGTTTACCGACTCTGCAAAGAGATGAAAGTTCTTCGCTCTCAACGTAAAATCAAACCCCATTTTCCCAAACGAATTGCTCAAAATCGTGAGATTACAGGGTCAAATCAATTATGGGAAACCGACCTGAAATATGGCTACATTGCTGGAGAAAACCGATTCTTCTTTATTCAGCCTGTTCTAGATGTATTTGATCGAACTATTATCGATTATCATATTGGCTTAAATTGTATAGCTCAAGACGTTGTAGCAACAATTTCTAATTCGTTACTTCGACGGCAACTCTATCATAAAGCGGAAAAATTAATCATTCGAACTGATAATGGACCGCAGTTTATAAGCCAGGTATTTGGGGAATTCTGTGCAGCACACAACTTGGAGCATGAACGGATTCCTGTTAAAACGCCTAATAAAAATGCTCATATCGAATCGTTTAACTCTATTTTGGAAAATGAATGCTTATCTCGTTATGAGTTTCAGACTTATGAGGAAGCCTACAAAATCGTATCTGAATTCATAAAGCACTATAATCGAAACCGAATTCATTCAAGTATTCACTATTTGACCCCAGAGGAATGCTACAAGGCCTCTTTAAAAGGTACTATGGTTTTTAAAGCAGTTAGGTTATGAGTCGTAC
This sequence comes from Candidatus Desulfosporosinus nitrosoreducens, assembly GCF_030954495.1. Classification (GTDB taxonomy): domain Bacteria; phylum Bacillota; class Desulfitobacteriia; order Desulfitobacteriales; family Desulfitobacteriaceae; genus Desulfosporosinus; species Desulfosporosinus nitrosoreducens. The sequence continues at coordinate 115,109 of NZ_JAVHUW010000067.1, read as the reverse complement.
CAGCAAGCTTTACAATGAGGGTGGGCGTGATAGGCTTTTTCGCCAGACGGCATAAGCGAAGCCATTGCCGGCCAGCCGTCAAACCTCACGCCCACGGAGGCTCATTGTCAAGCTTGTGGATTTATACAAAGAACTGAATAACTATGAAATCTGGAGTATCTCTATGAAAAAGTTATGTAAGAGGGTGATTTGTCCAAAATTGAGGGGTCAAGCCGGTCGTTATTTCAGTTATTGTACATTTCTCTGCATTTTTCTTGTTTCTTCAATTATTGGGCTGATTGCTGGAGCTATCTTATGGAAACGCCGACATAAAGATTCTAAGGCAATATTAGGTTTTAGTGTCTTTATCTTAGTTTTTTCGGTCATAGGATCTGCTGCTGGAAATAGCACAACGAATCGACTCCCACACCACGAAACTGGAATTCCCTTGCAAGCACAATTATCCGGTTCAACTTGCGGAGGATCAATTGTTTATCCGCTATCGACAGGTCGGGCTAATGTTTCATTCTTAGATAATTCCAGCCGACATCTCATTAAGGGGTTTAAAGAATCAGACCTTATTTTTAGTGCTCCATACTTTATGGTTTGTAGCATCGTTGAGAGTATTCCTTTGTGTACGGCAGGTACGGCTCAACCAGGTATGGGATTTAATGAAGTTATGAATAAATAAGACGTGTTACTTAATTTTATCTGATTGTGATGTCGTGGCCGTTCTTGAAGAGCGGCCATGACGTTTTAACGGTTAAGGGGTATCACTATGTAAGTTGATTCCTTGTAGGGTAACGTTGACTGAGGCAGAGCCATAAATTTTAAATAACATTTTGGAAATCAATAAAGCCGAAAGGGAATGACAAAAAGAGACGCTGAACCTTTTTAAGGAATTAGCATCTCTTTAATATTTTGTTTCTGGTTTTTACTTTGGATAATGAGCTGTCTCCTTTGCATCCGCTCCTTCGGGTAAATAAATTCTTGTTCGAATCATTCCGGAGAACTCCCCATCCTTGAAATAGCTACTATAGGTAATAACCATCCCAAAGGCTATTTTGGTAAAGGATTTCAATTCCCCGGTTTTAAACCGCGCTATAAAGTCGGCAATCTTTTGGCGATTTTCTTCCTTGTGACAGTCTAAAGCCCACAAACCTACAACGGGTTTTCCATAAAACTGTTCCTCGAATTTATTGGCCCAGATCACATTGAAATCTGCATCTGTAACCAAAAGGCCCGCAGAAATATCCTTAAAAACCTCACCAAAATTCATTTCCCATACACCTCCAATTACTTTGTCAGCTGCTGCTATTTGTACCTTAACATTACTTGATATCGTCTTGACTTGAGCCAAACTAAGAATTCTTCATCATCTAGGATTTATGGATCATATCCTATCATATCACCAAGTTCCCTTGATTTGAATCGCTCCTTTATGGTTCGTTTGTTGTATCAATCATAAAGTATTAAACTGAAATGTCTGTGGTTTTCGGTTACCCTACTGTAGGTTATCAACCTTCATAATATTGGATTCATAATCCGCGATTGAAATTGCGTATTGAGTAGCCCCAGGTACTGCCGTCCACTTGATTGTAGTTCCAAACAGTGCTATGTAGTCTTTAGGTGAAGTGCCCCGGATACGAATATACCTATGTTGTGAATGAAAGCAATGATACTTTTTCCCCGTGTTATTCAGTATTTGCAAGAAAATAATATCTCTCTTGCAGGTGCGGAGTATGATTTTAATTGTCCTGAAACAGGTAAAGCATATATCTTTTCCTTATTCGTAAATTATGAGCATAAACCTAGCCTCCAAAAACTGATGCCATGTGTTTAAACCCGCATGATATCAGCTTTTGGAGGAAATCATTCCGCAACTATTGGTTTCTGTTTTTCTTAATTCAGTTTATATTACAAGGATTCTAATTTTGTTATCTGTGAATATTATGTTTGCATTCTGAAATACTAATACGGAGATGTTTTGAAAGGAGTTTTTCTTATGTCACAACTAAACCAAATTGAACTGCAGAACCTGCGTCATTTGATTGGCGCTCACGAAACCGTCCATCAAAAATTGCAGGCTTATGCCCAGCAAGCGACCGATCCAGAAATCAAGCAGTTTTTTCAGAATGGTGCACAGGATGCGATGAAAACCAAACAACAGTTGATAGGCTTTTTGAGCTAAAGGAGGAAATAAGTAATGATAAATGAAAAAATAATGGTCAATGATATTCTTTCCTCTGTAAAGAGCAATCTGACATGTTACGCCAACACCATTTCCGAATGCGCGAACCCCACGCTGCGTTCTGCCATTCAACAGATCCGTAATAGCGATGAAGCATCGCAGTATAAGCTGTTCCAGATGGCACAGGCTAAAGGTTATTATAAGCCTGCTGTTATGGCTAAGGACGACGAAGTTCAGCAGACTAAATCCCAACTTAATGGCTAATAATAAATAAAAACCTTCAACCAGATTCAACTAGAATTCCAAATATAGAAAACCCGGTTACATGAAGTGCACCCCAAATGTTAGATATAAACATCTAAGTTTGGGGCGCACTCTTTTTATGCTGAACAACATACTGGGCTTTTTTGATTTTATATAGTAAAATCGATATCATCCTGACATGCAGGGCATAAGGCTTCTTTAAGCACGGTCTGATAGGGCGCTGCTTCGCGTGTAAGAGGCCGTGGGTTCGAATCCCATCATCTCCATCATAAAATTTATCCAAAGAAGTTGATTGCGGTTGCAGTTGGCTTCTTCACATTTAATGGTACAATACCAATTAAAGTTGTTACTTATGTTAAGTGGGGTGAAGGTAACTGCTATGAAACAAAAAACGCATATTCATATTTTTGGAGCATCAGGCTCCGGCACTACCACCGTCGCAAAAAGTGTCTGCGATATACTGGGATATGAGCATTTTGACTCTGATAATTATTTTTGGTTGCCCACAGATGACCCGTTTACTGTCGAACAACCAAAAGATGAGCGTATGAAATTGATGCAGGGTGATTTATCTAGAACACCCAAATGGATACTTAGTGGTTCTCTTACCGGTTGGGGCGATATTCTTATTTCCTATTTTGATTTAGTGGTTTTTGTTTATGTTCCTCAGGATATTCGATTAGAGCGATTGAAAAAACGCGAATACGAAAGATATGGAAACAAAATTTTGCCGGGAGGGGCAAAGTATGAAGACAGTCAAAAATTTCTTGCATGGGCGGCTTCTTATGATGCGGGAACAAGAAATGGGCGAAGTTTGCCTAAGCATGAAGCTTGGTTTAGCAAAATTGAATGTCCTGTTTTGAAAATAATAAATGATAATTTGGAAGTTAGTATTAAAGCGGTCCTTGATGCAATAAAGTTATAAGATTAAAGTTGAATCAGATCCCAGAAGATATACTGTTCCAGCTAGAGGAAGTGAGGGCTACTTTGAACCCTATAAACAAATAACAGCAGTAGAGCGTGTTAATGCTTATCTTAAAGGATACATAAGTCAAAGCGTATTGCAGCATAAATCATTTCGAAAAAGTGTTAAATCAAATTCTGAAGAACTAACATTTAACCGTTAAACATTATGCGATTAATTCACTTAATAAAAGTTTTATACGAGGGGAATGAAGATGAAGAGAATTGATGAGTATTTCAACGAAGAAGCGTTGATTCATGATGACGATTTTATTGTAAAAATGGGTATGACCGAATTTTATGATGAAATAGAACTTCAAGTGAATTGTTGTCAGGAAAATCAAGACATTCTTGTAATAGGCTGTGGTACAGGTCTTGAAATAGAGCGCATAAAATTTGTATGCAATGTGACGGCGTTAGATATATCCCCTATAATGTTAGAACAACTTTCTAAGAAACAATTTTATCACGGTGTAAACTTACATGCGATTTGTATTTCTGTTTTGGATTATGATTTTGGGAAGAACAAATATGATATTATCCTGACATGTTATACACTTCATCATTTCAATGAAGAGCAGAAAGATAAAATATATGCTAAGATCTATAATTCTTTAAAGAAAAATGGAGTATTGATAAACGGAGATATTGTTGCACAGAGCGTAGAAGAAGAGAAACTTCGGATGCAACAGGCTCAGGAAATTTATAAGCAGCAAAATGCACAGTTTGCTGCTTTGCATATTGACGTACCCTTCACTAAAGAAAAAGAAGTATCTATGTTATTCACTGCAGGTTTTCGCAATGTTTTAATAGAAAACAATTGGTCAAAGACTGTGCTATTCAAATGCATAAAATGAGAATAACCTAAATTAGGTATCTTTTATTACTTTTAGAAGGTGTTTAGCCTGCGCGATAGAAACCAAAACCGTCGCGTCACTGCAGAAATCAATAAATTTGGTTGGAAACTCATTAGGGTAATAGTGAATATCAAATAAATGCCTCAAAGGCCCACCAGCTTCAAGTGAGGTCTTTTTTGTTTTATGGAAATAAAGTGCTGTTTTTATTTGGATATGGAAGGATTCACCAGGAAACGTGTCGAATTCTAGAGCAATTAATTGCGGTTAATTATCACGTAATTGTAGGATTACTCGTTGTAAAAGGAGGAATTCCAATGAATTTGTTTGCTATTATCGTATTGATTTTAGGCGTTATTGCAATTGTATTTCCTAATCAATTCTTTATGTTTGGTCGAAGCTGGATGTTTAAAGAAGGTGCAGAACCAAGTAAAGCGGTTACATATATGGGTAGAATAATAGGAGTAATATTGGTAATATCAGTTTTACTAGGAAAATTTAAATAGCATATGGATATGTGTCAAAGTGATCTGATTTTATGCTGGTGCCACTTGTAGTAGGTTCCCGGTTGTATAATTTCAGTAACATTCGCACACCTCAAATTGGCGGTATTACGGGTTACCCCATTGATACAAAATTACCCTGCCTTGTGTCTTGCTAAGTTTAAGAATCCTACTTGATAAAGCCAAGCTGGTAGTCAAAAACCGAGTCTTGCGTGGGTTAACGAAAGTGGTCGTTTTTCTAAAGGAGCGGTTGGGACTGGAGCGTAGTGTTTACTAGAAAAGGGTGATTTAGTTGATGAAGAGAATTTTATTGTCTAGTGTACTTTTACTTCTGCTAAATCTAATTTTAACCGGTTGTGGTCAAAAGGTTGAACAACCAGCCCCAACAAACATACTTAAAACGCTACAAAGCATGATACCGAAAAGTAATAGCCATACCCAAATAGTTCAGGCCACTGTCGGAAGTACTACGAACATAGCAATTCCTGATCTTAAAAATATAAAAAATACAAAGTATCCAGATGTAGTTGCTGAGATAGGCGATACCCAAATAACCGGTTTGCAGCTAACGAGGGAAGTAGCAATTAAGCAGTATGCATTTGTTAACAATATCAAAAAGCCACAAGATGAATCTTTCTACGAAAAAATAACATTGGGTCTATTAGTAGAAAATGCGTTAATTGATAGTGAGGTAAAACGCCAAGGATTCCAGGTAACCACTGATGAAGCTAGATCATATCTGGAACAACAGAAAAAATCTATGGCTGCACTACCAGACGATGACCCGGCTAAAGAAGCTTATACACAAACAATAAAGGACAATGGCTTTAGTAATTCCGCGGATTACATCTGTTCTCCCGAAACAATAAAATTTACGCAAATTATTTTAGGAAGAGGGAAACTTAGAAGCTTAGTTTTATATTCAATTCCGGCCGGGCAAAATGAGGCTTATAAGGCATGGCAAGATTATACCGATAAGCTGATAAATCAAGGTAATTACAAAATATTTATCCCAGTTGATATAAAGGGTTTCCAACAATTAGAGGAGAAGGCCACCCACGGAAAATAGAGAAAGTTATTATCACCCAGCCATGTGATCCTCGCTAAGCCCAAGAAGAAATAGCCAACCCGTATAAAGCCTAGCTGGTGGTTGAGTGGCGGAGCCTTGTGTGGTGTATGGATCGTATTATGATCCACATGTTACTGGTGTAATCATAAATAAATTAAAACTGCAAGGAACGTGATCCGTTCTTTCTTACCTGGATAATAGAGGGGTAGACTATGAGAAAGATATTTTTCATTGTAGTTCACGTACTTTTGTGTGGCCTTTAGAAATTTCAATTCGTCCATAGTTAAATGGTCGATAAAGGCGTCAATGATCCGAACAGGATTAGTTTCGTCCAAGAGTTCTTCCAGGGTTATTGGGTGTATATAGAGACTTTCCGGACAATCTGGCCAATGTAAAAATTAAAGCCTTGAGATACGATAGTCGTAGCTCAAGGCTTATTAATTATCACTTTTGAAAATATCATAGTAAATCAAGAGCATTCTTAGAGGATGTACCTTATTGCCAAATGTTTTATTCAGCCTTAATGGCGGGATCAAACTCAATCTTAATTCTGCGTGAAAGTACAAAGTTAAGGAATGCGATAACGGCTGCGCCCTTAAATACTGCTTGATATCCAAAAGCTGACCACAAAAGCCCGCCGAAAACGGGAATCACCATCGAAGCGATGTGCTGCAGGCTCACGCCTGTCGATAGCGTTGGGGTCACATCGGCAAGGTCGACGGCAATCTTACGTAAATAAGTTGACCGCGCCATTTCGACCGCAGCCATGGAATTGTCGATGACATAGCAGCCCGCGATAATCACCGCAGTAATGCCGACGGGAAAGATATTGGCCGAGAACGCATATCCGAGACAGATGGCGAACAACAAAGCGGCTTCCAGAGTCAGAACAAACCGTTCGCCCCGGACGTCGATCAGTCTGCCGATCATCTTACGTGTGCCGATACTCACAAAAGCGACAACCATACCTAGAAGGGCAAACATTTGAGGTTGCACGTTGAAGACCTTAATCAGAACCCATGGCGCAAAGGTTAGAAAAATCTGCGCCCTTGCACCGCTGATACCGGCCAGGACATAATAGAGCGTATAACGTTTGCGAAAGATAAATTTGACTTTCCTGGCTTCTGGCTTACCTTTTTTCATCAGCCCTACCGCCAAAGCGGCGAACACATAGAAAACAGCTCCTATGATAAAGGCAAGTTGATAGGTCATATGCAGGAAGTGAAAACTCAGGAAGATAAAGATATAAGCGATAATACTGCCGAACAGGCCGAAAGCGCTGACCGTTCCAAGTCTGGCGCCGAAAGACTTCTGCTTGGACAGAGACATGCCGATGGATGGCGTGACGGGCATGACCATGTGTGTGCCGAGGCTGTACATCATCATCCAGATAATCATAACCGCGAAGGTCGGCGACAGCAGGCCGAGCCCAAGCATCCCCAATCCTGCCGCTGCCATACCGAGCATAGCAATTCGTACATCACCGCAAAAACTTAGAATCGCCAGAACCAGCATGATAAAGAAGCCCGGCGCTTCCCGTGGCACTTCAAGGAAACCTCTGACATTCTCAGACAGCCTGAATATGTCGTTTAAATAGTTGTTGAATATCGATGTGTTAATACCTGCACCGATCCCGGCGAACAACCCTGCCAGCAAAAACAGGTTAAAGTCCCGGTCACCGTCAATATGTTTTATTTTCATTAAGCCAAACCTTTCAGAACCATCTTATGTATTTTTTACCGCCTTGCAAATAAGCCGCAAGTGCATTATAGCATGGGGAAATGTTGCTTTCAATGAGTTGCACCCGCCAAAAAGGCTCTCTTAAAATGCTTATTTAAGGAACGGTGTATCGCTGACGCGGCCTATAGGGCATCTTTTATTACCTGATTTTTAAATCAAACCCACGAAATTTGGTGGAGATACATAATGAAATCCTTGAGGCACATTAACTTGTGCGACTCTAAAAACCCGCCATTCGTGCGGTTTATTGTTTTTATATGGGTTTTAAACCCTACTTTTAACTCTTTTTGCTCCGCCGTTTCAGAGCGGAAAATGCATTGTAGGGTGTTTCCTAAGCCGGGTATACCAGCAGTGACCGAGTCGTTGTGCCGTACATCAGAACCGGTTTGTTCAAGATGTTTAGGAGATATCAAATTTCAGGTGTAAAGAACATCATTGATATGATCGTACTTTTTATGGCATATAATATAAAACTTAACCAAGCCGAACTAGGAAATGTGTAGTTTAGACCTTAAATTTTATTTCAAGAATTTATTGCGATAAGGAGGTAAGTACAATAATGAGTAATAGAAATCACCGGGGGGGTATACTCTTAAATACCTCAGCTCAGAAATATGGTGAAAAATTCAGGGATCATTACTTTGAGCAGTATAAACTATATCTTGAGATGACAGACAGGGTAAGTGCCAGAAGAGTTCTGGCAAATGCCTTTTTTCTTACTCTGCATACATCTCTTATTGCTTTGTTGGGAGTGCTTTACAAAGAAGGTTTAAAAGAGCCCAGGTTCTGGATGTTAATACCACTAATAGGAATTGAACTTTTGTGTTATTCATGGTGGGCGATAGTCAGGTCTTACAGAATGTTAAATAAAGGGAGGTTCAAAGTGATACATAAAATGGAGATCAACCTGCCTTGCTCTCCTTATAAAATAGAATGGGATGTTTTAGGGCGAGGCAAAGATCCAAAACGATATCGTCCTATCACGCACGTAGAGAATTGGATACCGATATTATTTGGACTTATGTATTTTATCTTAGGTTGTGTACTGATCTACAATTTAGTTAAATTCTAAGCAAAGCAATTATTTAAAAGCGGCCACAGCAACTTATAAAAACAGTTCTTCTGCTATAATATTCACTTTGGCCTCGTTTAAAAGGCTATACAAATAATAGGTAAAAGATAGATAAAGTTAATGTTTATTCCTGTCTTTAGCCGGGATCAGCTAACCTATTGGCTTAAGCATAAAATAAGAACTAGCTACTAACAGCGCTTAGGGGCTAGTTCTTGATATTTTTAATATTTTGTGAGAGTCACCACACCAGGTTAAGACATATTATATTCAAGGATTATTGGTTTAAATTTTCTAATAACCAGAAATAATAACCTAGAGGTGACTATTGTGGCAAAATATATTAAGAGGCCAATACCTGTTGAGGCGATTGAATATACTTTGGGTTTGGAAGACGGATTTGATGATTTTGAAGTAGCGACAAAATCTGGCTTAGATATACAAAACTATTTATGCCCTATAGACTCGGGAAAGGTACCCTTTGTTAAAACGCTGGAGGGAAAACACTATATCAGTAAAGGTGACTATATCATAACCGGAGTCGAGGGGGAGAGATATCCCTGTAAAAAAAGTATTTTTCTAAAAACTTACGCCTTGCTTAGTTCGTGATAAACAACCTCTTCAATGATTTGTGCGGCAAGTATCTGTGAAGAAGCATGATAAATAATATTTTGTTTTATGTATCCGGGAATTCTGCTGTCAAAATCATCAATATTTTCATCTATGATAATTGGACATATTTTTTTTATATGCCCAAGCTGACAAAGTCTTATTGCTTCTGAAATTTCAAGTTGTACAGGGCCACTTTTCAGAGAATTGTCTGATAGTAATACTACAAATAAATAAACATCATTCAATGAATTAAGGAAATCTACTGACTCTTTGTCTTTACTCGGTTGGTAATATTTCAAATTACATCTACTATTTAAAGAGTTTAAGTTATCTATAATATTGTTGAGTTTTTCTATATCCTTTTGAGTATAAGCAAGGAATACATCAATCATATGAACCTCCATTAAGTGAATAGTTTGCTCCGAGAGAGCCACTTTGTCGGCGAAACAGAGTTATCATTACTGAATAAAAGGGCTAAGCGATGAAGGGGGGCCACCCCGTTTTCAGCCATTGTTAAAGACTCGAAATCAAAACTTGACATGGGCGGGGATGTGCCCCCCCCCAAGTAAAAGGGGTAAGGCTTGCCCATAAGACACCCTCTTTTGAGCCGTATCTTACGATCTACAGAAGCACATCCTGTGGGGCTTCATGCCAAGTTTGCCAGATAAAATCGTTTTTTTGCGGTTTTTTTGTTGTTAAAGCAGCTCTTTCACTCCGAAATATCAGTTAAGTTTTTGTACATTTTATGTTTATTTACTAATATTAATGCTATGCATTCCATAATGTTTCATTTGAAAGAAACACCCCTTTTGGGAATAAGTATTACCATTTGTTAAAATTTAAGTTTTTTCTATGGACGCAGTACATTGAGGCAGTCGCCTTGATAAAACGGAAGCAGCCCGGTATCAGCGGTTTTGGTGTAATTGTATATGGATTAAAGAAAAATGCCCCCCTCTCAGGAGGGGTACATTTTGGTAGTCTTCATTTGTCGAATTCCTCTGAACAACAAAAAGTTCCCCTTTAAGTAGGGGAACTTTTTGAAATTAGAACATTATCTCCAGGCAGATTCACCGCAGGATCAAGACCCCATGTCCATGTAAACCAGGCATCCTAATCATTGATAAAGTTGGGTATGCGGCAATGGATGGTTTTCACGACAAAGTAAAGGAGAACCACATAAAAGCGGGAATAGGACGGAGAAGATGAGAGGGCACTCTGGGATGACGATGCTGTTCATGGCATCATCTTTTTTTATAATTTAAGCTTTGCTCTATTTAATTTCAGGTATTGACCAGCCTTAACAGTAATATATTTATCTCCCTGGAAGTTGTCATTAGAAACAATACTATCCAGGCTGTGAGAGCTATCACTGCTCACTTCGGCATATCCGTCTGCATCTGCACTTACCTTATATTCCCCGGGAGACAGGCCAAATCCTACTTTGTACATCCCTTCGGGCAAAAAACCATCTACCGGCTGAACTTGGGGAGAATCTTTAAAAGCATATGCCTTACAGCCTCTTATAGTTAAATATTGGCCATCTTTAACAGTGATAATCGATTGATTTACAAAATTATCATTCGCAATAATGCTATCCAATGATCCCGTTGAGTCCCTGGTTGTTTGGAAATATGCCGTATCATCGGCAATAAGCACATATTCCCCAGCCGGCATGTCGGTTCCGATTTTATACATACCAGCGCTGTAAGTTTTAACTGAAGGAGTCGCAGGTGGTGTGGGTGTTGAAGTTGATGTGTTGGGTTGAGTAGCGTTTGATGAGATCGGTGTTGGTGCAGGCGCTGAAGCAGTCTTTGATTTGTCACCGCCACTTGCTGCCGAAACGATTATGATAAGAACAATAATTGCGAGTATTCCAGTGATGATTTTATGTCTTCCCAAAAAGTTCCTCTGATCCTTTCCACAGTGGACGCACTTCTTGACTCCCTTAGCGATTTCCTTATCGCAAGCTTTACAGTTCACCATCATTTCTTTGTACCTCTCCTTCTAAAATTTATATCTAAGAAAACATATATGGTAGATTTTCAACGTTTTATGAATACTTCCTTCTTTCCGACATTCTTAATGGTTTTTCGAGTTTAACTCGATTAGTTGTTGATTTGACCGATATTACTCAAGGATGCTGCAGGTCAGGAAATGGCCGCTGGCACAGAAGAACAATCAGCTTCCTTAGAAGAGATTACCGCATCTGCTGAATCCTTGTCCCGCCTCTCGCTGGATTTAATTGCGGGGATTTCACAGCTTAAGTTATAGCAAAGGAATAAACAACCATTAAATACGTTTAACTTGGGCTTGACAAGTATAACGAATATGAATAGACTGAGTTAAATGATAGAGGTGCATCGTACAATTAGTACCCGAAGTTGTTAAGGTTTGCGTAAGACCGTAGCTTCGCTGAAAGGTGTAGGTGCCGAAGTTAGTCTCAATTACGTGGGGACTGGGCTGGTTGGACAAAATAAGATTTGTTCAATTGTCGCGTTTGCGGAGAGCTATCTATAATTACAGTGTGATTGAAAAAATCATATGAGTAATTTAGTAGCTGATTCCGTATCAGCTATTTTTTTATTAAAGGAGACGTTGAACCAAATGAAAAAGAACACTGTTTTTAAAGGTATCGCCACTGCCCTTATTACTCCTCTGGATGAAACAGGAATTAATTATGAACAGTTTGGCAAATTGATTGATTGGCAAATTGCAGAAGGAATTGATGCGCTGGTTATTTGTGGAACCACAGGAGAAGCGTCGACCCTAACTGACGAGGAACACAAAGCAGCCATTACATTTGCGGTCCGGCACGCAGAAGGCAGAGTGCCAATTATTGCAGGCACAGGCAGCAATGACACTGAATATGCGCACGAACTCACTCGTTATGCCTGCGAAGCAGGTGCGGATGCAATGCTTGTAGTTACCCCTTATTACAACAAGGCTACGCAAAAAGGCCTAATTAAGATGTTTGCTCAAATTGCCGACAAGAGCACAAAGCCTATCATTCTCTATAATGTGCCTTCAAGGACAGGTATAAATATTGAGCCTGTAACCTACGAGGCATTAGCCGAACACAAAAATATAGTAGGGATTAAGGAAGCAAATGGGAACGTTTCAAAAATTGTTGAGACGATGGCGCGTGTGCGCGGAAAGCTTGACTTGTATTCAGGCAATGACGATCAAATAGTTCCACTTATGGCACTTGGCGGAGTTGGCTGTATCTCTGTGCTTTCTAACATTATGCCGGCACAGACACGTGAGATTTGCACCCGTTTCTTTAAGGGAGATATTGCCGGCAGTGCGGAGCAGCAATATATGCTTCATTCCCTTATAGAGGCGCTGTTTTGTGAAGTAAACCCTATTCCGGTCAAGGCTGCTATGGCTGCTATGGGTTTTTGCAAAGATTATCTCAGATTACCTCTCACTACAATGGAGGATGCTCATCGTGATAAGTTGATTTCCTTGATGAGATCGTATGGCTTAAACGTTTGAGGAAGGTTCTTGAAGGCGAAACTATTTCTGTCGTTCCTTGAAGTTTTTCGGACATGTAGCTCCCAGGAAATAAAAATAACGCCTTAAGGCGTTAATTAATCTTTGCTTGATTTAAATCAAAACTATATTTCAACTTCAATAAACTTTTAGGTAATTCCCCTAAGAGATAATATTAATGATATTCCTCCTAAAGTTACGGCTAATGAAATAGCTACTCTTAATATACCGGCTACCAGCTCATAACACTCTAGCTCAGCTATTGATGAGGGTATTATCCGCGGTACTAATAATTCATCATAACCATATAAGTCTTTCATAAACATTAGTTCCTTTCCTTATTCAATAATTTATCGGACAAGAAATTTCCGCATAATATATACCGTACTTAATTATACAAGAATTTTGAGCTGAGAAAAAGAGGCTGTTACATTAAAGTATAGAAAACCGGTGATCGAGTAGAACAGATAAGCTTGTTTTGCTATGCACCTCAATCTGCAGGATAGTATGTTCATAAATAGCGGGGCAGAGCTTTTGCTTAAAACAGCATTTGACTCCTACATGCGGGGCAATGCTACAGCAAACGTTTGAGGCGGAATTATAGAAGCTAAAAGGAGCCCAAAATAAAGGCCCAGGTGATAAATATCCCCAAGGCCGTTCGGTCAATACAAGGATTTATAGTTAGCATTCAATGAATAGTAAGGCAGAGTTTAAACGAAATTTGATCATTTAATGGTTAATGCGTGGGATATTTGCGCGGTGTGACTGGCTTTTGCATTTCGGACAGACGAAGGTGGGATTTTTAGCAGCAGAAAGAATGTCCATTTTTAAAGTTCTAGCTGTGCAGTTAATCCATTTGCTTAAGTGGTTCGTGCTCTGACAATTGGGACAGTGCAATAATACTGTCATTTCATCACCTCGGGGTAGCTTATGAAGGGCAGTGGACTAGTGTGACAACTAGGGCAAATGACTTGATCTTAAGAAGAGAACAATAGAGATTTGCAGTAAGATATCGTGACATTGTAATTAGGTAAAAAGTCGTTTGATTTCGGACAAAATGGCTCCGGTTTTTTTAACATTACCATTGTTAAATAATAACCAGTTAAGATGTGAACTAAAGAAAAGGTGTCCAATCTAATTGGGAGCCGGAGCCAAGGTTCGCTTTTTTTATTGCAATAAAAAAACCTCCGCGTCCGGAGGTGGGCATAAGTCTAAAGACTGCTTTATATATTTCTACGTTGGATTCCGTAATTTTGTGGGGGAGTGACCTGTTTGCCGAAGGCAGGGGGACGTAATTACTGGGGTATTTAGTAGCTAAATTAGTTTATTAAGTATATAATCAGATTGGAAAAATCTGAATAAAAACGCAGAAGGGGAGAGTTATTTATGTGGAATCAATTAAAAACTGATGAGTATGAAGGAATGCTGGCTGAGACTATAGTAATGCCGGGACATAACGGTGACCGTATTCATGCCTACCTTTCACGGCCGCTTGGGAAAGGACCGTTCCCTGGGATAATATTGATTCCCCATGTGCCCGGGTGGGACGAGTTCTGTCGCGAGGCCGCTCGCCGGTTCTCTCAGCATGGGTATCTTGCTCTCTGCCCCGACATCTATTGCCGGTTCGGACACGGGGCACCTGATGAAATAGCGGCAAAGGCCCGCGCGACAGGCGGCGTTGCTGATGAAAGCGTGATGGGGGATTGTGAGGGGGCTCTAGAATACCTTAATACTTTACCTTATTCCAACGGCAAAGTTGGCGTTATCGGTATGTGCTCCGGTGGACGCCACGCCTATCTCGCGGCGTGTAAAGTCAGTGGTCTTGATGCGGCCGTTGACTGTTGGGGTGGCCGCGTGGTCGCAGCCAAGGAAGATCTGACTCCTGCCCAGCCTGTTGCTCCGATAGACTACACCTCTGAGTTGGACTGCCCTCTCTTGGGTATTTTTGGAAATGATGATCAATACCCAACGCCGGAGCAGGTTGACTTACATGAAGAGGAGCTTAAGAAATACGGGAAGGATTACACCTTCCACCGTTATGACGGTGCAGGGCACGGATTTTGGTATTATCATACTCCAATGTACCGGCCGCAGCAGGCAATGGATTCCTGGCAGAAAGTTTTTGATTTCTTTGGGGAACATCTGGGCTTGAAGAAAGGGCTTGAGAATGCAAGGTGAAACCTTCGGGTTAGGCACGACGGCTTCAGGTCCGTTTGTCGTCATGGCTAAGCCGGTCGGCCCTCTCTGTAATCTGAAGTGCGATTACTGCTATTATTTGGAGACCGAGCATTTTTACAATAGCCCTCATCAGTTCCGCATGTCGGACAGCATGCTGGAAGCATATATCCGTCAGTATATAGCGGCAAGCCCCGGACCTGTCATACAGTTTACATGGCATGGCGGGGAGCCGACTTTGGCCGGACTTGACTTCTACCGGCTGGCAGTGAATCTGCAAAAGCAATATCTTCCGGAGGGATGGAGCTGCTGGAACAATCTCCAGACCAATGGTATTCTTCTTGACGATGAGTGGTGCTCTTTTTTAGCAGAAAACCGGTTTGATGTGGGCCTGAGTATAGATGGTACACAATGGCTGCATGACAAAAACAGAAAGGATCATAGGGGCGGTGGCACTTACGAGTGCGCGGTCGCGGCTGTCCGACGTCTGCAGGCTCATGGCATTCAGCCTGATCTGCTGTGTACGGTAACATCTGCGACAGCTAAAGAGCCCCTTGCCGTTTACCGGGCGCTTAGGGATCTTGGTACAGGATGGATTCAGTTTATACCGATCGTACGGCACACAACAGACGGACAAATGACAGAGGAATCTGTCACAGCTGAAGGATATGGGCATTTCCTGTGTACAGTTTTCGACGAATGGCTCCATCATGATCTTGGGCGGCTGGATGTCCAACTTTTTGCTGAACTGATATTGGTATGGTCGGGAGGGGCTGCCAGCTTATGCTGGATGGCCCCATCTTGTGGACGGGTACTTGTTGTTGAACATGATGGTAGAGTGTACTCGTGCGACCACTTTGTTACTCCTGACTACCGTATCGGCAATATAGAGACTGCCTCCCTGAGTACGCTGGTTGACTTACCGCTACAGCGCCGTTTCGGCAACGACAAGCAAACTCTCCTCCCGCTGCAATGCCGCACTTGTCCGTGGCTTGCGGTATGTAATGGAGGATGTCCTAAAGACAGGGTTGCTTCAGCGGAGAATGGCGAGCAAGGCCTTAATTATTTATGTAGTGGTTTCCGGCAGTTCTTTGCTCACGCTGAAAACTCCCTGAAACAAGTTGTGCAGCTTAGAAAACGCGGATTAACTCCTGACGCTATTATGGCCGAACTGCGCGACGAATCCTTGCTCCGCTGGCGAGGAGTGGGGCGAAATGACTTATGTCCCTGCGGCAGTGGCCGCAAAGCAAAACATTGCTGTTGGTCTAAACGACCGTAAACAAATCAACTGTAAACAAATCACATTAAACGGGTAATCGAAGCAAACCAACTGTCTTCGCTCATAAAATGAAGCAAAAGGATTTGAATTCTCGTAATGGGATTAGTTAGTACAGGAAAGAATTAACTTGAGTTTTGCTGACTTCAGAAGAGGTTTAAAAGTCTTTTGCTTTCCGAGGCTTTTCCTTTTTCACATGAATTAACGGGCCATACTTTTCCCAATCTTCCGCTGTCATTAATCGAGTCATGCAAGCACTGGACAAAGAGGTATTTTCCTTTTCGGACATCATTTGAGCAGTTTGTAGAGTCCCGGGTTTATTTGCTTTCCCATACATTTGCGCATCAATCCCCTTTCAACTTTTGCATACAGTTTACAAGAGGAAAGAAAATAAGAGCATATGTCGTTAGTCACATGTAAATTAGGACTTAAGCACGAAATATGATGTCAGACAAAGACAATAACGGCTGCCCATATTGCAGTGAAGAGGTACTTCATGTTATTAAGCGATACCCTAAAATAGCATTCTGTATTAACGTGCTGCTTAAGGTAGCTTCCTTAGAGCAGAAAGGGCCTCTGATCCTTAATCGATTCAGAGGCCCTTTAGCTTAGCAAGAATAGCGTTTGACTAGTCGGCAATTACATAACGTCTCCATGGAATTCTGTGAGGATCTATTTCTGCGAGATAGTTCACTATTTCCTTTGGACCGTAGTAAGCAGATTTTCCTTGCCAGTCTTTACCCAGCAGAATGATCGGCATATCCGGAAAAATATGACGATAGGCATTCAAGGCCTCTTCGTTTTTGTTAATATGCTGAACAACGTCATGATTAACCACAACGATAGCATATTTAATGCCTTGATCGTTAACGATAGCCCCCTCGATTTGATAACTCATAATATCACTCCTTTGCAATACAAGAATAAGTTTGTTTAAGCAGCTTACTAAGTTCGACATAAAAGAAGAAACACCTGTTATTTAATTTTAAAACAGTTGTGAATCGGGTTAACCTATGGCAAACTAAAGGCAAACTAAATCAGAGCCTAGTATAACCCTATCTGATTATTTCCATTAATCGAAATAGCGGTAATAACCGTTGCCCTACAGTTAAGCTTCCTTTGCGGTTATTGCGGCGTGGGCTTTTGATAATAAGCACACAACATAGCTTTCTTATTTCACCACGCCTAATGCCGTTATCATACCTATAATAATTCCCCCAAGAACTTCAATAGGACTATGGCCAAGTACCTCTTTTAAATTACTTGGCAGGATTAAGAGTTCGATATTTAATTTCATATTGAGCTCTTGAAGTGATGAAGTTAATTTATTTAGTATAGCTGCCTGCTGGCCGGCTTGTCTGCGAACACCTGCCGCGTCATAAATTACAATTAAAGTGATAGCGGCGGATATAGAGAAGTATGGATTGTTCCAGCCGTAAATAAGCAAGGTTGAGGTAGTCAGACCTACCATTAGTGCGGTGTGAGAACTGGGCATACCGCCTGCTTGAAAAGCAACCCGCCAATTCCAAACGCGTTGAGTTAAATAAAATAAAGGGATTTTGGCCATTTGGGCAATTGTTGCCGAAAGCAGGGCAGATATTATCAAAAGAAGGCCGTTCAATAGCTTCACTCCTTAAGAATATGGTCACTTGGGAAGAGGCACTAGCACCATAATAAAACATGAACCTTTAATTTTCTTTAGAATTGCTAATGATAAAACTGATCTTGTTAAGCAGTTCTTATAGCGATGGATTGCTAAACCCGGCAGCAAATATTTATCCGCTGACTAACCCGCTCTAAGACTTCCGCTTCGGCAAGCGGTGAGTTAAGAGCGGCTAAGTCCCTGGATAAGGGCGACTAAGATTCAGATGGAGTTAAAACTCCACCTGAATCAAGCCTTCTTTATATCTTTGATTGTTCAGGAAGTCTTTAATTTAAATTAGTCAAAGCCGATTCAAAGAAAATGATTGTAATATATGGATGAGGTGGTATTGATGCGCTTGTTGTTGATCGAAGATGAAGAGCGATTAGCTGAGGCTCTGGCCTTCATCCTGAAGAAACAAAATTATGGGATTGACGTGGCTTACGATGGAAATACCGGGCAAGGCCTGGCGGAATCGGGAGCCTATGATCTTATTATTTTAGACCGTATGCTGCCGGGTAAAGAGGGAATAACTCTTTTAAAAGAACTGCGGGGACAAAGGATAACTACTCCGGTACTTATGTTGACGGCTAAGGACAGTATCCATGACCGGGTTCAAGGCCTGGATGCGGGGGCGGATGATTATCTGATCAAACCATTCGCCACTGAAGAACTGTTGGCACGGGTCAGAGCATTGGCAAGGCGTCCCAGCCAATTGGTTGAAGTGGAGAATCTGCGGGTGGGCAGGCTTTGCCTTGATCCGCAATTGTGTGAGGCTAATATTGATGGTGAAGTTATCAAACTCACCCTGAAGGAATCGCAATTATTGGAGTTATTAATACGAAATGCCGGCAAGGTAATTACAAAAGAACAAATATTGGACCGGGTTTGGGGCTTGGATGCAGATGTTGAATTTGGCAATGTGGAGATATATATTCATTACTTGCGCAAAAAGCTGGGATTTCAGGGCATAAAAATTGAGACCATAAGGGGAATAGGTTATTGCTTAAGAGAGATAGACTAAAAATGGAGCACAATATTTTTAGTCAATTGAGAAAGAAACTTACTAAGATTAATTTGGCGGTGATGGGTGTGCTTTGCCTTATTATGGTGAGCGGGACCTATTTCGTAATGAGGACGGTCATCTTTAACCAATCGCAGCAATTGCTGCAGATTATTTCATCCCAGGCAGGGTCGCCCGTTCTAAATCAAAACATTCGCCACGATCATCATGTAGTGCGATATTTTTACGTAAAGCTTGATAAAACCGGAAATATTCTGGAGCGTTCTCCCGAGGTACCGATTCCTGAAGGACAACTGTCAGCACTGCTTTATTCGGTCGAAATACGCCATACTTCCAGGGGAAAAATTGAATTTGATGATGATTCCTATAGCTTTCTAAAAACAGTTGCTCCTGACAATGCGAGTGATTTAATTGCCTTCGTCAGTATTGACCACGATCAGGATACTCTTTTTCTTTTGCTGATTACCTTGAGTGCGGTTGGTCTATTCTATTTGCTGCTGGCCTATTTCGGCGGGCGATTTCTGGCTGTACGCGCTTTAAAACCTATTATGGAATCATGGCAAAAACAAAAAGAATTTGTTGCGGATGCCTCTCATGAACTAAGAACTCCGTTAGCGGTTATTCAGACGAACTTGGAGTTAGTCAAAGGAAATTCGGATGAGACGGTAGCAAACCAAATGAAATGGCTTGACTATATCAGTTTAGAAACCCAACGATTAACCAGACTTGTCAATGACCTCCTCTTTCTGGCCAGAGCAGATTCCGCAGAAATTCTGCTTGACGCTAAAGAATTATCCTTAGCCGAAGTAGTTGAAGATACGGCCGGACCTTTTCGTCCTCTGGCTGAACAAAATGGTATTGCTATAAACCTCACTGATTTAGAAAACGTTCGTATTTTCGGCGATGAGAACAAGTTGAGACAACTGGTCCTCATTTTGCTGGACAATGCGCTGAAGCATACACCTGCCGGAGGCATGATAAATATTAAAGTGCTGCAGCATGGCAATGGTGGGCAGATTGTGATTAGGGATACGGGTGAAGGGATTGCCCCGGAGCATTTGGCACACATTTTTGAACGCTTTTACCGTGAGGATAAGGCAAGGTCGAAACAGACGGGCGGCAGCGGACTTGGCTTGGCCATAGCCCAGTGGATTGTTCAAAGCCATGGCGGAACAATTTCGGTCAGCAGTCAGCTAGGGCAAGAAACGGTGGTTACCGTAACCTTACCGGGGATAATGAAAACAAGGTTGTAATAATGGACGGTCATAATCGTTTAAAAGGTTAAAGTGGATAAATGGAAACAGAGAAGGTAAAATCATAACAGACACAAGAAATATTGATAGGGGACGGTTTATGAAATTACGAGCTATTCTGAATACCCGCGGGCATAATCCCAGCTTTGGCCTGCGTGAATTATTAGGCTATATCGGGCCGGGCTTATTGGTTACCGTCGGTTTTATTGATCCCGGGAATTGGGCTTCGAATATTGCCGCGGGTTCGGAATATGGATACAAGCTCCTTTGGATGGTGACATTGTCTACGCTCATGCTGATTTTATTACAGCATAATGTGGCACATTTGGGAATTGTTACGGGGGACTGCCTGTCGGAAGCTGCGAAGAAACATTTAAAACCATGGTTGTCAAGAATAATCCTATCTACTGGAATAATGGCAGCTGTCTCAACGGCTTTGGCAGAGATTTTAGGCGGAGCGATAGCCTTGAATTTATTATTCCGTATCCCTGTTAAGTTAGGTGCGGTACTGGTTCTAATACTCATCATAGGCTTATTGTTTAGCAATACCTATAAAAAGTTGGAAAAGTGGATTATCGGTTTTGTCTCAATCATCGGCATTTCTTTTCTGTATGAGCTGAGTATGGTGCATGTAGGCTGGGAAGAAGCAGTTCGCGGTTGGACCTTGATTCAATTCCCTGCGGGATCAATGCCGATCATCATGTCTGTTTTGGGGGCTGTTGTAATGCCCCACAATTTATTCTTGCATTCGGAAGTCATTCAAAGCAGACAATGGAATCTGGAAGAAGACGCGGTAATTAAGAAGCAACTGAAGTTTGAATTCATGGATACGCTTTTCTCCATGATTGTCGGATGGGCAATTAACAGTGCCATGATTATTCTGGCAGCTACAACTTTTTACATGAGCCAGGTCAGAGTGGAAGAACTGGGGCAGGCACAGCAGATGTTAGTACCGATAGTAGGGGGCTCGGCAGCGGTTATATTTGGCGTTGCCTTGCTATTCTCGGGAATTTCTTCAACAATGACAGCCGGAATGGCAGGAGGCTCCATATTCGCAGGGATCTTTGGCGAACCCTATGATATCCGGGACAGGCATACAAAAATTGGTGTTGTTGGGGTTCTATCCTTAGGGGCGTTTGCTATTTTTCTGATAAGTGATCCGTTCAAGGGGCTTATTTACAGCCAGATGTTCCTTAGTATTCAGCTGCCAATTACAGTATTTCTTCAGATTTATTTAACATCATCTTCAAAAGTTATGGGAAAGTACAAAAATTCCTTAGGCCATAATATTATACTTTGGCTTATCGCAGTTATATTGGCGCTTTTAAATATCATGCTGTTTGTAAGTTACCTGGCGGTTTAAATTGAGTATTTTAAATAAGAAGGGTTTTCCTAGGCCGTTTGTACGAATTTGCTTAAGCGGAGCCTTATAAAATAGGCTGCTTTAGATTTACCTTTAGTGGCCGGTTAAAGTATCTGTTTATTGTTTATAAAATTATGGTATAATTGCTTAAAAAATTTTTTGGAGGTTTTTCTATGTCTGCCAAGTTTAAAGTGCTCCTCTACTCCGATGGATCTCACCAGGCCTTTTCAGCGGCCGTTTACACAGCGACGCTGTTACAAAATATGCCCGGCATGTATTTAACCGTCTTACATATACACGATCGCGATGAAGCTCTTGAGGGGGAATACAGTTGGATTCATACTTGGCCGACCGAGCCTACCACGGAATGGGTTAAGCACGTTCTCAATGAATCCAATAGCGAATTACAAAAAGAGTATAATGCAATATTGTTTAAAACCAATGATCTATTCAGCAATAGAAAATACAAAGTTTATCATCAAGAGCTATTTTCCAATACAAGACTTTCTGAGATATCCGATACTGCTGACCTCATACTTGATTACGCAGCACGGAATTCTTTTGATTTAATTGTTATGGGTACACGCGGACATTCTAATTTACAAGGCTTGATTTTCGGCAGCTTAGCGCACACTGTTCTGACCAGGTCTTCTATACCTGTGATGCTAATCAAGAAGCTTCCTCAGGAGTTTATCGATCGTTATCTGTCCGGAACCAAACAAACTTTCTTACGAAGAATCAAATAAATCAACAGCACGACAATCAGGGCGCTTAAACGGCGTCCTTTTCCTTATACATAAACTGTCAAAAGTAAATTAAAAAGCGACGAAAAGATGTCCCTCTAAGAACAAAGTCACGAAAATTATATCCCCAGTTGCAGCGAAAAAATTATCCCTCTTTCGATTTCGTGTTATACTTAACATAAGTAGGAGGGTGGTCAGGCAGTGAGGAGAGTCATTAAATCCCCCAAAGTTTGGATCGGAATTGGCTTATTTTTGCTGGGAGTTTTGATACCTTATTGGTTGAAGCCTCAACTTATAGGCTTAGATCAATTGCTCCAAACGATGCATCAAAAAACGGACGGAAGTGCGTTAATGGTGAACGCATTTCTCGTTGTGTCGATTAATACCATGATTTCCATCCCCCAGTTCCTCAGCGTGGTGATGCTGGGAGACGGGATGGCGGAAGCCATTAATCGTCCCATATTTAAAACCCTTATTCCTCTGATAGTTGTCCCCCTCGCTTATGTAATCGTCAATGGGGTCACTCCCTTGAACTACAGTTTTAGTGCCACGGATATTTTCCTTTGGCTGTCAATTGCCTTAATGCAAAATTTTAGCAGACAAGAAATAAATATAGGGATGAAGCTGATCGTTTTCTCGCAATTAATTTTTGGAGTCGCCTGGCTGAATCAAGTTCCTTTTCTTAGCCCATATGGTTTTGGGCAAGGCTCTTTATCCATAAAAATAAAAGAGGCTGCCGCCCAAATCGGATTTGATCATGTGCTGGCACTCTACGCCAATGTGTTGTTTTTTATTTTCGTTGCCAGTGCTGTCACTTTATGGATTTACTTAATTTTATATATGGAGAAATGGGCTATTTCTCAAGACTTGCTTCGTGCTCAGCTTGAAGCCAATGAATCCCGGGCGGGACGTGAAGTTCTCCATCTTGTTCATGACCTGAAAACTCCGCTTGCTACGATTGAAGGATTGGTTTCGCTGATCGAGTCGCGGTGGCCAGACCCGAAAATGCAAGAATATTGTCAAACTATTTATGGTTCTATTAATTCGATGAGTACAATGGTTTCGGAAATTCTATACGAAGATCGAAAAAACTGGTGTGAGCTCAAAGAGCTTGTTGATTATATCCGGGCCAGCCGTTTAAGCGGCACGAATCTATCAGTGGATATTGAAATGGACGAAGAACCGCAATCAACTCTTTATATTAACAAAATTAGGTTAACCCGAGCAATCATCAATTTAATTGATAACGCCTTGGATGCTATCCAGGGTCGGGAGAACGGCAGGGTAGTTCTGCGTGCCAAAACATCGGAAAACGCCGTGAAGCTGGAAGTGGAAGACAATGGATACGGTATTTCGGAAAGTGATGTCAAGAGAATCTGGAAGACCGGATACAGCACCAAAAATCATCCGGGATTTGGCTTAGCTTTTGTACGGCAGGTTGCTGAAGGACACGAAGGATTTGTCAATATAAGAAGCGAAGTAGGTCAGGGAACGAAGGTTTGGATAACGTTGCCCTTGGGAGAAGGCCAATGAGAATAATAATTATGGACGACGATCACTCTTTGCGCTATACGTTAAGTGAAATATTTACATTCGCCGGATGGGACCCCATAGTCTATCCCAATGGGAAAAAGGGACTTGAAGGGTTTCTCAGACATGGAGCGGATATCATTTTAGTGGATTACCATATGCCTGAAATTGATGGCTTAGAGACTGTCCGCCGAATCCGGGAACGAGATCAGCAAATACCCATTCTTGTACTTACCGTAGACGAAAGGCAGGAAATTGCCGATCGCTTTTTGGATGCCGGGGCCACTGATTTTGCGCTTAAACCGGTCAAAGCGCCGGACTTAATTGCCCGTGTTCAACTGCACATGCGTTTGTTATATATGACAAGGGCTGTTCAGGCAACAACACAAATGCAATACGATGTGTTTGTTACCAAGGGAATCAGCAAATCAACCTTATCCTATATAGAACGGTATCTCACAGACTGTCAGCAGCCTTCTACGGTAGAGGAGATTTCCAAAGAATTATCCCTGGCCGTTCCCACCGTATACCGCTATCTTACGTATCTTGTGCATAACGGTAAGGTGAAGTCGATCCCTAGCTATCAAAAAATAGGAAGACCTAAAAACCGATATTGTTGGCTTTAATTTCAATGTTGCCCTCTCGGGAAAATTCCTGAGAGGGCTTTTTTAAGATTGTATACAATAATCAAACACTTTTTATCTTTTTTATTTCTTTAGTTGGCCAATCCCTTTTGCTATAATTAATTAAAATAATTTGGGGGTGTTATATAAAACGGAAAATATATAATATTTTCTAATTTAAGGAAAAAGTAGGAGGAAGAAAATGAGAAAAGTTAAACAAATTGTGGCTCTTGCTCTGACTGCAGCCTTAGTCATTACGGCTTCTGCAGGTTGTGGCAGCAGTGCAACGAGCAGCACAGGGAGCAGCGGCAGCAGCGCCTCAAATCCTAACGATACCCTGGTTTACGCTCAGGGCGCAGAGCCCAGAGGACTGGACCCGGCACTCGTTGACGATGGTGAGTCTGCTAAAGTAATGAGCAATATCTATGAAGGACTTTTAAAGTATGACAAAGATTCCACAAAAGTTGAGCCAAGCCTCGCTAAAAGTTGGGATGTCACTACTGATGGCCTGACTTATACGTTCCACCTTCAAGAAGGCGTTAAATTCCAGGATGGTACTGATTTTGACGCCGATGCCGTAAAGTTTAACATTGATCGTCAATTGCCGCCCAAAGTAACGGCGGACATGGGCTACGCTTCTTTTGTTTTTGGTTCTGTAAAAGACGTCCAGGTCGTTGACAAGAATACCGTTAAAATTAATTTAAAAGCTCCAAGCACCCCATTCCTCAACAATTTAGCTATGGTTATGGCTGCACCGATGGTCAGCCCCAAGGCTTTGCAAGCTAACAACAATAACGTAGACCAAGCACCCGTTGGCACCGGCCCTTACAAATTTGTCAAATGGGATAAGGACCAAGACATCGTTTTAGTCCGCAATGACCAATACTGGGGAACTAAAGCTCTCACCAAAAATGTTATCTTCAAGTTCATTAAAGATAACTCGGCACGTGTTGTTGCTTTAAATAACGGTGAGGCGGACATTATTGACGGTATTGACGCTACTGTTGTAAAACAGATCACGGATGCCGGCAACAAGATTTTCCAAGCTCCGGGTATGAATGTCAATTACATGGCTTACAACACTTCAAGAAAGCCTTTTAATGATGCCAAGCTTCGTACAGCTATTTCCCAAGCCATTAATGTTCCGGAAATGGTCAAGAGCCTCTACCAAGGATATTCCGAACCGGCTACCTCAATCCTGCCGACCTTTATGGCCGGGTATGACAAGAGTGTTTCCCAGGTGGCTTATGATCCCACCGCCGCGGCCGCAGCTCTGAAAGCGGCAGGCTTGACCTCCGTACACATGATTACCTATACCAATCCCAGACCGTACAATCCGGCAACCGGTCAAGCTCTGGCAGAAGCCATTCAAGGCTATCTTTCCAAAGTCGGGGTTACAGTCAAGCTTGATTCTTTCGACTGGACCACCTATAAAGATAAAGTTAAAGCAGGAGATTATGACATCGCGTTCTATGGCTGGACCGGTGACAATGGAGACCCGGATAACTTCATGAATCTTTTGGCTGATAAAGATCCGACCATGAATATTGCTTTGTACAATAACCCACAGTTCAACGACTTAATTGCTAAAGGTTTAGTTACTCCGGCAGGCGACGCCCGCAACGCCATTTATACCCAGCTGGAGAAAATTGCCGCGGCTGACGCCGTATGGCTCCCGATTTCCCACGCTCAAACCCTTTGCGCTTACAGACCTAATGTTCAAGATTTCTATTACCATATGACGGGTATAACTCCGTTTGTTGGAGTAGCAAAGAAATAGCTCCGGTGAATTCCTTATAGTTAGACTGCCGAGAACCGGTTTCAATGCCGGTTCCCGGTTTGTTTGTTTTATGTTTGTTGCTGAAAGGTTGTTGCGAATGCTCAAATTTATCATAAAACGAATTTTGATGTTGATCCCGGTGCTGTTCGGGGTATCTGTCATCGTCTTTCTGATCATGCGCGTATTTTCACCGGACCCTGCTCCGATCGTTTTGGGCCAACACGCAACGCAGCAGGCTGTTGAGGCGTGGCGACAAGTTAATGGACTGAATGATCCGATTTACCTGCAATATTATCATTACATCCGGGGCGCTCTCACAGGGGATCTCGGCACGTCTTACTATACCAAAACCCCTGTGGTTAAAGAGATTTTCTCCCGTTTTCCCGCTACGATCGAGTTGGCCATCGTTGCTATTATCCTGGCTTCTTTTTTCGGCATCCTG
This sequence comes from Candidatus Desulfosporosinus nitrosoreducens, assembly GCF_030954495.1. Lineage (GTDB taxonomy): Bacteria > Bacillota > Desulfitobacteriia > Desulfitobacteriales > Desulfitobacteriaceae > Desulfosporosinus > Desulfosporosinus nitrosoreducens. Next base: position 88,522 of record NZ_JAVHUW010000067.1, on the reverse strand, counting down.
ATTGGTGTTATCTCGGCCGTTAAAAAGAACTCTATTTTTGATAATGCCGGTATGTTTCTGGCTCTGATCGGCGTTTCCATGCCTATCTTCTGGCTGGGCATTTTGCTGATTATCTTGTTTTCCGGCATGCTGCACTGGCTTCCGTCCAATGGCAGGATCAATCCATTGTTAGAGCCTGTGCACGTTACCGGACTCTATTTAATTGACAGTTTGATATCGGGAAATATGAGCTCCTTTATAGACGCATGTCGTCATCTTATTCTTCCGGCCTCCGCTTTGGCCATGTATTCTATGGCGATTATAACCAGAATGACGCGTTCCAGTATGCTGGATACCTTGCAGCAGGATTTCATCCGCACCGCGAGGGCGAAAGGAATTGCGGAAGGCAAAGTCGTCCGCAAGCACGCCCTGCGTAATGGTTTGATTCCCATTATCACAGTGATTGGTTTGCAGCTTGGCAGCCTTCTCGGCGGGGCCGTGCTGACGGAAACGGTATTTTCCTGGCCGGGAATCGGCGCCTATACGGTAACCTGTATTCTGAACTCGGATTTTCCCGTTGTCCAAGGTATAGTTTTGCTCATTGCCACCATTTTCGTCCTCATGAATCTAATCGTCGACGTGGTATATGCTTTCATTGATCCGCGTATTAAATATTCCAAAAAAGAGGTGTAGCTTGTATGGAAACAAACCATGATTTAAAGTCTGAGGAAAATCTGTTACAGGCTGCCGAATACGTGGAAAAACCGGAATCGCAGCTTAAAGCAATGTGGGAAACGCTCAGGCAAAATAAAGCGGCCGTTGTCGGCCTGATTATTATCGCTATTTTGGCGATTATTGCTGTGACCGTATGGGTGAGCGAACTAATGGGCAAGCAAATTCTTCCTTATGATCCCAACTATTCCGATATGAGCAAAGGTTTTGTCTGGCCTAACTCCCAGCATTGGTTCGGGACGGATCAATTAGGCCGGGATATGTTTAGCAGAATTCTGGACGGGGCTAAAATCTCCCTCTTTGTAGGCATAACCGCCGTTGCCATTTCCCTGTCCGTGGGTGTTATCTTAGGCGCTATTGCCGGCTACCGGGGCGGAAAGACAGACACTATTATCATGAGATTTATGGATATAATGCTGGCAATCCCCTCAATTTTATTGGCTATTGCCTTTATGGCAGCTTTGGGCAAAGGGCTGGATAAAGCAATTATCGCTATTGGGCTGGTATCTATACCGGAATATGCCCGTATTGTACGCGGCAACATTCTTTCGGTTAAGGAAAATGACTATGTTCATGCGGCTAAAATTATCGGCAATAAAACAAGCCGGATTATTTATAAACATATTTTGCCAAATGTTATTTCTGTGATTGTCGTTAGGGCCACTTTAGGTATTTCGACGGCAGTTCTCGATACGGCGGCGCTGGGCTTTTTAGGGTTGGGCGTTCAACCGCCATTTGCCGAGTGGGGGGATATGCTTGGCCGGGCAAGAGGATTTATTTTTTCCGCGCCCTACACGCTGATCTTTCCGGGTGTTGCTATCACGATCACTGTACTGGCCTTTAACTTGCTGGGCGACGGTCTTCGCGATGCGCTTGATCCCAAATCCAGAATAAAATAAAGGAGGTGAACGGAATGTTGCTGGAAGTAAAAAATTTAACAACGGAATTTAAGCTGAAGCGCGGCATTGTCAAAGCCGTCGATAATATCAGCTTTACTATAGATAAAGGTGAAATCCTGGCTATTGTCGGTGAATCCGGCTCAGGAAAAAGCGTAACCTCTCTTTCCATTATGGGGCTCTTGCAAAACCCCGGCAGAATTACCGGCGGAGAAATTTTGTATAATTCCCAAGATTTGAATAAGTTGAGCCGGAAAGAGTTGCAAAAACTTCGGGGCAATAAGATTTCCATGATCTTTCAAGAACCGATGACGTCCTTGAACCCGGTCTGGCGCATCAAGGATCAAATCATGGAAAGCATTATGACGCATATGAATCTTTCCAAAAAGGAAGCCCTGGCGCGGACTATTGAAATGCTGAACACGGTAGGCATACCTTCTGCGGCGCAAAGAGCCAACGATTATCCGCACCAGATGAGCGGCGGAATGCGCCAAAGGGTAATGACGGCCATGGCTCTTGCCTGCGAACCTGAATTGCTGATAGCCGACGAGCCTACTACGGCGCTTGATGTTACGATTCAAGCCCAGATTCTTGAGCTGCTCTATCGCATGCGGGAGAAGTTCCATATGGCAGTTATGCTCATAACACATGACCTGGGTGTGGTTTCTGAAGCGGCCGACCGTGTTATAGTCATGTACTGCGGCAAAATTATGGAAGAAGCCGATGTCAAAAGTCTTTTTTCTCAGCCGCTCCATCCCTATACAGTAGGTTTGCTGCAGTCAATCCCGCAAATTGATAATGAGAGCGATGAACGCTTATATATGATTAAAGGTATGGTTCCCAATCCTCTCAATATGCCGTCAGGCTGTCCCTTTTCTGACCGCTGCGACCAGAGTATGGAGCGCTGCACTAAAGAAATGCCGGAGCTTCAGGATATTAACGGACATAAGGTCCGCTGCTTCTTGTATGAAGGAACAGAGGAAAGGGGATTGTGTGGCAAATGAGCGAAGTATTGATGGACATTCAAAACTTAGCAAAGCATTTTGTAGTGGACACCAATTTCCTTGGCAAGCCTGTTGCTGTCTTAAAGGCTGTTGACGGCGTTTCCTTTTCCATTAATAAAGGAGAGGCTTTTGGTTTAGTTGGCGAATCCGGCTGCGGCAAAACTACGCTCGGGAAAATTCTTGTCAACCTTTACAGACAAACGAGCGGCAAGCTGTTTTTTGAGGGGAAAGACCTGATTGCCCTCAATGCAGAGCAGCGCCGTGCTTATTCCAAAGATATTCAAATGATTTTTCAGGACCCTTATGCTTCGTTAAACCCTAAAATGACCATTGGCGACATTATAGCCGAGCCGATTTTTATCAATCGCTTGTTGCCTAAGAATCAGGTCGAAGAACGTGTTATCTACCTCTTAAACTGTGTAGGCTTAGCCCGTCATCAGCGCAACCGCTATCCCCACGAATTCTCCGGAGGACAGCGCCAGCGGGTCGGCATTGCCCGCGCCCTGGCCGTGGAACCGAAGCTCATCGTTTGTGATGAACCGGTTTCTGCCTTGGATGTATCGATTCAGGCCCAGGTGCTTAATTTGCTGAGTGATTTACAGGATGAGTTTAAGCTGACCTATCTCTTTATTGCTCATGGTCTGAACGTAGTTAAACACATCAGCGACCGTGTTGGAGTAATGTATCTGGGCAAACTGGTAGAAATTGCGCCGAAAAAGGAGCTTTACGCCAACCCTCAGCACCCTTATACCCAAGCATTGCTGTCGGCGATTCCGACGATTAATCCTGAAAAGAAAAAGGAACGGATTATTTTGCAAGGTGACGTACCTAGCCCAATCAACCCGCCTGCAGGTTGCCGTTTCTGTTCCCGCTGCTTCAAGGAAATGGACTCCTGTAAGGGTAATGAGCCGGCATTAAAGGAAGTTTCTCCTGATCACTTTGTGGCCTGTCACTTATTTGATTGATTTGATGCTGAAACAGTGCCCCGACAGACATTGAACAGAGTTTTACATTAAGCAAAGTCCCCCATGGTGATTGCAGCTAAAGGCTGAACACCATGGGGGGCTTTGTCTCATTAAACCAAATGATGGTAGGAGCGGGGAGATAGTGATATGATATTGATAGGCGATCATCATGCAGATGCGCCGTCAGCATAATGCGCTTGAGGCAAAGCAGGTTTTTTCTTCAAATATCGGGAGAAGCGGCTGAAATTTTGCTCTAAGAAAGGGAGTTGAAACTATGAGAGCTTCCGACATAATGCATGCAGTAGATCCGGTCCCCATAGGTTGTACTCTGACAGAAGCATATGATATTTTGCAAAAGAGAAACACAGAGTTTCTCCCTGTTATTAACGAAGAAGGCAACTATGCAGGTGCGTTTTCCAAAAGTTCCTTGCTGAAGGAAATCTTGAATGGCTTAACATATAATGCCGGGATTAAAAAATGTCTTGATCCTGACATACCCTTTGTTTGGTTTAATATCGAATTAGAGCAATTACCTGTTTGCGCTAATGGTGCCGTTGTGCTGAATTGCGATAACCGAGTCATGGGCATTATCCAAAATACAGATTTAATCCGTACATTCCGCTCGAATATTGAGGATCTCCAAGAACGCATGTATGCGGTGATTGAGTCGGCCCATAACGGCATCCTGGCGGTTGATTTAAGCGGAAATATTATTCTGGCTAATCGTGTGGTTGCGGGAATTTTAGGCCTTTCCGTAGACCAATTGCTTGGTCGTCAAGTCACTGACTATATTCCCAACTCTTTAATGCCCAAAATTTTGCTTACAGGACAATCGCTTTATGGTGAAAAATTTGTCCTCAATGCAACTCCGATTATGGCCAATTATTCGCCTGTTGAAAAAAACGGCGTTATTTCCGGTGCCGTTTGTGTGTTTCAGGACTTGTCGAGCATGGATGCCATCCACAGCGAACTCGACTCGGTAAAGAAATTGACCAGAGAATTGGAAGCTATCATCAACTCATCCTATGACGGTATCTATATAACAGACGGGAATTGTCTTACTCTCAATTGCAATGAAGCCTATCAGCGCGTAACCGGAATTTCCGACAGTGAAGTTGTAGGCAAAACGATGCATGAATTAGTCAGAGCGGGAGTATTTGACCAGTCGGCGTCTATCTTGGTTATGGAAAAAAGGAAGAGTGTTACGATTCCTCAAACAATCAAAAAGACCAATAAACAGGTGTTGGTGACCGGCAACCCGATCTTTGATGAAGACGGTAATCTATTTCGTATAGTAACCAATGTGCGGGATGTAACAGAGCTTTATAATCTGCAGAGCCAACTTCAAAAATCAGAAGAGCAGACGTTATTGTATGAAACGGAACTAAGACATTTGCGTTCCCAGCAGGCTGAAGATACGGGAATTATTTACCGTAGTTCCTGTATGAGCAAAACAATAGAATTGAGTCTAAAGCTGGCCAACGTTGATTCCACGGTTTTAATCACCGGAGAGTCCGGCACAGGAAAAGAGCTATTAGCAAAATTGATCCACAAACATGGCAAAGGGATCAACAAGCCGTTTATAAAGATAAACTGTGCCGCCATACCGGAGCAACTTTTAGAATCGGAGTTGTTCGGGTACGATTCCGGGGCTTTTACAGGTGCGAAAAAAGAGGGCAAACCAGGGTTGTTCGAATTGGCTCACAACGGCACTCTGTTTTTGGATGAGGTTGCGGAAATGCCGCTCTTACTTCAGTCCAAACTTTTAAGGGTCCTTCAGGAAAGACAAATCGTCAGAGTAGGCGGGACAAAACCGCTGGATGTTAATGTGCGAATCATCGCCGCTACCAACCGCAATCTGTGCAAAATGGTCAAAGACGGCAATTTCCGTGAAGACTTATACTATCGTTTGCTGGTTATTCCGATTGAATTGCCGCCCTTACGGGAGCGCAAAGAAGATATTCCACTGCTGGTGAAGTATTTTGTGGACACGCTAAATAAGCGCTATGGCTATAAATGCCACGCTTCCGCTCAACTCCTCAACGCTTTGTCCGAGTACCCCTGGCCGGGAAATATTCGGGAATTGTCCAACATCATCGAACGGCTGATGATTACAACGAATGAAGATGAGTTATCTGCAGACCTCTTGCCGGGAACTATTTACCGCAAAGATATACTTCCGGAATACGGTACTCAACTTCAGGATGCGGCTGCTCAGGCAGAGGCCTATCTTATTGCGAAGACGTACAAAGAGTGGAAATCATGGGCTAAAGTAGCTGAAGTTCTCGGAGTGAACAAAAGTACTATCTATCGCAAGGCTTTGAAGCATGGACTGTTAAAATAACATTTGCGCCTTTCGCAATATTGCAACTCGATTGCAATATTGCGAAAATGGCTACCCACAAGCCCTGAAGATATATTCAGAAAATTTGGAATGCAACATTGCGACGATTTAAGAACTGATGATAAGGACAGGAGAGCCTGATGGCGCCCCTGTCCTTATTTGGCATAACTATTGCAATATTCCTGACTAGCTGAGTCATTAGTATGTTGCGAGGAGGTGTTACAGTAATAGCTCTGATAAGGTCTCACACTAATGTCGGCTTATCCAAGGGGTTAGCGAGAAGTGATACTCAAAAAAATCTTAAAAATGGGGGAAAAGAAGATGAAGGCTTATATTCTCAACAATGGGTGGCTGGAATGCGATGAGAACTGGATGGTTGCTCAATCGGTGCTTGGCTCTTTGAACAATAAGACTCCTCAAGTAAATTGGATCAAGATACCCGTATATGCGGTTCTTATTGATCATCCCCAAGGTAAAATACTTTACGATTTAGGCTGCCACCCCGAGGCCATGAATGGATACTGGCCCGCCGGGCTGCAAAGTGTCTTTCCCTACCATTTCGAAGAATCGCAAAGATTTGCCGCCCAACTTGCCTTGACGGGAACGAAACCGGAAGACATCAAAACCGTAGTCTTATCCCATCTGCATCTTGATCACGCGGGGCATTTGCATTTATTTGAGCACGCTGACGTTTACGTCCATCAAAAGGATTTCGAATATGGACAAACCCTTGTGCATTTAAGCCCTGATCCGGCAGCCCACGGTGCCTATGTAAAGGCCGATCTGGAAGTGCCTGTAAAACAATATCATCTTGTTGAGAAAGATATGGAACTGGTTCCGGGTGTCGAGCTTATTACTTTGCCGGGCCATACGCCGGGAATATTGGGCTTAATAGTTCATCTGGAAAAGGAAGGAACCCTTATCTTCCCTCAGGATGCCGTTTATGATCGCCGCAATTACGGACCGCCGGCCAAGGCCTCGGGTATTGTCTACGACAGCATTGCCTTCTTCAATTCCATAGAAAAGGTCCGCAATTATGCCAAGAAATATAATGCTAAAGTGATGTTTTCTCATGACATGGATTTCTTTAAAACTTTGAAAGTTGCACCTGAATTTTATGAATAAGATGCGCTTGGCGAATCCCAGCGCTTAAGCAACCGGAAGTTTAAATTGAACGTTTGGAGGTCAACTAATGAAAACTGCAGCAGAGTATGAAGAGAGTTTGCGTAAGCTTAATTTAAAGGTCTATCTACAAGGTGAACTGGTAGAAAATCCGGTTGACCATCCCATCATCAGGCCGTCGTTGAATTCCGTTAAAGCGACCTATGCTTTAGCTGAAGATCCGCAGTACGAGGATTTAATGACGGTAACCTCACATCTTACGGGTAAAAAGATCAATCGTTTTTGTCACCTCCATCAGAGTACAGAAGATCTGGTGAAAAAGGTAAAGATGCAGCGATTGTTAGGGCAACAAACCGCGGCTTGTTTCCAACGCTGTGTCGGGATGGATGCGATCAATGCCGTCGATAGTGTTACCTTTGAGATGGATCTGAAATTAGGCACGAATTATCATGAGCGCTTTATAAAATTCCTGACAAGAATGCAGGAAGAGGACTGGACGGTTGACGGAGCCATGACCGATCCCAAAGGGGACCGCGGTTTAGCGCCCAGCCAGCAGGAAGACCCGGATCTTTATGTTCGTGTAGTAGAAAAAAGGGAAGACGGGATTATTGTAAGTGGCGCTAAGGCTCACCAAACCGGGGCCATTAATTCTCACTGGATTCTGGTTATGCCGACAATGGCTATGGGCAAAAACGATGCGGATTATGCCGTTAGCTTTTCAGCCCCGGCCGATGCGGAAGGAATCATTTATATTTATGGCCGTCAGTCCTGCGACACTCGAAAGCTGGAAGGCGGCAGCATCGACGTTGGAAATAAGCAATTTGGCGGTCATGAGGCGCTGATGGTCTTCGATAAGGTATTTATTCCCTGGGAAAATGTTTTCATGTGCGGGGAATATGAATTCAGCAGCTCTTTGGTAGAAAGGTTTGCAGGATATCATCGCCAGAGTTACGGCGGCTGTAAAGTGGGTGTCGGGGACGTCTTAATCGGAGCGGCGGCCCTGGCGGCAGATTACAACGGCGCCGCTAAAGCCTCGCATATCAAGGACAAACTGATTGAAATGGTTCATCTTAACGAGACACTTTACGCTTGCGGCATTGCTTGTTCGGCAGAAGGGCATAAGACAGCATCCGGCACTTATCTAATTGACCTTCTCCTGGCCAACGTTTGTAAGCAAAATGTTACCCGTTACCCCTATGAAATTGCCCGTTTGGCCGAGGATATTGCCGGAGGCCTGATGGTCACCATGCCTTCTGAAAAGGATTTGCGGCATCCTGAAATCGGGAAAGTAGTTGAAAAATACTTTAAAGGCATTGCCGCAGTCCCAACGGAACATCGGATGCGCATTCTGCGCTTGGTGGAAAATCTTACTTTGGGTACGGCCGCCGTCGGTTACAGAACAGAATCCATGCATGGCGCGGGCTCACCTCAAGCGCAGAGAATCATGATCTCCCGCCAGGCTAATCTGGCGCATAAGAAAGAACTTGCCAAAGCTATCGCCGGGATTTCGGCTGAGGAAACAAAACATTGATCTGCTGACTAATCCGCTCTAAGACTCCCGCTTCGGCAAGCGGTGAGGTAAGAGTGGCTAAGTCCCTGGATAAGAGCGACTAAGATTCAGATGGAGTTAAAACTCCACCTGAATCTGAATCAAGTCTTCTTTATTTGGCTTATGGTATGCTAAAAATGAGGGTATTTAATTATGAAAGAAATTATCGACCTCATCGACAGGAAAGTACGTCCTGTGCTCAACCTTTATCATGGGGATATTAGCCGGATTCAAGTGACTCCTGAAGGTATTGTAAAAATTGGCTTGACTGGGCCCTTTTCCAGATGCCCCAGTTCTCAACAAACTTTAGCTGAGTTTATTGAGGCGGTGATCAAAACCGAATGTCCTCAAATCAAAGACGTATTCCTTGATTGTGAGGTAAGTCAGGATTTAATCTCCGAGGCTTTAGGAATTTTGCGGAAGGGCCGACAGCAGAGTTATGCTTGATAAACGTGTAAGTATAAATTTTTGTGGCGGATGCAACCCCGTCATTAACCGTGGCAAAATTGCCGGCGCAGTTAAGGAACTTCTCCTGTCCTATGGATACCTTATATCTTTTAACAGTTCTGACGCGGATTTTCTCATCTATCTAAGCGGATGCACTTCAAACTGTGCTCAAAAGTATAGCAAGAGTGATGTTCCTAATGTCGTCGTTGCCGCCTTTACGGTTGATTCCCTGATTGTGGACGAAAGCGGGATGGTAACCGAAATTGTGAAAAGAGTGAGGAGTCATTTATGAGCAACTGGAGAGAAAACTATCAGAAAAAGCTTGCCACCCCGGAACAGGCTGTCAAGCATATTAAGTCCGGTGACCGGGTTGTCATCGGGCACGCTTGCGGAGAGCCGCCCTCTTTAATTGAAGCCTTAGTTAACAGGGCTCCGGAACTGAATTCTGTTGAAATTGTGCATATGGTGGCCATGGGTCCGGCCAAGTACGCTCAACCGGGAATGGAGAAAAGCTTTCGGCATAATGCGCTTTTTATCGGGGCCTCGACGCGTCAAGCCTTTGAGGAAAAAAGAGCGGATTTCACGCCTTGCTTTTTTTCCGAAATCCCCCGTTTATTTAAAAACAAAATCCTGACCGTTGACGTCGTCCTGCTTCAGGTGACACCTCCTGATGAGGAAGGTTATTGCAGTTTGGGAATTTCCGTTGACTATACTCAACCTGCCGCCGCATGTGCCAAACTTGTCATTGCCCAAGTGAACCGTCACATGCCGAGAACGGGAGGAACTAAGCTTCACCTGGATGAGATCGACGTTATTGTGGAGAAGGACGAACCCTTAATTGAACTGAAGCCGCCTAAAATCGGCGAAATAGAAAAAGCCATTGGTGAAAATGTAGCCAAGCTGGTTCCCGATGGCGCCACCCTGCAATTAGGAATAGGGGCCATACCGGACGCGGTATTGCTCTTCTTAAAAGAGAAAAAAGATTTGGGAATTCATTCGGAGATGTTTTCCGATGGTGTTGTAGCCTTGGCGGAGGCAGGGGTCATTACTAACAGCAAAAAGACCATAAATCCGGGCAAATTTATTGCGACCTTTCTCATGGGGACACGCAAGCTCTATGATTTTGTCGACAATAATCCCAAGGTGGAACTTCATCCCGTGGATTATGTTAACGATCCTTATATTATTGGGCAGCATGAAGCGATGATTTCCATTAATTCCGCTTTACAAGTGGATCTCATGGGTCAAGTCAATGCGGAAATGATTGGCGCCAAGCAATTCAGCGCTGTTGGCGGACAAGTCGATTACGTTCGCGGAGCGAGCCGTTCCCTAAACGGTAAATCCATTATCGCCTTGCCGTCGACGGCTTCAGGCGGCAAAATTTCGCGGATTACCTGTGAATTGGACCGTTGGGCTGCCGTGACCACCTCTCGCAATGATGTTCACTACGTAGTGACGGAGTATGGCGCCGTTGATTTGCGGGGAAAAAGCCTTCGTGCCCGGGCCGAGGCTTTAATCAGTATCGCCCATCCCGATTTTCGCGCCGGTTTATTGGCTGAAGCAAGGAACAGAGGGGTACTGGCCGCCCAATCTTGAAAATTGTTTTTAAAAAGCTAACGGGGGTATAACCTGGTATGAATGACTTTCGTGCAGACATTCATGACCATGGTTATCCCCCGTTAAGTATTTTTATCCGGTTCATTGCTGTCATAGCTGCCGCTTTGAGGCTGGCAAAAAACCCAGAGACGGCTGCCCCCGAAATTCATAGCCAGACTGGCAACGACGGCCAAAGCCCTGCTCGCAAGCAGAGGCCAGCCCCAAGTGTAGTGGAACCAGACTAAGAGTTCGTAGGTTACGGCAAGGCTGAATAAGTTTAAAAGAACAAAACGCAGCAGTTGTCCCAGGGGCTGAGGAGCAGATTCCTTAAACGTCCATTTTCGATTGAGCAGAAAACTATTAATCACGCCACTGCCGTAAGCAAGAGTGTGAGCGGGGAGCAAAGGGACTCCCCGGGCAAACAGCAAGGCAAACAAGGTAAAATCAATCCCGGTGTTAAAAACTCCGACAAGACAAAACTTGAAAAACTCCTGCTGACGCACGGTTAGTTTAACCAATTTTTTTCACGGTCCGTTCTTTTCCTTCATTCTGATAGCATTCGCGGATAATATACAGGGGCCGGTTTCTGGTCTCATCATAAATACGGCAGATATATTCTCCCATAATCCCCATCATGGTAAGGACAAATCCGGTCAATACCAATTGGCAGATTATCACGATATTCCAGGCATCAATTGGGGCATGGCCCCCTAGTTTGGCCAGAAGCAGGAGAACCATGTAAAGCAAAGCCAAGGCTAGGCAAAAGAAACCTGTATAGCCGGCTAATTTTAAAGGTTTAAATGAAAAGGAAGTCAGCCCATCAAGGCTTAACTTAAGCATCTTCTTCAAAGAATATTTGGTTTTTCCCGCTAAACGCGGGTCGCGGTTGTATTCCAGGGCGGTTTGCCGGAAACCGACCCAGCTTACCATACCACGTACGTAGCGGTTTTTCTCCGGCAGCTGTTTCAAAGCGGCACACACTTTGCGGTCGATCAGACGGAAATCACCCGTATCAACAGGGATGTCCGTCTCTGTGCAGGCGCGTAAAATACGGTAGAACAGGCGAGCCGTCTGCTTCTTGAAAAATGTCTCGCCTTGACGCTCAAGCCGTTTGGCATAAACGACCTCATAGCCTTCCTGCCATTTGGCAATCATTTGCAAGATTAACTCCGGCGGGTCCTGAAGATCCGAATCGATAATCACGACCGCTGCTCCGGCGGCATAATCCATGCCGGCCGTGATGGCGATTTGGTGACCGAAATTGCGGGAGAAAGAAATCAATTTAACGGCTTCATTGCCAGCACAGAATCCTTTTATGAGACTGTCGGAGCGGTCTGAGCTTCCGTCATTGACAAAAATCAATTCATAAGGCTCATTGGTCGAATCCATCACTTTTTTCAATTGCTGGTAAGTTTGCTCAATGACAGCTTCTTCGTTAAAGACCGGAATTACGATGGAATAACGAATGTCCTTACCCATAAGGGTTGCCTCCTTCTTAGGGATTCATTTCGTATAAAGTTCCGGCCCCGTTCATGCCCCTGTTTCCTCGGACAGCATTGCCGGTGCCGGACTGCCAATCCGCTTGGGGGACTTCTTTGCCGTTTTGCCTAATCCACGTCTGGACATCCGAGCTGCCTCCTCTGGGGCTTCCTCCCGAAAGAAGAAAGTATTTTATTTCTTTATCTGCTACCATTTGTTTTAGCTTAGCGACAGTGAGGATCGGATCAGATCCGGAAAACCCGCCCATAGCCATCACAGCCTTGCCGGTTTTAATGATATAAGCTTCCGCCGTTCCGGCATTAGTGGTGGCAAAGAGAAATTTCTCGCCGGTGTTCTGGGCTTGCAGATAAGCAAGCAGTTCAGTATTGATCGTTTCTCTCTGCCCGGTTAAACTTCCCCGTTTGCCGAAGTTTAGCTGGGGTCCCGCCTCAGGCATCGTGCTGTTTCCGCCGTACAGCAGGGGAGTGGCGGCCCAATAGAGAGGCGCAGCCAGCAATATTGCCAGCCCGCCAAACGCGGCAGCCCGGATCAGCCTGGTTTTCTCCAGAGGAACCCCGGCGTCTGCATGCTTATTTTTAAGCAGAGAAAGCGCCAGATAAACGGAGAACACGCTTCCTAAAGCTCCCAGCGCGATCGGCCATGCTGATCCGATTTGCTTGCTGTAGGGCAGGAGTATATAGAGCTGAAATAGAGTTGTAGCCAAAAGGCCGATTGGCAACAGCCAGCCTTTCCACCCGCCATTGCGATCGCGGCAGAATCCCCACATCTCTGCCCAGCCGGCGCCTGTCAAAGCAGCAATAGCAGGCGCCAGCATGATTAAATAATAAGGGTGGAAAAACTCCGCGATACTAAAGAATCCCATCATTGGCAACAGCCAAGCCAGCCAGAACAGGCTTTCCCGTTGTTTGTCCGTCAGAGGCTGCTTTCTGCGCAGGCCAAGCAGTAAGGCGATGGCGGACACCAGGGAAAAAGGAAGCAGCCAGCTGATTTGTCCCGAGAGTTGAGACTGGAAGAGACGAAACGGCCCGGCTTTTCCGGTATTAAACATCCCGCCGCCAGGTCCTCCTCCCGGTCGGACATCCCCCCTTCGAGCTGTCAAGCTGTTGCCGCTGAAAGGGACATTTAAGTAACTGTTGTTTCGCAAAGATCCCAAGCCTTGCCCGGAGTTCTGCCGTCCCGGCCGGTCACCTGGTGTCCCGCCACCGAAAAGTTGCAACTGCCCGGGTAATTGGCCGCTCAAGAAGTCTCCCCGGCCGCCGTCCCTCAGCCCGCGCTGTCCGGTTAAACGCGAAAGGCCGTTATAGCCAAAAGCCAGCTCTAAAACCGAGTTTGTTTGGCTGCTGCCTATGTATGGCCGGTCTGCCGCCGGAATACTGTCCACGATGACGGCCCAGGAAAATGTGATGACGAGTAAAGAAGCTGTCGAAGCCGCGAGAATGCCTAACTTTCTTTTCCAACCGGCTTTGAAGGCCAGCCAGTAGAATCCATAAAAGGCCGGCAGCACCATGTAGGCCTGGAGCATTTTGATATTGAAACCTAAACCGACCAGGCCGAAAGAGGCTATGAACCATCTCAGCCGGTTTGTCTTAACGGCCCTGAATAACATCCAGGTCGCCAGCAGGAGAGTAAACACAAGTAGACTATCCACGTTGTTTGTACGGCTGACTGCGGCTGCAATAGGGGTAGAGGCCATTACTAAAGCTGAAACCCTTGCCGCCCTTCGGCCGAAAGCAGGTTTGACAAGAAAATAAACCAAAAGCACGGAACCGATTCCGGCAAGAGCCTGAGGCAAAATAACGCTCCAACCGTGGACTCCGAATAGTGCGGCAAACAAAGTCTGCAGCCAAAAGGCGACAGGAGGCTTATCTACAGTAACGAATCCCCCCGGATCAAAGGAGGCAAAAAAGAAATTATGAAAGCTTTGCAGCATACTGGTTACGGCGGCAGTATAATAGGCGTTGGCGTATTGATCCTGCCAAATTCCATAACCATTTAAGAAACCGGCTAATAGTGCTGATCCAAGCAAAAGTGGATCAAGGTGCTTTAGCTTCGCGCTCATTAAGTTATTCGACTCCTCTGCAATAAACTCTGATACTTGAATTATTTATTGACTTTCGGCACAAACTTCTTCTAAGGTTTTTTAGCCAACCGGATTTTCACTGCATTTTTGGGGGGGAGGAGGTGAGTAAGTTTTAAGTTCTCAAACATATGGTTAATATATCCAAACTCATAGCTAAGCATAGTGCCTAAGTGTTAAGATATTGTGATAACTCTATGTTAGTTGTTTGAAGATCTTATTAAGATTGCTCGTAATCCTTGATATACAGGCGATTTTGCCCAATATCCCGGAGGATTTCAAATTTTAAAAACAGGGGTATTTTTCTTGACTTGCCCCTGTAGATAATACTACTATTAAGCATAGTAGTCAGTAATGAGATAGGGTGAATTGAATGCTGTCCAATATCGAACTTATGTTAATAAAATTCATTAAGACTAAACCGTCGTACGCTTATGAAATAGATAAAATGATCGAAGACCGTGAAATAAGAACCTGGGTAAAGATCGGGGGTACAACCGTTTATCAGGTTCTGGACAGGTTATGTAATAAAGGGTTTCTGGAGTTCAAGATTGAGAAGGAAGGCAACATGCCTCAAAGAAAGCGTTACTATGTGACAGATAATGGGAATAAAGCTTTTGACAGAGCAACGGTCAAGATACTGAGAAATAGCGAGCGCTATTATTTTGATTTGACGGTTGGCTTATCCTGCCGCCACTTGATGAATCCGGAAGTATTTAAGCAAACGATCCAAGAGCGGTTGGCCAATCTGAATGAGTTTGTCAGCCATTTTAATGAGAAATTTGAGAAAACGAAAGAGTTATATCCAACCAAGAGACTCATGGTAAAGGAATATTTACTGTCCCATTATCACCTCGAACAAAGTTTTTTAGAGAAAATCTTAAAGGAGATGGATGAAAAGAATAAAGAGTAGTGGGAAAGGGGGAAATGATTACATACCAAAATGCATGCAGTAATTAGTGATTCTTTTAATTAAAAAGGGATAAAAATTTAGTTTGGAGGTTTATTCTGGTGGGTGTTACTGAACTATCGATAAAGAGACCTGCAACAATCATTATTATTGTTGTGTTGCTTCTTGGTCTTGGCATAATCGGCTATACAAATATGGGTGTTGACATGCTGCCTTCAATGAATATCCCCGTCATCACAGTTTCAGTTAGTTATCCCGGCGCAGGGTCTGAAGAAATCAAAAAAGAAATTGTCGTGCCGGTTGAAAATGCGATATCCGGGATAAGCGGCATCGACACTCTCACCTCGACGGCCAGGCAGGGTATGGGTATGACCATTATTACCTTTGATATGAACACTGACATTAACTCTGCACTCATGGACGTGGAAAAAGCGGTAGACAGGGCTGAACGCCAATTGCCTTCAGATGCGGATAAGCCGATCATTCAGAAAATAGACCCCAATGCCTCGTCTGTCATGACCCTAGCTGTTTCAGGCTCAGCTTCCTATGATCAGATTTATAATATTGCTTATAATATCCAACAGGAACTGGGAAATCTGCCGAATATCGGTCAAGTTTCCCTTCTGGGAGCTAATGCCAAGCAATTGCAAGTAAAGCTTGATAAATCTGCAGTGGAATACTACGGTATAAATCTTAAAACCTTGATGGCCTTGATTGGTTCTGAAAATGTCAATACTCCCGCCGGCGATATTGTTCAAGGCAGCAGTGATTTGACGGTAGATATGATAGGAGAATTCCAAAATTTAGATGATGTTAAGAATATTATGGTACCCACCAGTAACTCGGGAACTGTCCGGCTGGGTGACATTGCCGATGTCACCTTTGACTATCCCGCGAATGATACAAGCATCAAGCTAAATGGGCAAAACGCCATTGCTATAAGTATCCAAAAGCAAAGTGATGCCAATGTTGTACAAACGGTGGATGGAGTAAAAAAAGAACTCACTAAAATCATGAAAACTCTTCCCAAAGGGGTAAAGCTGACGATTGCCAACGACAGTACCACGGCAATTAAAGCTTCGGTAGACTCAATTAAAGAAAATATCATCGAAGGCGTTATAACCACGGCTCTGGTTTTGTTCCTGTTTTTGCGCAACTGGCGCTCATCGCTGATTGTTCTGATTGCCATACCCACATCCTTAGTGTCAACATTTTTTGCGATGTACGTATGTCACTTTACCTTAAATATGATGTCGCTGTTGGCCTTATCCCTGTGCACAGGTATTCTGGTTGACGACTCTATAGTTGTGCTGGAAAATATCCTGAGGCATATGAGCATGGGGAAAAGTCCCATGCAAGCAGCCCTTGAAGGACGAAGAGAGATTGGCATGGCGGCAGTAGCCATTACCCTTTGTGACGTCGTGGTGTTTACACCGGTAGCTTTTGTTTCCGGTACATCAGGACAGTTGTTTAGAGAATTTGGCCTCACGGTGGCTTTTGCAGCCCTATTTTCTCTCTTTATTTCCTTTACGGTAACGCCTATGCTTTCTTCGCGGCTCTTGCGGGCAGGAGTCAATATTGATTCTTACAAGCCAAGTGCATTGATTAAGCTTAAAGAATGGTTTGTAAGGATAATCACCCAATCCAAACTCTTTAAAAAAGTCAAGGAAATCGGGGGCTCACTGCATCCTTTTGAGAGAGCTACAAAGCAATACCAAACAGCCTTGTTATGGTCCTTGAGTAACCGCAAAAAAATCATTGGCATTTTATTGCTGGGAGTTGTCATAAGTATCGCTTTATTACCCCTGGGCTTTATAAAGACGGAATTTATTCCCCAGACAGATAACAATCAGCTATCCGTCAACCTGTTGCTCAATCCCGGTTCCAGCCTTGAGCAAACGGAAAGTAAAGCGGTTGTTGTGGAAAAGTACTTGCGGACCTTGCCGGAAGTGACAAGCATATTTACTACAGATGGCGGTAATGATAAGTCGTCGGCCAGCTTTATCGTAGGACTGGTAGATAAAAGCAAACGTAAAAAAGGCCAGGCACAAGTTGCCGACGAGATTCGCAGATGGAGCAAAAATCTAACGGGTGTCTCGCTAACTGTCTCGCAAGCATCCGCCGGTTCAGGAGGATTCGGTTTTGGCGGCGGAGGCGGCAGGGGAGGCAGCGGAAGCATCCAAATTAATTTGGAAGGCACCAATACCGACGTTTTAAAAAGTTTATCCTATAAAATCGAGGACTTGGCAAACTCAGTTCCCGGCGTTGTGGATGTCAGCAATTCTGAAAGACAAAATGAAAACGAAATCAGGGTGAATGTTGATCGTTTGGCCTGTAATCAATACGGTGTTTCCCCTTCCGATGTGGCCACGATTCTAAGAACAAGTATAGCAGGGTCGACGGTAGGGGAGTTTACGGATACTGACGGAACGGAACATGATATGGTCGTAAGCTTTAAGGATGACCAGATAAAAACTCCCGACGACATAGGTTCAATCAAAATAATGAATGCCGCCGGAGCACAGATACCCTTAAGCCAAGTTGCCTCCATCGTTTTGGCCGACAGTCAAAAGACAATATCCCGTCAGGATAGGCTGGACGTTGTAAAAATAACGGCAAATTTACAGAACGTAGATTTGGGAACAGCCAGTAAACAAATACAAGACAAATTAAGTACAATCTCCCTGCCCTATGGTTACAGCATCAAATATGGAGGAAATCAGCAAAACATGTCTGATACCTTCTCCAGCCTGGGCAAAGCAATGGCGGGGTCCATTGTCCTCGTCTACATGATTTTAGTTGTTCTCTATGAATCCTTCCTGACCCCCTTAATCAGAATGCTGTCGTTGCCGTGCGCGATTTTTGGAGCTTTTGTGATGCTGGCGGTCACGGGCAACACGTTGAACTTAACAACCATGATTGGTTTAATTATGCTGGATGGTTTAGCATCCAAAAACGGAACGCTGCTTATTGACTATACCAATACCCTGATGAAGAGAGGAGAACCTTTAAAAGAGGCCTTAATTGAGGCGGGCACCACCAGGTTAAGACCGATTATCATGACCTCCCTGACTATGATTGTGGGTATGTTGCCGGTAGTATTTACAAATGGTCAGGGGAGTGAAATGAAATTTGGGATGGCCCTTGTCATTATTGGAGGGATGATAGCCTCGACGATATTTACCCCCATTATCTTACCCGTGGTTTACACCATCATGGATGACATGAAAAATCATTCTCTTAAAAAAAGAGAGATTTTAAAACATACGGAGGCTTAAGAATTATGAGGTATATTAATAAGCGCAGAATAGTTTCGGCTGGGTGCATTGGCCTGACACTTTTTTTAACAGCTTGCGGGACCCCGGCGGTAAAACAGAGCTCAACGAATGTTAGTGTAACTCCGGTAGTCAGGGGGGCAATAACGACGGATGTTGAATACTCCAGTCAGCTAAAACCGATTCAGGAGATAACCCTTTCACCCAAGATTTCCGGAAAAATTGCTACAGTGCAAGCGGATGTCGGCAATGAAGTCCAAAAAGGGCAGGTGCTTTTAACCCTTGATGCCAGTGATTTGCAGGCTCAGCTTCAGCAGCAGCAAGCAAATCTGGCGGGAAACCAAGTGAATTATGATAAAGCTAAAGGATCAGGGTATCAGCAGCAGCTTCTGCAAGCGGAACAAACGCAGCAAAACGCTCAGGTAGCGTTTGACAATATCCAGGATACGTATAATAAGGATCAAACGCTTTACAATGCCGGGGCCCTTTCCCAACAAAGTCTTGATGCCGACAAACAGAAATTGGATGAAGCAACGATTGCTCTTAACTCGGCAAATTCCAGCCTTTCTTTGCTGAAAGATCAACTGGGCCCTCAGTCCGTTCAGTCGGCTCAAGCCCAGGTTCAACAAGCGGAATCAGCCGTGAATTATGCAGCGGTTCAGGTCCAGAATACAGTCTTAACTTCCCCGATTGCCGGAACGGTTTCCGTTCGCAATGCCGATGTTGGTGAGATTACTTCCAGTGCAACTCCGGCTTTTACGGTGATCGACACAACAACGGTAGTAGCTAAAATTAATGTTCCGGATAAGATGTTGGTTCAGCTTCAAAAAGGTCAAACGGTGCCTGTGAAGGTAAGTGCTCTTAATGACAAGCAATTCAGCGGCACGATTAATTTAATAAGTCCCGCGGCGGACAGCAAAACAAATTCCTACGAAGTTGATGTCAATATAGCTAATGCCGGCAACGAACTGAAATCAGGAATGTATGCCAAAGTGATACTTCCTTCTGAGCAGAAAAACAATGTTCTGACAGTACCGAATGAGGCGATTACGATGGAGGATGGGGTCGCTTATATTGATGTTGTGGAGAAAAATACAGTGAACAAGGTTCCGGTTGTACTGGGAGTTTCCAATGATAAAATTACCGAGGTCGTGAGCGGTCTGAAAGACGGAGATAATGTCATCACTGAAGGACAGATTTTCTTAAATGATGGACAAAAAGTCAATATCAAAAAATCTCAAGGTAAATAACTATCCAGCCAATCGGGTATTATCGCGCTAGCGCTCAGAGAGCGCTAGCGCGGAATTACTGTCCTATTCTCAAAAAAGGCAGGAAAATAGAAAGAATGGGTATTTATAAGCACTACTTTCATAAATATAAATGGCTGTTTATCACGGCAGTCAGCTGTGTTTTTTTTGAAGCTATCTGCGACTTGCTGCAGCCGACGATTATGGCCCATATCATCGACGAGGGTGTAAAAAACAGTCAAGTGGGAACCGTACTCAAGCTGGGCTTGCTGATGCTGACAATTACCGCTGTGGGAGCCTGCTTTGCAGCCACCCGGAGTGTTTTGGCAAGCAAAGTATCCCAAAGCTTTGGTGCGGATTTGCGTTATGATGTTTTTACCAGGATTATCAATTTCTCTGAAATCAGTGCCGATAAAATCGAAAGCGGTTCGCTGATAACCCGAATGACGAACGACATTTCACAGATAACCCAATTTATTAACGGCATGATGAGGATTTTTTTTAAAGCGCCTGTTACTTGTTTAGGCAGCATCATTTTAGCAGTCGTGCTGAGCCTTCAATTGAGCTCTATCCTCTTTCTCGTAATTGCTCTGGTGGCAATTTTTATTGTGATCAGCATGAGATTGAGTTATATACGTTTCGCTAAAGTCCAGTATGCTATTGACAAAGTTAACACGGTTGTCCAGGAATATCTTATGGGAATAAGGCTGGTAAAGGCTTTCGGACGATATAAGGATGAGGAAGAAAAATTTGACCGCACGAATTCGGATTTAGCTAATAAAACCGTGTCTTCGCAGATGGTGATTGCCTACTTCTCCCCGCTGATGTCTTTGACGATCAATTTCGGAATAGCCTTGATCCTTTATGTCGGCAGTATTTTCTTTGGCCGGGGAGATATCGAAGTCGGGAAAGTTGCGGCTTTCATTAATTATATGGCCCAAATTTTGGCGTCTCTCATTATGATTACGAACGTTTTTAACACCTTTGTCAGAACGAAAGCCTCGACGGAGAGAGTCAACGAAGTGCTGAACAGCGAAGAGGATTTTAAAGGCTCTGAACAGACGCCCGGGCAAGGACTCGGGGAGCTTGCTTTTGAGGATGTAACCTTCGCCTATCCCAGTGGAAGCGGAATACCGATTATAAAAAATCTTAGCTTTAAGATTAAGCAGGGAGAATCCCTGGCGATTATCGGGCCGACCGGTTCGGGGAAATCGACACTTGTCTGGCTCTGCCTGCACTTTTACGATCTTGAAAAAGGCACGATTTATTTAAATGGTATGGATATAAAAACTATTGATTGCAATGCTCTAAGGGATCAGATCGCTTTAGCACCCCAAAAGAGCATGCTGTTTACGGGAACTATTTTAGATAATATAGCCTGGGGCAATCCCCAGGCCTCTAAGGAAGAAATTATTAAAGCGGCTCGGGTGGCCCAGGCCGATGATTTTATTCAATTGATGCCGTCCCAATACGAAAGCAATTTAGGCCAGGGCGGGGTAAACCTTTCCGGTGGTCAAAAGCAACGCCTTTCCATT
Source organism: Candidatus Desulfosporosinus nitrosoreducens (assembly GCF_030954495.1). Taxonomy (GTDB): domain Bacteria; phylum Bacillota; class Desulfitobacteriia; order Desulfitobacteriales; family Desulfitobacteriaceae; genus Desulfosporosinus; species Desulfosporosinus nitrosoreducens. The sequence continues at coordinate 67,344 of NZ_JAVHUW010000067.1, read as the reverse complement.
GCCCGGGCTCTGGTCAAGCAGGCGCCGCTTTTGATTTTAGACGACTGTACAAGCGCCCTTGACGCCGTTACGGAAGCAAAAGTCAGACGCGGCCTGAGAACTATGGATGCTGACAAAACAGTCATTATGATTACCCAAAGAATAGGTACGGCCATGTTCGCCGATAAGATTCTTGTGCTCGACAATGGTGTGAAGGTCGGATTTGGCAGCCATCAGGAACTACTTGAGTCCTGCAATACGTACAAAGGGATTTTCGACTCCCAAATCGGCGGCGACATGAAGGGGGTTGCTTATGGCACAGGCAATTAATAAAAACTATGAGAATATGCCTAATTTGGGAAGAATGGGCGGGGGCGGACCTCGTCGCTTTGCCCCGACAGCAAAACCCAAAAACACAAAAGTCACGCTTCTCAGGTTGTTGAAGATTTTTATGTTGTGGCGAAAATCCTTCTTGCTGGCGATAGCCTTGACGATCATTTCCGCCACCGTTTCCCTGTTCACACCTTTTTTATTGGGTAAAGCCATTAATACGTTTAATACAAAAACAAATTTGGTGGACAGTTCTCTTTTAACAACAATTCTTTCAGCCCTTGTTTTGTGTTACTCAGTAAGCTGGCTTATGGATACGTTTAACGGCATACTGATGGCTAAAGTTACTCAGAGGCTGGTAAAGCATATCCGCACGGAGTTCTTTGCCAAACTTCAGAGGATTCCCCTGAATTTTTACGACAATAGATCTCATGGGGATACCATGAGCCGGATAACCAACGATGTTGATAATATCAGCACGACTATTTCCCAGACGACAACGCAGCTGATAGCCAGTATCTTTACTATAACCGGCTCCTTTGTCATGATGCTGCTTCTGAGTCCGGTACTAACCCTCGTTGCCTTGATCTCGATTCCTTTGTTTTTTGGTCTGACTAAGACTATTGCCAGCCGAAGCCGGAGCTATTTTTTAGGGCAGCAGCAAAAACTGGGCGCTTTAAACGGCGTTATTGAAGAAAACATTGTCGGACTTAAAATGGTTAAGGCCTTCAACCGCCAACATACCGTTTTAGCCGACTTTGACCGCCTGAACCAGGAACTCTGCGATTACTCCACTAAAGCCCAGATCTGGTCCGGCTTTATGATGCCGTTCATGAACGTCATCAATAACTTAAGCTTTACTTGTATCGCCTGTGCCGGAGGGATACTGTCGGTGAAGGGCGTGATAACCGTCGGGGTCGTGGTGAGCTTTCTTACCTATTCCAAACAGTTTGGTCAGCCGCTGAATAATATAGCCGGAATGTTCAACAACATTCAGTCGGCTCTGGCCGGTGCGGAAAGAGTGTTTGAAATCATGGATGAAGCCGAAGAAGCCCCTGACAAGGACAGTTTTATAGAACTCACCAATCCTAAAGGAGAGGTTGAGTTCCGCGATGTATCCTTTTTCTATAATCCCGGCAGGCCGGTTCTGAAAAACATAAATTTCCGGGTCAGTCCCGGAGAAGTCATTGCTTTGGTCGGCGAAACCGGTGCCGGAAAAACAACGATTGTCAACCTCTTGACCCGCTTTTATGATTTAAATCAAGGGAAAATCATGATCGATGATACAGACATCACGGAAATTTCCAGAGCAAGTCTCAGAAACTGTTTTTCCGTCGTTTTGCAGGACACTTGCTTATTTACGGGAACCATCTACGACAATATCCGATATTCAAGGCCAAGCGCTTCGGATCAGGAAGTTAAAGAGGCCGCCAAGCTGGCTCATGCCGACGAGTTTATATCCCGCTTGCCCAAAGGCTATGAGACGATTGTAACCGGCAGTACAGACAACCTCAGCCAAGGCCAGCGGCAATTGCTGGCAATTGCCCGGGCCATTTTATGCGACGCTCCGATTTTAGTCTTAGATGAAGCCACAAGCAGTGTCGATACCAAAACGGAAAAGGAAATTCAGCATGCCTTGCTGACGCTTATGAGCAACCGCACCAGCTTTTTAATCGCCCACCGGCTTTCAACAATTCGTGATGCCGATAAAATTATGGTCATAGGCCAGGGAGAAATTCTGGAGAGCGGAACTCACGCGGAACTTATGGACAACAAAGGCGCCTATTACGAAATGGTCATAAGTCAAATGGGGTATGATTCCACTGAGGAACGTATTTCCTGATCTTTGAGCAAACGCCACGGGGATTATCTGTATATTGAGTCTAGAACAAAAATAAAGGACCTCAGCCTTTGCCAAGGTCCTTTATTTTGTCACAGTGGGAAGGCTCTAGCCATTACCGTATTGATCAACGGAAGACAGGGCTTTTGTTGCAGATAAGGCAACACCAAGCAACATTAAGATAATAATTAATTTCATTGCTTTAATATCTCTCCTTTAGAGTTGTTGATAAATACAGGTTTCTACATAGTTATGGAATTTCCTTCCAGGTTTTATTCTTATTTGTTTTTCGACTGTTGGCGACGTTCTCCCTTTTTCATTGCCTATTTCAAACAAAATATCCTAAAAGTTACTTTCAATCCATAAACGTTGTGCCTTGCTCAGTGTGACTTTTCTCACACCAAAAGAATCTACATAGTCACAGTTTGCACTTGAAATTTGATTTAAACTTACTATTGTCAAGTTGAGTTACAACAAAAATTCAAATAAGATTTAGGGGGAAGCATGATGAGTATGTTTTGCTATCAATGTCAGGAAACAGCAAAAGGAACCGGCTGCACGATTAAAGGAGTGTGCGGGAAGACAGAAAACGTCGCTAATTTACAGGACCTTCTCATTTACACCTTAAAAGGCATTTCTGTTTTTGCGCTTCAAGGGCGTGCTATGGGGATTGTCCGGCCGGAAATCGATAAATTTATTATGGAAAGCCTTTTTGCCACAATTACGAATGCCAACTTCGATAGAAGCCGGTTTGTAGCCAGAATTGAAGAAGGACTTAAACTCCGCGCTGAACTAAAACAAGAAATTATTAAAGCCGGTGGAACAATTCCTGTGGACTTACATGATGCGGCAACCTGGACGGCTTCTGCCGCTGAATTTGATCATAAAGCAGCCCTCGTCGGAGTCTTAACAACAGAGAATGAAGATGTTCGTTCGTTAAGGCAATTGCTTACCTATGGCTTGAAAGGAATGTCAGCCTACGCCGAACACGCCTATACCTTAGCTCACCAGGAAGATGAAATCTTTGCGTTCATTGAAAAAGCTCTGGTGGCTACTTTAGATGACACACTGTCGGCAGATGATCTTGTCGCTCTCGTTTTGGAAGCCGGCAAACACGGCGTTGAAGTCATGGCTCTCCTGGATAAAGCCAATACCACAACTTACGGTAATCCTGAATTGACCAAAGTAAATATTGGAGTTAGAAATAATCCCGCTATTTTAATCAGCGGCCATGATCTGAAAGATCTGGAAGAACTGTTGATTCAAACTCAGGGAACGGGTGTTGATGTCTATACTCATGGTGAGATGCTTCCGGCTCACTACTATCCCGCCTTTAAGAAATACGATAATTTCGTGGGCAACTATGGAAACGCTTGGTACAAACAGGACAAAGAGTTTGAATCCTTCAACGGTCCGATCTTCCTGACCACCAATTGTCTCATACCACCTAAAGATTCTTACAAGGATCGCCTTTATACCACAGGCGTGGTGGGCTTTGAAGGCATTAAGCATATTCCGGACCGTGCCGACGGCAAGGCAAAAGATTTCTCGGCTCTCATTGAACATGCCAAGAAATGCCCGGCGCCGACCGAAATCGAAAGCGGTGAAATTGTCGGAGGCTTTGCCCATAATCAAGTTCTGGCACTTGCCGACAAAGTTGTCGACGCTGTTAAAACAGGAGCTATTAAGCGCTTCTTCGTCATGGCAGGCTGCGACGGCCGTATGAAGAGCCGTGACTATTACGCTAATTTTGCGGAGGCCCTGCCGAAAGATACGGTAATTCTCACTGCCGGATGTGCAAAATATAAATACAATAAACTTAACTTAGGTGATATCGGCGGTATCCCCAGAGTACTCGACGCCGGACAATGTAACGATTCCTACTCTCTGGCCGTGATTGCTCTGAAACTTAAAGAAGTCTTTGGACTGGACAACGTTAATCAGCTTCCTATCTCTTATAATATTGCCTGGTATGAGCAAAAGGCAGTTATCGTCTTACTCGCCTTACTCTACCTGGGTGTTAAAAACATCCATTTAGGGCCGACACTTCCGGCCTTCTTATCCCCGAATGTTGTCAAAGTGTTGGTAGAAAACTTCGGCATTGCCGGTATCACTAACGTTGAAGACGACCTCAAAATTTTCTTGGGCTAAATTAAAAGTATTAACAAAAGGGTTGCGGCAAACTGGTTGATCCAGCTTATCGCAACCCTTTTGCTGTTTTGCCATCCTTTCCTTAAAAGCGCCCCAGTGCGGCAGGACAATCTTAATCAGCGGGTTTATCACACTGAGCGTCTTTAGCTTTGCGGGCATAACGTTCCGCGGTTTCATGCATGATTTTAATTTCCGTTTCCGTAAGCTCTCTGGCGACCCGGGCAGGTGCTCCCATCAGCATAACGCGGGGGGGATAGGTTTTGTTGCCGGGAACGAGGGTTCCGGCGGCAATGGAGGTTTCTGCACTAATAACAGCGCCATCAAGAATGATCGCCCCCATACCGACAAGAGACCCTTGGCCTATCGTGCATCCGTGGAGGATAGCTGAGTGACCGACGGTGACATGGTCCTCAATAGTTACAGGCCGGTTTCCACTGACATGGATCATTACCAGGTCCTGAATATTGGTGTAGGTGCCGATGTGTATTTTAGCCAGGTCGCCGCGAATGACGGTGTTGTACCATACACTGGAGTGCTCGGCAATTGTCACGTCCCCGGTCACTTTACATCCTTCAGCCAAAAATACACTAGCATCTATCTGGGGTTTTTTGCTCTTCATCTGGGTCATAGTTCAGCCTCCTATGTTACTGTAGAAAAATGACGGATTTTGTTTTTGAATCAATTATACTGTGGGATAGACTGTTACGCCAAATAGCAAAAGCAGCGAAGTAGAGCAAGAACCTCTGATTAATCCCTTATCCGGTTTGTTAGAGCGAATTAAACGAAGGTTTTGGCACTTTTCCCTGGAGGTTCGGGAGGAAAAAACAGTTCTGCGTCGAAAATACCTTAAATACCAAACTAAAAAATAAAATAGGGAATCATTTAATGTTTGAGGAGTGTTTTCATGTCGGAAGTGGCTTTTTCAATCCAAGACTGGGAGCAGGCAATAAAGCAAATCAAATCCGTAATAACTGCTCGTATTAATGTTAATAATCTGGGAGACATCGAAGAAGTTCATATTCTGGCAGGCTCGGGAAGAGCGCCAAAGCAGGTCGTGAGAGACGTAGAGTCAGTCTTTGCAGCGCAATTCGGACTGCAAATCGATCATAAAAAAATCAGTGTAGCCCAAATAGGAGACGATGATGAAAATACCTTTGCAATTAGGGAATCATCACGCCCCAAACTGGTCGGTGTCACAATCAGGACGGTAAGTGGCATGGCCGAGGTGAAGGTGGAATTATTGACAGGGGATAAGCTGATTGAAGGGGTTTCCCAAGGGCCATCGTCATCCTACAATAAGCTGCGTTTGTTCGTGGAGGCAACACTTAAAGCCCTGAGTCCACTGACGTTAGATAAATTTCTGTTTGTGACGGAGGATGTTGGAATTACCCAACTTGCCAAGCGGCAGATCGCTTTAGTAGCCATAACTTTAATTGCTCCTGCCGGAGAACAGTCTCTGACCGGGTGTGCTTTAGTCCGGAATGATGACCGGGAAGCAGTGGTTAAAGCAACCCTTGACGCTGTCAATCGCAAACTGCGTTTTTTAAGAAATGAATAAACTTGTTAGCTTTGGCCGACCTGTTGATAATTAGATTTTGAAACTTTGTTTTGATTTTCCTTGAGCGAAGCGAAAAGATAAGCGAAACGGAAGAAGAGCGAAGCGGTTAAACTATCCCTGTAACAAAAATCAAGGAGGTTTACCGCAATGAGTAAATTATTAAAAGCAGTTGCCGTTCTCGTAACTCTCGTTCTTGCCGGTGGTGCTAGTTTTAGAATCTAATTGTTCTATGGTCGGCCAATAAATTACGAGGTGCCGAATGAAAACCTTGTCAAAGGAATTTCGACCAATTTTTTACCTTATAACCGCTATGGCTTTAACGATTTGGGTTTTAGCGGTTTTTCAAATCAAATGGAATAGGACAATATTGGTTGGCCTCCTTATTTTTGGCATTCTGGCAATTATAAGTGAATCCATGCCGGTAGCTTTGCCAAAAGGCGGATATGTAACCGTAAGCTACGCTGTTTTTATTTCAGCAGGGGTTTTGTTCCCGCTAGGAGTTTCGTTATCAGTTGTTGCTTTAGGTGGGCTTCTAGTATTTGGGAAAGTGGTTGCCGGAGAACCAATTTTTAAGCGGATCTTTAATGCCTCGCAATTTGTGCTTTCATTAGCTTTATCGTACTCTATAATTGGATTTACTAGAGGCAGGGTGTTTCAATTAGATTTATATTGGATCACAATTTATTTTGCTGTTGCGTTGATATACATGATAACAAATATGAGTATAGTAACTATAGCTCTGGGAACGATGCAGCGTAAATCACCATGGTCTATTTGGGTTAGCAATATTAAATGGGCTGTGCCGAATTTTATGGCTTTAGCTCCCTTGGGTTTACTAATGGCCTTGATTTATAACAATTATGGTCCGGCAGGACTGCTGTTGCTTTTCGTTCCTCTTTTGCTTTCACGTCATGCTTTCCAGCTTTATGTTGACATGAGAGAAAATTATCTCAATACGGTCGAAGCTTTAGTTCAAGCACTTGAAGCGAAAGATACGTACACCAGTGGACATTCTGCGAGAGTTGGCAAATTGGCGGTTGCTATTGCAGAAGGACTTGAAATGAGCGAAGATAAGATTGAGTTTCTTAAATATGCCGCCGTTTTACATGATGTTGGTAAAATTGGGGTGAGCGAAAGTATTCTAAATAAAGAAGGAAAATTAATGGACCCGGAATGGAAAATTATTCGTAGTCATCCGGTTATGGGGCAAACAATTATCAAGAACATCAAATTCCTGTTTGATATCGGACAAATAGTACGTCATCATCACGAGCGTTACGATGGGAATGGTTATCCGGATAGAATCAGTAGGGAGGAAATCCCTTTAGAAGCTCGGATCATTGCCGTGGCTGATACCTATGATGCGATTACGTCTAATCGAAGCTATCGTCAAAGTAAGACTCATGAGGAAGCGGTAAAGGAACTCAAAAGAGTAGCCGGGTCGCAATTGGACCCCGAATTAGTCGAGGTCTTCTGCAAAGTAGTCACGTCCGAATTCACATCCCAGATGAGCAATACCGGGCCAATGCCAATCGCTTCATCCTATTAAGGCAAGGGAATATGAGGTAAGCATGCTTGTAGAAACTTTAATTTTAGCATTGATTGTGGGCGTTGTTAGCGGAGGAAAACTGGGCCGCTTAGGTGAGTTGGAGCTGCGAGGATTTTGGCTTGTTCCCCTGGCCTTATTGATACAGGGAGCAGTTTATTGGACGGCTGTCAAAAATATTACAATAGGCCCCAATTGGTTTGGCCCAATCCTGGATACGGGGTCCTACTTCCTGCTCTTAATCTTCACCCTGTGCAATAGCAAGTTATCTGGTATGCGGTGGATTACACTGGGAGTTTTGCTGAACACACTGGTTATTAGTTTAAACGGAGGGATCATGCCGGTTGATCCGTTTTTTCTGCCGGAGTCCGCTCGCGAGTCATTATCAAGCGGACAAGGCACTCACGGTTTGCTGAGCGCAACGACTCATCTGGCGGTCTTAGCGGATCGATTCTATTTAGCAATTCCGGGGCTGCAAAAACAAGTCTTTAGCTTGGGAGATTGTAGCATTGATTTAGGTTGCTTTATTTTAGTATTCAGGACAATGAAAAAGATACGAACAGTGGATGAACCAGAGATTAAAGCTTAATAAATAAGTATAAAGACGGGGACTAAAGCCTGGCAGCTTAGTCCCCGTCTTTATACTTATTTCAATTACTATTAGAAATCAAATTTGGTTTGTTATCCCTGACCCTATCCCCTTAAAAGGTCTCGGACAACCTCACCGGCTATGAGGAGCCCGACGACTGAGGGAACAAAAGAAATACTTCCCGGCGTTTGCCGTTTGGCTGCCGTGGTTATGTTTCCTTCGGAAAGGCCGGAAACTACAGGAGCCGAAGCTGAATCAGCCGTATCAGCGGCTGGATGCATAGACTGAGCCGGGGAAGAAAGAGGAGTCAGAGGAGGCTCCGGGCTGGAAACAACCTTGATGCCTTTGCTGATTCCTTCCTGCCGCAGAAGTTTGCGCATGGTTTTAGCAAGAGGGTCCCCACTCGTTTTAGAAATGTCGCTGACTCTGAAGCCTTCCGCGGTCAGACGGTTGCCCGCTCCCATACTTGAGAGCAAAGGGAGCTTTCGCGCCAGACATTCTTTAGCCAAAAGCACTTTACTGGAAACGGTGTCAATAGCATCGACGACGTAATCAAGCTTTTGCTCCAGGAATTGGTTAACATTCTCCGCGGAAAGAAATTCTTTGTAAGTTTCCACTCGGGCCCGGGGATTAATCTCCATGATCCGGCGCCGCATAACTTCCACCTTGGCTTCACCGAGGGTAGTGTGGAGTGCGTGGATTTGACGGTTAAGATTGGAAATGCTGACCTCGTCAAAATCGACCAGGATTAAATGGCCTATGGCGGCGCGGGCCAATGCTTCTACGGTATAGGAGCCGACTCCTCCTATTCCGAAAATGATAACGGTGCAGCTGCGCAGTGTTTCTAAACCGTCAGGCCCTATTAAAAGTTCTGTCCTCGAAAATTCGTGTTCCATCATGTCCCCCATTTGAGAGTATTCGTTCCTAATATTGTAGCATAGTCATCGTCTATTAGGCGAATCAGGCTAATAAAACGGGGTGCGCCTAAAGGCTGCCGACATTTTAAAACGTGTTCAATGGTTCTTTTTCCAGGTTGGCAGGAGCATCATATTTTAGGGCGTTGTGTAAAGCTGGTATGAAGCAATTTGTGGGCCCTCTCGCCGTAAGGCTCTCCGATGTAATCTTTGTAGAGAGCAATAACGGCAGGATTTTCGTGCGATTTGCGGAGGGGTTTGGCACGATCCTCTTTATAAATGGCTGCAGCCCGGGCTTTGAGGATTTCCACATTTCCATGGTGATAGGGTTGGCCGCCTCCGCCGATACATCCTCCGGGGCAGGCCATGATTTCTATGGCGTCATAATGGGCGTCTCCCGCTTGGATTTTTTCGAGAATTGTTCGGGCATTGCCTAAGCCGTGGGTTACGGCTATTTTGAAGTCCTTTCCTTCGATAGGGATCAGAGCTTCTTTTATGCCATCCATACCGCGCAGATTTTCAAATTCGACATTTTCCAGCGGCTTTCCTGTCAACCATTCATAAGCCGTGCGCAAAGCGGCTTCGATAACTCCTCCGGTGGTGCCGAATACCACGGCCGCACCTGTGGATTCTCCCAGAGGATGGTCAAATTCTTCGTCCTTAAGATGGTCAAAGTGAATCCCCGCCTCCCGGATCATGCGCGACAGCTCCCGGGTTGTGATGACGATGTCCACATCCGGGGTGACGGGACTTTGCCCAAGTTCCGGCCGGGCCGCTTCGTATTTTTTGGCCACGCAAGGCATAATGGAAACAACAGTGATTTTTTGAGGATCAATGCCATAAGTTTCCGCGTAATAACTTTTAGCCAAAACACCTAACATCTCGTGGGGGGATTTGCAGGTCGACGGTATATCCAAAAGATCGGGAAATTGATGCTCGAAGAACTTGACCCAGGCTGGACAACAGCTTGTCAGGATGGGAAGCCGCCCGCCGTGCTTAAGGCGGTGAATAAGTTCGGTGGCTTCTTCCATAATTGTTACATCTGCCCCGAATTCCGTATCAAAGACGCGGTCAAAACCCAGCCTCCGGAGGGCGGCCACCATTTTACCCGTCACGATGGTTCCGGGCTCCAGACCAAAACCTTCCCCCAGGGCTACCCTTACGGCCGGAGCCGTTTCCACAATAACGAAGCGCGTGGGATCATTAAGAGCTTTCCAAACCTTATCCACCTGATCCAATTCCATCAAGGCCCCGGTAGGGCAGACGGCAAGACATTGTCCGCAGAAGGTACACGAGGTTTCATGCAGGGGCAAATCAAAAGCAGTTTTGACCACAGTCTCAAAACCGCGTCCGACGGCGGAATACACCCCCACAGTTTGCACATCGTTGCACATTGTTTCACATCGCCGGCAGCGAATGCATTTGTTGGGATCGCGAATGATCGCCAAACTGGACTTATCGATCTCAAACTGAGATTCCTCTCCTTCGTAAGAAATATTGCGCACGCCCAGGTCCGCCGCCAGGGCTTGCAGGTCACAATCTAAGTTTTTAGCACAAGTCAGGCAGGATTTAGGATGGTCGGACAGCAACAGTTCCACCATAGTTCGCCGGGCTTGAATAGCCCGGGGAGTATCCGTCTTTACGACCATGTTGTTAAATACGGGAGTCGAACAGGCGGGGGCCAAATTGCGGCGCCCTTCAACTTCTACCACACAGACGCGGCAGGAGGCAATGTGGTTGTTCATTCTCATTTCATGAAGATTGAGGTAACACAGAGTCGGTATATCGATATTGACGGTTCGTGCTGCATCTAAAATAGACATTCCTTCCGGCACGGCAAGCGGGATGTCGTTGATAGTAAGTTGCACATCCATATGGAATCCTCCTTTTGGGGTACCTTAATGGTGAATGATGGCACCGAAACGGCAGTTCTCTAAGCATGCCCCGCACTTCAGGCATTTCTCCTGATCAATGACATGAAGTTCTTTAGGTGAGCCTGTAATACAGCCGGCAGGACAGTGTTGGGAACATAAGGTGCACCCTTTGCATTTGTCGGTAATGTCATATTTGAGCAGGCTTTTGCAAACCCCGGCGGGACAAGTTTTATCGACAATATGGGCAAGGTATTCCTCCCGGAAATACTCGATGGTAGATAATATGGGATTAGGGGCGCTTTGTCCCAGTCCGCAGAGGGAAGAATCTTTGATGATTTTGCCCAATTTGACAAGCTGATCCAAGTCGTCGGGCGATCCCTTGCCTTCGGTGATTTTGGTCAGGATTTCGTGAAGTCGTTTCGTGCCGACCCGGCAAGCGGTGCAGCGGCCGCAAGATTCGTCCACAGTAAACTCTAAGTAGAATTTAGCGATATTCACCATACAATCGCTTTCATCCATGACAATCAGACCGCCGGACCCCATCATGGAGCCGATGGAGATCAGCGATTCGTAATCAATCGGAGTGTCCAGATATTTGGTGGGAATACACCCTCCCGACGGCCCTCCTGTTTGAGCTGCTTTGAAAGTTTTGTGCTGCTTAATTCCGCCTCCTATGTCGAAAATGATTTGCCGGAGGGTAGTTCCCATGGGAACCTCCACAAGACCGACATTGTTGACTTTACCTGCTAAAGCAAATACCTTTGTTCCTTTGCTCTTTTCCGTACCAATTTTTGCAAACCAATCAGCCCCCCTTAAAATAAGAGGTGGGATATTGGCCAAAGTTTCCACGTTATTAACGCAAGTCGGTTTACCCCACAGTCCCTGTTGAGCAGGAAAAGGAGGTTTGACGGAAGGCTCTCCGCGGGTCCCTTCGATGGAATGGATCAGGGCGGTCTCTTCTCCGCAGACAAAAGCTCCGGCACCATATTTAATCTCAACCTCGAAACAAAAATCACTGCCTAAAATCCCTTTGCCCAGTAAGCCGTATTGCCGGGCTTGCCTGATGGCAATTTCTAAGCGGTGGATGGCAAGGGGATATTCCGCCCGGATGTAAATAAAGCCGTGAGAAGCTCCGATGGTAGAGCCGGCGATCATCATAGCCTCTAAAACACTGTGGGGGTCTCCTTCTAAAATCGAACGGTCCATAAAGGCTCCGGGGTCGCCCTCGTCAGCATTGCAAATAATATAGCGCTGGTTGGACTCGTTGCCGCGAGTCAGTTCCCATTTTGCGCCCGTAGGAAATCCTCCGCCGCCTCGTCCGCGCAGGCCGCTTTTTTTCAGCACTTCAATGACAGAGTCGGGAGTCATTTGAAAAAGGACCTTTGCTAAAGCCTGGTATCCCTCGACCGCTATATATTCCCGGATATCTTCCGGGGAAATGTAGCTGCAGTTGCGCAAAGCTATGCGCTTTTGATTTTGGTAAAAGGGAAGATCGGAAGCGATGCGTTTTTCCGTATTCGGATCTTGATAAAGAAGGCGTTCGACCAGTTTTCCCTGAACGAAGTGCTCTTCGACAATGTCAGCCACATCCCGAATTGAAACCTCAAGGTAAAGGACGTTATCCGGGTGAATTTCCAGGATGGGGCCTTTTTCGCAAAAACCAAAACAGCCGGTTTGGAGCACCTGGATTTGTTCGGACAAGCCGCGCTTCTTGATTTCTTCCTTCAGAAGCTCCACAATCTGAGGACTGTCGGAGGCGTGACAGCCTGTCCCGCCACAGACCATGATTTGTCTTGGCGAGCCTTGGGCTTCACTGAGCGAGACTGGTTGGGCTGCCCGGCGGTTGTTGAGGAGAGCTTGGGACTGTTTTTTCAGGTCGTTAAGATCATCAACTGTTTTAAGTTTCATGACGGTGTCCCTTCCTTTACTGAGGGCTGACGGTATTGGTCTAAAACCTGCTTGATTTCTTCAGAGGTATGAAGACGTCCGTGCACCTTGCCGTCCACCATCATCACCGGGGCGAGGCCGCAGGCCCCTATACAGCGCAGGGAATCTAAAGAAAACAGCTCATCTTGAGTAGTTTGTCCGGTTTTAATTCCGAGCTGTTTTTCCAACTCTTTCTGTAGTTTCTCCGAGCCGCGCACAAAACAGGCGGTACCCATACAGACATTGACAACATGTTTCCCCCGGGGTTTCATGGTAAAAAAGGAATAGAAGCTCACAACTCCGTAGACTTTGGCGGAAGGGATATCAAGCTTTTGCGCTATATGCCGCTGAACCTTGTCGGGCAAGTAGCCGAAAAGCTGTTGAGCGTAATGCAGAATTGCAATCAGATTTTCCTTCTTATAAGGGAGATTGTCGATGTAACGATCCAACTGTTGATAAGGATTAGAGAGGGAAGGGCTATCACACATAGGAATCCTCCTTCAATTAGTACATATGTTTAGAATACCCAGTGTAAAAAAATTTACGTATAGCTATAAAAGTTTAACAAAAAATGCTTGACGTTTACGTTAACTGGTGACAGAATATTTTTAATATTAGAGCTAAAGTTTCGTGTTAAATCTTAGCCGCTCTTAACTCACCGCTTGCCGAAGCGGGAGGCTTAGAGCAGATTAGTCAGCGGATAAACCGCTGCAGCCTTATAGTCCGGAAAGGAAGTGGTTTTTAAAGCAATGGAAAACTCCTTGATGAGCATTTCAGAGTTAGCAAAAGAGCTTTTGCTTACCCCAAGAACGATTCGCTATTATGAAGAGGTTGGTTTAATCCAACCGCTCTGTCATGAAAAGCTGAGCGTAAGATTATATGGGCCCCGGGAAAGGGCACGTTTAACGCTAATTCTCCGCGGCAAGCGTTTAGGATTTTCTCTTAGCGAAATTAAAGAAATGATTGAGCTTTATGATGTGGATCGCACGGAAGGGCTTCAGCTGGAAAGAGCAATTGCCTACGGAGAAAAACGTTTGCAGGAATTAGATGAAAAGATTCTGGAGCTGACCCTTCTAAAAGAAGAGCTGTTGGATTATCATCACCAGTTCAAGGAGTTATTGAAAAGACGCAATGAAGGGAAGGCCTAAAGTGCGTATTTGGGGAACGTTAAATCTAAGGAGGAAAAAGGAATGTTTGATTTTCTTTTGTCGGAATCTCAAATTGAGCTGCAAAAGGAAGCAGCCGATTTTGTAAAAAACAAGGTTTCTAAGCAACTGATATTGGACATGGATGCGGAGAAGGTTGTCTACCCGGTAGAGTATCTTCAAGACCTGGGAGCCGCTAATTTGTTGGGTTTGCGTTTTGCCCCGGAGTACGGCGGCAGGGGCTTGAGCTGGGCTGATGAGACAGCGGTTTTAGAAGAAATCGGAGTTTTGGGAACGAGCCTGGCCTGCCTTTATTCTTTGCCCTCAATTGTGGGAGAGGCAATCTCCCGGTTTGGCTCGGAAGATCTCAAGCAGCGCTATTTAAAACCAACCCTGGCGGGAAAACTTTATACAGCGGAAGCTTTGACGGAACCGCGAGGGGGATCGGATTTTTTCGGAGCTACAACCGTAGCCCAGAAAGATGGCGATGCTTACATACTTAACGGACAAAAACGTTTTGTCGTTGGCGCTGAAGGTGCCGATTATTTTATGGTTTATGCTAAAACAAATCCGGAGGGCAAAGCTCACGAAAGTATGAGTGCTTTCATCGTAGAGAGAGGGCCGGGTGTGGAAATCGGACATGTCTATGGTCTCATGGGTACACGCGGCGGAGGCGCGGGAAGGGTTGTTTTTAAAGACGTAAGGATACCCAAGGAAAATCTTTTAGGCCAGGAAAACGGCGCCTCGGAAATTTTTTATCAAATGATGATTCCGGAGCGCATGACGAGTGCGGCAGGCGCTTTAGGGATGGCGCGGGCCGCCCTTGAGGTTGCCACGGTGTATAGTACGAAACGCAAGGCCTTTGGGCATGTGATTAAAGACTTTCAAGCGGTGAGTTTCAAGGTTGCCGATTCTGTCACACGCTTAGATGCCGCTCGCGCTCTGGTTTATGCGGCCGCCCAAGCCGTTGATTGCGGAGTTCCTTCGGCCCAAGCCCGGCGCCTGGTTTCTGAAGCTAAGAAATTTGCCACGGAGACAGCCTGGGCCGTAGTCAATGACGCCATGCAAATAATGGGCGGTATTGGTTATACGAATGTATTCCCTGTAGAGAGGCTTTTGCGCGATACACGTTTAATTATGATTTGGACGGGGACGAATGAAGTGATGAATTTGATTATTCAGCACGAATATTATAAAGAGCTGCGGCATCAGATGCAGAACCGTCGTCTGGTTGAGGATGATGCTCAGAACGCCCATTTAAATGAAGAGAAGGTTTATGAATAAAGCCGGTATTGGGAAAAACGGCTGTATTGGCACATTACTGCCGAATACGACCGTTTTTTTGTGCTCTCCCGAAAATATCATAGTTATTGACATGAATTATTTAGAAAACTTATAATAGGCCTGTAAAAGGGATTAATATTAATCCCGGCTGCTAAAGCTATAAGAAAGCTTCCTAAATCTCTCTATTTACTTAAGGAGGGATCCGTGTGATTACAGAAGCCGAATTGGCGACTATGGAAGAGACAGATCTTTTGTTCCGAAAAGTCTGGAGGAAATATCAAAGCTTTTTGCTGCCTGCAACGGGTGATTTATCGCTGCATCAAACGATGTTCCTTAAGTTTCTGGAATACCAAGGTACCTGTACCCCTTCCGATGTTGCCCAACAGTTTGGCATCACTTTGGGAGCAGTCACCGGTTTTGTGAATCGCCTGAATAAAGTAGGGCTTATCGCCAGAGCCCGCAGTGAAAAAGACCGCAGGGTAGTCCTTATTCAGATCTCTCCGCGGGGCAGGGATGTACTTAAAGCGTATGAAAGTCAACGAAAAGAAAAATTCAATGCCATCATGTTAAAACTGGAAAGCTCATCCTTAGTGGAGCTGAAAAAGATCCTGGAGCAGCTGAACTCTGTGCTCAATGATGTTCTCAATAAATAATAGTTTCGGGGAGTCGCGCAAATTATAAGGAGATACAGCAGCTCGCCGGAGACTTAAACACACCCCGCGGGTACTCTAGGTTAAAGAGAGTACCTTTGCTTTATTGGTTTGTCCGCTTAAGACAGCGCTGCCTCTGGTACAAGACTGAAATATAGACTAAAATAGGGAGAAAGTGTTCCTGCCGTTCTAATCTTATTAATGTTTTAATGTAGGTGGTTTTAATGGTCAAAAAAATTAATAACACCCGAAGTGCAAATTTCACCTTGGGGGGAATAACGTTAGGCTTCTTGCTCAGTTACCCGTTTCATGCGAGTTTTGTCGGCGGACTCATCTCCAGTGGATGCAGCGCGGGGATGATTGGCGGACTTGCTGATTGGTTTGCAGTGACCGCTTTGTTTCGCCGGCCTCTGGGGATTCGCCCCAGTAAGGTGTTGCGTACCGAGATCATTCCCTTGAATCGGGAACGTATCTTTAATGCCCTGGCAGATATGGTTCAAAACGAATTGCTTTCTCAAGAAATATTGGAACGCAAACTGCTGGCCTGGGACTTTTCAGGCGTGCTTATCCGGGTGTTGCAGCAAGATCAGGTAAAACAGGCAGCGGAGCAGGTACTTACGGATTTGGCCGGGGATTTTGCCCAGGCACTGGACCCCCAGGGGGTGACTCAGTCTCTGCAAGATTTAATGCAAAGAAATATAAACGATTTGGAACTTGCGCAAACCTTAGCTGACGTCATAGAGTTCTCTTTAAAGAGCGGTCAGGCCGATCACTTGTTAAAGACTCTTTGCCGGGCGGGCGACGAATTGATTGCTCACCCTGTGGTGAGTAAAGCTTTGACAGCCATGATTGAAGCGGCCTTGCTAAGGTACGGCAGCAACAACCCGACACGAAAACTGGTTGGCAAATTTCTGCCCGCGCCTGAAGTTCTGGCCCAGGGCCTGATAACCAGGGCCAAGAGTGCTCTGCGAGACGGAACGGTTGAGCAGTGGCTGAAGGAATTTATTCTCCGCTTTATATCGGATCTAAGGACGGAACCGGAGCTGCGGGAAAGTGTCAATCGCCTTTGTCATAAAGCCTTAGCCGCTAAACTTGGCGGCACGGCAGTTACTGAAAACAGTGCCTCTTTGCTCAAAGCCGGTGCGGTAAAGCTGCGAAATGACTGGGATCAGCATTTCGAAGCCTTTAAAAATAATCCGGATCTGAGACAAACAGTGGATAAAACCATCAGGAATATTTCCAGGAAACAGATTGAATACCATCACGATGCCATTGGACGTTTGGTGCGCGAAGGGCTGAATCCTTTAAGCAATGATAAGCTCGTCAAACTCATTGAAGATAAAGCCGGCAATGACTTGCAAATGATCCGGATCAACGGGACAATCGTTGGGGGTTTGGTAGGAATGCTGATTTATGTACTGGGGATGGTGCTCCAATGAACTACCGCAAGAAAGCCAACATCACACTTGCCGCAGTTTTTGCCTGCTTCTTAAGCGCGGCTCTGCTCAAACACAGTTACCCTGACCTCTTTGGCCTGCAACTTCTTTATTTTGTGCTGGAGGCTGCTCTGGTAGGGGGAATTGCCGACTGGTTTGCCGTGACGGCAATATTTAAAAAACCCCTTGGTTGGGGCTATCATACAGCTCTGATCCCCCGCAACCGCGTTAAATTGATTGAAGGCGTGGCGGCAATGGTTCAGACCGAACTCCTGCACATGGATCTGATTCGCCGGAAGGTTTCCGGGATTGCTTATCTCGACGGACTTATTCGTGCCGTGGAAAGGCGGGGGGGACCTGCGTATTTAACAGAAAGGGCTGTCCGTTTACTTCAACAGTATGCGGAAAAACAAGACCCGGTCGTCTTGACCGGGAAATTAGTCCGGTTTCTGCGCCATCGGGCCAAAGAATGGCTTTTGGCACCCAAAATAGACGAATTAAGCCGCTGGGCCTTGGATCAAGGGTATATTGATCAGGGATTGGACCGCCTGGCTGAGGGACTATGGGAAAAGGCTGCGGAGGGAGAGACGCGCCAGGTTATTTTAAAGTACCTTGAAGGTGTGAAAGCAGAGAAACTCAGCAATGGCGGATCAATTTTCCGGACCTTACTGGGATTTGCGGAAATGTCTGATGGGCTGAACATGGAGGAGGCGGCAGATGCCCTGCATATTGAACTTCTGCTCACTTTGCGCAAGTTCAGCGACCGGCAGGACCCTTTGCGTACAGTTATGAAGGAAAGCCTCCTGAAAGGGATAGGCGGACTGATTTCTGAGCCCCTGTTCCGAGCACAAGTCGAAGTCTGGAAAGAAGACCTTTTGCAGGAAGAGCTTTCCGAAGAGTTTCTGACAAGAGTACTGCGTATAATCCTTAAGGATGCCGCATCTCTTTCAGATTCCCAAGTGCTGCGCCAGGCGCTGTCTTCTTATATCCGGCAAGGCTGGGATTATTTCCTGGAGAATAAAGCCCTGCAAGCACAACTTAACAGTTTTATCGCCGGCCTTTTGTGTCAGGTCATTGAGAATGAGCATGATGTCATCGGGGCCATTGTTAAGGAGACTCTTACCAATTACTCGGATGAAGATTTGAACCAATTTATTGAAGAAAAGGCCGGCAATGACTTGCAATGGATTCGGATTAATGGTTCCATGATCGGAGGAGCCGTGGGAGTTTTCCTGTTTTTGTTTTTAAATTTTCTTTATGATCCGTATGTGTTGCCCTTGCTCAAGGCTTTATATTTCAGTTTCCCCAGGTAAACGGCGTTTCTTCTCAGTGAATGTTCAGCGCGCAGAGGCCCTCTCTTTAGGTATACAGAATTCATGAAGAATAAGGGGTTGCATTATGGCCCGCCTTCATGCTAGAATACCAAACATAAGGTGTGCACTACCGAAACCCAATTTGTTTTAGAATAATACAAAGCAATGGCGCTTTGAGCAGACTCCCCCGGAGTAAGCTCAAAGCGCCATTTTCTATGAGGAGGAAAGATTATGGATACGGGAGATACGTCGTTTGTCTTGCTTTCAGCCGCACTAGTTTTATTAATGACACCTGGTTTGGCATTTTTTTACGGTGGTATGGTGCGCAAAAAAAACGTACTTGGTACGATCATGCACAGTTGGATTATCATGGGACTTATATCGTTACAGTGGATTCTAGTGGGATATACCTTGGCCTTCGGACCTGATTTTCATGGTATCATCGGCAGCCTCAACTGGTTAGGACTGAATGGCGTCGGAGCCGATCCTAATCCGGATTACGCGGCTACGATTCCCGCCATTGTCTTTATGGCCTTTCAAATGATGTTCGCGGTGATCACTCCGGCTCTTATCAGCGGCTCCTTCGCAGAACGGATGCGCTTTCCCGCCTTTATTCTCTTCACCTTGCTGTGGGCCACTTTAATTTACGATCCCCTGGCGCACTGGGTTTGGGGAGTCGGCGGGTTCTTAAGATCCCTTGGCGCTTTAGATTTTGCGGGAGGAAATGTAGTCCACATCAGTTCCGGCTATTCGGGGCTTGTCGCCGCTTTGGTACTGGGCAAGCGCAAAGGCTTGGGCAAAGATTCGCTGGCGCCTCATCACATTCCTTTCACTATTTTAGGAGCGGGGCTTCTGTGGTTCGGCTGGTTTGGCTTTAACGCCGGGAGCGCCTTAGGGGCCAACGGCTTGGCCGGCATAGCCTTTGTGAATACCAACACAGCCGCCGCGGCGGCGGCGATAGCCTGGGCAATCGTCGAACGCCTGCACCGCGGAAAATCAACGGTACTCGGTGCCGCCAGCGGCGCGGTAGCAGGTTTGGTCGCTATCACTCCGGGTGCCGGATTTGTAACCCCCCTTTCCTCAATCGTCATTGGTCTGGTCGGAGGTGCCGTTTGTTATCTGGCAATTAGCGTGATGAAAGCGAAATTTGGTTACGATGATGCTTTGGACGCTTTCGGCTGTCATGGCATCGGCGGAACATGGGGAGCTTTAGCGACGGGGATTTTTGCTACCAAGACAATCAACTCCGCCGGAGCAAACGGGCTCTTCTATGGCAATCCTTCACAGTTGGGCATACAGGCTGTAAGCATTTTAGTGACGATAGCCTTTTCCGTAATCGGATCGTTCATTTTGCTGAAAGTGGTGGGCTTATTCACAAGACTTCGCGTGGACGAGGATCAGGAAGCCACCGGTTTGGATTTGTCGCTGCACGGAGAAGAAGCTTATCCGGACTTTATCTAAGACAAGAGGCAATTGCTAAGGAAAAGATTAGGTCCAGCGTAACTTAGGTCTTGTAAAGCAAATTCCGGTAAAATTAAATAATTAAAGGCGCTCTGCGCTGGGAGGGATTTCTATGAAAAAAATAGAGGCTATTATCCGGCCCGGAAAACTTGATAGCGTTAAAGACGCTTTAAATACTCATGGGGTCAATGGTTTGACAGTTACTCAAGTAATCGGCTGCGGTAAACAGAAAGGACATACTCAAGTTTACCGGGGGGTTGAGTATACAGTTCACCTTATCCCTAAAGTAAAGATCGAAATTGTGCTTAAAGACGGAGATGTGGATGCGGTTATTCAGCTTATTGCGAAAGAAGCAAGAACCGGCGAGATCGGAGACGGCAAAATCTTTGTCTCATCCGTAGAAAACGCTTACACAATCAGAACTGGAAATGTCGGAGAAAACGCTCTATAAAAAGGCGGAAACAGGTGAGCCTGAGCTTTATCCAAGGCCGCCGGGAAGGGTTAGCGCTTGACTTTTAGCAGTCGAGTGCTAACCCTTTTGTAAGTTAGGAAAAATAATTTTCATTAAAAAATTTAATAAAAGGATTATAAGGAAATTTAGAGAATTAAGCAGGAAATAGGTGTTGAGCTTAATGCGGGGAAAGAAACGAATTCGTTTAAAATCGGTTTGACGACAAAATTGCTAAAACTATTTGACCTTAACTGACCTTTGTAATAAAATAAACGTAACCGGCCAGAATATATTAGATTAGTGCTGCTATGAAGAAATGAATAGGGGGAATTATAAATGGGTTATCTGGTACCTATGGTTGTGGAGCAAACAAATCGCGGCGAGCGCTCCTATGATATCTACTCTCGTCTGCTCAAAGATCGCATTATTTTTCTTGGAGGCGGCATAGATGATGACGTGGCCAATCTTGTTGTGGCCCAGATGCTGTTCCTGGAAGCAGAGGACCCGGAAAAGGACATCAACTTGTATATCAACAGTCCGGGAGGGTCGATTACAGCCGGCATGGCGATTTATGACACGATGCAATACATTCGCTCTGATGTGCGCACTATATGCATCGGGATGGCTGCCAGCATGGGGGCTTTCCTCCTGACGGCAGGTGCCAAGGGAAAACGCGTCGCTTTGCCTAATTCCGAAATCTTAATCCATCAGCCTTTGATCGGGGGACACGGTCTCTCGGGGCAAGCGACGGAAATCGAAATTCATGCCAAACACTTGCTGAGAACAAAGGCTAAAATGAATAAAATCATGGCCGAGAGAACAGGTCAGCCTATAGAAAAGATTGAAAGCGACACCGACCGGGATTATTATATGACAGCGGAAGAGGCTAAAGCCTATGGCTTGGTGGACCAAATTTTAGAAAAGGCCGATTTAAAGAAAGAATCTCAGGAATAAGGCTTAAGTTTTTAATCCTCAGGCTGTAACAAGTTTGTTTTTTGACTTTGTTGCAGCCGTTTTAATTACTATCGGGAATACATAATATGAACATTATTTTTTGCAAAGATCATAAAATTCAAAAGGATATTAAGTCATTGTTGTAGAATAATTTAAGATTCGGACAGAATTTCTCAGCGTAAAGGAGTGAAAAAATTGAATTTAACGCATAGAAGACTTGGGTTTCAGGTTATAGCCTTAATGCTGTTTATCGCTTTAGCTGCCGGGGTAGTCGGAGGAATTGGAATTTACGGAATGAATCAGATGCATGGCGTTTCCGACCAAGTGTTCGAGCAGGATGTTGTTCCCATGAATTTATTATCTCAGATGCATTCCGATGCTCAGACCTATCGCTCGGATGTTGTTCTGGCCGTCAGTGCCCGAACGCCTGAAGAATTCCAGAAGTTTTTGGCCCAGGTTGATCATGAGAAAGATGTCATGGTCGACAACATCGGCAAGTACGAAGCAATTCCGCGCACACCCGAAGAAGATACGGCCTGGAAGCAGTTTAAAACTGCCTGGAATGATTATGTCACGGCGTCTCAGGTTACTATGCAATACGCTCAAGATGGCAGAATTGACGATGCCAAGGAAAATATGTATGGCGATGCGGGGACTAAGAATCAGGCAGCCACGGATATTCTGCAAAAAATGGTCAGCGAGAAGATGGCCAAAGTCAATGCGGACAATATGGGCAAGATGATGCAGATTTACCACAAGGCCTCTTCCGTATCAATTATTCTGATTGTGGTTGACGTTATAGTCAGTGTTGTCATTGGCTGGCTGCTGAGCCGTGCCTTGGGCAGAATGATGAGTCACTTGCTCCAGAACGCCAGAGAAATTGCGGCCGGAGATATTGCCCGCAAGAAGAAGGCGCCCTGGAAGGTCTGGAACCGTGAAGAATATCAGTTGCAAATGGCCTTTGGCGACATGGTGAATTCTTTGCGTGACATCATGACCAAAGTGGCCAATATGGCCGGCCAACTGTCTCAGACAGCTAAAGAGATGCGCTTGGGTGCCGAGCAGTCGGCCCAGGTTTCCGAACAAGTCGCTACCTCGGCGAGTGAAATAGCCACGGAAGCCGAAATGCAAGTTCAGATTATGACGGAAAATCAAGACCGGATGAGTCAGGTCATCGATCATATGAATCAGACGGAACAACATGCGGAGCACGTCAGCCATGCGTCCAACCACTCCGCGGAACTGGCGCATAAAGGCAGCCAAGCCCTGGAGCAAGTGGTCAGACAGATGGATGATATTGAGAATCAAGTCCATAATTTGAGTAAAGTGATCGGGGATGTGGACGAGAAGTCGGAGGAAATTGCCAAAACCGTACAAATTATCGACAGCATTGCCCAACAAACTAATTTGCTGGCCCTGAATGCCGCCATTGAAGCGGCACGTGCCGGAGAGAACGGCCGGGGGTTTGCCGTTGTGGCCGAGGAAGTTCGCAAACTTGCCGAACAAGTCCAGTCCAGCTTGGTGGATATTTCTCAGCGGGTGCAAGAAATGCAACAGACTTCCAAAACAGCTCACCAGGGAATGAAGTCAAGTGTGGCAAGTGTTAATCAAGGAAGCGCTTATCTCAAGGAAATTTCCGAACAATTCAGTGTAATTCTCAATTCCGTCGAAGAAAGTGCCGGGTTGGCCCAGGACATCGAAGCAACAGTGAGAAAGGTCCAGGCGGATGGAGAACAGATTAAGCTTGGCATGCAAAACGTTGTGCAGCAAGCGGAATCCGCTTCGGCCGGAACCCAGACCACAGCCGCCGCTGCGGAAGAGCAGAATGCTTCCGTGGAAGAGCTTTTCGCCTCAGCGGAGAGTTTGAATGAACTGGCAAGCAATCTTAAACAACTCATTGATTACTTTAAGCTTTAAATGGTCAGGGTATCCAGGAAATTATGCAGAAATTCGAAACCCAACCCTGTTAAGAACCATTCCGGCGCCATTCTTAAAGTAATATACCCATTAATGTTGAAACGATCGCTGTAATGCCAGGGGCAGTGTCCGAGAATGCCTGCCAGCAGCAAGCCGCTGGAATATTCCATGCTCCAAATGATGATTAAGTAGATGATCCCGCGAGTCCACCAGGGTATTTCCCGCATTTTAAAATGCAAGGGCTCAAGAAATACCGCCAGCCCATAGATTGGCAGCATAATCAAAAAAGTAAACCCGTGCATACTGTAATCTCCTCGGAGGAGAGAGGCGAGTCCTGTATATATGACCTCAAGAACGAGGCCAGCCATTCCGTAAATTAAGAAGTGTCTAAATGTTTTCATAACCCTAGTATGGTTCGGTGAAATTGGGCCATACATTTTAAAGGCAGGTAGGTTTTGGAAGACGGGGATTGCAAGTCCTCGTCTTGTACAATTTAATGAACCTAAACACTTTTAGAAGGAAAATCAATTTCTCGGGCAGAATAGCGAATGAGTTGAGAAGTTTTATTATATACATTAGGGGTAACTTAATTGCTGTAAAAAGGAGAGTCGAAGATGCGTAAAATTCGTAAAGCAGTGATACCTGCCGCAGGATTGGGGACACGATTTTTGCCGGCAACAAAGGCTCAGCCTAAAGAAATGTTGCCCATCGTAGATAAACCAACGATTCAATACATTGTCGAAGAAGCTATCAAATCAGGAATCGAGGATATTATTATTGTGACGGGCCGCAATAAGCGGGCGATCGAAGACCATTTTGACCGCTCGATGGAGCTTGAAGCCTATTTAGAGAAAAACTCCAAAGAGGAACTCCTCGATTTGGTGCAAGACATTGCCCGGATGGCGGATATCTATTACGTACGTCAAAAAGAAGCTTTAGGGTTAGGCCATGCGATCTATAGCGCGCGTAAGTTTATCGGGAATGAACCCTTTGCCGTTCTCTTAGGGGACGATATCATTTATTCCGAAGTGCCCGCGCTGCGCCAAATGATGAATCATTATGAACGCTACGGCGCCAGCATGGTAGGTGTTCAGGAGGTCCCCCTTGAGGACATTGCCAAATATGGAATTGTCGATGGCGAAAAGTTTGCCGAGCGTTTATACCGAGCCAAAAATATGGTAGAAAAACCACGGCCGGAAGATGCGCCGGATACCCACTTGGCTATAATGGGGCGATATATCTTAAATCCGGAGATATTTGATTTGTTAGGTGTCCTGCCGCCAGGCAAGGGCGGAGAAATTCAGCTTACGGACGGCATAAAGGAACTGGGACGGTATCAGGAAATTCTGGCCTATGAGTTTGACGGGCGCCGGCATGATGTGGGGGACAAATTGGGATTTGTGCAAGCCACCATCGAATATGCCTTGCGCCGGGAAGATCTCGCGGAAGAACTTGCCGGTTATCTGCGAGAGCTTGTTCAATCTATAGATAAAGATAAATAGAAAACAACAATTTTTTTTGCTTAATGCTGCGTAATTTTCGCGAAATATCTATATCGGAAAGCGCCTGTTGACAAATCGGAACTACTGAAGACGGAAAATAGGTCGGGTCATACAGCAAAAGTGACAAGCTTCTCTCCTAAAAATTGGTAAAATACTCACGTACCAAGAAAAAAGATATAAGGAGGGAAGAGACCAATGAGGCCAATGGATAAGAAACGGATTGCAACCGTTGCGGGAACGCTGGTTCTTGCAGGGGCTGTTGTTGCCGCCGGGGTTTATGGACCCAGCGTATGGAAAGTATTTAGGCAACAAAGCCCGGCAACAGACCAACAAGTTGTTATTCAAAATCCGGTTGTTGACGACGCTAATGCATCTGTCGGCAATACGGGTACTGGAGCCGGGTCCGGAACCGGAACCAGTACGTCGTTGCCCGACGGTACGGCGCCGCCCGGAAAAGCTACGCCAACCGTGATTGCTCCTAGTACGATTAATGCGCCCCCTCAAGGCGACACAGGTTCTAAAAATAAATATAGGGAACCGGATACGAGTTTAATCGACTTGGCACCATCGGTTGCAGCGTACTTCGGGGACAATGCTTTAAGCAATGATGCCAAAACACTGGCTTTTGGCACTGCGTGGAACATCCACCAATATGTGGACGGCTATCTTTATGGACCGGCAGCAGGTCCGCAGATGAATGAGCAAGATATTAAAAAGTACATCATCTTTCACAAAACACTTTGGGACAAGCAGCTGAAGAATGAGCCTAATGCTGCCAAAGCAGCGGCTTTTACCAGCTATTTAGATGTTCTGCTCAACAGCGGAATTGACGCGTTTGATTCGAAGGATAAAGCTCGGATCGAACAATTCCATCAAGGAATTCACGATTTGGATGCGCATATTATGCGCAATGACACTAATTCTAAAATCTACGGGGCGACGCCGTTTGCAACCAAACGAACGTAATTCTGGACCCAGTTATCCAGCAACGGCAGGAATGATCTGAAGCTTAGTCCAAGCAATTGAAATGCCAGTAAACGCGCTGAATTATGTTCACGGTGTAAACGGCTACAGGAACTTCGCATATTGATTTATAGATTTATTAGTGAATTAAGGCTTGACATGACGAGATGACGCATGGAAGTCAGGATTTTTAGAATAGAACCTCGGATAATTAAAGGGATGATTGGGAAAAAAGTTTTTATGTTCTTCAGGGAAAACAATTGAATAAACAACTAAATTCAGTAGACTGTGACCTTGCTTGGCTGGGTTGAAAACTAATTTAGTTGTTGCCGGCAATTATAAAAAATAAAACAACTGAATAGAAAGCGCAAGGCCTGCCCTAATGGACAGGCCTTGCGCTTTGAAGTTTGCGGATAATGAGCAGAATCCTGAGATTGATAAATAGTTAACATACAATGTCTAAAATCCTTGCTAACTGGTCAAGCTATAATTAAAAATCCAGTTTGAAGGAGATTTTGGTCTTTATGCGTAAAAGAAATTACTTGATAGGAGCGTTGGCTTTAGGTCTGGGCGTTTTGGTAGGAACCCTGGGAATGTCTTTGCTCACGAATTCAAGTTCCGCAGCGTCGTTTATTTCCAAGCTGCGAGGGCAAGAAAATGTTCATACAGTATCCGGTCCTGTCTCCGGAAGCGTACAATCTCCCCCTGCGGCCAATACTATGCCGGATAGAGTGGCGGAAGAGTCTTCCTCCCCAGAGCAAAGTGACCCGGCTTTAAGTCCAAATGCAAGTTCCAACGCAAATGCAGGTTCCAACCCAAGTGGAAATTCCAACCCTGACGGACAGCAAAACAATGCCCTTGCTTTGGACCAAAATGGAAACAGTAAAGATACAGTGCCCGCTTCTTTAAAAGATCAAATTATTGCAGACTATAAACAAGACATCGGAACATTTTTTGACGCCTGGAAATCGACGGATATCGATGCCTTTCGCCTTAAGCTTGCCAAAGCTTATTCCGGCGAGTTGTTCGAAAAACACGCCCGCCGCGCGGAAGAATACCTTGTTCAAGGCATAGGGCTGGATGTCAGTCAGATCAACTTTGACCGGATAGACGTGGAAAGTGCTGATGCCAGCACGGCGACACTTCGGGTCGATTATCGTTACACAGCCAAAGATTACAACATCGCAGAGGGTGAATCTTTTGGGGATGCTCATGAGCAAAGTGTTCATGTTCGGGTCAATCTCGTAAAGATGAACTCACACTGGATGATTACCGGGGAGAGCAGTCTCAGTAATTAGGAAATGAGCTTGAGGTTGTACGAGGCTTTTTATTGAGTCTTGTGCAACCTTTTTTAGTGCAGAAAACGTCGGTATATGATAGACTTATGCTCGATTAAAGCATATTGACGTTTAAGAGGAGGCCGTAGCGTGGGAACCGCCTTTGCCCAGGAAACTGAACATCTTGAATGGGCCGACATCTTAAAAGGACTGGGGATTTTGACGGTAGTATGGGGACACGCAGGAAGCAAAATTTCCTTTTACATGTTTTGGTTTCATATGCCCTTGTTTTTCTGGATCAGCGGGTATCTATACCGTTTTAAACCCGGTGAGCGGGGAAGCTCATATCTCTTGCGCAAGGCTAAGCATCTTTTAATTCCTTATGTGTTCTATTTGGGGTTTTTGACGCTCATCGCCCTGGCTTTTGCTCTCTGGAAGGGTCAAGCAGCGGCGCAGTTCTGGGAGCAAAATTGGCAAGCCCTTTTGCTGGGCGGCAGTCTCTTGGCGGGGGTTTATGCTACTTTTTGGTTCCCAACCTGTTTGTTTGCCGTGCAAATTGTTTACGATGTTCTGTGCCGGAGGGTCTCTTCTCCTGTCCTTAAAGGGCTTTTAGTGCTGGGGTGCTTTTTGCTGGCTTATTGGGAATCACGCTATCACGCGGGAATTTTTGTGCCCTGGAATCTGGATGTCGGTCTCTATGCCATCGTGTTCTATGCCTTAGGCCAGGCCATGAGGCAAAATAAGCTCCTGGCAGGAGCAAGAGGCAGAACGCTTGTTTTCGGGATTTCCTGGCTCATAGCGATAGGATTTGTCTATTTATACGCCCAGCACATCCTTGATTATGGCTTAGATATGAAACATCGCCAATATTATTACTTTGGCTTGAATCTCCTGCTTCCCGCGGCTTTCACCCTGATTATTGTCCAGCTTAGCATGCTGCTGACAAAGATTCCGGCTGTAAACCGTGGGTTGATCGGCCTGGGGAAAGCCGCAATGGTGATTATGTATCTGCACCTTGGTTTCGTAGACGCGGCGGGCCATTTTTTGGCTGTCACACCCCTGCGTTTTTTCGCCTTAGGCACGGTTGGTCCTCTTCTTTTCTATAAGCTTATCCGGCGTGTTCCTTATGGACCGTATTTGGCCTTAGGCGAGTTGCCAAAGAGTGTCGGACTCTCAGGTCCCCGCTCACACAGCTATCCTACTAGAAGCCTATAGAACCGGCAAAAACAGGTCTTGGAAGATATTGGAGCCGCTGGAGTCGCCGGTTAAGAGCTTGGGAGTGTTAGAGTGCAAAAAGTACTTAAAGGATATTGCTTAAAAGTAATTCTGCAAAGAGAGGAATTGCAGGTCGCATGAGTCAG
Source organism: Candidatus Desulfosporosinus nitrosoreducens (assembly GCF_030954495.1). Classification (GTDB taxonomy): domain Bacteria; phylum Bacillota; class Desulfitobacteriia; order Desulfitobacteriales; family Desulfitobacteriaceae; genus Desulfosporosinus; species Desulfosporosinus nitrosoreducens. The sequence continues at coordinate 38,923 of NZ_JAVHUW010000067.1, read as the reverse complement.
GGAAATAGCATCCGCTCAAAATCGAGTAGAATTGAAGAAATCAATTTTTTAAGGGGATTCAGCATTTTAGCCGTCCTGGCGATTCATACCAGCGGTTATTTTACGGTAATCCCGCATTTAAATACCTTAACTCTTCTCAATATCTGGACAGATGTCCTATCTCAATTCGCGGTCCCTTTGTTCATTGCCATTTCCGGCTTTGTTTTGGCCAAAAACTATCGCCGGCAGTTTTCCTTGTCGAAGTTTTATCTTAAAAGAGCGCGCTCCATTCTGCCGCAATATATAATATTTTCCGTGCTGTATACAGCCTTTAATCACTGGACGGAAATGCGGAGCAACCCTTTTACCGCCAATTTTAAGCTGATTGGCAAAAGTATTCTTAATTCGGACGCCTCTTATCATTTGTGGTTCTTTGCCATTATTATTGAACTTTATGCGGTTTACCCCTTGATTATCAAAGCCTATGATTTCTGTAAAAGGAAAAATATCTCGGAACACTTCCTTGCCGGAATGCTCGTCCTTCAAGTTCTTTGGATGGTGGGTACGCATACGTCTTACGCCAACATAATTAAGGTTAATGCGGTGGCCTATCTTTTTTATTTCAGCGTGGGGATTTATTCCCATGACCATTTTCTTCAGTTGCAGGGTTTGTCCAAACGCCTGATGCCTCTGTGGGGAACCATGTCTTTGACCTTAATGTTTGGAGCCAGCTTTTTTATTGTCATCGGTTTGAAAACGGGACATAGCTACAACGAAATCCCGCCTTATATCACAATGGGTTCGGAGCTGGTTTATCCCGTTTTGAGAATTGTAACCTTTCTCTTTTTCTGGAACCTGGCCGGCAGGCTGGCGGTCAGGAAGAATGCCTTGAGCAAAATCATGGCGAAGCTGGGGGATTACTCCTTTGGAATATATCTCATCCATCTTTTTTTTAACCAGACAACCATTAAAATCCTTGGCCGCCACCAAATAGGTCCTGAGCAATGGGCTTTTTATCCGCTCGTTTTTACGGTCACATTGATAATCAGCTACGTAAGTGTTCGTTTGATCAGTTTTTTGCCCTTTAGTTTCTATTTGATTGGCCTCCGCAGCCCTAAAACTGTCTCCCGCAAAGCCGCAAAAGGCGGTGGCAGACCTTAACATATCAGGACGTTTAGAGTTGTAAAAGCATGTAAGTTGTAGTAAACTTTAGAACGATAAAGTTCCATCGTTCGCTAAATTTAGAAGGGGCTGAGCTAAGTGTTATTTCGCAAACGTACACTGATTCTGATGCTGATTGATGCTCTGTTAATTAACTTAGCAGCCTTTGGCAGTTTTTATTTGCGCTTCGAAATCTTCGGACACATCCCGGCGGAATACTATCAGACATATTACCACACGGCCGTAGTGGCCACTATTTTGTACATTGCGGTGTTTTATATTTTTGGTTTATATAATCGCCTGTGGCAGTACGCCAGCACAGGAGAGCTGCTTTCCATTGTTTATGCCGTGACCGTGGGAACGGGCGGCACGGTGGCCGTGGTTTATTATTACAGCGCTGTTCTGGCAACCTTCCCCTTAAGGATGCCCAATTCCGCTGCCATCCTGCTGTGGCTGGTCATGGTTTTTTTAATTGGCGGTTCCCGCTTTATTTGGCGGATCTTGCAGGAAAATGTCTTCGACCGTCATGTTCCGGGTTCGCAAAAACAGGTTCTGATTGTCGGCGCCGGCGATGCCGGAGTTTTGGCGGCCAGAGAATTGAAAAACCGCAACTATCGCGATGGACGGCCGATCGGTTTTATCGACGATAACCGTCAGAAGCTCAAGCTGCATTTGCTGGGCATTCCCGTTTTGGGAACGCGCAAAGATATTTCCCGGGTTGTCAAAAATCACAATGTCGACGAAGTAATTATCGCCATGCCCTCGGCGTCGGGAGAGTCAGTCCGGGAGATTGTGCAAATTTGCGAAAAGTCCGGGGTTGACCTGAAAATTATGCCGGGTGTTTATGATATCATCAGCGGGGATATTAACGTCAATCCCATTCGCCAGGTCCAAGTCGAGGATTTGCTGGGCCGTGATCCCGTTTCGGTTGATTTGGAGGAGGTTGCAGGCTATGTTTCTGGTGAGACGGTTTTTATCACCGGGGCAGGCGGATCAATCGGCTCGGAAATTTGTCGTCAGGTCGCCAAATTTAATCCCGGGAAACTAGTCTTAATCGGACACGGAGAAAACAGCATTTTTGAGATTGAGCAGGAACTTCGCGCTGAACGCCCGGGCATTGATTATGTCACGGAGATCCTGGATATTAAGGACCGGGAAAAGGTTTTCTTAATTTTTAACCGCTATAAGCCGGGAGTGGTCTTTCACGCCGCCGCCCATAAACATGTTCCGCTGATGGAGAGAAATCCGGAGGAAGCTCTGAAAAATAATGTGCTGGGAACTCAGAACCTGGCGGAAGCAGCTGATGAATGCCGGGTAAAAACGTTTGTTTCGATTTCCACGGACAAAGCGGTCAATCCGACCAGTATTATGGGAGCCACCAAACGAACCGTAGAATTACTTATTCAAAACCTGGACCGCCGTTCACAGACAAAGTTTGTAGCCGTTCGCTTTGGCAATGTTCTGGGAAGCAACGGAAGTGTCATTCCAACCTTCAAGAGGCAAATTGCCAAGGGAGGTCCTGTCACCGTCACTCACCCGGAGATGGTCCGCTACTTTATGACGATTCCGGAAGCTACCCAGCTGGTCATCCAGGCCGGGGCCATGGCTCAGGGCGGGGAAATTTTCATATTGGATATGGGTAAGCCTGTTAAAATCTTGGATTTGGCAAAAGACTTAATCCGGCTTTCAGGTTTCGAGCCTGATGTCGATATTAAGATACAATTCACGGGGATTCGGCCGGGGGAAAAACTCTACGAGGAATTGCTGACAGCTGAAGAGGGCATAACGTCTACCAAACACAGCCGCATATTTGTCGCAAAGCCAAGCTTTATTGATGTGGGTCTTTTAGAAGACCTCACCCATACGGTTCGAGAGCGAGGCAGTTCTTTAACGCGGGATGAAGTGATCTCCCTGCTGCAGACTGTCATTCCGACCTTTCGTAAGAAAAACACTAATGCGGTAGCCAAATAAGGAGGAATTCAACAATAATGATGAGCGTGCAGAACGTGATTACCAGTGAGGATGTTATCGCCAAAGCCCTAAAGGAAAAGATCTTGAAACACGAGGCTCAAGTTGGGGTTATCGGCTTAGGGTATGTGGGCCTCCCTTTAGCAGTGGAAAAGGCTAAGGTCGGCTTTCCGGTCATTGGTTTTGATATCAACCAGGCGCGTGTCGACCGGGTGAATGCTGCGGATAACTATATCGGGGATGTCAAGGATGAGGACTTGCGGGATATGGTGGCCAAAAAGTTATTGGCTGCGACCACGGATTTCTCGCGTTTAGCCGACTGTGATGTCGTGATCATTTGTGTCCCTACCCCTTTGACGGTTACACGTGATCCGGACATTTCGTATATTGAAGCTTCCTCCGCAAAGATCGCCCAATACCTGCGCCCGGGACAGTTAATCACTCTGGAGAGCACAACTTATCCCGGCACAACTGAAGAAGTCATTCTTCCCCTTTTGGAAAAATCCGGCCTTAAAGTAGGACAGGACTTTTTTCTGGCTTTCTCACCGGAACGGGTTGACCCGGGCAACAAACGCTTCAGCACGAAAAACACGTCGAAAGTAGTCGGGGGAATGACGCCCGTCTGCTTGGAGATTGCTTATGCCTTATACATGCAGACCATCACGAATGTCGTACCCGTCTCCTCACCGGCTGCCGCCGAATTGACCAAGGTTTTTGAAAATACCTATCGCGCCATAAACATTGCCATGGTTAACGAGCTGATGATGCTCTGTGACCGCATGGGAATTGACATCTGGGAAGTTGTCGAAGCCGCGGGCACGAAACCTTTTGGCATTCAAACCTTCTATCCGGGTCCGGGCGTGGGCGGCCATTGTATTCCCATTGATCCCTTCTACCTGACTTGGAAAGCCCGGGAGTACGATTTCCATACCCGGTTTATCGAGCTGGCGGGGGAAATTAACGTTGAGGTATCCTATTACGTCGTCAACAGGGTCATTAGAGCTCTCAATGAAGAAAACAAAAGTTTAAAAGACGCTAAAATTCTTGTTCTGGGCGTGGCTTACAAGAAAGACATTGACGATGTGCGGGAATCACCTGCTCTAAAAATTATGGAACTTCTGCGCAAACAAGGTGCCGGCATTAGCTATCATGATCCTTATATCCCGGTCATTGAGCCTCATGGCGGCAGCACTATGCGTCTGGAGAGCGTTCCCCTGACGGATGAAGTGCTGACGGAAGCGGACGGAGTTCTGATTTTAACCGATCACAGTGCCATTGATTATGAGCGGGTGGTGGAAAAGGCGAAGCTTGTAGTGGATACCCGTAACGCTACGAAAAACGTTCCTGAACACCGCGAGAAAATCGCCAAAATCTAAGCGGCAAGGGAACGAATTGAAGACCATTCAAAGACAAGGGATTTAAGGGGAATCTATTGATTCCCCTTAAACCTGTATATCGGATCAGTTATATTTTACCAATTAAATAGTTTGGCCATTTTAAGGGGAACGCCCGGAAACGATTCTGAAGACTAAGGAAAATTTACAAAGAAAAGAGCTGTTAAGATTATGAAAGAAGAAAAAAAGATGCGCTTTGCGATTATCGGGTGCGGACGGATTGCCCCCAAGCATGCCGAGTCTATCGTTGCTCTCCCGGAAGCAGAATTAGTGGCAGTATGCGATATACTGCCTGAGCAGGCTCAGAAATTTGCCGACAAGTACGGAGCAGATCCTTACACGGATTATAAGGAAATGCTGCAAAGAGAAGATGTCGACGTTGTGACCATTGCTACTCCCAGCGGCTTGCATGCCGAAATCGGCATTGCCGCAGCCGAGGCGGGAAAACATATTCTCGTGGAAAAACCAATGGCTATGACTTTGCAAACAGCCGATGCCATGATCGCAGCCTGTCAAAAAGCCGGCGTTAAATTGGGGGTTATTCATCAGAACCGTTTCAACGCCTCGATTAAGCTGCTGCGCAAAGCGCTGGAAGACGGCCGTTTCGGCAAATTGACTCACGGGCAGGCTACCGTGCGCTGGAATCGCAATGCTGATTATTACACTCAGGCTCCCTGGCGCGGGACGAAACTCCAGGACGGCGGAGTTCTGATGAACCAGTCCATTCATAACATCGACTTGCTGCAATGGATGTTTGGACCTGTGGAATCTGTTTTTGGATATACAGCGACGTTTATGCGCAAAATTGAAATGGAGGACATGGGCGCGGCCGTAATTAAGTTTAAAAGCGGCGCTATCGGTCTTATCGAAGCAGCCTCGACGATTTATCCCAAGAACATTGAAGAGACTTTAAATGTTTTCGGCGAGACGGGATCTGTCATTGTCGGCGGAATTGCCGTCAATCGCATCGAAGTTTGGGAATTCCCCGACAGCAGTGAAGAGCAAAAAGAAATTTTCGCCGGACAGGAAATTGACCCGCCCAACGTCTATGGCTTCGGGCACCGTGAGCTTATCCTGGATATGATTCATGCCGTTCGGGAAGAGCGGAGACCGGCAATTCCCGGGGAGGAAGGCCGCAAAGCTCTTGAAATTATCCTGGCGATCTATAAATGCCAGGAGACGAAAGAGCCGGTGGTATTCCCGCTCGTGGAGAGCTGAGAGAGGAGCTGACACAATGAATCAACAGATTGCTTCCAGTGCGGCTGTGCCGTCGAGTGCGCAGGTTGGACCGTTTTGCGTCATCGGAGAAAATGTCGTGCTTGGAGAAAAGGTAGTCTTAGGCGTGGGATGTGTGCTGGGCGCCGGAGCAAAGGTGGGTGCGGGAAGTGAACTGGGGAATTACGTTACCCTGGGGTCCGGAGCGGAACTTGGTGAACGTTCCAGAGTCGGAGACCACAGTACGATCTATCCTCATGCTTCTCTCGGCGAAGACGGGTTTGTTGGCAGCAGCTCCTCAATTGGCCGCTCGCCTAAAGCCGCCGCTACGAGTACGGTAAAGGTACAGGCGGATCTTCCTCCCCTCAAAATGGGGGACGGCTACACTGTCGGCTGTTCCGCAGTGCTCTATGCGGGGACAACTTATGGCGACAAGGCTTTCATCGGAGATGGGGCGGTTGTCCGGGAACGCTGTACAATCGGTCAGAACGTGGTGATCGGAAGCGGAGTGGCCGTGGAGAATGATACCAAAATTGGTTCTTATACTAAGATTCAAACGGGCTCTTATATCACAGCTTACATGGAAATCGAGGAGCGGGTATTTATTGCGCCCATGGTTACGACGACAAACGACAACTACATGGGCCGCACGGAAAAGCGTTTTAAAGCGATCAAAGGTGCGACGATTCGGAAAGGCGCCAGAATTGGCGGGGCAGCCATCCTTTTGCCAGGCGTCAAAGTAGCCCCTGAAACCTTCGTGGCCGCGGGAGCCTTGGTTACGAAGGACACGGCGGAAAAACATGTTCTCAAAGGCTTTCCGGCCCGGGAGGTGCGGGAAGTACCCGAAGATGAACTTTTACCCTGACAGGTCCAAGAGCGTTTGGAGGCCTCGCCGGTGATGGCGAAAGAGTGATGGAAACTGCGGCCCCCCAAAGATCCCGGTCTTGGCAATAGGTTTGGAAACAAGGAGGATAAAGATAGATGTTCTGGAACACAGGGGTTACACGCACTAACTCGAATAAATTGCTGCTTATTTTAGCCATTATGCTTTCCGCGATGCTCTTGCCCTCGATGGAAATTCGTTCTACTCTGCCTCGCCTGCGTTTGGATGACGTTTTGCTTTTTGGGGTATTTGCCCTCAATGTATTGCTGTGGCTGATTTACCGTTCCCCCTCGGAGTACAACTTGGGCTTGTCTTACCATGAAGACCAGTCCCGGGCAGTAAGGGCGGTTTCTAATGTTTTTTTGCTTTTCTTAGGTTCCATGGTTCTGTCCAACCTTTTCGCGGCAATTTTTTTGCGGACGCCCTTTAGTGTGCGGGACATTATGGAAGGGGTCACTCTTGCCAAATACTATCTGGCTGCAACTTTGGCGCTTTCCCTGGATTTACAGGAAGGGGAGTTTAGTGTTCTGTGCAAAACCTTCCTCGTAGGCTTGGGGATTATCCTGGTCCTTTCCTGGAGCCAGTTCTTGAACATAGCCAATGTCAACGCTTGGTTAACTCCTTTTTTTGCGCAATCTCACCTGGATAACCTGGTGAACGCCAACCCCCCCCGTGTTCTGGGCACCTTCGATAATCCTAATGTTATGGGGATTTTTGCCGTCCTGACCTTGACTTTATTTGTGACCATGTTTTATTTCCGGGAGAATGAGCGTTTAAAAGCAGTGCTCCTCTTTGTGGCGGTGGGACTTACTATTAAATTAACCTTTATGACAATTTCGCGCACCGCCCTTTTAGCGACGGCTCTCGTGCTCACCGTGCTGAGCCTGTGGGCTTTGTTTAAATACCGGTGGAAAAAGGACATGCTGTTAAAGGTGGGAGCTTTGTTCCTTTTGACCTTGCTGATCTTTTTTACCTCGCCGCGTGAATTCACAACCCGCATCAATGAAGCAACCGACCTGGGCAACAGCACTTCAGCCCAAGGGCATTTTTTAAGGGCGGGAAATGCCTTTGAATACATTAAAGAATCCCCGATTTTGGGCTGGGGCACAGCCAAAAAAACGATGACGACCCTGGTTGATGACGAGTATGCTTTGGTAACCCGGCGTTACGGTGTTGTTGGCCTGGCCCTGTATTTTTGGCTTTTCCTGCGGCCGGTTAAAGCTGCTCTGGAGAAAGTCAGACTGTTTAATTTCTCAGCCTCCGACCAAGGTATACGGGAGACCAAAACTATGCTTTGCATTGCCTTCGTGGCGGCCACGGCGGCGGTTTTTGTCTACAACATCACGGCCGGGATATTTTACAATCTCCAGTTAATGACCTTGTTTGCTTTGTTTATGGGCTTAATTTATAGAATAGAAGGGGAAAACTTTTGAAAGCCTGCATTTTAACCACGGCTCATTCTCCTTTTGACGAGCGCATTTTTCATAAGGAAGCCCGCAGCTTGGCGGAAGCGGGATATGAAGTGGTCATAGTGGCCCCTTACGAGACTTCGCTGAGCAAAGACGGGATTCGGATTCAGGCCGTGCCCCCCCTTTCCGCCAGAGCGGACAGGATTTGGCGTTTGAATGTTCTTTATCAGACAGCCCTGCGGGAAAATGCGGACATCTATCATTTTCATGATCCGGATTTGATTCCGGTGGGCTTGCGCTTAAGCCGCAAACACGGGAAGCCGGTGATTTATGATGTCCATGAATATTATGGCGACAGTCTGCTTACGCGCTACTGGATTCCCAGACCTCTGCGCAAGCTTGTGGCCCGGACGGTTGATCTGCTGGAAAAGCGGGCGGCACGTTCCTTTGCCGGCATTGTAACGGTTAACGATCATATGGCGGAGCTATTTCGGCGGGAAAACCCGGAAGGGGAGATTCTCCATAACTATCCCCTTAAACGCCAGTTTGAATTTCCCCGGCCGGCAGGGATGAAACCGCCCGTTATTTTATACCTCGGCGGGATTAACCGGGAACGGGGCCTGGAGATCATCTTGCGGGCAATGCCTTTAGTCCGGCTTAAACACCCCGAAGTCGTGTGTGAATTAGTGGGACCGGCGGAGACAGAGGACTTAGGACCGGAATTTTCCCGGCTCGAACCCTGGCTGGAGCGCGGAGGGGTCCACCTGCGCGGGAAAGTGCCCTATGAGCAGGTACCGGGGGTTTTGGCCCGGAGCTCTATCGCCCTTGTGCCTTTGCTGCCAACCTTGAATTACCGCAAGGCGATTCCCGTTAAACTCCTGGAATACATGGCCGCGGGCCTGCCTGTGGTGGGGTCGCGTTTCGGCTATATCGAAAAAATTATTGAGAAAAATCAGTGTGGGCTGCTTAATGAGCCCGGAAATCCGGAAAGCCTCGCTCAGGATATTTGTACCTTGCTTGAAAATCCGGAAAAGGCTTTGAGCTGTGCTCAAAATGGCTGGGATGCGTTTCAAAGAGAATATACCTGGGAAAAAGAACAAAGCAAATTGCTCGGGCTCTATGAGCGAATTTTAGCTGCGAGGAAGCCGTAAGATGCGTGTGTTAATCTTATCTCATATGTATCCCAATGCCGTATCTCCCTTGGGAGGAATCTTTGTCCGCCAACAGGCCGTCGCTTTGTCCCGGCTGGGAGTCGACGTGAGGGTAGTGGCGCCGGTGCCCTGGGTACCGGGCTTGCTGGCGGGACGCGGCAAGTGGGGAGGGTATCCCGCGGTTCCCTTTTGGGAACAACCGGACGGATTTCCGGTCTTTCATCCCCGGGTGCTGGAGTTTCCGCGCTCTCTGTTTTTCGAGTATTACCCCACAACCTTTGCCCAGGGCATACGCCGGGTTTTTCTCGATCAGATCGGGCAGGGCGTGGATTTAATTCATGCTCATGTGGCCCATCCGGACGGAGCGGCCGCCCGGAAATTTGCGCAAACGTATAACCTGCCTCTTGTCGTCACGATTCATGGCCAGGATTTTGCCTATACCTTAAAGCGCAGCCATACCTGCGCCGAGAGTGTGCGGGCGACTCTCAGAGAGGCCTCTCAGGTAATTCTGGTAAGTGAAAAGCTCAGGAATCAATACGGACTGGCAACCTGGGCGGACACTTTGGCGAAGTACAAGGTGGTCTATAATGGCGTGGATTTGGAAGATGTGCTTCAGCCGCCGCAGCCGGAAGGGGAAGACACTTCCAAAACGGGCAATGGTCACCGCCTCCTGAGCGTGGGATTTTTGCGCCCGGACAAAGGACATGCCGTGGTATTGCAGGCTTTGCCCGAGCTGGTCCACGAGTTTCCCGATTTGGAGTATCGCATTGTGGGCGCCGGTTCGGAAGGTCCGGCTTTGCAAACCCTCACCAGGGAATTGGGACTTGAGAGGCATGTTGTATTCCTGGGAAGCTTGCCTCATCCTGAGGCTATGGCGGAAATGTCCCAATGTGCTGTTTTTATTTTACCGAGCTGGAAAGAAGCCTTTGGCGTGGTTTATCTTGAAGCGATGGCTTACGGCAAGCCAATTATCGGGACTCAAGGTGAAGGAATTGCCGAGATTTTAGATAAGACTGAGGTGGGTATAGCAGTACCGCCCCAAAATGTGCCGGCGGTCGCCGCCGCCATACGCGAGCTTTTCAGGCATCCGCAACGGGCGCAGGAAATGGGAGTCCGGGGGAGAGAGCTCGTCAGCCGGGAATTTACCTGGCGTTTTAACGCTGAGAAGACCCTTGAGGTCTATCAGGAGGCTCAAAGAGTCCAACGGGAAACATAACCGCAAACATTACGGTCGGAATGACAGCAGGCTGGGTTAAAACGTGGAGATAGAAAGGAGAGCCCGCAGTGGAACTTCGCTTAGTCCTTAAAAATGCCGCCGCCTTGAGCCTGGCAAGTGTGCTGTCCAAAGCCATTACCGCCGTTGTGGCCATTGCGGTCACACGTTATTTAGGACCGACAGTTTATGGAGAGTACAATTCAGCGGTAGCTTTTGTGAGCACCTTTATTCTCTTTGTGGATTTTGGCTTGAGCAATTACATGGTCCAGGAAGGCTCCCGCGATGAAAGTGCCTTGCCGCTTTATTTAGGCAACACTCTGGTCTTTAAGACCTTGACCTCGCTGGCTATCTACGGGATGATGCTTGTTTTGATGCCTGCCCGCTATAGTTTGACGATCCGGAGCATGGTTGTTGTTTTCGGCATAGCCAGTGCACTAAATGCTTTAGACAGCTCTGTCTACAACTATTTTCAAGCCAAACAGCAAATGTACTATGCGGCAATGTACCAGTTTTTATCGACATTCCTGATTGGCGTGCTGACGATCATTGTGGTGGTGACCAAAGGGAATGTAGTCATGATTACCTACGCCCAAACAGTCGCCGCTCTGGTTATTTCGCTAATGTTGTATGTTCACCTGAGGCGAAGTATCCGGCTGGAGTTCAATTGGCAGCGTTTGCTGGAAATGCTCAAAAAAGGGCTGCCTTATGGAGCCGCCGTCATTTTCCTGTATGTCTACTTTCAAATCGACATGTTTATGCTCTCCTTAATGCGTACCTCGCGGGAAATCGGGATCTACTCGGCGGCTTATCGGCTGATTTCCGTGCTTCTGTTCATTCCCGGAATTTTAACCAGTGTTATGTATCCTGTTCTCTTTCAGCTCGGAGTGGAAAGTCATGACAAACACCGGGAGACGATTGAGAAGATCTTTAAGGTCTTAAGCGCGGTAGGGATTCCGGGCAGTGTCCTGCTCTTTGTTTTGGCCAATCCTTTGCTGACCTGGCTTTACAGTCATCGTTTTCAGGCCTCGATTCCCATTATGATGATTTTGTGCTGGTTTTTTGCCCTCGAATGTCTGAGCTTCTCCTTGGGAGACATCTTGACCACCACCAACCGGCAATGGACCCGGGCCTGGATTCAAGGAGGAGCGGCGGTGTTAAATATCGGGATTAACCTTTACGCAATTCCCCGTCATGGAATTTATGGCGCCAGTGTGGCGACGTTGATTACGGAGTTGTATGTCTTTGTTATGTATTACGGAGTGGTGCGGCGCCAGGTTTACAAAGTGCGAATATGGCGCCAGCTTCCGGTTATCGTCCTGGCCTCGTTAGTCATGGCTTTGGTGGCCTATTTGCTGCGCCAGCTGCATCCTTTGGCTTCGGGTGGAATTGCCGGGATTGTTTACCTCCTGGTTTTGATCGCCCTGGATCACGACTTCCGGCGCATTGGCCGCTATGTTCTGCGCCATGCGGCGCTCAGGAAAGCGTGAGTTATAGCCGCGGCTCTTTTGATCCCGGGGGATATGAGCGGATAAAAACTTGCCGAGTCCGGAAACTCAGAGAAAACAACGAATTGAGGTTGGAAGTTTAGATGAAAGTGATCACCGTACTGGGCGCCAGGCCCCAATTTATCAAGGCGGCTCCTCTTTCGGAGGCCCTGCGCCAGGATCATGAAGAGAAAATCATTCACACCGGCCAGCATTATGATTACCAAATGTCGGATGTGTTTTTTGAAGAGCTGGGGATTCCCAAGCCCGACTATTTTCTGGGGGTGGGTTCCAAACACCATGGAGCACAGACCGGGGAAATGCTGACAGGAGTAGAAGAAGTACTTCTCCAGGAAAAGCCCGACTGGGTGCTGGTGTTTGGTGACACGAACTCCACCCTGGCGGGGGCTTTGGCCGCCGCCAAGCTGCATATTCCCATTGCCCATGTTGAGGCGGGGCTGCGCAGCTACAACCGGCAAATGCCTGAAGAAGTGAACCGGGTCCTGACGGATCATCTTGCCGCCTTGCTGTTTTGCCCCACGGATCAGGCTGTGCAAAATCTTGCCCGGGAAGGATTAAGACAGGGAGTTGTCCGCACCGGGGACGTTATGGCTGACGCTCTGTATTATCATGCCCGGCGGGCCGCGGAACGCCGGCTGGATGACCTGGCGCCCTATCAGGAAAAATCGTACCTCCTGGCCACGGTGCATCGGGCGGAAAACACGGATGATCCAAGCCGCCTGGCGGGAATAATTAAGGCCTTTGCCCGGATTGACAGCCGGATCGTACTTCCCCTCCATCCCCGCACAAAGAAACTGCTTGGCGACCACAAAATTTCCATCCCGGAAAATGTTCAAGTGATTGACCCTGTGGGGTATTTAGAAATGATTCTGCTCGAAAAAGGGGCGGAACTCATTCTCACGGATTCCGGCGGAGTACAGAAGGAGGCCTATCTTTGGCGGGTGCCTTGTGTCACCATGAGGGACGAAACAGAATGGGTTGAGACAGTTCAAACAGGCTGGAACACTCTCGCGGGCGCGGAAACGGAACGGATTGTTAAGGCTGTTGAGCAATATCGCCGGAATCCCCTGCCGCCTTATCCGGAAAACCTTTATGGAAGCGGCCGGGCCAGCGCCGAAATCGTGGCGGCTCTTGAGCAGAAAAGAAGGTGAATTTCTTGAGCAATTCTAACGGATGCGAACGTATCGGAATTTACGTAGCGGATGAGCTGGTGCGGGTTTATCAGGAAATAGCCGGCCTGATGGGAATACCGGCGCCTGTTTGGAGCAGCCGGCAGGAGCAGGGAACTGCCCTTACCGGGGTTTTTTCCGAGTGCGCTGTGATCTTAGCGGATGGAATTTCTCTGCCGTCCCTAAAAGATCTGGGAAGCGGTCCCCTGATTTTGATTTGCGGGCCGGTACAAGGAGAAAATCCCGGTTTGCGGCTGAAGACGATGCCCTTTAATCTGGGCTGTGAAGGAACCCGCTTGCTGATGGAGGGACGCGACTATAGGGAAGCGGGAGTCGGCGAACCTGTTCTCGACCAGATGCTGGAGGAACTGCGCCAGGTGTTTCGGCAGGATGTCGGACACTACCTGGAACTGCCGCCTATCCCTTGGGGGCATGCTTATGCCCTGACCCTGACACACGATCTGGATATTTTAAGTCTCAAAGAAATGCCGGTCGCCCGTACGTTTTTAGGCTATTTTTACCGCAGTTCTCTTGTGAACTGGAAGCGCTGGCGGAGCGGCAAGGTCAGAACTTCAGAATTTACTCAGACTCTCTGGGAGATGGCGAGGACATGGGCGGCTAAAATCGGACTGGGACAGGATGTTTGGCAGCGTGCTTTGCCGCGGCTGCTCGAACTGGAAAAGGCCCTGGGAGTTCGATCAAGCCTGTATTTTATGCCTTTTCCCGGAAAGCCTGGCATGCTTCCGGCCCATCCGGACCATTCGGCCCAAGAGGAGGCTCCGGCAAATCGCGCCTCCTTTTATGATGTTGCGAAGCAGCGGACTCTCTTAAGCCGCTTGGAGCAAGAAGGATGGGAAGCAGGGGTCCATGGCATTGATGCCTGGTATGCGGAGCGGGAAGCCCGGGCAGAACACCAGAGAATCGCCCGCTTGACAGGACAGCAGGAACTGGGAGTACGCATGCACTGGCTGTACTTTGACACGCCGGCCTCCTTCCGTTCGCTGGAACAGGGCGGATTTCTGTATGACGCTACTTTTGGCTATAATGAAGTTGTAGGTTTTCGCGCAGGTACCCTGCAGCCCTATCATCCCCTGAATTGCCGGACTTTGTGGGAGCTGCCCTTACATATTCAGGATGGAGCCTTGCTGGGGGAAGAGCATCTCAATTTAAGCCGGGAAGAAGCTTTTGCGCAGGCCTTGCCGGTGTTGGCCTGGGCTAAGCGTTTCGGCGGAGCGGTAAGCCTGCTCTGGCATAATCAGAGTTTTACGGCGCCCCGCTTTTGGGGGGAAGTCTATGAACGCCTGATAAAACGAGGCCAGGAGGATGGGGCTTGGATCGCTGTTCCGCGTGATATTTTAAGCTGGTTTACCTGCAGGCGGGAATGCCGGATAGGCTTGACGAGGGAAGGAACAACCTGGAAGATTACTTGTACACAACCTGAGCAAGGCACCTCCCGGGGGCCGTCCGCCTCTCCCCTACCACCGGTGCGGGTCCGGCTTTATCTGAATCCCCGCCGGATTCGAGCCTGTTCCGCACCCTATGAGACGGGAGAGAGCTATGTCGATTTCGCTGCCCAGCCCCTGGTAACTCTACAGGTGGAAGGAGAAGAGCTAGGGTGATGTTTCTCATTAAATGGTGTTTTTTTCTCTTCAGTCTGGGTGTAGTTGTTTATTTTGGCTGGAAAAAACCCAGCGTTCTAATCTCCTTTTTAGCCGGGTCTGTCGCTTTGGACATTTCGATTACCTGGTTCCCTCCTCTGGGGGCCGTCGGCTCGCAAATCAACAGCCTGGCCCGTCTTTGTACGGTGGGAATTATCGCGGCGGCTCTCTGGGTTCTTGGGCGGCAACCTGAGAAACGCCGGCAACTGAAGACGGTTTTACGCCATCCTTTGAGCATAGCGCTGCTGATCTATATTGGGCTTGGCGCTCTTAGCCTTGTCTATACTATAGACAGGTTGATTACCTTAGGAGAAGTTTTCCGCTTGCTTACCTTGTTTGCCCTTTATTTAGGCATCTGTCTGCTGGCAGAGCCGGAAAGCCTCCTCCTCCCGCTCAAGGTCGTACACTGGCTTGGCGTGGCCTTAATCCCCCTCACAGTGTACGAGGGGTTGACCCGTCATTTTATTTGGCGGGGCTACTTGGCCGAGGGAGAAATCGCCCGTGTCAACGCTACCTTTGTGGACCCCAATATTTTTGCCCGTTATCTCGTTTTGGGGATTGTGGCCAGCTTGATCCTTCAATATTTATGCCGGAAGCCGGGAGAACGTCTGGTGTACTTTGCTTCACTGGCGGGATTACTGGCCGCCTTGGCCATAACTCTCTCACGCAGCGGAGTAGTGACGCTGGCTGCCGTTTTAATCTTGATGTGCCTGCTCATCCGCCGGAAACGGATGCTCCAGCCGATTGGGGTTTTGGCAGTGATCGGCATCGTGATCTTAGCTTTGCGGCCCACCGTCTGGCAGCGCCTTCTGACGATCCGCAACGGTTTGGGAGCCTTGGATGAGCAAAGGGCCTATCTGTTCAGAGCTTCCTGGGCCATGTTCCGGGACCATCCTTTGCTCGGAGTCGGACTGGGCGGATTTCAGAAATCGTTTACAACCAATTACTTAAGCTACAAAACTGCGATTCCTTATGTTCAAGGGGTGACCCTTTCGCACACGACCATTTTGACCATTGCAGCGGAGTTGGGGATCGTGGGCCTTTTGGCTCTGGCCTGGGTCTGGGTATCCGTTCTGCGAACCCTAAAAAGAGTGGGGAAAGGTAAGTTTAATAGCTTTGCCAAAGATCTGAGCATGGTGGAGCTTAATCCGGGCTATGTGGTCGGAGTTGGATATTTCTTATGGATTACGGCAGTTTTTATCAGTTCGCAGTCCGAGGCACGCTTTTTTGAAGATCCTATGATTTGGATCAGCATGGGAACAATGGTTTACATGCTGGCAGGTAAAGTTGGGGGTGAAACTAGACGTGAGTTTAACGATACGGCCGGTTGAGCGGGAGCAGTGGCAGGAGTTTCTGCAGGGGATCTCCCGGGGCTCGCTCTTCCACCGCTGGGAATGGCAGGATATTATCGAAGCGGGGTTTGGATTAAAGGTTAACCGCCTCGGTCTTTTTGATGAAGAAGGGATTTTAAGAGGAGTACTCCCCTTAGCTGAACGCAAGATGAGTCTGCTCAAGTTGGGAGGAAGCTCCCTGAGCGGTACGGCAACCCCGCACTCCGGCCCCCTGGGGGAGGCAGCCTTGCCGGAGGTACTGTCCGCTCTGGAGGATTATGCCGCTCAGAAGCATTTCGATTACCTGGAACTTACCCTGCCGGATTTGACAGGCAAAGAAATTGTCGCCCAACAGGGGTACACGGTTGAGGAACTGCTGACCTTGGATCTGGTTTTGCCGCAGGATCAAGAGTCCTTATGGGCCGGACTGGAAGTTCGCTGCCGCAATGCCGTGCGCAAAGCGGAAAAATCGGGAGTAGAGATTATTGAGCCTCAAGCCCTTGAAGAGTGGTTGGAGCCTTATTATGCTCTTTCCTGTGGAGTATATCGCCGTCAGGATAAAGAACCCCCCTTCACCAGGGAATACTTCGCCGCACTTTGGCAAAAACTATACTCAGTGGGGGATTTGGTGGTTTTACTTGCCCGCTATGAGGGCAAAATTATAGCCGGGGGGATTTTTCCCCGGGACAAGAATGTGGGTTACTATCTCGATGGCGTATCCGACCGGGACTATAACAAAGTGGTCCCTAACAATCTCGTGCAGTGGGAATACTTGAAACGTGCCCAAGCCCTGGGGATTGAACTCTACGACATGGTCGGCGCCAACATCCCCAGCATCGCCAAATTTAAGAAAAGTTTTGGCAGCGTTGAACGGAAATACCTTTATGCTTACCGCAACCGGACTCTAGCGGCCCGGGTGGGGCGCACGGTCTATGCCAAGCATGCCGGCACCATTAAGAAATTTCTTAAACGCTCCTGAGTAAAGCACAATTTGGCGCGGCAAGTGTGGCGTGTTAAAATAAATCAGAAGCATTCGGCAGAGGAGAAGAAGGAGCGGCGGTCTATTTGCGCATATTAATGTTGACACAATACTTTCCCCCGGAGTCCGGAGCGGCCCAGGTCCGGCTTAAAGAAGTGGCCAAGGGGCTGCAGCGCAACGGTCACGAGGTAACTGTGGTTACGGCTTTCCCCAATCATCCCAGCGGAATTATTCCGCCGGAATATCGGGGCCATTGGCGCATGCGGGATGAGGTGGACGGCATCCCCGTCTGGCGCACCTGGATTTATCCGGTGCAGAGAGGGCGGTTCTGGAAGCGGCTTCTCAACTATTTTTCCTTTGTCTTTTCTTCTTGCTGGGGTCTGAGTAAAGCCGGAAAACAAGACATCCTGTTCTTTGAATCCCCGCCCCTCTTTCTGGGGATCACCGCTTTGCTTTATGGCCGGCTGACCAGGACAAGGATTATTATGAATATCTCGGATCTTTGGCCGGAGTCGGCCGTGGCTTTAGGACTTGTCAACAGCCGCTGGATGATCCGTGCGGCGGAGTGGCTGGAAAAATTGCTTTACCGGCGGGCCTGGAAGATATCCTGTCAGACCGAAGGCATATGCTCTTCACTGCTGGAGCGGGGTGTTCCTGAAGATAAAGTGACTTTTTTACCGAACGGGGTAAACTTAGAGCTGTTTGCGCCTCGTGAGCGGGATCAGGCCTTGGCCTCATCCCTGGGCATTCAAGAAGAGGATTTCGTTTTGATCTACGCCGGAACTATGGGCTATGCCCAGGGTCTGGAATCTGTGCTTAAAACGGCTGAGCTGCTCCGGGAGGAACCGGGCCTGCGCTTTTTGTTTGTCGGCGACGGTACGGAAAAACCCATGCTTGAAGCCCTTGCTAAGGAAAAAAGCCTGACCAATGTGAGTTTTGTTGATTTCCGGCCGGTGCAGGAAATGCCCGGATATTTTTCTCTGGCCGCCGCGAGTATTGTTCCGTTAAAAAAGAATAAACTATTTGCAGGGGCGCGTCCCTCGAAAATGTTCCCCGCTCTCGGCTCGGGAGTTCCCGTCATCTATTCCGGGGAAGGAGAGGCGGCGGAACTTGTCGCATCTTCCGGCGGCGGAGTTGTCGTTGAGCCGGAAAACAGCGCAGAACTGGCCCAGGCCATTTTGAACTTGAAGGCTAACCCTGACCGCCGGGAAATGGGGAAAAGAGGGCGGCAGTTTGTGCAAAAGCACTATGCCTGGAGCGGGATTATTTTGCGCTGGCTAAAAGAACTGGGGATTTAAGGGTTCAAAGGAGATAACACAATGCTGGTACAGACAGGCAGTTCGCAACGTTCGAAGGGAGACAAAACAATGGATCAGAGATCTTCGGCATCCGTAGAAAGCGGAAGTTTAACCTATCCCCAGTGGCAGCTGGCTTTGAAACGGTTGTTGGATTTTGTGGCCGCTTTATTGCTCCTCATTGTGGTGTCCCCCTTTTGGCTGCTGATTGTCCTTTGGATTCGCTCCGACTCTGAAGGGCCGGCCATCTTTACCCAGACTCGGGTGGGGTTGGAAGGTAAGCCTTATACGATCTATAAGTTCCGCACGATGGTACAGAACGCCGAAGCCCTCATTAAGGATAAGCTGGAGCAAGTGAACGACCTGGAAACCTTTGTTTTTCAGGAAAAAGACGATCCGCGCATTACCCGAAGCGGTCATTTTCTCAGGAAAACAAGTTTAGATGAACTTCCTCAACTGCTCAATATATTGTTTGGCAATATGAGTTTAGTCGGCCCGCGCCCGGAGGTTCCGGAGATCGCCAAGCTTTACACACCACAGCAGCGGCGCAGGCTTAATGTCCTGCCGGGGGTGACCGGTCTGGCGCAAGTCAATGGGCGAAGTGAGTTGACCTTGGGTGAGACTATGAACTTTGACTTAGAATATGTCGAGACTTGGAGTTTCTGGTTAGACCTGAAAATTCTCTGGAAAACGGTTTTTGTAGTGTTTACCGGCAAAGGAGCATATTAAGAGCGAGACGATGACATTAGGGCAGCGGCAGAGCAAAGCTTTACCGCTGCCCTAATTTTTGAGCTGAAATTCGGATATTATTGCTTGATCCGGTTACACTAGTTCTAGGTCTAGTAATTTCCAAATTACGGAGGAAGTCATGATAAGGAGTGTTTTTTCCTGTGTTAGATGAGAAGCCTCAATATGAATCCGGTATTGAGCTGACTGCCATGTGCTTTGCAGATTTGCCTGAAATCGTCCGTTTATACCAGGAAGTTTTTTACGATCATTTCCTGGGACACATGGGCGGGAAATTTCTGCGGCTTTTCTGCGCACAATTTATAAATTCCTCTGCAAATCAGGGCTATGTGGCGAAAAGCAACGGCAGACCGGTTGGCTTCGTCTTGGGCTCCATTGAGCGCGAACCCTTTGCCCGATTTTATCGTCAAAACTTTTGGCTGCTTGTTATCCTGGTAACTTTGAGATACTTTCGGGATGCTTACGTCCGCAAACATATCAGCCAAAGACTAGGCTGTATTGCGGCCGCTCTCCAAGCGTTCTTTCTCAGAAGGCAGGGAGAAGGCGAGAGCAAAGGGGAACGGGACAGGTTCGCTCCGGCAAGGATTTTGGCGATTGGCGTCAGATCCGACTATAGGGGAAGGGGGGTGGCCAACCTGCTCACAAAGCACTTCTGTGCCAAAATGAAACAGGTGGGATATAAAAAAGTGGGCTTATCCACACTTCCTACGAACCAGCGGGCCATTCACTTTTATAAAAAAGACGGCTGGATTATTGAAGAAAGCACGCCTGTATCTCTTAGTTTTATAAGAACTATTGTCTGAGCCGGTTGGGCAAATCTCCCGCTGGCAAATTTCCCTCTAGTGATATGCTCTCTTTTCCAACGGATAACCTGCCGGTCTGTTTGGGAAAGGGAGCGTTTTTATCTTACTGGATAAATAGGTGGGAAATATACTGGCAGTCAAAGGGAGTTTTCTCTACCTTTGAGGAGGAACTGCTTTATTTCTTGTCGAATAAGATAAAGATAGGACAAGACTTGGTAGGGAAGGGGTAGAGAAAAGGAATGGGTTTTCGCCAAATCAGGAAGGTTATGGCCATATTGCTGGTTGGACTCTTTTTTTTGCAGCTGATTCCGGTTAAGACAGCTTCGGCAGCAGTGGATCAAACAGCTTACTACGCTGAGATTGGGAATAAACTTGAATATTGGGCAAACAAATATAACATTCCTCCGGTCCTGCTTAAAGCCATCGCTTGGATGGAGAGCGGCTGGAAACAATATCAGCTCGACGCCACGGGTCAGCCTATGTTGGATCACCCTCTAATTGGCAAAGACGGCATCGGCATCGGGATTATGCAAATCTCCAGTTACAATTCCGCCGACACGGCAACGATGGATAAGCTGAAGAACGATATCGACTTTAACATCGAAACAGGCTGTCAAATGCTGAATCAAAAATGGCGGGCCGCGCCGAAAATCGGCAATGGGGACCGCAACGTTCTGGAGAACTGGTACTTTGCCGTATGGGCTTATAACAGTTGGGGCTCACGAAACAACCCCAATGTCAGTACAGGGACACCGGCCTATCAGGATTCAATTTTCAGCCTCATGGGTCAAAAATATAACAGCGCCGTTACCTTCGCTCCCGGAGCGGACAAATTTCCGGCAGCGCTGCTGCCCCCGGTAAATCCGCCGAGTTACTCCAGCCGCTGGAGTACGCCCGCCGTGACGCATACCGGAGATCTTACAGCCGACCAAACGCTGCTGCTGTCAACGGGAGGCGGGCCAGGCGCCGATGCCGCCAACGGAGATTATTGGTACAACTACGCCCGTTGGGCCTCTTACTACGCCCTGGGCTTTTATAATACCGCCTATGATAGCGCGGCAATCACGGATAAAAGCCTTATCTCCCAGAAAATCCTAAGTGCTCAGAATAACCTTCTGGCTGAAGCAGACTCCCTGGTTCAGGAGGGAAAAGATTCTTCGGATGCCAGTGCCGCCAAGTATTACTGGACGGTTCTGCAAGGGCTGAGTTTGGACGGAGGTCTGGCGGCAAAGGCCCAATCAGGTCTGCAGAACGCCCTCAGCAAACTGCTGGATGAAGCGGATAAGCTGGTGCTGGCGGGAACCGCTTCCTCCTACGTAAGCGCCATTCAAGATTACTGTATTGTATTGCAAGGGTCCAGTTTGGATGATACCCTTGCTCAACGGGCGAAATCCGGTCTTTTAGGGGCTTATACCAAGCTTTTGGCCGAGGCGGATAAACTGGCCCTTGACGGGTCAGCCACTTCCCAAACCACTGCGGCGGGCTATTATTTAACTGTTTTGCAGGGACCGAGCCTGGATGCAGGCATCACCAGCCGGGCCCAAGCAGGCTACCAGGCAACAAACAGTTCGGATTCCGGTTCTACCACCAATCCGCCGTCAGATCCGACGCCTACGCCAAGTCCCACACCGGCACCAGATCCTACACCGACGCCAACTCCGCAGCCCGTAGTTCCGACGGTAAGCCGTCTCTGCGGAACGCTGGCTGAAGACACTGCCATCAAGATTTCTCAGGAGGGGTGGGCTGACAACAGTGCGCCGGTTGTGCTCTTAGCCCGGGTGGACCGCTTTCAGGATGCCTTAGCCTCCGCTCCGCTGGCCAGGAAACTAAAAGCTCCTTTGCTCCTGACAACTCCCGACCAACTTGATGACAGTGTATTGCAGGAATTAAAACGGCTCGGAGCTAAAACTAAAGTCTATGTGATCGGGGGAGAGGGGGCGGTTAATGTGGCAGTGACAGATGCCCTTACCCAGGCGAACTTTCCCAATGAGCGGATTTTTGGCACTACGGCTGCCGATACGGCCGTTGAAATTGCCCGTAAAATAGGGCCGAGCAGCCAGGTTATCCTTGCTTCCAGTACGAGTTTCCCGGATGCTCTATCTGCCTCCGCTCCGGCGGCAGCCTTGGGGATTCCCATCCTGCTGACGGAACAGGGCACGCTGCCCGGCTCGACCTTGCAGCTTCTAAAGGACTTCAATGTGACGAAGACGATTATCGTAGGCGGAAAATTTGCCATTTCCCCGGTCTTTGACAGTAAGGGCGGCCCCTTAGCAAGTTTCGGTCCCCTGCGTTTGGCGGGGGAGACGAAATATGATACGATGTTAGAGATTGTGAACTATTTCCAACAAGATCCCACGACTCTGGTGATAGCAACCGGCGAAAACTTCCCGGACGGCTTAGCGGGAGGAGCCTTTGCCGCTTTAACCGGAAGTCCGATGCTCTTAATTCCGCAAGGAACTATAAATTCCGCTACCAAGGCTTATTTGCAAAGCCAGGCCGGAAAGACTGAAAAGGTCTATATTCTTGGCGGAACGGGAGTCATCCCCAGTTCCAATGAAAAGACGATTAAAAGTGTTTTAACTCAGTAATACTCCAAAACCTGCAAGAGGATGGGCGTCATTGAATAAACAGGATAAAAAAGCACGGCAATTTCCACATCGCGCAGCCCAAGGGCTATGGATAACAGGTCTCCTGTTCTTCATAGCCTTAGGCCTTGAATTTCTCTACATTAGATCTTATCAGGTACATTATTTTATCTCCAAGGACGGGTATCTTTACACGAACATTGCCGAGAGTTTTCTTCAAGGTAAAGGGCTTGTCAATACGGTCAATTTCGCCGAAGGTGCCAACCAGGTCATGCAGGCGATTCCTAAGAATCGCGACTATATTATCGGGCCGGTCTATCCCCTGCTGCTGGCCTTGATTTACGGAATATTTGGCTTAAAAAACTACACCATGGTGGTAGCCGTTCTTCACGCCGTCCTGGGGGCCGGCAGCGCGGTGCTGGCTTACAAGACGGGGGAACTGATTTTCGGCAGAAGGTATGCCTGGATTCCCTATCTCCTGACCTTAGGATATCCGCTGTTTGCCTTTTGGGGGATGTACATCCTGACTGAAGTGACCTATGTCTTTGCGATCTGGCTCTTCTTGTATTGTTTGGCGCGCTATGCCCGGGACGTCGCGCGCCCGAAACTCAGGACTCTTTTGATCCTGGGAGCGGTCATAGGGCTTGCCAACCTTGTGCGCCCCCTGCTTCTGCTTTATTTTCCCGTTTTGGGGTTTTGGATTTTCTGGATGAAAGGCTGGCGCCTGAAAGCGGCCTTGCGGGATTTCTGTCTGATTGTGCTGATGACTGTCATAGTCATGAGCCCGTGGTGGATACGCAATGAGTTGAAATATCATCAGTTTATTGCGGCGACAAATTATGGTTCTTATGAATTTTATTTAGGGAACAATCCCCGGACAATAACCAATGTGTACTTTGTTTTTGACCAGCCGAGCTATGACCCGGCAGTTAAAGAACGTATCGATAAGCTGCCTGTTGAAGAACAGGAAAAGGAATATAAGAGCCTTGGGGTTTCCTACATTCTCAGCCATCCTGTGTTGTTTGTAGAGCGCACTATAGCTAAAGAGAAAAATCTGTTCTGGAAACCTGTCAGCCCTCCCGAAGGCCAGGAATACAAAATGAAGGGGGATTTCCTGGACAAGTGGTATCTTCTTCTGGGAGCAGCCGGGATAGTGCTCAGTCTGGCCCGCCTCAAAAAATACAGTTTTCTTTTGCTGTATATACTCTACTATAGTTTTGTTGTCAGCATGATCACAGTGGTTTCGGGAGGGCGTTATCGCTTGCCTGTCATGCCCGCCATGATTTTGCTGGGTTCTTTATTCTTTGTGGTCTTGCTTAAAGGAATCGGAAAAATTCTAGGGGTTGAACAGCGAGCAGGTAGGAGGGCCTAATTCATATGTCACGCGTCCAAATCGTCGTACTCATAACAAGCTTTCTCGTTACAGGTTTCATTATTGAGCAAGTCCGGCAGCGCCGTCTGGCTGTCGAATATTCTCTGATCTGGATTGTTGCCGGTCTGGGTATGATCTTTTTTTCCTTGTGGAGGAATGGCATAGAATATTTGGCAAGCCTTATGGGGATTTATTACGCACCTTCGGCGATCTTTGTGGTCTTTGGAGTGCTGGTTTTTGTTTTGTGTGTTCATTTCTCCCTGGCAATTTCCAAATTGAGTTCCACAAATCGTGTCCTGGTGCAGAAGATTGCCCTGCTGGAAGATGACTTGAGACGGGTAGAGGCCAAATCCCCGGAGACAGAGAAGCGCGATCCGGGAATGGGGCAAGGTCCGGGAAGAGAAAATAAGCCGCTTAAGGACGTGTAGAAAGAACGTTATGCAAAAAAGAATCTTAGCCATTGTCCCCGCCTTGAATGAGGCTGAGAACATTGGCGCCGTAGTAGAGAATCTTAAACAAGTGTCCCTCCGGCTGGATGTCCTGGTGATCGACGACGGGTCAACCGATCAAACCTCCGAAGTTGCGCGCGCTTACGGGGCGAAGGTAATTTCCCTGCCCGTGAATCTGGGAATCGGAGGAGCGGTGCAGACAGGGTTTCTTTACGCCGTCAAAAACCACTACGACGTTGCCCTCCAAGTTGATGGGGACGGACAGCACAGGGCGGAGGAAATTCGCAAATTGATTGAACCGATTCTGCTGGAGAAAGCCGATGTCACCATCGGTTCCCGTTTCTTAGAGAAAACTTCCTACAAATCGGCCCGTTCCAGGCGGCTGGGAATTTATTTATTAAGCAAAACCATCCAATCCGTAGTCCGCAAGAAATATACGGACCCTACCTCCGGATTCCGAGCTTACAATCAGAAAGCCTTGCGCGTGGTGTCGGCTCATTATTCTACGGATTATCCGGAGCCCGATTCCATAGTAACGTTGGTAAAAAACCGGATGCGGGTCATAGAAGTTTCGGTGGAAATGGATGCCCGCCTCTCGGGAAGCTCGTCGATTACGCCCTTTAAGAGCGGGTATTATATGTTTAAAGTAAGCCTGGCAATCATTCTGAATTCTATGATGAGCAGGATCTGGCCGGAGTAAGGAACCGGCCACGAAGTTCCAGGTTCCCGAATACTATTCGAGGACCTGACGCTGGACTTGAGTCGGGTTTTTGGAGCATAAGGTTCCCTTAGACGCGGTTGTATAGATACCGTTGTATAAAGAAGTGAAAAATAAAAACTAAAAGATATAGAAGTTAAGCGGCAAAAAGGAGAACTCCGGCGATAAACCTAAGTTCTCCTTTTTGCCGCTTATTTGCGTGTAATAATGATCACGCCCAGGCAAATTACCAAAACCCCAAGAATCTTTGTGGGCGTCAGCTCTTCTTTGAAAATTGTCGCTCCGATAATCATAGCAAAAATAAAGGCCGTGCTCTGGATAGGATAAACATAGCTTAATTCCCCTTTATTTAGGACATAAATCCAGAGCACCGAAGCAAAGGCATAGACCATAAGGCCGCCAAGAATGTAAGGATTCAGAAAAAGGCGAAGAAGCTGACCGAGGCTGTGCACCTCTTTGCCTGAGGCTCCCAATTTCCAAAGGGTTTGTCCGGTCACCATCAGTACGGAATTGAAAATAGTCAGTAATATTAACAATAAGGCCACCTCATGTTCTTCTTTGTACTATTCAGAAACTATAACTGTGTTTATATTGTTTTCCCAGCATAGAAGTAACTAGGCGGTCGCTTTCGCCAGAGGCTTTTTTGCTATGCAACTCGTGCGAAGACAGTGTCTTCGGGCGACAACCGGGTTTTCTTCTTTAATTGCTGATAATCATTATACAATGTGAGGCTTGTAAAGCAAATTAGAAGAACTTAAAACGATGAAGTCCATAATGGAGTATGATATCGGAAATAAGCCTTTTGGAGAATCTGCAAAGTTATTATGTCACTAATTAACTTTTGAATCGTTCTGTTTTACTCGAGTTAATTCGTACGAATTTAACTTAACTATTTCGCTCTGATTTGATATAATAATTTATATCAGGGTTATTGTCATAAAGGAGGTGTTAGAGTGCTTATCACCGCAACGGAATTTAAGACAAATATCGGGAAGTATCTGGCACTGGCTGCCAAGGAGGAAATAATTATTACTAAGAACGGAAAAAGCATAGCGAAGCTTACCCATACAAACGACGATAAGGTTGAGCTGGCAAAATCATTGTTTGGCATTCTTCCGGACGATGTTTCTTTAGAACAGGCGCGAGAGGAGAGGTTAAGCAAACATGAACGTATTGATTGATACAAATGTTATTCTTGACGCAGTGATTGGCCGCATCCCTTACCAAGTTTCCGCTGAAAAGCTTTTTCTGCTTGCTGCTGAGAACAAACTAAACGCTTTTATAACGGCAAGCTCCGTAACTGATATTTACTATTTGATTCAAAGGCATTTTCGGAACGTGGACCAGGCAAAGCAGGTGCTTGGGAAACTTTTCGCTTTGTTCCCTGTCCTTGAGGTTACGGGAAGCGACTGTGAGAAAGCCCTCAAAATGCCGGTAGAGGATTACGAAGACGCTTTGCTGGCAGCCTGTGCCAAACGAAAAAAGCTCGATTTAATTATTACTCGCAATCTGAAAGATTTTAGCGATTCGCCTGTCAAAGCAGTTGCTCCCGATGACTTTCTTAGTAGTTATTTATAAAAAATGGTTAAAAAAACGTCCTCTTCCACTATGACGTGGAGTGAGGACGTTTTTGTTGCGGTGGATGTTTTAGCGAAGGAAAGCTCTGCTTTGCTTATCGCAAATACTGCTTGAGAAGCGGGAAAATAGCGTTGGAGCTGGCTGGATTCAGGGACCAGCTGAGGGACCAGGCCCCGATGCCGCCAAGCCCGTATTGATTAAGCAGGGAAAGCTTGGCGTTCCAGCTTTGTGCATCGTCATAATAGACAGTATGGGTGCCTGAAGAATCCGTGTAATGGAAATAGGGAATTTGCGAAGAGTCCCGCTGCACCGGACCTTGAGCGAGGGCTGAAAGTTCGGCCATTCCTCCGGATTTCCGCTGATAGGAAGCGCTGCTCCCCGAGGATGAAGATGTTGTCCACCAATCAACCCCATAATAAGGTATGCCCAGAAGCACTTTGCGCATGTCAACTCCTTGGCCGGCGGTATATTGCAGCACTTTGTTCATCCAATCCAAAGGTGCAATAGGGCCGGGAGTTGAGTGGCTATAGTCGTAAGTCATGATGTCCAGGTAGTCGAGATATTGAGCGAGAGAGGCGTAGTTAAACTCAGTGAGCCAGGATTCCGAGCCTGTGCGGGCCATAACGGCTTCGATCAGCAATTTGTTGGCAGGGTGAAGTTTGGCATAAAGTTCTTTCATAAACTGAGTGAGATTAGGTCCCGTACTGCCGCTCATGAGCTCAAAGTCGATGACAATCCCATCCGAGTTGGTGCTTTGGATGCGGGAGATAATTTGATTTTCCAAATTGGCCCGGGCTGCTGCCGAAGCCAGCACGGAATCCGCGGTTTTAGGGCTGTCCCAGCTGGATTGAATCACCGGAAGGACCTTGAGATTCCGGGCATGTACGGCGCTGGTGAACTGAGTATAGTCGCCCGAGGTGGCATCCCAGCCCCCCGTCACATTGCCGTTGGCGGTGTCGTCAAGGTAATACCAGCTGGGGGCGATTATGTCCGCGTAATCGGTAGCCGGAGAAGGAATAGATTGCAGCTGGCTAAGCATTCCTTTCGCCCCGCTTAATCCCCCTTGCGTGTACTGCAGGGAAATCCGCGGCTGTGCGGCTCCTGTGCGCAGGATGCTCTCCATTTTGTAATTGATAACGCCCCACCCCCCCAGAATCGTAAAGGCCGTGCCCGAGGCCCTTTTCTGATCGAGATATGTGGCAGTATAGGCAGCTAACTGGGTTGAAGGAAATAAAAGAATCGGAGAGTTGGTTTTAGCGGCCAGCGCGGCTCCCGCTAAAGCGTCCGGAAAGTTTATCCCTGTGGCGACATAAACTTGGGAGCTGTCGAAGGGAAGCTGATTCAAGACGATCGTGTTCGTCTCATACTGGTCATAACCGGCGAAACGGGCGGTGACTTTAACCGGCTGAGGAAGTTTGCCAAGTTGATCTTCAACGGCTGCGCTGATGACGGCATTGCCGCCAATCAAAGTTACCTGCTGAACTCCCATTTGAGCCAGAGCCGCAGCCGTATCCGCGGGTAGGGAATCGGAACGGGTGAGTAAAATCGGTATTCCTTGAGCCGCGGCGTAGGAAGAGATGCTTAAAGCATCGGGAAAGTGCTCGCCGTTAACGATAAAGGCCTGGTTGGAAGTCGGAGTTGCCACACTGGCAATAGCCGCGGCTGTTCCGTACTGATCCTGACCGGCCAGGCGTGTTGTTACAATCCCTTGATCCTGGAGAGCCTTTTCGACGGAGCTGCTTAAAGCGACGGTCCCCCCCAGAAGATAGACCCTTTGTGTACCCAAGCGCTTTAATTCCGCGGAAACAGCGGCGTTCAAATGGTCCGATTCCGTTAAAAGCAGCGGGCCATTTACTTTGTGGGCCAGGACAGATCCAGTAAGCGCATCCGGAAAGTTTCCTCCGGTGGCCAGGACGGCAACGGGAGCCTGGTCCCATCCTTTCTTGGAAATCTCTACAGCCGTATCATATAGTGTATTCCCGTAAATTCGGTCTGTGAGCGCTTCGCTGGAAGCAGCTTGCACTTCGAGAGGCTGAAAAGGGAAAAGACTGACCAGGAGGGCCGAGCAGCAAATGAGCGCAATAAGGCAGGACGCAATTCCGAACCTGCTCTTTTTATTTCTAATTAATGTTGGTAATGATCTCTTTGTGAAAAATTTAATCATCCTTTCCTCCTTTAGGCTATGTTGAAATCTCCAGCCAAGAATCTTGCCAAACGCTGCCTTTTAACTATTCGTTGCCTAAAGGAGAAAACCTGCCGAAAATTCGACAATATCAATTGCCAATATCAAACAATTGAGCAATATGCCTAAAAACTTATATGTTAAGATTTCCTCATAACAAAGGAAAGCAATGATTCCTGTCGAAGTACCATTTATTGTTGTCAGTGACTATTGTCTAGTTTAGAAGAAAGAGGTGTAGAACGTTTTTACAAAGAAAGATTTGATCCATAAATTAGCCTGTAAAACTAAATATTATTTTGTACCTTTTATGGTTATAGGGTTAATTGCCGCCAATTTTCAAGCTGCCCCTTTGCTTTCAACCGGCCGGAACGGTTCCGTTCGAAGCTCCGTTTCACAGACGGCTCAAGCTCAAATCGTTGTCTCTCTGGCCCCCAAGACGGACGCTTTTGAAGTAGCCGACCGGTTTAAAGCTGTAATTATGCGCCGCGGTCCCCTCAACTATGTGACTCTGGGCTTCGAGAACAAGATTAATGTTTCCAAAGTGATCACAGCTTTAAAAAATACCCCCGGTATCCTGGGGGCGGAAGAAAATTGCCGTCACACCCTGGCAGTTGCGACAGACTCTTCAATTCCTCAAGATCCTTATTATGAAGACCAATGGTCCATTACCAATGGAGATGTGCAGGGGGCCTGGGGGATGGGGGCCACGGGGCAGGGCGTGACGATTGCCGTGGTCGATACCGGCGTAGACCTTGACCATCCCGATTTGCAAGACAATCTCGTTCCGGGCTACAACGCCATCACACGGAGTGAAGTGCCGGGAGCCTGCCAGGATGACAATGGGCACGGCACTCATGTTGCCGGCATCGCTGCGGCGGAACGCAACGACGTGGGGATTGTCGGCGTGGCCTATCGGGCGAAGATCATGCCAATCAAAGCCATGGATTCCGAAGGGAATGGGTATAACGATGCCATTGCCTCCGGCATCGTCTGGGCCGCGGACCATGGGGCTAAGATTATTAACCTTAGCCTTGGTTCAGAAAACGTAACTTCTTCCGACATTCTTCAAAAATCTGTCACCTATGCCTTTAACAAGGGTTGCTTGCTGGTTTCCGCGGCGGGGAACTACGATCCTTCGACCGAAGAAAACCCCGGGATCGGCTATCCCGCTTCAGATCCTCAGGTCATAGCGGTCAGTGCCACAGACCGCAATAATACTGTTGCGCCTTATTCCATTACAGGTCCGGAAGTCAGTTTAGCTGCTCCCGGGGATGAAATTACCAGCGATTGGTGGAGTAAGACGGATGGGCCGGGGTATGCCAAAGCAAGCGGGTCATCCATGGCCGCACCCTTTGTGGCCGGAGAGGCGGCCCTTATCTGGGGGCAGCATCCCGCTTGGCCGCGGGATCAGGTCGTTAAAGCCATGGAAGTTGGCGTCAAGGATTTAGGAACTTTGGGACGGGACGACAGCTATGGTTACGGATTAGTTGACGTTAAACTTGCCGTGAGTCTGGCCAACCAGGTTCAGGAAACACTCCCATCCCCGGCCAAGGTCGGACCACTGGGAGGAAACGTGCAGACTTCAGCCGGTTCCACTGTTTTCAGCTTAACTGCTCCTTTCCAAGCCTTTGACACATCTGCCAACGTTGTTTTGCAGCAGGTTGATCCTCCCGCGGCTCTGCCCGGCGGCGCGGAATTCCTCACCCCGGTCTTTGATGTGACTTGGGGAGGTGAGACACCTCAGGAAATACTTTCCTTGCAGTGGAGCAATCCTTCATTAAATGGAGATTCACCTCAGAGTATTTATCACTGGGATGGAGAGCGCTGGATTGCCTTAGGAGGAGATTTCTTTGACGGCAAAGCCCAGTTTGGCCTCTATAGCCCGGGAATTTATGCCCTGGGGACGGCTCAGAATGATGAGCAAGGGGGAACTCAGCGCTTTGCGGGAGCAACGGCTGAGGAGACAGCTGTCCAGATCTCTAAGGCCACATTTCCCACCGGAGCGGATACGGTCATTCTTGCTCAGGTAAACCACTTCCAGGACGCTTTGGCCGGCGCTCCTCTTGCTTACAAGCTTCAAGCCCCGATTTTACTTACCTCCGGTTCCTCGCTCAGCCCGGACGTACAAGAAGAAATCCAGCGTCTGGCTCCGAAAACAATCTGTCTTTTAGGCGGTCCCGCCGCTCTTTCCGCAGCCATTGAGCTTGAACTTCAGCAGACATATACCGTAAAACGCCTTTACGGTTATACGGCGGAAAGCACCGCCCGGGCCATCGCCGAGGAGCTGGGGACTAAAGGAAAAGCCGTTATCGCTAATGTTAACCGCTTCCAGGACACCTTAGCGATTTCAGCCTGGGCTGCGCGCCAGGGAGTTCCCATTCTGCTGACGGAAGCAGATGCTTTATCCGGGGATGCTCAGACCACACTTAAAGAGCTGAATGTTTCCGATACTCTGGTCATAGGAGGCACGGCCGTGGTGAGTTCCGCGATCGAAGACCAGCTTCCTTTACCCAGGCGGATTAATGGCTACACAGCCTATGACACTGCGGCTGCTGTTTTACAAACCTATCCGCCCAGCTCTTCGAAGTTGGAACTGGCTACGGGAGAGAATTTCCCCGACGCTTTGACAGGAGCTGTCCGGGCGGCGCTGCAAGGCTCCATGGTTGTTTTGGTTCCTACGCGCAGCGAAATGCCTTCAAATTTAACGGCCCTGCTAGGGTCGTGGAAGGGCAAGCAGATTGAGGCGCTGGGAGGGGAAGCCGTGCTGCCCGATGAGGTTGTGCAGAATGTGAAAGCGCTGCTTAATTAAGGCCTGGGATAAAGTACCACATTTTCCGGCAGGACATCGTCTAACTATGTCGAATTATCTAGAGTTGTAAATAATAAGGAGGGATTTTGGTGTGGCACGCTTAAAATGGAGAATTATCGGGATGCTCCTCGTAGTTCTAGGTTTCCTGATAGGACTTCAGAGTCCGGCGATGGCATCTTCTTTAAACTTTGAGACATCAAGGATTTACGGGGAGAGACAGATCGACACCGCCATTGCCGTTTCCCAGACAGGGTGGCAGCACGCGGATACAGTTCTGTTGGCCAATTGCGATCATTTTCCGGATGCTTTGGTTGCGGCGCCACTTTCGCATCAGTTAGATGCTCCTGTTCTGCTGACCCCGGTTGGCGGGGTCGATCCGAGAGTTATGGATGAAATTCATCGCCTGGGCGCCCAAAAGGTTATTCTCCTGGGTGGGGTGGCCGCTTTAAGTCCTCAGGTGGAAACGGATATTCAAAAGTCGGGCCTTCCCCAACCGGAGCGCATCTGGGGACAAGATCAATATGAAACCGCGCAAAAAGTCGCTGAGCGCATAGGGGTTAAAGGGCAGGTTATTCTGGCTAACGGCGAACAATTTCCGGATGCTCTGGCTATTTCCGCTTACGCGGGGGTAACAGAGACTCCGATTCTGCTGACAAGAGCCAAAGCCATGCCCGAGGCCACGCAACAAGAGCTCAACACTCTTCAGCAAAGCGGAGATCTCAACACAATTGTCATCGGCGGTGAAGCGGTGGTGTCCGCTGCGACGCTAAACGGCCTGAGCAATGTCCAAAGGATTGCCGGCAATGATCGCTACGAGACTGCGGCGGACGTCTATGATTTTGCCCGGGACGATCTCACCGCGACAACCATGTATATGGTTACAGGAGAGAATTTCCCCGATGCCCTTGCCGCCGGGGCCTTAGCCGCCAAACAGCATGCCGGGATCGTCATGACCCAGAAAACCACGCTGCCCGGGCCAACCTACTCCGTCTTATCCAGGCCCACTGAAAGTCCGCTGAGCGTGGTGATTATCGGCGGAACCGGGGCTGTCACGGATCAGGTTATAGGTATGCTGGAAGGAACGGTACAGCCGTCTTCCCTGCTGGCGGGTGTAACTATCGTCGTCGATCCGGGGCATGGGGGACCGGACACGGGGGCTATCGGCCCATCCGGAACATATGAGAAGAACAACACCTTAGCCGTTGGCCTTAATCTGGCAAACGATCTGCGCTCCGCCGGAGCCCGGGTCATCCTGACCCGCAGCACTGACGTCTCGCCGGCTACGGGAACTTATTCCGAGCTTTCAGATTTGCAGGCCCGGACGAAGTTAGCCAATGATCAGAAAGCCGATCTTTATATCAGCCTGCACAATGATTCCTTCAGCAATCCCAGTTCCTCCGGAACGACGACCTATTACAGTTCGGCAAGCTCCGTAGCCAGCCAATCGAAGGCTCTCGCCGCCAGCATCCAGAGCGAATTAGTCAAGCAGATCGGCTTGCCCAGCCGCGGAGTTAAGGACGAACCCTTCTACGTGATTAAAAATACCAAGATGCCGGCGGTTTTAGTGGAAATTGGCTTCATATCCAATCCCAATGAAGAGAAGCTTTTAGGTTCAGCGGATTTTCAAAGGAAAACAGCCTTGGGAATTTATCAGGGAGTTTTAAAATTTAAGGGCTATTGATTACTAATTATTAGAAATTACAGGGAAACCTTGCAAGTAGGCTGAAATAGGCATTGATTCCTTGTGAAATTCGTGTTAAGTTTGTGATGTGTACTAAAACAATATTTCTAAACAACTTTTTTAACGGATGTTAACAAGATGCTCACATCTCAAACCGGGAACTATGGTATACTCGATTCAATCCGTCTAAGTCAGTATATTTTTTGACTTATGGTGGAAAACTAGTAAGTTTTAGTGTAAACTAAACAGGTGCTAACTTAGAAGTTGTCCGAGAATTTTAGCGTCCATTAAAAGACTATAAAAAAAAATCGGACAGTAAGCAGGAATATTAGTTATTATGGAGAATACATATAGCTAATGCAGACCTTTTTTTGTGGTTTCTTCAATTCACCGATGCGGTTCTAAAGGGTATGTCGCGGGCGGGATGAGACTCTTCATCCTCAGGGGGGACGCTCCCACTTAAAGCCTGCAGACTGCTTTTAGATATTGCGCAATGTCTAAAGATTGTGCTACTCATGTTAAGGGGGTGAGGGACGACCTAAAAGACGTCCTATGTAAAGGGAGAGATAGTTCATTCACCAGACAGAAGAGATCCAAAGACGAGAGGAGATATTCACTACATGAAAAAAACTAAAAAAGCTTTAGCATCGTTAGCTATCGCTGGTATGGCCTTGACAACAGTACCGTTCAATGCTTTTGCTGACGGTGCAGTACCAACTCGTTTGGCAGGCACCACTGCGGCTCAGACTGCAAATGCGATCGCAGATCAAACAGGTTGGACCGGAACAGCAATCCTCGCATCGTCCACCTCCTATGGTATGGTTGACGCCTTGACAGCTGGACCGCTCGCCACCTACTTAAAGGCTCCTATCCTTTTAACCGGAGCAGGAAGCACCCTTGATGCCGACACCAAGGCTGAACTCACCAAATTAAGTGTTAAAACTGTTTATGTTACCAGCGGAACTGCCGTTATCAGCCAAGGAGTTCTTGATGAACTGACAGGCATGGGTATCACAGTTGTTCCCCTCGGCGGTATGGACCGCGCTGAAACCTCCGTTAACATCGCCAAAAAGATGAGCGGTGTAACGAAAGTTGCCGTAGCCAACGGAATTCCCGATGCTCTCTCCATTGCATCCATCGCTTCCGCTGCTAACGAGCCTATTCTCTTAACCGACAAAGATTCCATTCCTGCCAGTGTTTCCGCTTACTTAGCGGCTAACTCGGGCATTACATCTTCCGATGTCATCGGCGGAACAGGCATCATCAGTGATGCGGTTAAAGGCCAATTCCCAAGTGCAACACGTCACGCCGGAATGACCGCTTATGACACCAACAATCAAGTTATCCAAGACTTCGCTTCCCAACTGCAGTTCAGCAACGTATTTGTGGCCAACGGCGAAACCAGAATTGACGCTCTTGCCGGAGCACCTCTGGCAGCTCAAACCAAATCGCCGATCGTTCTCACAAACGGAACCGCTCCTGCAGCAGCAAGTTTTGTACACGGCAAACTCGCCAGCGGTGCTGTAGTAACAGCTCTCGGCGGCATGGCAGTTGTTCCTGACAGCGTACTCTCCGCAGTGCAAAACGGTCAAGTTGATCAAAGCGGCCCCTTGTCCGTAACTTCCGTAACCGCAACTGGAGCCGACACCTTTAAGGTTGTCTTTAACCATGCACCTGCCGATACCTCCAAGGTTACCTTCGATGTGGAGAACTTTTCCACACCTATGACTGTAACAACTACCTGGAACTCCGGCAATACTGAAGCTACCCTGCAAAATTCGGCGAACTTCCCTCAAGGAACCTATACCGTTGATGTGAAAGATGACACAACAGATCTGGGAACAACCTCAGTCACTGTCGATCAACAAAAGATCGCCGCTATTAACATTACGGCTACCAAATTAGGAGTCGTTACGAACAAAGACAATACGCAAACAGGTTATGCAACTTATCAAGTATTAGACCAATACGGAAACGATATCACAACCGGCGGACTGGCCAACAGCTTAAGCTTCCAAAGCGGTGTGGGCAGCGTTGATGCTAAGGACGGCCTGCTTACGTTAGACTCAAATGTTCAAAACCTTATGCAATTCTCTACCGTAGTCATTACCGGTTATGACTCGACCTCCGGGGTGTCGACAAGCGCTACTTTGACAACTTCAACCCAAGTCGGTACCTTAAGTGATTTCAAACTTGGCGAGTTGACCAATGCTGACGGCAAGAAATTGACTGACGGAGATTCCAGCGTATTCTATGCGAGCTACACGGCTACAGATATCAGCGGCAACCCAACAACCAGCTATGATTTAATTAAGGGCGGTTTGATTTTACATTCCGACGGCAATGGCAACGACAATCTCCTTACCACTTCAAACTCTTATGTCCAAGCCAGCGTCGAAGAAGATCCCAGCGATTCCAACAAAGCGGTTATCAAGGTCATTGTTAACAACACTTCAGGTACTTCCATGACGGTGGACATGCCGACGGTTATTACGGCTATGACATGGTCCGGAACCACTTCAACGCTGAACACAACCTTATATAAATCCTCGAAGATCGACAGCTTCACAATTATGGCTCCCGCAGACAGCATTGCGGTTGATGAGTGCAAGCAAATTCCTTTCCGTGCCTTAGACCAAAACGGACAAGTACTTACCAAGTGGTCTGATCTCAGCACTACTGACCTCACCATCACGAACGCATTCCTCAAGCAAAATTCCGATGGAACTGCCAGTCTGTGGTGTGGTCCGAGCACTCAAGCAGGATTTGGTATTGACGGACAGCAAGTTATCACTGCAAATACTGCAACCGGTAAATACAGCTCCATTACGATCAATATTCAAAAGGCTGCCAAAGCTGACACCTTACAATTAGACCAAACCGTATTAGCCACCAATATGCAAAGTGGTTCAGCGCAAGGCATTGACTTTGGCTGGAACTACGGCGGACTTACTGTAAAAGACCAATACGGCCGAGTCATTGACATGCAAGGTAAATTCAAAGGCGGAAAAAATACAACCGCAGATCCGAACTTTAACTATCAAGTTGTAGCAACTGCTACCGGTGATCTTTCTGTTGTCGGTTCGGATTCCGGCGAGAATCTGACTGGCGGTTCCCCGGTAATCTATGGCGGAAATGGTGTTCGCGTTGTGGCTAAGTCTGGTCTGGAAAGCAACGGCGGCTCAGGAACGGTTCGTTTCGATTTGGTTAACCTTGCTGCTAGTGACCCGACCGCTGTTATTGATTCCAAATCAGTAACCATCTCCGTTCTGAAAAACAACGACATCAAAGATTACTATGTAGATACGGTTACAGATCCGATCTATGTCGCTGAGGCTACAGATGAGGCTACGGCTACACCCAGACAAAATGCATATGCGGCTGAACCATTTATCTATGGTAAATCTGCAAGCGGATCTAAGGTCATCTTAACAAACGGCAGTGTTCTTGGAGCTAGTGTTGACAGCAAAGACTTCTTTGCTGCATATACTCCATATCCTGCAGATCCCTATTCAGAGCCTTATGATTGGCAAAATGTCTACGTGTATGCGAAGAAATTAGGGGACAACGTTACTTCTTCTAACACCACCTTAAACGTAACTGTTAAAGGTGCTGATGGTTTAATACACTCCGTAACAACTCCTATCCAATCTTCAACTGCAACACCTACACCGACGGGTATCTATGTATCCTCAGCCACATTTAAACCTGGCGTTACCATTAACGATTTGGGCGACGATGCTACTGTTAGCGTTGACTACATGCATGACGGCACTCTTCTCGAAAGATTTGATTCCAGCGGATCAAATTCCGGACGTAGCCCAGTATACATCTATGCCAAGGATCAATATGGTACAAAAGCAATTCCGCTGTCATATCTCAGTGCCGCAGTGACCAGAGCAGATGGCTCGACTTCGTCGCTGACACTGACTGACGGAAGAATTCCGGCAGGTACTAATCTCCAGCCTAGAGATAAAATTATCTTATCTGGTGTTGCTTCAGGATTTGTTAAAACCCTCGAAATCGACGTTACTGATAGCGTAGCTGGTGATACCACTGCTCCTACCGTAACAGGCGTAACTGATGGTCAAACTTATACCGCAGCCGTTACACCAGCTAGCACAGACACTGACATTGCCAGCGTATCCCTTACCAAAGATGGCACTGCAGTTGCTAACTATGCACTAGGTACAGCTATCTCTGACAATGGTGCTTATGTACTGACAGTCAAAGATACTTCCGGAAATACGACAATTGTTAACTTCACTGTTAACACTGCCGCAGCTGACACCACAGCTCCTACCGTAACAGGCGTAACTGATGGCCAAACCTATACAGCGGCTGTTACACCAGCTAGTGCAGACACTGACATTGCCAGCGTATCCCTTACCAAAGATGGCACTGCAGTTGCTGACTATGCGTTAGGTACAGCTATCTCTGACAATGGTGCTTATGTACTGACTGTCAAAGATGCTTCCGGAAATACGACAACTGTTAACTTCACTGTTAACATTGCCGCGGCTGATACTTTGTCAGGAAACTTCGACACATTACTTGGCCAACCTTATGCTAAAGTAACATTGCCGACTGGTTATCAAGCAGTAACAGCTGTAACGGTTGATGGCGCTGCTAAAACTGAAGGAGCGGATTATACCATCGACTCAGGTGTATTAACTATCGTCAATGTAACATCTACTAATTCTATAACCATTACGGTTGATGGAACAACTTATACTGTTGTTCCGCAATAAAAACTCAATTAGTTAGTTTTTTAATAAACTAAAGTCAAAGATAAGTACTGAGGGGGTGACTCTTACCCCTCAGTACTCAAAATCTTTATTTGAAGGAGCACTAACATGAAAAATAAATTTATTGTGGGAATGTCGAAAGTCGCCATTGCTACTGTGCTTTCAACTGCTATGGCTGCAACTCCAGTATTGGCATCAACCGGCGATCTTTGGAAGGGTTCAAGTGATATTGGAAGTGTTACACAATTAATATTACACCCTAACACATTTCTTGATTTGTTAGCTCATATGAGCAGCTATTCCTATGAAGTTAACGGAAAAGGTTATGACGTTGCACAATCAGATGCTCTGTTCAAAGCTAATCCAACAGCTAGCGCAGCTGATGTTCAAGCTATGATTGAAGCTCAATTAACACCTGTTACACAAACTTTAACTGTTGCATCGGTAAGTGCTATTAACAGTACTGTTGTTACTGTTGACAATGGAACAACAATGGCTGATGCTATGGCAAAGCTTGATCAAAGTGTTACCTTAACATTAAGCGATGGTTCTACTAAAGATGCTGCTATCGTTTGGAGTTGCGACAACTATGATGCAGCTACAGCTGGTGATTATACTTTTACTGGCAAAGTCACATTACCAGACAATGTAACTGATCCAGATAGTAAAGTTGCTGATGTTTCTGCTACAGTAACTGTTAATGCTGTTGAAGCTTTAACAGTTGAGAATGTCTCTGCCATCAACAGCACTACTTTAGGAGTTGCATTTAACAGAGCTCTGACTTCAGATGAGCAATCTAAGGCTCAATTTGCTGCAACATATAACAATACTGCCTTCAATATCAGTGCTGTTACATGGTCGACAGATGGTATGACAGCTCAATTTAGCAGGCAAGATGCTGCAAAACTTGCCGCTGGAACTTATGCCGTTAGTGTAAC
>NZ_JAVHUW010000011.1 GCF_030954495.1 Candidatus Desulfosporosinus nitrosoreducens | reverse complement strand
CTTCTTTTCTTTATCCATAGCCGATTTAATGGCTTTTAATTCTTCCTCTGATGCTCTCATTTTTATCCTCATCTTTTGTATAAAGTAGCTTCAGAAAGAATATCGACAAATTGTATGAATATCTTAACTCAATTTATATAGTAATAAGGATTTAATGTGTGCAACTTTGGGAGTAGGCGCCTCACGATTCTTCATTAATCCTTTTTATACCATTGGTATGCCTGTAATTATAGTTAGTGTTTTAAAGGCGCCAGAATATGCCTATGGAATATCTCAAACTTTCGTTATGGTTGGTGTACTAGCTTCACCTATGTTAGTAATGTTTTTAAAAAAGAGGCATTCAGATGCAACTTCATTGTTTATTAGTCGTATAGGAAAGGTTATTCCTTTTTCTATACTACTTATAGTAGGATTTGAAGGCGTAAGAAACGCTCTTAAATCAAATATTATTTTTATAATTGCATTTTTTTCTTTAATTTGTTTCTTTGGAATGATGTTTAATTCAAGTGGTTTTGCATTTCTTAATACATATTTTCAGAAAAGAGTTCCAAGAGAATACTTGGGAAGATTTGCAAGTGCTAGGTTCATGTTTTACTCTATTTTAGAACCTTTAGGGATGAATTGTTTTGGTATTTTATATAGTAGAAGCAATATAAAATACGCACTGGTGTTGGTATTAGTTGGTGCTCTTACTGAAGCGACTTTATTGCTTAGGGTTAGAGAAAAAGAGATGAACACAAAAATTTCTGCTGAAGCCTTAATGTAGATGTTTAAACAAACGATTAAAAATAAAGAGTAATTTTAATACGAAAGGAGCTATTCCTGTAATGAAGTAATTTAAGCTTTGAATGAAAGAAGTACCTCTAGTATACTGGGAAACGTTCCGACCAAAGAACAAATCCAAGAGTATCTTCTTGTCTATGATTATAGTACTCCGCAAATCAAGTATGGAGTTGAAGGAAGATTGCATTATTCACGCAAACTGCCGAGAGAGGATGTATGACTAAAGCTCTGGTTTACTTCAACTTTAAAAAAATGATCTATAAAGAGAGGGGTAAAGGGATGTCAAATCGGAAAGAACTTTTGCTTACACAGTTGTATTCATGCCATCATAAAGATGGATGGTTTCCGCCATTGAATGTTGCCCTGAGAGGACTAAGCGAGGACCAGGTTACCAAAGGCGGTGAACAATCCGCGAATTCAATCATTGGTATTATCCGCCATCTTGTATTCTGGAATGAACGCTATCTGCAAAGGTTTAAAGAAGGTTCCTTATCTCCAATGGAAATATCCAACGCTGAAACATTCGAGCAGGGAGCTTTCAGCGAGCTTGATGATAACTGGGATAATATGCTGCAAAGATTAAATTACGTATTGGGACAATGGGAAGAGGCCATTAGCAACTGCGACGACGCGAAGCTGGAGAGTCGAACTCACCCAGATCAAGATGAATGCTGGTGGACTTCGTTGACGCATTTGGCCATGCACAATGCATATCACATTGGACAGATTGTTCATATTCGGAAAGAACAAGGTCTATGGGAAACATGGTTTGAGCTTTAAGAAAATGGGATTAATAGCTGAGGAAAGAATTGAACGACGTTATAAGCAGCTTTCTTGAGGCCTATTTTTAGCCGCGTCAAAAAGATTCCCTCACACTAAACATTAAGATCATTAACGTAGCGACTTTAAAAGGGTGGACAATATCCTAAGCCTTTTATTGTTCACCACTATAAAAATGAACACAAGTTCAATACTATCGCCGTGCGAATGCATAGCTTCCTGGATGATTCCAGATATTCCTAATTAGTTTATAGGCTGTTTAAAACACAATCTCAGAATAAAGAAGACTTGATTCAGGTGGAGTTTTAACTCCATCTGAAGCTTAGTCGCACTTATCCAGGGACTTAGCCGCTCTTAACTCACCGCTTGCAGCAGCGGAAGTTTTAGAGCGGATCAGTCAGCGGATAAATACGCTGAAAACGATGAAAACGATGAAAAAAACCTCACATTGTTTTGTTTTAAGAAGGAAAAGCTATTTTATAATCTAAAAATCCTTTGGACGGGAAAGCTCTTTGTTAGTTGACAAATAGACTAGGGGGGTATACTATATAACTGTATTAAGGGAGTGATTTAAATGGATGAAGATAAGGAAATTCAATCTTGCCTGAGTTGCTCAGCTGAAATGGGCGGTCAAAATGAACGAAAAAGCCATCACAATGAAAAAACGATCAAAGAATTGTCCAACCGCATGAACCGGATCGAAGGTCAGGTGCGGGGGATTAAAGGTATGATAGAAAGGCATGTGTACTGCGACGATATTCTCAATCAAATCGCTTCTGTTCAGTCCGCCCTTAATGGTGTTTCCAAACTGCTGCTTGAAAAACACATGAAGTCATGCGTTTGCGAGCGGCTGGAAGCGAAGGATACGGAAGTTATCGATGAAGTACTAAAAACCATTTTCCGAATGATGAAATAGGGCAGTGAGGTGATACCTAATGGCACAAGAACAAGCATCCGAAATTAAAGTCCTGGGCATGAGCTGCGAACATTGTGTTAAGCGGGTTGCCAAAGCTCTCGAAGGTCTTTCCGGGGTAAACAATGTTCAGGTTTTGCTAGCCGAAGAAAAAGCTACTTTTGACTGGGACCCCTCTGTGATCGACCGTCAGAGCCTCCGCCAGGCTATTGAAGAGGCGGGCTACGAAGTCGACGACCTGGAGTATGAGCAGGTCGATAAAGAGGACCAGGTTAAAATACCGGGACAGATTTCAGTCTATGGCATGACCTGCCAGCATTGTGTAAACAGAGTAAGCAAGGCCTTGGAAGGGCTGCCGGGCTTGGAAAATGTAAGAGTTTCTTTGGAGGATTCGAAAGCTGATTTTGATTATGACCCCAGCCAGGTTAAAGAGGCGGATCTCCGTCAGGCCATAGAGGAAGCGGGATATTCCTTGACACCGCTGCCGGCTGAGCCCGGCGGGGAGGAGGAAGCGCTCCGGGATCAAGGCCGCGCGGATGGGGAAAAAAGTTCCCCAGGAATTAGTGAGCCGCTTGCCCCAAGTGCGGACAAAGAAGATGAGGAGCAAAAGC
The DNA here is from genome assembly GCF_030954495.1 of Candidatus Desulfosporosinus nitrosoreducens. Taxonomy (GTDB): domain Bacteria; phylum Bacillota; class Desulfitobacteriia; order Desulfitobacteriales; family Desulfitobacteriaceae; genus Desulfosporosinus; species Desulfosporosinus nitrosoreducens. Next base: position 4,700 of record NZ_JAVHUW010000011.1, on the reverse strand, counting down.
AGTTTAAACTTACGGGTATGACTTGTGCCAATTGCGCCCTGACCATTGAAAAAGGGGTAGGAAAAATGTCCGGCGTCAAGCGGGCAACGGTGAATTTCGCCTCGGAAAAACTGGCGATAGAATATGATCCGAGTCTTGTGAAAACGGAAGATATTTTGGACAAGGTCAAGGACCTGGGCTACGGGGCCTATAGCGAAGGTGAAGAAGAGGGTAAGCAGCAGTTCAAGGTCGGTGGCATGAGCTGTGCCAACTGTGCCTTAACCATTGAAAAGAAATTAAAAAATACTCCTGGAGTAAGCTCAGCTACTGTCAACTTTGCCACTGAAACGGTAAGCGTCGAGTTTAACCCCAATGTTATAAGTCTGGAAGGAATTTTTGAGCAGGTAAAGGACGCAGGCTATACCCCCATTGAAAACAAAGAAGAAAACCGGGAAGATAAAGCCGTCAAAAGGCAGCTTTATTGGCTGATCTTCAGCGCTATTCTTTCCGCACCCCTTATGCCCCTTATGTATGTGCGGATGAGTCAGACGAGTGTATATATTATGTTTGTTTTGGCGACCATTGTCCAGTTTACTGCCGGTTGGACCTTTTACCGGGGGGCTTATCATGCCTTGAAAAACGGGACCGCCAATATGGACGTTCTGGTCGCTCTAGGGACAACAGCGGCCTATGCCTATAGTGTTATGACAACCTTTCCGCAAATTTTCTTTGTGGGGCCTACTTTCTTTGATACCTCCGCCTTACTGATTGTCTTTGTCCGGTTTGGCAAATACCTGGAAGCCAAAGCCAAGGGCCGTGCAGGTCAAGCCTTAAAGCGCCTGCTTGAACTTCAAGCCGATAAAGCAAGAATTCTGATCGAGGGCCAAGAGAGGGAAGTTCCCGCCTCAAGCTTAAAAATCGGAGATATCGTCGTCGTGAAACCCGGTGAGAAAATCCCGATTGACGGTGAAATTATCGAAGGTCAAGCCAGCATTGAGGAAGCAATGATCACAGGTGAGTCCATCCCCGTTGACAAAGGTGTGGGGGACCCGGTTGTCGGCGCCACGATCAATTCTTCTGGGAATATTAAAGTTAGAACTACGAAAACGGGTAAAGATACCATGCTTTCGGGAATCATTAAGATGGTCGAGGACGCCCAAGGAGTTAAACCGGCGATTCAGCGTTTAGCCGACACGATCTCCAATTATTTCGTTCCCACGGTGGTCTCGATTGCGGTCGTAACCTTTTTGATCTGGTATTTCCTGGTTCACGGCAGTTTTGTCTTTGCTTTAACGGCCGGAATCGCCGTTCTCGTTGTCGCCTGCCCCTGCGCTTTGGGCCTGGCGACTCCCACGGCAGTGATGGTGGGAAGCGGAGTTGGCTTAAATCGGGGCATCTTGTTTAAATCGGCGGCGGTCTTAGAGGGAATTTCCAAACTTGAGGCGGTTGGCTTTGACAAGACGGGTACGCTTACAAAAGGAAAGCCGGAAGTAACCGATATCGTGAGTTTTAAGGGGTATACGGAAGAGGATGTGCTGAAAGTAGCGGCGGCCGGAGAGAATCCTTCCATTCACCCTTTGGCCCAGGCGGTAGTTGGCCGGGCCAAGGCTGAAGGTGTGCTTATTGAAGAGGTGCGGGATTATCAGGAAGAAGGCGGTCATGGAATCATCTGTTCTTACCAAGGCAAGCAGCTGCTGATCGGCAATATTAAATTAATCCAAAAGTATAACGCTGTTTTAGGCTCTTCGGAGCGGGATTTCCAGCGTTTGGCGGAAGAAGGCAAAACCACAAGCTTTGTGGCTTTAAATGGGGAAGTCATCGGTTTAATCGCCCTTGCCGATGTTTTAAAAGAAGGAACCAAGGAAGCGATTGCCCGCCTGCACCAATTAGGCATCAAAACCTTTATGATTACCGGAGATAATAAAAAAGTGGCGAAGGTCGTAGGCTCTCAGGTAGGGATCGACGAAGTTGTTGCCGAGGTTTTGCCGGAAGACAAAATTAAGATTGTAAAAAAGTTCCAGGAACAAGGATTGAAGGTTGCTATGGTAGGCGACGGTATTAATGATGCCCCCGCTTTGGCCCAAGCCGATATCGGCATAGCCATCGGTTCCGGCACTGATGTGGCGAAAGAAACCGGGGATGTTGTTTTAGTTCGCAATGATTTGCTCGATGTTGAACGCGCCATTCGTTTAGGGAGAAAAACCCTCGGGAAAATCAAGCAAAATCTCTTTTGGGCATTGATTTACAATACCATAGGCATTCCCATAGCCGCCGGTGTACTCTTTCCGGTTACCGGCAAATTATTACCCCCGGAATGGGCTGGACTGGCCATGGCTTTTTCCTCGGTGTCCGTCGTCACTAATTCCCTTTTGCTTAAAAACTACGACAAAAAGCTTGCAGCTTAAGCTGAGATTGGCTGCCTTGGCGGCAGCTTTAGCGACTGATAAATTTCTCTGGGTTTTATCCGCTGACTAATCCGCTCTAAGACTCCCGCTTCGGCAAGCGGTGGGTTGAGAGCGGCCAAGTCCTTGGATAAGTGCGACTAAGATTCAGATGGAGTTAAAAAATCCACCTGAATCAAGTCCGCTTTATCTGAAACCGAGAGACAAACTATAAATAACTATGGGGGGTAAATAAGATGAGCCAAATCACATTAAAAGTTGAAGGAATGACTTGCAATCACTGCAAAATGCATGTGGAAAAGGCACTCAACGGAGTAAGCGGTGTTGAAACGGCGAGCGTTGACCTGGCTAAAGGGGAAGCCGTCGTAGCAGGTAATGCCAAGCGCGAAGATTTGGTCAAAGCGGTAACCGATGCCGGATATAAAGCTGAGTAAGTAGGTTTTTGGTGATAAAGCCGATTGTCCGGTTGTGATTATTCCTGGAATAATCACAACCGGAACTTTTTCGTTTAGCCGCTGACTAATCCGCTCTAAGACTCCCGCTTCGGCAAGCGGTGAGTCAAGCTTTATAAAATGGAAACGTTGAGGGTGTATATCATATGGATTTACGACTGAAATTTAATGAAGACGAATTTAATTATGACAAATGGAGGCCCAATTACGTTCCTGAGCTCTATGATGAAATTATACGCTATTCGGATATAGACGAAACGAAAAAAGTCATTGAGATAGGTATTGGAACGGGCCAGGCGACTTTGCCAATTCTTAAAACTCAATGCCAATTAACTGCTATTGAGATTGGTGAAAAATTAGCCGAATATTCCAGACGGAAATTTGCTTCCTTTAAGAATTTGGAAATCCTTAAGATTGATTTTGAAAGTTTTCAAAGCAATAATAACACATTTGACTTGATTTATTCCGCAACGGCTTTTCATTGGATACCGGAAGAAATTAGTTATACAAAGGCTTTTGACCTTTTAAAAAGCGGCGGTGCTCTAGCATTATTTTGGAATCACCCTTTTGTAAATCGCGCTGACGATTTGCTCCATTTGGAGATTCGGAAGGTCTACAATAAATATAAACCATCTGATAAAAAACCGCTTGAATTTAATAAAAATGACTGCAGGAAAGTGGAAGATACTATAAAGCGTCACGGGTTCATCAATTGCTGCTCAAAATTATTCTTTCAAACTCGAACTTTTAGCGCGGAAAATTACATAGCTTTACTAAATACTTATTCTGACCACAGAGCTCTTCCTCAAGATCTGAAAAATAGATTGGAGAATGAAATAATATCTGCTATCAACAATTTTGGCGGGAAATTGCCTGTTTATGACACAATGGATTTGTATTTGGCACAAAAACCATGAAATGAAAGAGTTACTTTGCAATAAGTCCAAAATTCTTTAAAGATAAACCCAAAATGACAAAGCGCAATGACAAAAAACAGGTGAATTTATGAAGCCGGGATGAAGGAGATATTAAGTTCTCAAATACTTGCCTGAATTTAAGTAAGAAAAATCTTGACAGAAGAGTATGTAATGTTATAATGTAACCGGTATAACAATTTAGTTATACCGGTTACATTATTTATAGTGAGATGATTTTATGAATTGGACAACACTTATTTATCAAATACCGAGGGAAAACCATAAAAACAGGATGGCTGTTTGGAGAAAGCTCAAATCAATTGCGGCCTATAACGTTTTGCAATCGATTTGGATTCTACCCGAATCGGAATTCGCCGCAAAGGAGTTGAAGGCGCTTGAGTTGCAAATTAAACAGAATGGAGGAAAATCAATTTTTTGCACAACAGTAATTGAGAGTGAAGAGCAAAACCAGATCTTGATTGCTGGCTTTAATTCAGAGAGAGAATTGGACTATAAAGAGTTGCTTGATAAATGTGATGATTTTGAGCATGAAATGAAGCATGAAACTGAAACTGAAAACTTTATCTATGCTGAGCTCGAAGAAAATGAGCATGAGATAAAAAAGCTCCATATTTGGCTGAATAAGATCATACAAAAAGACTATTTCGACTGTTCGCTTAAAGCGGAAGCCATGGAAAGGCTGAAAAAATGCGAAGAATTATTGAGCGAGTTTAGTAATGAAGTTTATGACAGAAACTCCGAGTGAGAGCAAAATTTAAGACACAAATATAAAGAAGACTTGATTCAGGGACTTAGCCGCTCTTGACTCACCGCTTGGCAAAGCGGGAGTCTTAGAGCGGATTAGTCAGAGGATAAAGAAGACTTGATTCAGGTGGAGTTTTACTCCAACTGAATCCTAGTCGCACTTATCCAGGGACTTAGCCGCTCTT
>NZ_JAVHUW010000066.1 GCF_030954495.1 Candidatus Desulfosporosinus nitrosoreducens | reverse complement strand
AATTAAAGAGGGCAAATTGAATCTCAAATCCCAAGGAGCGGTTGAGCCGCAAAAGATCGTCTACCATGATTCCTGTTATTTGGGCCGTTACCAACAAGAATTTGAGGCTCCGCGTGCGCTCTTCAAGATGGTACCGGGCGTAGAGATCGTGGAAATGGACCGCAATCACAACAAGAGCTTCTGCTGCGGAGCGGGCGGCGGCCGTATGTGGCTGGAAGAAGAAAATCATCAGCGGGTTAATAACCTGAGGGTTGAGCAGGCACTGGAGAAGAATGCGGAAGTGATCGGCGCCAACTGCCCCTTCTGTATCACCATGCTGGAAGATGGCGTCAAAGAAAAGGTTGACAGCGATAAGCAAACAGTTCGAGTGGTCGATCCCGCCGAGCTCATTGCTAAGATGATCAGCTAAATTGCCAACAAAACAGTTCGGCTGACAGCCAGGAAATTCACTTTAAAACAACTATACAAAGCGGGCAGGATTTAGATCTTTAAATTCTGCCCGCTTTAATTTATCTTTTATATTAAAAAGGTACTGTTTTGTGCACTATACATTTCACTGCCACATTACGTAATATAACTTTTATTCATAATCTCCTTAACTATAATGAATTTGTTTTTTAATCCATTAGGATTAAAATTATCCCTGAAAAGTAGTTAAGTCATACCAAAGATATTTAAGTTGATGGCTGTTACTCGCTATTTAGCGGTTAACATAAACGTAATTCCCCATATTTCCACCTTTTCGCTATAACCCTCCTTGAGAGGGTCTTTTTTTTGAAATAAATAAGCCCCCAGCAATTGCCGGGGGTATTTTGATGCTCAGCATTCCGAAATCTCTTAACAAAAGTTACTTCCCTAACAAATTCACGAACCTGTTTCTTTTCGGGTCTGTTCACAATGCCTAGTGACTTCTTGCCAGGTCATGAAAATCCTGATAATATCCTCTTCTATCAGCTGTTTCCCAGTTTGGACCTCAATAAGCTCTAAATCGGTACTGGCAAATATACCGTGTCTGGCTCCAACTGGAATACGCAGTACATCCCCTGGTTTGACCTTGTAAATTGCATCATCAAAGGCGAACTCTCCTTCGCCATTTGCTATGCTCCAGGTCTCACTTCGTTGATAATGCACCTGATAACTTAAGCTCTTCCCCGCCAAAATACCAATTCGTTTAGTCAAAACTTCATGTCCATCTTCATATCTCACATGGTCCAATACCCGATACCAGCCCCAACGCCGTTCCTCGAACATTGGCCTTTGACTAATCCCTTTCACCAAGTCTTTTATTAGAGGACTGGCCTTTTTATCCGATACGAGTATACCATCCGGACTTGCCGCAACCACAATATTTGACAACCCGGCAACGACAACCGGGACATCCAACTCATTTATGAGGTGGGAACCTTGGCAGCTTTCACTTAAAATTCCATTGCCAATAATAGGTGTGCGTATTTCTTCCGTTAAAGTGTTCCACGTCCCTAGGTCTTTCCACTCTCCTTCATAAGGAAGAGCGATAACGTCCTTGGCTTTTTCAACAATTTCATAATCAAAACTTATTTCAGGTAAGGCAGCAAAACCTTTTCTCAGTTTCAGGTAATCCGCAGGTAACCCTTTCTCTTCCAGCTTAGAAAGCACATAACTTAACTTAAAGGCAAATATTCCGCAATTCCATAGTGACTGCCGGGTTATCAATTCTATGGCTTGCTCCCTTGTTGGCTTTTCTTTAAAATAGCTAACTTTTATACAGTCATTACCTTCCTGTTTCGACTCAGGTACAATATACCCATGCCTTTCCGAAGGGTAAGAAGGTTGAACTGCTAAGAGAGCAAGCTCAGCCTCTGTTGCTCTCAGAATCTCTTCCAGCTTTTTAAGCAAATTAAAAAAATGATCGGCCACATATGAATCTACCGGGACGACAGCAACCACTTCACTTAGGCTGGCCTGTTTGACCGAAGCCAAATAAGCAGCCGCTAAAGCAATTGCCGGATAAGTATCTCTCCGCGCCGGCTCGACAACCATTTCTACAGATTCACCTAACTGACTCTGAATTATATTCACTTGGGATTTATTGGTAGCAATAATAACCGACTCAGCCAGGCCTGCTGCTTTTAGTTGACTCCAGGTCCGTTGGATCATTGATTCGTGCCCGCCACTATTCCCTTCCAATACTTTGAGGAATTGTTTCGAGCGCGAATCATTGGATAATGGCCATAGCCGTTTTCCTGAACCACCGGAAAGCAAAACTATTCTCATTGACTAAATCCCCTTTTTTCATAGCTTAATAATTACTTCACTCTTCCTTTTTCCTGGCAGCGCGGAAAGTCCACTTACGGTTCATAAAAAAGTTGCTTATGGGAACTACTACGACTACTAAGCATTGGCCATACAAATAACTTTGGCGAAGTACATGGACATCTATAAACATGATGGTAGTGTTTAAGCCAAGTCCAATCAGCGAAACTAACGTATAATAAAAAAAGCGCCGTTTTTGTTGATCTGTCGTGCGAAATGTCCAAACGCTGTTTAAATGATAAGACACCAACAAGACCAACAAAAAGCCGGCGACAGAGCTTACAACCGGATCAATATGAGCCAATTCAACAAGTCCAATAACGCTGGAAAAATGAAGAATTGTACCGAATATGCCAACTAGCCCATAGCGAATTATCAGAACGATCTGGGAGACCGGCTCCTTAGAAACACCCATTAGTACCACATCCCCCGCTCTCTAAAATCATGCATCCATGTTGGCGTCATTTTCAAAAAAAGAATATACGCTGTCATCAACCTTGTTTGCCAGACCATGATCCGTCTTCTCCCAATAAAAAGGCCTAAAAATTAATTGCCAAGCTGCTTTATATGCTGCTACACTCATTAACATCCAATAAATTGGTGTCAAAAGTGCATATTTAATAAGCCTAAACGAAAGAGCAAAATCATTTTTCGCGTGTAGTTCACCGATGACTTTATATACACCGGCTACATTGCTGAAAACAAAGAGAAAATTTCCGATCACAAGCTCTACCGCGGCAATATAATAAATTGGACCAGGGAACATCATCGGTATCAATTGGTTGCGGGTTAAATACCATAAGACAATTAACATCCATAAAAATGGATTAATTAGCGGTAGAAGTGGCGTTGCTAAAACGATAACCTGCATACCCAGCATTCCGCGAGTTCCGATTTGACGCCATAAACGCAGTGGAGATCTCATGTGGACGAACCAAGTCTGCATATACCCTTTAATCCAACGTGATCTCTGTCTTATCCAGTTTCCAGTGCGGCTATTCGCTTCCTCCCAAGTCCTCGAATCAACGATTCCCGTTGTGTAACCTTGTCCGTATAAGCGAATCCCCAGATCCGCATCTTCCGTTACATTGTAAGGATCCCAAGCGTTAAGCTTTTTTAAGCTCTCGGTTTTGAAGTGGTTTGAGGTTCCGCCGAGCGGAATGGGGATATTCAACTGCATTAATCCCGGCAATAACAGGTCAAACCACATGCTGTATTCTTGTGTAAACCACCTAGTAAGCAAGTTTTGTTCACTATTAAAATAATTCAGCTTAGCTTGAATACAACAGCAGGAGACAGGACTTCGGGTAAAAGCTATATGCACTTTCTTCAACTGGTCCGGCTCAGGTCTATCCTCGGCATCATAGATAACCACATATTCCCCTCTGGCGTGAATTAAGCCATAATTGCACGCCTTCGGCTTTGTCTTAGGCTTGGAGTGAGGGACTACAATAGTTGTATAGTAAGACGGCAGCTGCATGGAACGCAGAAGCTCCTGGGCTTCTATATCATCTTCTTCTATCAACAAGCGAATATCTAATTTAAATTTAGGGTAATCAAGCCGCTCCAGATTTTCCACCAATTCTCGAATCACACGGCTCTCTTTATACATAGGTACCAGAATGGTATAAATCGGAAGAGAGCGTTCGTCTACAGCCGCGACTTCCTCATCGGAAATTCGTATCTGGGAGGTGGGGCGGGTTCCGCGCAAAATCATTAAAAACTTCAATAAAGAGACAAGAAAATAGGCTATTTGAATAACTATGTTGACAATCAGAACTGTTCTGAAAGGATCAATATACATTCCAATTATCACGATAACCAAAATGCCGACCATGCCAATAAATTGTTGTCTCGTAAACACGGTGCGTGCAGACTGGTCAGGGCTATCCAAGGCTAATTTTTTAATGCTAATGGTCATCAACTCATTGGAATAGGCCTGTCTCCAGAGTAATTCCAATTCCGCGTGCGAGGCCAAAACCTGCTCAACTTTATAACCAAGCGTCAATTCTAAATACTCAACCTGATCCTCAGTTAGAATTTTGGCCACAGCAACTACCACTTGATTGAGGCTGGTGTGCACTACAATCGCCTGATATTCACGGGCTATTTCTTCGGGAATTTTCAAAGAGTAAATTGCAAACTGAGATCCGATTCGGCCCAAGCCTTGTTGAGAGGCGATAATACTAAACAGGGTATGAGCATCTACCAAACCTAACGAGAGAATAATATCACCTAATAAGCCGCCACTTTTCTGTTGGAACTCTAAAGCAAGACTCAATTGCTCTTCTGTCAAAATACCTCTCTGAATGAGAATTTCTCCGAGCTTCAATTTTCTAGGAACCAGTTGGGATACCTCGCGAATCACATCTTCCTCTACCCAGCCAAAATCAACCAATATATTTCCTAATCTTCCGCCATAAACCTTCTGATGATTAAGGGCCTTCGTTAGCCGTTCTTCTGTCAAGAAACCCTTTTGAACCAAGATGTCACCTAAACGTAAAGGGTTTTCTGTTTGCATAGCTACCACCTAGTTATAAAGTAATATTATTTTGCGCCGAAAGAGAATAGGAACCTGTCTTAAAGTTAACCATATCTGTTTCCTTGTGCTTCAAGATATCCCTATCTGCTGAATCCTCCCAAGTTCTTTGGCTGACAACATATCTCGGTCTTCCTTTAACTTCATCATAAATAGCCGCAATATATTCTCCCAGGATGCCGATACTAAGCATAATCATACTGTTCATACAAAGCAATAAGAGAATCACTGTTGTAAAACCAGTTACCGCTATCCCCGCTATTTTCATATAAATCGTCTGAATACTGAGGATGATCGCCAAAACAAAAGAGATCATCCCTACCATGGAGACAAGCCGCAAAGGCCAGGAAGTAAAGGCTACAATAGCATGGAGAGCCAAATTGACGAGTGTTATATGATTCCAACCTGTCATACCGCCGATACGAGGGGCCACTTCGAATTCAAGTTCTGTTCGAGCGAAGCCTAACCAAGCGGTCATACCGCGAAAAAATGTGATGCGTTCCGGCATTTTAGCCCATGCTTCCACAACTTGCCGGTCCAAAAGTTTAAAATCACTGGCTCCATGTAAATCTTGCCTTGCCAATTTGTGGATAAGGCCATAAAAGATCTTGGTGCCGAGCCGGTAACCCAGGGTCTCTTTACTTCGCACTTTCTTAACGCATTCAACAATTTTAACCCCCTTGGAGCGCCATTGCTCGATCATCTTGGGAATTAGCTCCGGCGGATGTTGAAGATCACCGTCCATAATAATTACGGCTTGTCCCCTGGCATGTTCTAACCCGGCGCACAGCGCCCGCTCCTTTCCAAAGTTCCTACTCAGCCGAATACCTTCCAATTCGGGAATTTCAGCCCGGGCAAGTCCAAGTACACTCCAGGTTTCGTCTGTTGATCCGTCATCCACGGCAATTAACTCAAAACATGAAGTAGCCTGCCGAATGAATCCAACAATTGTCTTAAGTGACTGGCTCAGATGCTGAGCTTCATTCCAAATAGGAATAATTACAGATACCTCAATTTCTAACGGATTCATTACTAATGTCCCTCCGTACTTTTGCTAACCTTATACAATCTCCAATCAGTCCCAAATTCTTTGACAAGCTCTACCCAATCCGCGCCGTGATCATATAGATTAGGATAGGCTTGATTTATTACACTTATCCCCCAAGGATAATTATGCTTAGGTATAAGAACATAGTCGACGTTATATTTTATCGGATCTGATATAGCGTTTTTAAAATTCTTATCACTATTTATATAAAAATCTTTGGGAAATTTGCTTTGCAAAATGATAAAAAATGCAGAGGATGAATCAACTAAAATAATTTTACCGGGGTAGTTCTCATCCAAATATTTAGCTATTTCGATATCTTGCTGCCAATCATAGTATTTTCCATCGTGATTTCCGAATGAATTTTTTAAGAAAGTATTTTCATCAGGGGCAATTAAAGGCTGGGTAATAGCATAGGAAAGCAAACCAAAACTGACTAACATTGCAATTAAAGGAATAACAATCTGCCATTTACGTTTAAGCTTGCTCAACTCATAGGGCAGCCAGGCCACCGATATAGGCAGAACATACATAAAATATCTCAGCCACGCCATGGTTGTGCCTGACGTCAACATAATAATTTGCAGCATTGGGATGGAGAAAAACATGCCAAGCAAAATTAGGGTGTCCCATTGAACAAGGCGGCGGTTAAACAGCCTGAGGATTAGAATGGATATCAAGACCCCGGAAAATACTAGGACTTTCTTAAAAGCGAAGAGAGACGCCTTTATTGGGCTGTGAATCATTCCCCAATATATAGTATTGCTTAACTGAGATTGAACTTGAGTAGTATTGGAGTATTCTCCGTTTAAAAAATACAACGGATTGTTCATAATGATCCAGTTTAACAAAATCCATACAATCACGGAATAAAGGAGAGGTGGCACTATTACCGACAGCATTCCTTCTGTTCGCGACCATTTATAGTGAAAATGGCCTTCATCCGGGTGGATGATGTCTCTTTGAAACCACATTGTGGCAATGACACAGCCAAGAAACATACTGAAACCAAAGGGTACCGCCTCGTACCTGCACCAAAAAGCTAAAGCCAAAGCAAAGCCCGCTGCCACCAAGTCACCTAGCTGCTTTCCATCCAGCCAATTTAAAAAACCTATAATACTCATTATTATGAAAAATATGAACGGAGCATCACTCAAACCGTTAAAGCCAAATAAAAAAATCATAGGATTTAGAGAAAATAAAAGGGGAAAAAGAACGGCACACCAATACGGAAGATTGCGTTGAATAAAAGCCCGGGTTAAAACGGCCGCGGTTAAAGAAGCAAATATCGCACTCATGAGCAGACCCGCAATTCCCTTGGTCGCCATCGCCGGTATCCAGCGATAGAACAGCAAAAATACCAAATCCACCATGCTTGGCAGGGGATTCCATACAAACCCAATGGCCCCAAGATGGGGTTCCCGGCTGTACAAGACGTAAAATGCATTTGCGACTCGACTAATGCCATCACCGTGATAATATCCAACATAGATGTTGTAATAATAACCTGCCGCACACTCCAGTACGAACACGGTAATTCCTGTCAGCCATATCAGCATCTTGCCCGGTCGCCGGGAACTTAAATCTCCAATCGTTTTAGCCATACCTTCTTACCCCTGTTGAAATTTTCATTTGGAGGTACTTAGGACGTTGATATTACTTAATAACCTTATATAACCGCCATCTTGTCCCAAATTCTTTAACCAGCTCCGCCCAATCAGATCCATTGTAATATAGATTAGGATACGCATCATTAATAGCGCTAAGGACTGACGCCGAGCCGGGCTTGGGAACCAGCAGATAGTTAATGTTATATTCCTGAGGATGAGAAACTGCGTTTTTAAAAAAGTAATCACTGGTTATATAAAAACGCTTGGGAAATTTACTTTCTAAAATGATTAAATATGCGGAAAACGAATCAACCAGAATGTTGCTGGAAGGATAGTTTTGATCTAAATACTCCGCTATTTCAATATCTTGTTTTTGATCATAATACGTTTGATTATGCTGACCAAATGAGTTCTGTAAAAACGTATTCTCATCCGGCGCGATTAATGGTTGGGTAATGACGTAAGAAAGTACACCTAAATTTAATAACATCGCTATCAGAGGAATGACCATCTGCCACTTGTTTTTTATTTTGCTTAATTCGTAGGGCAGCCAGGCAAAGGATACCGGCAAAACATACAGAAAATACCTTAACCAGCCAAGGGAAGTACCTTTCATTAACATTATGATTTGCAGTACGGGAATAGAAACAATCATCCCAATTAAGATTAAAGTATCCCAGCGCAAGATACGGCGATTAAGCAAACGCAAAATTAGGATCGCTAGGAGAGGGATTGAGAATATCAAGACTTTTGTAAAGGCAAACATGCTAGCCTTTAGGGGATTGTTAAGCATAACGGCATATATGGAATCATTTAAATGTCCTTGAATCTGAGCTGTATTGGTATAGTCCCCGTTTAAGAAATTCAGGGGGTTATGCATGATGATGGCGTTCAGCAAAATCCACAAAATAATGGAATACAAAAGTGGCGTAACTATTACCGCCAGCGTTCCTTCCGCTCTCGACCAGTTATAGTGAAAGCGCCCCTCACTGTGAGGTTTGGGAACCTTATTTATAAACATTGTAACAATAACACAACTGACAATAATACTAAATCCAAAGGGTACAGCTTCATAGCGGCACCAGAAGGCGGTGGCGACAGCAAAACTTGATACCGCTAAATCCCCTAATTCATGGGCGTCAACCCAATTCAAAAAAGCTACGATACTTAGGATTATAAAAAAAATAAATGGCGCATCACTGAGACCATTAAATCCTGTCAGGAAGATCATGGGATTAAGGGCGAACAGCAATGTCAGGCAAACACCATACCAAGGTGAAAGTCCCCGGTTAATAAAAGCCCGGACTAACACACTTACTGTCAAAGATGCGAACAATGCGCTCATCAGTAGCCCCGCAATTCCCTTTGTAGCCAGCGCCGGAATCAAGGGATAGAGCAGTAAAAATATCAAATCCACCATACTCGGAAGAGGGTTCCACACAAATCCGATAGCCCCCAAGTGAGGGTTTCGGCTGTATAAGACGTAAAACGCATTGGCAACTCGGCTGATTCCATCGCTATGATAATACCCGACATAAACATTATAGTAATAACCTGCGGCGCACTCCAAAACAAACACGCCAGTTCCGATCAGCCAAGCTAGCGTTCCCTTTGCTCGTTTGGCTTCTAAATCTTGGGATATTTCCGTCATGCCCCCTCATCAAGCTCGCCCATTTTTTCATTTGACCCAAAATAGCAGGACTTTAGGCCTATTGACTATTCTGCAATCGTATTAATAGTAACCTATAATTATAATTTCAGTCAATAAGATTTGCTGGAAATTTACAGGGCGCTAAAACCATTCAACCTCCAGCGGCATATTTTCTATGGCTATTTTCAATTCCAGCCAACAATCTTTCGTCGTTTGAATCATCACTTCTCCCAACTCCTTATTCGTGGTTGTGACAATTCCTAAATGGCCTAACCCCTCAACCAATTTGCACAACATTTGGATTTCTGTCCGATCTACGCGTGCTTTGACAATCAAATCAGCATTTTCATATCTCAAGCCCAGCAAAGATTCCACCTGCACTTTACCCCCTTAATTAATTCACCTTTAAACAAAGTTCAAATTACCGCTCAAATAAACTCAATTTTAAACGGCATATTTTCGATAGCTTTTTTTAAATCCGGCCAGCATTGTTGCGTCGATTGAATCATTACTTCTCCTAAGGCTTTATTTGTAGTCGTCACAACACCCAAATGACCTAACCCCTCAACAAGTTTGTCTAGCATTTGCATCTCCGCTCGCTCTAAGCGAGCTTTAATAATAACGTCGGCATCCGTAAATGGAGAACCCGCATGACCTGACGCTTTCATACCCATACCTCTGCTCCATTCGCTCATCACGCTCACCTACTTCTTATCTTTTGCCCGCCGCAAGATACTGTATGGAGAAATATTCCTCGGCACTGCCATCTTAATCCTTTGTTGGGCATGACGAGCTACCTCCAGGGGATTCCCGTCCACATCCCACATCTCTTGCACCGTGAAAGACCAAGCTGCCCCCTCAGGCGTCAAAATTTCCAAAACATCTCCGGACTTAAAGTTATTCCGCTGTTCAACCCAGGCTGTGTTTCCTTCCCCAAGCACCGGCAGTGTTTCCGCTTTCTCCTCACTCAATCCTACTCCCACAAAATCATACTCCCGAACATAGTGGGAGGTCTCCAGGTTATGTGATTCAGCTCCCGGTTTGCCGAATAAGAAACCTGTCGAATAATCCCTGTGACTGACTTTATCCATTTCCTCCAACCATTGGGGAAGCTTCACTTGAAAAGCTTTTTCTCCTTCATCCCAGAGGGTATCGATTGCCTCTCGATAGACTTTGACTGTACTGGCAACATAATGAACGCTTTTCATACGGCCTTCTATTTTATAACTGTCCAGATTAAGGGGTTTTAACAGCGGCAAATGAGGCAGCAAACATAGGTCATGTGAGTTAAAAATATACGTCCCTCTCTCGTCTTCCTCTATAGGAAAAACTTCTCCCGGCCGCTTCTCCTCAACCAGGGCATACCCCCAGCGACAAGGCTGAGTACATTCCCCGCGATTGGCATCTCGGCCAGTCAAGTAGTTGCTTAATAAGCACCGGCCTGAATAAGACATGCACATCGCGCCGTGGATAAAAATCTCCAACCCGCCTTCCGTCTTCGACCGCATTATCTGCAGCTCAGCAAGGGAAAGCTCCCGGGCCAGAACAACCCTCTCAATCCCCTGTTTTAACCAAAAGCGTACCGCATAAGAATTCGTACTGTTAGCCTGGGTACTTAAATGCAAAGGTAACCGCGGAGCTGCTTCCCGGGCTAAAGCAATAACACCCGGATCTGAAACAATAGCCCCATCCACTTCCAACGCCTCCAACAATTGCAAATAAGTGGGAAGTTCTCCAAAGTCAGTTTCATGCGCAAAAATATTAACCGTAATATATATCTTCTTCCCCCACTTATGAGTCCAATGAACCGCCCTTTTCATTTCTTCACAGCTGAAATTTCCCGCATAAGCCCGCAGACCAAAGGCCTGACCGCCCATATAAACCGCATCCGCTCCGTAAGCCAGAGCATATGTTAGCTTTTCCCAATCTCCCGCGGGAGCCAGTAATTCTGGTTTTCTCATTTAGATTCCCCTAACTTTTTAATCTGTACACAATTATAAGCAATTAATTCAACCGGTTTACATGAAATACTATACCCTAATTCAAATGGTTTGTCCCCTCAAATGAGGATCGGAGATATTTTCTAACTATCCTTTAACAAATCTTTCGGCAAAAAATCTCTTATCAGAAATCAGTCATATTATTGCCTCAAGCTATTGGATATAACAGAGATATCAGGTAAAATTTACTGAGAGAGGGAGGAGGATTTTCATATGTCCGATCATCTGATTTTTCAGGGTACCGATGACTATATAGTTTCCAACGATCTTCGCAACAGTGTTAATATTTCCGTTGCTTTAAGAAGGCCGCTCTTAATAAAAGGAGAACCGGGTACAGGCAAAACTGTCTTGGCCGAAAGCATTGCCCGTTCCCTTGGTCTCCGCTTGATTATCTGGAACATTAAATCTACCACCAAAGCCCAGGACGGCCTTTATGTCTATGACACAGTCCAGCGTCTTTACGACAGCCAATTTGGCGAGCAAAACGTCTCCGATATTAAACGGTATATTAAGCTGGGTAAACTGGGAGAAGCCTTCGCATCCAAGGAACAGATTGTACTGTTAATTGACGAAATTGACAAAGCGGATTTGGAGTTCCCCAACGACTTACTCTGGGAATTGGATATGATGAATTTTTACATACCGGAGACCGGCGAAACCATTGCAGCAAGCTGCAGACCGATTGTAATTATCACAAGCAATGCGGAGAAGGAACTCCCCGACGCCTTTTTGCGGCGCTGCATTTTTCATTATATCGATTTTCCTGACAAAGAGATGATGGAGGAGATCGTACACGTTCATTTTCCCGAATTGGAAAAACAACTTCTGGCTGAAGCCTTAAAATCCTTCTATTGGCTGCGCAGTATTTCCGGTCTCCAGAAAAAGCCGAGCACCAGCGAGCTCTTGGATTGGGTTCAAGCCTTAACGATCGGCGGAATCGATCCGGAGACAATCTCTCAGGAAATACCTTTCCTGGGAGCGTTATTAAAAAAGAATCAGGACTTTGACCTGGCCTTAAAACAATTGCATACGCGGGGAATAGAAAATCCGGCTCGCGCTGCTAAGCGCAGTTGGTGACGACGATGTATGCCAATTTCTTTTACCAATTGCGGCAAGAGGGGGTTCCCGTTTCTATCACAGAATGGCTGACCTTGATGGAGGCCCTTAGTCTTGGCTTGGCTGATTCAAGCTTATCAGGCCTTTACTACCTGGCACGGGCTGTTTTAGTAAAAAGCGAAAGCCACTTTGACCAGTACGACCTGGCGTTTCAAAAATACTTTCAAGGAATCGAGACCCCGGAACAGTTATTGGATCAAGTCTCCCAATGGCTTGCTAACCCACTCCCGGCAAAACTTTTTTCCGAAGCTGAACGCGATGAACTCCTGAGAAAATTAGGTCTGCCGGATTGGGATCACTTAAAAACTGCTTTGGAAGAACGATTGCGCAAACAGGACGCTCCCCATCACGGAGGAAACACCTGGATCGGAACCGGAGGGACATCACCTTTTGGCCACTCCGGCTTTCACCCCGGAGGAATACGGATTGGAGGAGAGTCTCACGGGCAATCGGCTGTCAAAGTAGCCGCCGAGCGAAACTACCGGGATTACCGCCGCGACGCTACCTTGGGAGTTCGTCAGTTTGAGGTCGCTTTACGTCGTTTGCGTCAATTTAGCACCCGTTTCGATGGAGCCAAAGATCAGCTTGATTTGGCAGACACCGTTGAGGAAACCTGTAAGAATGCCGGACAATTAAAGCTCGTCTGGACCAGGCCGCGCAAGAATACCGTCAAAGTAATTGTCCTGATGGATGCGGGCGGCTCCATGATTCCCTATGCCAGAATCTGCAGCCAACTCTTTTCGGCTGTGCATAAATCGTCCCATTTTAAGGATCTTAAGTTTTATTATTTCCACAACTGTATTTATGACCTATTGTACCTGGACGCAAGCTGCAATCCGCGCAAAGCCGTCAAAACGGAAGATATTTTACGGTCACTTCACTCTGATTACAAGGCCATCTTCATCGGAGATGCGGCCATGGCCCCCAGCGAACTCCTGATGAGCGACGGCAATATCTTTTGGGATATAGGAAATACGGAACCGGGAATTATCTGGCTGCAGCGTTTAGCTCGGAAGTTTCCTCACAACGTCTGGCTCAACCCGATTTCTGAACGCTACTGGGAACATGTTCATGGCAATCAAACCATAAAAAGGGTACGCGACATCTTTCCCATGTATGAATTAACCCTTGAAGGGCTTGATCAGGCCATTAAAAAATTAATGGTACGGAAGTGACTGAGGAACCCAACCGGGTTCCTCAGCAGATTTGCCTCTATTGATACAATTTTATATTTTTCAAGTGTTCTTGATATGTCTTGGCAAAGGCATGATAGCCGTCTTTTTTGGCCACATAGTAGAGAAAATCCGTATTAGCCGGATTCAACGCCGCTTGCAAAGAGGCATCTCCCGGGTTGGCGATCGGCCCGGGAGGCAAGCCGCGGTTGAGATAGGTATTATATGGGGAAGGAATTTGCAGATCCTTATTATATAGTTTGGGTTTCGGGGTACCCAGCAGAAACTGAATCGTTGCATCAACCTGAAGAGGCATATTGATTTTCAAACGATTTATTAACACAGAGGCAATTAAGGGACGATCAGATTCCTTCACCGCCTCTTTTTCAATCAATGAGGCTAAAGTTACCCATTGAAGAACCGTGAGTTTTCTGCCGACCAGCTGAGTTTGCACCTCAGGGGTAAGTTTCTTGGCAAATTGTTGCAGAAACATGTCAATGACAGCGTGAGGGCTTGCCTTGGCGTCAATGAAGTAAGTATCGGGAAAGAGAAACCCTTCCAAACGATGAATCCCTTTGGGGGCCCCTGCCAAAAATGAATAGGAAAAGGTATCTTCGACAACTACTTTTGTAAAGGCCTCCTTTGTTCCCAATCCTTTCTGCACGAGCAGCGCGATAATCTGTTCCGTGGAAAATCCCTCCGGAATCGTAACCCGAATCGAATCTGAAAATTCCGCACCACTCATTAACCGTTCAATAATTTCGTCAGGTGTCATAGTGGGGGCTAATTCATAGTCTCCGGCATACATCTTAAAATTCCCATGCCGCGATCGTATTAACCAGCGAAATAGCCAAGCACTTCGGATGACGTGACGCTGTTCCAACTCGTCGGCCAGTTGATCCGTTGTTGTTCCGGAAGTGATAGTAACCTTAACGCTATTTCCCGCTGCGGAGTAAGGCTCTGAAGCCCAAGACCACCATAATAAAAGGCCTAACGTCCCTATTAAGGCGAGAAAAATAATTCCCGCGTGCCAGCCTCCACTCTTTTTCTTTGCGGACACATTTCTACACTCTCTCTTTCCACAGCCCAGACAACCTAAATTCCAATCCTCAAAATACGATTGGCCGGTGCATAAGAATTGCGGCCCAAAAACTGTTTGGTCACATTCCCTGTCCCATCCCGTTTTATTTTCCAAACATTTACTACAATCCCCTTGCTGCCGATTTGATCCACAACGACCCTTCCTCTCGGCAGACTTGAATCTTTACGCCTTTCTGTCCTATATTTTGTTACCTTCTCTACTTTCCGTTCAAGACTTACGGTTTGCCCTGTCTTTTTGCCGTACAGCCGAACCGTCAGTACCCCTGATTTAACATCAGTTCGCAAATAAACCAAACTGCCGGTGTTATTCTTAAACTTAAAATCAATGTTAGGATAATTGACCGTAGCGTCCTGACCCGGCGGAACATAAGTGACGGCAACATCGTGAGGCCTTCGTTCCACAACCTCTAAGTCACTTAGCAAAACGGCATTGTAAAGGGTCGAGGATACTTGACACACACCCCCGCCGGTTCCCTTAACATATTCACCATTAATGATGACGTAAGCCTCTTTGTAACCGTTCTCAGCTTCCCGAGGTCCTACCGTCTTATTAAAAGAAAAGGTAGCTCCCGGCTGAATAATCTGACGGTCTAAAGCCTTGGCCGCCGCAGTTAAATTTGCCGAACGGTTGGTCTCCTGAACAGCAAATTTCGTGGAAAATTCGCCAATAACAGAATCGAAGGCCAAGGACTGAACCTTCTCCGTGGTAACTGAAGCGGGAACTTCTGTCATGGGAACCTTAATCTGTTGAGGCACCTCGGATAAAGTGCCTTTCTGCAGATCGCTTATTAGCTGGTCGACATCCGGCGCACGACCGTTTTGGGCAGGCGCAACAATAACCTTGTCATTCTCGATCTTGTAAGATGCATCTTTAGCAGGTTGACTGAATTTCTTCAGTTTTTCCTCTAGGGCTTGGCTTGCCTGCACTGAATTCACTTTCAGCACGCTAGGCGTTATTGTATTGGGATTACCTTGAGTTCCTGCCAAAGTCTTTTCGGTATCTAAATCAAAACCCAGTTCTTTTAAGGTGACGGGAATCTCCGTTTCATTGTACAACAGGACACGAGATTCTTCCAGCTTGTCCTTTGCCCAGTTCTCAATTTTCGTGGGTGCTTCCGCAACAGGTGTACCGCTTAAATCCAAATCATCCACTTTAGTTCCCCGAGCAAGCGTTTTATCGCCGTTACCTGTGGCATCCTGACGGTCTGCAGCACTTTGAGTGGACGGGCTTGGGGAATTTAGCTTTGAATTGCCAGAGAACGGACTGCACCCCGCTGCTAACCAGCACAATATGATACTCAACAAGATTCTTAAAAAATATAAACTATATAACTTTACTTTTTTACAACTCTTCAATTCCCTCACCTCCACTTTTGTGCTTTTAGTATTTCCGTCAAATACAGGGTTTATCGACAAGATTTAATTCTTTAGCAAATAAACTTATTGTTTTGGCTAAAACTTAGCATGGGGCCGAAGAATCTGTCTGCCGCATTTGTTGAGTTATCCTTTACTTTAGCTGAGCTCATTCTTTAGAATCGGAATGATCTTAACAGACAACAAAAAAAGTGTGCCGCTGACACACTCTCATCCTAATATTCACAATCTAAATAAATAATTTCCTGATTAAAACTAAAATGACAGAAGACCTTGCAAAAACATTCTCAGCGAGGTTTCCTGTCATTTCAGAAACAACATTACAATTCTCTTATTAGTCCTCTTCGGAATCCACTAAATTTTCCCAGGCATCCGCTACTTTTTCCCATTCTTCATCATCTTCGATATCCAGCAGCATTTCGCCTCCCTCGGCATCTTTGCCGAGTTTTAGAATAATAGCTTCATCAGCATCTTCATCTTCGGAATCTTCCTCCGAAATAGGCATCAAGACGAAATAGGTCGAGCCTTCTAATTCTAAGGTGTCAAGATGAAGAAACTCATGGTCTTTTCCTTCATCATCTGTGAGAACGACTGTATCAAATTCCTCAGCATCGTGCTCATGGTCATGGGTATTGTCGGTCATCTGATTCACCTCTTATCTAAGAATATGGTCATTGTACTATTGTAGGTAATGATTGTCAAATATTCAAGGTTGCAAGTGAAAATATTTTTTACCCGATCAGCGCCGGCTAAGATTTTTTTAGATTTCGCCGATCCAAATATCCTTGGAGAATAAAAACCGCCGCCATTTTGTCAATTACCTGTCTCCGCTTACTGCGCGACATGTCCGCTTCCAATAACGTTCTCTGGGCCGCCACGGTGCTTAGACGTTCGTCCCATAGTTCAACCGGCAGTCCAAACTCCGCACGCAACCGCTCCACAAATTCGTCCGTCAAAGCGCAACGAGGCCCTAAAGTTCCATTCATATTCTTGGGATAACCAATGACTATTTCCCCTACTTCATATTCCTCAATCACCTTGCGCAGCTCTTCAATCTCTTCTCGGGACCGCCGAATTGTTTTAACCCCCTGAGCCGTCCAAAGCAAAGCGTCGCTTACAGCCACCCCAATTGTCTTCGAACCAAAATCCAGGCCCATAATCCGCAAAGAAATTCCCCCTCTACCAAGCGCGAAACGGAGTCCAGGCGATTTCCCAAACCAAAGGCTCCAAGAAAATCGCCCGCTCCTCGCCTTTACACTATCTTTAAGCAAAAATGCGGACAAACCCTGCCGCAATAGCCGCAAAGGACACAGGCCTCCTGATCTACCACGGCAATTTTCTCAACATGCAAAGCATTCTGAGGACAAGCCTCTTGGCAGCGTCCGCAGCCAACGCACCAATCCGCGATGTAAAGTTTTCGCGGCTTGTGTTTGACCTTCTCGCGCAAATTGCCCGGAATTTCTTGGCCTGAGACTAAAAGAAGATCGTAATCCACCTCATCTTGGCTCGACATTCCCAAAGCCATAGCTTGTACACTCGAAATCTTTTTAATAAAATCCATGGCCTTTTGGGGATCTTGGCTTAGGTGTCCGCCGCCAAACACTTTCATGGCATAGACCCCGATACCTATTTCTGAGGCAAAAGAGAGGGCACTTAGCATATCCTCAAGAGATCCGTCAATAATTCCCAAACCCTGGTGATTTAAAATAGGATGAATCACATCAAGACCCGGCTGAAGAGCACCGGCCCGAACTCCCTCAACGGCATGGGTCGAAATCCCGATCCAGCGTACCAAACCCTTTTCTTTAGCCCGCAAAAGCTCTTCCCAAGCTCCGGAATGCCCTTTCAGGGTTAAAGCACTTTCTTGTTCATGCAGCAAAAAGAAATCAAGAACGTCTCTGTTTAGTTCTGAACGCGCCTTCTCCAAGCTTTTCCGCATTTCTTCAGCCGTAACCGCATAAGACTTGCTGACAATACGGGCTTGGGGATGATTCCTCGTGGCCTGAGCTATTTGAGTATAATTGCCATAAATCTCCGCTGTGTCGATCCAGTCTATGCCTTGTTCAAGAGCGTACTTTAAAACCTCAGTTCCTTGAGCAGCCGTGACTCGCCCTTGCAAAGGAGAAATTGCCAGACTGCCGAAGCAAATCTCGGAAACTGCCGGACCCCACAGCCCTAGTTTAACCTGGTTCATCTCTGTCTCCTTCCCCGGTTAAGCCCAAACCAACGAACTCCGCACCACGATTGGGTAATGCGGAGTTGTAACGTCGCCATAAAAACATTTTATTTCTCCTGCAAGTAGGACCTAACAAGTTCTTCGATCAGCTCAAAGCGTTCAAGTTTACGAATCATTGACCGAGCCTGATTGTGGCTGGTTATATAAACAGGGTCACCCGACATCAAATAGCCCACCATTTGGTTAATAGGGTCATATCCTTTTTCTTGTAGAGCAGCATAAACTTTTTGCAAAACATCACGAGCGGATACATCTTCACCTACAGCCTTAAACATCATGGTTTCTTCCATACGATCCATTTCCTGTCCCCCTTTCGCCGTCCTTTGCTAAACCTACTAGTTATATATTCTCACTGTCCTATTCTTTCTCCTCTATTTCTGCAAAAATCCCCGGAGGATTGCCGGTACCCGATCTATAGCCTCGCCAACTTTACTGGGATCTTTCCCACCCGCCTGAGCCATATCCGGACGACCGCCGCCGCCGCCTCCTGTGATTTTAGCTACTTCCTTAATAATCTGTCCGGCATGAAGCCCACTTAAACCTGTTGGACTGACAGCTGTCACAAAGTTTACCTTTCCTTCACTGACAGCTCCTAAAACAAGCACTCCAGTAGGAAGTTTGCTGCGCAAAAGATCGGCCATTTGACGAAGGCCTTCCATATCTGAAGCTTGAACTTGAGCGGCAAGCACCGGAATTCCTTCAACCTCAGCGACGCGGCTCAGTAAGCCCTCGGCTTCATTCTTGCTAAGTTTGGCCTGGAGATGGGAAAGTTCCCGTTCCAGATCTTTAACTTGAGCGACAAGCCCGCCGACTCGTTTGCCTATATCGGCCGGTTGTGCTTTAAGGAGTTGAGCAACCTCACTCACTTGCTCATCAAGGGAACGAAGATAAGCCAAAGTTTCTAAACCTGCCACTGCCTCGATTCTCCGCAAACCTGCCCCAATTCCCCCTTCGCTGAGAATTTTGACCATCCCGATTTCCCCGGTGCTCTGCACGTGTGTTCCGCCACACAGTTCTTTGCTGAATGTGCCCATTTTTACAACCCGCACAGTCTCGCCGTATTTTTCTCCGAAAAGTGCGGTAGCACCGCTTTGCTTAGCCTCATCAAGGGACATTTCCGTCGCTTCTACGGGCATATTCTTCAGGACCGCTTCATTAATCAGACCCTCAACCGCTCTCAAATCATCCGGCGTAAGCGGGGAAAAATGGGTGAAGTCAAAGCGCAAGCGTTCCGGAGTCACTAAAGATCCTGCTTGTTGAACGTGTTCTCCAAGGACGGAACGCAAAGCCGCTTGCAAAAGGTGGGTGGCGCTGTGATGCCGGGTTGTTGCCAGACGATTGGTTTGATCTGCTACCGCTTCCACCGTTTCCCCGACATGCAAAACCCCGGTCACGATCTGAGCGCGATGGTACAAAGTGCCTGTGACACCTTTTTTCACATCCAGAACTCGTGCCTCAGCCCGTGAAGTTCTCAGAACACCTCCATCCGCGACTTGACCTCCGCTCTCGGCATAAAACGGGGTTTCCGACAAGAAAATGGTGACTTCTTCTCCTTCACCGGCATCCTGCCTTTCTTCCCCGGCGACAAACAAACCCTCGATATTTGCCATACTGGATATCTTGTCATAGCCTACAAAAGGCGTTATCCCAAGCTGTTTGACCTTTTGAACCAAAGCGGGACTCTCGGACACAGCGCGCATTTGTTGCGACTGCTCCTTAGCCCGCTGGCGGTGTTCTTCAGCCGCAGCTTGGAACGAAGGCATATCTACGGCAAGGCCATGTTCCTCCAGCATTTCTTCAGTTAACTCTACCGGGAAACCGTAGGTCTCGTAAAGGTAGAAAGCATCCGTTCCCGCAAGCACAGTTCCCCCCTGCTCTAAAAGTCCCTTGACCTTTTCCTGCAGCATTTGCGTCCCTTGCTCTAAGGTAGCTTGAAAATTCTTTTCTTCCAAATTTAAATGGTTGACAATAAAATTCTCATTTTCTTTAAGTTCCGGATAGGCATGAGCG
This sequence comes from Candidatus Desulfosporosinus nitrosoreducens, assembly GCF_030954495.1. Taxonomy (GTDB): domain Bacteria; phylum Bacillota; class Desulfitobacteriia; order Desulfitobacteriales; family Desulfitobacteriaceae; genus Desulfosporosinus; species Desulfosporosinus nitrosoreducens. The sequence goes on along the minus strand of NZ_JAVHUW010000066.1, from coordinate 50,111 downwards.
TAATCTCTTTGGATAATTCGAAAAACAGACTCTAAAAACGGCTTATCAATTCCAAGAAGTTTGGCATAGCGCACCGCCCGCCGTAAAATACGGCGCAGTACATAGCCACGCCCTTCATTATTGGGCCGGATGCCATCTGCCAGCATAAAAGAAACAGCCCGTGTGTGATCGGCTACCACCTTCAGGGCCAGATCGCTTTTGGGGTTCTCCTTATAGGCTATGCCGGCGAGACCGGCAACAAAATCAATGATCGGACGGAACAAATCCGTATCGAAGTTTGTCTCTACCCCCTGCATCACTGAGGCAATCCGTTCTAACCCCATTCCGGTGTCGATATTCTGTTTGGGCAGCGGAGTCAGCACTCCGGCTTCATCCCGATTGTACTGCATAAATACTAAATTCCAGATTTCCAGAAAGCGGTCGCAATCACAGCCGACGCTGCAGCCGGGCTTACCGCATCCTCTGGTTTCACCGAGGTCTATGTAAATTTCCGAACAAGGACCACAGGGACCTGTGGGGCCGGCAGCCCAAAAATTCTCCGGATCTCCGACGATTCTTTCCGGCTTGACGCCTGCTTTCTCCACCCAAATACTCTTGGCCTCTGCATCCTCGGGATAAATAGTAACCCAAAGTTTTTCGGCAGGAATTTTCAGAACTTGAGTAATATATTCCCAGGCCCAGGGAATGGCTTCATTTTTAAAATAATCACCAAAGGAAAAATTTCCCAGCATTTCAAAGTATGTATGATGGCGCGCGGTTTTTCCGACTTCTTCTAAATCAGGAGTGCGAACACATTTCTGAGCTGTCGTGGCTCGTGGAAAAGGAGGCTCAACGCGGCGTTGAAAATATGGTTTAAAGGGGACCATGCCTGCAACGGTTAATAACAAGGTTGGATCGTCTTTGGGAATGAGGGAAGCACTTGGCAGGATTTTATGTCCTCTTTCCTCAAAATACTTGCGAAACATGTCCCTTAATTCATTACCTGTATACATTATTAACACTCCTTTGAGATCTCCATCGAGATAAAAAATAATCCCATCCCTACATAAATTGTCAGGGACGAGATATCTTCGAATGACCACCCTGCTTATTTCGGGCTAAAAAACCACATATTCTCATTGGTTTTACATAATTCTCATTGTTTCTAAAGTATATACAGGGAATGACTTCTTTGTCAACCATCTTACACCTGGGGAGAAACCAGCTTGTTGTAAATATGCTTAAGCAAGACCCGGATCACGGCCGCTACTGGAACTGCCAGCAGCATACCCCAGAACCCTGCAATCTCGCCGCCCGCTAAAAGTGCGAACATAACCCAAAGGGGATGGAGTCCGACACTGTCTCCCATCAGTTTCGGAGATATTATATTTCCCTCGATTTGTTGGACGACCAAGATAACCAGAGCGACTTTTAAGGCCATGCCGGGAGACTTGGTTAGAGCCAGCAGAACCGAGGGCACAGCCCCAATCACGGGTCCGAAGTAAGGAATAAGATCAAAGACTCCGCAGATTAACCCAATAAGCAAGGCATAATCCATCCCCACTAATTTAACCCCGATCCCTATGAGCACCCCGACAATCACTGCCACAACCAGGTCCCCCCGCACGAATTGACGAACCGTATGGTTAATGTCCTGCCAGACACGTCTCCAGCCCAGACGCCGCCGCTGAGGAACCAAGCGAAAAAACCGAACCCCGATCTTTTTCCAATCTGCCAAAAGATAAATAGTAATGACAGGAGACAGTATGTAAAATGTTACTGTAGACAGGACGTTGGGCAAATTGGTTATAAATTTGTTAAGATGTTCAGCCAGGACCACTTCACCTTGGCCTAAATGCTGATCTAAGACAAGAGCTACGCGGCTTGGCAGACCGCTGGCTTTGAAATGTGCGCGAAACATTTCAATCCGTTCTGTAATTGACTGAATAATAACAGGCAAAATTAAAGCTAACTTGCTCAGTTCCGTGTAGACTACCGGAAGAATCAGAAAAATTGCCAGAGCCAACACTGCCAGGATCACCGCAAAAACAACAGCAATCGCTTTATAACGGCTAAGATGGTATCTCTCTAACCCTTCTACAAAAGGGTTCAGCAAATAAGCCAGTAAAAAACCTAAAAAGAAGGGACCCAGAACCCCCTTCACCTGGTACAGCAAGAGCAGGCCAAGAGCAAGGCAGACAACAGCAAATATCCATTTTAAGGGCAATTTTCTCCAATCGGGACGACGTATGTTGACATCCATCACTAACTACCTCACAGGCCAATAGGGACAGGGGTTAAACTTAGGGCGTGCAGGCAAGCCGCACTTAAAAGTAAAGTGATAAGTAAACAAATTCCTGAAACGCCTCTCATTCATGACTATACTGCGGATTATCACGGAAAAAGCGCGCTAAGCGCGCTTTAATCATCTATATATTAGGAAATTCGGATCTACTTAGCGCTAATTCTTAATCCGCAACCGCACATGAGGTTCCCTGGGCTAAAGCCGGATCTTCCCAAGCAACCAGAGAACCGTCTTCCGCTAAATCATAAATGACGACTTTGTCAGTTTGGGTCGTAAATTCGACACAACAATCCCAGCAGTAGAACTGTTCAACTCCCACTTTACCGATAGCGCGCCCTGAGCAAACCGGACAATTCATGATCAGAAACCCCCTTCATTTGCTTGATCCAAGGGAGATACTTGATTATCAACGATTAAGATATCTTTCCCATCGATCATGACGTGCGGCCGCAGGATTGTACCCCGACCATGAAGAAGGTCAGCGAAGAGTCCGTCTGAGATCTCAAAGCCCACCAACTTTTCTACGGAATCATCAACAAAAATATCTTCAATCGTCCCTCTTGAGTCTCCAGCTTGGGTATAGACTTCGTTCCCAATTTTGTCAGACCATCGTATCCCTTTAAGTTCTTCTACCGTCTTTTCCTGAACTGTAACAGCATCTTTACCGACGTTAACAATGGCCTTCCGGGGAATTCCTTTAGTCGAGTGAAAAATATGTCCGCCTTCAAGGAGAATTCCTGCAACTTCATCTTTGTTACTGTCCAAGACCAGATCCTGCACCCAACCGATGGAAGTTCCGCTTTTCAGGTCCAAAACGGGTAAACCGACAATTTCCCGAGAACGGCGCATACATTTCACCTCCTAAAAAAACTCTATCTATACTCTTCCCTGCTACTCCAAAATCCATTCATAAATTGGTAAAATTAGTTGCTCGTTTCCGAACTGATTTTCCCGCCGCCAACCACTAAGTTTCCATCATAAAAAACCACAGCTTGTCCCGGCGTCACCGCACGCTGGGGTTCGGCAAAGCGCACCAAGACATTTGTACTGCCGCCGGCACTGGGAGGAAAAACTGTCGCAGGCGCCCCTGAAGAGTTATAGCGAATTTTTGCCACAACCTTTAACGGTTCTCTTAGATCAGGTATAGAAATCCAGTTCAAATCCGTGGCCCAGAGCGAATCGGAGTAAACATCCCGATCGTCCCCCAACACCACTTCATTGCGGGAGGGAATCAGACCGACGACATATTTTGGTTTGCCAAAGGCAACCCCCAGACCTTTTCTTTGCCCTACTGTATAGTGAATAATTCCTTCATGCTTTCCCAGAATGTTTCCTTGAAGATCCACAAAGTGACCCGGTTTAATCCGCTTTGGGGACCGTTCCCGGACAAAAGAAGCATAATCATCGTCCGGTACAAAACATATCTCCTGACTGTCCGGTTTGGCAGCTACACCTAAGCCCAGTTCAGCCGCCATTTTGCGGACCTGGTCTTTAGTATATTCGGCCAAAGGAAAAAGGGTATGAGCAAGCTGCTCTTGGTTTAACATATACAAGGCATAAGTTTGATCTTTGCGTTCATCTGAGCTTTTACTTAAAAGGAAACGATCACTATCCGGGTCACGCAACACTTGAGCATAATGGCCTGTTGCTATGTAGTCGGCACCCAAACCACGGGCTTTGCGCAGCATTTCCCCGAATTTTACAAACTTATTGCAGGCTAAGCAGGGGTTCGGAGTCTCTCCCCTTAAATAAGACTCCGTGAAATAATCGACAACGGATTCTTGAAAGTATGAGCGAAAATTCAGGACATAATGAGGTATCCCCAGTTGAGAAGCAACGCGCCTGGCATCGTCAATGGCCGAAATGGAGCAGCAGCCCCCTTCCACTTCCGGAGCGGCTGATTCCCAAATTTGCAGGGTCACCCCTATTACCTCATACCCTTGTTCCTTAAGCAAAGCGGCGGCCATGGAGCTATCCACACCGCCGCTCATACCCACCACTACTTTAGGCTTTGCGGTCAGAGCCATACTCATCTATTCCTTTTTTTCCTGTTTTTCTCGATAATCTTTTATCGCAGCGTGAAGAGCATCAGCGGCAAGATTGGAACAATGCATTTTGGCCGGAGGAAGTCCGCCTAAAGCTTCAGCTACGGCAGCATTGGAAATAACCAAGGCTTCTTCGATCGTTTTTCCTTTGACCATTTCCGTCACCATGCTGCTCGTCGCTACGGCCGCTCCACAGCCAAAGGTTTTAAACTTTACGTCCTTAATAACGTCCCCTTCAACATCTAAATAAATACGCATGATATCTCCGCATTTAGCATTCCCAACTTCTCCAACACCATCGGCATTTTCAATTTCACCAACATTGCGGGGGTTCGTAAAATGGTCCATCACTTTTTCTGTATACATTTTAATCCTCTCCTTGTCATCAGATTTTCGAACACGATTTTTTAAGTTATCTCTAGAGCGAAAACGGCCACAATTCGCTTGAAGGTGCAAACAGCCCTGAAGAAATTAAATTCACTGCCAAGGTTATTGTGCTTTGGGGGCATGAATCGCTTTATCGTAGAGGGGGGACATCATGCGCAGGCGTTCCACAATCCTAGGCAATTGCTCCAGAACGTAATCAATATCGTCTTCCGTATTCTGACGCCCTAAGGTAAAACGAAGAGAGCCGTGAGCAATTTCGTGGACCAAACCCATAGCCAGCAGTACATGAGAAGGGTCCAGAGAACCGGATGTACAAGCTGAGCCACTTGAAGCAGCAATGCCCAGCATGTCAAGGGAAAGCAATAAAGACTCACCTTCAACAAACTGAATACTGACATTGACATTGTTCGGCAAGCGCTTCTCGCCACGGGGTCCGTTAATTTTAACAAAGTCAATCTTCTGCAGAATACCGTTCATTAACTTGTCCCGCAGCTTTATTTGCTGCTGAGCGTCTTGGGCCATGCGCTGACTTGCTAATTCGCAGGCTTTACCGAAACCGATGATGCCCGGAGTATTTTCTGTGCCGGAACGGCGTTTCTTTTCTTGGCCGCCGCCGTGAACTAAAGGTACAACCCGAACGCCTTTGCGAATGTAGAGTGCTCCCACTCCTTTCGGTCCATAGATCTTATGACTGGAAACAGTCAGGAGATCCACATTCATCTTCTGCACGTTAATGGGAATTTTGCCGCAAGATTGCACGGCATCGACATGAAAGGTTATGCCGTGTTCTTTGGCCAGTTTGCCAATCTCGGCAATAGGCTGAATTGATCCGACTTCATTGTTGGCATGCATGATGGTGATCAAAATAGTGTCCGGACGGATAGCCTCTTTGATAGCTTCAACTGAAATGATACCTTCATCATCCACAGGAATAATTGTCAGAGCAAAGCCGTTTTTTTCTAAGTATTCGCAGGTCTCTAAAACTGCATGATGTTCCACAGCCGAAGTAATGATGTGCTTGCCCTTTTGACGCAGCGCTTCCGCAGTTCCCAAAATAGCCAGATTATCGGCTTCCGTTCCGCCGCTGGTAAAGGTAATTTCCGAGGGAGCAGCGCCGATCAGTTCCGCTACTTGCCGCCGGGCTTCCTCCAAAGCCTGCTTGGCTTCTCTGCCAAAGCTGTGAACACTGGAAGGATTGCCATATTTCTCCGTATAGTAGGTCATCATTAAGTCCGCCACTTCCGGATCAACCGGAGTGGTGGCACTGTGGTCTAAATAAACTCGCCGCATGGACTCACTCCCTTTAATTTTATTGTCAGGTAATAAGGGCTAAATATAGTACATATACAAGTTGCGCTCAGATTCGAGCTTTTGAGCATCTTCGAGCATTGTTTGCAGAGTGATGGAATCTAAAACTTCAGCAATAGAATCCCGAACCTTTTCCCAAATTGTCCGGGTAATGCAATATTCTGCCTTAGTACAACATTCCGGGTCCTCTTCGGAGACACAGTCTGTTGGTGCTATAGGTCCTTCCAAAACCCGAATGATATCCCCGACAGTTATTTTATTCGGCTCTTTGCCTAATAAATAGCCTCCTTGGGCCCCGCGAACGCTCTTCACCAATCCCGCTTTGCGCAGTCCCGCCACAAGCTGCTCCAAATAGTGTTCAGAAATCCCCTGTCTTTCCGAAATACTTTTTAGAGAAATAGGTCCCTCACCCATATGCTGAGCTAAATCAAACATAGCTCTTACGCCATACCTGCCTTTGGTTGAGAGTTTCACACCCTCACCTCTTTTCCAAGAGTTATCATGTAGTTATCTTTACAAACATATCTTACTAAAACACTCGGAATTTGTCAAGGCTATATCCAACTCTTTTACTAGATTTTTAAATTAGTGAATTCAGAGCATTATACTTTATATTCCCCTGGAGCAATCCCGCACATCACGTCCAGCACTGGGAAAATCCATGTGTTATAATCTAGAGTAAATAGTTTCTGTGCTTTTGTCTACATCCCTAAGAAAGGAACAGCAATTTTATGAATCTATTTTCAGCGACGTTCGATCAGCATCAAGTCGCACCGCTCGCCGAGCGAATGCGCCCCAGAACACTTGATGAATATATCGGCCAGGACCATATTCTGGGACCCGGCAAACTTCTCCGCCGAGCAATTGAAGCGGACCGCGTTTCCTCCCTGATTCTCTACGGTCCTCCCGGCACGGGCAAAACCAGCCTCGCCCAAGTGATCGCCTCACAAACTACTTCCCGTTTTGTGCGCCTTAATGCTGTCACCTCGGGAGTAAAAGAACTGCGTGAGATCACCCTGCAAGCCACAGAGGACTTGCACCTTTATGGAAAGCGTACTTTAGTATTCTGTGATGAAGTTCACCGCTTTAATAAAGGACAACAGGATGCCCTTTTGCCCTCTGTAGAAAATGGGACCATAACTTTCATTGGGGCAACGACGGAAAATCCCTTCTTCGAGTTGAATTCCGCCCTTCTGAGCCGTTCTACGCTCTTTCATTTAGAACTCTTAACGCCGGCGGAAATCCGTCTCGGCCTGGAAAAAGCACTGCGAGACCCGGAGAGGGGTTTGGGCCGCTATCAAGTTGAAATATCTCCTCAGGCCTGGGAACACTGGCTGAATTATGCCAACGGAGATTTGCGCAGAGCCCTCAATGCTTTGGAACTTGCTGTTCTGACCACCCCGGCGGAAGATGGAATCCGGCATATCACCCTGAAAATAGCTGAAGAATCCATTCAGCAGAGGGCTATACGCTTTGACAAATCAGGGGACAATCATTATGACATCATTTCCGCTTTTATCAAAAGTATGCGCGGCTCAGACCCGGATGCCGCCCTCTACTGGCTGGCTGTTTTACTTGAAGCCGGAGAAGACCCTCGTTTTATTATGCGCAGAATCATTGTTCATGCCTCAGAAGACGTCGGCCTGGCCGACCCTCTGGCCATGCTGCAGGCCCACGCTGCCGCCAACGCCTTGGAATGGCTCGGTTTGCCGGAAGCCCGAATACCTCTCACCCAAGCCGTATTAGCGATCGCCACTGCTCCTAAAAGCAACAGCGCTGCCCAAAGTATCGACAAAGCATTGGCCTATGTAAAAAAACATCCCACCGGAGAAGTTCCCATGCATCTGCGCAGCAGCAACTATCCCGGCGCTGAAAAATTAGGGAATGGCCAAGGATATTTGTACCCTCATAACTACCCTAATCACTGGGTAAAACAAACGTACCTTCCCCCTCAAGTACAAGGACAAGTTTTCTACACTCCTGCGGAAATGGGGCGGGAACGATTTAATCCCGACAACAAATCATAGGAAGCAGACAAAGCAGACAAGGGAACAGTTCCGTCTCACCAGTTAGACAGAAGAACCGTCCCCTTGTCTGCTCTCTTGTCTAGAGCCTTCCCGGTTATGAAGAAGACCCTTTCTTTAGAGTAAAACCAAATTTTTAATAAATTTTAAGTTCTGTATGCCGTCTCTGGTTTTAGAGATTAAAGCTGAGCTTCAATCATTTTCACAAGATCCGGTTTCCCACGGAATCCTGTAATTTTGTCTACCAATTTTCCGCCTTTGAACACAGCGAGAGTCGGGATGCTCATGACACCATACTGGCCGGCAATAGGCCCATTTTCATCAACATCAAGCTTGCCGATAACTATTTTTCCAACATAAGAATCAGCCAATTCTTCAACTACCGGCGCCACCATCCGACATGGACTGCACCAAGGAGCCCAGAAATCAACTAAAACCGGTTTCTCAGATTTCAGAACATCCGATTCAAAATTTGCTGTTGTAAATGTTTTTACATTTGCACCTGCCATGATAATCCCCCCAATTATTAAAATTATTTAATAAATTTCGTTAGCACCCCGATAAGCTCTTCGATGGCGGCCTCTTGGTTATTGCTTTCGATCGCCTTACGCATACAGCCGCGTGAATGACGCTCGAAAACCATAGTACCAACTTTGTTAAGTGCGGCGCGTACGGCGGCGACTTGGATCAGCACATCGACACAGTACTTGTCGTTCTCAACCATACGCTGAATTCCCTTAACCTGGCCTTCAATTTTCTTAAGTCGGCGCGTGAGATCCTCTTTGGATTCTGAGTAAGTCGTTGAATTAATCATACAGTTTCCTCCGATACCCTAAGGGGGTAGCTACAATGTAATTATATCTAAGCGCTGCGCTTATGTCAAATGATTCCTAATTAAATTACGATTACTTTTCCTCAGCACAAACGCAGGCTTAGACTATATCCCCTCTCATGCACCGGCTACTTTAAAACCGTTTTAATATTTAGCTCCCTCAATTGCTTTTCGTCTACAGAAGAAGGCGCGTGAACCATAAGATCCGAAGCGCTTTGAGTTTTCGGGAAAGCAATGACATCCCTGATATTGTCTTTTCCTGTCAAAAGCATAATCATGCGGTCCAGCCCAAAGGCAACTCCACCGTGAGGAGGAGTCCCAAATTCAAAAGCTTCCAGCAAATAGCCGAATTTAGCAGTCGCTTCTTCCTCAGATAAGCCTATTAACTTGAAGATCTGTTCCTGGACGCTGCGGCGATGAATTCGGATGCTCCCGCCGCCGAGTTCTGTACCATTAAGAACCATATCATAAGCTTTGGCCCGTACCTTCAGGGGCTCCTTCTCCAAGATTGCCAGATCTTCATCCATTGGGGCCGTGAAGGGATGGTGAATGGCCACATACCGTTGTTCTTCCTCATCATACTCCAAGAGAGGGAATTCGGTAACCCACAAGAAGTTAAACGTATTCTCCGGTATAAGGCCTAACCGTTTCGCCAGCTCCAAGCGCAGGTGCCCCAGAGCGTCACAAACAATGGGATACTTATCGGCGACAAAAAACAAGATATCACCGGTCTCAGCCTTAGTAATCTCAATGAGGGCTTGCATTTCCTGCTCAGAGAAAAATTTCGTAATGGGGGATTTTATTCCCTCCTCGGAAAAGACGATCCAAGCTAGGCCTTTGGCCCGATAGGCGCCAACAAATTTTCCCAAATCATCAATTTCCCGCCGGGGCATTCCCGCACACCCCTTGGCACAGAGACATTTCACGCTTCCGCCGTTAGCAACGACATTGGCAAACACTTTAAACCCTGACTTGCCTACAATCTCTCCCACGTCAATGAGTTCCATACCGAAGCGCGTGTCCGGTTTATCGGAACCAAAGCGATCCATGGCTTCCTTATAGGTAAGGCGCGGGAAAGGCAGCGTCACGGATTGACCGATAGTTTCCGAAAAGATTCTTACTATTAACTGCTCCATCAGGGAAAGAATATCCTCTACTTCCACAAAGGACATCTCGATATCAAGCTGAGTAAATTCCGGCTGCCGGTCTGCTCTAAGGTCCTCGTCCCGAAAACAACGGGCAATCTGGAAGTATTTTTCCATCCCGCTAACCATCAAAAGCTGCTTAAATATTTGAGGGGACTGGGGTAAGGCATAAAATTCTCCCGGATGGACACGGCTGGGAACGAGATAATCCCTGGCCCCTTCCGGTGAAGATTTAATGAGTGTCGGTGTTTCAATTTCATAGAAACCCCGACTGTCAAAGAAAGAACGCATAATTTGCATCACTTGGTGCCTTGTCTTAAAGACAGCTTGCATTTCCGGCCGGCGCAAATCGAGGTAACGGTATTTTAAACGCACTGTCTCATCGACATCCACTTGATCCACAAGATAGAAGGGAGGAGTTTTAGCTCCATTTAAAATCTCAAGTTTCTGAGCGACAACCTCGATCTCTCCGGTCGCCAAGTTTGGGTTGATCATTCCTTCAGGCCGGGCAATAACTTCACCCAGAATTGAAACGACAAATTCCGAGCGAAGGCTTTCCGCTAAACTGAAGCTCTCTTTCAGTTTCTCAGGGTCAAAGACGACTTGAACAAGACCGGAACGGTCCCGCAGATCGACAAAAATCAGACCCCCATGGTCACGACGGCGCTGAACCCACCCTAATAACCGGACCACTTCACCTACACGACTCAAACTTAGCTCTCCATTGGCAACACGTTCTGAAAATACTGTCATTGCTTAAACCCCTCTCTGCTGCTTCATACAAACCACTTCAACGGCTTCGTTTACAGGAACTTCAATTTGATCTCCTGACGTTAAATCGCGCAAGAGAAGAACTCCGCGTTCCAATTCCTCTTCTCCTAAAATGAGAGCAAATTCCGCGCCCTCACGGTTCGCCATCTTAAGCTGCGCTTTTAAGCTGCGGCCCAAAAGATCCATGCTTACCGGGATTCCTCTGGCACGCAAGGCACTCACGAGAGAAAACCCTTCGTTTTGGGCTTTATCTCCTAAGGCGATCAGCATGGCAAACGGCTTCGAGCGTCTTTCGGAAAATTTGCCCTGAACTTGCAGGGCGGCTAAAACCCGCTCCAGACCCATGGCAAAACCAATGCCCGGAGTCGCCGGTCCTTCAATTTCCTGAACAAGACCATCATAGCGCCCGCCTCCGCAAATAGCGCTCTGCGCACCGATCTCTTCCACCATAACTTCGAAGGCGGTTTTGGTATAATAATCAAGTCCCCGCACCAGGCGTGGATTTGTTCTGTAAGCAACTCCTGCTTCCCTCAGCAAGCTGAGAACTTTCTCAAAGTGGGCACCGCAGTCCGGGCACAGAGTGTCTAAGGTGGTCGGCGCGCCTTCCGTCACCGCTTGACAATTGGGGTTTTTGCAGTCCAAAATCCGCAGCGGGTTCCGTTCAAAACGCTCCTGACAATCATCGCACAACTCCGCTTTTTTCGGCGTTAAAAATTTCTGCAGTTGTTCCCGGTGAGTAGCCCGACAGGTCGGACAGCCCACAGAATTAAGGTGAACTTCCAAACCGGCGAGTCCGAGTCTTTGATACAAATTCCAAACTAAGCTAATTACCTCAGCATCCACCAGCGGTTGATCGGCCCCTAAAACCTCCACGCCAAATTGATGAAATTGACGAAAACGGCCGCTTTGCGGGCGTTCATAACGAAACATCGGCCCAATGTAATATAATTTAACCGGCAAAGGCTGTCCATAAAGCTTGTTTTCAACGTAGGCGCGGCAGACAGAGGCCGTTCCCTCCGGCCGTAAAGTCATGGAGCGGTCCCCTTTGTCCAGGAATGTATACATTTCCTTTTTGACAATATCTGTTGTCTGTCCTACCCCTCGCTGGAAAAGCTCTGTTGCCTCAAAGATGGGCGTTCGAATTTCTTCGTACCCAAAATCCCGGCAGACAGATCGAATCGTTTCTTCAAGATATTGCCATTGTTCGATCGTACCAGGCAGTAAATCCTGGGTTCCTTTTGGTCGTTGAATCGCCACTGTTTTTCCTCCTTAGCTCTGATTGGCATTATTAAAAGCCCTCGTCTACGGCCAAACACCACGAAACTATAAAACGTAACTTCAGCGCAGGCGGAGGCCTGGTTGCAGAGTATCAAAAAAGTTCTCGTTCCTTGCTTTGCGCAAGGGACGAGAACTTCTCGTGGTGCCACCCTTATTGACGGAATTTATCCGCCCACTTTTTGGTTGTTAACGAAACCACCCGCAGTATCAGCTATTCCCATTCGGCTGTCCTACTGCGTATCCTTCAGGCCGGTTCCAGTCACGCCAAGGCCCTCTCTGGAGAAAGTTTATAACGCAGTATCTTCCGTACGGTATCTCGAAAAGCTCAAACTTAAATATTTAAGGTATACATAATAGTTTGTCCAATTATTTTAACAAATAAAATTAATATTTGTCAATGGAGCCGAACTCATCTCTGTTGTGCAACACTTTGCAGAAAGTTTACATTAAAAAGGGATTATCGCGTTTTTCCTCGCCAATGCTGGTCTCTTCTCCGTGTCCGGGGAAAACTCTCGTACTGTCCGGAAGGATGAGCAGCTTTTCTTTTATTCCTCTGAGGAGCAAATCTAAAGACCCTCCCGGGAAATCCGTACGCCCGATTGACCCCGCGAAGAGCGTGTCCCCGCTGAACAATCCTTCGGAACACAAGAAGCAAATCCCACCCGGAGAATGCCCAGGGGTAGCAATCACTTTCAAGCGTTCTTTGCCCACCAAGATTTCCTGCCCGTCTGCCAAAAGTAAATCCGCGCCTTTTAGAACCACAGCGGGGCCAAAATAGCTGGAAAGATTTTTTCTGCCGTCCGTAAGCATCCCTGAATCCCCGGCATGAATCCCGACTTGAACATCTCCTAAGAGCTCTCTTAACTCATCCACAGCTCCGATATGATCCACATGTCCATGGGTCAGAAGGATATACTCGACCTTGAATCCTTTCTCCAGAACCCAGCGATAAATTCTTTTGCCATCAGCGCCCGGATCAATCAAGACAGCTTTTTTGCTTTCCGGACATGCATAGAGATAGCAGTTTGCTCCCATGGGGCCCATTACCCGTCCCTCAATCATGGTAATCCCTCCCGTTTAGAACGTTTTCTCACTGTCCAAAAGTATCGTCACCGGCCCGTCATTGACCAATTCAACGGCCATTTCCGCTTGAAAGACCCCGGTTTCCACCTTTAATCCCCGTCTTCTAAGTTCTTCCGCCTCTTGTTCAAAAAGTATCTTGGCTCTTTCCGGCGGTGCTGCCGCGGTGAAGCTCGGCCGTTTTCCGCTCCGGCAATCCCCATAAAGGGTAAATTGAGAAACCAAAAGGATGTCTCCGCCAAAATCCAGAACAGAACGATTCATTTTTCCCGCCGAATCTTCAAAGATTCTCAAGCCGGTGAGTTTATCCGCCATCCAAGCCAAATCCGAGTCGCCGTCGTGTTGCCCCACTCCCAGAAAGACTAAAAGTCCGGCGGAAATTTTCCCTACGGTTTCGCCTTGTACAGCAACAGAGGCCCGCTTAACACGCTGAACAACACTGCGCATGTTATTTTCCTCCTGAATGAATCCGCTCAACGTCCGTTATGTCTTTGATCTTGCGAATTTTATTGATGACCGTTTTCAGCTGTTCGAGGTTGCGGATCTCGACCCGCAGCTGAATACGCGCTACATTATCCTTTCCCACTCGGGCATTAATCCCCAGGATATGTGTTCTGGTATCCAGCACGGTATTCATGATTTCTGTAACCAAACGCGGCTTATCTATGCCATGTATTTTAATGTCCACAGGGTAAGTAGAATCCTCTTGTTCGGCCCAAACGACTTCTACAACCCGTTCGCGCTCTTCCTGAGAGTGACTCAAGATATTGCTGCAATCCTTGCGATGAATCGAGACTCCCCGTCCGCGCGTTATATAGCCGATAATGGCATCCCCCGGCAAAGGATTACAGCAGCGTGAAAAACGCACCAAAACATTATCCACGCCTTTGACGCGCACGCCGTGAGACGCCTTCCCATAATGGGCTTGAGCAGCCGGTTTTCCCTCGCCTTGCTGCAGAGCGGCCAATTGCAGCTTTTCCCGTTCTTCTTTAGAAAGTTCCTCGCGCAGACGCATCAGAACTTTATTGGGAGTCAGTACGCCATCCCCGATAGAAGCATAGAGGTCATCAATCCCTATGAGATTTTGACTTTTCCCTATGGCTGCAAGGCTCTCGGGCTTCAAGACCAGAGCCGGATCAAGGCCCAGCTTGCGGACCTCTCTTTCCAAGCTTTCTCGGCCGCGGATAATATTATCCTCGCGCTGCTCCTTCTTAAACCATTGGCGAATTCTGTTCTTGGCCTGTGAGGTTTTAACGAAGACAAGCCAGTCCCGGCTTGGGCCGCCGCCTTGCTTAGACGTAAGGATTTCTAAAATATCACCGTTGGCCAATTTAGTATCCAAGGGGACAATCCGCCCATTAATTTTGGCTCCAATGCAGCGGTGACCTACATCCGTGTGCACCCGATAAGCAAAATCAACGGGACATGAACCGGCAGGTAATTCAACGACGTCTCCTTTCGGAGTAAAAACAAAAACCGTATCCGAGAACAGGTCAATCTTTAAGGACTCCATAAACTCCCCGGCGTCCCTGGATTCGTGCTGCCACTCCAGCAATTGACGCAGCCAGGAAAGCTTCTGTTCAAAGTTGACCTTGCCCGCGGGCCTGCTCCCACTGCTGGCACTTTCTTTATTGTTTGCCTCTTTATATTTCCAGTGGGCGGCAATGCCATACTCTGCCGTTCGATGCATCTCGCAAGTCCGAATCTGAATCTCAAAAGGCTCTCCCTGCTCACCAATTAAGGTTGTATGCAAGGATTGATACATATTCGGTTTAGGCATAGCTATATAGTCTTTAAAACGCCCGGGAATAGGCTTCCATAACGTGTGAATAATCCCCAAGGCTCCGTAGCAATCGTTAACAGATTCCACGATCACCCGGATAGCCATCAGATCGTAGATTTCACTTAGCTCCTTGTGCTGAGTGGTCATTTTACGATAAATGCTGTAAAAATGTTTCGGGCGGCCGGCAATGTCGGCATAAATTTCCACTTCGTTCAGACGTTGGCGCATTTGCACGATAACCTTATTGATATAAGCTTCCCGTTCGCGCCGCTTTAATGCTATCCCCTCAACCAAATCATAGTATTCCTGAGGCTTGAGATAGCGAAAGGAAAGGTCCTCCAATTCCCATTTAATGCGAAAGATTCCCAAACGATTCGCCAGAGGAGCAAATATCTCCAAAGTTTCCTGGGCAATTTCTTTTTGCTTTTCCGCAGAGTGATACTTGAGCGTGCGCATATTGTGCAGCCGATCGGCTAGCTTTATAAGGATAACCCGGATATCCTTGGCCATAGCCAAAAACATCTTGCGCAGATTTTCGACTTGCTGCTCAACCTTACTTTTGTATTCAATCCGGCCAAGTTTCGTCACGCCATCGACAAGTAAAGCAATTTCGGAACCGAATTCTTTCTCAATATCGGTCAGCGTAAACGAAGTATCTTCCACAACGTCATGGAGTAAGGCGGCAGCGATGGTTGCTTCGTCCATTTCCAGGTCGGCTAAAATCTGAGCGACTTCCAGAGGATGCAAAATATAATCTTCTCCGGAATTGCGAAGTTGGTTGCGATGAGCCACTTCAGCAAATTGGTAAGCTTTGTCCACAATCGCCAGACGTGATTGTGAAGTCGTCTTTTGCAGTTTAACCCGTAACTCAGCGAAGGACATTAGCGAACTCCTCTCATCCGATTTAACAAGCATAGGCTACTCTTGGTAGTCTACCAGTGAGAAAACGGGATAATCAGCTAACTTCTGACGTCCATTTAAAAAAGACAGTTCGATTAAAAAACCCATTCCCAACACTTCAGCGCCAATTTTTTTCACCAGATTGGCAGTCGCCAGCATCGTCCCTCCTGTGGCCAGCAGATCATCGACGATCACAATTCGCTCTCCGGGGTGTATAGCGTCCGCATGCACCTCTAAAGTATCCGCCCCATATTCCAGCGCATAAGTTTCACAAATAGTCTGAGCCGGCAATTTCCCGGGCTTTCGTACCGGCACGAAACCTATGCCTAAAGCATAGGCAACCGGAGCCCCTAATAAAAATCCGCGAGCCTCAGGACCAACGATGACCTCAGGCCGCCAGGGCTTAATCCTTTCCACCATTTCATTAATCGCCGCACGGTAAACCTCGCCGTTTTTAAGCAGGGTCGTGATATCCTTATAAGAAATACCTTCCTTGGGAAAATCAGCAATGACACGAATGTGTTCGCTAAAATTCATGATCGTTCCGCCCTTCTAAGTTTCTCTCTGCAACTGGGGAAATTTGCCAGTAGTTTCTTCTGAAAGGTTAAAGCCTGTTCAAACCGTTCTTTACTGTAGCGATAACGCAGTGAAGTTTCCAGATCCAACCTGCTCTGGGCCGGTATCCACTCCAAAGCAATTTTTTCGCTTCCGCCAAGACAGTGAAGAAGCCCCAATTCCTCAAAGATTTTCAATGCCGCTTTTAACTCCCGATCCTCTCTGGAAGCAAGCTGGACGTGAAAAGGGTTACTTTCAGACGCTTTGTTCTTAAGCTCTCGATAAAACCGGATAAGCTCGTCACGTGTCAAATATCCACATTGTTTGCGAACCCTCTCTTCTTGAAGATCTTGATATCCTGATATGGCCAAACGATAAATCCCTAATTGCCGGAATTTCTCCAATCCTTCCTCAAACTCCTCTGCTGAGAGCGGGAGACCGAGAATAAGACCCAAACCTTCATCTTCTCCCAAGGACAAGCCGGTCTTATCGAGGAATTGCCTATTTTTTAGGGTTTCGCGTGGAAAATAATTTGGCAGCAAGGAATCAGCCCAAAGGTCCAAGTGTGATTCCAAGCCGGTCATGTCCCAAACCCATATTCTTTTTTTGTCCGCCGGAGTCCACTCGTAAGGATATAACTCGTGCCAGTCCAACCACTCAAAGTCAAGACCGTCCTGAGCTGCGGCAACTTGCTGCCAAGTGCTTTGCTCATCATCCTCAAAAGCTATTTCGCCGCCAAGCCAGCTTGCTTTAAGCTGAACGTCCTTAATCATTAACTGAACCTTATCTTGTCCTTGAAATGTATTCCAGTCTAAACTAAAGGCCGCATCGAGCTTAGCCGAGCCATTAAGTTCAGAAAAGCGATCTCCCAGGCGAAAAGCAATTCCTTCCTGTTCGCCATGATTGCCAAAGCGGAATTTAAGATGATTCCGTTCTTTACCCACTGTATTCACAGAATGTACCGGAATTTCCCGCATCGCCAGAACAGGGCCAGGGTTGCCGAAACCAAAAGGTGCCATCATTTCCAGGTCATGAAGCAAATCTGCTGAAACCTCCTCCAGGGAGATCTTGCGATCTATATGTAGAACCTCTTGAAAAAGTGTTTCCGCAAAAGCTGCGGCTTGACGATTCAGCCCCTCCCTCAGTCGCCCGATGTTCTCCGTAAAAAGGGAAAACCCTGCGGCCGCACTATGCCCTCCATATTTCTCCAGAAGCTCTGTTTGAGTTTTTAACTGCTCTAAAACCGGATAGCCTGGAATCCCGCGAGCCGAACCTTTAGCTTCCTTGCCTTCTTCGGCAATCATAAACACAGGGCGATAATAACGTTCAACCAAACGAGAAGCCACAATCCCTATCACCCCATGGTGCCAATGATCGGAAGAAAGTACAATCACTCTTGGTAAGGGTTCACGTTCTATTAAAGAAATCGCCTCTGCCAAGATCTCTTTCTCCGTTTCCTGGCGAGACTGATTTTCTTTGGTTAACAACCGGGCAAGTTCCTCGGCCCTTCCTAAATCTTCCGTCAAAAGGAGTTCGAGACCTTCCCGGGCACTGTCCATACGTCCTACTGCATTAATCCTCGGTGCTACCATAAAGCCAATTTGCCCCGCTTTAAGAGGCTTGTCCTTAAGCCCGCATTCCTGGAGAAGAGCGTCCAACCCCGGATGGACTGTATTTTCCATTTGCCGAAGTCCCTGATGGACAAAAACCCGGTTTTCTCCGACCAGAGGCACCAGATCGGCAATAGTTCCTAAGGCCACTAAATCAAGCAGGCTGATTTCCGAAGCAACATCAGCTTCTGAGTTGCCAAATACTTGGAGAAGGGCTTGAGCCAACTTAAAAGCTACTCCCACCCCGGCTAAATCGCGAAAGGGATAACCCGAATCCGCAACTTTAGGGTTTAACAAAGCTAACGCTTCCGGCAGACATTCCGGCGGCTCATGATGATCTGTTATCACAACGTCAATACCCAAGTCCTTGGCGATCTTCACTTCGGAAACTGCTGTCACTCCACAGTCAACGGTAATGAGGACTTTAACTTCCGCCCTGGCCGCTCGTCGAATCGCCTCTTCATGAAGCCCATACCCTTCGTCTTGTCGATGAGGGATATAAGCGACTGCCTGAAACCCCAGATCTGTAAGTACTTTATATAATAAAGCAGTACTAGTCACCCCATCCACATCGTAATCTCCATAGACCAGTACCTTTTCTTTCTTCTCCAAAGCCAGAGACAAACGTTCAAGAACCCGCGGCATCTGCCGGAAAGAAAACGGCGAAGCTAAGTTCAGAAGTGTCGGGTGTAAAAATTCAATAACCTCTTCAGGTTCCCGGAGATTTCTCTGAATTAAGATATCAGAAACAATCGGAGAAATTCGCAGACATTTACAGAGAAGTTTTGACATCTGCCCGAATGATGATGTCATTGTCCATATCCGTTTCACAATATACCCCCTAGACTATCATTATATGACAGAACGAAAAAGGCGGCAACCATTCTTAGGGGTTCGGTCCTTCAAGCGCAAAGTTTTAACCTCCAAGGGGCAAAATTAATTATTTGTGTCTGCTTGCGCTCAAATAATTAATTCCCTGAATGCCGAGCTTCATTTTCGTTCTTCTCTTGACAGTGCCGGCAGATAGGACTCGTAGTTTCCTCAAGGGAACAGGCTTCTCCCCGGTTGCCGCACGGTTCGGCGTGGATAAGGATATGAGTTCCGTGGAGCTTTTTATTAATTTCCAGTTCAATCCGGTCGCACAAATCATGAGCATCTACGACAGGAGTATATTTCGCCACCACGAGATGCAAATCAACATGCCGTTCCGCCCCGGCTCTCCGAGTCCGGAGTTCGTGAAACTCGACAAATTCGTCGGCATGCAGCTTGAGAATCCCGGAAATGATCTCGCGCTCCTCCTCCGGTAAACTGACATCGACAAGCGGCGAGAAAGCTTCTTTCGTTAATTCAAAGGAGGTCTTAAGGATCAACAGGGCGACACCAAGCGCTACAATCGGATCTAAGATTATCCAGCCTGTAGCCTTAATTAGCAAAAGCCCGCAGAAAACACCGGCAGAGGTGTAGACATCCGTACGCAAATGAAGAGCGTCCGCTTCAAGGGCTATGGATTCTGTTCTTTTGGCGACCTTCATCAACTGTCTGGAAACAGCAAAATTGATCAGTGAAGAAAAGCCCATAATGATCATACCAATCCCCAAATTGCCGGCACTGCCGGCATTGCCCTCAAAAATACAATAGGCTTTCTGAAGCGCTTTAAAAATAATCATAACCGCTGCTATAAAAATGAGAACCGCCTCGATGGTCCCTGAGACGTTTTCGATTTTTCCATGTCCGTAAGCATGCCGTGAGTCTGCCGGTTTACCGGACTCCCGTACCGCGAAGAGAGCAATAAAGGCGGCCACTAGATCAATTCCGGAGTGAATTCCTTCTGACAAAATACTAACCGAACCGCTCAATACTCCAATAACAATCTTAGTTAAGGTCAGAAAGGAATTGGAAGCTACCGATAAGGTTGCAACTTGAGTTTTATCATTCATTAGTTTATCCTCTCTTTTCGACACGCCACACGATCCAGCCTTGGAAACTCTGTCAAGAAATCAGCTTGGGGCAAAATTCTGTCTGCAACTTGTTTGCCCCTAAGTGCTATGATCGCTGGTATAGGTTGCACTCCTGCTCTGGAAAGCATTTAATCAAGTTATACTTTCTGTACAAAAAATAGGACTCCTTATTAAAGAAGTCCCACGGATTTCTCCGTTGCCCCACTTAGGCGGCCCAGCTATAATGCCTGACAGTTTTCAGTATATGATAACGATACCAAATAGTGCAACTTATGGCAAGGTTTTTTTACATTAGAATGTCATAAAGTTTCCAAAGATTATACTTCCAAGCCCAAGGGCTAAGCGCAAGATAGTTGGGGCTAGACTCAACAAAATATGCTTATTCTGACTTTTCGGGATTAAACCCATACCGACAACGAGAATCCAGAGGACAATGGCCGCCATGGGCGTTAAAAAAGCCCCGAAGAGAACAAGGCCTATCAAGCCGCCCACTATGCCGCTAACCGCTTTACTTTGTTTGCTTAATTTTGCTATAAAAAGCAACAACAATACTCCAAGTGCTCCCCCAAAAAGCAAAGGTATCTCCCAATACCAAAATTCACCAAAGGAATGAACAAATATGTTCAATCCGGTAATCACTACCGTAGAGGCGACAGTTCCCCATATTCCTCCAAAAAAAATCATACCTGCTGAAAAAAGAAGCACTCCTTCAAGTAGGACTAGTTTAATAAAAACCAACAACCTCTCCCCCAACCTAAACTATGGAGCTAGTATGGCCCAATTTTATCCAATCTAGTCTTGCAAACACCCCGCGGAGATTCCGCTTTTGATAGTCACCTTAGTTATCACTTTGTTGAATATATTTACATTTATGTAACATTTTAACTTAATGATTCATAGTTTATATTAGTTTAATCCAGGTTAGGGTTAAATTCAAAGGAGGTAATTCCTATGTGGTGGGGCCGTTGGGGCTGGGGTTTCCCCGGGTGGGGCTTCGGTTTTGGATTTGGACCATGGTGGGGCTTCCGACGCTGGTGGTGGTAAACCGCTAATGCTGAACTTTTCTTTTCTTAGATTTCTCTCTTATCAGAATTTATAACAATTTTCATTGTAATATCTATTTTTTCCTTTACAGTAGGAATTACGGAATCGACTATGGTGCGCCGCTTTCAGCAAAGAACAGTGCACCATAGTTATTTTTATGCTTCAGTCTTCAGAGGATAAAAAACGCTGCTTGTGCCCAAAAACGATGTTTTTGCGCTTTGTTAGTTTTAAGAACAGAAAATCCTAATCACATTTATACCCTAAAGTGTTTAATAAAGCTATGCTTTCGGACAATAAACAGAAAAGGGGCAACGAACTCAACCAAATAGCCGTCACACCCTTTTCAATCTATAATCCTAACTTTTCAATCTATATTCCCAACTGAAATTTTAGAAGATAACTCCTAAAGCAATCAGAATTAAAATTGCAATAGCGATGATTCCGACCCCAACACAGCTTCCTGAACCATAACCGTACATTAAATCACCCCCGAATCGCTCATACAGTTGTCACTTAGAATACAATACCTAAAGCGATAAGCAAAAGAATAATCACGACTACGATTGCAATCCCTGCACCTAAACCGGTTCCACATCCAACTCCACCTGCTCCAAAAGCCATTGTTTTTTCCTCCTTTATTTTTAATCTCGGTAATCTTTAAAATATAACGCCTAAGGCGATTAAAATAAGAATAGCGATCGCTATAATTCCAACGCCAACACCAACACCAGGTCCCATCGGAGCTACAGGGGCTACAGGAGCTACGGGAGCACAACATCCAGCTCCATATCCTACACCATATCCGTACATTGTATACCCTCCTATTCCATTTCCGTAGAAATTAAAAGACAATACCCATTGCAATTAAGAGAAGAATAATCACAACGACAATAGCAATCCCTGGTAAAAAGTTCGGTGTACACCCAACACCGTCAACACCGTCAACAGCACCTGCACCGAAAGCCATACCTAACAACCTCCTATTGCATCGAAATGTTTATCTTGGGCTTACTTTAAGATATGGTGTAAAGGCAATAAATGTTAATAATTACCATAAATTCTTTTATTAACTAATTGCAGCCATGCCCAGTCCATCCCCGGGAAAATATCAGCTAAACCGTCCCTTACTCCGGAGGAAAACGGATATACCTAAGTTCATAACTTCCTAAATAAGATTTGAGGTTAGTCTGCCAAAGATAGTCAGTCCAAAAAAACAAATAACTTCCGGCCTATTTTCCAGCAAACATGTCCTCAATACTCTGGATTCTGTACTCGGCGGATAAACTCGCTCATTCCCATATCGGCATAGCAGTAAACCCTATGGACATGCCAAGCATCCGTCTTGGCATCGGCCCAGCCGCGAAGAGTTGTAAAAGCCATAATATACCCTGTCTGCTTCACCGCTTGCACTATTTCATCATTGAAACTGCCGTAGGGATACGCAAAAAAATCTACAGAATGGCCCAGGCCCTTTTCTAATACTCCCTTGGAAGTTGCCAGCTCTTGGAAAACGTTCTGAGCACTCAAAGCTGTCAAATAGGGATGAGATACTGTGTGGTCTTCGATATCCCAGCCATTCTCAGAAAGCTCTTTAAGTTGAGTCCAGGTCAAAAAACCTTGGCCATCGATAAAACTGGAAACCATGAAAATTGTCGCCACAAATCCATATTTCTTTAGAATAGGAAAGGCCGTTTGATAATTATCGGCATACCCATCATCAAAGGTTATAACAAAGGGTTTCGCGGGGAGCGTGCCTTCGTGATATAAGGATTCGAATAATTGATACAAGGAGATGCTATGGTAACCCTGACTTTGCAGGTAAGCCATTTGTTCTTCAAATTGCTCCGGGGGCATTCTTACTTCGTTATTCTCCTCGCGCATAACAGAGTGGTAATAAAGGACAGGGACCGGCGAGGAAGGCGCCCTAGTTTCCTGACTGCTTAAATTCCCGGGTAAAACGCTTGATGGTTCCGTTGGCAAAGTTAGGGAAGAAGGACTGACCGACTCTGTCTCATGCTGTTTAAGAATTGGTTTTTCCAAGGAACAGCCACTGCTTACTAACAACATAACTATTAAAGCCAATAATCCTATCGTCTTGCTCATGCTTGCTTGCTCCTTTACTTAACCTTAACTTGAAGCACTGGGTTTAAATAGCTGCCTATAGTCTACCATATTTTTCTCTCTACTCAAGTTTTTACCACACAATTCTCAGGTTAAGTGCCTAAGAAAGCTTGGCCAGCGCCTGAAGAGTAAAGGATAGGGGCGAAGCTGCCTGACCCAAAGGGTCTCTTTTCGCGGCATGTCTGACCGTACAATAAAAGCGGCCTTGAGAATCATCTCAAGACCGCTCTAAGGGACAATAATTTAGTTTAAGCGCGAACCGGCTTACCGCCTTTGCGGGGAGTTTTTTTCATGTGGGTTTTGATTTCCACTAATATTTGACTGGCATTGAAAATGGAAGAATACGCTCCGCTGAATACTCCGATAAGCATAGCAAGAGAGAATACTTTTGTTGATTCTCCGCCCAGGATAAAGACCGAGAATAGGGCGATTAAAACAGTGACGACCGTATTCACGGAACGACGCATGGTTTGCCAAACTGACTTATCAACCATGTCCTCATAACTGTCCCCGCGTCTCATTCTTGTCTCATTCTCGCGGATGCGGTCAAAAATGACCACGGTATCATTAATAGAATATCCGAAAATCGTCAAAACTGCGGCTACGAAAGGGGCGTCAATTTGCCACTGGAATATGGAAAACAAGCCTAAAACCACCAAAACATCGTGCAGCAAAGCAATAATCCCCGATATAGCAAACACGAACTGAAATCTAAAGGATATATAGGCGATCATCAGGCCCATGGCGATGAGTAAAGACCAAAAGGCGTTGCGGGTAAGCTCTTGACCCATTGCCGGACCTACTTCATCCTCTTGCAGCGTTTTTTTATCGTAATCCCCAACCTTTTTTTGCAAGGCTGTCATTAAATCATCACGCTTATCCGGTTGAAGGGCATCCGTCCTGATCAAAACGGATTCATTGCCGTTGGACAATTGCACTTCACCCTTAAGCCCGACGGATTGCAGGGTATCGGTGATAGCACTTTGGGTCACAGGTTTCTGGAAGGTCATTTCAATCATGGTTCCGCCCTTGAAATCAATCCCCAAATTCAACCCGTGCATAAAGAGAGAAATTATTCCCGGGATAATTACCAGGAGTGAAATAGCAAACCACCAGTAACGCTTCTTGACAACATTAAAATAGAGCGGATGTATTTTTTGAACCTCTTCATAGGTTGCCGGATGCCCCTTTTCTCCTTTTTCCCCCTTTTCCATTATACACCCCTCCTAACGCCAAACCATGCTGTGTTCATTTTTGCGCTCATGCCAACAATTAAACGCAGGACAAGACGAGTAAAAGTAATGGCTGTGAACAAGCTGGCAACGATACCAACTCCCAAGGTTAAGGCAAACCCTTTAATCGTGCCGCTGCCAAAGTAATACAAGGTCAGAGCCGCAATCAAAGTTGTCACGTGAGCATCTATAACCGTAATAAAGGCGCGGCTGAAACCTGATTCGACACCCGCGCGCAGGGATTTTCCCGCCCGCACCTCTTCTTTAACTCTTTCGTAAATGATAATATTAAAGTCCACGGCCATCCCGATCGAAAGAATAAATCCCGCGATTCCCGGCAAGGTAAGTACCACGCGAAACATCCAAAAGATCCAAAGTACAATGAGGCCGTATACGATTAGGGAAAAATCAGCGACAACCCCAGGTAAACGATAAAACGCAAGCATGAACAGGAAAATGAAAATTAAACCGTAGATTCCTGCCTGGATGCTTTTATGTAAGGAGTCAATTCCCAAAGACGCACCCACCTGGTGTTTCTCGGAAATCGTCATGCTTACGGGCAAAGAGCCGGAACGCATCAGGACAGCGTCATTGGCGGCAGCTTCAAGGCTTGAATAGCCGGTAATCTCAGCCTGACCGTTTGTAATCGGCACATTCACTGTCGGATTCGTCAACAGCTTGTCGTCTAAGTAAATTCCTATCCGTTGTCCGATGTATTTTGTCGTTAAATCCGAAAATTTCTTGGTTCCATCGGCAGAAAAGGTTAAATTAACCACATAACCGCCGGTGGCGCTAGGGTCCTGTCCGGCTTTAGCGTCTTTAAGCTCGGCTCCCTGCAAAACAACGTTTCCGGTGGGATCTTTAAACGTTAACTGGGCTGTAGTCTTTAGAACATTCACAGCTTGATCAGGATCGGAAACCCCGGCTAAATCTAAGACTAACCGTTTCTTAGTATAATCTGTCTGGATAATCGGTTCGGATACCCCCAGATCATTGACCCGCTTGGAAATAATCGCTTTGGCCTTGTCCATATCATCGTTGGAAATCGGCGTTCCATTTTTATTTGGCTCAGCTTGTAAAACTAAGTGAACTCCACCGCGCAGGTCAAGTCCCAGTGGAATTCCCTTTGTAGGGTCCGCAAGGGGTTTAATCGATAGCGCTACTGCCGCAGCTACAAGAAGCACCAGCGTCACGAGTTTGATGATGTTTCCCCGTCTCATCTGCTTTCCTCCCTTTTAAATATGATGGGACTTGCCCATGCCAATCCTCATTATAAAACGTTCAGGATTCCAATGTCAATCTGAGATAGAACAGCGGAACTTTGTCAATTCCACAGTCAACGTTCCCCATCAGAGTAATTTGACCTCGTTAATTTTTAATTCAAATTTTGTGTTGAGAAATCCGGCGGCTTTCCGGCATAACAGCATCCGTGCCAGAAAGATTTCGAAATACTCCATAACCGGACATATTTCCGTGTCAATCGTCAATTCTAAGGCAATGCGTTCTTGCGGATAAACGCGGAGAAAAGACCGTTCGACAGCGTAATTGACTCTGTCGTGGATGTCAAAGGTGGCAAGATCCGAATTGCGAACGCGGGAACGATGCACATCCGATTTATCAGCCAGAATTAAGGCCGCCGATATATTATTGACCGGATTCCCGTCACTTTCATCGTGATTGCCGATTGCTCCGATAATGCCGGCGATTTCCTCCGGCGGCATTCCGTGGCGTTGGAGGATGCCTGCGGCCAGAATCGCCCCGGTTTGAGCGTGGGAAACACGATTTACCGAATTGCCGATATCGTGAAGGTAGGCCGCTATGGCCGCCAATTCACACTCCCTCTCGGGATGTTCCAGCTTCTCTAAAATATTCGAGGCGATATGAGAAACCAGGCCCACATGCCTGAGGCCATGTTCGGTATAGCCAATTGCCGCGAGATGACAGTTTCCCGCCTCGATCAGACCGTGAACGTAAGGATCTCCTTTTATATCTTGCAATGTGACTCTTGGCAAAACAATCTCCTCCCACAACACCAAGGCTTGGAAAACTTGGCTGACGCCGCCCGGTTGCATAAAAAGCAAGTGGAGCTAACCACTTGCTTTTAAACGACTTGTTCTTGGCACGTGTCTCTGTCTCATGGTCATTAGTATGCCCCAAAATCGGGAATATCTAAGCTTTTTCACTCTCGGAGATTTCCGGAGTTTCTTTTCCCAGATCTATCCCTTTGTCATCCTGATTATCTTTGGTTTTGCCATTCTTATCATTTTTCTTGTCACTCTTTTTAGAATCCTCAGCATTAATATCGCGGTTTTCCACACTTGTAATTCCCGATTTGGCGACTTCGATCTCCACTTTGTCCGCAATTTGCAAAATAACGGAGTTATCTTTTACTTTTGTGATTTTACCATAGATTCCTCCGGACGTGATGACCCGGTCTTTTACCCGAACTCCACTGAGCAAAGCCTGACGCTGTTTCGCCTGTTTCTGTTGCGGACGAATCATCAGAAAATACATGATAGCGAAAAAGACAACGAAATATAGGACTAAGGACATAGTCGATTGAGACATTTTTAAATCCCCCTTAATTTATTCTTTGAACATATTCCCCATATCATAGCAAAAATCCTTCTCAATTCTTTGCCAACTGTAAAACTTACTCATATCCATAATCCGCAAAACACTTCTGCCGAAATTCAGGCAAACGCTCTTCCTTAATTGCTTCCCTGATCTCGCGCATTAAATTTTGCAGATACCTCAGATTGTGGATCGTCATCAGGCGCAAGCCTAATATTTCTTCCGCTTTAAGCAAATGTCTGATATAGGCCCTTGAATAATTGCGGCAAGCGTAGCAGTCACAAGTCGGATCAATCGGGCCAAAATCATGGGCGGAGCTGGCGTTGCGAATAATAACTTTGCCATAACGGGTCATGGCCGTGCCATTTCTGGCAATACGAGTCGGCAAGACACAATCAAACATGTCTACCCCCCGCATGACTCCTTCAACAAGAGCGTCCGGCGAACCTACACCCATGAGATAACGAGGTTTTTCTCTCGGCAACAGCGGAACTGTGTAATCTAAAACCTCATACATCACTTCCTTAGGCTCTCCCACACTCAATCCCCCTATGGCATAGCCGGGGAGGTCGAGTTCGGTGACTTCAGCCGCACTTTGACGACGCAGCTCCTCATACATACCCCCTTGGACGATGCCAAACAAAGCTTGCGTCTCTGTGGTCGTCAACGTCTGCTTGCAGCGTTTTAGCCAGCGTGTCGTTCTTTCCAAGGAATTCTGTACGTACTCCCGTGAGCTGGGATAGGGAGCACATTCGTCAAAGGCCATGACAATATCCGATCCCAAAGCCATTTGAACCTGGGTCGCGATTTCGGGACTTAAGAATTGGCGTGAACCGTCGATATGGGAGCGAAATTCTACTCCGCTTTCCTGAATTGTGCGCAGATCTCCCAGACTAAATACTTGAAAGCCTCCGCTGTCTGTGAGAATTCCTCCATCCCAATTCATAAAGCGATGCAGTCCGCCCGCTTCCCGGATCAACTCCTGTCCCGGCCGCAAAAAGAGATGATAGGTGTTGCTTAAAATAATTCCCGCTCCGATCTCCCTGATCTCTTCCGGGGTTATAGATTTAACCGTTCCTTGTGTACCGACCGGCATAAAGACAGGGGTATCAACCACACCGTGGGGAGTATGTAATTTTCCTAACCGTGCTCTCGTTCTGGAATCTTCTTTCAGTATTTCCAAATGAACCGCTGGCAAACCCTTCACTCCTTCTATCTTTCTAAAACTGATCTAGCGAATAAACATGGCATCTCCAAAACTGTAGAATCGATACTGCTCAGCCACAGCCAGGTTATAGGCTTTGAGAATAAGTTCCCTTCCTGCTAAAGCACTGACCAACATGACTAAAGTGGACTTGGGAAAGTGGAAATTGGTCAAAAGGGCGTCCACAATTTTAAAAACATAGCCCGGATAAATAAAAATGTCCGTCCACCCTTCACCGGGAATTACTTTGCCTTGGCTGCCCACGGATTCCAGAGTCCTGGCAGCAGTTGTCCCCACGGCAATCACTCGCCGGCCTTCCAGCTTGGCGCGGTTGATTCGTTCAGCGGCAGCCTCTTCCACCCGGTAATACTCGGAATGCATAACATGTTCCTGGATATCCTCTACTTTAACCGGCCGAAACGTTCCTAAACCCACATGGAGAAGAATCTCGACAATTTCTACCCCTTTAGCTTTCAATTCTCCGAGCAGCTCCGGCGTAAAATGAAGCCCTGCCGTGGGCGCGGCTACCGAGCCACGCTCCTTGGCATACACTGTCTGGTAGCGTTCCTGGTCTTCCAATTGCGCTGTAATGTAGGGAGGTAAGGGCATCTCTCCGAGCTGATCCAAAATAGTCTCAAAAACTCCCGAGTAGCTAAACGTAATTTTCCGGTTGCCATTCTCCAGAATATCCTGAAGTTCACATCTCAGCATCCCCTTGCCGAAGCTTACTTTTTGACCGACCTTCAGACGTTTTCCAGGCTTGATTAACGCTTCCCATACATTAAGTTCCAAACGCTTTAAAAGAAGGACTTCTATTTTAGCTTGCGAACCCTCTTTTTCCCCGATCAAGCGTGCCGGTATAACGCGCGTATTATTGAGTACCAGCACATCACCGGCTTTCAAAAGGGCAGCAAGATCCCGGAAGGTATGATGTTCTATACTTCCATTATTCCGATCCACAACCATCAGCCGGGAGGCATCCCGCGGCTCTACCGGATGTTGAGCAATCAAGCTCTCCGGCAACTCAAAATCAAATTCCGAAACATTCACATTATCTTCTCCTTAATATGAGCCAATACATTTATCCAGTAACATTTTGAATAAGCACGTGGGTGTAATAAAAATTCAAGATCTCTTGGTAATTATATCCGATTTGGGCCATGTGATAAGCTCCCCATTGGGACATACCAACACCGTGTCCCCAGCCCCTTCCCTCAAAAATAAAAACGCCATAGGGCTGAGGCTCGGCACGAACTCCTAGAGAAGAGCTGGCTATTTTGGCCAGCTGCGGTCCCGCATCCTCTACTGAAGACCTCCTTTGAGTGGCGAACATTCTGAGGAAGGAGGTAAGCTGCATAGGTTCAAAGGCTGCCTGATTTACGGCCGCGCTGCGGACTGCAAAAAGACTTCCTAAAAAATCATTTGCTTGTATTGACTTGCCGAAAGGATAAAAGGCCTGAACAAACTTCCGGCCCGGAATCTTCAAGGAGTTGCCGAATCCATCCTCCAGGAGCACACTTTGCACTCTGCCCGAAGGGAACTTATCAAGCCCTATTTTTTTAACGGGACCTAAGCCAAAGGTCGAGCCCAGAAGCGGGGCCGAAACCATAAAGCGCCAGTGGTCCGCGGCGCCTCCGACTCCGTCGGAAAATTTGTCGGGATGAGACACATTGTGAATATCGGAATTACCCCAAACATTCTTGGCGTCTTCTGTATATCCTCCGCTATGGGAAGAATAGAGGGCTTCGATGGGCTGCTTGCTCTGCGCATCAACTAAAATCATGCCGCGGGTTGCTTCAACAGCTGCGGAGGCCTCCCCCTCCACCTTGACTCCGGCATAAGCCTGGTCGATATCCGGAGAATCGGTAATTGTTTCTCCATTCTGAGTATGCTTGATTAGATACGTACGAGCCGCCACAGCTTGAGCTTTTAGTCCTTCCAGCCCGAGTTTAGCCCAGCCGTTGCTCATTTCAATAGGCACAACCCCCTTAAGATAGTCTTCACTATCCAGGCGGTTGACAAGCCGCCAGTGATCCTTTTGCCAATCAAGGAACATATCGCCGCGATATAGTGCATCGTCACCTTTGGGCATTTTTACCCGCAGATTCCCGCCCCCTGTTTCTTTAATCTCTAAGTCGGTCCCCTTGAAGGCCTGATAATCGTCGCTGTTAATTCGCCAAACCGGACTCCAGCCACCCCAACCTACTTGAAGAGTAGAACCTTGGGGAAAATCAAGAGTCTTTTTATCCAAGATAAGTTGATAAGAGCCTCGTTCGACTTGAATTTCAACCCACCCCGCCTGGCCAAATTTCCAGACAAGCTCAACGGAAACTTCTTTCGCTTGGCACGTTTTTGCTTGACCTATCAAGAGCACAAACACGGTCACAAACAAAAAGGGCCAACGCCAAACACCCCAAAGCATGCTTTTCACACCCTTTCTGTGTTCAGATTACCCCTTTTTCTTCGCTTATATGCTTAAGCTTCTTCTTCATCCGTGAACTTTTGGGGCAGCGAATATCCAAAATGTTGGTAGGCCCTTGCCGTTGCCATCCGGCCTCGCGGTGTACGCTGCAAAAAACCCATTTGCAGCAGGAAGGGTTCAACAACATCTTCCAAAGTCTCAGCCTCTTCCCCAATGGTCGACGCCAGGGTATCTAAACCGACAGGTCCTCCGGCAAAGGCTTCAATAATCGTCCTTAAGGTCTTCTGGTCTATGTTGTCCAAACCTACCGGATCAACTTCTAAACGATTGAGAGCTTCCTGGGCAATCGCTTGAGTGACAATCCCGTCTTCCCAGACTAGAGCAAAATCCCTGACTCGCTTCAGCAAGCGATTGCCGACGCGCGGGGTACCTCGCGAACGACGAGCGATTTCATCAGCACCCGTTTCGGTGATGCCCAGCTTCAAGATACTCGCGGCTCGCAGGATTATTTTCTTGAGGTCGTCAACCTCATAAAACTCCAGCCGGCTGATGACTCCGAAGCGATCACGCAGCGGTGAAGTCAATTGGCCGGCACGAGTTGTGGCACCTACTAAAGTAAAAGGGGGCAGGGACAGGCGAATAGAGCGCGCACTGGGCCCTTTGCCGATCACAATATCTAAACAGCCGTCCTCCATCGCGGAGTAAAGGATCTCCTCAGTCGAACTGTTTAAACGGTGAATTTCATCGATAAACAGCACATCCCGCGGCTCTAAAGCCGTTAGAATCGCGGCCAGGTCCCCGGGCCTTTCGATAGCCGGACCGGAAGTAGTCCGGATGCTCACGCCCATCTCCGAGGCTATAATATTGGCCAAGGTTGTTTTGCCTAAGCCAGGAGGACCATATAACAGGACATGATCCAAGGCCTCCCCGCGAGTCGCCGCCGCTTGAATAAAAATACTCAGATTGTCTTTCACTTTTTGCTGTCCAATATAATCATGCAGGCGATTGGGACGCAGGGCTTCCCCTTCTTGATCTGAAACTAGTTCTTGCGGAGCAACCAAACGCTCTTCTATTTTATATTCCTCCTCTCAAGGATTCCGGCTTACCCCCTGCAAGCACACGCAAAGCCTTTTTAACCTGTTCTTCAAGGGTTAAATCTTCTCCCTCCTTGCGAACAGCTCCCAAGGCTTGTCTAGCTTCAGCCAAGCCAAAACCTAAGGCCAATAAAGTCTGAAGAGCTTCCGAGTGGTTGGGGGACATGGGCGCAGAAAACCCTTCATTATCCGAAGTCAAAGCGCTATATCCTTTGAATTTTTCTTTTAGTTCTAAAATAAGGCGCTGTGCGGTTTTTTTCCCTATCCCGGGAACCTTGGTCAGAATATTAACATTTTCACTAGCAATGGCACTTTCGATTTGAACCGCCCCAAAGGTCGACAATAGGGATATCGCCGCTTTAGGTCCAATCCCCGAGACACTTAACATTTCTAAAAAAAGCTGCTTTTCTCCCAGCGACGAAAATCCATATAAGGACAGATCATCCTCGCGAAGGATCACATGCGTGTAAATAACAAGTTCTTGTCCCGGAAATGCTTTGCTCAAAAGCCCATTCGGTACGGTTAAAAGATACCCGGTTCCGTGAACATCCAGCACCAGCCGCTCAGCTTGAATTTCCCACACTATTCCGCGCAGCATTCCTATCATCGGAAATCCTCCATTCTCCGCTCCAGAGCATAGCTGTGAGCATGACATATCGCCAAAGCCAAAGCATCCGCCGTATCATCCGGTTTAGGTATCTTATCCAAAACCAACAAACTTTTAACCATTTGCTGAACTTGTATTTTCTCCGCCTTGCCATAACCGACGACTGCTTGCTTAACCTGCAGCGGAGTATACTCATAAACGGGAATACCTTGCTGGGCCCCAGCCAACAAAACAATGCCGCGAGCCTGTCCAACCGCTATGGCAGTTGTGGTATTGCGGTTAAAAAAAAGCTCCTCGACTGCGATGTGATCCGGGCAGTTTTCTCTAAGAAAGGGGGAAATCTGATTATATAATAACAATAAACGTTCCGCTAAAGGGGTATGTGCCGGAGTGCGCCAGCAAGAATAGGCCAGAGGGCTTAAGCGATTCCCTTTTTGTTCTATGAGGCCATACCCCATAATCGCAGTTCCGGGGTCAATTCCTAAAATAAT
Source organism: Candidatus Desulfosporosinus nitrosoreducens (assembly GCF_030954495.1). Taxonomy (GTDB): domain Bacteria; phylum Bacillota; class Desulfitobacteriia; order Desulfitobacteriales; family Desulfitobacteriaceae; genus Desulfosporosinus; species Desulfosporosinus nitrosoreducens. The sequence goes on along the minus strand of NZ_JAVHUW010000066.1, from coordinate 17,362 downwards.
CATCCGCGTCTTCCTTTCAACATAAATAAAGTTCGACAGAAGACGGACGATTCCTTTTCTTATTATACGTTTTACTCCTGCCACAAAGGTTCGTTGACAGTATCAATAAAAGACTGAACTTCATCTAAAGAATAAAACTCGACCTTTGGCGCCAATGCCAAGATATCTTTGGGCCAAGTATGGACATTCAAACCCGTTATAATAATCTTCCCGTTCGTCCCCGGTTTTCCTTCCATAACAGAAAGAACGTCATTCTTCAGGACGAAATGGTAGACTTTAGTTTGGGAAGAAGGAGCATTCGCCGACATGGTTGCCACATCCCCATAAGAAGGGATGTTCCCTCCCCGATTTTTATCCGGCCACCAAGAGGTTGCTCTTGGTGCAATACAGCCGATTCCCAAACCTAAAATAAGTATAAGACTTATGACTTTCCAGCGAGACATAACTAAAACCCTCCCGACATTGTCTTCTTAACGCTAGTCTTGCCAGGAGGGCATGGTTTAACCGTCTTATGGGGTTAATCAATCATAACTTGATTTGATCTGTTTTAAAACTCTGCCGCTAAACTGTCCGACAACTCGAAGTTGGCATATACCCCTTGGATATCGTCATGATCCTCCAGAGTTTCCATCAAATGTACTATCTTGCGAGCTTGGTCAGAGTCCGTTATCTCAATAGTATTTTGAGGGATCGGATTAAGCACGGATTCGGAAACAGGAATTTTTTGATCCTGAAGGGCCTGTCGTACACCCTCCATCGCTTCGGGAGAAGTATAAATCAAAAATTCTTCCGGGTCGGTTTCCAGATCGTCTGCTCCTGCTTCCAAAGCAATCAACATTAAATCATCTTCAGTGAGCTTAAGTTCTTCCCGGGGAATTGTCAGTTGGCCTTTATCTTGAAACATCCAGCTGACACAGCCGGTTTCACCCATATTACCGCCATTTTTGGAGAATATGTGGCGAACCTCCCCCGCTGTCCGATTGCGGTTGTCCGTAAGGATATCCAGCATAATGGCCACTCCGCCCGGACCATAACCCTCATAACGCAATTCTTCATAAGCGGCTCCATCAGCGCCGCCGCTCCCTTTTTGGATAGCTCTTTGAATATTTTCATTCGGCACATTTTGCGCTTTAGCATTTTCAATAGCTATTTTCAAACGGAAGTTGTTCACGTCTCCGCCGCAAGCACGGGAGGCCACGACAAGTTCCCGGCCGAGCTTGGTAAACATTTTCCCCTTTTGGGCATCCGCTTTTCCCTTTTTATGCTTGATATTTGCCCATTTTGAATGTCCTGACATATGTCTTCCTCCTTATGCTAGTCCACTGTTAAATAGTTTAGCATAGGGCAAATTCCCTTGTAAAGGACTTTACTTTAATTCCAGCGCAGACCGGCCGTTAGCTCAGAAAGCAACCGGGCCTCGCTTAACTGCGGATGGTGAAAAGCTCCGTACTTAAATAGCGTTCACCGGTATCCGGGGCAATTACGACTACATTTTTACCTTCACCTAAAGCTCCGGCAACCTGAAGCGCAGCACTGACGGCAGCGCCTGAAGAAATTCCAACCAGCAGGCCCTCTTCCCGCGCAAGTTTCCGGGCAGTCTCCATGGCATCTTCATTAACAACCTGAATCAGCTGGTCGAGAATGGTTTTGTTCAAAACTTTGGGCACAAAGCCGGCGCCAATACCCTGGATTTTATGAGGACCCGGTTTTCCACCCGAGATAACCGGAGACGATGCCGGTTCCACGCCAATAATTTTCACCTCAGGAAGACGGGCTTTGAGAATCTCACCAACTCCGGTGATCGTCCCGCCGGTGCCGATTCCGGCGACAAAGGCAGCGATGTCTGGCAACTGCTCAAGAAGCTCTAAAACCGTGCTCTGGCGATGAGCCTCGGGATTAGCCGGATTTTCGAATTGTTGAGGTATAAAATAGTCAGGATTTTCTCTGACTAAACGCTTAGCTTCTTCGATCGCCCCATTCATTCCTTCGGCACCGGGCGTTAAGACAAATTCGGCGCCATAGGCAGCCATCAGCAACCGACGCTCCACACTCATCGTTTCTGGCATGACTACAATCAGGCGATAGCCGCGCGCCGCCGCAATCATCGCTAAACCGATCCCCGTGTTCCCACTGGTCGGCTCAACAATAGTTCCCCCTGGTCGCAGTGCTCCCCGCTCTTCCGCGTCCCTGATCATACCCAAAGCAATCCGGTCTTTAATGCTCCCGCCGGGATTAAAGGCCTCAAGCTTGACAAAGATATTAGCCATTCCCGGCTTAACTACCCGCTGTAAACGAACCAATGGCGTTTGACCTATTAACTCTGTAATCGAACTGGCGACTCTCATAAAATTCAATCCCCCAAATTCATATCATTTTACTATGGTTTAATGGTAGCAATAAATATACCGTTTGTCAAATGACAGTTATGCCCAATATTATCCAATAATATTAGAAGGGATTATCCTGCTTTAACTCTTTGTTCAACCTCCAGGACGAGAGCCTCAATTAAATGAGGTAAGGGAGCCCGGGGAACACCGATAAGCTGAATATTCCCGCGCTGAATAGGGAGAAGCAGTTTATCGGCTTTACTGTCAGAAATTGCACCGGCCATGAGCGGAGTGATTTCCCCCAAGAGCCCGTAAACCGTGATAATGGCAACTGAACCCACAATCAGGTCTACTCGCCCGGCATTGTAACAGATTGCCGATTCTCCTGAAGCGCCCTCGGTTGCTCCGGCTCTTAACATGGCGCCCGTTGCCAATGCGTTTGTTCCCAAGGCCAAAATCTCTAACTCGGGAATTCGTTTGCGCAACTGTTCAACAATGTGCCTGCCTATTCCGCCGCCTTGCCCATCTATAACTGCAATTCGCATAGTGCCCTCCTTTTTATGCTTAACATATCCGGGGCAGGTGTTCGCCTTCAAGCATGCCAAGGATTCGTTTACCGCCTAAAGGAGTTTCCAAAAGTACGAGGCCTGGTTTGCCTTCAAGAACTTTTCCGATCTGCGCCGCATTTTTGCCCAAAGGATGTTCACGCATCGCCTGAAGAAGGCTCCCGGCAGCTTCAGGTGACGCGATCACCAGAGCCTTTCCTTCGTTAGCCAAATAGAGGGGATCAAGCCCCAACATGGCGCAGGCCCCTTCTACTCCCGGATTTATCGGCAGCGCTTCTTCTTGCAGGAGCATGCTTACCCCGGCTTGTTGGGCTAATTCATTTAACGTCGTTGCAACCCCTCCCCGTGTCGGGTCCCGCATGCACTTAACCTCTGGCTGAAAGAACGAATCAATCAGGCCATTGAGAGGCGCGCAATCGCTTTTAACAGGGGTTTCAAACTCCAGCCCTTCCCGTTCCGACAAGATGGCAATCTCATGATCTCCGATCGTCCCGGTACTGAGAATCACGTCTCCCGGCTCAATCCGTTGGGGACCAAGGAAACGATTGGTAATATACCCGATACCCGTCGTGTTGATAAAAATTCTATCCGCGCTTCCCCGTTCCACAACTTTTGTATCACCGCAGACAATTGCGACTCCGGCTTCGAGGGCCGTCTCCGCAATACTTTTAATGATTTCTTCCAGCTCGACCAAGGGCAAGCCCTCTTCTAAGATAAGAGCTAAGGTTAAAAACCGGGGGGAGGCGCCACTTACCGCCAAGTCGTTGACCGTTCCGCATACGGCAAGTTTGCCAATATTTCCTCCCCGAAAAAATAAGGGCGAAATCACGAAAGAATCCGTGGTTACCGCCAGTTGGGCTTGTCCCGGCAAAAAAGTGGCGTCATTCATTTGATCCAAATAAGAATTTCCCAAATACCTTTGAAAAAGAGTACGGATTAATTCATGGCTTAATCGCCCACCGCTTCCATGGGCCATCATAATTCGTTCCATCAATCGTCGCTCCTTTGCGAATACCGGTAATAGGCGGCACAAGACCCTTCCGAGGAAACCATACATGGTCCTACAGGTTTAAGCGGAGTACAGCGTTTGCCGAATAAAGAGCACTGTGGAGGATCAATTCGCCCTTTCAAAACCTCTCCGCATTGACAGCCCGGCGTGTCCGGCGAATAAAACTGGGGTAGAGAAAATTTCCGCACTGCATCCCAGGGGCCAAACTCTGCGCGAATCTCCAGACCGCTGCCTGGAATTAAGCCCATTCCCCTCCAGGAAGCGTCTACAGGTTTAAAAACTCTTTCGACTGCCCTTTGAGCATGGGGATTTCCTTCGGCTCTTACAACTTGATGATATTGAATTTCAATGTTCGCCCGCCTTTCAGACCGCTGCCGAAGAAGCATGGCAATAGCTTCCAAGATGTCCAAAGCTTCGAACCCTGTCACGACTCCGGGTTTGCCAAATTCTTGAGCCATAAACTCAAGCGGCTTAAGCCCTATAATCGCGCAGACATGACCAGGGTCAAGAAAAGCGTCTATATCTAATTTTGGGTCTTCAGCCAATAACCTTAGAACGGGAGGAACTATTTTATGCATTGACAAGACACTGTAATTGTTAAGTCCCTCGCGCCGAGCTGTTTCAAGACTGACGGCAACCGTAGGGGCCGTTGTTTCAAAACCCACTCCTAAAAAGACAACCTCTTTGTCCGGATTCTTACGCGCCACCTCTAAGGCATCCTGGGTTGAATAAACAACACGCACGTCCGCACCTTCAGCCCGCAAGGCCTGTAAATTTTTTTCGCTGCCGGGGACCCTGATCATATCGCCAAAGGTCGTCGTTATAACCTTAGGCTGGGCAGCAAGAAACAGATAGCGATCAATATCACTGCTGTCCGTGACACATACCGGACAGCCCGGTCCGGATATCAGGCGAACCGTCGGCGGCAGCAGCTCTCGCAGGGCGTGTTTGGCAATCGCTACTGTGTGGGTTCCGCAAACCTCCATAATCGTGAAGGGTTTTACCGCCAAAGACCTGATTTCCGCAAGATAATCCTCCGCCTGAGCTAAGGCTTCCCTACTCCCCTTCTTCATAAGCATTGGCTACCTCCAACAAAAGCTCTTCCGTTTCCCGGGCGCTCTGATCATCAATAATTCCAATGGCAAACCCGGCGTGAACCAAAACATATTCGCCAATCCTGACTTCGGGCACCAGGTCCACACTAACAACTCGTTCATTCCCCATCATATCTACCCTGGCGATGGAACCGTCCAGAGAAACAATTTTAGCTGGAATGGCTAAACACATTTATAACACCTCATTCGCGATTAATACTTGCCCGAAGGCCAACCCGCCATCTCCGGGCGGCAAAGCACGGGAACGCAGGACTTTAACCTTGGTTTGCTCAAAGTTTCGCAGGACAACCTCAGTCAAGAGTTTATTCTGAAATACCCCGCCGCTTAAAACAAGCGGGCCTTCCGCTTGGAATTTCAGAGCTAAATCGACAATCGCCCGAGCTATCGTATGGTGAAAACGATAAGCAATTTCCCCGCGGGCCACCCCTGCAAGGACATCCCGCACCATGGCTGCAAAAAGTGGGCCAACTTCAAGAATATATTCCGGACTCTCTAATCTTACTTCATAAGGATATATAGGAAAATCCTCTTTTTTGTGGAGCCCTTTCTCATTGAGAAATTGCTTGGCGAACACCGCAGCGGCACTTTCCAGTTCGATAGCTGCTTGTCCTTCATAGGTAACTTTCGTACAAATACCCAACAGGCCGCTGACCGCATCAAAGAGCCGGCCCGCACTCGAAGTTTGGACAACTTGAATGCCCCTTTCTATCTGCCGGTCAAGAACCTGACATTCACTCTGAGAAAAGGTTTTCCAAAAAGGCTTCGTTTCTTGCCAGGCTGCGGCGGAAAGAAGGGTCTTTAAGTACGCATAGGCGATACGCAAAGGATGTTTTATCCCCATATCCCCACCGGGGAGCGGCAGATATTCAAGATGCCCTTTGCGTTCATACCCTGAAGCATTTCCATAGAGTACTTCAAACCCCCAAATGCAATGATCCTCTCCAAAACCTGTGCCATCACAGATGACTCCCAGAGTCGGCTCTTGTCGTTCCCATTCTCCCAAAACACTCACTAAATGAGCGTGATGATGCTGAACTGAGGCCTTCGGAGAAACCTGCTCCTGGGCGAATCTCGCTGAGTGATAATTCGGGTGCCGGTCATAGGCTATACTCATGGGAACAATATTAACAACCCTCTGAAAAGACTCCAGTTCTTGGTGGAAACGCTGCATCGTTTCGTATCCTTCCAAGTCCCCCAGGTACTGGCTCACAAAAGCCCGCTCTCCAGCAGCCAGACAAAAAGCGTTTTTTAAATCTCCGCCTACCCCCAACAACGACCTCTTAAAAGGTGAAGAGGGTATTAAAAGCGGCAAAGGAACGTAACCCCGGGCTCTCCGAAAAAAAACCGCGGCTTCTCCAATCACTTGTACAACAGAATCATCGCAAGGGTGATAGATATCGCGATCATGGAGCAAAAAATAATCTGCAATTCCCTGCAACGCCGCTAAAGCCTCTTCATCGGTATAAATTAAAGGCCTTCCGCTGAGATTGGCACTGGTCATCACTAAAAAATCATAAGATCCTTCGAAAAGCAGATGGTGAATAGGCGTATAGGGAAGCATCAGCCCTAAGGTATGAATACCTGGCGCAATAGTTTCAGGCAATGCTTTAGCATGCCCGGGTTTCCGTTCCAGAATCACGATGGGAGCTGCCGTACTTAGCAACAATTCCTCCTCGGTTTTCCTTACCACAACCTCTTCTCGGGCCTTTTCTATCGACCGGGCCATAAGCGCAAAAGGCTTGGCGCCTCGTTCTTTCCGCTCGCGCAAACGATCTACCGCTTGTTCGTTTCTGGCATCACAGACAAGATGAAATCCCCCTAACCCTTTCACTGCCAGAATACTTCCTTGCGCCAATTGTTCCGCTCCAATCCCGGGGAGCGATTGCCCGGAAGCATCAAGCAGGCGAAGCGTCGGCCCACACTCCCCGCAAGCCACAGGCTGGGCATGAAAACGCCGGTCTCGGGGATTCTGATACTCCAAAGAACAGGATCGACACATGGCAAACTTAGACATTGTCGTTCGGGAGCGGTCATAGGGAACATCACGAATAATTGTATAGCGCGGCCCGCAATTCGTGCAATTCGTAAAAGGATAGCGGAAACGCCGGTTATTCTTATCCGCCATATCCCGCAAACATTCTTGGCACGTGGCCACGTCCGGAGAAATTAAGACGTCCGCTTCCTGTAGAGTTTCACTGGGGGTGATTCTGAACGATCTATAATTTTCGGGCGGGACCTCTTGGGATCTTGCTATTAGGATTTTAGCCAAAGGAGGAGCTTCTCTGAATAAACGTTCATAAAACAAATCAAGGTTCTCCCCTTCGGCATGGATCGTCACGCCCTGGCTTGAATTATTGACCCAGCCGTTAATGCTCAGTTCTTCAGCCAGATTAAACACAAAAGGACGAAAACCTACTCCCTGCACTATTCCATTTAAATATATCTTCTTGGCATTTAGGTTCATTTCCTTTTTCCAGCTTTCTAGTTTCCTTTTCTAAATTGGTTATTCTTTAGTAAATGTCTAAAGAAACCCTTTATTATCGTCTGATCTCTGACTTGGCAGTTATTTCTGATAACTTCCTTCATTGTACACGCCATACTCTGGTTTCTACAAGTCAAAAACATTGAAAAGTTAATCGCAATAATGTCGGTAACCTGGAATTTCCTCAAATTTTCTGAATAATTATTAAACACAAGGCAGGAAATATTCAGGTTACCTCGAATATATCTTTTTAATAAGGAATTTTAATATTCTTAAATTCTGCGCCCAAAAAGAACAAAACACATTTAGGAGGTGTTCATTAAATTATGGGGAATTTCGATCTACTCAAAGTCAAGGGAGTTTCCCGGCGTGATTTTATGAAGCTGATAGGAGCAACAACCGCCGCGCTTGGCTTACCGGAGCTTTTCGTGCCTCAAGCAGCTGCCGCTATGGAACAGGCCATCAAGAAACCCCCGGTTATTTGGTTGGAGGGAATGGACTGTACGGGATGCACGGAATCAACGATTGCCACCTTAAATCCGTCGGCAGCCGAACTTATTTTAGATATGATCTCCATTCGGTATCATGAAACGATTATGGCCGGATCTGGCAATGTAGCGGAAGAAGCCTATCAGGAAGCCCTCAAGGACAAATTCATTCTGGTTGTCGAAGGGGCAACTCCGTCACAGGAAGATCGTTACTGTATGGTTGGCGGAAAAGCCTTTAGGAAAACACTTATTGAGACCGCGAAAAAGGCTCAGGCGATTATTGCCGTTGGAAGCTGCGCTTCCGAGGGAGGAGGAATCCCTGGGGCCTGTGCCACAGGCGCCGTAGGAGTCTCCGAGATTCTTAAAGCAGAGGGGATAAATACCCCGCTTATCAATCTCCCCTGCTGTCCTGTGAAACCTACAACTCTGATCGGCACGGTTCTGTATTATTTAACCTATCAGAAAGTTCCACCTCTTGATTCTCAAAATCGTCCCGTAGCTTTTTACGGAACCTTATTACATGACAACTGTCCCCGGCGCGGTCACTTCGAAAACGGCGAATTCCTTACGGATTGGAATGACCCGGCTCAAAAAGAGTATTGCCTTCTTCTGAAAGGATGCAAAGGACCTAAGACCTTCACGGATTGTGCTCAGGTATGGTGGAATGACAATGCCAATTTCTGTATTAATGCAGGGTCTCCCTGTTCCGGATGTTCCGAGAAAAGCTTTTATAAAGAATTCAGTCCCCTGTATACCAAGCAAGAAAATTTCAGGCTTCCGGGCATAGGCCAGGTTAGCGCTAATACTGTCGGAGCTGTCATCGGAGGAGCTGCCGTCATCGGCCTAGGGGTTCACTTAATTGCCACGGCTGCCAGCGGTAGACTGACTAACCAAGGTCAAGGTCAAAGTCACGGACACGACCACAAGGAGGATGCATAAGATGACAAAGATTGTTGTCGATCCCTTAACACGTATTGAAGGACACCTGAAAATTGAAGTTGAAGTAGACAACGGCAAGATTTCCGAGGCTCATGTCGTTGGCACAATGTTCAGAGGGATTGAACCCATGCTGCGCGGACGCGATCCCCGGGATGCGACTTATGTCACCGAGCGTGTTTGCGGAGTTTGCGCCGGTTCCCACGGCTGGGCTTCCTCTCTGGCCTTAGACAAAGCTTTCGGGGCTAAGGTTCCAGCCGGAGGCCGAATAATCCGCAATCTTATTCTGGGGGCTATGTGGCTGCACGATCACCCACTGCACTTTTATCATCTCAGTGCCCTCGATTACCTTGATGTCATGGCCGTTGCCCAATATCAAGGCAAAGACCCCGGGCTATTAGCGGTCAAAGATAAGGTCATGAAACTTGTAGCTGCCGGAGATACGGCTCCCTTAACCCCACGCTACAAGCCGGATGAATTCAGCGTCAATAACCCTGAATTAGTCACTATGGCGGTTGCTCACTACCTTAAGGCTTTAGAAATGCAAGCTAAAGCCAAGAAAATGTCCGCTCTCTTTGCCGGTAAACAACCTCATCAATCCTCTATTGTTGTCGGCGGGGTTACAATGCTCCCGAACATTGAAGTCGTAGAGCAATTCCGCTCCATGCTTCTGGAACAGCTTGATTTCGTTGAAAAGGTCTATCTGCAGGACGTACTGACCTTCGGCACCGGGCCGCTGCTTCCTTTAGCTCAGGCTGGGGTTGGCGGCGGAGCCCTTAATTACATGTCGTATGGAGGGTTTGCCCGGGACGATGAAGGCAAAGACTTACTCCTCAAATCGGGAGTCATTATGAATGGCGACCTGAGCAAGATTCTGACCCTTGATGAATCTAAGATCACGGAAGACGTACAATACTCCTGGTATAAAACCAGCGCCAATGGTAAAACACCCTATAGCGAGGATACCATTCCGGATCTGGATAAAAAAGACGCCTATACGTTTGTCAAAGCACCCCGCTATGACGGCAAGCCTATGGAAGTGGGACCTCTTGCCCGCATGCTCATTATGCAGCCGAAAGGATTAATGGACATTATTGCCAAATATAACATCAAACCGGGAGCCGTCGCCCGTCACGCCGCCCGGGCCTATGAAACCCTGATGCTCGCGCAGGATATGCTGACCTGGCTTGATGCTTTAGAAAAAGAAATGGGAGCAAATTTCCGCATCCATGACACCGAGCACTGGGAAGCCCCGGCCACCGGGCAAGGTTCCGGTTTAACCGAAGCACCGCGGGGTTCACTCGGCCACTTTATTAAAGTTGCCGATCACAAAATAGAAAACTATCAAATGGTCGTTCCAACCACTTGGAATTTCTCGCCCAGGGATGACAGCGGAGTACCCGGACCCCTTGAGCAAGCTTTAATCGGGGTTCCCGTTCCCGACCCTGAAAATCCTCTTAACATCGTCAGAGTTGTTCGCTCCTATGACCCATGCCTGGCCTGTGCGATTCACCTCATCGATCCAAAGACCAACGACGTTCAAAAATTCCGGATCGGTTGGTAGAAAAGGAGGAAAGAACATGGTTAACCCACTCGACCACCCCTTATTCCAGCGTGTAAGCCATTGGATAAACCTGATTAATTTCTGTGTTTTAGCCGTAACGGGCTGGCTTATTCACTTTCCTTATCCCGGCGCGCCCATGAACCTGATTCGCAATTTGCACTTTGTGTTTATGTATTTTCTGCTCATCAATGGAATCGTACGTTTTTATTACTCCTTTTTTGGCAAATATAAAGATTATGATTCCATTCTGCTCAACAAGCAAGATATCAAAAATATTTGGCCTCAAACCAAATACTATCTGTTCCTTGGCAAACATCCGGAAACGGGAAAATACAATCCTCTGCAAAAAATTGCTTACATTGCCCTACCGATCCTGGCAATTTTTCAGGCAATCACCGGCTTTATATTATACAAACCCGAACAATTGGCAGGGTTTGCTAACATGCTGGGCGGATTAGCTGCTGTGCGCGGACTTCACTGTCTTATTATGTGGATACTGTTAGCCGTTATTGCTGTTCATATTTATCTAGTCTTTACCTCGGCCTACGAACAATTTTTATTCATGTTCTTTGGCAAACTGAGGAATGAGAAGGGAATTTAATCATGGACTCACCAAAAATTATGGTTATGGGAGTTGGCAACATCCTTTTATCCGACGAAGGTTTAGGCGTTCGCTTTTTAGATGAACTGGCCCAGAGATCCCTCCCGGAAAATGTGGAACTCCTCGAAGGAGGTACCGCCGGGCTTGAACTTGTTCATCTAATTCAAGAAGTCGACTTTCTGATCGTTGTTGACGCTATTAACGCTAATTCTGAACCTGGTGCTTTATTCCGATTTCAGCCCGGTGACATTCAGGTCTTTCCGGAACAATACGAGGTCTCCTTTCATCAAATCGGGATAGTGGAAGTACTTACTATGGCAAATGTTTTAGGGCACGCTCCTCAAACCTTAATTTTCGGTGTACAGCCCAAAAACCTCGAATGGGGAATGGACATCAGTCCGGAGATTCAAGCTTTATTTCCACGCCTGGCGGAATTTGTTCTGCTGGAAATAGACTCAATTCGGGGCCAAGGAAAATTCACTTCGGCATTACCTTCAGCCTAAATGTTAATGTTTAGGATCTCTTTTTACAGGCAACGTCCTTAAAATCTGTGCCTCAATAACAAACAAAGCATCCTCACTTTGAAATGAGGATGCTTTCTGATTGTTGGCGTACCGAAATAAGAAACTGTATTTTACACAGCCTCTCTAAGTCCCGCGGGATTTACCAAATTCTTATTTTAGGCCTTTTTGATAGGCGGCTACTTGATTACTCAGCCAGTCCGTCCAGGTTTGCAGCCCTTCACCCTTCCGGCAAGATACCTCGAAAATAAGGATGTCGGGGTTTATGATTCGGATATCTTGCTTCATTCTCTCCATATCCACATCCGTTAATCCTTCTAAATCCATCTTATTGAGAACAACCGCTTTAGCCTTTCTGAAAATGACAGGATATTTCGCCGGCTTATCATCTCCTTCAACAATACTTAGAACGATAACCTTAAAGGACTCTCCCAGGTCAAAATCAGCGGGACAAACAAGGTTGCCGACATTTTCGATGATCATTAAATCCAAACTATTCCAGTCAAATTCCGGCAAAACCTTGCCGATCATTTTGCTGTCTAAATGACAAGCACCACCGGTATTAATTTGAATAACTGGGGTGTCATAAGCCGAGATTCGATCGGCGTCCTTGCTGGTGAAAATATCTCCTTCGATCACCGCCACCCGCAGCGTTTTATTCAGGAGCGGCAAGGTTTTTTCCAAGAGTGATGTTTTGCCTGCTCCGGGTGAACCCATAATATTAACGGCCAGACAATTATTTTGGCGAAAATGTGCGCGATTTACCTCCGCTTGCATGTCATTGGCATCAAGCAAATTTGCCATCACTTCTATTTCACGACGTTTGACATCCATCTATTCAACCTCCAAACTTTCCAGTAAAAGTTCTTCACCCTGAATTACTTCGATGCTCGTCGAAGCACAGCGGGGGCAGAGAAAATACATAGTCTTAACGGTAAACTCATAATGACAGTTCCTGCAACATCCACGCAAAGGAACCCGTTCCACAATCAATTCCGCTCCCTCACATAGGGTATCCTTGCTATAAGCCTCAAAAGCCATCGCTAAGGAATCGGGTTCGGCATTCGTCAGCTCTCCAACCTTTATCTTAACCTGCAAAACCTTTTTTACATCATGCGAGGCAAGAATTCGGTCGATCACTTCGAAAATCCCCCCCATTAAAGACATTTCATGCACCTTACCACCCCTTATTTAAGCTTTGTGTGAAGAACGGGCCAGAGTTCTCCAGTATATAAACTATTGCCTTAATTTAAGCATACTGTAAATAATTCAACAAAGAAAAAGAATATCCCTTTTTGTTCTCTCAGGAGATGTTGAGGTTATTTTTTCCTTAATATCTTTCCCTAAGTTTATGTATAGTGTCTTATTAGGTTGGGTAGGTTAATCCTGTACCGAAAACAACTGTAAAAGGAGGATGGTAAAATGAGCCGCAATACGCCTGAAGTTCCAGAATCCGAAGGTCAGTTGGATAAACTCAAATGGGAAGTCGCAGAAGAATTACAATTAGACGATGATATTCAAGAAAAAGGGTTCGCCAATATGACCACCCGTGAAGTCGGACAAATTGGCGGTAATATGGTTAAAAAAATGATTACTTTCGCTGAGAAAGAAATGGCTGAACAAGGTTCAGATATTATTGATGATTAAACTTAAAGAATTGTTGGCAGCGTGACTCGGCCAACACGATTGTCAACAATAGTATCTCCTGGATAACAGGAGTGATATTCCGCAGAAGAAAGGGATGACCGTTAAAAACGCTCATCCCTTTCTTCTATTCTGTTGGTTTATACTGTTTTCCGCGCCAATTTTCCAAAGCTTTCCGAACGGATCGGGCCATTTCAACCGAAAAAGACGCGCCTGTCTTCTTAGCGTACATCCATTGACCATAATTTTCGGCAGCAAAAGAATTATGCGGGTCAAACCCCGCTGACCTGGAAGCAAGCATGGCTTCCAAGTCTTGATTTGTTAATCTCCGGTATTTATTCTCATGAACAATATAACGGGAGTCAAAACGCTCTCGCGGTCTGGGGCGCTCATTCTCCGGGTAATAACCAAAACAGACCATACTAATGGGGAATACAAAAGGCGGAAGATCCAGCAGGGTTTGATGAATCTCATAATTTTCCATGATATCCCCAATATAGCATGAGCCAATTCCAAGCGCTTCGGCGGCAATAACAGCGTTTTGAGCGGCAATCAGCGCGTCACAGCTTGACAACAACAAATCCGCCTCATCCGGCCCGGTAAATTCAATGCCTTGTTTAAGACAAAAATCCTCTACACCGGATTTATGATAGTAATCAAACCAACGCTGAAGATCAGACAGGAAAATGATAACTAAAGGCGCCTTAGCTATAAACGGCTGATGGTCACAGGTAACACTGAGCTGTTCTTTTAAATTCTGATCGGAGACAATAATCATTGAATACATCATCATATTGCCCGCAGTAGGTGCTCTCATGGCAGCTTCAACGATTAGATTTACGTCTTTTTCATCGAGCGGTCGTTGGGCATATTTCCGCAAAGAAGCACGGTTTCTAAGTATCTCCTGAACAGCCAAACTTTCTTGAGGATCGTTCACTGCTTAACCCCCACCTTTTTTTTACTCTTCGACATAGGGAATCGTCAATGGTCCTAGAGGCAAAACGGCAATACTCATATCTTTGCCGTATTTGTCTTGAAGTTCCTTTAATGTTGACTCGATATTCTTCGTTGGAGTAAGCATAGCTATGGCCACCGACTCATCGGGGAGGGTGGAATAAATATATACGTCCGCCCACTCCTGAATCATAGCCAATCTCTGTGCCTCCCACTGGTCAAACATTCGGAATGACGGATCGTTGATCATTTCCAAAAGATCTTTGGGCGTATTGCGCATTTGCAATATTTTCGAGAAATTTCCATGTTCGGGCATTCCTTCGATGCATTCCGCCGCACAGATAATTGTGCCTCCTTGTTTGACAATCTTTTGAGCCGCATTCATGCCCTTTACGGCTTGATAGAGGTTCTGATCAAGCGGATAGCCGGCATTCGTGGTAACCACGACGTCAAAGCGTTGCTCGCATTGAATCATGGCATGCTCTTTAACAAAGGCACAGCCCTTCTCATGCGCTGAAACCAGCTCACCGGCAAAGACATTGGTTATTTCATTGTTCCCATTTAAAGCTACATTAAGAAGAAAATTAGGTTTACAGAAAGTGTTTACTTCCCTCGTCATTTCCTGAAGGGGGTTTCCATCTAAGACACCCCAAGTTGCTAAAGGATGCCCAATCATCTTGGCATTATGAAATGTCAAGATCGTCTCTATGCCTGCAATCCCCGGCATTATCCCTTTAGGCCCGCCTGAGAAGCCCGCAAAAAAGTGTGGTTCAATAAATCCTGTCACAATTCTAAAGTCAGCTTCAACATATTCCTTATTCAAATAAACTTCACAACCAAAGCTGCTTCTGCCTATGTGTGCCAGTTCGGATTTCTCATGACAATGATGATTAATTATCCGGACAGTATCCACAATTTCTTGGCCTAACATTTCAATTAATTCATCTCTAGTTTCATCGCGATGGGTTCCTGTGCCATTAATGATCGTAACGTTTTCTACGGGAATATGGGAAAGTTCTTCTAATAACCACGGAATCAATTTGTGATTTGGGGTAGGCCGTGTTATGTCACTAATTACGATGACAACCTTATCCTTCGAACTGACCATTTCTTTAAGAGGCTTTGTACCAATAGGATTGCGCAGAGCATCTAAGACCATTTGATGATCGTCTGCGGGCAGTCCAATATGATTAGGCGCGACAACTTTCGTATGATCAGGAACGTTAATTTTTAAACCACTTTTCCCATAGGTAAGGCAAACTTCCATAGATAAGACTCTCCTTTTACCGAGTTTGACTCCTCGTATAGTTATTAAACTCAGGGTTACTAAAAAAACCGCGCCTATAAACTAACAGCAATAGACTTTAAATTCTCACTGACTTGAAAAACTCCATCTATCATCTGAGCAATCTCTTGATTCGCTTTTGCCTGTTCTTGGGTAATTTCATTATTTCTGAGCGAACTATCCACTATCTTTTGAATGATCGCTTGAAATTCCCGCAAAATATCTCTAATCCCACTTGCCGAACGGTTGCTCTCTTCCGCCAGCTTACGCACCTCTCCTGCTACTACCGAGAAACCACGGCCCTGTTCTCCTGCCCGAGCCGCTTCAATTGCAGCATTTAAACCTAATAAATTCGTCTGCTTGGCAACTTTATGTATTAAGTCTAAAATCATGGTTGTAGAGTTTAACTGAGTTTCTCCATCCTTCGCTTCCTGAGCAATCTTTTGGCTGATAGAAGCAACTTCTTCGGCTGAAGCGGCAGTTTGTTGGACGGCACTGGCAGCTTGCTCAACAGCAGTACTCAGAATCTGAACTTGATTGCGAATGACTTCTTTAAGCTCCTCATCCCTAATCATCAACACTACCATGCCCGCAGCTACCCTAGCCACCGGACGCACAATTTCCAGCTGTCCTGCAATGCCAAAGGTACCAATTTTTTTCCCTTCAGCTTCAATAGCAATATTATATCCTTCCTTGATTCGCCCCGTAGTATCAGCAGCCGCATCTTCCGCAGTGATCTCAACGGAGGTGCAGTCAGTCGTTAATATCTTCTGACTCCCCTTATGCTTAACCCCTATTCGTACTTGAGCAGAGTCAGCAATAATTGTACCGGTTGTATCACAGACAATGGCATGATAACCACTTGTGCGATATATTAAGTCCACGATTTTTCCGGCAATATAATCACTGAGCTTGCATTCCAAAGTTAATCTCCCCTTTTCCAATATATGAATAGTTCCAAGGAATTCAGGCAAATGAGCAATTATTTAGTTAAATCAACGCTTTAACATTGCCATTTTCTATTACAGGAATTCATCTTCAGAAACAGCAGTACTGCCAATACCTACTTAGACTGGTTTATCATGCATTTCAGTATTATTATCATATTTATAAATGAAAATGCGGCAAAATGTTATATTCGTTCTTCTTATTATTACACAATTTTGTCCCAGGCGCTAGGTCCAGTAAGCCAATCCACCCCCCTATCTGCTTGAAATTAAAAATATTAATTATAGATTTTATCCAGGATAGACTATAGAATTTTCAATATAGTATTCAAATTAATTTAAACCCAATACTAAAATCCGCAAATGTGATAATATGAACATTGCAAATTCAGAATTCAATGTCAAATGGCTATTTAACATTAGATAATTATTTTAAACAAGTCAAACCATTACTTCTTGTGATTTAATTCTCAATAAATTGTGTAGTAAGTTACAATTAAAAAATCACCCATTAAGTTAAATCTCAATAGGTGACATTCTTTTTTCGCTCTTTATCGACATAAAGGTTACTCTTTGCTTCTTACCAGCTGGCTGAGCTGCCGCTCAATACCCTTGCTAATTGTAGCCTCTCCGCCGAATATAGTCGCTCCGGTCAAGTCTTTGCTCTTTAAATAATTTATGACCTGATCCGACAAACTGCCGTCCGCCAGAATAATTGGAGCATTGTGATTGGCCGCATTATGAATACACAAAAAGGACTACCTGATGGTAGTCCCTCTTGCTTCTTACCTGGCGATGACCTGCTTTTCCAGGAGCTTGCGCCCCAAGTATCATCGGCCCTGGAGGTCTTAACTTCCGTGTTCGGGATGGGAACGGGTGGTACCCCTCCGGCATGATCACCAGATCTCTGAGATCCCTTCGTC
>NZ_JAVHUW010000051.1 GCF_030954495.1 Candidatus Desulfosporosinus nitrosoreducens | reverse complement strand
GGAATGGTCTGGAGGTAACCCCGGAAGGCGGTAAAGTTGTCATAGGCACCTTTTTAAAAGCTGACAGCGTCGTCTTGACGATAAAAGATCAAGGACCGGGAATTCCCCCGGAAATCCAGGAAAAGATAGGAACTCCGTTCTGTACTACCAAAGAGACCGGTACCGGCCTCGGTTTAGCAATCTCTACCGGGATTGCCCAGAGTCACAAAGCTGCCTTTGTGTTTACGTCCGGCGACCAGGGCACCGTTTTCTAAGTAACTTTTCCTTTACACCCAAAATAAATTTATTAAATTATATAGATCGTGAGTAAATATTACCTTACCTATCGACCATGTGTTTGATTTTATTGGGGTATGATTTCATTGGGATGGATGAAATCCGGCCGGGCTTGTCCCAAGAATCTTACGCGCGTAAGATTCTTGGGACAAGCCGGGGACAAGGCTCTCATACTTTCTCAGAATTGCTCAGATTCTGATGGGGATATTGGGCGGAAAAATGGTAAGGTTCCGGTCGCTTACTGGGAAAGGGGGGGTGATTAGCAAATCTTAATTACGTTAAATCGAAAAGGTCTCTCAGTTCCTCTTCGGATAATTTAGAAAGAAAGGTTTCTCCCGGTTGAATGACCGAATCGACGAGAGCCTTTTTCTTTGCTTGTAAAGCATTAATTTTTTCTTCAATCGTGCCTTGGGCGATAAGTCTGATCACTTGAACGGCATTTTTTTGACCGATGCGGTGAGCTCTGTCGGTGGCTTGATCTTCCACTGCCGGGTTCCACCAGGGGTCATAGTGGATAACCATGTCGGCTCCAATTAAATTAAGTCCTGTTCCTCCCGCTTTTAAGGATATTAAGAAAACTTGCCCCGTTCCGGCATTGAAGGAATTGGACATTTTCAGGCGGTCGGCCGCTTTGGTTGTACCCGAGAGATAGAAGTGGTCTATTTTCTGTGCGGTTAGAAAGCTTTGAACGATATCGAGCATGGTTGTGAATTGGGAAAAGAGAAGGACGCGGTGCCCACTGTCTAAAGCTTCGGCGAGAATTTCCTGCAACAGGAGCATTTTCCCGCTTTCACCTGAATAATCGTCGATAAACATTGCGGGATGACCGCATATTTGCCGGAGTCTCGTCAGTGCCGCGAGGATTTTAATGTGGCTTTTGTTGAAGCCGGCAGTGGCCAGCTCTTGTGCTATCTGGCCTTTGGTTTCCTGCAAGTAGGCCAGATATAATTTTTTCTGAGGTTCGGTTAAAGGAGCGTAGAGCTGGGTTTCGATTTTATCCGGTAGTTCCTGCAGGACATCTTTTTTGAGGCGCCGCAAAATAAAGGGATTGACATGCCGGCTTAATTCTTTGAGCGAGGAGTTTTCGCCTTTGGCGATAGGTATTTCAAATTTTTTGCGAAATTCCTGAAAGGTGTGGAGATAACCCGGCATGATGAAGTTGAAGAGAGACCAGAGCTCAGAAAGGGAATTCTCAATAGGGGTTCCTGTTAAGGCAAAATATCCTTTGGCCTGAATTTGCTGCGCAGACTTGGCGTTTAGGGTCTGCGGGTTTTTCGTATGTTGGGCCTCATCAAGGAAGCAGTAAGAGAAGGTGAAATTGGTTAAGTTATCAATTTCACGCCGGATGATGGGGTAAGAGATTACCACGAGATCCCATTGCTCCAGACTTTCTATTTGGCTTTGTCTTTCTTGCGGAGTCCCGTCAACGACCAGGACTCTTAAAGAAGGGGCAAATTTTTGGGCTTCCGCCTGCCAGTTATAGAGTAATGAGGTTGGGGCAATGACGAGGGCCGGAGCAGTGGAGTCCTTTTTTGCGGATAAAATAAAGGCCAGAACTTGCAGTGTTTTGCCCAATCCCATATCGTCAGCCAGGATACCGCCCAAACCGTAAGACGCCAGAGTCTTTAACCATTGGAACCCTGTTTTCTGGTAATCTCTCAAAACAAGGCTCACTTCGCCGGGAAGTTCGTACTCGCCATCTTGCGGTTCAAGGATACTTTGGACGAGTTGTTTAAAGGCTTTGTTGCGCTGTATGCCTGGCAGATTCGTATCCCGGAGAAAGCTGTCAAGATACAAAGCCCGGTATTTAGGCAGGTTGATTAATGTTTGATCAAAATCATTGATATCCAGGTTTAAATTATCCAGGAGCTGAACCATAGAGGTCAGCTCAGGTTGGTTTAAATCAAGAAAGGAACCATCGCGGAGGCGGTGGTATTTTTTTTTGATTTGCAGAGAATGGAAAATATCGGCTAATTCGCCTGGATCAATATCATTATATAGGAAGGAGATTTCCAGGATGTCCAGGCTTTCATCTAAGCGGACTTGTCCGGAAAAGGCCGGTGCCAAGCGGATTTTAAGCTTGAATTGATCAGAATAGTATATTTCTGCCAGGTCTTGAAGCTGAGGCAGCCCTTTGGCGGCAAATTCAAAGACTTTATCGTCATCATCGAGGTAAATGGTGCCTTTAGAGACAAGAAAGTCCGCCTGCTCAAAGATGCCGAGGATTTTCCGTTCTTGAGTGACCGAACGAATGAGGATTGAATCGTCAGGGGCTTGAGGGTCACTTTCCCGGTTGGCGGAGAAAGGGTTAATCACCACATTTCCATAATGGAACTCTAAGCGGGCTGTGATAGCGGTACCGTCTCCCCGGTCAAAGTAGATTTTAGTCTCTAAAGCTTCCTGACTGAATTTGTCTTCCAGAATTGGGTCGATAGAGATTGTGCCGAGTTTTTCGATCAAAGGCAATGCCTCAGAGGCAAACAACTCTTTCTGAGTGGCGGGAATGACTAAGTCGTTTCTCAATTCTTTATTAAGGCTGCTTAAAAGAGAAGGAAGAAAATCTTTCTGGAAGGAAGATGCTTGATAAATTGTTTGATGGTACAGGTAATAGTAACCGTCCGAGGTCAATTGCAGGGGGATTTCCGCTGATTCCAGACTTAAGGCCAGGTCCTGTTCCTGAGAATGAAGGGAAAATTCGAGCGGCAGTTCCCGGCGGATAATACGGATGTTTTGTGGCTTAGAAGTATTTACTTTACAGAGAAATTCTTTATTGCCCAGGGAATCCAGGAATTTGCTCAGATAGTAGCCGGATAAAGGCAGGGATTTTTGGCTGAATAGGTTCGAGCTGTAAAAAGATCCCTGCATTTCGATGAGGGAAGCCTGTTGGTCATACATTTCCGTTAACATAGAGATTATTTCCTGGTCTTCCCGGCTAAACGCTTGCCTCGCCGGTTCCAAGGCGAATTGTTTGCCAAATTCCAGAGGCTGTCCTGTCTTGAGCGAGTTGAGAAGCTGCCCAATGTCTTTGACGACATAAAGGCGCTGGAGACCTAATTTGAATTGTGCCTGCGCAGATACCCGGTATGATGTTGTAATGCCGAGTTCGACATTCAACGCCAATTCTTCAAACTGGTGGACATCCTGGCGTTGGTTGGAGAAGGTTTGCAGGAGTTTTTCAACGATCCGGTTTTGAGTTGAAGGGTTTGTCCACGTTGCCGATTTTTGTTGAACGGTTTTCAGGACCGCAATCACATGCTTGCAGGCCCCCGGATATTCGGCAAAAGCCGGACAAGTACAGCGATAGGAGCGCAACGAGCCCTCGCTTGCAAAGGCAAGCTGTACGTCGTAACGTAAACCGCCAATGACGGAAGCGCTGACGATACCTTTGCTCGGTGTTACGCTTAAATTTCGCACTCGGTTCGTTAAGAAATAGGAAACTCCTTTTCTATAAACGTGGTCATTGTCAGATAAGTCCTTGATTTGTTGTTCAGAGATAGAAAATTTAGGCATGAAATTACTCCTTTGGCGGCATAATGCAGTATGAGAAATTTATTTGAAGATGTGAATTCTTCTATCAAGGGAGAGAGGACAGTTTTTAGATGGTAAATAACAATAGATTGTTATGGTTAAGATTACGCACTGCCATTTTTGGCCATCCCTTAGCTACGCGAAACGCTGAGGAAACCAAATTGGGCGTTAGCGGAGGAATCCCGGTTTTTGGCTCAGACATTATCTCTTCTCAGGGGTATGCTCCGGACGAGATATTATACGTCCTTTTACTTGTCGGATCGTTAGGCTACGCTTATATTCTAAAGGTTTCCTTTACCATTGTTGTGCTGGTCATTAGTATTTTTCTTGTTTACCGCAAGGCAATTCAAAAATATTCCGAAGGCGGAGGGTCCTATACCATTGCTAAAGCTTATCTTGGCGAAAACTTTGGCCTTATTGCCGGAGCCAGTCTGACTCTGGATTATGTACTGACGGTTGCGGTCAGTGTCAGTTCGGCGATAGAGAACCTGACGGGAATTTTTTCCTGGCTGGCCCCAACGGATCATAAAGTTTTAGCGGATTGTCTTGTTATCGTATTTATGGCCTGGGTCAATTTGCGCGGTTTAAAAGAATCTGCCCGGCTGTTTGCCATTCCGGTTTACCTTTATATTTTAACATTAGGACTTCTAATTGGAACCGGTGTGATTGAGATTTTTGTGCACGGGGTGACTCCTGCGGCAGTAGCAACAGAAAATTCGGCGCTATCTTCGGCAAGCGGGATGACCTGGTTTATTTTTGCCCGGGCCTTCGCCGGCGGGACGACGGCTTTAACAGGATTTGAAGCAGTGAGCAATGGAGTAACTGCGTTCAAAAACCCCGCTCAGAAACGGGCCGTTCACACTTTATTTGTTCTTGCCGCTATAGTTTCAGTCGGATTAATAGGTTTAACCTATTTAGCGGGTGCCTATCACTTAGTTCCCTCAGAGGGAAATACCGTCTTAAACCAGTTAGGTTTAATTGTTTTCGGAAAAACCTTGCCCTATTTTGTGCTCATGGGGACCGCCGCTGCCATTCTCATTATTGCTTCCAGCACACCCTATGCCGGACTGCCGATTCTCTTGGGTTTAATGGCGCGAGACGGATACACACCAAGGTATTTTAAAAATTTAGGAGATCGCTTGGTTTACAGTGTAGGGATTTGGACGTTGTTTTTTGTTTCCTGCGTGCTGATTATTATTTTTCATGGGGATACCCATACGATGCTTCCTCTCTACGCTATTGGCGTGTTTATCTCTTTTAGTTTAACAGGCGCGGGCTTGGCTAAAAATACCTGGCAAGAAAAAGGTCCTAAGTGGAAGTCTGATTTTGCGATTTTTTGCTTTGGCGGTATTGTCTCATTTCTGGTTTTACTTGTTTTCATCACCACAAAGTTTACCCAAGGTGCCTGGATTATCCTGATAATTATGCCCTTCCTTGTTTTGCTGTTTCGGCGTATTCGCTTTATCTATAAAAGTGAAGTTCAAGAGGTTGAGGTTACTGAAGAAGATACGAAAGTCTTTCACAACTACGTGACTAAAGTGAAACGGCGGAGGGCGCACGTAGAATTGGCGGATTATAAAAATAAAATAATTATTCCCGTTTATGACCTCAACTTAATTGTCTTGAAAACTTTAAAATATGCCTATGCCTTAACTCCTCAAGTTACAGCCGTTCATATAGCTTCCGACCCGGGCCGCACGGCAAAGCTTCTCAAACACTGGGCGGAGCACCACATAGAAATTCCCCTGGAAATTGTTGAGTCTCCTTACCGCGCCACAGTCCATGACTTTTTGAATTATATTGACAAAGTCGAGAGAAAGGGAAATTTCGAAACAATAACCGTAGCAATTCCGGAATACGTTCCTGAAAAATTACGGCATAATATTCTTCATAATCAGACGGGACAATTAATGAAACTCATGTTGCTCTTTCGCAAGAACATTTTAGTAACAAGTGTCCCCTATCATCCGGAGGAGAGAGTAGATTGCCCGGAAAAGACCGTTTAAGGATTTTGCCATGCACCTGGCGCGAAAATGTGTTTTGGGCACAAACTAAGTTTTCTTTAGGCAGATTGCTCGAATATTCAATTTGTGCGGAAAATAGAGCTGCTTTTTAGTATATCCTGATAAATCGTCGGGATAATGTCTGCCCCCCGGTTGCAGGATTAACGGAGGCATATGTAGAAAGGAGATAGACAAGCTAGAATATGAAGCTTTGGGGGGAGATGTGCTATGCTTATCACTTGTGACAACAATATGCAAATGGGCTATATTTACTTGATGCCCACTGAGACAACTGTTGAGTATACCCTCGAGGAAAGCGATATTGGACTTTATTACGACCTCGAAAGCCTCAGTATCCCAAGAATTAAATGGCTGGGCATGGGCCAGGTTTTGAGTAAAATGCGTTTGGCGGTGAAGACCTACCGGGAAGCCGTTAACAATGTGTTTCACTGCGAATACTGGAATGACCTCGATGGAGAGGGCTATATGATGGGAATTGAGCTCTACCTGACAGAGGAAATACTCTTGCCTCTCGTGGCTCATCAGGCCTTTAAACTTTACGATGTGCGCTGGCGGAACCAAGATTTTAGAGTGCTTACCCTGGAAGCCTATCTGGATGTTTTAGATAAGAACAACGTGATTTATCCCTTGACCTCCCAAAAGGATGCCTTTGTAATTCTTTCCATTGATCCCGTTTCCAAGGTAGCCAGAGTTATGGCGCTGATCTCAGCCCGGGATGACCTTTACCCGGTCGATTATCTGCAAAAGCCATTGTTTATGCTGGCTAATTCCAGCCGCTACTATAATAGAGAATAATAAGGTCTTTGCCTTTAGCGGTTCTGAGGATAACTTAAAAGGATATAAATAATAGGGTTTTAACAGGCTTTTTCTAAATAAGTCTTGTTAAAACCCTATTATTTTAAGGCGGCTATGGATTAATTACTAGGGACTATTGGTCAAAGGCTTTTTGGATTTCTTTTAAATGCTCCCGAATAGGAAGCTGCTGGGGACAAGCTTCTTCACAAGCGCCGCATTCGCTGCAGGCCGAGGCTTTGCTTTCCGGTGTAAAGAAGGTGTTGTAGGCGAAACGGGAGGAGCCAAAGTCGTCATAAATGTGGGCGTCATTATAGAGTGCGAAATTACCGGGTATGTTTACGCCGGAAGGGCAGGGCTGACAATAACCGCAGGCTGTACAGTCAACCTTGTTCAAGGATAAATATTGTTTTTTCACCTCGTCGATCAAAGCCAGTTCCTGCTCTGTTAAGGTGTTAGGTTCGGCGACGTTGGCCAAGCGCAAATTTTCAGCAACCTGTTCTTTGGTGCCCATCCCGCTTAAAAGCAAAGAGACCTCCGGATGGTTCCAGACCCAGCGCAAAGCCCACTCGGCCGGGGAGCGTTTGACAGCGGCTTTATCCCAAAGTTTAAGTATGGAAGGCGGGGGATTTTTGACCAGCTTTCCGCCTTTGAGCGGTTCCATGATGACGACGGCCAGGCCTTTTTCAGCGGCATAGCGCAAGCCCTTGGTGCCGGCTTGAAATTCCGTGTCCATATAATTATATTGAATTTGGCAGAAAGTCCAGGGATAAGCGTCAACAATTTCCTGAAAAACAGGGTACTTATCGTGAAATGAGAAACCTGCATAGTTAATTCGGCCATCGGCCAGAGCCTTTTCCAGAAAACGTTCATAGTTAAGACTTTTGACCCTGTCCCAGGTGGCTTTGCTTAGTCCGTGCAGGAGGTAGAAATCGATGTGGTCTGTCTGGAGTTTTGCCAGTTGTTCATCCAGGAAGCGGTCAAAGTCGGCAAAGCTTTGGCAGCGGGAAACCGGGAGCTTCGTAGCCAGTTTAACCTTTGCGCGATAGCCGTCCTGTAAAGCTTTGCCGACGAGAATTTCACTTTGGCCTTGGTGGTAGGGAAAAGCGGTATCAAGGTAGTTTACCCCGTTATCAATGGCCTGGCGGATTAAAGAGATGGCTTCCGGTTCGTTGATTTTACTGGGATCTCCGTCTAGGATAGGAAGGCGCATACAGCCAAATCCCAGAATTGAAGTTTGAAAATCCAAACGACCAAATTTTCGGTAATGCATATCCTGGCATCCTTTCTCTTTGTCTTTATTTTAGAAGGTAAAATAATAGTATCAGCGTTATCGTATACTCTTGAGAGTGACAATGCAAGTCCGCAAGGGTTAATTTTCAAGCTTAAGGATTTGCTGACTAAGTTCATAAAATTGGAGGGATAGTTCTTAAAGGGTGGACAATTGTAGCTGATAGATGTATAACTAAGATACATGTGTTTTAGCCGATCCGGTCTCAGGAATGGTTGGCATTAATTGTAGAAGTAATAAATGAAGAGGGGTTCTGTGTTAACTATGCTAACGGTGGAAAAAATCGGTGGTACGTCCATGTCCCAATTCCAGAATGTGCTTAAGGATATTATCGGTTATCCGGACTCTGAAAGCTTTCGTTACGGCAGAGTCTTTGTAGTCTCTGCCTATGCCGGCGTGACAAATTGGCTGCTGGAGGATAAAAAAACAAAAGCCCCTGGAGTTTATCAGCATTTCATTAAAGGAGAAAACTATGAGTCCTCGATAGAGCAATTATTAGAGAGGGCGCTTCAGATTAACGAGTCTTTTGTGGAGATTGGTTTAGATTACCAGGTTTGCCGCGATTTTATACTGGAACGGGTTAATCAAACCAAAGCCTATCTGAGCAGCATGGAAGACATCATTGCTTCGGGCTACGTTGAAAGGGCGAGCATTTTCTCAGCCGCCAGGGAATTACTGGCCTCCATCGGAGAGGCCCACTCGGCCTTTAATACGGTAAATATTCTGCGGAATCAGGGAATTCGCGCCGAACTGGTAGACTTGACGGGTTTTCGCGATCCTAAACAGCTTTCTATCAGCGACCGCATTGAGAGGACCTTCAAAAACGTCAATCCTTATGAGGCAATTATTGTAGCCACAGGTTACACTAAAGGGACCGAAGGAATCATGAGGGAATATGAGCGCGGCTACTCGGAAATTACCTTCTCCAAAATTGCTACCCATCTGCACGCAGATGAGGCGATTATTCACAAAGAGTTTCACTTGTCCTCCGCCGACCCCAAAATCGTCGGGGTGGAGAAAGCGATCCCTGTGGGCAGGACAAATTACGATGTGGCGGACCAGCTTGCGGATATTGGCATGGAGGCTATTCATCCCAATGCTTCCAAACCTTTGGAAATGGCCGGGATAAACCTGCGCATCAAAAATACCTTTGAACCCAGCCACCCCGGGACTGTTATCTCCCAAGATTATATCGGTCCCAGGGCCAGAATAGAAATTATCGCCGGCTCGGACAAAATTGTGGTTTTAGAGATTCACGATACCTTAATGGTTGGAGAAACAGGTTTTGACTATGAAATTATGAAAAAGTTCAAAGAACACAACATCAGCTATATAACCAAGGCAACCAATGCCAACAGTATTTCCTTGGTAATCTGGGAAGCAGATTTGAATGACCAATTGGTTGCGGAACTGGAAGCGAGTTATCAAACGGTAACGGTTCAAGCAGCGGCTGTCGTCTGTGTCATTGGCTCCAATATTGCGATGCCGAGGATTCTTGCCCGGGCAGCTTATGCTTTGGCCAAAAATGATATCAATATCAAATGTGTTTCACAATCCCTGCGTCAAGTGAACATGCAATTTGTCATTGACCGCAAAATGTATGCCAAGGCGATTATTTGCCTCAATGAAGATCTGTGCGTTGCGGAATATTAGGAGGAAGCTATGTCGGTTGAAGTTGTCAAGCAGTTTTTGCAAGCAAAGAATCGAGAGATGGAGATTTTAACCTTTGAAGATACCAGCACTGTTGCCAAGGCGGCTGAGTCTTTGCAGGTGACTCCCGGAGAAATTGCCAAGTCATTGCTCTTTAAAGTAAAAGATAATTTTGTTATGATTTTGATGGCCGGAGATAAGCGTTTGGACAACAGAAAATTCAAGGATATTTTCGAAGGGAAGGCCAAAATGCCTGAGGCCGAGGAAGTCGTGGCCGTAACCGGCCATCCTGTGGGCGGGGTTTGTCCTTTTGGCTTAAAACAGCCCTTGCCCGTCTATCTGGATTATTCCCTGCAAGCCTATACCCATGTCTTCCCCGCGGCCGGAGAGCCCAATACAGCTCTGAAATTAACCGTCGCTGCTTTGCAGGAATTAACCAATGGTCAATGGATTGATGTCGTTCAATAGAGGAAATCCGTTAAAATTATTTGGTGTTTGGGGAAGGAACCTTATTGGGGTTCTTTCTTTTTGTATATTTGACCACTCTGCCAAGAAGCATTAATATGAAAAGCAGACAAAGGATATCTTATCGAAAGGACAAAACTATATGGATCTAAGGACTCAGAAAAAAGACTCAAGCCCTCAAAATTATTTGCAGCGCAAATACCTTGTCATTCCTATTGCACTTTTTTGTGCGATCCTCTGGGGGAGCGCTTTTCCCGTATTGAAAATCAGCTATGAGGAGCTGAGAATCGCGGCTGATGATCAGTCGGCAATTATTGTCCTGGCGGGAATGAGGTTTCTTCTCGCCGGCTTATTGCTTTTTATGCTGCTGGTCTTAGGGGTTCGGCGTTCGCCAAAGGTCAGCTGGAAGGTTTTTGGCCAGCTCTTTCTCTTAGGTTTGCTGCAAATTAGTTTGCAATATTACTTCTTTTATAATGGTTTAGCGCATACTTCAGGGATGAAAGGAGCCATTCTATCTTCGGCGAGCATTTTCTTTGTGGTTATTTTAGCCCACTTTGTCTACACGGATGACCGGCTGGACTGGCGCAAAATCATCGGCCTTATCGCCGGCTTTGCCGGGATTGTTGTCATTAATTCAGGCCAGAATTTTACCCTGGATTTTTCCTGGCAGGGCGAGGGGTATATGATTTTGTCCGGTCTTGCCAATGCTCTGGGGACCATCTGGGCCAAAGGTATTTCCAAGAAGATTCATCCGTTTGTGATGACGGCCTGGCAAATGCTCTTGGGATCGCTGCTTTTGATTGCCGTTGGGCTGCCCGGATTAAGGCCGGGGACGATGATCTTTACTCATAAAGCCCTGCTTCTCCTTGTATATTCGGGCTTCCTTTCGGCAACCGCTTTCTCTTTATGGTATGCTATTTTAAAATACAATAAAGCCGGGGAAATTAGTGTCTACAAATTTATGACTCCTGTCTCCGGCGCTTTTTTAGCTGTGCTCTTTATTCCGGGGGAGAGTTTAACTCGAAATATGTTTATAGCTTTGGTGCTTGTGGCAATTGGTGTCATTGTGGTTAACTATCAGGCCCGGGGTTCCAAGAATCCTGCAGCGAAACCTCAAGATGCGGGAGATAATCATTGAGATAGGAGTAGGACATGGGAAAAACATTAGTTTTAACTGAAAAACCGTCGGTTGGCCGCGAAGTGGCCAGGATTTTGAATTGCTCTCAGAAGGGAAACGGGTGTTTTATAGGATCGAAATACATTGTGGCTTGGGCTTTAGGGCATTTGGTAACGTTAGCGGACCCTGAAGTGTACGACGCCAATTATAAGACCTGGAGAGCTGAAGATTTGCCGATGCTGCCTTCCCAAATGGAATTAGTGGTCATTAAAGAGACCGCCAAGCAATTTGGGGTTGTCAAGAATTTAATGAAGAATCCAGAGGTGGATGAGCTGATCATTGCGACGGATGCGGGTCGTGAAGGTGAGTTAGTCGCCCGCTGGATTATTAAAAAAGTAGGCTGGCGCAAACCGATTAAACGCCTGTGGATTTCCTCTCTCACTGAGCGGGCGATCAGGGAGGGCTTCAGTCATTTGCGGCCCGGGAAAGACTTTGAAGCGCTCTATTCCGCCGCGGAGTGCCGTGCCGAGGCCGATTGGCTGGTGGGTTTGAACGTGACGCGGGCTCTGACTTGCAAGTTCAATGCGCAGCTTTCCGCCGGCCGGGTGCAAACCCCCACTTTGGCTATGGTTGTTGAGCGGGAAAAGGAAATTAAGGAATTTGTTCCGCAAAGTTTTTGGACGGTGGTTGCTGCAACAGCGTCCTTCGTCCTTCAGTGGCAGGATAAAAACGGGCAGGCTCGAATTTTTGCCAAAACGAAAGCGGATGACATTTTGGCTAAAGTAACGGGGCAGCCCGGAGAAATTGTGGATCTGAAAAAAGAGGCCAGAAAGGAACCGCCTCCCTTAGCTTATGATCTGACGGAATTGCAGCGGGACGCCAATCGCAAATACGGTTTTTCGGCGAAGACAACCTCCAACATTATGCAGCAGCTTTATGAAAATCATAAGGTCGTGACTTATCCGCGCACTGATTCACGCTATATCAGCGAGGATATTGTGCCGACCCTTCCCGAACGGCTTAAAACTGTGGCTCAAGGTCCCTATGCGGAGCTGGCCCGGACGATTCTCAGAACCAAGCCTAAGGTTAGCAAACGTTTTGTGGACAACTCCAAAGTCTCGGATCACCACGCGATTATACCTACGGAACAACCTGCTATGCTGGCCAGGCTCAGTTCAGATGAGCTCAAGATTTACGATTTAATTGTGCGGAGGTTTTTGGCGGTCCTCTTGCCGGCCTTTGAATTTCAGCAAACGACGGTTAAAGTGAGAATCAATGGTGAGATTTTTACAACGAAAGGAAAAATTGTCCTGGGGCAAGGCTGGAAAAAGGCTTATTCAGGTTCTTTTTCAGATATGGAGACTGACCCTGAAGAAGCGGAGGAAAGTATTCAATCCTTGCCGGAGATCAATCTGGGGGATAAACTGAACGGTTTGTCGTTTAAGCTGGAGACTGGTAAAACGAAACCGCCGGCCAGGCATACGGAGGCAACCTTGCTTTCCGCTATGGAGCATCCCGGCAAACTGATTGAAGACCGGCATTTGCGGGACGTGATGGATCAAAGTCACGGTTTGGGGACTCCGGCAACCCGTGCCGAGATCATCGAGAAGCTGTTTAATTCATTCTATATGCACCGCCAGGGCAAAGAGATCGTTCCCACGTCGAAGGGGATTCAACTAATCAGTCTCGTGCCCGGCGAACTTAAGTCCCCTGAATTAACCGCTCAATGGGAGCAGCAATTGAGCGAGATAAGTAAGGGGCAGGCCAAGCCTCAGGTTTTTTTGCGAGGAATGAGGGAGTATGCGGCTCAACTTGTTTCCACAGTCAGTGACAGTGCTCATACGTTTAAGCATGATAACTTAACAAGAACGAAGTGTCCTAATTGCGGAAAGTTTCTTTTGCAGGTCAAAGGCAAAAAAGGCGAGATGTATGTCTGTCAGGACCGGGAGTGCGGCTACAGAAAAGGGATCTCCCAAATTTCTAATGCCCGCTGCCCGGAATGCCACAAAAAAATGGAGATCCGGGGAGAGGGAGAAAACAAACTGTTTCACTGTACCTGCGGATATCGCGAAAAGCTTTCCGTTTTTAAAAAGCGCAAAGAAAATGAAAAAGGAAGCGTCAATAAAAGAGAAGTCAGTTCTTATTTGCAGCAGCAAAATAAGGAATCCTTGGTTAACACCGCTTTGGCCGATGCTTTGGCGAAACTTAAAAAGTAAAGGTTGTTTAAACTGAGGCAAGAACTGCCTTTGGAACGCTTCTCCGTCCTCCGACATAAATCATATTATGGTGTGCTTTAAATTGGAGGACGGAGACGGTGCTATGGAGCTAAAAAGTGAAGTCAGCGAAAGCCTTGTGAAGGCAAGGGAGTATGTGGTCGAGGGTGTCGAAAGAATCCTGGCAGGAAAGCTGGACGAAATGCATGGGGTATCTCCGAGCCCGGGCGCGTCGGCACTTGCGGCACTAGCATTACTTGCTGTCGGCAGAAGGTTTGAAAGTTCTCAGAGGCGAGGAGTTCAGTGGTTATGGCAAAATCGCCGCGGAGGTTGGGGGAAATTTCCTGGTGACAAACCGGATGAAGAGATCACTAAGATTGTTAATTCGGTTTTACAAGGAAGCGAAGGCGGATGGAGGGCCAAAATCAGACTCTTATCTCAAGCCCGGCAATTTTCGGAAATGATTTTGTCCTTGGGTCAAAGGGTAGTCCCCGGCTTAGAAGGACCTACCCCGGAAGAAATTGTCCTTCCTAATATTCTGGAAAACAGAGTTTTGGCCAAGCTGCCCCTTTATGGGCGGCCTGTTGTTGTAGCGGCTTCGCTCCTTGCCTCGGACTCACCGGAAGGCATTAGGAGAGGAATCCAGTACCTGCTGGAAACTCAAATGCCTGACGGTTCCTGGGCTGAGGACATTGTGGCGACAAGTTTGGGGATTTTGGGGATCATGCGCCGGGGAGGCAATGCGGAGCGAGTGGAAAAGGCCGGACAGTGGCTGGCGGAAAAACAGTATCCCAGCGGCGGGTGGCCGGCCTTCGATCAATTGAAAATATGGGCAATGGGCTGGGCGGTCTGTATTTTTGCTGAAACAATGAAAAGGCCGTCAGACTATCCCTGGCTTCATCAGGCAGCCGTCTGGTTAAAGCAGGGGCAAAACTCAGACGGCAGTTATGGCAGCACTCCGCCACATACTCATCCGGATTTGGACGATACGTCAGTGGCTTTAATTGCTTTGCGTCAAGTCGGGGAGGAGAATTCAGAGGGGATTAAGCTCTTGCGGAGATTACAAAACCCTGAGGGAAGCTGGGGAACGTTCCCCAGCTTCCAAGGGACACCTCCTGCCGTTTCCTCGGAGTTTCCTGTCTATATTCCCAGCGTTGACGTAAGTATTCACGCTCTGGAGGCCTTGTGGCGGCCGGCTCGCTCTCAGGACGGAGCGATTTGGCGGGGATTGAATTGGATCTTGTCTCAGCAGGATGAGCAGGGAGCCTTTCCGGCATCCTGGTTTGAGGGAGGAGTTTACAGTACGGCTCAAGCCGTAGAGCTGCTCAGCAAGTGGAAGATAAGTTGGGATCACTGGACGACGCCGCGCACTATTTTGCTGGCCCGCAGAAAAGGGCTGGAATTTTTAATCAAGGCTCAGAAGGGCGATGGGGGCTGGGGCTCGGTTGTTGAGACAGGCTTAGCTCTATCTGGATTGTGGAGATATGCCAAAGCCGTTCCCGGAGAAGTGCTGGATAAAGGAATAACCAATCTTCTCGCCGCTCAAAATCCGGACGGCTCTTTCAAGCCTTCTTATCGGGGAATCTACGCTAAAGGCTGGAACTATGAGGAACCGTTAACCACTGCTTTGACGGCTATTCGGGCCCTACAGCGGTACCAGACCTTACAGGTGCCCAGGAGATCCTTCTTAAAACTGTAAAATAGCGAAAGACAAAGACATTGACCGAGCTCTTGTAAATGATTATGAGAACTCGGTCTCTTTTTATTTTTTGATTTAAGGAGAAACCGTTTGGCATATGCTGGAATATTATAGAGCATCACTTTTCCTGCCCGCGTAAGAGAATTTGTCTTAGAAAAGTGTTTTGGCAGTCTGAAAAAGGAGCGCGTTTCCTGTGCTTGCAACGATTTTCCGGCATTTCAGCCGGTATCAGGAGATCTTGTCCGTTCTAATGCGCCACGGATTTGGCTTTATTCTTTTGGAAAATATGGGTTCGGGCAATCGAAGAATAACAGAAGCGGGAATGGCTTCTTTAGGCCAGGGCATCCGGCGCGTTTTGGCTGACCTGGGTCCGACGTTTATAAAAATAGGCCAATTCGCCAGCACACGCCCTGACCTTATTCCCGGGCCAATTATCAAAGAATTGGAAAAGCTTCAAGACAGAGTGCCCCAGCTTCCTTTCGAGCTTATACGGCGAACCATTGAACAGGAACTGGGAGCTCCTCTCCAGTCGCTTTTCTCTGATTTTAATCCCTCCCCTTTGGCCGCCGCTTCAATAGGTCAGGTCCATTATGCGCGTTTAAAATCGGGAGAACCCGTCGCGGTCAAAGTACAACGCCCTAACATTGCCGGAATAATTCGCACGGATTTGGAAATCATCGCAGAAATTATCCCTTTACTGGAACGCCGTTTTCCTAAAGTCCAAAACTATTTTCTGTCAGGAATATTGAGAGAGTTTTCGCGCTGGCTGGAAAATGAGCAAGATTATCTCCGCGAGGGAAAAAATGCCGAAACAGTAGCCCAAGGGTTTGTTAAAGATCAGCGGGTTGTTTTTCCGAGTATTTATTGGAGCCATACAACCCGGCGTGTGCTGACCATGTCTTATCTTGAAGGGGTAAAACTTAACGAGCGGGAGAAGGTTTTAGCTCTTTATGACGGCAAAAGAATTGCTGAGCTTCTCAGCCACTCTTTGCTTCTGCAAATTGTAAGAGACGGTGTCTTCCATGGGGACCCGCATCCGGGGAACATTCTCGTTTTGCCCGGAGAGAGAATTGGCTATGTGGACTTCGGCATTGTCGGAACCTTGACTCCGGCTTTGAAAGGCGCTTTGTTTGATTTAATCATGGCCTTGAACCGGCGGGATACCCGGGCCATGGCTAAGGCGCTGCTGCAGCTGGGCTTAACTGCCCGAAATTCAGAGTTGGAGAGTTTGTGTCAGGATCTGGCGGAAATGCAGAGGAAACATTTAGACGTTCCCATCGCTCAAATAGCTCTGCATAACCTGGTGGATGACTGTATGAATTTGGCCTTCCGGCACGATATCGAATTTCCTCCGGAGTTCGTTTTATTGGGAAAATCCCTTTTGACCCTTGAAGGGATCGTTCATGAGCTTGATCCTGGCATGAGTCTGGCCGAATTAGTCAAGCCCTTCCGCAAACGCTTGATTGTAGAGCATTTTGCGCTGAGATCCTGGCTAAAGAAAGTTTTCACGTTGAAGAAGGTGTTAAAACCATGATCGAGGTTAAAGATCTGTCCAAAACCTATATTAGAGCGGGAGCAAAAAGCAAAAAAACGGCGGGGAGCAGCGTTGCCGGGCTGAAGGCGGTGACCTTTCAGGTTCGGGAAGGAGAAGTGTTTGGTCTCTTGGGGCCTAATGGAGCGGGGAAGACAACCGTGATCCGGCACTTAATGGGCTTTATTAAAGCCGATGCCGGCTATGCCAGAATTCATGAATTGGATTGCTGGCACAACTCTAAAGAGGTCAAAGCCTTGGTGGGGTATCTTCCCGGGGAAATGAATTTTCTCAAAGAGATGTCGGGGCTGGAGTTTTTAAATCTTATGGCCGGGATGCACGGGGATAGACCGGTTTTTTTCCAACGCCGTGCCGCTTTAGCGGAAGACTTGGATCTCAATCTCAAACAACCTATCAAAAAAATGTCCAAAGGCATGAAGCAAAAGTTAGGCATCATTAATACTCTGATGTTGGATGCGGAGGTTTTAATTTTGGATGAGCCGACATCAGGTCTTGACCCTCTGATGCAAAAAGTGTTTATCGATTTGGTTCTGGAAGAAAAAAAACGGGGCAAGACAATATTGATATCCTCTCACATGTTTCCGGAAATTGAGCGGACCTGTGATCAGGTAGGAATGATTCGGGCGGGGGAGCTGGTTGCTGTCGAGGAGATTCAAAAGCTCCGTCAGGAACAGCAGCGGACGTTTGAAATTGTGGTAGAAACTCCGGAACAGGCCGAATTTATCTTCCAGAGCGGTTTAAAAGTGTCCAGGGTTCAGGAAAATCAAGTTATCGTGGAAATTCAGGGGGATTTAAACCCGCTCTTAAAAACCTTGGCTCAAGTTCAGGTTAGGGAGTTCACTCAGAAAATGACGGAATTGGAAGAGGCGTTTATGTTTTTTTATGAGAGGGGGGAGGGTTTTGAACAGGGCATTATTCCGGGCCATGTTTAAGAAGCAAGGTAAAAAAACCTTCAATTATGCCCTCGGCCTGACGCTCTATAATCTTCTGCTGATCGGGGTTTTTCCGACTCTATCCCAATCGAAAGGCCTGGCGCAACTCTCCAAGGGCTTACCGAAGCTGGCGCGTGTCTTTAGGGTAACCTCAGATTCCGCGCTCAACCGTTTTGAGTCTTTTGTTGCCAGCCAATGCTTCGGGCAAGTTTGGATACTCGTGATGGGGATTTATACCATAAGTACGGCCAACGAATTAGTCGCTCAACTCGTTTCCGATGGAGGGATGGCCTATCTGCTTTCCTCTCCCGCGGGACGTCTTGATGTCCTGTCAACTCAAATCGCCGTAATCATCAGCGGCCTGGCTTTGATGCTGCTCTTAACGGAGCTGGGGATTTGGGGAGAAAGGAAACTCTTTGCCATCTCTCAGGATGAAGGGAATTATTTTTATTTGGGAGTCTTGGGCTTTGCCTTGTTCCTTGCGGTGGGCTCCTATAGTTTGCTGTTTTCAAGCTTATTCAGCAATGAAGAGCAGGTAATTTTAGCCTCGGCCTGTGTGACCTTTGGCTTCTATGTTCTGGATGTTCTTGCCAGTCTTGACGAGCGCTTTTCAGGGCTTAAAAACTTAACGATCTTTGGCTGGTTCCGCCCTCTTGAGGCCTTGGAGGGAAAGAGGCCTACGGCTCAGACTCTGTTATTATTGGCTCTTTCGGCTGTTTGCCTAAAGCTCTCCGCCTATATTTTTGCGGAAAAAGATCTTTGCGTTTAACTTGTGAAGAAGGTTAAAAAAACCAAGAGGAGTGAGATTACTTGGATGTAAGTATGTTGGCGTTGCTGGCCAAAACTACGAGTTTAATGGAATATTTAGGTTTTCTGTGGGTAGTTCAGACCGGTTTGGAATTGGATCTGTGGACAGAGATGGAAACGGCAAGCAGTTTGCACGAGGTGATGGTTTTACATCCGGGTTGGGATGAAACGCTGCTGGAGCATTGGCTGGAGCAGGCTTATTATCTGGATCTGCTCACTAAGCGGGAAGGCCGCTTCCAAGCGACGAAGCTTGCCAGAGCCATCAACAACTATAAAAACTTAGGCCTGCAAGCGTTATATAAAGAATTGATGGGGCATTGGGCGGCAGGGTTTGCCGAGCTCCCGCGTCTTATCACGAAACAGAGGGAGAAATTGAAGATAGGGTCCGAT
This sequence comes from Candidatus Desulfosporosinus nitrosoreducens, assembly GCF_030954495.1. GTDB lineage: Bacteria > Bacillota > Desulfitobacteriia > Desulfitobacteriales > Desulfitobacteriaceae > Desulfosporosinus > Desulfosporosinus nitrosoreducens. Next base: position 149,439 of record NZ_JAVHUW010000051.1, on the reverse strand, counting down.
ATGGAGGATGAACTGATTTCTAAAGCTTCCATGGCTTCCGAGCCTTTTGTATGGCCTTTCCTGCGCACGAAATGCCAAAAGGAGCAGTGGCGGAAGGTTCTGGATCTGGGCTGTGGGGAAGGCCGCTATTTAAAAAGGTTGGCCGATGAATTCCCGGAACTTCAGGGAGTGGGTTTAGAGATGAATCCCATTGTTGTTGGCCGGGCCCGGGAGCGGGTTCAGGACTGTGAAGGGAGAGTTCAGATTCTCTGTCAGGACATTTTAGCCCTCGGTGAGCAAGAAAACCCATTTCTCAAGGAATTCGGCCCCTTTGATCTTTGCCTTCTGAACAACAGTATTTACTATTTCAGCCAGGCCCAAAGGATCGAACTGTTAGAAAAAATTAAAGGGCTATTGGTCCCGGGAGGTCAAGTGGGGATCTTGACGGCCGTCCGTCAGGGTGATCCGGTCCGGGTTTTTCGGACTCATCTGCCCCAGAATCTTATGAGTTTCTTTCTAGCCTGCCATCAAGGCTTTGAGGGCCTGCCAACCGAACAGGAGGTTACCTCGGTTCTGCGGCAGACCGGATACAGGGACATCAATATTTCAGTGATGCCTTTGGGAACATCCCACTATTTCTTTGCCGCTCAAGGAGCGGATGAGGGCTAAAACATCGAGGTGACTTTTATGAATGACACCTTATATTGGGCAATGCTCAAACATGAAAGCAAAAAAATTCTGGGCTGTTCGCTGGGGTTGATTTTCTACGAATGGCTTGTAACCTGGGTTTATCCTGTTCTCGTCGAGTCCCCCGTAATAGAAGATATACCCCAAAGTTTTCCCGATCCTGTAAAGCGGGTCTTTGGGGTTTCCACGGGGGAAGAAGTAGATATGTCCTATGAGGCTTATATTTCGGCCCAGCTGTTAGGCCGGTTGTGGACGTTGCTTATTTCTGTTTATGGAATAAGCACATCAAATACTTTAGTGGCGCATATGGTTAAACAAGGTTTCCTGGCCTACCCTTTGTCCTCTCCCCTTTCCCGGTTCGAAATTCTCAATACTCAAATCGGCGTACTTTTAACGGAATTATTTATGGTTACGGGTGCAACGTTGGGGGGATTGTACACGACCACGTCTTTTTTCGGGGTGAAAATTCCCCGCTGGCAATATTTCCGAATGGCAATTTCAGGCTTTGGTTTGGGCGCTGTAGTAGGTGCTTACAGCTTGTTGCTGGGGGTGCTCTTTGATTCGGAGGAAGAGTCCCTGCGTCTGGCTGGTGCTTTAAGCGGTTGTTTCTACGGGCTTGATGTTGTGTCCTGTCTCAGTGAACGATTTTCTAATCTTAAATACTTCACACCCTTTGGCTTGTTCCGGCCTCAGGAAATTTTGCAAGGAAGGATTTTACCCGCGAAAGGGTTCCTTGTCTTAAGCTCCATCTCCGGGACAGCCTTTCTCCTGGCCGGAGCGCTATTTCGGCGGAAGAGTCTGGCTCTCTAAAGGTGCGCCTGGTCCTTCTATATAACACGAGAGATTAGCGGCGAGTATACAATATAATTATTGACAGAGTAAGTACTGGTACTATATTATCATAGTTAAAAAAAGAGTGAATTATTATAAAATATGTACTCGCTTTTATGGTGAAGTTTCAAGATTCGAAATAAAAGCGAAGACAAATAGTTTAATATATGGAAATTTTCTGCCTTCTAAAGAAAAACTAAATTACAAGCATACTTCTCTTTAACGGAGAGTATGGTACAGGTTTATACAAATTTATACGGATAAATGTCTTGTCCTTCTCCAATATACTTTGCTGGTGGCACCGCTCTTTGCGGCGCTTTGCCTTCTATAAGGATTCTCTTACTTCAACATTGAATGTTAGCGCTGTGAACTTTTTACCAAGTTTGAGCATAAAGGTTATTCACTGATTCCTTGGTTAGGTTATTTTGACCGGATCAAAGTGTTATGCAAACCATTTTGTTTAATTTTGGCGATAGTAAGTTGGGTCCGGAACTAGGAGGTGAGGCGTGGGAGGAAAAAGTTGAGGGTGCTACATAGGAAAGGAAATGAGGAGGGGTAATTTAAAATGTCCAAAAAGTTTCTCAGTACACTTGCGGTGACACTTCTTTCCATTTCGGTAATGGTTACAGGATGCGGCTCGCAGTCGGCCGCGTCGGCTCCCGGTACATCGAATACACAAACAGCCGGCAGCGGAGACATTAAAATAGGTGTGCCTTTGCCGATGACCGGTTCTGAGGCTACCTACGGAAAAGATATGGAGAACGCCATTAAAATGGCCGTGGATGAAGTGAATGCCAAGGGCGGTATCAACGGCAAGACTTTAGGGACTATTACCGGTGATGATGCCTGTGATCCGCAACAAGCAACAGCGGCGGCCAATAAGCTGGTTTCCGAAGGGGTCGTGGCCATCGTCGGCGGTTATTGTTCCGGTGCCGTTGTCCCGACACTGACGATTTACAATGAAAAGAATATTCCCTTTATCGTTGAAGCGGCTAATTCATCGAAAATTGCCGAGCAAAATCCCGGCAATACCTTCGAAATTAACGGCACAGCCGTCCACCAGACCCAGAAAGCGGTTGAACTCTTCAAAAAGTTGGGTGCTGCCAAGGTTGCCATTGTCGAACAAGGAGACGCCTATTCCTCCGATTTGGCCAAGCAGACTGAGACAGCCTGGAAAGCAGCCGGAAACACGGTTGTTTCCCATGATGTTACCACGAAGGGAGAGCAGGACTTTTCTTCTTTAGTGACCAGTTTGAAATCCAAAAATGCGGATTTGGTCTTCTGGACGGCCTACTACGCGGATGGGGCCCTGTTGATCAAGCAATTGCGCCAAGGCGGTTATAAAGGTTCAATTGTTGTTGGAGACGGGAGCAGCGATCCCAAACTCATCCAGATGGCCGGTGCCGCAGGTGAAGGCACCTATGTGCTCTCGCCGCCGGTTGCAGATTACCTGCCCGCAGCCAAACAGTTTGCCGATGCTTATAAAGCTAAATACAATCAGACCCCGGGGGCTTATGCTCCGCTGGCCTATGACGGCATTAACCTGCTTGCCGACGCTTTAAAACGGGCTGGAAGCACGGATGGCAAGGCTGTGATCAAAGCCTTGAACGAGACCAATGACTTCCCCGGTTTGGCCGGTAAAGTATCCTTCGCTCCGGATAAAACTTTAAAAGAGAGTAACTTCATCGTACTCCAAATTAAGGGCGGAAAATTCGTTTTGCAATAAGAATAAAGCTGTTTTTAAGGACGACCGGGAAGCTTTCCCAGTCGTCCTTAGACAACCGTAAGAAATTTCCGGAATAAAGCAGACTTGATTCAGGTGGAGTTTTTAACTCCATCTGAATCTTAGTCGCACTTATCCAGGGAATTAGCCGCTCTTAACTCACCGCTTCCGGAAGCGGGAGTCGTAGAGCGAATTAGTCAGCGGATAAAGAGAGAAAGAATTTTTTCTGCTAGCTCAAAGAGGGTGAGGGGTGTTGTGCCATGTCAGTGTTTTATCTCGTAATTCAGCAGCTTGTCAATGGGTTGATTCTGGGTTCCTTTTATAGCCTTGTCGCTCTCGGCTATTCTATGGTTTATGGAATTATTAAGCTCCTCAATTTCGCTCACGGCGATATTTATATGGTGGGGGCGTTTGTCGGCTTCGGAGCTCTTGGTATTTTCGGAAGTATATTAGGTGTCGGTTGGTTGGGAATTACCGTGGCCTTGGTGATCAGCATGGTTCTGGTGGGACTTCTGGGAATGGTGATTCATAGAGTTGCTTATCAACCGCTCTTAAATAAACGGGCACCGCGCATGTCGCTGCTGATTACGGCGGTAGGTGTCTCTTTCACCTTGTTTAACACAGTTATGGTTATGACCAGCGGAGAATATAAAGCTTTTACTACCAGTTTGGGCTATGACGGAATCAGCGTTGGTCCGGTAAATATTACTTATACTCAGATCATTATGGTCGTGGCAACGGCAATTCTGATGCTTTGTTTATACTGGTTCATCAACCGGACTATGTACGGCAAAGCTATGCGCGCGATAGCCCTTGATCAGGACGCCTGCCGTTTGATGGGGATTAATGTCACGAAAACCATCGGCCTGACTTTCTTTGTCGGCTCTGCTTTAGCGGCGGCGGCGGGAGTCATGGCCGGTGTCTATTACGGCAGTATTAATTTTTACATGGGCTTTATCATTGGCTTGAAGGCTTTTACGGCAGCGGTTATCGGCGGCATCGGCAGCATACCGGGGGCTATGCTCGGGGGTCTTATTTTGGGCCTTTTGGAAACTGCCGGAACGCAAATTCCTTTTGTTGGCTCCGCCTGGAAAGACGTTTTTACCTTTGGGATTTTAATCCTGCTGCTGGTTTCCAAACCGACGGGCATTTTAGGTAAAAGCGAGATTGAGAGGATGTAGAGGATGGGTAATTCTGTTGGCTCGAAAGAGGGTCTGAGAGAAAGACTGAATGGCAGCAAGACGCGCGGAATTTTCCTGACAATTCTGATTCTGGCCGTGGCTTTACTGCCTTTGGTAGCAAATAACTACGTTGAAGAAGTCATGACCAACACTTTTTTCTATGTCATTTTGGCTTTGGGTTTAAATATTGTGATCGGCTACGCCGGGTTGGTAGACCTGGGGTACGCTGCTTTTTTTGCGGTCGGGGCTTATACAACGGGAATTCTCATGCACTACGGTTTGAATTTTTGGCTGACCATTCCGATTGCGGTGATCTTCTGTGTTATTGCCGGCATTATCATTGGGGGGCCAACCTTAAGACTGCGCAGCGATTACTTAGCTATTGTTACTTTAGGATTTGGAGAGATTACCCGCATTACTGCCCGCAACTTAAAAATTACGGGCGGAGCCAGCGGCCTGGTAGGGATTCAGCGGCCGAGTATTTTTGGCTTTAAGCTTTATCAGATTACGCATTTTTACTACACATTTTTTATTTTAGTTATCATCGGAATTATCGTTGCCCTGCGCGTCCACAACTCCCGTTTGGGGCGGGCCTGGCAATATATCCGCGAAGATGAAGACGCTGCTGAAGCCATGGGGATTGATCCCGTCAAGACCAAGCTTTATGCTTACATGATCGGGGCGGCCTTTGGGGGAGTAGCCGGAGCTTTCTTTGCCGTTAAAATGACGGCCATCTCGCCGGAGACCTTTGCTTTTACGCAATCCGCCATGATTCTCCTGGCTGTAATCTTGGGTGGAATGGGTAAGATCCCCGGCGCTATTTTGGGGGCGGTTTTCTTAGTCTTTTTCCCGGAGATTTTCCGGGACATCGGGCAGATGCGGATGCTCCTTTTTGGCATTTTGCTGGTTATTGTTATGGTGTTCCGTCCACAAGGGCTTTGGCCAGAACGAAAAAGCTAGCAGGCCCTTTTCGTACTGTCAGAAAGTGGGACGGTGTTGCGCATTTATCCGGCAGGGAATTAGCGCCTCTCTGACTCCTTGCCCAAGGTGCCTGTAATTCCCGGAACTTAGATAAAGAAGGATGAGTAGAATGCCTATCTTAGAAGTAAAAAAGTTAACTCTGCGTTTTGGCGGGTTAACTGCCGTCAATAACCTCAGCTTTGATATAGAAGAGAATTCCATCATGAGCCTGATTGGTCCCAACGGGGCGGGCAAGACGTCGGCTTTTAATTGCCTGACCGGTTTCTATAAAGGCAGCGATGGCGACATTCTCTTTCAAGGGCAAAGTATTTTCCGCCAGAAACCGTATAAAATTACGAAGCTGGGGATGGCCAGAACCTTTCAGAATTTGCGTCTGTTTAAAGATATGACGGTTTTAGAAAATGTCATGTCCGGCATGCACAGCCGTACCTCTGCCGGAATTTTGGGAGCGATTTTCCGACTGCCCGGCCAGCTGCAGGAAGAGAAAAAAATCCGGCAGGTCAGTGAAGAATGTCTGGATTTCGTAGGTATTTTAGACAAAAAGGACCGTTTAGCCAAAAACCTGGCCTATGGCGACCAGCGACGGGTAGAGTGGGCCAGAGCTTTGGCGACACAACCCAAACTTCTTCTCCTCGATGAACCGGCCGCCGGGCTGAACCATGATGAGAAGGGACAACTCGTTGACTTAATTCGCCGTATTCAAAAGGAATTAGGGATTACGGTACTGTTGATTGAACATGACATGGGTTTGGTTATGAAAGTTTCGGAAAAAATCGTAGTCATTGATTATGGACAGAAGATTGCTGAAGGGACGGCGGAGGAAGTTAAAAACAATCCTAAAGTCATTGAAGCTTACCTGGGTAAGGAGGATGAGGAATGAGCGACTTGGCACTCGTCCTGAAAAATGTTGAGACGTATTATGGCAAAATTCATGCCTTGAAAGGGGTCAGCCTGGAAGTTCCCCAGGGGAAGATTGTGACTTTGCTCGGTTCCAATGGCGCCGGAAAGACCACCACCTTAAGGACGATTTCCGGTCTGATCCAGTCTTCCGCCGGCACGATGGAGTTTTATGGCCGGAATATTGCCAAAGAGAAAGCCCACAATATTGTCAGTATGGGATTAATCCAGGTACCGGAAGGACGGCGGGTTTTTAAGGATTTAACGGTCAAAGAAAATCTCGAATTGGGGGGATTCACCCTTAAAAACGAGACACTGCGCCGCAAGCGCATAGAACACGTTTATGAAATGTTTCCGCGCTTAAAAGACCGGCAGAAGCAAATCGGGGGGACGCTGTCCGGCGGAGAGCAGCAAATGCTGGCGATCGGGCGCGCCATGATGACTGATCCCAAACTGCTGCTGCTGGACGAACCGTCGATGGGTTTGGCTCCCTTGATCGTCCAGGATATTATGAGGATTATCAAGCAGTTGAATTCCGAAGGAACGACCATCCTGCTGGTTGAACAAAATGCCAAAATTGCCCTAAAGCTGGCGGATTACGGTTATGTTTTGGAAACAGGCCAGTTAGTGATGGAAGGGAACAGCTCTGAGCTAAAGGACAACGAGAGTATTACTAAGGCTTATCTAGGGGAGTAAGTGTTGCCTTTAAGGGATTTGCGAACGGGGGTGCGATATGTTTCAAGCAACTCAGATTCCGCACTACATGGAGCGGGTGAATCGTCTCAAGAGCCGGGTGCTGGGCACCAGGCCGGAGATGGACCTGGAGAACGCCGGGATTTTGACTGAGGGTTTTCGGGAGGCCGAAGGAGAGCCTCTTGTCCTGCGCAAAGCAAAAGCGTTTCGCAAACAGTGTCAGGAAAAGACCGTGCAGATCTGGGATGACGAGCTTATTGTGGGCAGTTCCGGCAGCAAGATGCGGGCAGGTATTTTGTGCGCGGATACTTGCTGGTCTGTGCTGGACGAGGAACTGGAAACGATTAATCAACGCCGCTATGACCCCTTTTATTTGAGCCCGGAGGACTGCAGAATTTTCGAGGAGAAAATCCGCCCTTATTGGCAGGGGAGATCCACCTATGAGGAGTGGCTGGCTCAGATTCCTGAGGACACGCGTCTGCTCCGGGATCACGGAGTCGTCTATATCGACCGCAAGGCAGTCCGTGGTTGGGGAGAGACGACGGCCGGTTATGAACTGCTGATCCGGGAAGGGGTCAGGGGCATCCTGAAACGGGTGCAGGAGAGAAAGGAAACCTTAGATATTGCGGTAGCGGGGGATTATGAAAAGGACTGCTACTTAAACGCTCTTCTGATCGTCGGCGAAGGGCTGATAAGCTTGGGAGAACGTCACGCTTCAGAGGCGGAACGTCTGGCGGCTCTGGAAAACGATCCTCAGCGGCGGCAGGAGCTTTTAGAAATCGCGGCCGTTTGTCACCAGGTCCCCGCCAACCCGGCACGGACCTTTCGCGAGGCCCTGCAGTCTTTCTATTTTTATCAGACGGCAATTTTCCTGGAGCAGAACGCCGCCAGTTATAACCCGGGACGTATGGACCAGTATCTCTGGCCCTATTATAAAGCGGATCTGGCAGCGGGACGCCTTACGGAGGAGGAAGCTCAGGAGCTCCTGGATTGTCTTTGGGTTAAGTTCAGCGAGCCTTGCCTCTTTCAGGATGCCCTTACCGCGGAGTTTGCCGCGGGATATCCGATGTTTCAAAATGTTTGCGTTGGTGGCGTAGATTCTACGGGCAGGGATGCCGTTAATGATCTTTCTTATTTAATTCTGCAAGCGACGATGGATGTGCAGCTCTATCAGCCGTCCCTGTCGGTGCGCTATAGCCTGGCCAAAAATCCCAACAAATTCCTGAGAAAAGTCGTTGAGCTTATTCGCCTGGGAACAGGATTTCCGGCCTTTCATAACGACGACATCGGGATCAGAATGCTTATGAATAAAGGAATTCCCCTCAAGGAAGCCTTTGACTGGAATCCCTGCGGCTGTGTGGAAACCAATCTTGAGGGCCGTTTGCGGCAGTACACGGCTCTGGCCGATATTAATCTGGGGAGTATCGTCGAGTTTGTGCTTCTGGACGGCAGAAACAGGAAGAGCGGCGACTATATATCCGTGCGAACCGGAAATCCCCTGAGCTTTAAAACCTATGCCGAGTTTCTGACGGCGGTCAAGAAACAGATTGAATATGTGACGCATGCCGTTGTGAAAGGGAGTCATGTCATTGACGAGATTGGCCTGCATCGTCCTGTCCCCGCCCTCTCTTTCACCTTTAAAGAATGTATCGAGCAGGCCAGGGATTATGCTTGGGGCGGCGCTAAATACAATGTCGGCAACGGAATCATCTTAATTGGGGTCGCCGATTTAATTAATAGTTTGGCCGCTGTCAGACATATCGTGTATGAAACGGGACAAGCGACTATGGAGCAGTTGCTTAAAGCCTTGGACTGTGATTTTGCCGGGTATGAGGAGATCAGGAAGCTCTGTCTGGCTTCACCGAAGTACGGCAACGATGAGCCCCTGGTCGATGATATTGCCGGGGATATCTTTACCTTTATTGCCGATGAGATTGAAAAATACAGCAGCAAGTTTGGACGCATGACCCCGGGGATTCTCCCTGTGTCCGGAAATACGCCCTTCGGGCTTGAGGTCGGGGCGCTTCCTTCCGGCCGCCGGGCCTGGAAACCCTTGGCGGACGGTGTCAGTCCGAGCGGGGGCACGGATTTCAACGGACCGGGAGCGGTCCTGAAATCCGTGGCCAATATCCCTCACGACCGCTTTGTTCAGGGAACGTTACTGAACATGAAAATCGAACCGGAACTGCTGTCGACGGAAAACGGCATCAGGCAAATGATGGCTCTGCTCAAGAGCATGTGCAGTCTGGGGGTCTTCCATGTGCAGTTTAATGTTATTGATCAGGAGAAACTGCTGCGGGCTCAAAAAAATCCTGAAGAGTACAGGGGCCTTTTAGTCCGGGTAGCCGGTTATACCGCCTATTTTGTGGAGCTGGGCAAGGACGTGCAGGATGAGATTATTGGGCGTACCGTGCAGCAGGGTATTTCTGTGGGGTGAGAGTGCGATGAGGGAACTGACTGACTGTCCGGCCAACGGGTTGACATCCATCAGGGGTACCGGGGATCAGCCGGGGAATAGTTCCGGCGAATTGACGGGGATGGTGCTCAGAATTGAACGGACCTCGATTCACGACGGGCAAGGGCTGCGCACCGTGATTTTCCTTAAAGGTTGTCCTTTGCGCTGCGCCTGGTGTTCGACTCCCGAATCTCAGAGGCCGGAACCCGAAAGAGGCTATGTTCCTGCCCGCTGTGAGGGCTGCGGGCTATGTGTCAGGGCATGTCCCGCAGGGGCCCTGGCGCTGTCCGCCCAGGATGGCAAGGTCAGCCTTGATCCGGCCAAATGCCGGCACTGTTTTACCTGTGCGGCCAAATGTCCGCACAATGCCGTTAAGCCCTACGGGCGCCTCCTGTCTGTGACAGAAACGGTTCGGGAAATCTCTAAGGACGAGATTTTCTTTTTTTACTCGGGCGGTGGTGTTACTATTAGTGGAGGGGAGCCTTTAAACCAAGCGGGGTTTGTGGCGGAGGTGCTCAGGCAATGCCGGGAACTGGGGATTCACACGGCACTGGAGACGAGTTTTTACGCCCCCTTTGAGAGTATCCAAAGTATCCTGCCTTGGCTTGATGTCCTCTATGTGGATATCAAACATATGACTGAGGAAGCTCACCGCCACTGGGTTGGTGTCAGCAACTCCCTGATTCTGGATAACCTCAGAAAGGCCGACAGCTCCGAGGATTCGCCGGATATCATCCTGCGCCTCCCGCTGATTCCGGGAGTCAATGATTCCGATGAGAATCTTGCCGCAGTTGCGGAATTTTGTCAATCTCTGAGGAGACTTCAAGAGATCGAGTTGTTGCCTTATCACCGGCTGGGTTTAGAAACCTATAAAAGTCTTCAGAAAGACTATCCCTTGCAGGATCTGGTGCCGCCGCAGCGGGAAAGGGTCCGGGAACGGGCTGTTTTTCTGGCCCGGCAGGTTCCCGCTGTACCGGTCAGAGCCGGCGGTGAGTTAGTAAAGTGACATACGGAGTGTGGAATGTGACAAAGGGTAACATTATCAATATCATGAAATATTCGATTCATGATGGACCGGGTATCCGCACGGCAGTTTTCTTTAAAGGCTGTCCTCTGAACTGTCAGTGGTGTCATAACCCGGAAAGTCAAAGGTATGACCAGGAGTTGTTCTATTGGCCGGACCGCTGTATCGGCTGCGGGCAGTGTTTGGCTAATTGTCCCAACGGAGCAATTAGAACGCTGTCGGGGAAACTGGAATTCCGGCGCGATCTCTGCAAGGTTTGCGGCGCCTGCTGCAAGGTCTGCCATGCCGGAGCCAGATCCCTTGTGGCCAAAAGGATGTCCGTCAGCGAGGTCATGGCTGAGGTCGAGAAGGATCTGATCTTCTATGACGAATCGGGGGGCGGGGTAACCTTTACCGGAGGAGAGGCTATGATGCAGCCCGCTTTTCTGGCAGAGCTGCTTAAAGCCTGCCGGAAAAAGGAAATTCACACGGCCGTTGAGACCTGCGGTTTCGTCAAGCCGGAAATCCTCCAAACCATCAGCGCCGAGGCGGATCTTTTTCTCTACGATCTGAAGCTCATGGATTCGCAGAAGCATCAGGCCTACACCGGGGCGGCGAATGACCTGGTCCTGGCTAATTTGCGCTGGCTGGCGGAGCGGCAGGCGGAGGTTCTTGTCCGTGTTCCCGTTATACCGGGGTGTAATGATGATCAGGAAAATCTTCACCAACTCGGGGAATTTTTAACCTCTTTGCCAAGGGTCAAGGAACTTCATTTGCTGCCCTATCACCGGGCGGGCGTGGATAAATATAAACGGCTGGGCCGGGAGTATTTGCTGCCAGAGGTTCAAGCCCCGGAGAATGAGCAGATGGAGCGGATTAAAGAGACTTTGGAGGAGTATGGTCTTAAGGTCAAAATCGGCGGTTAAAGTGATGCCGCAGTGTCTAAGGAAGGAGAGAGGTCTTAATGAATCAGCGGGTGGCTGCGCTCAGGCAGCAAAGTCTGGCAACCGAAGCCTATATTTCTGCCGAGAGAGCGGAACTGATGACGGAATTTTACCGCACGGCGGGCAATACGTCTGTCCCTGTGCGGAGAGCCCTGGCTTTTAAGTACATGTTGGAACACAAAGAGATTTGCATTAATCCGGGAGAATTAATTGTAGGGGAACGGGGGCCTGCTCCTAAAGCTACCTACACTTATCCCGAGCTTTGCTGTCATTCTCTGGCTGATTTGGATATCCTCGATTCGCGGCCCAAGATTTCCTTTAAAGTCAGCCCTCAGGTGCGCCAGGCTTATGAAGAGCGGATTATTCCTTACTGGGAAGGAAACTCCATGCGCGATCTTATTTTCCGGGAGATGTCCGGGGCCTGGAAAGCGGCCTATGACGCCGGTATTTTCACCGAATTTATGGAGCAGAGGGCCCCGGGGCATACGGTGCTTGACGATAAAATTTATCGCTTAGGTTTTGTGGATTTTATCCGGAAAATCGACGCCGGTTTGGCAGAGCTTGATTATTTGACGGATGCCGAGGCTTATCAGAAACAAGAAGAATTGAAAGCCATGCGGATCTGCGCCGAGGGAATTATCGCCTTTGCCGAACGCTACGCCCAAAAAGCTCGGGAAATGGCTCAAAGTGAGACGGATGCCCTGCGCAAGGCGGAGCTGGCGAAGATTGCCGAGGTTTGCGCTTACGTTCCCGCTCACGCCCCGAGAAATTTCTGGGAAGCTTTGCAAGCCTATTGGTTTGTCCATTTAGGGGTTATCCTGGAATTGAATACCTGGGATGCTTTTAACCCCGGAAGACTGGATCAGCATTTATATCCTTTTTATAAGAAGGGTTTAGCCGAGGGGGCGCTGACGGAAGAGGAAGCTAAAGAGCTTTTGCAGTGCTTCTGGGTGAAATTCAACAATCAGCCGGCGCCGCCTAAAGTAGGGGTTACTGCGGCGGAAAGCGGAACTTACACGGATTTTGCCAATATTAACAGCGGGGGGCTGAAAGCGGATGGCTCAGACGGCGTTAATGATGTCACTTACCTGGTTTTAGATGTGATTGATGAGATGCGCCTCTTGCAGCCCAGTTCCAATATTCAGTTGAGCAAGAAAAATCCCGACCGTTTCATCAGGAGAGCGGCCCGGATTATCCGCCAAGGCTGGGGCCAGCCTTCAGTTTTCAATGCTGATACTGTTGTCGAAGAACTGTTGCGCCAGGGCAAGTCCATCGAGGATGCCCGTCAGGGCGGAACCAGCGGTTGTGTTGAGACAGGGGCCTTTGGCAAGGAAAGTTACATCTTGACCGGGTATTTTAACCTGCCTAAGATTTTAGAACTGGTCTTGAATAACGGAATTGATCCCAAGACAGGGAAACAATTAGGCTTAGAGACGGGAGATCCCCGAAACTTCGGCTCCTACGAGGAACTTTTTGCGGCTTTTAAAAAGCAGCTGCATTATTTTATGGACATTAAAGTAAAAGGCAGCAATATTATCGAGCGCCTGTACGCTTTCTATATGCCCTCGCCCTTCCTGTCCATCCTGATCGACGATTGTATTCTTAGGGCCAAGGACTACAATGACGGCGGCGCCCGTTATAACACGAACTATGTCCAAGGAGTCGGTTTGGGAAGCCTCACGGATACGTTATCAGGCATTCGCTATCACGTTTTTGCCGAGAAGGACCTGACCATGGAACAGCTGCTCAAGGCTTTAGAGGAAAATTTCTCAGGGCAGGAAGGGGTGCGCCAGCTTCTTTTGAATAAGACTCCTCATTTTGGCAATGACGACGATTATGCCGATGAGATCATGACGGATATTTTTAATGCCTATTATCATGAAGTCAACGGCAGGCCGAACACGAAAGGCGGAGTTTACCGCATTAATATGCTGCCCACGACTTGCCATGTCTATTTCGGCTCGGTTATCGGGGCTACGGCTGATGGCCGCCGGGCCTGGGAACCTCTGTCCGAAGGGATTTCTCCGGTTCAGGGATCTGACCGTTTAGGCCCGACAGCAGTCATCAAATCTGCCGCCAAAATGGACCATGCCCGGACAGGAGGAACCCTGCTGAATCTTAAGTTTACGCCTCAAGTGCTGGAAGGGGACGAAGGGCTGGAGAAGTTAGTTCAGCTGGTCCGCTCTTATTTCAAATTGAGCGGTCATCATATTCAGTTCAATGTTGTGAGCGCCAAGACTCTGCGGGCGGCTCAAAAGGAACCCGAAAAATATCGCGATCTCATTGTCCGCGTCGCCGGGTACAGTGACTATTTCTGTGATCTCAGCGAGGCGCTGCAGGAGGAGATTATCGCCCGGACGGAGCATGCGGCATTTTAAGGCGAAGAGCCTGATTAAATTAAGGATTCTGTTGCAGCATCTGCTACAGCAAACGGTGATATCCGGCGTGATTTTGTCCTTAATTTTTGCTGGCAAGCCGCAAATAACGCTTAAAAATTCCAATAAGGCTGGGGGGTGGCTCAACGAACCAACTCCCAGCCTTATTTACAGCTCAGTTTATGATCGCTTCCAGTTTAAGAATAACCTCTTCCAGTGTTTCCTCCGGCACTTTGCCTATAAAACTCGCGTTTCTGGCTCTCCAGTCCAGGGATTTAATCTGATCGGCCAAAACGACGCCTCTGATTTCTAATTCCTCCGGAAGTTTAACTTCAAATGGGAATCCTTTTATCCGGCTTGTGATTGGACAAAAAATACCCATCCCGGTCTTGCTATTATATTCCTTTGCGGACAAAACCAAAGCCGGTCTGGTTCCCTGTTGCTCATGCCCGACCTGTGGATTTAACTGAATCCATACGATATCACCGCGTTCCGGTGTGTACTGGCTCACCATTTCTCTTCTCCCACTGGTTCTCCCCAATCAATTTCTTCCGGCTCGTAATCATCAGGAATCTGTGCGAGTAATTCCTTTAGGTTGTATTTTTTTCGGGTGACGATGATCTTTTCCCCATCAAGTTCGATATCAATTGGGGTTCCGTCATTGATTTTTATTGAATTAGCCATTGAAGCCGGAATTCTTATGCCGATGCTATTTCCCCATTTCCGGGCCATTGCTTGCATAGTGTCCCTTCTTTCCTTGAGCTTTGTTTATACAAAGTATAGACAATTTTATAAAATTTATCAAGTAAATTCTAATTTCAATCATTGATGTGGTATTTTGGCCGGGCTTGTACCAAGAATCTTACGCGCGTAAGATTCTTGGTACAAGCCAAGGAAAGGCTCTTATGCTTTTCATTCAGGATTGCTCAGATTCTGATTGGATATTGGGCGGTAATCTGATTGCAGGGAAGCCCTCATAGGCGAAATGGCAAAGAGAGCAAACAATACAGTTCACGCTTTACGCGCAGGAAGATAGGGTTGACTACTAGCGGAAACCTACGGTTCGGTTTGTGTTCCTGTAGATATAAGTTAAAAGAGTGTCGTTTAAAACAACACCCTTTTCAAATCTTTTATTTCCTTATCGTGGATAATGAATTTTATTTCTAAGGCTTCAACTTTAGTGCTTAATTCTTCAATCTTAGTCGTAACCTCAGCATTGAACTGTTTCTGTGTTTCGCGGAAGTCAAAGTACAAGGCATCAATTTTCCTAGTGAGATTTGTCTCTAATCGTGCTTGAGAATGTTCTACTGACGTGAGTCTGGATTTCACATCAGATAGTTCTGACTTTGCGCCGGATAATTCCGACCTCACATCGGAAAACTCCGATTTTACATCCTGTTTAAAGGTTTGGATTTCGCCAAATAATTTAGCAAATTGGTCGGCCATAAACTCTTGAAAATCATTGTTATCCAATGGCATCCCCCTTACCCTTTTTATCACGTTAAGTATAACATAGTTACCTGACAATATCTTGTCAGAATATGCAAGCCGCAGAAAAAGGGGATGTTGAAATGGAGCATCGTATTGGGAAAATTGATTCGTGGTGCGTTTTGTTGGAAAACGGCAAGGTATAAAAACTTCTCGTGCCTTCAAGGAGATTCTTGCTTTGTGGAGGTATGGAGGAACTTGATGCTTGGAAAAGGCTATATTCAGAATGGCTTCCTGCATCAGGCTATGAACTTGCAAATCAACCTTGTATAGAGCATTTTCTGGGACCAGGACATAAAACCAAACATGAGTTGTGGGTGCCGATCGTCGAAAAACAAGACTTATCTTGGTAAGTTGAGATAATGACAGCCAAGTGCAAAGCAGATTAGCAGGGGATTTGCTTCTTGTAGATATGGACTAAACTCACTTGCTGTCTGCAAAATAAGTGAAAGGAAGGTTATGTTATAATGAAAAAAATTTTAATTGGAATTTTAATAGTTATAGCTTTGGTATTTTGCGGATTGAAGTTTTTTCCTCCCAACAATCAGCTAGCGGCAACGGAATCATCAAAAAACTCCACATCCCAGAACAGTGAGACCAAAAGTTTAAAGCCAAAGCAAATTATCTTTATTCGTCATGGAGAAAAAGAAAATTCAGATGGCAGAATACAAAAGGCGGATCTTTCTTCTAACGGGTATAAAAGAGCAAATGAGCTTCCTGATTTCTTCAAAAATCATCTTCCTGCTAATATCAGTAAACCTGATGTTATCATAGCTATGAAGCAAAAGACAAGTAAAAATAGTAATAGACCCTTTGAAACAGTTGAACCATTGTCAAAAGCCCTTAATATACCAATAATCGCAAACTATAAAAAGACGGAAATCGGCCAAGCAGTTGAGGATATTAACAAATTTGGTGAAAATAAAGTAGTCCTTGTTTGTTGGGAGCATCAAAACATCGTTAAAATGGCGCAATTACTCGGAGCACCTGTGAATAGCTGGGGATATAATCCCCAAGCCCAAAAAGACAATAAAAATTATGATGCAATTTGGGTAATAACTAAAATCGATGATACAAAAGCTGAATTGGCAGTATACAAGGAGTTTTCAGTTCTTGATAATGGAGAAATATCTTACGGAGGAGTATCTAATTTACCATTGTATAAACAAGAATTTCAATATCAATAAATTTTTATAATTAGGGGTTTCACCATGCATCTTCATGGTATTCCGGATTTTACTTAGTGCTTGTGCAATTTATGCAGTCTGTTCATGCAGGCTTTATGCAGGGATATTGATAGAGTGGCATCATCGTATTTCAGACTGCTGCTTCGGAAGGGGTCAAAAACGTAGACAGCCGGTAAGTTATCAACAGGGCAGGCATACGCGTGTGACAATCTCATCTAAAATAAAGGTCCTGTCCTCAATACAAAGGCACCTTCGTATTGAGGACAGGACCTTTGATTCTTTGTCCATCCCAGTCTATTCACCTGCTTTAAAAAATTTTAGTGCCCGATTTCTTTTGCCTAATAAGCCTTTGCTTGTATTATTCCCCACAAAATAGCCTCAGGGTTCAGAATTACGTTGGGAAGTGAAGTGTTCAAGTTGTTCAAAGTGTTTAAACACTTTGAACAACTTGAACATATTAACGGCCTCTCAGCTGCCGATAATCCGAAATCCTTCGGGCAGCGGGTCCTTGGGATCAAGAACTAATTGATTAAAGCCCATAATCTGTGCCGTGCCGGCGACTTCAGTCACTACGGCAGGGTAATCTCCGACCATGGTTTCCTGGACCAGTCTGCCCGTAAAAGGGGTATTGATAATGCTGTAATTGACCAGGGTGTCTTCTTGGCGGAGCTCTCCTTTGTGGTAGTGCAGGGCAACTCTGCCGCCGGTTCCGGTTCCGGTAGGCGAGCGGTCGACCTGGCCCTCCGCGAAAATGCAAACGTTTTTGGTCAGGAGTTTGTCGCCTTCGCGCAGGGGTTTTTCATAAAATATCGTGCCGTAGAGCCAATTGACGCCTGAGGTCGGATGCTTGAACTCCAGCTCGGCCATGACCTTGTGTTTGATCTCCATACCCACCCGGACCAGTTCTGCGGTGTTCTCAGGGGAGACCGCCAGGTCAACCTGCTTGGAGTCCAGATAAACGTAGAAAGCGCCGCAATAGACGACGTCTGCCAGAATCTCCCCGATACCGGCGACGCTGACTGTGAGGTTTTCCCGGTAAACAAAGCAGGGGACATTCTGAAAGCGCACCTGTTCAACCTCCCCGTTTTTGACATCGGCAAAAGCAGTGATTCGTCCGGCCGGCGAGTCGATTTTGACGACGGTCACTCCCTCCTGAGCCGCAATCATCCCGGTTTCAATGGCAACCTTGGTCACACCGATGATGCCATGGCCGCACATGGAACTGAGCCCCTCGTTGTGCGTAAAGAGGACCCCAAGGTCCCCGTCCTCGCTGACCGCCGGGACGAGAATACAGCCGTACATGCCGCTGTGTCCGCGCGGCTCCAGCATGATCAGTTTGCGCAAATGGTCGTAGTTTTCCAGCATATAGCGCCTTTTTTCCAGCATCGTCTTGCCGGGAAGCGGCGGTAAGCCCGAGATGACAATTCTCAGAGGTTCACCTGCGGTATGGGCGTCAATACAGTGAATGTAATGTTTGAACTTCATCATGTTCGGAACTCCTTTCTTCACTACTTTTGTGGTTTATGAGAATGAAAACTCGCGGCCAATTCCCTGCTCCAGGGCTCTTTGGTAGATTTGCTGAGCCGTAACGATATCTAAAACGGCAATTCCCACAGTCTTAAAGATCGTAATTTCCTCGGGAGTTTCCCGCCCGGGGAGGTTTCGGGAGACAACCCTGCCGATTTCACCTGAAAAGTTATCCGCAGTGATGGTTCCCTTGGCCAAGGGGATGATCAGGTCGCCGGATTCCGACAATACCGCCTCTTGGGAGTCAAAGAAGATCTTATCCGCCCGCCGCAGGATAAACTCGTCCAATTCCTGCATCTCAGGCAAATAGGAACCGACGCCGTTGATATGTGCGCCGGCTTTGACAAGCCGGCCGTCGAATACCGGTTGGGCCGAGGTGGTGACGGCCGTGATAATATCGGCGTCCGTTACGGCTTCCTCAGAGGTCTCGACAGCGCGCAGCAGCGTCCCAAAGTTCGCAAGCTCCTCCTGGCTTTGCCGGACAAAAGAGCGGGTGTGGTCCGGATTGCGGCCCACGATACGCACCTCCCGGAGATTTCTGACGGTTAACATGGCTTCGAGCTGAGTCAGCGCCTGGCCTCCTGTGCCAATCAGAGCCCCTATGCGGGCATCCTGGCGTGCCAGCAGGTCGGCAGCCGCACCGGCGGCGGCTCCGGTGCGCAGCTGAGTCAGGTAGGTTCCGTCCAGCAGGCAGCAGACCTGACCGTTTGTGCCGTCGATCAAGACCATGGTTGCCGGAACCGAGGGCAGCCCTTGGGCACTGTTGCGGGGAAATACGGAAACAATCTTCACCCCCAGGCTGTCCAGCGCTGGGACATAACCGGGCATAAACAGAGTCTGCCCCTCATAGTGGGGCGCCCCGATATTTACCCTGAGAGGAACAACGCTTCCTCCCTCCGAGTAGATCCGCAATGCTTGTTTGGTTGCCGCGACAGCATCGTGCATGGTAAAGACCTTTTGCATGTCTTTTTTGCTAAGCAGTAGCATATTACCCCTCCGGTCCTTCGCTTTATTATACTACACTAGCTACTGGCCTGAAATTTGTCAATGGTTAGTTAGGCAGTCATCTTGGAGAACAAGCTGCTTTGCTTATCATGGTTCTATGGCAAGAAAGTTAAGGCTGCGCGGCAGGAAAGAGAAGTAAAACTATAAGAATTATTGCCTGCCACTTAATCTTGGCATGAAAATTGCTATTTATAATTAAACTCTATGGATTTTAGCAACCGGGGAGAGTGAATTTTGTGCGAATTAGTGAACATCCGATTTTGGATTTCCAGCGAGGAGAGGAGATAACCTTCTTCTTTGACGGTCAGGAAATTAAAGGGTATGAAGGCGAGACTATTGCCGCCGCCCTTCATGCCGCAGGGATTAAAGTGTTGGGCCACAGTCCGGCAAAGCACAGGCCGCGGGGACTGTTCTGCGCCATCGGCAATTGTTCTTCCTGCCTGATGATTGTCAATGGGGAACCCAATGTCAGGATCTGTGTGGAAAAGGTTAAACCTGGCATGCAGGTGGAGACTCAGCAAGGAAAGGGGTGCCTGAGTTGAAAGAGGTAGAAATTCTTATTATCGGAGGCGGACCGGCCGGTCTCAGCGCCGCTGCCGCGGCTGCCGGTTTAGGCGCCAATATTCTCCTGCTTGAAAGGGATGACCGGCTCGGCGGACAATTGGTCAAGCAGACCCATAAATTTTTCGGTTCTAAGAAGCAGTATGCCGGTGAGCGCGGTTACCAGATCGGCGATTTGCTGATCGGGCAATGTTCGGCTCAGCCAAAGGTTGAGGTATGGCCGGAAACGACAGTTCTCGGTATTTACGAAGACGGAGTCGTCACGGCCGAAAAAGACGGACAGCACCTGAAAATCAAACCGCAGAAAATCATTGTGGCTACGGGCGCTTCCGAAAAAATGATTGCTTTTCCTAACAACGATCTGCCCGGCATTTACGGCGCAGGCGCTGTCCAAACTCTTATGAATGTGCACGGTATAGTTCCGGGCCGGCGTGTCTTGATGGTCGGCGCTGGAAATATCGGGCTTATCGTCTCTTATCAACTGCTCCAGGCAGGCGTTGAAGTGGCGGCGATTATTGAGGCCGCGCCAACGATCGGCGGGTATTTGGTACATGCTTCGAAAATCCGGCGCGCGGGCGTTCCCATCTTAACCTCGCATACAATTCAGGAAGCCTATGGCCAGGAAAGCGTCGAAGGCGCCAGAATCTGCCGGCTTGACGAGAATTGGCAGGCCGTTGCGGGGAGCGAGCAGGATCTGAAGGTTGATGTCATCTGCCTGGCCGTCGGTCTGAGCCCTTTGACAGAACTTTGTTTCCAGGCGGACTGTGCCATGAACTATATTCCGGAGCTTTCCGGGCACGTGCCCTTGAGGAATGACTATTTGGAAACGACCCGGGCCGGACTCTATGTAGCGGGAGATGTCAGCGGGGTTGAAGAGGCCAGCTCCGCTATGGTGGAAGGGCGCTTGGCCGGTGTGAGCGCCGCTTATAGCCTGGGCTATGGCCAGGATGTGGCTCCGCGGCTGCAAGCGGAAGCTTTGGCAGAGTTAAGCGAGCTGCGCTCCGGTCCCGCCGGACAAAAGACGCTGCAAGGGCTTAAAAAACTGATGGCAAAGGGGGAAGCAGTATGCTGAACAAAACCGGAATTCCCACGGCAGAGGATGTGAAATCTGTTACCCCGTCTCCGGAACGGCTTAAAAAAGGTCCTGTTGCCATTATTGAATGCTTTCAAAAAATCCCCTGCAATCCTTGTACAGAAGCCTGCAAGCAGGGGGCCATTCTGCCCATGGCAGACATTAATGATCTGCCCAAGATGGAGTTTGACAATTGCAACGGCTGCGGACTCTGTCTCAGCCGCTGTCCGGGACTGGCAATCTTCGTGGTGGATGCTTCCTATAGCGCCACTGAAGCCATTGTCAGAATCCCCTATGAATATGTACCCGTGCCGCAAGCCGAGGATGAGGTCGTGGGCATGGACAGAGCCGGTAAAGAGCTGGGCCTGTTTAAGGTGCAAAAGGTTCAGTCCGGCGGAGCGAAAAATAAGACCTACACCGTATGGCTGGTCGTTCCCCAAGAGCTGGCCATGGAAGTGCGCAGTATTCGCTTGGGAGGGGTTAGGCATGCTGGATAAAGAAACGATTGTTTGCCGTTGTGAAGATATAACCTTGGAGGAAATACAATCCTTGATTAAACAAGGTTACCGTACTATTGACGAGATTAAAAGAGTTATCCGGGCCGGAATGGGACCCTGTCAAGGGCGAACCTGCCGGATGCTGATTGCCCAGGAATTGGCCAAGGCCTATGGCATTCCTGTCTCAGAAGTCCTGATGCCCACGTTTCGGCCGACAGTCAAACCGGTGAAACTGGGAACGTTTGCGGGGGGTGAATCACTTGCAGAAAACGGCTGATATCGTGATTATTGGCGGGGGGATTACAGGCTGTGCTTTGGCCTATGAGCTGGCCGTCCGCGGGATGAAGAATATTGTCGTCATTGAAAAGCAGTATCTGGCCTCGGGAGCAACAGGGCGCTGCGGCGCGGGTGTTCGCCAGCAGTGGGGGACGGAAACCAACGCCATTCTTGCCCGCGATAGTGTCAAACGCTTTGAAGGCATGAATGAAGAGCTGAAGTATGATCTGGATATAGAATTTAAGCAGGGCGGATATTTGATGGTTGCCTATACTCCGGGGGAGTGGGAGCAATACAAAAAGAATGTGGCCGTGCAGCACAGCCTGGGGATTCCTACGAAGATGATTTCCCCTCAGGAGGCCAAGGAGATTGTGCCCCATCTGAACACTGAAGGCCTGATCGGCGCCACTTTCTGCCAGACGGACGGACATGCCAATCCCTTTCATGTGGTCGATGCTTACTATAAGGCGGCCCTCAGGTTAGGCGTTAAATTTGAAACCTATACCACGGTGACGGATATCAAAAGAGAAAACGGCAGAGTCACGGGGGTGCGGACTTCCCGCGGGGACATTGACGCGCCGCTGGTGGTTAATGCCTGCGGTTATGCCGCCGGCACCATCTGCAAGATGGTCGGCTTTGATTTGCCCCTTTATCCTCAGCGCCATCAAGCCCTGGTGACTGAACCGGTCGAGCCTTGTCAGGGACCGATGGTCATTTCTCTCCACCATCGTTTATACTGCCAGCAGACGCCTCACGGCAGTTTCATTATGGGCGTGGGAGATCCCAATGAGCCCAAAGATTTTGATATTCATTCCACCTGGGAGTTCTTGGAGGACGTTGCCCGCCAGGCGACTACGGTCTTACCCCTTTTGAAGAACCTCCGTGTCGTCCGTCAGTGGTCGGGCCTTTACGACATGAGTCCTGACGCCAATCCGATTTTTGATCAAATTCCTGAGGCCCAAGGCATGTGGGTGGCTGCCGGCTTCAGCGGCCATGGCTTTATGGTGGGCCCCCAGACGGCCGTCCTCTTAGCTCAGAAAATCCTCGGCCAGGAGTGTTTTATGCCCATTGAGAAATTCAGTGTGGATCGTTTCCGCAGGGGAGAATTATTACTGGAGCCTGCCGTGGTATAATGAGCGGGAGAACGCTGCGCCGGATTTGGAAAACCGGCAAGCCTGAAACCAACGAATATGAGACTTAGAACATACTCTTAGATTTAAGGATATGGGGAGGTTTAAAAATGAACAACGCCTACTTTCAACTCAAGCTTCCGGAGAATGAACTTGTCAAAGGTTACCTGCCGGGATCACCTGAACGAGCCGCTTTAAAGGCCGAACTTGAACGGCAATTAGCCAATCCGGTGGAGATTCCGATGATTATCGGGGGGAAAGAAATTCGTTCCGAGCACAAAGCAACGATGATTTGTCCTCACGATCATCAAAAGGTACTGGGAGAATATTATGTAGCGGGGGAAAAAGAGCTTCTGATGGCTATCGAAGCAGCCGAAGCAGCCAAAGAAGAATGGGAAAATATGCCCTGGGAACACAGAGCGACTATTTTCTTAAAAGCAGCGGACTTGCTGACCGGAAAATACAGGGCCAAAGTGTCCGCCGCTTGTATGCTGGGACAAAGCAAGAATGCCTATCAGTCCGAGATTGATGTGATCTGTGAGCTGGCAGATTTCCTGCGCTTCAATCCCTACTATGTGCAAGAGATCTACAAGCAGCAGCCCCTCAATACGCCCGGCGTCTGGAACCGGGTGGAATACCGCGCCCTTGACGGTTTCGTAGCGGCTATCACGCCTTTCAACTTTACCTCGATCGGCGGCAATCTCTCCACAGCCCCGGCTATGGTCGGCAATACGGTGCTTTGGAAGCCATCGTCAACGGCTGTGCTTTCCAACTATTATTTCATGCAGATCCTCATGGAAGCCGGCTTGCCCGCCGGTGTCATTAACTTCGTGCCTTGTAAAGGCGCCGACTTCGGCAGAGTCGTAGTCAGCCATCCCCAAATGGCCGGTTTCCACTTCACCGGATCGACAGGGGTATTCAATGGAATTTGGGATCAAGTGGGCAAAAATATCGCTAAGTATGTCACTTACCCGCGCCTTGTGGGGGAAACGGGCGGCAAAGACTTTATTTTCGCTCACGAATCGGCCGATATTGAAGCCCTGACTTGTGCTATTGCCCTTGGGGCTTTCGAGTACCAGGGACAAAAATGCTCGGCGGCCTCCCGCGCTTATATTCCCGAGAGCCTTTGGGGCGAGCTGAAAGGACGCCTGGAAGAAGAAATCGGCAAAATCAAGGTGGGGGATGTCCGTGACTTTACCAACCTTATGAACGCCGTGATTGACCGCAATTCCTTCATCAATATAAAAAACTATCTCGATTACGCCAAGAACTCCGACGAAGCGGAAATCATCATTGGCGGCGGCTGCGATGACAGTGTAGGATATTTTGTGGAACCCACTGTGATCTTAGCGAAAACACCGACCTTTAAGACCATGGTGGAAGAAATCTTCGGACCGGTTATGACGATCTACGTCTATCCGAACGACAAGCTGGATGAAACCTTAAAAGCTTGCGACAGCGCGACGATTTACGGGCTGACAGGTGCTGTCTTTGCCCAGGACAGAGCGGCGATCATCAAAATAGCCAAAGCTCTGGACCATGCGGCAGGCAACTTCTACATCAACGACAAGCCTACCGGTGCGGTTGTCGGTCAGCAGCCTTTCGGCGGCAGCCGCGCTTCAGGAACAAATGATAAAGCCGGCAGCGCTATTAACCTCTACCGCTGGATGAGTCAGCGGGCCATCAAAGAGACCTTGGTTCCGCGCACGGTTGTTAATTATCCTTACATGACGGAGAAATAAGCAAACTGCCTGCGGACCGGGTTGGGACTTAGAGCGCATTTCAGCATTGCTTCCGCAAATCGGCTATGGTATGATTTGGGAAAATGCTGGAGTGGTGAGGTGTAATATGGAGAAGGCTCGTAACCCCAAGGAATTTTACACCTACAAAGAGTATCGGCAGTGGCCGGAAGACGAGCGCTGGGAAATAATTGACGGTATCCCTTTCAATTTGACCCTGGCGCCGTCCCCAAATCATCAGCGGGTATTGGGAGAACTTTTTTCCGCCTTCAAACTTTATCTTAAGGGAAAGCATTGTGAAGTCTTTGTCGCTCCTTTTGAAAAAAGCGTTTGCAATCATCAGTACTATACGGCATCTCTAATACTAAAAGAAAAAACACCTGCAGGTGTTTTCTTTTGGACAAAACTATCAATAGTGATATTTTGAATCAATATGTGATATAATATAAGCAAAAGGAGCCATGCTGCTAACATGACTCCAATGTAACAGCCGCTTGAAGAGCGGTTGGCTTTAATAAGGGACGGAATAGACCGAACCTTTGTGCAGAGGCGGTCTATTTCCGTTTATGGAAAGAAAGTATCAGCACAACCAGTGTCGCAAATGAAATCATCAGCGTCAAAGTTTGGTATACTTCCATGACATCACCTCCCTTCGGAGGAATGCCGGCCGCCCTGCAAGCCTTATCTTGTTACAAAATTTATTATAGCATACAAACACTCTAAATAGGGTGTTTTTCTTTTGGTCAAAAACTATCAATAGTGATGCTTTGAATCAATATTGGTATAATTGCCAAGGTAGTGTTTCCAAGGCCGGCAAATATTTTATTGAAAAAATAGTATAAATTTATTGTGCTATTATTGGTTGCGCCCAGCCGGTGGCGTTATCCTTAAGGCTTTTCATCCTTCTTGAGTTCTCATTAAAAAGGATTGGGGCTCCTCATATAGGGAATTTGTCTGCGTTTTTTGGATTATGTGCTCAATAATTGGTCTGGTCAGTGGCGCTATCTTCGCCTAATCTAAATTGTACTGTCGGAGTCTATTGTAGAGAGTTCCGCGGGAAATGCCCAGAAGTTCCGCTGCCGCGGATTTATTGCCGTGGGTTTTCTCCAGGGCGGCAAAAATCTGATCAAGCTGCTGGGGGTTGTGGAACTGCTTGGGGTTGACCAGCAGCGGGGAAGTGATGGACTTAGAGAGGTGAAGAGGTTCAATTTTAGAACGCTGCAGGGCCAGAGGTAGGTATTGGGTTTCAATGATCCCTTCATCCGCCAGGACTGCCAAGCGTTCCGTGACATTGTGGAGTTCTCTGACGTTGCCCGGCCAGTGATAGTTCAGAAAAGCTACCATAACGGCGGGGTCCAGGGCGGGCAGAGATTTATGGTACTTGAGAGCGGATTCCTGTAAAAAAGCTTGAACCAGTTCTGGGATATCCTCTGTCCGTTCGCGGAGGGGCGGAACTTCCAGGGTTATGACATTGAGACGATAATACAGGTCTTCGCGAAAATCTCCCGCTTGCATCATTTTTTCCAAATCACGGTTTGTCGCGGCTATGATACGGGTGTTGACGGTAATTGGCTCCGTACCGCCCAGCCGGTAAAAGCAGCGGTCCTGAAGAACGCGCAGAAGTTTGACCTGAAGACTTAAGGGCAGCTCTCCAACTTCGTCTAAGAAAAGGGTTCCTCCATGGGCAAGCTCCAGCTTACCTGGTTTGCCCTTTCTTTCTGCGCCGGTAAAAGCTCCGGCACGGTAGCCAAAAAGTTCGCTTTCAAAAAGAGCCGGCGGGATAGCGCCGCAGTTGAGAGCTATTAACGGCTTGTTAGCCCTGGGGCCGGCCATGTGAATTGCCTGGGCAAATAACTCCTTGCCCACGCCGCTTTCCCCTGTAATCAGGACGGTAGCCTCGCTGGAGGATATTTTGCGGGCCACAGATATTGTATGGCGAATGGATTTCCCTTTGCCGATGATCTTGCCGAAAGGATCGTCGGGAAGGGAAATTTTTTTCTGGAGGTTGCGCAATTCGGAACTGGTATTGGATAATTTTTCATTAAGCTTGACAATTTGCGTGATATCCTGCTCGCAGGATATGGCACCGAGGATATCCCCCTCATAGATGACCGGGGAAGCGTTGATTAAGACATGAGTTCCCGGACGAGGGCTGTGGTAGGATTGGCGGACAGGATGCCCTTCATCTAAAATTTTCAGTGTTGTCAAAGCTTCCTGTTCGAAAAAATTAGCAATAGGCTGGCCGAGAATGTTTTGCTGCGGAATGGAATAGATTTCCTGGGCCATGGTATTCCAATGACTTACAGTTCCTTCTTTGCTGACGACAGCCACGGCCTCGTTGACCGTGTCAAGCAGAGTTTGAAAAAAGGAGTTCATAATTTCGCAATGCCGCAGGAGCTTGGAGATGAAAAGAGCCGGTGAGATGATTCCCGCCACGTTTTGCTCCTTGTCCAGGACCACGACCGGACGCCAATCTCCCAGGTGCTGCTGGTAAAAAGCAAGGGCTTTCGTATCGGCGGAAGCCAATAGGGCGGGTTCCCAAGGCAATTGCTCCGGGGATGGCGGGGCGGGAGGTGAAGCGGAGGGCGCCTTTTTTAAATCCCGGATAAGGACTTCGCTGGGTCGATCATCCTGGATTAAGACAAGATGATAGGTATTGCTTAAGGCGGAAATGTCCGTGAGCTTTGGTCTGTCTTTAAAGACTTTAACATTTCTGTCCATGAGATCACTAAGGAATAAAGGGTTCAAAATTCATCCCTCCCTTACTCCTAAACTAACACAATAAAAAGGGGTTGTCACTACCTTCCGGCAACGCTTGAAGAGCAGCGAGCAATGTTGCGAGAGCGTCTTGATTAGAACAAGCAGATAAATTAGACTATACTCATGTGGATTGAGGCCTATTTCCCCGGCCTACAAATTTTTCCTGGCTGAACTTAAAGATGATTCTGTTCAGGAGTTGGTAATTAAACTTGAATTCTATAACAAATTTAAAGCCAATAAGAAAAACTTTAAACAAAGGTACCAGGAAAATCCTGGACAACGCCGGATCAAAGTGGCGAATTACTTTTGTCATAATTTGTACCGCTTTCATGCTTTTGGCCATTGACCTGATGTATTCACCGGGCTCAGAGCTGGTTGACAATGGCAGGGCCTATTTGTCGGGGGTGGATTTTGCGTCCAACAAATTGGTGACCTTGGACGGTCATTGGGAGTTTTATTGGGGCCGCTTATTAACTCCTCAGGATTTTAAGTCGGGAAACCCGCCGCAAGCGGATGCCTATATGAAAGTGCCGGGTGTCTGGCAAGACCGGGAAGCAGGCAAAACGTATCCCCCTCATGGGGTTGCCACCTATCGCTTGGCTTTGCATTTACCCTCAACCTTAAAAGATCCTGCTATCCATCTTCAACACGTGTCGGATGCTTATACTCTCTATGCCAACGGCCGGCTTATTGCGGAAGTTGGCAAGGTATCTGAGAGCGTTTCCGACTTCCGAGATGATGAAAAATCCCTTATTTTAGATTTACCCAAGGATACGCAGGATCTTGAACTGGTTTTTCAAGTGGCTAATTGGAAATATAATGGTGCCGGAGGACTTCGTCAAAGTCCGGTAATTGGCTCAAAGCAGGTACTGGAACGGCAAAGAATGATGCTGTTTGTACTACAGGTACTTTTTATTGGGAGCATTTTTATTTTTGCCGTTTATTATTTCCTGCTCTTTCTTTTGCAGACAAAAAATAAAAGCGCTTTACTTTTCAGCCTGTTTTGTCTTATCACAGTCCTGCGTTCCCTGATATGGGGTGAAGCACCTCTGGTAATTTTTTTTCCGGATGTTTCTTTCGATGCCAGGTTATTTATTAATTATCTCACAGGGAATAATCTGATCCCCATCATGATCTTGTTTGTGCTTAGTATGTTTCCTCGTGAATACCCAAAAACCATATCTGCTTTAGCGTTGCTGCCGACGCTGTTTTTTGATGCGCTGCTGGTGACACCGCCTTCTTTTATCTCGACATTTACCAAATACATGTACATTCTGGTTTTTCTGCAATTAATTTATTTACTGTGTATTCTCATCAAGGCGATATTCAGTCGAAAGGAACACGCAATAGTAATGTTTATGGCTATTTGCGTCTTTGCTTTATCGATTAGCGCAGATATCTTATACTACATAGGGGTTGGAAGTATAACTTTATCCTATATGTTTTTGTTTGGCAATTTTGCCGTTATTGTCGCTATGTCCTTTATCCAGGCCAGACAACAGGCCAATATCTATAAAAAACTTGTTGTGTACAATGAAAAGCTGGTTGAAGCGGACAAACTGAAAGACAAAATAATGGCCACAGAATGGTCGTTTTTACAAGCGCAGATTAAACCGCATTTCCTTTACAATGCTTTTAACGCCATTGCTAATGTCTGCGAAAAGGATGGAAAAAAAGCTGCTAAGCTCATTTTAGACTTAGCAATCTATTTAAGGGGAAGTCTTGAATTTAACAATCTGGACAAAATGGTGACGATAGAAAAAGAACTGGAATTTGTCGACACCTATTTTAACATTGAACAAGCGCGCTTTGGACCCAAAATACATCTGGCGAAGGAGATTGCCATAGCTTTAGATTGCCAAATTCCTGGGTTCATCCTCCAGCCTTTAGTGGAAAATGCAGTGCGGCACGGTATTTCTAAAAAACCGGGAGAAGGAACAGTTTCTATAAGAATGAAACAGGATAGCGCAGGTATCTGCATAGAAGTTGAAGATGACGGTATGGGCATTGACAGCGCAAAGCTTGCACTGCTTTTAAGTGGAGAAAAAAAAGGACAGGGCGTTGGTCTCCTTAATATCCACTACCGGCTTCTCAGACTGTATGGCAGAGGGCTTACTATCAGCAGCGAAGTGGGGTGCGGTACTTGTGTGCAAATAGTGATACCGGAAGAGAGGGAATAAGCGTGATACGGATTGCGGCAGTGGATGATGAAAGCCATGTTTTGGAAAGATTCGAAAGAATGTTGTTGGATGTTACGGAACTTAAGTTGTGCGGCCTGTTTAGAACTGGAGAACAGTTATTAGCTTATTTAAAACAGCATCCTTTGGATGCCGTTTTCGTAGATATTGAAATGCCGGGCCTTAATGGTCTTCAGCTTTCTGAGCAGATATTGGATCTGAATGAAACGATAGATATAATTTTCGTGACAGCCTTTAATCAATATGCGGTCGAGGCTTTTGAACTCCAGGCGATGGATTATATTATGAAGCCTTTAACAGAAGAAAGACTGAGGAAAACTGTCAAGCGCTTATTGAAAACCAAAAGTGCGGTTAGCCGGCCGGAAAAGCCTTTTATTCAATGCTTCGGTGACTTCGAAGTTTTCCTGAGAGGGGAAGCCTTGGTCTGGAAAAACTCCAAGGCTAAGGAAATATTAGCTTTTTTGGTACACAAAAAAGGCGTGCCGGTAAACTGGGAAAAAATAAGTGCTGCCGTATGGCCGGACTATGATTCCGAACGGGCCCAAACAAACTTTCATGCCACTACTTATTTACTGCGCAAACGATTGGCTGAAGTAGGGCTGTCTTCAATACTTGGAAACGGCCGCGGAAATTATAGAGTCATGCCAGACCAAGTCAACTGTGACTTTTACCAACTGGAAGACTTGGTCGAAAGCAAGCAAATAAACGGTCAGGAAGGTTTGCGCTTACTGGAACAGTTGCAGCAAAAAGGATATCTGGAAGGGAGCGGATATGCCTGGGCTTATGCAAAGGCTGCCGAGCTCGATGGAATAGGCAGAAGAGTAAGGCAGGATTTGCTGAAAAGCAGATAAAATTTTTTGCTTATCGTCATATTGGGATAGGAGCGTGGAACCCTGATATAAGGCTCACCTTGAAGTGTCTCATAGGACAATTATCCTCTGAGGCACTTCTCATTTAGGGTTCATTTAGGGTCGATGTTTTATGATACAGCTAGAGGGTATTTAGCCAAATATCTTTTTAATACGAAACTCCGATTGGTATTTCGGCAAAGGGAGGAGATTTATTATTTTTACAATAGCAAGAAAATCTGGTGAGTATGTTGTAATTGGCGAAAATATTGTTGTAAAAGTAATAAGTAATGATAAAGAAGAACTGCAATTAGCGATTGAGGCACCGAAAGGCATAAATATTAAACCAGGGGAAATGAGCAAAGCTGCGCAGCAATCAGTGAGCTCCCTGAATGATAAAGAGGATATAAGGCAGGTAATTGATCAGATTGCCGTATGGAAGGAAAACAGCATTGTCCTAATCGATCCTGCGATGATCTTATATTTTACCATGGATAAAAAAAGGGTGCTAATCTATACGAACTACGGTATTTTTGAAAGCAATAACTCGCTGGAGTATCTGGAAGGCAGGCTGTCCAACAGGGGTTTTTTTAGATGCCATAAGAGTTTTGTCATAAATATGGATCATGTTGATAAAATAGTACCGTGGTTCAATTCCACATATTTGGTGAATTTGAAAGCGGCAGCGGAACCAATTCCTGTCAGCAGACATTATGCCAAGAGACTGAGAAGTTTGTTAAACATCTGAGACGAGCTGACAGAATCTTTTTATAAGATAAATTGTTTATGCTATGCAAACTATTAGGTCCGTGCTACAATTAATTTAATTGCATAGGGGTGTTGAGTAATTCTTTCCGAGGAAAGAACGAAAGGGAAGTCAGTTGAAGCTGACGCGGCTCCCGCCACTGTAAAAGGGAGTTAACTCACATGGTGTCACTGGGTGGACCCGGGAAGACGTGAGTTGATGAGGAACTTGAGCCAGGAGACCTGCTCACACCAAAATCTGGTATACCTACGGGATGTTAGGGAGGTGGATGCTTATAGGGACTATTGGCTGCTTCTCAGGCGAATAGTTTTTATTTTGACTCAAATATCCCCCTAGGGGGGATAAAGTGAAATTAGGAGGAGGTTTTTGATCATGCATGAAGGAGACCATGGAATTTTAGATAAATTAATAAATCAGGCGGCAAATAAATATGATCAAAGAAGCAGTCGCAATCACAGTCATGATGCCCACCAAAACGACGGCACAACCCTCAAAATTGTGGTCGGCGTTATTGTGGTGATCGCCATCGTTGGAGTCTTGATCTGGAAAATGCACGCTTAAGAGAGGGAATCTAAAATGAGAGTTTCCTACCTACTGATGAAATACCGGAAATTTTTCTTTCCCGGAATCTTGTTGTTTTTCATTATAGCCGCCGCCCTTTCAGGCCGAGAAAATGGGCTGGGGTTTAATTTGGCCGTTATTCCGCTCATACTTGGGGGAGGCTTTATTACCTGGTCGACGCTGGTCACCATGATCGAAAAGCGAAAAATAACGGCCGGTTTGCTGATTATATTCGCCCTCATCGGGACAACGTATGTCGGGGAATATCTGGCCGGAGCGATTGTCGCCTTTATGATGGTCGCCGGAGAATTCCTGGAGGATATTACCTTGGACCGCACGCGCGACGCCGTGCGCGAATTGATTCAATTATCCCCGGATACGGCCTGGGTCCGCCGCCATGAGGAGTACATCTCAGTTCCTCTGGAAGAAGTGCTTGTCGGAGAAAAGGTTTTAGTCAAACCCGGGGAGCGCATTCCGGTTGACGGGGTTATTTTATCCGGGCAGGCCGTTATCAATGAGGCCTCGATTACGGGAGAATCTTTGCCGCGGGAAAAAACAAGCGGGGCAAAGGTTTTTGCCGGGACAATCAATCAGAGCGGAGCCTTTGAGCTGCAGACTGAGAAGATCGGCAGTCAGACCACTTTGGGAAAAATTATTCAGGTAGTGTATGAAGCACAGGAAAATAAGGGGAGTACGCAAAGAACGGCGGATCAGTTTGCCAAATATTTTACTCCGGTTATTTTAGGAATCTGTGCTTTGGTTTGGCTATTTACTCAGGACCTGCTGCGAGTGATGTCGGTTCTGGTCATTGCCTGCCCCTGTGCTCTGGTTTTGGCGACGCCGACAGCCGTTGTGGCGAGTATCGGCAATGCCGCAAAGCGCGGAGCCCTGATTAAGGGCGGCATTACTTTGGAGTCTGCCGGCCGGGTGACTGCCGTTTGCTTAGACAAGACCGGGACTCTAACCTCAGGCCATCCTCAGGTCATAGAGCTTCAAACCTTCGCCTCCTATACGCAGGAGGAGGTCCTTTTTACGGCGGCCCTCGCCGAAAAACGCTCAGAACACCCGCTGGCCGAGGCAATTATGAAAGAAGCGGGGAGAAAAAAGCTTTCCGTTCCGGAACCGGAGGAATTCCAGGCTGTTTTTGGCCGCGGGGTCTACTGTCAATATGAAGGTGCCGCAATTGAGGTCGGCAATCGGCGCAGTCTGGAACAAGTGGCAGACACCGGCAACAAAGCGGCAGCCCAGGCATTTCTGGACAGACAAGAGGAGCAAGGGCGAACGGTACTGCTGGTGCTGAAAAACGGGGAGGTTGTCGGCGGCATCGCCATTGCGGATACTCTGCGGGAACAAGCCCCGGGGGTAGTTGAAGACGTAAGGAAATCCGGTGTCGAGAGGATAATTATGCTTACCGGCGACAATGAAAAGTCAGCCGCCGCGATCAGCCGGCAAGCCGGCATCAGCGAATACCAGGCCAATTTGTTGCCCGAAGAAAAGCTGGAGTTCATCAGATCTCTGCAGCAAGCAGGAGAAGTCGTAGCGATGGTCGGCGACGGCATTAATGATGCTCCCGCTCTCACTCTTGCCGATGTAGGAATCGCCATGGGAGCGGCAGGAGCGGATGTGGCGATTGAATCGGCCGATATGGCTTTCATGGCGGACGATTTGCGCATGCTGCCTTTTACCCTGGGCTTAAGCCGCCGGGCTTTGAAAATCATCAAACAGAATATCTGGGTCTTCGCCGTGGGTGTAAATCTTGTGGGCATTACTCTGGCCACCTCCGGCTTCCTCTCTCCGATCGCCGCGGCTGTTGTGCATAATGTTGCTTCTCTCTTTGTGGTTTTGAACTCCGCCCGGATGCTTACCTATAAGTTGGACAATTCCGCCTCGGAAACTTCCTCCCTCTCTCAGCCGGCAGAATCCGCCCTATGAGCGGGGGATCAGTGCAGGAACCGGAAACGGAAGCGGATATCAATTGGGATGATGTCAAGCAGGAGATGGTGCATTATTTGCAGCGGCTGCTCCAAATTGACACTTCGTCAAGCCGCCATCGGGAAACTGTGGCGGCTCACTATCTGCGGACCGTGTTGACAGCCAATGGCTTGCCGGCCACAGTCAGAGAACCGATTTCCGGCAAAGGTTCCTTGATTTGCCGCCTGCCGGGTAAGGTGCCGAATCAGGCTTTGCTGCTGCTCTCGCATCTTGATGTCGCTCCGGCGGGCAATGTGTCCGCCTGGCGTCACCTTCCCTTTAGCGGGGATAGGGATTCCGGGGAGGTTTGGGGCCGGGGGGCCATTGACTGTAAAGGTCTGGCAGTTGTCTGGCTGATGCTTGTCTTGCTGATCCGGCGCAAAAGGATTCCTTTGCAAAGAGGCTTGGTTTTTGCCGCAACGGCTGACGAAGAAGCGGGAGGGAGATGGGGGGTGGATTGGCTTTTAAAATCTACCGACGATTTCCGGGAATGCCGCTATGCCTTAAATGAAGGAGGAGGTTTTTCCTTTCACCGCAAAAGAGGGGACGTCTATACCTGCCAATATGCTGAAAAAGGGCATTTGGTCTTGGACTGTCAAATGAAGGCGGAGGGTTCAGGCAATCTTTGCTTCAACTTTCCTTCCCGGCAACTCGGCCCGCAGAATCCTGACCTTATGCAGCCCATGCTGCAGGCTTTATGGCGAATTCACCACCTGCCCAGGGCTTTGGAGTCATTATTTTCTTGCCGGGGGAAACTGGCCCTCTTAAAGAGATTTTCCAACTTGCCTTTAGATTACGAGGCCTTGCTGAATAATATATTTGAAGCAGAGTCCTTGCCCCCGGCGGAGGACGGCTCTTGCGTCCTTCGTCTTCACATACGTATGCTGCCTGGAGAATCAGGGCAGGAATGGCAAGAAAAAATTTTTCAACTGCGCCTGATTGATCCGCAATATCTAACGGATACCCGGATAGTATCCTGCAGCGAACCGAGCAATTCTCCGCTGGACACGCCGCTGTATCGCGGCATTGTTTCGGCTATGCGTGGCCGGGGCGAGCAGACTATAGAACTGCTGCCCTTTATTACTCCGGGCTCAACGGACAGCGGGCTTTTAAGAAAGAAAGGAATCAGTTCCTACGGTTTTTTCCCTACGCCTCCGGAGACGGATATTCGCCTGATTCACAGGGCAAATGAGCGCATTTCGGAAGACGCTTTGCTCTTTGCCCTGCGGCGATTACACAAAATTGTAACCCGGTTTGTTACTGGCGGGGATTTTGCCTGATCTTAAACAGCTGTTTCAGCCACTTCGTTGGGGCAGAAACAGCTGCTTGTTCTTCGAATTATAACAATTGAGCATTGGCTTTCCTAATCTTCCATTTGGTATAATAAGTTCAAATGGGAATTGCGTTGGGAGGTTAGGCCGGCAAATGGATTCCAATCATAAACACCAGAGAAGCGTTATTAACCGTTTGGCGCGTATTGAAGGTCATGTCCGCTCAATTAAGGAAATGGCCGAGCATGATCGGGACTGCGGCGAGCTGCTGATCCAGATTGCGGCGGCCCGGGCGGCGCTGGACAACGTCGGAAAATTAATTCTCAAGGATCATTTACACGACTGTGTCATAGAAGGCGTAGAGTCAGGAAATAAAGAGAAGGTCTTAGCC
This sequence comes from Candidatus Desulfosporosinus nitrosoreducens, assembly GCF_030954495.1. Classification (GTDB taxonomy): domain Bacteria; phylum Bacillota; class Desulfitobacteriia; order Desulfitobacteriales; family Desulfitobacteriaceae; genus Desulfosporosinus; species Desulfosporosinus nitrosoreducens. The sequence goes on along the minus strand of NZ_JAVHUW010000051.1, from coordinate 114,442 downwards.
GATTTGGAAGAGGCACTGAATAAGTTTATTCGTTAATTTTCCTGGGTTGGTTGCTCCCTATAATAAAAGGTGACCATATGGAAAAGAACTTGCAAAGGAGACGCCACCGTGATTGATGGTCATGTTCATTTAGAACGGGGTCCTTATACCATAGAATGGCTTGAGCGTTTTGTTGATGCGGCAAGGCAACGCGGCATAAATAGTTTATATCTCCTCGAACATTCTCACCGCTTTATAGAATCCAGGAGTATATATAGTGATATCAATCCTGACAGTTATTTCGGCAAATGGCTGGAGACAAGGCTAAAGGTTCCTTTGAAAGAATATATTAATTTCATTGAGATTGCGCGTACCTTAAAGTATCCGATTAAAATTCAGTTTGGGCTGGAAGTCTGCTATTTTGAGCAACATGAAGAAGAAATACACAAGCTGACTCGCTGTTATCCGTTTGATTTTATAACGGGTTCCGTCCATTATATTGACGGCTGGGCTTTTGACCACAAACCTGAACATTGGTATGGGCGCGATGTTGATGCAACATATGGACGTTACTATGAAATTATGGGTAATCTAATAAAATCCCGGCTTTTTGACATATTGGCCCACCCTGATTCAATTAAATGTTTTGGCAACTATCCATCTGGCGACTTGACAGAAACATACCAAAAAATTGCCGGTCTGCTGGTTAAATCGGGTGTAAAAGCCGAACAAAGTGCAGGACTCCATTTGAACTACAAGCATTCAAGGCTTGGAATGAATGAGACCATGTTACAAATATTCCAAAATGCCGGTGTTGAGATAATTACTGCCTCAGATGCTCATCGCCCCGAAGATGTAGGTATGTATATTAAGGAAATAGAGCAAACACTGAAAAATACGTTTTAGAATAGGTCCATTATCCCCATTCCCAGGCTCCCAAGGGTAATATGAAAATTTAACTCCCCGCTTTGCCAAAGAAGCCCTCTATCCTCAAAAAAGCATCGTATACTTCAGAAAAGTATACGATGCTCTAACTAACTTTAAATAAACTCAGGCGGCAATTCTTTTGCCTACGGGTTCTTGTTGACCTTTTTTAAAAGCCAAATATCCGCTAAGACCAATTAACTCAAAGTATTTGGCGAAATTCATAACGATGACGTCTGTCCAGATATAGCCAAAATTATTGGCGGAACCGGAAGTGATAAACTGTACATTCAGGAAGAGCCCGAGAAGAGCAACCCATAATAGTCTAAAACCAATTATCATGCCAACGCCAACGATAATCTCACAAATAGGAACTAAGAAATCGGTTACACTGGGCATTCCGTTAAAGATATGGATTGCAACCCATGACCACAATTTATTGATATAAAGAGGGTCAAAGCCATGTGCCTTGGGCGGGAGCATGTTGGCAGCCATTCCGGCAATCAGTTTGGCAGAGTGACCTCCTTGGAAGTTAAACCAGCCTGATGTAGCTTTTTCCCAACCGGCACTGACCCAAGACCAGCCATATATGATTCTTGCTGCTGTTAAGATAAATAGTAAAAGAGTTTTTTTCCAATCCTTTAATTCAGCTTTCACTGCGTTAATGTAAGAGTTCATTACTATAACCTCCTCTTTGTAAGCAATAAGTTCTTTCTGATAATTATTCTAACATAGTAGCAAGAGGAAAACAATAGTAATTAAGAATAATTGCAAAATAATATTAAAGTTAGGCTTGGCAAAAATAACTTACACCGAATGTTTGGACGGCGCAGGTCAGGATTACGGAATTATCACGTGGGGTGACTGTAAGTGGAAAAGAACAAAGACATATTAAGATATTACAGAGAGGAACTCAAATGGGAACCTCCTTTTGCAGATATCTTAGCGAAGTATTCGCCGGATGCCCTGGAAGGTTATTTCACTATGCGCAAATCAATCCAGGATGGAGAATTACCTAGAAAAACAGCGGAATTAATCTTTACGATATTGGACTCGTTGGATAATGAGGTAAGTGGAGCTAAGGCACATGCCGTGGCTGCCGTTGAAGCGGGGCTAACTGTAGGGGAGTTGGTGGAGGCTTTCAACATTGTTACGATCGTGAAAGGGATTAATGTCCTCTGTAAAACAGGTATTGATGCCATTATGGCTGCTGAAGAAAGATTTAATGAGATAAAAAAGCAAGCAAAATAGCTTTAACATGTTCTAGAAGCGGCCTCATATAGAATGTTATAAGAATTTATGCTTAAACATGCGCGGCATAACTGCAACAACATCTCCGGAAGCGTTGGGATCTAGAGCTGAAAAGATTATGGAGGTTTATTATGGTTAGATTGGAAAAGATGAGCAAACATGATTTCCATGATTATTTACCGAATGCTATTGCTGAGTATGCAAATCAAAAAGTTAAAGCAGGGACTTGGCGGGAAAAGGAAGCGCTTAACTTGTCGAAAGAATCCTTTGCGAAACTACTACCGAATGGTGTAAATACGGAAAACCACTACCTCTTTTCAATTATTGAACCTATTAATCAGATAAAGATTGGTTATTTGTGGTTTCAATGTTTCGATAGCTTGGCAGCTAAAACGGCATTTATCAACGATTTCTATATTTTTGAGGAGTTCCGCGGCAAAGGGTACGGGACACAAGCTATGGAAGCGTTAGATGCCGAAGTGAGAAAGCTTCAAGTTAGTAAGATTACATTACATGTTTTTTCCCATAATAAACGGGCTATTGCCTTGTACCAAAAAGCTGGTTTTGAGGATACCGACTTAATTATGGCCAAATATGTGCGGTAAATGTAGGAGTCAAAACCGCCGGGAGCATTGAGTGTAGAGGGGATATAACTATAAAAAGAGAGAGTTGAGCATGAGATGCAATTTGACGAGTATATCAATGAACGGGTTCACAGTCTATATTGGAATGATGATATAAACTGTGCTACGACAATGATTAAGATACTTGCGGAGATTTTCAAAGCAGATTTGTGCTCACAAATTATTGAAGCGGCAATTGGCATGCATGGGGCTGGTAAATATGGTGCTCAGTGCGGACTGATTGAAGGGGCGTTAATGTTTCTTGGAATTTTCGGAAGGCAAAGAGACCTCAGAAATGAGGAAATAGTAAGTATGTGCTATGATTTAGCAAAGAAGTTTGAAGAAGAGTTTGGCAGCCTAAACTGCAAAACTTTACGGTCACAGGGATTTAAACCTGATAATCCGCCGCACTTATGCGAGGAGCTAACAAAAAAGGCAATTGCTTTCACACAAAATTATCTCGGCTCAGCAATCGCATAAATCTTAATTGGTACACTTCGCTGCACTGCCTTAAAACCGGTGCTGCTGATTTACCCGCTCCTTGGGGAAGTGCCCTGGCAAACTACTTCAGTGAGTTATAAAGGAGGGATGGACATGACTCGAATAGAAACGCTGGAGACGGACCGATTATTTATAAGAGAGTTGGATTATAAAGATTTCGACGATATCCATAGGATAAAGTCAAATGAAGAAGTTGTGCGATATATTACATGGGGGCCAAATGATGAGATACAAACAAGAAAAGCTTTGGATAAACAAATTGGCTTTCAGGAAGATTTAGATAGAACAAAATATGTTTTAGGCATAGTTCTCAAATCAATAGATCAACTTATTGGCAATGGCCTTATGAGTATCAAAGATAATGAGACCGGAGAAATTGGCTATTTTTTTCATCCTGAATACTGGGGAAAAGGTTTTGGCACGGAAACTGGCAGGGCATTAATCAAATTTGGTTTTGCGAAGCTTAACTTACATAGAATCATTGCTATGTGCGATGTGGAAAATGCCGCTTCAATAAAAATACTTAAAAAACTTGGTATGAGGCAGGAAGGACATTTTATTAAAGATCAAAAGATCAGAGGAGTTTGGCGTGACAATTTACTATTTGCGCTTATACGAGAAGAATATCAGTATATATAGGCTGTACAGTTGGGATTTTCGGACCACATCATCGGCAGTAAGAAAGTGTCCATACAAGCTCATAGGCAATAAATAAAGCATAGAAGGAGAGATGGCTAATTTAAAGGGTATTTTTACAAATAGGATGATGGAATAATAAGGGGCTGAGGATATAGATGTGCAAGCTGAAATGCCGTAGATGTAGGCAAAATAAGAGCAAGGCAAATGGGGTACTTTGGGCACGTTGGCGTTGCTTTATTGCCGGTGTGTTTCAGGCTTAGAATTTGCTGGTGAAAGAATAGTCAATGCCTTGGTTGAGAAGATAACGTTCTCATCCCAAGGCATTTTTTTGTACTATCGAAAAATATAAACTTGCTTATATACCTTCCAAGTATCAGAGCAACTGGGCAGACCCATGCGCTAAGAGTGTCCCTTCTCGCCATCTTTGGCTTCGGGCCCCTTGATACCCATGTCCGGCGCTTCTCCGCTCTGCTAACCCCTGCGCAGACAGTGTCTTTGGGCGCCGGCCAAGTTTTCTTTAGCCTCAAGATGTATCCGGCGGGAAGGAATTTGCTGATCGGCAATTAAACAAAGCGAAGGATATAAATGATCTGCCGGCTCGGGACTGTAGTGAGAACTGAAGCCGGCGATTTTTGTGCCAGGAAAGCAGCACTCAATAATAGTAATTGACATATGTTCAAAAGAAACTATAATTAAAATTGAAAAGGGCATATGTCGATAACCAAAAGGAGGTAATTCGCTGCCAGGAAGAAATGGAGCAGGTCCAATACTATTTCCTGAAAATTGAGGTTGAGGAGAGAAGCAAAGAGCGAAAATTGCAAGCAAGGTGGCAATATTTGCAGCAATGATTGTGCTGAAAGGAAGGAGAGGTCAACGGATTTTTCCGCCAAGCTACATAAACTGAGCAGTATCAAAAAAGTGATTGGCATCGTGAGCGGTATTCCAATCGGTCCCGGTTGATGGCCTGATAAATTGCCATGAAGACCATGAACTATTTGGCGGTAGTCCTATTGCTGAAATCACTCAAAAACTCAACCTAAATCCGCAGGCTCTGTTCGGCACGAGTATCAGCATCATGATGCATGTGAACATTGTAATAAGGACCCGGGTATTTGGAAGGAGGATAACCATGGAAGACTTCATAATGCCGGTTGCACTGCCCCCGGCAGCCCGGACATTGATCGGCACTGACAAAATATTATACGTTTAGTTGACCGGCGGTAACCATATTAATTTATAGTTGCCGTTTTTTGGCTTGCCCAACAGCCTTCCAGTGAAAGTGTTTAAGCCCTGAGTAAAGCCGATGTCATGGACAAGGACCATTGCCCTGCGAATCTTAATGAAATGTCGGAGGTAAGCGCAATATGAGAGAACCCATCAGATTTAAAAGTCTGGATCCAACCTTACGGGATGAAATGGCGGTCTTATTGCATAGCTATGATTTTTCTAATTGTCTGACCTGTGGTATGTGTACGGCCGGCTGTGTCTATAGTAATTTGCATGAGGATCAAGATCCGCGGAAATTCATCCACAAAGTAGTCCTGGGTATGCGGGAAGAAGCGGAAAATGATCCCTTCATCTGGAATTGTACAATGTGTAACCGCTGTACCGTGGAATGTCCGATGGGCGTGAATATAAACGCGCTTGCGAGGGCTTTTCGAGGAAAAGTGGCCAATCCGCCCGGCTATTTGCAAGTAATCGCTAATGACCATCTGCGAACAGGCAACCAGATGGGCGTTGAAGAAATTGATTATCTTGAGACATTGGAATGGATCGAAGAAATGATGCAGAAGGACCTGAACGATCCGACGTATAAGATTCCTTTAGATGTGCCTAATGCCGATTTCTTCTTTGGGTTTAATGCCCGGGAGATCAAACATTATCCGGCTGATTTGCAAAGTATTTTAAATGTTTTCCACGCGGCTAAAGCAAACTTTACGCTCAGCTCAAAACGTTGGGATGCCACAAATATCTGTTTGTTCACCGGTAAAGACGATGAATTTGCGGCAATTTCCCGCCCCTTGTTTGAAGAAGTTGAGAGGCTAAACCCTAAGGAAATTATTGTCACGGAATGCGGACATGCTTTCCGCTCAACCAGAGTGTTTGGGCGTGATTATTGGCAGGGGAAACAGTTCCCTGTTCGCCATATAGTCGAGTTATATGCCGATTGGATTAAAGACGGCAGGCTAAAGTTAGATAAGACTAGAAACACAATTCCGGTAACCTTGCATGATCCTTGCAATATGGTGCGCAAAGAAGGGATTGTTGAGCCTCAGCGCTATGTGCTGAGTAATACGGTCATGGATTTCCGCGAAATGTATCCTAACAGGAACTATAATTTTTGTTGTGGAGCCGGCGGAGGTGCGGGCGCCGTCGCTGAAACGAAAGAAATGCGTATGGTCAAAGCGAAACCGAAAGTCGACCAATTAGTCGCTACCGGTGCGAAAATTGGCTGTATTCCCTGCCATAACTGTATGGACCAGTTTGTGGATATGAATAAGCATTACAAACTTGGCATGAAAATGATGCATCTCACGGCCTTAGTAGAAATTGCTTTAGGTTTAGTAGATGAGGAGAAGCAATTTTTTCACTGAATTAGTTTAACCATCCTACCGCAGAGATCATTTGATCCTTCTAATGCTCTCGATTATTGGACTGCCGATGTAGCGATCAAAAACAGATTTCGGAAGTTAAATATTTGGAAGGAGAGTTTAGTATGATAGATCACAAGGATTTACGCCCAAAGGATATGGGACGATCGGATGAGCAATTGGTTAGGGTTAATCCCAAACAGCTTATGCCTTTATTGCCGCCTTATGATAAACCCGGCCTAGAACCCTCATTGACAGATCCCAAACCTGAGTGGCGGAAAAAATTTTGCACGTCGCTCGATGGCTACGTTGGTATTGATACCTTGACCAGGCCCGAAACAAAAGAGGAAGAGGAGAAATTTGTCAATCAGTTTCTTAAGGGTTTGGAAAAGAGTTTTTCTGATGCCAACAACGGGGCTCTTCAACCGTACTTGTTATCCTTCGAATACTGTGCCAAATGTGATACCTGTTCCGCCGCCTGCCATATCTTTGAAGCCTCAGGCAAAAATGAACTATACCGTCCAATTTTCCGCTCCGAAGTTCTCAGGAAAATTGTTAAGAAATATTTCACAAGAAGTGGCCGGCTTTTGGGTAGTTTTGTCGGTGCGGATATTGATGTGAATTGGGAGACGGTCGCACGGCTGGGTGAATTAGCCTATCGTTGCAATCTTTGCCGCCGTTGTGCCCAAAGTTGCCCGTTGGGTTTAGATAATGCCATTCTCACGAAAGAAATCCGAAAAATTTTCAGTCAGGAAATGGGAATTGCCCCTCTTCCCTTGCATACCAAAGGGACGGTACTGCAAATGAAAACAGGCTCCTCCACGGGAATAACCAAACCTGCTTTCTTAGATACGATTGAGTTTTTAGAAGAGGACATTGAAGAAAAGTACGGTTTGAAAATTAAATTTCCGATTGACAAAAAAGGAGCGGATATTCTCCTCTTACATAATGCGGGTGAATATATGGCCTGGCCGGAAAACCCTATCGCTTTTGCTATTCTTTTCGAAGAAGCCGGTTTGGACTGGACGCTCAGCAGTGAAATAGCGGGCTATGACAATGTAAACTACGGTATCTGGTATGACGATTTTCAAGCGAAACAATTAGCTTTGATGCAGATGAAAGTCGCCAAGGACCTGGGTGTCAAGCGAATTGTTATTGCTGAGTGCGGCCATGCCCATAAAGCTTCAATGGTTGTAGGCGACCGTATGGCTCAGGCCGAGCAAAAGATTCCGGTGGAAAGCTGCCTGCCTCTGCTTTGGGATATGGTGAAGAGTAAACGTTTAATATTCGATTCTCAAAAAAACAACTTTCCTGTGACGCTTCATGATCCTTGTAATTATGTTCGCGGCATGGGGATTGTTGAACCTCAGCGAAACGTCTTAAAAGCTGTTTGTCCGCAATTTCGCGAAATGACACCCCATGGAGTCGATAATTACTGCTGTGGGGGTGGCGGTGGATTCGCAATTACGAATTCCGTCAATTTTAGTGAGTGGAGAAATAAAGTTAGTTCACGCATGAAGTTTAACCAGATCCTCGGAGCCTTTCAAGATACTATGGAGAATTTTAACTTGCCTAAATATGTCTGTGCCCCATGTTCTAACTGTAAAGGAGCTATCCGGGATATTCTGGAATTTTATGAGGCGACGGCGAAATTTAATGTTCAGTACGGGGGATTAGTAGAACTTATGGTCAATGCGCTCGTGAGTATGAAAAAGCCTTTTCTGGAGTTTTTAGAGGAGTAAAAGAGTTTGGCGAGAGCCAGACCTTCAGCAGAACCTTCGTTCAGCATACATTATCAGCTACCTTCACGATCTTCCTGCAAAACTTTATGACAGCGATGTTTAGCACAACCGCCACAGCCGCAGTATTGCTCAAGACCGTCACAAAGCTTGTAATCGCCGCCTTCAATGTTTAATACTTTGCCATTGACCAAAGACTCCGCAATTTTTTTTCTGGCATCGTTATATATTCGCTGAACTGTGGTGCGCGCGATATTCATTTGATCGGCGCATTCTTCTTGGGTAAACCCTTCCAAATCAATGAGCCGTATTGTTTCATATTCGTCGACGGTCATCATGACACAATGATTCTGCTTGATTGAAGTGTTAAGAGGTCCAAAGCGGTTGCTTTCCGGCAAGCAGCACACTTTTCTCCACTTTCTCGGTCTTGGCATAATTTGTTCTCCCCTGCGTAGATTTAAACCTATCCACTCTCAAGATGATTAAGAATTTCTCTTTTCAGGTTTTTGACATATGATCTTATGGTTAAAAATTATACTGTACTTTTGGCAGATGTCAATGACTCCTCCGAAAGGGATGCTCAATGCGAATAAAGGAGTTAACGATATTTGCTTTTATCCGCTGACTAATCCGCTCTAAAACTCCCGCTTCGGCAAGCGGTGAGTTAAGAGCGGCTAACTCCCTGGATAAGGGCGACTAAGATTCAAATGGAGTTAAAACTCCACCTGAATCAAGTCTTCTTTATTGGCTATTCCTTGCAGGAAATAGAGAATATTAGTGGAATAGTTTTTGAAGAAGAAAGGTATTGCGGTACTTAATTATCATAAAAACCGGCCTATTCCGGTCGAAGGTTAATTACCGCCGGGAGCTTTGGAGGGCCGTACAGGGTAATAGGGCATCTTCGACTTAGAGACTTAGATTGGAAATGAATGACGGAGGCTTTTATGGATAAACAGAGCTTAAGCAAAATGGCGGCCGGTTTTTTGCAAAACTCAGAGTACAATTATGTTCCGGAGGAAATAGCGCTGTCGGAAACGGTCAAGGGTATGAGAATTTTTGAAACTCCAATCTTGGCCTTTGCCGCAGCTGATAATGAGTGTTTCAATTTGTTGAAGGAAGCCTCAGTGATAGGGCAGCACTTTATGGAACCCAGAGAATGGTTACCTGAATCCAGAACCGTTATCTCCTTTTTTCTGCCCTTTACGGAGGCGGTGAAAAAAGGAAACAGAAGAGATAGGTTATGGCCTTCAGAAGAATGGTTACATGGCAGAATTGAAGGCCAGGCTTTTGTCGTTAGGCTTTGCCAATATTTAAGCTCTGAATTAATAAAGGCAGGGTTTAAGAGTCTGGCCCCATCTTTGGATAAACGGTTCTGGGCCCAGACCGGATTTAACAAAGCCAAGCAAAATTCCGGCGACCCCAAAGCATTCACGAGCAATTGGTCGGAAAGGCATGTAGCTTATATTTGTGGACTTGGAACCTTTGGACTTTCCAAAGGCCTGATAACTAAAAAAGGCATCGCAGGCAGATTTGGCAGCATTGTCACAGAGCTGTACTTGCCTCCCGATGAACGGGAGTATAAAGACATTTATGAATACTGTTCTATGTGCGGGGCCTGTGTAAAGCATTGTCCGGTCAAGGCAATCTCCCTCGATAAGGGGAAAAATCATATAATATGTTCCGGTTTTTTAGACAAAACGGCTGAGAAATACAAACCGAGATATGGGTGTGGAAAGTGTCAGGTAGGTGTTCCCTGTGAAAGTTCTGTTCCTAAAAAATAATTGCTTCTGAAAGCTGCTATTTTATTTACCAAGACTGTTTATAAAGAGCATTATCATGATTTTCTTGTCATATGTTACCCATTCCGGAAGACCGGGTAATTTATAGCTTTAAGCCAGAATGTTTTTGCTGGAGACATTCTGGCTAGTTTTTTGCGCTCAATTTTAACTTATTTTAGATTAGTTCGCAAAAACAGCTTGACACCCGGGAGAGACATCACTATACTTTAGACACTTTAAGCAAATTTAATCAACGATTAGCCAAATGACGAATCAAAATAATGGAGGTGACTTAATCTGCTCTACGACTGGCTGCAGAAGCATGTGGTCATCGAATACTCTCCCTTTTTAGAGGTGGTCTCCAGCCTTCACGTTTTACAAGAACCTAAACATCATCTGGAGCGGCTTACCTGGGCCCTGGAAACCGAGGCTTTGCTTTCTCCTGCTCTCAAGCAGCAAATTGCTGATCTGGGTCAGGCCTCAAACGACTGGCTGAATCTTTTCGACCTTCACGACATCTGCAATTTTCGCGAAACCTCAGTTGAAGAAGGCATTGAAAAACTCCTGGAGGTAAATGAACGGCAGTTTGTCTATTGCTTAATGGGGCAGGTCATGTCCCTGGAGCATATCGACTTGTGGCTCCAGGGCAACGAAGTTGAGAAGGAACAATGGACGAAACCTCAGCGGGACCTCTTACGTAAGCCGGCTACCCTGCGCCGGCAATTCGCGGACGTGCTATCTGCCTATTATCAGGAATATTTCACCAAAGAACTGCGCCGGATAGAGCCGTGGCTGATTTCCTCAGTCCATACCTTTCAGGAAAAGCTGCGCCAAGCACCGCTTGAGGCCATGGAATCCATCCATCCCCGCTTCATTCTCCGAGAGCAGGAAATCCTTTTTTACAAAGCGCACACTTGGCGTTTTCCCTACTCTGAACTGTCCAGAATTATTGTCCAACCGTCCACGTTTATTGCGCCGCACCTCTTGATGGGCACCTTTGAGTCAACGGTCAGTGTTGGTTACGCGCTGAGCGTTCCCGGAGCGGACCGAACGGATGCTGTCCCCCAAGATTTGCTGGGCATCATGAACGCGATGTCTGATGAGAGCCGGATGAAAATTCTCAGGCAGGTATTTTATCACCCCTACTGCACGCAACAATTGGCGGAAATGTACAATCTTGCGGAAGCAACCGTATCCAAACATTTGAAAATCTTAAGTCAAGCCGGGCTGGTGCGCAGCGAACGCAAAGGCAACTATGTCTTCTATTCCGGAGATCGCAAGCGAATTCAACAGGTACCGGTCGATTTAAATCAGTTTTTCGACCAGCCCTTGTTGGACAAAGCCCATACAGGAGAGGAGAAATAGGCATGTGGAGGACCTTTAAATCCACGTTCTGGCGGAATTATCTCACCATGCGGCGTGCATATCCCTGGTCGTTTTTCATAGGACATATTTTAAGCGGAGTCTATACGGTTTTGTTCGCTTATTTAACTTACAATTTTGTTTTTGCCGGTCAAACGGACAGCCGGTTCGCAGGTTTCGCGGGAACCGGAGATTACATCTCCTATATTGTGCTTGGCGGCACAGTGTATTCTTTGGCTGTGTCGATGCTTATGATCGTCAGCCGCTCTTTAATCACGGAACTCCGGGAAGGAAGCCTGGAGGCACTGCTTTTGACGCCATCCTCCCGTAAAGGCTATTTTCTGGGGACGGGGTTACAGGGATTAATGCGTGTCGGGATTGAATTCAGTGTGATTATCCTGATAGGCTTGATCTTCGGACTAAATTTAAGCCATATGGATTGGGCGGCGGCCTTCCTTGTCCTTATGCTCACGATAGGCGCGTTTTTTACCCAGGCTTTGGTGCTCGGTTCAGTAATGCTCTATTTTCGCGATACTTACATCACTCAAAATACTCTTTTCGTAGTCATGTCTTTTGTATCCGGAGTGACATTTCCGGTGCAATATCTGCCTGGATGGCTGTACCCTCTCAGCCGGATTATGCCGCTTAACTTTGGTTTACAGGCCTTTCGCCGCAGTGTGATCGAAGGAGGCGGGCTTTGGGCCAGCAGAAACGATCTCGCCGCTTTAGTTGTGCTGGGCTTGATTTACCTTGTGATCGGAGCTTGGGCTATTCAGATAACAGAAAAAGGTGTGGTCGAAAAGATCTTTGATTAAAGAATTAAGGATAAGGGGAGGCTGGAAATGTTAACAGCGGTGAACTTGCGTAAAGTTTATGTAACAAAGGAAAAACAGGGAGTCTTCAGAAGCCGCAAGAAAGAGGTAGTGGCGGTACAGAGTTTAGATCTGCAAATTCAGCCGGGTGAAATCGTCGGTTTGCTGGGAATCAACGGGGCCGGAAAAACGACAACGATCAAAATGCTTTCCACTCTGCTGATACCTACGGCCGGAAGCATTGTCATTGATGGCCTAAACGCCCTCGAAGAGCCGATGAAAGTAAAAAAACGGGTCAACATGATCGCCGGAGGTGAGCGTATGCTCTACTGGCGCTTAACTGCACGAGAAAACCTTGCTTATTTCGGCAGTTTGTATGGTTTATATGGAAAAACTTTGACAGAGCGCAGCAACGATTTGCTGAAAGCGGTGGATTTAGAAGCAGCGGCGGATATTCCGGTAGAGAGGTACTCCAAAGGAATGAAACAGCGTTTGCAAATTGCCCGCGGTTTAATCAATGATCCGAGCTACCTTTTCCTGGATGAGCCCACCTTAGGGTTAGATGCGCCGATTGCCAAACGTTTGCGGGAGCATATTCGGGACCTGGCCGTGCAAGAGGGAAAAGGAATTCTGCTCACCAGCCATTACTTGAGTGAAGTGGAATCGCTTTGTAAACGGGTATACATTATTGACAAAGGAGCTTTAGTGCTGCACGATACGCCGGAAAAAGTAATTCGCGCGGTTGCCGCCGGAGACCTTCTTTCCCTATGGGTTTCTGAGTTCCCGGAAAAAACCAGGGAGGCTCTTACAAAAATACTTTTGCCCTTTGAGGCTGTGCTGACCGTTCTGGAACAGAGTGGGGGAGTGGAACTGCGAATTCGGTCTAAGCAGGAAGTCACTGCCCAAGTACTGCAGTTTTTATTCGAGCAAGGATTACCCCTTCAGCGCTTGGAGGTGGAGAAACCGAAGCTTGAGGATGCGATCTTAAACCTGGCCGGAAGGGATGTTGCAGGGAGGGAAACGGCTTGAAAGGACTCAAACGTGTTTTTTGGTCGGAGATGAAAAAAAGCCACCGCCTGAACTTTCACAGCTCGCTCATTTACTTTTCGCTGCTGGTCTGGCCGGCGATCACCTATGTTTCGGCATACTATTCCTTAAAACCCTTTAATCTGGGTGCCTACAGTCCGTTAAACCGTTTTTTTAGCTCTGAGAAAATCGGGGTATTTCTCTTAACCGGGTACTTGGGGTATATTTTTTTCTGGTCTCTGGTGCAATCGGCCTGGCAGATGTCCTTTGAACGCTATTCCGGGACCATTGAACTGATTTTTCTTTCCCCGGTATCCCGGCTGGGAGTAATTTATGGCCGGGCCGCAGCGGATCTTTTAGAAGGAGTATGGCTTTTTTCTACCTTTGCACTTTTGGCCGCGGCTTTGGTCAAGGGTATTCATGTGGCCGCTTGGTGGAGCATTCCGCTGGGACTGCTGCTCCTGGTTGTTTCGGCAGTGATCTGGGGTGGATTTTTGAATGTCATCTTTTTGTTTTCCCGGGATTCCAGTTTTCTTTATACGGTTCTGGATGAGCCTATGCTGATTTTTTCCGGGGTACGCATTCCGGTCGCAGCGATGCCCTTATGGGGAAAAGCTGCCGCTTTAGTTTTTCCCCTGACGTATGTATTGCAAATCCTTAGAGAACTGATGATAGATGGGCTGGGATTCACTCAGATCCTGCCGTCATTAGGGGTCTTGCTCGCGGTTCTGATACTGTTATTTCTTTTAAGCGGCCGACTGGCCATCCTTGCCGAACGGCATGCCCTGAAAACAGGAAATCTCACCTTTTTTTAACCGCTAAACCAGCGCGAAGCTTTGAATCATTCCGGACTTAAGGAAGCCGGTGTAGGGGATCAACAAAGCTTAAGTAAAATGGCGGCTGACTTTTCGAAAAATTCAGGATATAATTATATTCCGAGGGAATAGAGCTTCCGGAAACGGTCAATGGTATGAGAATTTTTGTTCTTGGCCGACATGCCATAGATTAGGGGGGAATAAAATGTCTTCTATCCTTAACCTGGGCGACAATGTTTATCAAATCGATGTTCATGACCAGGGAATGCCTAAACGGACTTCGTGTTATCTGATCGTAGGGGAAAAGGTGGCTTTGCTGGAAACCGGTCCGACGCCAAGTATCGGCTACATTTTAGACGGTTTAAAGAGCTTAGGCGTACCGCCGGAAAAAGTAGACTACATAATCCTCACGCATATTCATTTAGACCACGCGGGCGGAGCCGGGGCAATAGTTCAGGAACTGCCGAAGGCCCGGGTTTTTGTTCATCCTAAAGGAGCAAAGCACTTGAGCGATCCCTCTCAGCTTATAGCCGGAACCAAGGCTATTTATAAAGAGCATTATCATGATTTTTTCGGGCATGTTTTACCCATTCCGGAAGACCGGGTTCATACTCCGGGTGATGGAGAAATTCTGGATTTGGGCGGTGGCCGTTTGCTGACCTTTTATTATTCTCCCGGACACGCCAGCCATCACTTGGTGATCCACGATCCGGTCAGCAGGGGTGTTTTCGGCGGCGATGCTCTGGGTGTCCGTATTCACAGTTTGAGTGAACTGATAGGCAGTGATTTTGTCTTGCCGTTTACCCCACCGACAGAATTTGACCCGCTGGCGGCTAAAAACACTTTGGACCGCATGAGAGGGCTGAATCTGGAGACTATTTATTTTGGACATTTCGGAAAAGCAGGGGGAGCGCCGGCTATCCTTGCCCGCAACACAGAATTGTTAGAGGCTTATGCGGCTATTGGCCGGCGTGTTTTGGCTGCGGGTGGCACTGTCGAAGAAATTAAGGAGTCTTTGTGGGAATTATTAAGAGGTGAGTTAGCGCAATATGGGATCACCGCCAGGGAACATCCGCTGTTAAAATCCTTTGAGCCGGATCTGGAACTTAGCTCTCAGGGAATTGCTTATTACTTTAAAGGGGTAGGTTTAGCCAAATTGTAATGTGTGTGGAAGCTATAGAGTTGCTGTTAAAAGAGTCTTTCGTCATTTGTTTTCGCCGGGTCTATAGGCGGGTGTTAGGCGAGCTATTGCAAAGAAGGTAATCCGGAACATCGGGAGAAAATTTAAAAGCCTGCCTTATAGGTCGCAAAGAAAAAGAAAAACCGGCGGAAGCCGGCAAAAGGGGGAATCACGCTGACCGCGTGGTTCCCCCTTCTCGTTTAAGTTTTTATGACAAAAAAACTCAAGCCCCGGTTATGCCTTTGCCCGGAGAGGAGCTTCGGAAGTTTGCAAAGCACTGGCTGCTTCGGCAAAACGTGCCCGCAGGGCAGCTTTATAAAATTTGCCGACACTTGTCCGGGGAATGGCCTCAATAAATTCTACTTGGTCGGGAATCCAGAGCTTGGGAGCTTTTCCCCGGAGAAAATCCAGGATGTCCTGGGCTTCCACAAGCCCTTCATAGTCCTGTTTCAGAACCACGCAGGCCAGAGGGCGTTCATCCCATTTGGGATGGGGAATTGCGATGACAGCCGCTTCCAAGACCGCGGGATGGTCCATAATCGTATTTTCAAGATCCAGGGAGGATATCCACTCCCCGCCGCTTTTGATTAAATCTTTGCTGCGGTCGGCAATGCCCACGTATCCTTCCGAATCTACAGTGACAATGTCCCCTGTGCGCAGCCAGCCCTCCGTGAAGGAGTCTTGAGAGCGGACAGGGTCTTTATAATACTCTTTGGCGATCCAAGGGCCCCGGAGTAAAAGCTCTCCCATAGTTTTGCCATCCCAGGGAATTTCCCGCCCATCTTCCCCGACCACTTTCATTTCCAGCCCGGGTACGAGCAGTCCCTGTTTGGCTGACAACTGGTATTTTTCCTCAAGGGACAAGTTTTCCATGGTACTCTTAGGCCGGGAGACCAGAACGACCGGAGTCGTTTCGGTCATGCCGTAGGCGTGGAGTATGGGGACGCCTAATTTTTCCCGGTAGTTGCGGATCATAGAAACGGAGGCGGCGGAACCGCCATTGACAATTTCCCGGAGAGAAGAAGGATCGTATTTCCCGCTTTCCCACAAGGGATAGGTTGCCATCCAGATGGTGGGTACACCGGCGGCAAGAGTCACTTTATGGTCTTCAATCAGCCGGCAAATGTCTTCGGCTTGTGGGCGCGCTCCGGGAAAAACCTGAGTGGCTCCCAGCCAGGTACAGGCAAAGGGTATTCCCCAAGCATTGACGTGGAACATAGGGACAAAGGGTAAAACCCGGTCGGCTTCGTGCAAATTTAAGCAATCCGGGAGACAGGCGGCCAAACAATGGAGAACTAGGGCGCGGTGGGTGTAAACAACTCCTTTGGGGCTGCCGGTCGTCGCCGTGGTATAGCACATGGCGGCGGGGTCCCATTCGCTTAAATCAGGATAGCTGAACGTCTCCCTGGCTCCGGCCAGCAATGCTTCATAGGACAAAGGATTTGCCAAACCGCAGGGCGGGATTTCCAGGGTATCCGACATTACGATAATCTGTTCCACGGTGGGTAATTGATCGCGAATGCTCTGTAAAAGAGGGAGAAGATCTTTGTCCACAAAAATTACTTTATCTTCGGCATGGTTAATAATGTAAACCAGTTGTTCCGGTCCGAGGCGCAAATTTAAAGTGTGGAGTACCGCTCCGCTAATCGGTATGGCAAAGTAGAGTTCGAGGTGGCGGTGATTGTTCCAGGCAAGTGTGCCTACCCTATCGCCCTTAGTGATTCCTAAATCCTGGAGCACATTGGCGAGGCGCAGGGTACGTTTATAAAAGTCTCCGTAGGTATAGCGGAAGATTCCGGAGAAATCGCGGGAAATAATTTCTTTTTTGGAATAAAGACGCAGAGCCCGTTCCAGGACTGCCTGCAAAGTCAGATCGTAGGCCATCATAATCTCTCACTCCTCTTAGCTGTTGCAAAGTTTATTCTGAATATTTGCAATATATATGCCAGAGCAAGAGTTTTTATCCGCCTCTTATTTTAACTGGTATTTCCACCTTGTTTCCGGAAAGAAAGTGTCCTTCCTGTTGTCAACTGTCCGTTTTTAAGGACACTTAAAAGTGGTGAAGCCGGCGTTTTGCCGGATGTAATTTTTTGGTTAAGCCTAAGCTTAGGCTTAACGGCTTAGTGGCATAAAAATTGCAACCGAGCAAATTTCAAAATATGGTTCAGAATATGGAGAAAGGGATTGAAGAAATGAGAGAAGCTGTGATTGTTGAGGCCGTGAGAACTCCTATTGGGCGAAAAAACGGATCGTTAAGCGGCTGCCGTTCTGAGGATTTGGCGGGGATCGTTCTGAGAGAATTGGTTAGGCGGGCGGGAATAGATCCGGGCCTGGTAGAGGATGTTCTCATGGGGTGTGTCACTCAGGTTGGGGAGCAGGGGTTTTGTATCGGTCGGCAAGCAGCCCTGATTGCCGGTTATCCGCTTCATGTTCCTGGGTTAACCCTTGATCGTCAATGCGGCTCAAGCCAGCAGGCAGTTCATTTCGCCGCTCAGGTAATTCTGGCGGGAGATATGGAGGCCGTTGTCGCCGCCGGAGTGGAGAATATGTCTCGCACGCCCATGGGTTCTAATGTTAAAGGCACAATCTTATCCCCGGAACTAACCTCGCGTTATGAGATAATCAATCAAGGCCTCTCGGCAGAGAGAATCGCTCACAATTGGAAAATCAGTCGGCAGGAGATGGATGAGTTTTCTCTGGAAAGTCATCAAAAAGCGCTTAAATCACAAAAAGAGGGGCGTTTTGAACGAGAAATCATGCCCCTGACTAGTTCCGCTGACAGATGGCCACATGGTGGTTGTGAAAGCCGATGAAGGCCCTCGCGCCGATACCAATTCAGGCAAACTGGCGGCTTTGAAATCCCCCTTTCAAGAGGGAGGGCAGGTCACAGCGGGGAATTCCAGTCAGATATCAGACGGAGCGGCGGCTCTGCTGATCATGTCGCGGGAGAAAGCTTTGGAATTGGGACTTAAACCACGTTTCCGAATCATAGCCCGCAGCGTTCTGGGCTCCGATCCGACGTTGATGCTCACCGGCCCCATTCCCGCCACGGCAAAGGTATTAGCCCAAGCCGGACTGAACCTCAAAGATATCGACGTGTTTGAGGTCAATGAAGCCTTTGCGGCAATTCCCCTAGCTTGGTTAAAGGAAACAGGGGCGGACCGAGAAAAACTTAATCCCTGCGGCGGGGCCATTGCTTTGGGGCATCCTTTGGGCGCCAGCGGGGCTCGCTTAATGACGACGCTGATGCATGAATTGGAACGCAGTGAAGGGAGGTATGGGCTGCAAACCATGTGTGAGGGGCATGGCATGGCTAATGCCACCATTATCGAAAGGCTGGATTGAAGACCGGCCTTGGGCGTTAGCTTAAGTTTCTCATGAGACAAGGTTAGAGGTCGGTCAGTGAAGGAAGGCAAAGCTCAAGGCTGTTTTCTGTTTTGAGTCAAGAGAAAGGAATGGGTTCATAACCAGGAAAGGAGGACGGCAGTACCCTTCGCCTCAATGGAGCTATCCGCCTGCAGCCAAGGTAAAGATTAGAGAGCGGCGGCAGAGGGCCTGATTATTTTTCGCTTGCTGGGGTGTCCCGGACCTTAAGGCTAATTCCTCGGAATTAAGAAAGTTCAGATAATTAGAGGAATTGGGCTTTTCTAAAGAGAATATCAAAGAGAATATAGGAAGCGGCAAAATGCTACGGCGCAACAGATCAAGCGAAATTTATGCAATTGGCAGCTATTCTAGAGGAGGTTTTAGCAGGCGAGGTGACTGGGATGTTAATGTATGACATGATGACGCGCGAGGTTCCTCTGCTGCGTTCCAAGGATACTCTCGGGCAGGGTGTGGCCTTGTTGCGCTGGAGCAAGCTTGATGCCCTGCCGGTCGTGGATGAAGAAGGATACCTCAAGGGGATTTTTACCAAATCCAGCGTTTTGGATGCTTATTTGGCAGGCAGTGACTTGTCCGAAAGCATTGCCCGGCATTTTAACCCCAAGGTAGTAACGGTGGAAGCCAATACTCCCTACGAGGTGGTTGAAGAGCGGGCGAAACAGACTTCCGCAGGTACCGGGGTGGTCGTCGACTCCGAGGGAAAGGTGCTGGGAATCTTTACAAAGGTAGACATGATCCTGGCTTTATTTCGCACAGCGGAGCAATTAGCGGTTAAGCTCAATGCCGTTTATCGAGCGCTGCCTAATGGGCTTATCGTTGTGGACCAAAATCAAACTATTCAGAGCTTAAACTCTGCCGGTGAAAAAATTTTAGGCTTAAGGCAAGAGTCACTTAAAGGTTCTTGTTTAGACAATGTTTTTCCCAATCTCAATTGGCGGGATATTCTCAAGCCGGCTCAAAACCGGCTTGGAATACATGCCCGGCTGAATGAAGTGCCTGTGCTTTGCCACGTAAGCCCTATCGACGGCAAGGGGGGCGCCGTTATTGTCTTTCAAGCTTTGAATGATTTGGATCAAACGGCTCAGGAACTTGACGCCACGAAGCGTCTGTATGAAACATTGTTGACGGTCACCAATATTGCCCATGAAGCGATCTTCGTTGTCGATGACCTGGGTAAGATTACGCTGGTCAATGAGGCGGCTTGTTATTTTTTGGGCAGAAGGGAAAAAGACCTCTTGCAAAAGCCTATTGAACAAGTCAGCGAGAATATTCGACTTTTGCGAACCTTAAAAACCGGCATGGCGGAAACCAACGAGATACAAGTCATTCAGGGAAAGACCTGTATTGTGTCCCGCTCACCGATTGTCCGTCAGGGAAAAATAATTGGAGCGGTTGGGAAAATAGTTTATCAGAGAATCGAAGAAGCTAAAGACGTTGCAGAACGCCTGGCTCAAATGGACAGCGGCTTGCAGTTTTATAAAGAAAAAGCCGGTTCCTTCCACAGAGCTGTTACCTTTAATCAGATTGTGACGGTTAATTCTTCCCTGCGCCGCCTCAAACAGGAAGCGGAGATAGCGGCCCGTGGCAACTCGACCGTCCTGTTAACCGGAGAAAGCGGTACCGGGAAGGAATTGTTTGCCGAGGCGATCCACCAAGCGAGTCCCCGGTGGAAAGGGCCTTATGTCAAAGTAAATTGTGCCGCGGTTCCGGATAACTTGTTGGAGTCGGAGTTCTTTGGTTACGCCGGCGGAGCTTTCACAGGAGCTCAGAAAGGAGGCAGAGCAGGCAAATTTGCCGCTGCCAACGGGGGAAGCTTGTTTTTGGATGAAATAGGGGATATGCCCCTGAATTTGCAAGGCAAATTGCTCAGGGTGCTGGAAGATAAAAGCTTTGAAGCAATCGGCAGCAATGAATCTGTTAAAGTGGATGTGCGAATCATCGTGGCCACGAACCAGGATATTCTCCAAAAGGTGGAACGCGGAGAATTTCGCAGTGATTTATACTATCGCCTCAACGTCATTAATTTCCACTTGCTTCCCCTGCGCTGCCGTCCGGAAGATATCATCCCTCTGGCGGAAGTTTTTTTAGAACGTTTAAATCAAGAGTTCAATAAACAAATACGGGGAATTTCAGCGGCGGCGCGTCAAGCCCTTAACTCGCACCATTGGCCGGGGAATGTGCGCGAGTTGAAAAATGTTGTCGAACGGGCTGTGAATTTTGCCGAGGGAGACCTGTTAGATATTGAGGACCTGCCTTTTTATCTGCTGGAAGCAAAGACGAAAGTATCCGGATCTTGGGGGAACGGTTGGAATCTGGAGAGTGCTCACCGGCATTTAGACAAGGAAACTTTGGAAAAAGCTTTGCTGAAAATGAACGGCAATAAATCGGAAGTCGCCCGGCTGTTGGGAATTTCACGATCTTGGCTCTATGAGAAAATGCGTCGGTACAATATGAATTAAGGATAGGCGTTCCCGCTGACCTGACAAAAGATGACGTTAATTAGTGTAAATAAGGCGTCTCTGATTGCGTAAAGGCGTCATTATGCTCCCTGGCATCCGGACCGGCAACGCTGTGGGCAAAGTGTTGTGAGGGGTTTTTCGCCATGAGTTTGGCCGATGAGGTGAAAATTGCCGGGTCGGCTAACCAGACTATAGCTTTTGCTGAAGTCAGGCCATAAATAATGTGGCTCCACAGTGAGGTGTGATGAGTCTTAACATAAATTGGTTTTTTTATCAGGCCAAACTTTTGTCCGCCATGATAAAGAATAATCCAAGTTAACAAAGAAGCGGTCAGCCCTTTGCTTAAATAATGGTCTTTGCCTGTTTTTTTCAGGATGTATACTAAAGGGATTCCCAGAACTGAACCAACCGAAAGATGCAATAGCTGGCCGAGAACCATGCGGTTTTTTCGTCTCAGTGATGTGGGAGTTACGAAAAATTGGGCCGCCGTATGGCTGAAGGTAGCTTCGGTTTTCTTAGCTTTATAAAATACTGCACTGGTAAGATCTGACGTTATAGCGCCAATTAAACCTCCCAGCAGCCCGATAGTGATGGAATCTTTCATTTTATCAACTTTATGTGCGGAATCTGCAACTTTGAGAATAGATTTTAGTATCATTATAGATTCCTCCAATATTCCTTCCAATTCACTTATATATTGCACATAATTAGCTAATTTAAATTCGTAAATATATCCAGAAATGTAAAAAACCCTCCCGGGCTTTTAGCCCGGGAGGGTTTGAGAAACAATTTACCAGTTGCTGCGTGTACGTGGTTGATAGCAATCGCGGCAATAAACCGGTTTGTTGCCGGAAGGTTGGAAAGGAACCGTCGTTTCTTTCCCGCAATTGGCGCAGACAGCAGGGAACATTTCACGTTGACGGGAAAAACCGCCGCCGTTGTTTCTGTTTTGGGCTTTCTTGGCAGCACGGCATTCCGGGCAGCGGCCGGGTTCGTTGGTAAAACCTTTTTCAGCATAGAATTCTTGCTCAGATGCCGTAAATTCAAATTCCCGTCCACAATCTCTGCATGTTAAAACTTTGTCACTAAACATTTCAAAAAACCTCCACTATAGTTTACCCGCTACATGGTAAGTTCAGCAGCCACTTCCCAGAGCCGTAGCCATAGAGAAGGTTTGTGTAAATCCATTAAATTAACGAGTTTATATTAATATAGCTCAAAACAGAAAATATGTCAAATTATTAGGCCCTTTGTCCCTTAAAAATAGGGGCATAATAGGGGATTATACTATGCGGATAAAAGTGTGAAATCCAATAATTTAATGGCAGACCGCTAACCCCGCTGGGGGAAGTTCTAGGAGTACATGGTCTCTAATAAGGCTTTAACGTCCTCATTTTCCAGATATTCATCAAAGGTCATGCGGCGGTCAAGAATTCCCCGGGGAGTAATTTCCATGATCCGGTTGGCGATCGTTTGCACAAATTGATGGTCTTGGGATACAAAAAGAATGTTGCCCTCCAGGTTCGTCAAAGAACTGTTAAGCGCCGTAATTGATTCCATATCCAGGTGGTTGGTCGGTTCGTCAAAGAGAAGAACATTAGCCCCGCTGAGCATCATTTTGGCAAACATGCAGCGCACTTTTTCTCCGCCGGAAAGAACGCGGGCGGACTTCAAAGACTCTTCCCCGGAGAAGAGCATGCGCCCTAAAAATCCGCGCACAAAGGATTCGTCAGGGTCGCGGGAGAACTGCCTGAGCCAATCCACTAGGTTGAGGTCCGTATCAAAGTAAGGCGAGTTGTCCTGGGGAAAATAAGTTTGAGTGGTCGTGACCCCCCAACTGAATTCTCCTTCATCAGGCTGGATCTCTCCCATTAAAACTTTAAATAATACAGTCTTGGCGTTACTGTTAGGCCCTACCAAGGCAATTTTGTCTCCTTTGTTCATAATAAAAGACAAATCGTCGAGAACCTTTTCGCCGCCGATACGGACTGTTAAGTTTTTCACGGACAAGATATTATTTCCTGCTTCTCTGTCGGGGGTAAAAGCAATATAGGGATATTTGCGGGAGGAAGGCCGAATATCTTCCAGGGTCAGCTTTTCCAGTTGTTTCTTCCGGGAGGTGGCTTGTTTGGCTTTAGAAGCATTGGAACTGAAGCGTTGAATAAACTTTTGCAGTTCCTCGATTTTCTCTTCCTTCTTCTTGTTGGCCTCGCGCATTAAGCGCAGGGCTAACTGACTGGATTCGTACCAAAAATCATAATTGCCGACATAGAGCTGGATTTTGCCGAAATCGATATCGGCAATATGGGTGCACACCTTGTTTAAAAAATGCCGGTCGTGGGAAACGACAATAACAGTGTTTTCGTAATTATATAGGAAGTTTTCCAGCCAGGTAATGGACTGCAGGTCTAAATGGTTGGTGGGCTCGTCCAATAGGAGAATGTTGGGGTTGCCGAAGAGCGCCTGGGCCAGCAGGACACGCACTTTTTCGTTGCCGCTTAGGTCTTTCATCGTTTTGCTTTGCAGCTCTTTGGCAATACCCAGGCCCATGAGGAGTTCCGAGGCTTCAGATTCCGCCTGCCAACCGTTGAGTTCGGCAAACTCGCCTTCCAAAACAGAGGCCCTGATCCCGTCTTCTTCGGAAAAGTCCGGTTTCGAATAAAGGGCGTCTTTTTCTTCCATAATTTCATACAGCCGGGCATGGCCCATGATGACTGTTTTCAGCACTTCATAGTCTTCGAACTGAAAGTGGTCCTGTTTCAAAACCCCAATTCGCTCTCCGGGAGTCAGAATGACCTCGCCGCTTGTGGAGTCCAGTTCCCCGGAAAGGATTTTCAGGAAGGTGGATTTGCCGGCGCCGTTAGCTCCGATCAAACCATAACAGTTCCCAGGCAGGAACTTGACGTTAACATCCTCGAATAAGGCCCGTTTTCCGAATCTCAGGGTAATTCCGCTGGTACTAATCATTAAAAATCGTTCCTTTATATAAGAATTTGCTCCAAAGTCATATTATAGCATTATTTGTCAAAAAGATATACTTCAAGATAAATCCCCTTTAGGTAAGAAAGATTAGGTTCTGCTTTCTTACCCTAAGGGGATGAATGCAACGAGTATTCTTATACCAGGTTTGTTTGCAAAGAGGGTGCTTATAAAGGCTATTTAAAAGGGCGCGATCAGAAGACTGAGACGGTTGGGGTGGCTTTAAAACTGCTCTGTAAAGAAGCATAAGCCAGATCAGCGCGGTCAATGGATTGAAGTGATTCCGTCGGTTGCTGTTTCTTCCAGTATTTTTCTCAGAATTAAAATTCCGGCCATAGTTTTAGGAAAACCGGCACTTGGCGCAACTAACAAGATGGCATGTTCTATCTCTTCTTTGCTGCAGCCGCCTCTTAAAGCTTTGAGAATATGAGTATGTAAAGCCCGGGGATATTGGCATTCGGTTGACAAAGCTACTTTTATCAACCAGCAGGTTTTTTGGTCTAAAGGTCCGCCCTCGGTGTGCACTAAATGCCCGTAAGTTTCGTAGGCTTTATATATTTCTCCATGGTGTTCCGTGAAATATTTCAGATTGATTTCCGTAGCGTCAAGATTGTCAAAATAGTCGTCCATGATGACAGCTCCTTTACTGTTTCTTACATTGTTTACCACAGCAGGGATGACTATACATGGAAACAGCGGCATTTATTTTAGCCTCGGAATTATTAATTTAAAGCCAGATGTCCTTCGAGCCAATCGACAAACTGTCTTGCCGTGCGGGCGGAACGTCCGTTATACCAGAGGGCCCATTGCAGGGCTTCTTTGTGCAGAACGCTTTGCTCAATGCTCAGCTGGCGCTGGGAGGCGATCCCTTCGACAATCTTCAGGTATTGTTTCTGATCCGGAGATGAGAAGACGACATTGATGCCAAAGCGGTCGGCAAGAGAGAGCTTTTCCTGCATGCTGTCTCCGGCATGCACTTCTTCGTCGCGGTTGCCGGAATGCAGCCCCGCTCTCTCGCTGAAATATTCTTTCACCAGGTGGCGGCGGTTGGAGGTGGCGTAAATCAAGATGTTGGAGGTTTTGCTTTCCAGACCGCCTTCGAGAACCGCCTTGAGAGAGGTGTAATTTTCTTCGTTGTCCCCAAAAACAAGGTCGTCAACAAAGAGAATGAATTTTTGAGCCCGGTTGGTTAAGAGGCGGATAATTTGCGGAAAGTCGGCCAGAAAGGCTTTGGGGACTTCAATCATGCGCAGTCCCCGGGAATGATAGGCGTTGAGGATCGCTTTGACGGTGGAGGACTTGCCGGTGCCCCGGTCGCCGTAAAGAAGCACGTTGTTGGCCGGATACCCTTTTAAAAACTGCAAGGTGTTCTCTAAAATCTTTGAGCGTTCGTCCTGATAATCTACTAGCTCATTCAGAGTAATGGGGTCAGGCCTGGCGACGCTTTTGAGAAAGCCCTGACCTTCATATCGTTCCCAAATAAAAGCGATACTGCGGGCGAAGAGGCCGCAGCCGTACTGACGATGGAACTGCCGCAGTTCAGGAAGGCAATCATCCCAGTGCCGGGCCTTGAGAAAAGTTTCTTTCAGGTTGTGAAGATGCTCCGGCTCATCCTCCGCTGAAGGCAGCGGGGAAACTTCCCATTCGGGAAGTTCTTGAAGCAGAAGTTCGAGGGTTGGGTCAAGGCCAGGGCCTTCCTTGCGCTCCTGGACGCCGGGATGGAAGCGGGCGGAAATCCCCGCTTTCAGGGCTGAGCCGTCCAGCTTGGCGACGGATTGAAGATTTCTTAAGTCGCGGGCAGCCGCTCTTTCCAGGGTGCTTTCCAGGACAGGAGTATTAATAGCCTGGGCTTTAAAGGAGAAGGAATTTTCAGCAAAGATAATTTGATCGAGGATATGATTGGACAGCGAAAGTTGCGGGCACTTGGCCAATTCATAGTAAAAATCGTGATAGAAGTTGACAATCTCGCGCACTTGAAGGTTCTCCTTTTCCAGAGCGGCGAGCAGCTCTCTGAGGCGGCGGAGAACCGGATCTTCCAGAAGTCCGCGGTAAACGGCAAGGGAATCCAGGGCCAGGAGTTCGGGGGAGATTGTAGTTTGTCTCATCGCAGTTTCCTCCAGTAGTCGTACCCTAATCAATCACCCCCTCAGCCCGGTAAGGGCAAGGGGGCGATTGGGCAAAACACGTTTAAATCTAGTATAGCACCGGGAAAAAGAGAAAGAAAGAATGAATGAGGCCAAGGCTTTCTCCTGCTGCCGGAAAGTATAAACTTGCCTTATGTACTTTCTAAGCACCAGAGCAACTGGGCAGCCGCCTGCCCCAGAGGATTAGTGCCGGCCAAGTTTTCTTTATTCCCAAGATGTGGTTATAAGGGGCTGATTCGTGTATAATGCTCTTAAATGCTTTTGGCCTTGGATAAAGTATGGAGGACAGTAATTTGAGTGATTTAAGTGATTTGAGAGAAGAAATTAAGCAAAACGTTGCGCAAGAGCGGTATCGCAAGCGCGAGGCCTATTATACCCGCAAACATGAAACCCTGACTCAGGTCATAAACCGTCTGAGCAACCTGCGTCTTATGGTCTTTGTCCTTGGCGCGCTGGCGACGGTTGTTCTTTACCTGAAGGATAAGGTCTCCTGGGCTTATGGAGCCCTGCTTATAACGGCGATCCTGTTTGTGGCCCTGGTCTTTTGGCATCAGGCTTTAAAAACCAGGCAGAGCTATTTGTCTGTTCTTAAAGAAAATTACGCTCAAGCTTTAAGGCGTTTAGCCGGAGAATGGAAATCCTTTCCTGACCGGGGGGAAGATTTTCAAGACCTGGAACATGCTTATGGGGAAGATCTGGATCTGTTCGGAGCGGGTTCTTTGTATCAATGGATTACCACGGCGCAAACATTCCGGGGCCGGGAAAAGCTGCGGGAAATATTGACCGAGCCCCCGAGGGACTGCGAAGTTATCCGCAAAAGACAGGAGGCCATCCGGGAGCTGTCCCTCAACCTGGCCTGGAGGCAGCGCTTCCTGGCGGAGGCCAAGCTGGCGAAGCGTCCGGGCAGATCTCCCGCGGCCATGATCAGCTGGGCCCAAACCTATGACCCTACCTATCTGCGCCGTTCTGTTCTTCTGGGGGCGCGGGTGCTCCCGCTGGTTACTCTTGCCTTTTTGCTGTTGTATTTCTTTACGGCGAGGGTCTCCTATTGGTATCCGCTTCTGGGCCTTCTCCTGCAGACGGGTATCCTCTTAACGGGAAAACAGCGCGGCAAAACTCTCAATGCCGTGTATGAATTTAAAGAAACCATCCGCATTTACGAGAAGATGCTGGAGCGTTTTGAAAAACGCTCCTTTCGGGCCGCTTACCTGCAAACTCTGAAAGATAATTTGCGTGACCGGGAGGGAAAGCCGGCTTTTGAACAGATCAGAAAACTAACGGGTTTGGCCGATCTCATTGCCAACCGTGGAAATGCCATGTTTCTCATCGTCAATATTCTTACCCTTTGGGACATCCAGTGCCTGATCTCCTTGGAAGCCTGGAAAGAAAAATCGGGCCGCTCTTTGGGGCAGTGGATAGATACCATCGCCGAGCTGGAAGCCTTAAACAGCCTGGCGCTGATTGCCGCGGATCACCCTCAATGGTCTTGGCCGCTGATAACTCCGGAAACAGCGGGGGTTGTTGCTGCCGGAGTGGGCCATCCTCTTTTGGAAAACCCCGTTTGCAATGATTTGGCCTTGGACAAAAACGGGGGGATTTTGTTAATAACCGGTTCCAATATGTCCGGTAAGAGCACTTTGCTCAGAACGGTCGGCCTTAATCTTGTTCTGGCCTATACCGGAGCTCCGGTCTGCGCGCGGGAGTTCCGCTGTTCTGTCTACCGGATTTTTACCTGTATGCGCGTGCGCGACAATCTGGAGGAAAACATTTCTTCCTTTTACGCCGAGTTATTGAGAATTAAGCAAATTGTTCAGGCCTCTAAGCAGGACCGGCAGATCTTCTTTCTGCTTGATGAGATTTTTAAGGGAACAAATTCTCAGGACCGTCATGCCGGGGCCAAGGTTCTGATCCGGCAATTAAGCAAAGCCGGAGCCATGGGTATGGTCTCAACTCATGATTTGGAATTAGGTGATCTCGAAGGTGAAACAAAGCGCAAAATCCGCAATTACCATTTCCGGGAGTATTATCAAAACGACCAGATCTACTTCGATTATAAACTTCGGCAGGGGATCTCGACCACGCGCAATGCCATGTATTTGATCAGGATGGCGGGTATTGAAGTGGAGAGCTAGCCGGGCGGACGGAATTGCCTGAGGCAAGCCAAGAGCAAATTGAACCGTGGAAGTTTGAAATCCAGATGACATTATTTATGTCGTCTGGATTTCATTTATTTTGGGGAATATGGTGTAAAATTGTTTGAAAAAACTAGTAAATTAGTAGGCCTTTAAGCGGGTGAAAGGAGCAGACATTACCCTAACGATTAAAGACACAGAGTTCGGATATTTCAAGAGAGAAACCCCATACCCCTGCCAAATAAATACCGGCTCAACGAGAACTTAAGGGGAGAATGATTGATGAGGAACAGACAACATACTATGTCCATTAAGATAAGGGTTGCGCTTTTGATGGGGGTAGTGATCATTTCCGTAGTAGCCCTGCTGTCCGCGGCAAGCCTCTGGAATGCGGAGAAGCTGCTTAGGACAAACGAATTGCAAACAGAAAAGCTGGTGGAACAGGGAATTCAGGATGAATTCGGCAACCGCCTGGACCGGGCCAGATCTGCGGTCTTATCCATGACCATGAACCCGGAGGTGGCTGAGGCTCTGGCAGAACGCGACCGGGCTGCCCTTATCAGGCTGGTCCAGCCTGTTTTTAATGAAGTGAAAAAAGAAGGCTTCAGCCAGCTTCAATTTCACCTGGCGCCGGCGGTTTCCTTTTACCGGGCGCATTCTCCCAATAAATTTGGCGACGACCTGTCGAACATCCGCCCGACTGTAGTGGCCGCCAACAAGGACCATAAGATTGTGGAGGGCCTGGAGGAGGGAGTCGAAGGGTACGGCTTCCGGGTAGTGGTGCCGGTGCAATATCAGGATCAGTGGGTAGGCAGCGCCGAATATGGCATGGATTTTGGCGAAGACTTTTTACATACTCTTCAGAAAAAGAATCCCGGTGATTACTTTATTTACCTTCTCAATCCTTCTGCCTCTTTGGTTAAAAATGTCCAGGAAAAGGGAGGCTTGTTAGCTGGTACGGCTCAAGATCATGATCCGGTTGCCGCCGGGGTGGTCCAAGCCCTCCGCGGCGGACAAACCCAGCTGACAGTGAGCGCCGATGGGCAGTCCAATATTTTGTTGATCCCCTTCAAAGATTATAAGGGTGAGCTCAAAGGCTACATTAAAGCGGTTCTTTCGCGGCAGGGGGTGTTGCAGCAATTAAATGCTTTAAAGCGCTGGGTTTTCTGGGTCGGGTTGGCGGTTCTGGGCCTCGGCGTGGTTTCAGGCTATTTATTCTCTCTCAAATTCACCCGGCCTTTGCGGGAACTGGCGGAAAATGCCGAGGTGCTGGCCACGGGCAATTTGCAAATTGCCATTAGAACCGATTGGTATGGTGAACTGGGCACCTTGGCCCTGGCGATGAAGAAAATGTTGGACAACACCAAGGACATCTGTTTTTCCATGAATCAAGCCTTGAAGCGTGTCGAGGGCTCGACTAAGGAGATTGCGGCGGCCGCGGATCAAACCTCCCGGGGCACGGGCCAGGTGGCGGAGAGCATTAATCAGGTGGCCTTCAGCGCCCAAAAGATTGCCCAGCGTACCAGTGACATCGGTACCCGGAGCGAAGGGATCAATCAAAACGTTTCGTCCCTGGCCGGACATATGGAGCAGATTTCAGGCAGCACCCGGGATGTGACGGAACGAACCCGGCACGGAGAAACCATCTTGAAAGGCTTAGCCGAAACGATGAGGGTTTTTGCTGCCAAAGTTGAAGAGATTCAGGCCGGAAGCCACGTTCTCAAGGATCAGACGGGAAAAATCCGCGGGATTACCCAGATTATCTCCGGCATTTCCGACCAGACGAATCTCCTGGCCCTCAATGCCGCTATTGAAGCCGCCCGGGCCGGCGAGGCCGGCCGGGGATTTGCCGTGGTGGCCGAGGAAGTCCGGAAACTGGCCGCAGGGTCCAGGCAAAGCGCCTCTCAGATAGCCGGGCTGATCGATCAAGTCACCCAAAACGTGGAAAGTTCCGTTCGGGCCGCTGAGGAAGGAGTTGCCTTGATTCAAGAGCAGCTGGGTATCGGAGATCAGGCCTTGCAGGAGTTTAAGGAGATTTCCCAGGGAACCCAGACTGTCTCGAGTCTTTTGGGAGCAATGGTGGCAGAGGTTCAACATGTTGTTCGCATGAGCGAAGGAATTACCGAGTCGATCCGGGAGATTGACGGCATGTCCCACGAAGACGCCGGTTCCGTCGAGGAGATTGTCGCTTCGACCGAGGAAATGAGTGCAACGATGACAGCCATTCGCGATAGTATCGGCGAGTTGGAGCTGTTAATGGCGGAGCTTAAAGCGCAAAGCGGCCGGTTTGTCAGTTGATGACCAGAGCGTGGCTTATAATTTGAAGTTAAGATGCCATTCAGGTATAATGGTTAATTAGAAAATTCTTAACCCTCAGGGGATCTTTTTGAGGAGGAAAGCCATGCAAACGGTGACCGTTCAACAAATTTTCCGCGCGACGGAGAAGTATCTCAATCAGAATCTGGAGATATCCGGATGGATTCGCACAATTCGTACGTCCAAAGCTTTTGGTTTTATTGAAATTAATGACGGCAGCTTTTTTGAGAATATCCAAGTGGTTTTTGAAGAAAGTCTGGATAATTTTCCGGAGATCGGCAAGCTGACGATCAGTTCCGCCCTGCGCATCCGGGGTACCCTTGTCCCCTCGCCGGGAGCGAAACAGCCTTTTGAATTAAAGGCGGAGCAAATAGAAATCCTCTCCGTAGCGGCGGCGGATTATCCCTTGCAGAAAAAACGCCATACCTTTGAATACTTGCGGACGATTGCTCACTTGCGCCCCAGAACGAATACTTTTGCGGCGGTCTTTCGCGTTCGTTCCGTCATTGCCTATGCCATTCACAAGTTTTTTCAGGAAAAAGGCTTTGTTTATGTTCATACGCCAATTATCACAGGCAGCGACGCCGAAGGCGCCGGGGAAATGTTCAGGGTAACGGCCCTGGATTTGGGAAACCTCCCCAAGACTGAGAGCGGGGCTGTCAATTTCGCTGAAGATTTCTTCGGGAAAGAGACGAGTCTGACAGTCAGCGGTCAGCTCAATGTGGAAACCTATTGTATGGCTTTTCGCAATGTCTATACCTTTGGCCCCACCTTCCGCGCCGAAAATTCCAATACGGCCAGGCATGCCGCCGAGTTTTGGATGATTGAACCGGAGATTGCCTTTGCCCAGCTTGCGGACAATATGAATTTAGCGGAAGAAATGATGAAGTATATCATTCAGTATGCTTTAGACCATGCTCCTGAAGAAATGGCCTTTTTCAATAACTTTGTCGACAAGACCTTGTTTGAGCGGCTGGAAAATATCTTAAATTCGGAGTTCGGCCACATTACTTATACGGAAGCGGTTGAGCTTCTGGAGAAGGAAAACGCTCACTTTGACTACCCGGTGCACTGGGGCACGGATCTGCAAACAGAGCATGAGCGCTTCCTGACGGAAAAAATCTTTAAAAAGCCCGTCTTCGTCTCCGATTATCCCAAGGGCATTAAAGCCTTCTACATGCGCCTGAACGACGACAACAAGACGGTCGCCGCCATGGACCTGCTCGTTCCGGGTGTTGGGGAAATTATCGGAGGGAGTCAGCGGGAAGAGCGTTTTGACGTTCTCTGCCAGAGGATGGAAGAGTTGGGGCTTAAAGAGGAAGACTATAGCTGGTACCTTGATCTCCGGAAGTATGGGGGAGTGAAACACGCCGGTTACGGGCTCGGCTTTGAACGGGTCATTATGTATCTGACCGGAATGACCAATATCCGGGACGTCATTGCTTTCCCCAGGACAGCCAACAGCTGTGAGTTTTAAAGTTTCCCGGCCGGGCCGAGCGTAGAAATGTCCGATATTCCAGGCGGCAGGATCAAATCCTGCCGCCTTATTTATTCCGCCGGAAAATACAGACTTGCGTTATTTTCTAAGCCTAAGAGCAGCAAGGCAGCAGAGTTTTCTTTATACAGTCAGACATACATGCCGCGAAGTGTACTATT
Organism: Candidatus Desulfosporosinus nitrosoreducens; assembly: GCF_030954495.1. Classification (GTDB taxonomy): domain Bacteria; phylum Bacillota; class Desulfitobacteriia; order Desulfitobacteriales; family Desulfitobacteriaceae; genus Desulfosporosinus; species Desulfosporosinus nitrosoreducens. The sequence goes on along the minus strand of NZ_JAVHUW010000051.1, from coordinate 82,152 downwards.
GATCAATGAAAAATAGATCCTTGGGGTCGGGCAGCTTCGCCCACATCCGGCAAGAAAGCTAATTCGTGCGAAGACAGTGTCTTCGTCACTCAACATTCCGAGGCTTGCTCACTCGCTTGCGAGGGAGCTCCGCCAAACCTCCGGGTAAGACCTGAGGAGAACCAATGGCTCCGACTTTCCCTCGCAACCTTTGTGAGCATTACCGCCTCTCCATGAAATGAGTTCACTTTTGTGGGCGAAGCTGCCTTCCTCAGGGGTCTTTAAATTTTTCGGGTCAGAAAGGATAGCTTCGTTAATACTTTCTGACTGTCTAAGGGCAGCTAACGGCTTCTGTTCTCGCAAACTCGGCATAAGCCGGTTTTTTTAATATAGTTTAGAAAGCATAAGTTTTTAGGGGTACCCCCTTTACTTGTCAGGCGGGTGCAAATAAGTTGACGTCTTTATTGGGGCATGCTAGAATTAGGAAAATCTTAATGTATAGACAACTACTATAGGAATAGGTGTTTTTGGTGATTCAAGAAGAAATACCCATCGATAAAAATTCGGTGATTCCCATTTACTATCAGCTGTATAAGCTGCTCGAAGGACAAATCCGGCGGGGAGAGCTAAAGCCGGGAGAGTGTTTGCCCACGGAAAATGATATCGCCCTGCGCTATGAGATCAGCCGGATGACGGTGCGCCGGGCAATCTCCGAGCTGGTGTCTGCCGGCATGGTTTACGCCCAGCAGGGCAAGGGCACCTTCGTGGCCAGGCCGAAACTTGACAATATTGTCTTTGAATTGAATGATTTTAACGAAGAAATTAAAAAGAGAGGTCTGAATTATCAGACCACGTTATTGGAAGCCAAGATTATCAGGGCCGACGAAGAGCTGAAAGCCAAGTTTCAAATAAGCGAGGAAAACAAGCGCCTGCTCTATTTTCGCACGGTGCTGTCGGCCGAGAATGAGCGGCTGTCTTATGAGGTAAAGTACACAATCTACAGCAAAAGCAAGCCGATCCTGGAAACGGAGCTGAAAGACCCGAGTTTGCCGGGCCTGGTAGCCGCCCACACGGAATATGTGCCGGTAAGTTCGAAAAAGGTTCTCCAGGTCGCCGCCTGCAGCCAAGAACAAGCCTTAATTCTGGGGATTGCTCCCCAAACTCCGGTCTTCCTGATCGAACAGACCATCTTTGATGCGGACCTGAAACCCGTGGGCTGGAGCAAAGCCGTTTACAGAGGGGACCGGTATAAATTGACCAGTTATGATGGCTGGTATAAAAACGATTAAGCTAATTGGGGGTTCATGAGGTGGAAGACGAACTACAAATAGCGATGGCGGACCTTGATGAGGAAAGGACCTTAAGGCTGGTAAGAGAAAGAATCCAGGCAGGTTATACCTCGGTAGATATCATCGAAAGCTGCCGGCGGGGTGTGGAAATCGTCGGAGAGAAATACAGTGAAAGCGATTATTTTTTGTCGGACCTGATTATGTCGGAAGAGATTCTCAAAGAAGTGATGCGGGTCTTAGAGCCGCACATACCTGTCAACTCGCAAAAGGGCTTGCCGCTGATTGTCATGGGAACTATTGAAGGAGATATTCATGACCTGGGCAAAAATATCATCATTTATCTTTTGCGTTCTTCCGGTTACCAGGTTCAGGATTTGGGCGTCGATGTGACGCCGGAGAAATTTATTCAAGCCGTCAACGAGACGAAGGCATCGATCCTGGGAATCAGCGTACTGCTTTCCTTCTGTGTCGGCTCCATCAAAAAGGTGGTTGACTTGTTGACGGATGCGGGTTTAAGAGACAGTGTCAAAGTTGTGGTGGGAGGATATCCGGTCAACCAGCAAGTGAAAGAATATACGGGGGCAGATTTTTACGCCAACGACGTGACGGAAGCTTTGAAAATTTATCGCGATATTTTGGAAGAAGCAGAGGGTTCGGTCTCAGGACAATGAGACTGAATCTTTTTTTGTGCCATCAATCCCACTTAGCTTGCTATTGACCCTCCATAGGAGTTGTGATAATATTTAGATAAATCAAGTTGTCTATACATTCGCATAAATCTAAGTAAATATCTTTTTTAATTTATAATTTGTATATACATCTATACTATAATCAGAGATATACATAAGGTAAGGATAATTTCCTGGCGGCAAACGATGATTAAGGGAGGCCTGGGGTATGGAGGGTAGTCTCGACGATGTGGTCGCAAAGGTCTTGGCTTTGGGAGCGGCGCATGCTGCCATAGCTGAGGTGAAGGATATAATTTTCAACGAAGAGTTTCGGACCCAGTGCGAACAAAACGTTTGCGGAAATTACAATAAGAACTGGATGTGCCCGCCTGCAGTCGGTGATATCAAGGACTTAAAAGCAAGAGTGCTAAAGTTTGAACGGGGGTTATTGATCCAGACCGTGCATAAGCTGGAAAACTCTTTTGACTGGAAAGGCATGATGAAAGCGGCGGAACGCCATACGGAGCTATTCAGAAATATTCTTGAGGATTTGCAAAAAGAACCTTATTTCCGGGAAATGTTGCCTTTAAATGCAGGTCCCTGCACTTACTGTCAACGGTGTGCGTTTCTGGACTCCGAAGCCTGCCGCTGTCCCGAGCAGGCCTTGTCTTCTGTTGAAGCCAGTGGCATTGATGTCATGGCCCTGGAAAAAAGCTGCGGAATTCCTTATTACAACGGCAAAAATACGGTTTCCTATGTGGGCCTGGTGCTGTTTAAAAGTGAGGCCTAGCTCGTTAAAAAGGGTATAGCTCTTTAAAACAGCTCCGACTCCATGATGTCCCAATCACGCAGTTGAATGATGCCCTAGGTATCCTTATGAAGGAGGTGAGCAGAAGAAACAGAGACCATGGTTTAAACCCAACCGCATCAGACTCAAGGAGGGCTGCAAAAGATGTTGATAATCGGCGAAAAGTTAAATAGCTCGATTCCTACGGTTCGGCAATTCATCACTGAGAAAAATACTGCCGCCATTCAGGATTTGGCCAAGCGGCAAGTGGCTGCGGGAGCCGACTATCTGGACTTGAATACGGCTCAGGGGGATGAAATTCCCAACATGGAGTGGCTTGTGCAAACGGTGCAGGAGGTAACCGACGTACCGTTATGTATCGACAGCACTTCGGCGGCAGCCATTAAAAAAGGTTTAGATACTGTCCGCGGAGATAAAAGCAGGGTTTTAATCAACTCCCTTTCTTTAGAAAAAAACCGCATCGAAGAAGTACTGCCCTTAGTTCTGGAGCACCGCTGCCCGGTCATTGGGCTGACCTTGGACGACAATGGGATTCCCAAAACCGCCGAGGAAAGAATTGCACTTTCCGAAAGACTTATTGAACTTCTGAACCAAAATAATTACGACTTAGACCGTCTCTATATAGATCCCCTGGTACTTCCTTTAGCGGTTAACCACCTGAATGCCACGATGTTTTTTAAGTGCCTGACGGAAATCAAGCGCTTATTCCAGGTTAAAACCGTCTCAGGCTTAAGCAACATATCCTATAATTCACCGAAGCGCAAAATTGTCAACCGTCATTTTTTAACCCTGTGTATGGCCTTTGACATGGATGCGGCCATTCTTGATCCCTTGGACAGGAAAATTATGACCTCAGTCGTGACCAATGATTTCCTGCTGGGCAAAGACCGGTTCGGCAAGAAATATTTAAAGGCCTATCGCAGTGAGGCTTTGGATGACTAGATAGGTCCGGGTTTAGATATTTAACCAAGTTTGCAAAGGGGAAGGGGTAAGCATTATGAGTGAAAAGGAAATCCTTTATCAAAAAAGGCTGGAACGTTACATGACGGCTATGGATTGTGGCAAACCGGACATGGTTCCCGTGGCTTTCGGAGTTGGGGAATGGGTTGTCAAATACAAAGGCACGACCTTCCAGGAAGTTTATTACGATTTGGACAAAAGCAACGCCATTGTCTCGGAAATGCTGCCGGGCTTAGATTTTGATGTCTTCAAAGGCGGTCCCGCCTTATGGTGGCCGCCGATGTTTGATGCCATGGGCTCCAAATTATATAAATTCCCGGGTATGGGCGTGGATGAGAACTCCACCTTCCAATACAATGAGGAAGAATATATGAAGGCGGAAGATTACGACGAATTTATAGCCAGCCCCACGGAATGGCTGGTCAACCACTTTTTGCCCAATATCAGTACGGAATTGGCAAACCCGGGGTCCTATCGGTCGACCATTGCCTTAATCAAAAGTGCGGCCGCTTTTGCTATGTCCGGCGGTATCACGGCGGCAGCCTACGGAAAATGGACCGTGGAGCACGGAATCGTCGGGCAGGGGACAGGATTCACCAAGGCGCCTTTCGATACCTTGGGGGATGCTCTGCGCGGCATGAAAGGGATACTCTTGGATTTGCGCCGCCGCCCGGAGAAAGTATTAGCGGCGTGTGAGGCGATCACTCCGCACAATGTCAACTGCGGTTTAGCCGGCGCCGGAGCCGATACGCGTTTCCCCTGTTTTGCCCCTCTGCACCGCGGTGCCTATCCTTTCCTCAACCCGCATCAATGGGAGACCTTCTACTGGCCATCCTTAAAAGCGACGATTGAAGGTTTGTGGGCCAAGGGCAAACGCATGCTCTTTTATGCTGAAGGAGACTGGACTCCCTATTTGGAGAAGATTGCCGAGCTGCCCGCCAAGAGCATTATTTTCCAAATTGACACCACAGACCCTAAAAAGGCTAAAGAAATTCTGGGCGGCAAATTCTGCCTGCAAGGCGGCGTTCCCACGACCCTCTTAACCTATGGCACTCCGGAGAAAGTCAGAGAGCAGGTCAAGAGATCGATTGATGAGTTGGGCCGTGACGGCGGCTTTATCTTGGATACCGGCGGAGTCGTCATGGGAGACGCCAAACAGGAGAATGTAATGGCAATGATTGAAGCAGGCCGTGAGTTCGGCGTTTATTAAGGACAGGAGGGGAATTCAAATGTCTGATAAAGAAAAACAACTGTTAAACCCCGATCCCGGTGTCTGCCTACCCTGGGAAGTAAAACTGGCGGAAATCGGAGAGTTTCCCGGCAATGAGGAAATCGTCAAAAAAGAATGGGAGAAGCTGGACGACTTTGCCTATAACTTTATTTGGTTTTGGGTGCAGCGCTAAGAGTGAGTAAGCGCGGAGCCCTGTCAAGTTAATTCAGAAGGAGTGGATTACTATGCTTACAGATGCTTTGTCTAAAGCAATTGCGGAATTAGAAGAAGAACAAGTGGCGGAGTTGGTCAAGGAGCGTTTGGTCCAGGGAGTCACTCCCCTGGAAATCGTCAATGCATTACAGCAAGGCATGGCTGAAGCCGGCCTTCGCTTTGAGACGGGGGAATACTTTTTAGGCGAATTGATTATGTGCGGGGAAATTATGCAGGATTCCATGGCCGTCCTGGAACCCCTGCTGAGCGGCAGCAATGCCGAATACAAAGGAAACATCGTCATGGGCACGGTAAAAGGCGATATTCACGATCTGGGGAAAAATATTGTGGTCATGCTCTTAAAAGGGTCGGGTTATAATGTCATTGATTTAGGTGTGGACGTCTCCAAAGAAAAGTTCATTGAGGCCATTAAAGAATATAAGGCCCCGCTTGTGGGCATGAGCGTGCTCTTAACCGGCTGTCAGGAATCCATGAAAGAAACTATTACCGCGATTCGGGCGGCCGGCCTGGAGACCAAGGTTCTCATCGGCGGCAACTATATCGATGACGTGGTCAAGAATTATGTGGGTGCGGATTACAGCGCCCAGGCAGCGACGGACGGAGTTAAGGTCGCCGATGGTATCTTCGGCGCGGCGTAGCCCCAGCCTTAGCCTTAGCTCTATCCTTAACTTTAACCTTAGCTTCCCTTCCTTTAAAAGTTCTCCAAATAAAAGTTCTACAAGTTAACCCCCGGTGTTCTGGTGCAGTGAAGGAGGTGCCTTAAAGGGTGCCTCCTAATCTGCGCTTCCTGAGGGTCAGCCAACTTCCGGGTTTGCGGGGAATTCCCGGAAAAACTAGAGAATGGAGTTTATGTCAAGCAATGCCGAATAAATCCTTTGAACTAACAGATTCCCAGGAAGAAAGTCTTAAGCCTCAAAAATATTTGGGAGAAAAAGGTTTTTTGACTTTGATCGGTTTCTTAAGTGCCTTTATCCCTTTGTCGACGGACCTCTACCTGCCGGCTTTGCCGCGGATGGCCGAAAACTTTCAGGTTTCCCCGGGTTTGATTAATCTGACGCTGATTTTGTTTTTTCTCTTTTACGCGGCCGGGTCCCTGTTCTGGGGGCCTCTCAGCGACAAATACGGGCGCCGGCGGATTTTGCTCATTGGCCTGGTTCTTTATACCCTGGCCAGCGCCTTGTGTGCCCTTGCGGGAAACGTTTATCAGCTCATAGGCTTCCGGGTGATTCAGGCCATTGCCAGCGGCGCGGCGACGGCTGTCGGCCAGGCGGTTGTCAAAGACAGCTACGGCGGGCGTAAGCGGGTGTCCGTCCTGGCTTTGGTTTCTTCCATGACGATGATCTCGCCCATTGTTGCCCCGGTGCTGGGAGCTTTGCTGCTGCGCTTCACCTCCTGGCGGGGCGTGTTTGCGGCTCTGGCAGTGATCGGATTTCTGATTACAATCGCGGGGTTTGCCATGGAAGAAACGATTGAAGAACGTTACAGCGGGGGAATCCTGCAATCCCTGGGACGGTTAAAAGTTGTCGCTCAAAATCCGGGCTTTCTCATTCTGCTGCTGACCTTTTCCCTGATGGGCATTGCTATGATGTCCTTTATATCCTCGTCGTCTTATATTTATGTCGGGCAATTCGGTTTAACGGAGCAGGTTTACAGTTATTACTTTGCCTTCAATGCCCTGTTTATGGTAATAGGTCCTTTGCTTTACACAAGAGTGGCCCGCTACCTAAAACGAAATTTTATTATTTCCCTCAGTTATGTGATTACCGGCCTGAGCGGCTTTTTTGTCAGCCTGATCGGGGATATGAGCCCTGTGATTTTTGCCCTCACCTTGTTGCCGGCGACACTGGCAGGGAGTATTACCCGCCCGCCCACGGCTAATTTAATGCTGGAGCAGCAAACAAGCGACACCGGGGCGGCCGTATCCCTGATGTCCTGCGCCTTTACGGTGTTCGGCAGCATCGGGATGATTATTATCTCCCTGGACTGGGCCAACAGGATAAGGGTGATGGGGCTAATGTATGCCGTCCTGGCCCTGGTTAGTTTCGTGATTTGGAGCCTGATCTCCCAAAAGCCTTTTGTGCAGAAAGTCACTCATTAAGGAGATTTAAAGGAGCGAGAGAGATGATTGCGATCAAGTTTCTTCCTGCCGCTAGGGAAATCCGGGTTCCTGAGGGGACGACGATCCTGCAGGCGGCGGTTAAAGCCGGAGTGCCAATGGAAAGTACTTGCGGGGGCAAAGGCACTTGCGGCAAATGCAAGGTGCAAATTGTGCAGGGGATTGCCGCCCCGGCTACTCCGACGGAAATAAAGCATCTCAGTAGTGCGGAGAGAGAGGGCGGCTGGGTCTTAGCCTGCCAGCAGGTCCTGGCCCAGGACGCCGTTGTGAGGCTGCGGGAACAGAAGGATGTTTACCAGCGCAAAACGGACTTTAAGTCGGGAGGGCAGACGGCTTTGGCCCCCAGTATCCATAAATATTTCCTGTCTTTGACCCCGCCTGGGGTGGAGGATCAGACTCCGGATTGGGAGCGTTTGACCCAGTCGTTGTCCTTGGGGGAGATTGCCTTCAGCCGCCAGGTGGCGGCCTCCCTGCCTAAGGTGTTAAGGCAGGGGAATTTCCAGGTAACGGCTGTTTTGGAGGGAAAGCAGCTGCTGAAGGTCGAAGCGGGTGATACCACGGAGCGCTGCTTTGGCGTGGCTGTGGATATCGGCACAACCACCGTGGTTGTTTATTTAATGGATTTAAACACGGGCAGGGCGGCAGCCAGCGGCGCCCTGACAAATCCCCAGCAGGTATTCGGCGCCGATGTCATATCACGCATCACTCATGCCGCGGGCGGTCCGGATAAATTGGGCGAGCTGCAGGAGAAGGTTGTGGGCGGGCTTAATGAGATTATCGCCCGCTTGTGCCGGGAAAAGGGGATAGAGAAGGAAGAAATCTACCAGGCGGTGGTTGTCGGCAATACAACGATGGCTCATTTGTTTCTGGGCATTGACCCTACTTATTTAGCCCCGGCCCCCTTTATCCCGGCTTTCCGGCAAATGGTCGATGTCGAGGCCCGGGAGGTGGGGTTGGATATCCTCGCCGGAGCAAGAGTCGTCGTCTTGCCGAATGTGGCCGGCTATGTCGGTTCCGACACAGTGGGGGTGATGTTGGCCGCCGCCGCGGACCGCTTGACGGGAATCAGCCTGCTTGTCGACATTGGCACGAACGGTGAAATGGTCCTGGCGGGCCGGGGGAGGATTCTCACCTGCTCGACGGCGGCGGGACCGGCTTTTGAAGGGGCGGAGATTAAATACGGCATGCGAGCGGCGGAAGGAGCCATTGAAGGGGTAAGCATCGGCCGGGATGTAGAACTGAAAATCATCGGCGGCGGTCAGGCCCGGGGGATCTGCGGTTCCGGCTTGATCGACGCCATTGCTGAAATGTTCAAGGCTGGAGTCATCGGTCCTTCAGGGCGCTTCGCCGGCGAAGCGCAGGAACTGGAGCCCTTGCCATCTGCCCTGCGTGCCAGACTGCGCAAAGGGGAACGGACGAGCGAGTTTGTCCTGGTCTGGGGAAAAGATACCCTGAGCGGTGAGGACCTGGTGCTCACGCAAAAGGATATCCGGGAAATGCAGCTGGCTAAGGGGGCCATTATCGCCGGCATCAGGATTCTGGCCAAGGAAATGGGGGTCAATCCCGCGGAAATCGACCGGGTACTCCTGGCCGGAGCCTTCGGCAGCTACATCAAAAAAGAAAGTGCTTTAGGTATTGGCCTGCTGCCCCCCTTGTCCCTGGAACGAATTCAGACGATCGGCAACGCCGCCGGCGATGGCGCGAAAATGGCTCTGCTTTCCGGGGAGGAAAGAGAACGGGCTAAGGCTTTGGCCCAAAAAGCGGAGCACATCGAACTTTCCAATAAGCAGGAGTTCCAAAATGAATTCTTGCAGGGCCTCGACTTCCGGCGGACAGAGGGTTGACCTTCGCTAAAATTGGCCTTAAGAGGTAAGTTAGGCAGCGAATCAATTGGAAGGGTAAGCTAGTTGGCAAATCAACCTGAAGGGCAAGCCGGTCAGGAAATCCCTGCCAAGGGAAGGCAATAAGGTTAATGGCAGAGCAATATCTCCATTAACCTTATTTATATTACTGGGGCAAAATTTTGCCCGGAAAAAGAGACAGTTTGGCCGCAAAGCCGGCTTATTTTTTTAGAATATGGCTATTTTTTAATTGTTTTCCTGAAAATAACTGACAATTAGAGTTTCCTTCCCCCTAAGGCTGAAGCTGTCGTTGAAAAGACTGCTTCCAGGGCGGCGAAAAACCGGCTGTACGATAACCATCAGGGCAGTTGGCTATAATAAAAAATTATCGTGACATCCTTTGGGACGAGGAACGGCTTATAAATCGCGCAACAGCGGAAGCGACAGTATGTTATAATATGTACAAGAAGTGAGGTGGAGGGGTTAAATGTATCGGTTGGACGATTTAAATCCAGTGCAACGGGAAGCTGCCGCACATCGGGAAGGGCCGCTTCTTATTCTGGCCGGTGCAGGATCAGGGAAGACTCGCGTGCTCACTTACCGGGTTGCTCACTTGATTGCCTGTGGAGCGGCACCGAGTGAGATCTTAGCGATAACCTTTACGAATAAAGCGGCCAAAGAAATGCGGGACCGGGTAAATACCCTGGTCGGCAGCGAAGGACAAGGGCTGTGGGTCAGTACCTTTCATTCGGCTTGTGTGCGCATTTTACGCCGGGATATTGAGCATTTGCCGGGCTATACCCGGAACTTTGTGATCTTCGACACGGGAGACCAGCAGTCTTTGCTTAAAGCCTGCCTGAAGGAAGAAAATCTGGACGAAAAGAAGTTTTCCCCGCGCAGTGTGGCGGCGGTTATCAGTGACGCCAAAAACAAACTCCTTGATCCCGAAGGCTTTGCCAGCCGGGCTGGGGACTATTTCCAAAACAAAGTGGCGGACATCTACCGGGATTATCAGAAGAAACTAAAAATGAACAATGCCCTGGATTTTGACGATATTATCATGCTTACGGTGAAACTGTTTCAGGAAAAGGAACAGGTGTTAAGTTCTTATCAGGAGAGATTCCGCTACATTATGGTGGACGAGTACCAGGATACGAATCACGCCCAGTATGTCCTGGTTAAGCTTCTGGCCAGCCGCTACCGCAATCTCTGTGTCGTAGGGGATGATGACCAGTCCGTTTACCGCTGGCGCGGGGCGGATATCCAGAATATCCTGGATTTTGAGCGGGATTATCCTGAAGCCAAGGTCATTAAGCTGGAGCAAAATTACCGTTCCACGCAAAAAATTCTCGATGCGGCCAATGCTGTAGTCAAGAACAACGAGGGGCGCAAGGAAAAAGCTCTTTGGACGGAAAATTCCGCGGGACAGCCCTTAGTCTGGTATGTGGGCAATGATGAGCGGGATGAAGCCGGCTATGTGGTAGAGCGGATACGGCGCCTGCATGAACTGGAAGGCCGTCCCTACAGTGACTTTACAATTCTGTACCGCACCAATGCCCAGTCCCGGGCTCTGGAGGAACAGCTCATGAAAGCGGCTCTGCCCTACCGGGTGTTTTCGGGCTTGAAATTCTACCAGCGTTTGGAAATTAAAGACATTTTAGCCTATCTGAGAGTGATCTATAATCCTGCGGATCAGGTGAGCTTTGCCCGTATCCTGAACGTGCCCAAGCGGGGCTTGGGCGAGAGCACTCTGGAAAAAATTCTGGAATATGCCAACGAGCAAGAGATGCCGGTGCTGGACGCCATCCTGGAGGCCGACTATATACCGGAATTAACGACCCGGGCCAAAAAGCCTCTGCTGGCTTTTGCCCATTTGATGCAAGGCCTCCTGGAGTTCGCGCAAAATTCCACGGTGACCGACTTGGTGCAGGAGATTCTCGGCAAAACGGGCTACCGGGTGCTTCTGGAAGCCGAAGGCACTCCCGAGGCGGAGGCCCGCTTGGAAAACCTGCTGGAGTTCCTTTCCGTGACGACGGAGTATGATGAAACCTCGGCTCAAGCCGCTCAAAATGAAGCGGGGGACGGGCCGGAAGCGGAGGAAAGGGTCGGCGGGGTCAGCGGCTTCCTGGAACAGGTATCTCTCGTTGCGGATATCGACGAACTCGATCCCAACGAAGAATCCATTGCCTTAATGACCATGCACAGCGCCAAAGGCCTGGAGTTCCCGGTTGTCTTCGTGGTGGGCATGGAAGAAGGGATTTTTCCCAGCAGCCGTTCCTTCCTTGATCCCCTGGAACTGGAAGAGGAACGACGCTTATGTTATGTGGCCATCACGCGGGCGCGGGAAAAGCTTTACTTATGCAACTCCGAGATGCGCATGCTCTACGGCAAAACCCAGTACAATCCGCCTTCGCGCTTTTTAGAGGAAATTCCGCCTGAGCTCTTGACGGATATCGATCCACTCGATCCGCCGAAATTGCGTTCAAATACTTCACCCCAATCATTCCGGAGACAGGAGACTAAGCTGGAGCGCAGGATTCCTTTGGGCTCCGGCGCCTGGGAAAAAGATTTTGGCAGTCCAGTCGTCAATAAAGGAGGTGAGGTGCATCACGTAGGGGAAAAGGTTGAACATGCTTCGTTTGGTCGCGGAATTATTGTTGCAATTAAGGGTGAAGGAAATCAGGCAGAATTGACAATTGTCTTTGACGGTGGAATTGGAATGAAAAAACTCCTGGCGGAATATGCCAAACTTACAAAACTTTAAACCCCAGAAGAAATTTTTCAAGAGAAAGGTTAAGGTGTTATAATGGATAAGATTTATATTGTTGGTCATAAAAACCCGGATACAGATTCAGTATGCTCCGCCATCGCTTTGGCACGGTTTAAAGAGCTCACAGGCGCTGAAAATTGTGTTCCTGCTACCGCAGGCAAAATCAATAAAGAGACCGAGTTTGTTCTCAACTATTATGGCGTTGCCGTACCTGAAGTTTTAGAGTCCGTGGAAGCAAAACAAAAGCTCATCCTGGTTGACCACAACGAATACGGTCAGGCAGTGGCCGGCGCGGATCAAGCTCAGCTCGTCCAAATCGTCGACCACCACAAAGTGGGCGGATTCCAAACCGCCGAGCCTCTTTATGTACGTATCGAGCCCGTTGGCTCCACTTGTTCCATCGTTGCTCAAGCTTATAAAGAAAAAGGCCTCGTTCCGGAAAAACCCATCGCCGGGATTTTACTGGCCGCTATTCTTTCCGATACAGTTATCTTCAAATCCCCAACCTGCACAGAAGCTGATAAGGTAATTGCCGCCGAATTGGCAGCCATCGCCGGTGTTGATCCTCAAACCTTTGGCGTAGATATGTTCAAAGCCGGTTCCAACATTGCCGAGCGCACTCCGCAAAGCATGATTGAAGAAGACTTCAAAGCCTTCACCATGGGAGCGCACAAAGTTGGCGTCGGTCAAGTAAGCTTAATGGGCATGGATGGATTTGAAGACGTTCGGGCAAACTTAACAGCGGCACTGGAAGATTATCGCGCTGCTCAAGGCCTGCGCTATATCTGTCTGATGGTTACCGACATTTTAACAGATTACACCGAACTGATTGTTAAAGGCGACAGCCCTGAAGAAGTTGCCAAAGCTTTCGGCAAAGAATTAGTCAACGGCAGCGTTGCGCTTCCGGGCGTTCTGTCCCGTAAAAAGCAAGTTGTTCCTCAAATGACAACTTACTTTTCGGCGTAATTAATTTACAAATTATATGGAAATTGGGAGGAATACCGGTGCAGGATGAATTCGAGCGTTTGAAATGGCTGCGGGGGGAGATCGAGGCTGCCAATCAGCAGTACTATCTACTTGACCAGCCCGCCATGAGCGATGCGGACTTTGATGCCCTCATGCGCGAACTGCTGGAGTTGGAGGCAAAACATCCGGACTGGGTTACTCCCGATTCTCCTACAGTGCGAGTCGGGGGAGAGGTGGCCAAAGAGTACTCTAAAGTACGGCATTTGGAACCTCTCCTTAGTTTGGATAACGCCTTTTCCGCGGAAGACCTGCGGGAGTTTGACCGGCGGGTGCGCCAGGTGGCCTCTGCCGTGGAGTATGTGGCAGAGCTTAAAATTGACGGCCTGACCGTTGCCTTGACCTATGAAGACGGTCTGATGGTGCGGGGGGCGACCCGCGGCGACGGTGAAGTCGGCGAAGATATCACCGCTAATGTCAAAACCGTAAAATCAATCCCTTTGCGTCTTAAAGACGAAGTGCCCAGACTTACTGTCCGGGGAGAAGGGTATATGCCCAAAGCTTCTTTTGCCCGTTTGAACCAGGAACGGGAAGAAGAAGGGTTGTCTACCTTTGCCAACCCGCGCAATGCGGCGGCAGGCTCGCTGCGCCAATTGAATTCCCAGATCACGGCTCAGCGCAAGCTTGATTATTTCGCCTATCAGGTTTTGGGAGCGAAAGAGTTGGGCCTACATAACCAAGCGCAAGTTCTTACTTATTTAAAACAACAGGGATTTGTCGTCAATCCTGAATATCGGGTTTTGGCCACGATTGAGGAAGTGGCTGAGTTTTGCGCACAGATGGCCGCCGAGCGCCATCAGCTCCCTTATGATATCGACGGGCTGGTTATTAAAGTCAATGACTTTGCCCTCCAGGAAGAATTGGGCTTTACGGCTAAAAGCCCGCGTTGGGCCATTGCTTATAAATTCCCCGCCGAACAAGTGGAAACCGTTGTCGAGGAGATAACGGTCCGTGTGGGACGAACGGGGGTCTTGACACCCACGGCCATTCTGCGGCCGGTTTTAGTCGCCGGCTCGACAGTAAGCCGGGCCACCCTGCACAATCTCGATAATATTCGCGACAAGGATATCCGCATCGGGGACCATGTCCTCCTCCACAAAGCCGGGGACGTTATTCCCGAGGTTGTGCGCGTGCTGCCGGAGAAGCGGTCCGGAGAGGAAAGGATTTTCGAGATGCCGGAAGTCTGTCCGGAATGTCAGAGTCCTGTCCGCCAGGATGAAGGAGAAGTGGCCTACCGCTGCCAAAGCATCACCTGTCCGGCCAGACAGCGGGAGGGAGTCATTCATTTCGTTTCCCGCGATGCCATGGCCATTGACGGCTTAGGTCCGGCGGTGATCCAGCAGCTTCTTGACGCCGGCTTGATCGCAGACGCCGCGGATCTCTATTCCCTGACCTTCGAGGAGCTGGTTCCTTTGGAGCGGATGGGGAAAAAGTCGGCGGAAAATCTCTTGCAGGCTATTCAGGCCAGCAAGTCGCGGGGGCTAGGGCCTTTGCTTTTTGCTCTGGGGATTCGCCATACCGGCGAAAAGGCCGGCAAGATTCTGGCCCAGAGGTTTGGCACTATGGATAAGCTTATGGCAGCGTCTCTGGAGGAGTTGCAGGGCATTCCCGACATTGGGCCGACGATGGCGGAAAACCTGGTGTATTTTTTCAGCCTGGAGAGCACCAGGCGCTTCATCGACAAACTGCGCGCGGCAGAGGTTGACATGACGGCGGACGCTTCCTTAAAACCCCAGGTTTTGGCCGGCAAAAGTATTGTGGTGACAGGTTCTTTAGAGCGCTGGGACCGGCGTGAGATCGAGAAAATCATCGAAGATCACGGCGGCAAAGCCGCAAGCTCGGTCAGCAAGAAAACGGCCTACGTGGTGGCCGGCGAAAAAGCCGGCTCCAAGCTCAGCAAAGCCCGGGAGCTTGGCGTTCAGGTCCTGACGGAAGAAGAGTTTGAGTCGCTTCTGAAGCAAGAAGTTCAGCAGAGTTAGACTCCAGCGCAGGCTGGGGCAAGAACAGGGACGGTTCTTTGGCGTATGGCTGTGGGCATATCCGAAAGAACCGTCCCCCTTTGCATCTATTTGCATAGGTTGCCCCAATCTTCCAGATTTGCTATGATAGAAGGATAGCGAAAAAGTAGTCAAAGGAAGGTGAATTTGATGGCAATTTCTCGTGAAGATGTAATATATGTCGCCGGTTTGGCCCGTTTAGAGTTAACCGAACAGGAAATTCAGGACTATACGCTGCAATTAAGTTCCATTTTGGATTATGCCGCCATGCTGGAACGCTTGGACACGGAGGATGTGGTCCCGACAGCTCATGCTGTTCCTTTGCATAATGTCCTGCGTGAGGACGACGTCAAGCCTTCGATTCAACACGAAAAAACCCTGAGGAATGCCCCGGATGCTGAAGAAGGCTTCTTCAGAGTACCCAGAATTAGTCTCACTTAGAAAGGAGGGGCTGGCAGCCATGATATTAGACAAATCTGTAAGCGAGCTTCATGAGCTCCTCGTGCAAAAAGAGGTTAGCGCCGGAGAATTAACCAAAGCTTACATAGAACGGATACGTGTTTTGGATCAGGATTTGCAGGCCTATTTGACAGTTTTGGAGCAGGAGGCCCAAGCCCGGGCCGCCGAGGTCGACAAGAAGATTGCCCGGGGAGGGGACCTGGGCAGCCTGGAAGGAATCCCCATGGCCATGAAGGACAATATGTGCACGGAAGGAGTGCGCACAAGCTGCGCTTCCAAAATACTGGCGGAATTTTACCCGCCCTATAGCGCCACTGTGACGAAGCGTTTGGAAGATGCCGGGAGTATCCTTTTAGGCAAGTTGAATATGGATGAATTTGCTATGGGCTCTTCGACGGAGAATTCAGCCTACCAGAAGACGCGGAATCCCTGGGATTTAGGCTGTGTTCCCGGAGGATCTTCAGGCGGAGCGGCGGTGGCGGTGGCGGCCGATTTAGCGGCCTTCTCCCTGGGTTCCGACACCGGCGGCTCGATCCGTCAGCCGGCGGCCTTTTGCGGGGTCGTCGGCCTGAAGCCGACCTATGGAGCGGTTTCCCGCTTCGGACTTATCGCTTATGCTTCCTCCCTGGACCAAATCGGACCTTTGACGAAAACCGTGCGGGACAATGCTCTGGTGATGAACGCCATTGCCGGCTACGATTCCCTGGACTCCACCTCCGTCCGCTATGAGAAACCGGACTATACTCAATTTCTGGTCAACGATATTAAAGGCTTGAAAATCGGCATCCCCCGCGAGTATTTCGGGGAGGGAATTGATCCCGATGTGGCTCAGGGGATTCAGGCCGGCATCCAGACCCTGAGGGATTTGGGCGCCGAAATAAGCGAGTGCTCCCTGCCTCACACGGAGTACGCCATTCCCGCCTATTATTTGATCGCTACGGCCGAAGCCAGTTCCAACCTGGCCCGTTACGACGGCGTCCGCTACGGCTACCGGGCGGAAGCCGAGGATGTTCTGGGGATGTTCCGCAAAACTCGGGCCGAAGGCTTCGGACAGGAAGTCAAGCGCCGGATCATGCTGGGGACTTATGCCTTAAGTTCCGGGTATTATGACGCTTATTATCTCAAAGCTCAAAAAGTCCGGACCTTAATCAAGCAGGACTTTGACCGGGCTTTTGAGAAGTTTGATGTCCTGCTGGCCCCCACCGCGCCGACGCCGGCCTTTAAATTCGGAGAAAAATCCGCCAATCCTTTGACGATGTACCTTTCGGACATAACGACGGTACCCATCAACCTGGCGGGTATTCCGGCCATTTCCCTGCCCGCGGGCTTCGTCAAGGGCCTGCCGATAGGTATGCAGCTGATGGGCAAAGCCTTTAACGAAGGGGTTCTCTATCGTACGGCTTACACCTTTGAGCAAAATACGGAGTATCACACCTTAAAACCAAATCTGACGGGGGAGGTGCCGGCGCATGGCAGTCGCTGATCGCTATGAAATGGTTTGCGGTTTGGAAGTCCACGTGGAACTTCAAACTAAAACGAAAATATTCTGTGGCTGTACCACCGAGTTTGGAGGAGAGCAAAACACCCACGTCTGCCCGGTCTGCCTGGGTATGCCGGGGACGCTGCCGGTCCTGAACCGCGAGGTGGTCAATTATGCCATCAAGGCCGGTCTGGCTTTGAATTGCGAAATTGCCGACTTCTCGAAATTCGACCGTAAAAACTACTATTATCCGGACTTGACGAAGAACTACCAAACTTCGCAGTACGACCTGCCGATTTGCCAAAAGGGCGGTTTGGAGATTGAAGTCGACGGAGTGAAAAAATGGATCGGAATCACCAGGGCCCATATGGAGGAAGATGCCGGCAAGCTCGTGCACAGCGGGGAAACGATCACCACCTCCAACTCCTCTTCCGTGGATTACAACCGCGCCGGAGTGCCGCTGCTGGAGATTGTTTCCGAACCGGATATGCGCTCTATTCCTGAGGTGCTGGCTTACCTGGAACAACTGGTCCAGATCCTGGAATATACCGAGGTTTCTGATTGCCGTCTGGAGCAAGGTTCCGTCCGCTTTGACGTCAATGTCTCCCTGCGGCCTATCGGCTCAGAGACCTTTGGCACGAGAACGGAGACGAAAAACCTCAATTCCTTCAGCTCCGTCCGGCGCTGCATGGAATATGAGGTGGCCCGCCAGGCGGGCGTCCTTGACGCCGGAGAAGAAGTGATTCAGGAGACCCGGACCTGGGACGAAGGCAGAGGGGTTACTTTGGCTTTGCGTTCCAAGGAAGAGGCTCACGATTATCGTTATTTCCCCGAGCCGGATCTGGTTCCTCTCGTCATTGAGCGGAAGTGGGTGGAAAGAATCCGCCGGACCCTGCCGGAGCTTCCCGCCGCACGGCGGGTCCGTCTCCAGGAGTTGGGCCTCTCGGCTTATGACGCCGCGGTGATTACCCAAACTAAAGCTATGGCCGACTATTTTGATCAGGGCTTGGCTTGCGGCGGCGAGGCCAAGAGTTTAGCGAACTGGGTCATGGGGGACCTGACCCGTCTTCTTAACGGCAACCAGTGCCAGATCGCCGATTCCCCGGTCTCGGCCCGCCAGCTGGTGGAACTTCTGAAGCTCATTGACAAAGGGACTCTGAGCGGAAAAATCGCCAAGACCGTCCTGGAAGAGATGTATGCTACGGGCAAAGACCCCGAACAGGTCGTCAAGGAGAAAGGGCTCGCCCAAATCAGTGATGAAGGAGCCCTGCAAGGAATCATCGCCGAGGTGATTGCCGCTAATCCCCAATCCGTGGAAGACTACCGCGCCGGCAAAGAACGGGCCATCGGCTTCCTGGTCGGGCAAATCATGAAAGCAACGAAGGGCCAGGCCAATCCGGGTCTTGTCAATCAGCTGCTGAAAGAGAAATTGGCCGGTCAATAGATAGAGATTAAGGCCTTTCAGAGCGGAACTGTTTTGGAATTCATGAGGAACTTTAGAGTTAATATAACTTTAGAGTTTAATGTGGAGAGCTTTAGAGTTTATATAGAAAGAACTTTGGAGTTTATACAGAAAGAGCTTTAGAGTTTATACAGAGAGAACCTTAGAGTTTATATGGAAAAAACCTTAGAGTTTAACGGATCAGACATTTAAAGTGAAGGTAACCTGAATTGTCTTCTCAATTTAGGTTACCTTCATTGAGGTTATACTAAGGTTGTTGTAAGTCGGAACAGGAGGCAGCGCAGAGTGATCCAAAGAATGTGTCAAAGTTCCGCAATGCAGGCGCAAGTGTGGGGAGTCTACTAAGTATACAGTATAAGTACTTCCATCTCCTTCAAACTTCAGGGGTATTGTGCTAGTATAGAGAATAAATATGCACAAGAAGGTATAATATAGTTGCGAGCTGAAGAAGAGGAGTGTGTCTGATTTGAGACATTTAACGATTGTAGATACAACGCTAAGGGATGGTGAGCAAACGGCCGGGGTGGTTTTTTCCAATCAGGAAAAATTGCGCATCGCCCGTTTACTCGACGAGGTGGGGGTTCATCAGATTGAAGCCGGAGTCGCGGTTATGGGCGGGGATGAAAAAAAGGCCATCAGCGAGATCGCGAAACTGGGCTTAAAAGCGAGTATCATGGGCTGGAACCGGGCGGTTATCGCCGACATTGAGGCTTCCCTGGCCTGCGGCGTAGATGCCGTGGCGATTTCAATTTCCACTTCAGATATTCATATTGAACATAAACTGATGACAACCCGCGAGGATGTTCTGGAACGCATGGTCAAAGCCGCGACCTTTGCCAAACGTGAAGGAATGTATATTTCCGTCAACGCGGAGGATGCCTCCCGTTCGGATATGGATTTTCTGATTCAATTTGCCCAAGAAGCTAAAAAAGCGGGGGCTAACCGTCTGCGCTATTGCGATACCGTCGGGATTCTTGATCCTTTTACGACCTATAACAATATCCGCACGTTAATTGAGAAAACGGGGATTGACGTGGAAATGCATACCCATGATGATTTTGGCATGGCTACCGCCAATGCCTTGGCCGGAGTTAAGGCAGGCGCCTCCCATGTTGGCGTGACGGTCAACGGTTTAGGGGAACGGGCCGGCAATGCCGCTTTGGAGGAAGTTGTCATGGCCCTTAAGTTCCTGCTGGATACGGATTTGAGCTTTACCACCGAACGCTTTGTTGAGCTGTCCGAATATATTGCCCGGGCCTCGGGACGCATGCTTCCTCCCTGGAAATCGATTGTGGGAAGCAATATGTTTGCCCATGAATCGGGAATTCACGCCGATGGCGCTTTGAAGAATCCTAGAACTTACGAAGCGTTCAGCCCGGAGGATGTAGGGCTGGAGCGCCAGATTGTCATCGGCAAACATTCGGGAACTGCTTCCATTAAGGCTAAATTTAAAGAATACGGCAAAGAAATTACGGAAGAAGAAGCAATCGAAATGCTGGCTAGGGTGCGGGCCATGGCTGTGGATATGAAGCGTTCACTTTTCGATAAAGAATTAGTCTATATCTATGGAGATATGTTGAAACAGCAAGCTAAATAACTATTGGCCAAAGTCAAAGGAGACGGCGCAGAGCCGTCTCTTTGAGTTGAAGGAAAGGGAGTAGAACATAATGACAACGAAGGTTACCTTAATTCCGGGTGACGGCATAGGTCCTGAAGTGAGCGCCGCCACCCAAAAAGTGATTTCAGCCAGCCAGGCTCCGCTGGAGTGGGAAATTGTCGAAGCCGGGGAAGCCTGTATCGCCAAATACGGAACCCCCTTGCCGGATCACGTCCTGGAGACAATCCGCCGCAATAAAGTGGCCATCAAAGGGCCGATTACTACTCCCGTCGGGAAAGGCTTCCGCAGCGTTAATGTAGCTTTGCGCCAGCAATTGCAGCTTTTTGCCAATGTCCGGCATTTGCGCAACTTGCCGAACGTCCCTTCCCGCTATCAGGACGTAGATATTGTGGTTGTCCGGGAAAACACTGAGGACCTGTACGCGGGTATTGAACATATGGTGGGCAAGGATGCGGCGGAAAGCATTAAAATTATTACCCGCGAAGCTTCCGAGCGCATTGGCAGGTATGCCTTTGAACTTGCCCGGCGGGAAGGGCGCAAACGGGTGACCATTGTTCACAAAGCCAATATCATGAAATTAAGCGACGGGCTTTTCTTGGAAAGCATTCGCGGCGTGGCCCGCGAATTCCCCGGGATTGAGTGCGAGGACCGGATTGTCGATGCCTTGTGCATGAACCTGGTGCAAATTCCCGAACAGCTCGATGTGCTAGTCCTGCCCAACCTCTACGGTGATATTGTCTCCGACCTGGTCGCAGGCCTGGTAGGCGGTTTAGGGGTTGCTCCGGGAGCCAACATCGGCGCAATGGGGGCGGTCTTCGAGGCCGTACACGGCAGTGCGCCTCAGATAGCCGGCCGGAATCTGGCCAACCCCATCGCCATGATTCTTTCCGGGGTTGAGATGCTTAAATACCTGGGCTTTGACCAGGAGGCCCGGCGGGTGGAACAGGGCATCGACCACGTGTTGAGGCATAAAGAATATCTTACTCCCGATCTCGGAGGAAACTCGGGAACTCAGGAGATGGCGGCGGCCATTGTGGAAAGTATGAAGTAAGCTGTCAGCTTTCTTGTGCTGCAGAAAGGATAACTCGTCAATGTTTTCGGCAGGCTGCTTTTTGCTGTTTCGGGCTTGCAGGGACACCTGGTTATCCTTAGCCGCGCCTATGGGCAGTTAGGCAGACGCTTTTAGGCGCGGAGGCTTCTCCGCAAGTTAAGACGTGCGAAGGTAGTGTCTTCGGGTATCAACCAGATTTCCTTATATATAGGAAGCGGAAGTTTTGGGGTACTATGGGGTGCCTCTTGTGTGGCTTTTTGCGGCTAATCCCAGTGGCTATGTTTGTCCCCAATCCTAAGCACCTAGGATTTTGTGTCTGGAAGGTTTAGCCTTGCCAAGTCTTCTTTGCTTTGGCGGGATTTTAACCTCGAACTTCTTCTTGGAGCAGACAGGGCTAAAAGTGTACGCAATTATTCTTATGGTGCATACGGAAGGTATTAATAAAAGTCTGTCGAATATAGTAACTCAATTCAATAAGATATCGAATTTCCTGCAAAATTGTAAACTTTCAAATACATGTATACATTAGTGTACAAGTATTTGAAAGCACGACTTCGTCTGATGTTGCATAACAGTTCCTTGTTTTCGTGTCAACAAGTGTAGACATAGGCTTTGCAACATTGTTCACATTAAGAATGTTTTTAAATTTCGCAAAGGCTTGTCAGTCCTAGTAAGCGAAAGATTCGGAATCCATTGAATACTCAATTGGCATGATAATTGCAAATATAAATACTACTCTCTAAGTTGCTTATACCTGGCTAGGAGGTATAAGGAGCCGGCGTTTTTTTAAGCCTTAAGAGAGTCAGGGAATTAAAGGGGGATGCAGCAATGATTAGGGAAGAGTATCAAAAGAAATGCGTTTCAGCAGATGAAGCAGTAAAAGCAGTTCGAAGCGGGGACTGGGTAGAATTTGCCTGGGCCGCAAGCATGCCTACTCTATTGGATGAAGCTTTAGCCCGCCGTAAAGAAGAGCTTCACGATGTGAACCTGCGCGGGGGCGTATTATTGAAACCATTGGCATGCATTGAGAGTGATCCGACCGGAGAACATTTTACCTGGAATAGCTGGCATATGGGAGGATGGGAACGTAAACTGGCTCAAAAAGGCCTGGCTTATTATATCCCTCTTAAATATTCGGAGCTGCCTCGTTACATACGCGAGAATTTACAAACGGACGTTGTGGCTATTCAGGTGGCACCTATGGATGAGCATGGCTATTTCAGCCTTGGCGCGACAGTGTCCCACTATGCCGCGGCGATTGAAAAAGCCCGCACAGTGATTGTGGAAGTTAATGAAGATATGCCCAGGGTTCATGGCGGATATGACCATATGGTCCATCTATCTAAAGTGGACTATGTGGTGGAAGGCGGACATCGCGGCCTGCCAATCCTGCCGTCGGCTCCGGCTTCTGAAATTGACAAACAAATTGCCGCCTATGTCCTGCCCGAAATTGAAGATGGAGCCTGCATCCAGCTGGGAATCGGCGGGATGCCCAATGCTTTGGGTCAAATGATTGCGGCGTCGGATCTCAAGGATTTGGGAATCCACACGGAAATGCTGGTTGACGGGTTCGTCGATATGGTGGAAGCGGGTAAGGTTACAGGAAAATGCAAAAACCTGGACCGCGGCAGAATTGTTTATTCCTTTGCCGCCGGGACGCAAAAGCTCTACGATTTCATGCGCGACAACCCGTCCTTAGCGGGATACCCTGTAGATTATTCCAACTTGCCTTTTATCGCTTCGCAATTGGATCAGCTTATTTCCATCAATAGTGCTTTGGAAATTGATCTTACAGGCCAGGTTTGCTCGGAATCTACCGGACCCAACATGATCAGCGGCGCTGGCGGCCAGCTTGATTTTGTGGAGGCTGCCTACCATTCCAAGGGAGGAAAAAGCTTTATTTGCTTACCTTCCACCTACAAAGACAAAGAAGGCAAGATTCACTCCCGGATTAAGGGCACAATGACCCTCGGCGCTGTTATCACCGATACAAGGCCAACGGTACAATTTGTCGTGACCGAATTCGGAAAAGTTAATTTGAAAGGCCTCTCCACTTGGCAGAGAGCGGAAGCCTTGATTTCTATCGCTCATCCTGATTTCCGGGAAGAACTGATAGCAGAGGCCAAACAATTAAAAATTTGGCGCAAAAAAGCTTAGGTTAAAATCCTTTGCCGCATAGGAGAAAATAAAACAGAATAAAGTAAGTACCTTGGGTAATTTGGGGAAGGGAGTCTCTATTGAGAGACCCCTTCTTTTCTTGTCGCTGGACATTGACAGAGGGAACCATTAAAATTGGAAGGAAGGCTTGACTACTAAGAATTGAGGATGAATGAGATGCCTAAACCACAAAAAAGCAAAGACTCCCGTACTCCGCCAAGACGGCCAACTTGGAACATTTGGCAGGGATTGTTTATCATAGCTTTCGTTACTGTGCTGGAATTCCCGCTGGGGTGGCTGTCTACCCCTAAAGATCTCCTCTCCCTGTCCGGAATTCTGAAGTTTTTGGGGGTCGGCTTGGGAGACGTTTTTCTTTACGTTGTCGTTATTTGGATTTTTATGCGCCTTATTCGCCGTCCTTTCTCAGACCTGGGGTTTGTGAGACCGCACAAACGCTTTCTGCTCTTAGGATTTGTCGTCGGTTGCTTCCTCTTCGTCAGCATTGGCCTCTTGGGGAATGAACTGACAAAGATTTTGGGAATTCCCGCTCCTCAAAGCTTTGCCCTTGCAGTTAAAGGGGCAAACTACCCTTGGGAATTCGCGCTTCTCATTTTACTGGGAGGAGTTATCGCACCAATTAAGGAAGAAATGCTTTTTCGCGGACTGATCTACCCGCCGCTGCGCGAAGCTCACGGCCGGGGCAAAGGAATCCTCTTGACGGGGATTTTTTTCGCCCTGCTGCATTTTGACTTAATCCGCCTGCTGCCGCTTTTTTTGGGAGGAATTGTCCTGACTTGGCTCTATGAGCGTTCTTCCAGTATATGGCCCTCCGTTGTTGCCCATGGCACCTGGAATATTTTGATGGCTTTAGCCCTCTGGATACAGCGCTATTAACCTAAGGCAAGGGACACGGGAAGCCCCGAGAGGGCGAGGATTAGTTGGAGTTTGATTAAGAGATTAAGAGATAGAGATACGTTTAGGGAGAGAACCATGAATTCTAAAATTTTAAACCAGAAAATAATTCGAGCCCGCTTTCAGCTGGACTGTCTCAGACTTCTTGCGGACGGTTCCGGGATCGGCTATCAAGAAGGCTTAGCTACCTTTGTACCGGGACTGCTCCCCGGAGAAACCGGGCTGGTGGAAGTTACGGAGAGCAAGAAAAAATTTCAGCGCGCCCGTTTGCTGACCGTGATTCAGCCTTCGCCGGCAAGAGTTGATCCCCCTTGTCCTGTTTTTGAGGAATGCGGGGGATGCCAGCTTCAGCATATGACTTATGCGGAGACCCTTAACTGGAAACAACGCTGGGTGGAGGATGCTTTGCAGAGAATCGGCAAACTTAACGTTCCGGTGAGACCAACTATCGGGATGTCTGATCCCTGGCGTTATCGCAATAAGGTGCGTTTGCACAGGGATCAGGGCGGACAATTGGGATATTTTAAGGAAAAGTCCCGGGTCCTTGTCGGTTTCCGGGACTGCCTCTTGCTCAGCGAGCGCATGAATCGCTGGATTTGGCGAACCGAAGCGTTTTTAACCGGTAAAGAGAGACAAGAAATTCACACCTTGACCTTCAGGGAAAATACCCGGCAGGAAGGGCTCTTATTATTAGAAGGAGGAAATTACCCGGCGGTTGTGGCAGAAATTCAAAACAATCCGGAATTTCCCGAGGCCCTCGCCCAAAACGGTCTTCGTTCTATTTGGTGGACGGATTCTCAGGGAGGGCTGAAATTAGTATGGGGGGACGAAACATTCTGCCATACCATTCTGGGCAACTCTTTTAAAGTAACGCCCTTATCTTTTCTGCAAGTCAATTCCCTGCAAACTGAAGTCCTCTATGAACTCGTCAGAACAGCAGCCGAATTGAGCGGTGAAGAACAGGTGTGGGACCTTTATACAGGCATAGGAACCCTGGCTTTGACCCTGGCCCCCAAGGCCAAAAAGGTATTGGGCATTGAGGAAAACCCTTTTGCCGTTCAGGATGCCCGGATTAATACCGCTGATCATGGCAACTCAGCAAAGGTTGATTTCTTAGCTGGGAAAGTAGAAGACGTTATGATCAGCGGCGAAGATAAGCCCGATGTGGTGATTCTCGACCCGCCGCGGGCAGGCATGCATCCTGACGTAGTAAAACGTTTATTGGAAATTGAGCCTAAGCGGATTGTTTATGTATCTTGTGATCCGGGGACCCTGGCCAGGGATCTAGGTATTTTGGCCGTGGGGAAATATAGTGTGGAGAGTGTGCAGCCGGTGGATATGTTTCCGTGGACGGGGCACGTTGAGACCGTGGTAAGTTTGAAAACAGTCACATCTTGAAAGCCGCTTGTAGCAAGGGTTACGAGGCTGGGATTATTTACAAATTGGCTGAAAATGTCAAGAATGTGTTAAGTCTGCGTCCAAGGGAACATCTTGAATGTAAATATAGCGTTTTTGCAGGAAAGATATGCTAAACAAGTGTGTCAAAATGTCAAAGGGCCCTTGAGACTGTGAAAGTTTTTTTGCTCTTAATACCTTTAATCCTAGATATAGTATCTTCAACTGTTTTATCCCATAACTCTATTTTGGCCTCTGCCTAAGCTGGCGGGGGTCTTTTTTAGTGTGATGAGAACTTGTCATGCACGGTGTGGAACGGGGGAAAAGGCGGGGATAACATAAAAGCACTTACCTATCGTTATTGTCGCATGCCAGATCAAGCAGTACATGAAGCTGTCGCCATGCAGTAACACAGGTTGTAACTCCGATCGCTCAGGAAGAAGCAAGTAATGCAGTAAATGATGCAATTAGACTGGATGTAAGTCGTGTTCAAGAAGTATTAACGCTTCAAACTGTTCAAACTCAAGCAGCTCAGCCAGACCCGCAAGCCTAGGCTCCTATCCAACAACCAGCATAATTAAGGCAACGTTGTCGGATGCTGCTGAATGAACAAAGGCATCTCTCGTTTTATTGGCGGAGGGAGGTTTTTTGCGTATTAAGAATATAAAGAGAAGCGAGGACGTTAATTCGCTCTTAACACGATTAAGTAGAACAGGTTGTTATGAATCTTTTAGAGGTTTGAGTCGGGGCACAGGCAGCCAAGGAAAATTAACGCCAATATACATACGGCTAAGGAGTTTAGTCGAACGGGAGAACATGTCATCTGCTCCCCAATAGCAAATCCTACCGCCGCTTGCGCCATGCTAAGTTCAACCACCGCCATGATAAAGCCTAGCCCGCAGTCAAAGTAGATTATAACTTCCCTCCTGCCGAGAGTGGAGTTAAAAATAAAATAATCTAAACGGTTTTGCGGGGAATGTAATCCAGGGCGACAATATGCTCTGGATTTTTTCTATTATAAATGGAACAACAATTTGTCGAGGTACAGTGGTATAATTAGGAATAAGCTGGAGGAGAGTGGTTAGAACTGGCCCGGACGCCAATTCCGCAATGTCAAAAGGAATCCATTTATATTGGTGGGGATTCTAAAGCAAAAACGCGATTAGGAGCTCGTGACTAATAACAGGGAGGTACAAATCCCCCTGTTATTAATTACGAGCAATGTATATTATTAAAATGGAAGGAGGGGAGTAAAATATTGCATAAAATTACTACAAAATGGTTAAGCCTTGTAATACTGTTTATTATCATGATAGGTGGGTGCAATAGCCAAATTCCAAGATCCAAGCCCCCTAATGCTAGCCAAAGTACCTCAACAAACAATAGTTTCTTTGATAAAGCAAAGATTATTGATGCAATGAATTCTCAAATTGATATAATTATACCACTTAAAGCTCCTCCAACTCTCAAATGGCATACAGAAGCTATTTCCTTTTTACAGCCTAATTATATTTTAGTCTCATATTCTGAAGGGCATATGGCGCGTATTGCCCTGTTCTTAGTGAATATATACGATAATGAAGTTAAGTTTGATCTGGTCTTAGATAGTCCACAGGAGGGTAAACTTCCTCCAATTGTTTGGGATTGGAAGGCCACCTAATTATTCATTAAAATTACAAGCGTATGGATAAATTATACTAAAATTGACAGTTTCTTAAGGTCAAGTAAACTTAACACAAATGAAAGACGAGGAGATACTATGACCTGACAAGAACATGGTGTTTTATTGACTAATTCAAACATCAAATGGTTCAACTGTATTTGGATGGTAAATCCAAGAGTTGAAATCATTTTAGAATACAATTTGAGTTACCTTCCTTCGATAGATAGGTAAAAACTTATTATCAGCCTGATGTTCCTAAATCTCAACAGGAAGAAAATTTAATGAGGTTAAAGGCCCTTGTGGTAGACGATGACCCCAACATGCGCATCTTAAAAAAGATACTACAGAATATTCCGGGTATAGAAGTAGTTGGAGAGGCTGTTAACGGAGCAGAAGCTATCAACTTAGCTACTTTAGAACCTGACGTTATTTTCCCCAAATGAACGAGGCGATTCTTTGCATCAATGTGCATTTGGCTAGTGAGCTCTTCCATGAGAACGCTTTGGGCACCGCGAGGCAAGGGACGATTCAGAAGGGATGCAATCACTTCATACCGAAGCAAAGCTATCCTAGAACGCTCATCCTCTTTTGGTTTTTTCATACGTTTTCTCCTCCTGATTTGTTCAATTGGAGGGATCTCCCCCTAAGAATCATCATGAAATAGATCAGGAGATTTGGCGATAACCAAGAATTTATTGAGCCCGGTGGGGCCTTGGCTACAAGGTATATTTCAGTAGAAGCGCTGGTTAAATTAATGTGGTCTTCGTCAAGCAGTAGGCTTAGTGGAAAGAAAAATGCCAGAATGATAATAATTGCCGGCAAGGGGCTATCAGCTTCTGTCGGCATCTTTTTATAAACCTTTTTTATAAAAAATATTGACTAATCTAGTCAACAGTGCTACTCTGATTTTGTTGACTGGTTGAGTCAATGAAAGGGGGCTGCTGATGGATAAGCACAAAATATCCGCAATGAGCGAAGAAAAGAGAACGGCATTAATCAATGCCGCCATGGCTGAATTTGCTCAGAACGGCTATAAGAAAACTTCAACAGATACGATTATCAGCCGGGCGGGAATATCCAAAGGGCTATTGTTTCACTATTTTGGCACAAAAAAAGATTTATATATCTACCTGTACGAATATGCGAATCGAATTGTCATGAAGGAATACAATGACAAAATCGACTATGAGTCAAAAGATATTTTCGTGCGCCTGCGCAGCATGATCCTGCTCAAGTTCAAGCTCATCGAAGCATTTCCGGCGGTTTTAGATTTTATCAGTTCCGCTTATTTTGAAAAGGACAGCGCGGTTGTCGAAGTGATTAGTCAGGACAGCAGGAAGCTCTATCAGGAGGCAAGCGGCAAGCTGCTGGAGGGTATCGATCGGGCGCTGTTCAAGCCGGGCATTGACCATAAAATTGCCATTCAAATTATACTGTTTACTATCAAGGGCTACAGTGAGGCGCAAGCCTCTTCCGAAAAGAAGACCAAAGATTATAGCAGCCAGATAAACCATTATATTCAAGAGATTGACGAGTATATAACCGCACTCAAGGCGGCGTTTTATAGGGAGGATAGAGTATGAATCATGCCTACAGTTTTAAAGAAATCAGCGGAGAAGCGCTGGCTTTGACAGGGGGCAAGGGAGCATCTCTTTGTAAAATGTTTGGTTCAGGGTTGAATGTCCCGGACGGATTTGTAATTTTAGCCAGTGCCTTTAAAGATTATCAACTAAAGCCGGAAGCTAAAGCCGACATTGAAAAATGCCTGGCCGCCCTGCCGGATGTTCCGCTGGCTGTGCGTTCCTCGGCACTTGCCGAGGATAGCGCGAAAACCTCCTTCGCCGGTGAGTTCGAATCGGTCTTAGATGTCTGTAAGGATTCGATCTTTGCCGCGATCGACAGGGTTGCGGCGTCCGCCTCATCAGAGCGCGTGAGCAGGTACAGCGCGTTTCATGGCCTTGACGTTGCCCATGATATGGCGGTTGTGGTTCAGATCATGATCAAGGCCCAGATTTCAGGAGTTACCTTCTCAGCCGATCCTATTACCGGCAGTCATGTTAACATGGTCGGAAATTACGTTTTCGGTGCTGGCGAATCCCTCGTATCCGGTGTGGCCAATGCCTATCCGTTTACCATATCAAGGCTTAAAGCGCGGTATAGCGGAGACAAGACCTTGGCCGCTTACGCCAAAGAAATGCACAAGGCAGTAGAAAAGACCGAAGGAATTTTCGGCCGGGAGATGGATATTGAGTGGGTTATTGCCGATAAAAGGCTTTACATTGTGCAGGCGCGCCCGATTACTACCCTGGAAACGATTAATTACGATACCTATGAGATCAATCAGAGTCTAGATGGGGATGCGCTTTGGACCAGCAATAATGTGGGCGAGGCCATCCCCGGCGTGATGAGTCCCTTTGCCTGGAGTCTGCTGCGCGAGATGGACCTGGAATGTCAGAAGGTCCCGGGTTATTATATGTTTGGCAATATCTGCGGCAGGACCTATTCCAACATCAGCGTAACCATCAGCGCCATGAGGGTGCTGGGGTTTAACGTCCCCCGCGCCAAGGCCTTGATCAGTGACGCCTTCGGCCGCGTCCCCGATAATCTGGAGATCCCTGTCTATCCGTTCAAAACCGGGCATTTGATCAAGGAGATGTTTGTTCGCGCCCTAAAAAGCCTAAAACGCATGAGAGATTCCAAAAAACAGAAAGCCTATTACCTTGAGCATACGCCTGTTTGGTACGTGCAAACCCTTAAAGACATTGAAAAGGCCAAGAGCAAAGAAGAGCTTCAGGCTCTCTGGACCGGCAATGTGCGCCCGTTTCTGTCTGCGCTCTGGTATATCTGGTTTGGCGGCGCAGGGAGTGTGACCCTGATTTCTCTCCGCAAGAAGCTTGCCAAAATGGTTGGCGAGGGTGAAGCCAATCTTCTTTGTTCGAACTTCAGCGGCCAAGGCGTGCTGGTGAGTATGCAGCCTATGCTGGGTATCGAACAAGTAATTAAAGGGAAGCTCAGCCAGGCCAAGTATCTGGAGTTCTATGGTCATCGAAGCCCGAACGAATTTGATCCGTATTATCCCTATCCGGCTGATGACCCGGATTATGTGGACAATCAGATCAAAGAGTATGCAAGTCTTGACCTGAAGCCGGAAGAGCTCCTGGAAAGGCAGAGGCAAGAATTCCAAAAAGCTAAAGCCCGCTTTGCCCAGAAATACCCAGGCAAAGTAAAATGGCTGGAAAGAAGGCTGCTAAAAGTATCCGAGGATGCCAATACACGAGAATCCTTGCGGAACGAATTTAATAAGGTCTTCCGGGTTATGCGCCATTTGCTCCTGAAAATAGGGGAAATCACTGCCCTTGGCGACGATGTGTTTATGATGTATTGCTTTGAGATTCCGTGTTTCTTGCAGGGGGATACCTCAATGCTCAAGCATCTGCCGGATAGACGCAATAGCTTTGAAAGATATCAGAACCTGCCCGCGTTTCCGCAATTTATCAGGGGGAGATTCAATCCCCAGGAGTGGCTTAATTCCGCAAACCGCCGTCAGGACTATTACGACCCTAACGCTGGCACGTCAAGCCCAAGCAGCGAAGGAATTAAAGGCTTTGCGGGTGCTCCGGGGATAGTCGAGGGCAGGGTGCGTGTGCTGCACAATTTTGAGGAGGGCAAGCTTTTTCAGAAAGGCGAAATATTAGTGACCACCATGACCAATATCGGGTGGACGCCGCTGTTCCCCAAGGCCGCGGCAATCGTTACCGATTTGGGCGCACCACTGTCCCATGCGGCAATTGTGGCCCGGGAAATTGGCATTCCGGCCGTTGTCGGCACCGGCAATGCTACGGCTCTGCTGCAAACAGGGGACACTGTCATAGTCAACGGAAACACCGGGATGGTGACTAAATCCTGAATTTTATTTTATAGTTTAGCGCACAAAAGAGATGCCGGCGATGGCATCTCTTTTGTCTCCTCAAGGTATAAGCTACAACTTCCAATTTGTCAGGCCTCTCTTTTTACTTTTAAAGGTAATTAATTGATATTCTATCTGATAATTTTTTGATTAAAGAAGTTTAATATTAATATGACAGAAGGTTGTCATATATTTGTGTTAATATAATTATGGGTGATAAAGTATGCAGATTAATAGGCTGCTTGAAATTGTCTATATTCTGTTTGAGAAAAAGATCGTCACAGCAAAGAAGTTATCAGAGCATTTTGAAGTATCGCAAAGGACAATATATCGGGATGTAGATGTGTTAAGTGCAGCAGGCATACCCATATATGCAAACAAGGGAAAAGGTGGGGGAATCAGTCTTCTCGAAAACTTTGTGATTAAGAAATCAATCCTTTCTGAAAAGGAACAAATTGATATTCTATCATCTTTGCAGGGGATGAAGGCCTTAAATGTCCCTGATGCAGAGCTGGTTCTCAAAAAATTAGCAGCAATGTTTGATAAGAATTATACCGAATGGATAGATGTTGACTTTTCGCCTTGGGGCAGTAATTCAGATGAAAAAGAAAAATTTAATCTGCTTAAAACAGCTATAATCAACAAAAACCCTGTAGAATTTGACTATTATAGTTCTTATGGGGAAAAGACAAAAAGAATAATAGAACCGCTGCAGCTGATGTTTAAAGGACGGGCCTGGTATGTTTATGGTTTTTGTACTGTTAAGAATGACTACAGAATGTTCAGAGTAACCCGGATAAAAAATCTTGCCCTATTAAAGGAAAAGTTTGCAAGAGATATTCCCCAAGATATCTGGGAAATATCGCATGAAGCAACTAATAAAATGATCAAGCTTGTAATGAAAATTGAAGCGAGTATGGCTTATAGGGTATATGATGAATTTGGGCAGGAGGCTATAACGAAAAATGCAGACGGAAGCTTTACAGTGACAGCAAATTTGCTGGAAGACGAGTGGGTATATGGATATGTTCTCTCATTTGGTGATTATGGAGAGGTTTTAGAACCGGAGTATATCAGGAAAATCATAAAAGGAAAACTCGAAAGGAACTTAAAGAACTATTTATAATATGACATACTGGTGTCTTATTAAGAGTAATATACTGATTTCATTACAATATGAAAAGAGGTATATGAAAATGAATTATGAATTAGTGCAATTGGAAGAAAAAAGGGTAGCAGGACTTAGAATCAGAACCAGCAACAGTGACCCAGGCATGAGCAAGAGTATCGGCATGGCTTGGCAGAGCTTTTTTGCAGAGGGTATATATCATTCCATACCGGATAAGAAAAATGATAAGAGCATAGGTCTTTATACGAATTATGAAAATGGTGTAAGCGGAGCATATGATGTAATGGTTTGTTGTGAAGTTGAAACTACGGCAAGCCTGCCTGAGAATGTACAGTCAGAAATTATTTCCTCTGGAAAATACGCAAAATTTATTATTCATGGCCACGTACAAAAAGCAGTAGGTGAATTTTGGGTGAAGCTTTGGTCTATGGACTTAGATAGAAAATACGGCTGTGATTTTGAAGAGTATCAAGGTGGAGGCGACATGGAGAATTCTGAAATACATATGTATATATCTTTAAAATAGAAAGCGGAGGCAAATATCTACTAAAGAATAGCCTTTGTATTTATAGAATAATAAGTTGAAGAGGATTTTAGAAACCGGATTGCACAATCAATATCCGATAAATTGCAGGGTTTAAGAACTTCTTTGCAGAAGGAATATTGTGAGTGTTTAAACGTCAGTTTAAAATTGAGCTGTTTTAGAATTGAACAGGGATTCCAGACTTTACGGTTGGGGGGACCTTTAATGGGCTATGAAAGTACAGAGAGCGAGAAGTCAAGAATGCTTGTGAATGAACTTCGAGCTGTGCTTGATTCAGTCTACAATGGAATTATCGCAGTTGATATCAATGGAAAAATAACCTATATCAACGAAACTGCCAGGAAGTTTATGGTAGGCGGTGAAGAAATTATTGGGCGTGATGTCAATGAACTTATTCCTTTGTCTGAGATCAAAGATGTTTTACATAGTGCTGAGCCCCAATATGGAGTTAAACTGCAGATTGGGGATAGAACAGTATTAACCAATCGCACGCCCATTATAATTAATGGGCAAATAACCGGAGCGGTAAGTTCTTTTATAGATATTACTGACCTGGAATTGGTCTCTCACCAAATCCATTCTGTTCAAGAACTGAATAGCGAACTCAGCGCCTTGATCGATTCTTCGGCTGATGGCTTAGTCATTTCAGATGATAAAGGCTGCATAATCCGCATGAACAAGGCCTACCGCTTAATGCTTGGCATTCCCCTTGAAGAGAATTTTACCGGACAACCTGTCACAGAACTTGTCACAAGAGGTTACTTATCAGAACTTGTCACAGCCAAAGTACTCCAAACCCTTAATTCCGCTACTATGATTCAAGAAATTAAGGGCAGGGAAATTCTCTTTACAGGAACCCCCGTTTTCAATGCGAAGGGCAAGGTAGTACGTGTTATTGCCAATATACGAGACCTCACGGAACTAAATTCCCTGCGACGAAATCTTCATAAATTTTCTCAAGAGATGGACAGCTATCGCTCTGAACTATCCCGCTTAAAGATAAAAGCCCTTGAGGACGGCTTTATCTTTAATAGCCCTGAAATCCGAAAAGTTGTGGAATTATCCATTCGTGTAGCGCCAGTGGATACCAATGTACTAATCACCGGGGAATCCGGCGTAGGCAAGGAAATTATAACCCGGATGATTCACGAAGCAAGCAAACGATCGACTGGACCTTTTATTAAAATTAATTGCGGAGCTCTCTCCCCAAGTTTGATCGAGTCGGAACTATTTGGTTATGAGGAAGGAGCCTTTACAGGGGCCTCTAAGAAGGGAAAACCTGGAATCTTTGAACTTGCTTTCAATGGAACCTTATTCCTCGATGAAGTGGGTGAACTTCCGCTTGACCTTCAAGTCAAGTTACTGAGAGTGATCCAGGAAAAGGAGATTACCCGCCTGGGCGGTACGCAGAGTATTTCTGTTGATGTGCGCTTGATTGCAGCGACAAACCGCAACTTAGAGCAAATGGTTAAAGAGGGGACGTTTCGCCAGGATCTTTATTATCGCTTAAATGTTGTCAATATTTATATCCCGCCTCTTCGCGAACGTGTAACCGATATTCCTATGTTGGTGGAGTACTTCATGCGCAAATTCTCGAAGAAATATAATCTTAACCGCAAGATTTCTCCGGAACTCATGCAAGCTTTTACGGAACACGATTGGCCGGGAAACATTCGTGAACTTGAAAATACCATTGAACGAATGGTAATTTTAAGCCCTGATGAAGGGATCGATCCTTCTTTGTTTAATGGCCCTAAAGAAATAACTGCTGCAGATCCGCCTCCCCTTGGTCTTTTAAAAGATGCCCTAGCCGAAACTGAGAAAAAAATGATCTTACAAGCCTATCATTTGACCAAAAGTACCAGGAAAGCTGCTTCAATGTTAGGCATTAATCAATCTACTGTAGTACGCAAGCTGAAACTTTATGGAAAAGAAAGTTTGGTGATGCCGAGAAACATCACTGATTAGCTGGCGCATCAGGGATTGCCTGTAAAATGACCTTAAGCGATGCAATAGAGCATCGCGTATTTTTTTGTTTAATTTTAATATCTGAGAATTTAAACAAAAAGGCTCGCAACATGTTATCTGAATATTAAAAATATATTGGCATATTTTTTGCATTAAATCTAGATGAGCGCGCTCTAAAGGTCTAAAGGAACAGGCAGACTCGTATCAGCAAGTTGTAGTTGAAAATGAGCGGGCAGAGGGGATTTAAAGATCAGGACGGAAGGAAGGTAAGCCATGAAAATTAAAGAGAGAGTTGCCCTGGTAACAGGCAGTGGTCAGGGATTAGGAAAAGCAATTGCTTTCGCCTTAGCCAATGAGGGGGCTGACCTGGCAATTAACGATATCTCACTGAATGAAGTAAAAGCCCGGGAGACCGTCTCGGAACTTCGTAAAATAGGAACAGACGCTGAGGTTTTTTTCGCCGACGTGACTCAGGAAAGTGAAGTCAATCAGATGGTTGAGGAAATCATAGCCCGTTTCGGACGCATCGATATCCTGGTTAACAATGCCGGTATTAATCGTGACGGTTTGATCCATAAAGGCAACTTACAGAATTGGCAGGCTGTAATGAATGTCAATCTTACCGGGCCTTTTATCTGTACAAAAGCCGTCTTGCCTGGTATGAGACAAAATAATTATGGCCGAATTGTCAATATCTCATCCCTTACGGCCAGACTAGGTATCCCGGGGACGGGGTATTATGCGTCAACAAAATCGGGGTTAATCGCCTTAACAAAAGTTACGGCTGTTGAGAATATGTCCAAAGGAATCACCTGTAATGCTCTGGCCCCCGGTTATATTAAAACGGATATGATGCTGAAATATCCTGAAGAACAACTTCAGGCGCTCATTGCCAGGATTCCAGCCGGACGTTTGGCAGAACCGGCTGAAATCGCCGATGTGGTTGTGTTTGTCGCGGCTGATTCGGCAGCTTATATGACAGGTGCGGTGATCGATATCAATGGAGGGTATTTTATTTAGAGATCAGTCAAAACGCTTATTTACAAAGTTTACTATTGGAGATGCAGAGATGGAAAAACTTATTGAACGCTTCATTCAAAAAGATCGAATGGCTCTTAGTAAACTAATCACGCTGGTTGAGAACGATAGCCCTAAATCCCTGGATATTATGAAGGCAATCTATCCCCTGACAGGTAAAGCGTATGTTCTCGGGGTTACCGGTCCTCCCGGCGCTGGAAAAAGTACCTTAGTCGATAAGTTGATCCGTAATTTTAGAAATAAAGCTTATCGTGTCGGTGTGCTCTGTGTAGACCCCAGCAGTATTTTCAGCGGGGGAGCTTTTCTTGGTGACCGGGTGCGGATGGAGTGGGCTTACCGAGATGACGGTGTCTACTTGCGGAGTCTGGCCACCCGTGGTGCGCTGGGCGGCTTGGCTCCCCGGGTAAGTGAAATTATTAAACTGATGGATGCTTTTGGGAAAGAGGTTATCATCGTTGAAACCGTAGGAGTGGGTCAAATGGAAGCTGATATTATGCGTTATGCCGACACCAAGGTTGTTGTTTCTGTTCCGGGACTGGGCGATCAGATGCAGGCCTTAAAAGCGGGGATTTTAGAAATTGCCGATGTGTTAGTCGTCAATAAAGCGGATCTTCCGGGTGCCCGGGATGTGGTCGATGACCTGCAAATGATGCTCTATTTGAGGAAAGACAGTGACTGGACTCCGGAAATTATCTTGACGGAAGCACTCAATGACCGGGGGATTTCAGACCTCTATGCAGCCATGCAAAGACACAGAACATTTTTAGGGCAATCGGGATTAAAGGAACGACAGACCCGCCTGCAGCGTGAACATGCCTGCTATAGTGCTATAGAAGAAAGATTGAAAAACTACTTGCGTGAAAGCTTCTTAGAAGCTGAGGAAGTTAAAAAAATTTTCATGAGAGTTCAGGAGGGGGGCTTAAATCCTTATCAGGCCGCGGATGAAATACTGCAATTGCTTTTTAGCAAGACACATAGAGGAAGGTGAATAATTATGCCAAGTGAGCAGCCAAAAACAACGGCAGAGATACTTGAAGAGGCTAGGAAGAAAACTGAAAATTGTCAGGTCTATGACCCGACGTATCTGGCCAAAGTTCAGGATGGTCTGAAGCAATGGAAAAAAGAAAAGGTTAAAGCCCAGGATCTCGCTAATTGGGAAAGTATTCCCCTGACCGTTCTGGGTTCTGAAATTCCCCGGGAACTGATCTATACCCCCTTGAATACTGCCAATACGGATTACTGTGCTCAACTGGGAAATCCGGGCGAAGCTCCCTTTACCCGGGGAATTCATAGCAATATGTATCGCGGCCGTACCTTTACCCAACGTCAATTGGTCGGTTTTGGCGGTCCGGAGGACACGAACCTGCGCATAAAGTATTTGCTGAATCACGGAGCGACAGGAATTAATCTCCTTTTTGATATGCCGACGATTCAAATGTATGATTGTGACGACCCAATGGCCCAAGGGTCCGTGGGGTCCTGCGGAGTCAGTGTCAACCATGTTCAGGACTGGGAATTGCTTTATGAAGGGATTGATATTGCTAAAGAAACTTCCTCCATCGTTACGCACTACCCTTCCAATACGGCCTGCCTCTTTCCCATGTATCTGGTCATGGCCGAAAGAAGAGGGGTGCCCTGGGAGCAGCTTCAAGGCAGTTCCCAAAATGATATGACCCTTGAAGAACTGGTGCGTAATTCTTCTGAATACATTCCTCCCAAAGATTGTTTCCGGATTGAGTGTGACAATATTGAATTCATCCGCCGGAATGTGCCGAAGTGGAATTTCATTACCCTTAATGGTTATAATTTCCGGGAATTCGGGACATCCGGTGTCACAGAGATGGCTGTAGCGGCAACTCACGGGATGGCCATCCTGGATGAAATGATTCGTCGCGGTTACGAAGTGGATTGGGTGGCTGAGAGATTAGCCTTCTTCTGGTCCGGAGGGATGGATATCTTCGAGGAGGT
This sequence comes from Candidatus Desulfosporosinus nitrosoreducens, assembly GCF_030954495.1. Taxonomy (GTDB): domain Bacteria; phylum Bacillota; class Desulfitobacteriia; order Desulfitobacteriales; family Desulfitobacteriaceae; genus Desulfosporosinus; species Desulfosporosinus nitrosoreducens. The sequence goes on along the minus strand of NZ_JAVHUW010000051.1, from coordinate 44,506 downwards.
TTCCAGACTGCGGGCCATGAGGAGACTTTGGTACAGAATCCTTAAGTATAAGTATCAGGCGAAGAAGGACCGGTCAACCTGGATGAGGTGTCATCTGCAGACTTCCGGTATAAGCTTGGTCAGGGAAGAACCTTATAACAATGCTATTCGCTCGGCTTTTGAGGCCTTGGCTGCCGTTCTTGGCGGGGTCCAGTCTTTGCATGTCGATTCCTATGACGAGGCAATTTCGGTTCCTTCTGAGGAAGCGTCCCTGCTTTCTTTACGGACCCAGCAAATTATTGAACATGAAACAGGAGTTACCGCTGTTGTTGATCCTTTGGGAGGTTCTTATTACATAGAGGCTTTGACCAATCAGATGGAAGAGAAAATCTTAGCCGAGATCACAGAGATTGAGAACCAGGGGGGCTATGTGGAAGCTATTGCCAACGGCTATCTCAGCCGGAAAATATACAATTATATGTATAAAGAACAAATGCGGATTGAAAAAGGTGAAATTAAAATTGTCGGTCATAATTACCAAAAAAGCGGTGAAGGAGAAAATTTTGAAGCCTTTCGTTATCCTGAGGAATGTGAGGCCAGACAATTACAGCGCCTTGAGGATCACAGAAAGAAGAGAAATAGTGCCGGGGTTGAAAAAGCCCTTCATGAATTAAGGATAGCCTGCAGAGAGGGTAAGAACGTCATGGAATATACGGTGAATTGTGCCCGGGCAGGTTGTACGGTTGGTGAACAATGGAAGATTTTTAAAGAAGTTTTTGGCCTTTGGAAACGGCCCGGTGTATTTTAAAGGAAAGGGATGGACAGCTTGGAAGATACAAGAATTAAAGTTTTAATGTGTTGTCTCGGACCCGAGACACATAATCGCGGCATCATCGTCGTAAGTACCATTTTAAAAGAAGAAGGTATGGAAGTTGTCTATATGGGCAACACCACTGCAGAAAATGCCCTCAAAGCAGCCATGGAAGAAGATGCTCAAGTTATTGGGGTCAGCTCACTATCGGGTGCTCATTTGCGTACAGGCAAACACCTTTTGGAATTAGCCAGACAAAAAGGCCTTGAGCAAAGTATTGCCTTTGTCATTGGTGGAGTCATTCCGCCCCAGGATGTTAAAATTCTTAAGGACATGGGTTTTTATGATGTTTGCGTTAGCGGTACAAAAAGGGATGAGTTGGTAACTGTAGTAAAAAGTGCTGCTAATACTGTTAGTAAGGTTTATTAATCCTTTTCCGTGATAAAATGGTATCTGAAAAGGGAGGGGCTTTCCTGCATATGCTACGGGCGATACAGTGCAAGAATAAAATGATGATCTACCTTACAAAAGGGTAAGCTTAAACTGGAAAATGTAAGCCAAAGTTATGGCAGGGCATTTTCCAGTTTTGCTATACTGAACCTACTCAGCAAAGGAGGTTCTGCTCAAGGGGAAAGCGCTCAACACCATTAAGGAAAAGGAGATTTCCGCCTTCCGCCGGGAAAATCTCGGTTTTGTGTTTCAGGACTTTCGGACAACGATCAAGAATGCCTATTTGGTGTAAGTTCGTCTTGATTTTCTTTCCCAATATTGCATAGGGCTGAAGGCTTCTATATGATTACATATAGTTTATTAGTTCGAACTATTAAACGAGATTTAAGAGGTGTCTATATGGATAAACACGAGCAGCTCAAGCTGATAAGACAGGACTTTATGAATTGTCAAAAAATCTTATTGGCTATTGGCGATGAAACGCGTCAGGCTATCATTATGGTTTTGATGGAAACTACCTGCAAGACCGGCCTGCGTGTCGGTGAAATTACAGAGCAAGTTCATCTTTCTCGCCCTGCTGTTTCACACCATCTGAAAATTTTGCGGGATGCAGGTATCATACTAATGCGCAAAGAAGGCGCAAGGAATTTTTACTATATCAATATTTCTACTAAATTGGAATTGCTTAAGAATCTTGTATTCCATATTGACGATTTAATGAAAGAATTTTATCCGGGAAGTGGATGAGCAATTTGGAGGTAATTTTATGCGCAGGGCAATAGAAAATAGAATTTCACGGAGAAAGTTTGAAAAAGAGCCGGTTACAAGTTCAGAAAAGAAAATAATCATTTCTCTTATTAATGAATTAAATGAAGCATCTGGCTTAGCCATGGCATTTTTGGAGGACGGGAGCAATGCTTTTCAGAAATTAAGAAAGAGTTACGGCTTATTTACCAATGTGCGTTCAGTTATATTGATGAAAGGGAACAAAGAACTCAAGAATTTGAAGGAAAGAATTGGCTATTACGGAGAAGATTTAGTTCTTGCTATAACTGATTTAGGTTTGGGAACCTGTTGGGTTGGAGGCACCTTTGACAAGGAAGAATTAATTGTTGATGACAGCGAGGAACTGGTTTGTGTTGTCTTAGTAGGTAAAGTGGCAGCGCCCTCACTAACAGAAAAGATGATGCGGTCTGCTACACATAGAAAAGTAAAAAATATGGCAGAAAGAATCATAAGCGATCAACCGGTGCCGCAATGGGTACAAAACGGAATGAAGGCTGTGTTACTTGCCCCAAGCGCTAAAAATACCCAAAAAGCAATGTTTAAGTATGAGAACAACATTTTAAGCGCTCAAATTGCGGATGACTATTCCCTGGATTTGACTGATTTAGGTATTGCAAAGAAACATTTCGAGCTAGAGGCAGGAGGAACATTTGAATTTGGCAATGGTGGAGTTTTCCGTTTAAGCTAGCAGTATATGTTGCCGGAAAGCACTTGCCGCCAAGGCCCTATCAGGCTCAGGCGGCATCTTTTTTGTCTACTCAAGGCACGCTGAGACGGTTTCTTTGCCAAAAAATAAAGTGGAATGAGATGTTGGTGATGTGAGCTTGTATAAAATTATAAATATGCTAGGAGGATTTATTATATGGAGCTGAAGCAGTTAACAGAACGCGTTTTTTATACTACGCATAGTAAAGAGGCTGATAGGCCGGTTCTTGGATATATAAGCGGACAAAAGTATTCTTTAATGGTGGATTCAGGTAACTCTAGAAGACATGTTGAGTTATTTAATGATTCTATAACTAATGAAGGGTTAAGAAAACCAGACTTTATTGCAATTACACATTGGCATTGGGATCATACTTTCGGTTATGAATGCAGTGGAAGGCATTACAATTGCTCACAAAAAAACGAATGCTAAACTAGCAGAAATAGCTAAGTGGAAATGGACAGATTCCGAAATGAAAAAGAGATTGGAAGCAAAGGTTGAGATTGAATTTGCTGATATTTGTATTCGGAAGGAATATCCGCTACTTTCGGAGATACGAGTAACGACCTCCGATATCTCTTACGATAGAAATATGGAAATTGATCTGGGAGATATTGTTGTAGAATTACATCATATCGTATCTCCTCATAGTGAAGATTGTATTTGCATATTTATACCTCAAGAAAGAGTGTTATTTATTGGTGATGCTGTTGGAGTGGATTATTACGATAATTGCTATTTAGATAAAGATAAATTACGTTCTTTAATTACAGCGATTGAAGAATTTGATTTTGATATTTGTGTAATGGGACATGCTGAACCAGTAAGTAAACCGGATATTCTTAATATCATGAGTTCTCTTCTGGATCGTTAAGAAAATATGATAGTATTAAATACGTTGCCGGATGGTGAAGAAAAAGCCAAAGAAACAAAGCGAATGATTGACCTAATCCAAAATTTTATTGGCTATCGTGAATATCCAAAATACGGCATGGTTAGCCGATACTTTATTTATAAGCAGGCTTTACTGAAAGAAGTCGATCGACTCGTACAGACAAATGTTATTCATGAAAAAGAAGATATATATTACCTCACTTTTGAAGAACTTCGCGAAGTCTTAGTCACAAATAAACTGGATTATGAAATCATCTGCAAGAGAAAAGAAGAGTACAAATTATTTGAAAAACTAACTCCTCCACGTGTTATCACCTCTGAAGGTGAAATAATTGCAGACGAGTACAAACGAGAAAATCTTCCAGCGGGCGCTATGGCAGGTCTGCCTGTTTCTTCAGGAGTTATAGAGGGAAGAGCACGCGTCATCTTAAGTATGGAAGACGCAAATTTAGAAGATGGAGATATATTAGTCACTACCTTTACTGACCCCAGTTGGACACCATTATTTGTATCCTTAAAAGGCCTAGTCACCGAAGTTGGCGGACTGATGACCCATGGAGCAGTTATCGCTCGTGAATATGGCTTACCGGCAGTTGTCGGAGTAGAAAATGCTACCAAACTAATAAAAGATGGGCAACGAATTCGTGTGCATGGAATAGAAGGGTATGTTGAAATCTTATAAAGTGAGGAATGGTAATAAAGAGTATAAGTTATATAAATCAGCCTTAGCCAAACTCCTGCCAATTCATAAAATGTAGAATATGTCCTAAGCGGTGAACTGTATGGCGATTTCATTCAGGCATAGTGCGGGATTCGGTAAAAGGATGGACTACGGCTCGGAGGTAAGTATAATGAGGCTGGATAGTATCCATATTGCAAACAGAACATATGTTTTGTATAATTTGTATGTGAATTTAAACCTATCGAATCACTATCAAACTAATCGATTTCGGTAGATAGAGGTGCGGTAGTTGCCAAAAAGCACATTTTTTGACCGCATTTTTTGTGGCGTTTTATAGATGACATTAGGAATTTCGGAGCCTATGTTTGAACTTTTAATAACCGGACATATAGAATGATAAAGGATAAGCCACTTTATAAAGCATGAAGACAAACAGGAATTTGTAGTGCAGATATATTTATCCGCTGACTAATCCGCTCAAAGACTCCCGCTTCTGCAAGCGGTGAGTTAAGAGCGGCTAAGTCCCCGGATAAGGGCGGCTAAGATTCAGATGGAGTTAAAGCTCCACCTGAATCAAGTCTTCTTTATATAATGCAAAGTTTGGGGAGAAGCTGATTATGGGCATAATGAGAACTTTATAATTCCAATTTGCGAGCAGACAATTTTTGAAGGAGGAGACCGGAGAATAAGCATGAAGAACAGAATCTATATCGCGATCGATTTAAAATCCTTCTACGCTTCGGTCGAGTGTATAGAACAAGGGCTTGATCCACTGACCACCAACCTTGTTGTCGCTGATGCAAGCCGCACAGAAAAAACCATCTGTCTTGCCGTTTCTCCCTCCCTCAAAGCACACGGCATTCCCGGTAGGGCGAGGCTGTTTGAGGTCGTGCAGAAGGTCAAGGAAGCAAATGCGGCACGGCTGCGCAAAGCACCAGGACGAGCCTTTTCCGGCGTTTCCTGCAACGATACTGAATTGAAATCCTCACCGGGTCTCTCGTTGGACTACATTGTTGCTCTACCGAGGATGGCGCATTATATAGAATACAGCACGCGGATCTACAATATCTACTTGAAGTACATCGCGCCCGAAGATATTCATGTCTACTCCATCGACGAGGTATTCCTTGACGCCACGGATTATCTGAACATCTACAATCTTTCAGCCCGTGAGCTTGCCACGAAAATGATTTTGGATGTACTTAAAACAACCGGCATTACAGCAACGGTGGGAATTGGCACAAACCTCTACCTTAGCAAAATCGCTATGGATATTCAGGCAAAACACATACCGGCTGATAACAACGGTATGCGGATCGCCGAGCTGGACGAAATGAGCTACCGTCGCTCCTTGTGGTCACACCAGCCTCTAAGAGACTTTTGGCGCGTTGGAAAAGGATATGCCAAGAAGCTGGAGGAAAAAGGTCTCCTTACGATGGGAGATATCGCAAGATGCTCTCTCGGTAAACCTACTGATTATTACAACGAGGATTTACTATACAAGCTGTTCGGTATCAACGCTGAACTGCTGATTGACCATGCCTGGGGTTGGGAGCCATGCACTATTGCCGATATTAAAGCGTATAAGCCAAGCACAAACAGTATTGGATCGGGGCAGGTGCTGCACTGTGCCTATACTTTTGACAAAGCGAAGCTGATCGTGCGGGAAATGACAGATCTGCTGGTACTTGATCTGGTAGATAAAAGGCTTGTGACCGACCAGCTTGTTTTGACGGTCGGATATGATATCGATAATCTAACAAACCTGGAGATAAAAAAATCATATCGCGGGGCAATCACCACTGACCACTATGGACGCGCCGTTCCGAAATCTGCGCATGGTTCGGCCAATCTTGGCAGACAAACCTCCTCTACAAAGCTAATCCTGGATGCCGTCACAGAGTTGTTTGAAGGCATCGTTGACGAAAATCTCCTGATCAGAAGAGTCAACATCACAGCGAATCATGTTGTTGATGAGGCAACTGTTCAAAAGACGGACAACTTTGAACAGCTTGATCTCTTTACGGATTACGCGGCTGCGCAGGCAAAAAAAGAGGATGAAGAAGCCGAGCTTGCACGAGAAAAAAAGGTGCAGAAAGCAATGCTGGAGATAAAAAAGAAACACGGCAAGAACGCTATTCTAAAGGGTATGAATCTGGAGGAAGGCGCTACCACAGTAGACCGGAACAGGCAGATTGGAGGGCACAAGGCATGACGAAGACATATGACGACATCATCAATCTACCGCACCATGTCTCTACGACACGCCCTCATATGACAGCTATTGACCGGGCAGCTCAGTTTTCCCCCTTCGCTGCATTGACCGGCTATGATTCCGCCATCAAAGAAACCGCAAGACTGACTGATGAGAGGGTAAAATTGGACGAATATATGAAGGACGCTTTGAGCGATAGGCTGCAAATCATAGCAGATCGGATTAAAGAGCATCCCGAAATTGCAATCACCTATTTTCAGCCGGATGAGAAGAAGAACGGCGGCGCCTATGTTACTGCCGTTAGTTCAGCTAAAAAGATAGACGAATATGAACGGGTTGTCGTTATGACCGATGGCACAGCGATCCCCATTGATGAAATAATCAGCATAGATGGGCAGATATTTGAATCTATGGTGTTTTATTCGTGCGATGAGTGAATAGCGATAAACAGAGATTTGTAGGGGTCCAATATCCATTTTGTGCCTTAGCTAATGGACTTTTCAGAAGGCTTCAGCCTTTAACGCGAGTTTTATTCGCTATCTTCAAACACACCTGCTTCAGCAGGTGTGTTTTTAATGGCATTAGTCTAAATTAGAAATGAAAAATTCAGGTCCCCCTTTATTGTTTACAGTTGAGCCAACATGCAGATCACGCGCTGCGCCTAATCCAGCAAGCAAGCATATGCCGGCAAATCCAATCAGGATGATAAGCGGCATCGTCCAATTGTTGGTCATATCATGCAGATACCCGAAGAACATCGGACCAAAAGCGGCAAGCATATAACCTATAGATTGAGCCATGCCGGATAGTCTTGCCGCTTCATCCGAGTTTTCTGTCCGCAGGCTGAAAAACATCATGGCCAGACTAAAGGTAAGCCCTCCGCCAACTCCCAATACGATAATCCATAAGAAAGCAAGCCTTGCCCCTCCGAGAAGCAGTCCCAAAAGTCCCATCAAGACGCATATTGAGCCGATTGCCACTAGTGAGCGTTGATTAGCTTTACGCCCAGCAAGAACAGAACCTATAAATGTAACAGGAATTAGAGCCAATTGCATGAGAGAAAGCATCCATCCTGCATTTGCGGAATCCATGCCCTGTTTAATTAAAATTCCAGGCAACCAGGCAACCATGCAATAGAACACCATAGACTGCAATCCCATGTATAAAGTAACTTGCCAAGCTAAAGGTGATTTCCATAAGTTCACTTTCTTAATGACCGATCCTTGCACAACTGTTATTTCATCTATTTCGTCATGGATTTCAAGAGTATCTGTTGCGATGTCAAGATCAATTGTTTCCTCAATAATGGATATCTTTCGGTTTCTACGTTTCATTTGGGGAATCCAAAGGATAATGGATATAAAGCTAAGTAAAGCCCAAATTCTTAATGCTCCCATCCATCCCAACCCCAATTCCGTCGCCAAGGGGATGCTGATGCCGGAAGCAATTGCTGCAAATATATTCATAGAAACAGAATAAATGCCCGTCATAACCCCAACGCGTTCAGGGAATTCCTTTTTAATTAAGCTGGGGATCAATACATTGCCTACAGAAATTGACAATCCAAGAATTGCTGTCCCAAGAAATAGACCAAAGCTTCCTGACTGTGAGCGCAATAAAATCCCAACCGTAAGAAAGGCAACCGACCAAAGCAGTACCAATGTTGTTCCAAACTTACGCGCCAATCCCGGTGCAAGAGGTGAAAACAGGGCAAAGGCGAAAAGCGGGAGGGTTGTAATCATGCCCGCTAATGTGTTTGAAATATGCAAGTTGGCACGAATTAAATTGACCAGAGGTCCGATCGACGTTAAAGGTGCCCGTAGATTTGCCGCTAAAAATGCAATTCCTACTATCAACATTATGGGTGTAGTTCCTTTTGAAGATGAATATAGGTTTTTTTCCTGTTTGTTGTTTAATTGATTCATTGGAGTATCTCCTCCTTGGAATGTTAGATTCTCTCCTTTATTCATTAATCATCGTACTTAGAGTTTCTATTGCATCGTTTAGGTAATGATTTACACTTTCTAAAACCAACTGCGAGTTCCTTGCCTTAATTGCTTGAAAAAGATCTATATGAATTTCATTTTCAAAATTCACGGGCTTTTTAATGCGCATAATTCTATCAATAGAATTTTGCAAAGCGTCTGTGATATGTTCATACAGCTCAAGGAATATCTTATTGTGTGTGGCTATAGCAACAGATTTATGGAAGGCAATGTCCGCCTGAGCGAATTGAAACGGATCATTAGTTTTAGAAGCCTTTTTACAATCATCAAGACAGATTTCCATTTGTGTTAAATCTTCTGCTGTTCTTCTCATGCATGCAAATTGGGCCGCTTCACGTTCAAATCCTAAACGTACCTCTAATACTTCTAAAAGATCACTTTTCCGAATCTTCTTTTCCAATATAAGTCCTAAATTACTGTTGGATTTAACCGTAGTACCGATACCTTGGCGAGCTTCAAGTAAACCAATATGAACTAAGGATTGTATTCCTTCTCTCAATGTGTTTCTGCTTACTTCAAACATATCCATCAATTGCGGCTCTGCGGGGATTTTGTCTCCGATGCTCCATTGGCCGCTTTCTATCATTTGCTCCATCTGTGCCACTACCTGACCCACAAGGGTTGAGCGGCTCGCTTTTTCAATCGCCATATATAAGCTTACTCCCTCCAAACATAGGATGATTGGATTATACAACATATGCTTTGGTTTTGTCTAGCTGCCCTAAAATTTGAAATCCATCCACATTTCATCAACAAGAAAAGCATACCTTGTTTGGCATGCTTTTCTCTGCATAGATATGTGAAACGAGTTATAGAGAAGCTTCTGTAACTTTAAATGCCTGAAGCAGAATACCTTAACACGCACTGCTCGCTTTTTTATTTCCCGCAGCTGTTGAGCTTTAGTTGCTTAGCCTTTGATTTTCAGCCATTTGATTTCTCGTCCATAGCTCAATAGATATCAGGCAACATATTCCTGCGAAAACTGTCACTCCAATAAAACCTCGAAATTGGACGTATAGAATTCCCGCAAGATAGGCACCGAGTGTTGTTGCAGCATAATTTGTGACGTTAGAAAGAGCTGCAACTGTTCCTCTTGATGTCGTTGTAAGGGACTGAAGATGTGCCATCACAATTGGGAAAATAGATCCAAAGGCCAGGTATATCAAGAAGAAGCCTACGTTTATCAGCAAGATTGAGGGTGAGAAAGTGATCAGCACATAAAGCACTCCCATTATTGCGGTGCCAGATATTAGCGCATTACGCCGTCCAAGTTTTATTATTATATTGCTCCCTAAGAAGCTGCCGATAAAATTGCCAAGACCAACAAAGACCATCACGTTTCCAATTCCCGAAACGGAAAGACTAAATTTATCTGATAACCATGTACTGGCAAATGTGAATACCGCGAACGCACCAATCAGAAGGGCAAAGTAAGATAGATAAGATATCCGCGCAGTCTTTTTTTGAAGTAATGTAACATAACGTCCGAACATAGAGGACTGCTTATCTGTAACTGTCGGCTTAAAATCAGGTACAACCAGAAAGATCAGAATAAATAGCAGCAAAGCGCAGCCGCCTATAATATAAAATGGAGTTTTCCATGAATGAGCGGCTAGATATGTGCCAATCGGAACTCCTAGTGTCTGGGATACCGCAAATCCGGCTGATGCAATTCCCATAGCCTTTGTGATCTTTTCGCTTGGAACCAGGATAGGAATGGTTGCCCATACCTGCGGGGACGTAAAAGCGGCAAAGATACCTGCAAGCATACGGAATAGAAACATCATCCAAAAATTCACCGCAAATGCACACAAAAACGTCGATACCGAAAAACCCAGAATGCCGAATAACATTACCTTTTTTCGGTTCCAGATATCTGACAGCGGTCCTGCGATTAAGGCAAAAACCGCATATCCAATAGCGTAAGCGCTAACCAACAAACCTGATGTTTCAACGCTAATATTAAACGATGTACGCAATGTGGGCAAAAGCGGTGAAATCAGAAAAGTATCTGTTCCGATGATGAACATGATTGCAAAATATAAACTCATGATTTTCTTCAAAAATATTCCTCCTTTTAGTTGTAGCAGTGTGGACTGAATAATCAGACTTTTTTCAAGCGTGATTATTGATATCATTCTGACCATAGCAGGCATAGGCCAAATGTCTGGCAGGTGAAGACTTCTAACAAGGAGAATATAACATAAATAAATGCGTATGTAAATATTTTTATTATATATTGCGATCCTTGTTATATATTTACAGAAGCAATATAATATAAAAATAAAATAGGCTTTAGTCATGCTTTGCAAACAAAAATTTAGCCAGTAAATTTTCATATCAAACCGCATGGAGGTATTGATATGCTTTCTTTGGAAAAGCAGATCCTATATATAATAAAAAACCGGCACGAAGTTTCAACATCCGAATTTATTCATATTTATAAAGATTGTGGAAAGAGCGATCAGGTTGTTCGTAATACATTGTCAGCGTTAAAGAAAAAGGGATATATAAAAACAGAGAATGGAAAACACCTGTTAACTGATGTTGGTGTAAGTACTATACAAGGATTTCAATTAAAATTTGATAGCAAATTAACTGAATGGGATGGACACTGGCATTTTGTTATGTTCAGCATACCGGAACAATATCGTTCATTACGTAACGCTTTTCGGCGCGATCTGACACAAATTGGCTATGGGCCATTATATGATGGCGTATTTGTATGTCCATATAGTCGAAAGTCTTCTGTGCTGGATGCAATTACTCAATATGGATTGGATGAATGGGTCCGTATAGTAAATGGTGAGTTTGACTATGGATTAATCACCAATTCTCAAGTTGATCAAATATGGCACATTGATGAAATTAACAACAAGTATTATAAATTCATTGAATTAGTCAATTCTAAAATCAGTGAATTTTCATCGAATAACAAAGACCAAACTAATGCAACACCATGGAATACTTTGCTGAAAATTCTAGAGCTAGGAGAAATATTCGGTGAAATCCTGTTGGAAGATCCGTTCTTACCCAAAGAATTTTTACCGGATAATTGGATGATGCAAACTGCTCGTAATTTGTATCATCAGCACGTTGACCAGCTGGCCCAACTGCTTAAAAGCGATTACAAGCTATTATCTTTAGTTGTTCCAGTTGATCTAGATGCTGCGTCCTATTAAGAAGACAAGACAATCTATTTTTAACAACAAAAAAACAGGAGCTGGTGATGAACCTCTGCTCCTGTTTTTTGCTTATCAAATATGTCTTATACCCTTAAGTTGCCTGGTTTTGTTATATCTCTCCCCGCCGCCAAGGGGATACCAGCGTTATACGATATTTTTTATCATCAAGGCATTCAATTTTTTATCATCAAGGCATTCAGAAGTAGTTTGCAGTTTATACGGGCATAAAGTGTTGTAAAATTATTATGTAATTGATGCTGCATAAATAGCTTTAATGGAGCTTGACAATGTCGCATTAAATTCTTCATCTGTTTGCTGAGCTGTCAAGCCTTGCGATAGAGCACGCGAAAAGCTGGCGATCAATCCTTGATTACGTGATAACTTTTCATTGGCTTCAATTTGAGTATATCCTCCGGACAAAGCGACGACCCGTGCAATATGAGGATTACTCGCTAAATCGCTAAAGAAATTTTCTTTTGTGGGTATGGATAGCTTAAGCATGACTTTTTCGCTTTGTCTAAGGCTGGATAATTGATTGAAGATTTCATGCTTCAATATTTTTTCGGATTCTTCCTTATTCAGGCTATGAATATCCACCTCAGGTTCAATAATTGGAACCAGCCCGGCCTCAATGATTTGCTTGCCAAGCTCGAATTGTTGCTCAACCACCTTTTTTATGCCTTCATAGTTGGCATCTTTAATAACAGAGCGCATTTTGGTTCCGAAAATGTTCTTTTCAACAGCCCGTTTTAAAAGATTGTCTAAATCCGGGATTGGCTTCATAAGTTGAACACCATTTTCAATAGCGGCCAGTCCTTTGTCAACCTTTAAAAAAGGAACGATGCCCTTCTTCTCCCAAAGGTAATCAGCAGTAAATTGCTCGTTAATGGTGCGGTCCATTGTGTTCTCAAATAAAATGGCGCCCAAAATGTACTCGGAAGTAAATGCAGGACTTGTTATAATCCGTTTTCTCATGTCATGCACCAAATTAAACATTTCTTCTTCATTGGAATAGCTGTCTTCCTTAATTCCATATTGAAGAAGTGCTTTCGGAGTACTTCCGCCACTCTGATCTAAGGCCGCGATAAAGCCTTTTCCTGTATGGATTCGATCCATTTGCACCTTATTCATTAAATTCTCTCCTTTCTACGAAAAACATAATGAGATCTTAGATTTTATTATAGCACGTTTGCATACCCATATATTAGTTCCCCGTTTAGCAATATAATAATATCCAGCTTTCTCATTAAAAACCAAAATGCTATAATATGGTTGCGCTAGACGAATATTAATTCTAATATTTGATTTTGAAAATCTTGAAAGTGGGTATTCAAACTTGCGCTCAGTTATGGGATATATTTATAGAGGAATGTCAGGATTGTGATGATGTAAGAGCTTTTCATAGAAAGATGATTGTAAAAAGACAAGACTATGGAGTAAGACAAAGAGGGTCACAATAAACGATATTGTTAATATTGCGGCAGGGATAGCGTCTTTATGATGTATCGATCATAGTATGGGGAGGTATAAAATGGATGATAGAATTATTAAGGAAATTTTGAAATTTCGTGATGAACGGGGATGGAAGCAATTTCATAATCCTAAAGATTTAGCAATATCTATTTCTCTGGAAGTTGCAGAACTATTGGAGAACTTTCAATGGTCATCATCTGAAGAAGCGGTTGCTAAACGTATGTCCAGTATTCAAGAAGAACTTGCAGATGTTCTAATATATTCAATATTATTTGCCGAGACAGTTGGCTTGAATCTGGATGAAATTATTATGGACAAACTCAGTGCTAATAATAAAAAGTATCCTGTTGAAAAAGCTTTTGGCAAAAAAGAAAAATATACGGAGTTATGATATGCTTGTTTATGCTGAAGAAAAAAATTTTATGCTGCACGTTCGGAATAACCGGATTATAAAGGCAAAACGATGCAAAAGTTAATATTGCGCGAGGTTAGCCTTTGTCAAGAACAGCAAGACACCCTGTGCCAGATTGTGTAGAGTGCCTTGTTTGTTTTTGCTTTTAATCCTTTACCTTCACAGTCACGCCGGACTTGAATTCGACGGGGAATTCATTTTCGTAAACGATGACTTTTTCAATCAGCCTTTTATAAATACCCAGAACAAATAGTATTCTGCCGCCAAGGCCCCACCGGGTTCAATCGGCATCTTTTTGGCCCTTCAAGGCATGTGGAGACAGTGCTGCTGATGCCAAGGGTTGATAAATGAATTGGGATATCACCAGCAACTAAGGCATTTCGTACAATTGAATATCATGAGATGAATTTTTATTATTTCGTGCTTTGCATTCAGCACATAATAAGGAGCATATACATGAAAAGTACTATAACATCCTTTGCTGCAGATGAATGGATTTTAGAAAGTCAACGCTTGCGATACCGCAAAATAAACGAAGGGGATTTTGAAGAACTAAAAGCAATGCTGTCTGATCCCAAAGTAATGTACGCTTGGGAACATACTTTTTCAGATCAATTGATCAGTAATTGGATAAAAAATCAATTGTCGTATTATCGACAGGATGGTGTTGGCTATTTTGCCGCCATTGAAAAAGATAGTTCAGCCTTTGTCGGACAGATGGGATTGCATCGCTTTAGCCGCGACAACCAAATTGCTTTTGAAGTTTGCTATATGTTAAAAAACCAATATCAGCATAACGGATATGCTCTGGAAGGAGTTCAGGCCCTTACGGAGTATGCTTTTGCCAACATGGGGCTGGGTATTGTTTATGCCCAAATCAAGACAGACAACATCACTTCAATTAAAGTCGCAGAAAAAGCCAGGTTTATAAAGCAATCCGTCTTTATTAAGCACTACAACGGGAAGGATATGGAACATTCTCTGTATGCAAAAACATTGTAACTTTATTTACAATGTTTCATAAAAATAAGCTGCTTGTTTTTTCTTAAATTTGTTATTTGTTAGGGGATATCTATATTGCGAACAGCAATTTATGTGTGGTGTGTTTTCTGAACTTAGAGATTTGCTTTATCCAATAACTGAGGGGAAAGACGTTTTAGGCGTTTCCAGATATGTGTTTTTTAGGTCATTTGAGAAGGAAATCTCAGATAATAGTGGAATTGGTATAAGGAGAGGGATTTTTAAATTACATAATCTCAAATCACTTTGTCAGTTTGTTACTAACCCTAAGTAAATTAGATGTACATTAGTTTGTTCAGACTGAGAGGCTATCTTTAAGGCTATATTTTGGCCTAGAAAGGCTTTTGCTAAATTTATAAATTCCAAGAATTCAAGAAATGGGGGGTTAGATGTGAGTTTAAAAGTAACTATTTTAGTAGAAAACACGGTAGGAGTTACAAATGGTGTAGTTGCCGAATGGGGGCTGTCGATGCTTCTTGATTTCGGTGATGAACGTATCTTATTAGATACTGGTGAACAGGGTAACATCGTAAAAAATGCCAGAGCGCTGGGAATTGATCTTCGTCAGGTTGATAAACTGGTATTAAGCCATGGGCATTATGATCATACCGGAGGTTTAATGGAATTTCTCAAGAGTAAAGGGGCAATTCTGGTTTATGCTCATCCAAATTTGTTTATGAGCCACTACGGAAGTGGTTTCAGCAGTGGCCCAGGTGAACAACATTATTTAGGTGTACCATTTAGGCAAGAGCAGCTTGAAAGCGCCGGGTCAAACTTTATTTGGCAGCGGGACCCTGTGAAAATACGACCAGGATTGTGGTTGAGTGGGGAGGTCCCCCGAAAGACAGATTTTGAGCGTATCGATGAACGATTGGTCAGGAAGGATGGCTCGCAGTTCGTTCAGGATCTACTGCCAGACGATGTTAGTTTGTTCTATGAAAGTGACAAGGGATTAGTGATCTTTTTTGGTTGTGCCCATGCCGGACTAGTAAATATTATTGAACATGCTAAAAAAGTGACTGGAATTGATAAGGTTCGAGCCATTATTGGAGGAACTCACCTTGGACCGGCCAGTCCGGAACAAAAAGAAAAGACGATCGCCTATCTAAAAACGCTAAATTTGGAAGTCATCGCCCCCAACCATTGTACTGGACTGCAAATGGCCAGCCGTTTATCTCTGGAATTTCCAGCCCAGTTTAAATGGGCTAGCGCAGGTTTGACTTTGGAATTTTAATTGTTTTAAAACTGAGATTTCTCTCGCTGAGTGACTTGAGAAAATGTTCTTATTTCAGTAAGATTTTCTCGAATCAGCATGTTCCTGCCTTCTGCTATCCCAATCTGCTGTCACCGCCACCACACCCCTTGCTAAGCTCAAGAAGAAATAGCCGCTATGATAAACCTAACAACTATCTTACTCAATAAGCCATGGAGCGGTAGAAGAAGGTAAGGTGTCCTATGCATAATTACATCTTTTCCTGGTACAGAATCAATCGATAAATTAATTATTCTTAAAATGGAATAGGCCGATTTTGTAATCATGTTAAACTTAAGCTTATCTATATATAAATTATATATAAATTATATAAATAAAGAGGAGTGTGGAGGATTGAAAAAATTCATTAGTATCCTGGCTATCATTGGTTTACTCTTTGTTTCCGGCTGTTCGAGTGCTGCTAAGCCGGACAAAACCGTATCAGACTTTATTGATGCTGGGAAGAAGTTTGATTTAGCCCAAATGGCGACATTAGTAAACCCTGCGAATGCCAATAGCAAAGCGAAAATCACAGACATTACAAAAGGCGGAGATAAAGAAGCAGATCAGTATGAAAAGTATTTTCTGGATTATTTCAAAGAGAATGCAGCTAAAATAACATACACCATCAAAGAACCGAAAATTGATGGTGACAAAGCTACGGTTCCTGTTGACTTTAAATATGTCAATGGCAGCCCGCTCCTTAAGGCGACGATTGGCGATGCTTTCTCTCAAGTTATGTCTTTAGCTTTTACCGGTGTTCAAATGAAAGACGACGATATGAACCAATTGTTTATGAATTCCATGAACAAACAAAAGACAAATGTTCAAGAATCCTTTACTGAAAAAACAGTGGACTTTAATTTGGTCAAGGCAGATAACAAATGGTATATTGATAATCCAAGCGATGAATTGTTGGATGTCTTTACGTCTAATTTCATTTCTGTCGGCAAAGAGATCAGTAATTCTTTTAAGTCTGCCAGCGACAATTCTTCACAGGATCCAACCTTTATGGAGCAAGCTAAAAAGGATAACGCGACTATTGTCAACAAAACAATCGGCGATGAAATAGTACTTGCCACCATCAAACTTAAAATTAACAGTGCGGAAGAAAAACAGACTCTTACCCCTCAATCTGGCTCTCCCGTTAATGCGAAAGATGGGACGAAGTTTGTTGTCGTCAATGCTGATCTTACCAATATAACCAATAAAGCGATCACTATGGAACCGGATTTACTCATGATTGACAACAAAGAGCGGGAATTCAAAACCTATGATAAGACTGTTGGCGCAATTGACAATTATCTGGACTATAGAAAATTAGCTCCCTCCATTAAAGAGAACGGCAATTGGGTATATGAGCTGCCTAATGATGCCACGGGCTATAGTCTTGCAGTTATGAAATCAGGTACAAATGAGCTTTATCTGATCAAACTTAAATAAAGGTAGATTAAAAAATGACCAGGCGTTCTGGTCATTTTTTAAATCATTCAATATTTTACCACCAAGGACTACGTAGTGTGGGTAGAACAATAAAAGTTGAACGTGTAAAGAAGGCTCAAGCTGGAACAAATATTTTAATATGGATTGAGGTAAATATCTGAATAATGACGGTGACACTTTAGGCCTGTAAGCTTATTTACTAGCCAAATCGGCTTGTTGAGGAGACGACGATTCAAGGGACAGTGCTATTTTATCCGGTTTGCTGTTTAGTTTAGATAACTGTAGTACAGCCAGCCAGACAACCGCAAAGCCAAGCCATTGCCCAAGGTCAATGGTCTGGCGCAATATTAGCCAGTTAAGAAGCAAGCCTGATGCTGGGAAGGCAAGTTCAGCAATAGTGGCGTGAGATGCCTTCACTCCATCTAACCCATGGTAATAAAGCAATAGACTTATAAGGCTGGGCACGACGGTTTGAAATAGAAGGTTTGCCCAAACGGGTGACAAACTAAGGGCTTTGCCGATGGTTTGCCAGTTTGGGTGTTGTGCCAGGACAATGACGGTCAACAGGGGCAGGGCAACCGCGAAGCGAAGAGCAGTTAACGTAGTAAAAGATACCTTGCCGGCGAGGTGTTTGCCCATCACGGTGGAGCCTCCCCAAAGTGCAGCGGCTCCGATGGCAAACAATGATCCGATGAGTTGTGAAGTGCTCCCGGCAGTTGAAGGAATGTGCAGCCCGAAGGTAAGCAGGTAGGCCCCGATGAGTGCGACAAAGAATAATTTCCAGTAGTTTTTCCGTAAATGCTCCTTTAGGATCAATGTGGCGAGGAGTACGGCAAAAATGGGCTGGATTTTTTGTAAGATAAGCACAACATTTGGGTTGCCGTAAGTAAATCCGGCTGTAAATAGGACCGAGGCTAAAGCTGATCCTCCCCAGCCTATGAATAGGACGGCCAACCAGTCATTAAGTTTTAGTTGCTTGAGCTCATGGCGCTTCCAGAGAAGTACCGGGAAAGCGAAGAGAAAGAGTAATACGTGTTCCATCCAGACAATCTGGGAGGATGTCACATAGTGCAGTAGTGTTACGATAAAGACACCATCAAGTCCCCACATAGCTGCTCCAAGGGCGATCCACCAGATATCCAATGGAGATGGCTGTTTGTTTTGAGTCAAATCCAACCCTCCATATCCTAATACTGTATTTGAATTGAACCTTCTCATGTTACAAGAAGAATTATTAACATGAAAAACACCTCGCGAAAACAATTCCTTTCACGAGGCGCATAAGAGAAACCAGGAAAGCAGCTTGCTTGACCTAGTTTTTACCTTCTCTCGTCCGGACTATACCGTCGGCCTTGGAATTTCACCAAGTCAGTCGATGCATCATAGTTGCATCGAGTCGCGGGCTGAATTGCACGGGCAATCATCACCGCCGGTAAGGAATTTCACCTTGCCCCGAAGGTTCATATTCAGTTGAGAAAAGTATAACATAATTTTCTGTTCCTGGGTACTTTTTTTGCAGAGGATAAGTTGTTGGACAGGAGAGACACTTTGGTTTTCAATGAACTGGAATACGTTTGGGAGGAACGATTTGTGCAATCAAAGTAAACAGGGCTGCCTTCTGGCAGCCTGGAAAGTCTTATAAGTATGATAATCGTTCTTCAAAATGGATCTCCAGCTGTGAATGGATTTGCCCCAGTCCTGGCGGTGACCTTAAAAATAAGCAGAATACTATATGACCGCCTGTTTCACCTCATTTTTGTATTGAAATAAAGTACAGCCTCCCTTATGGTTCAAGGCTTCCGCTGCGCTTATTTCACGCACCTTTTCAAAGAATGAGGATTGCAGCACGGTCAAAAGCGATTGTTCTTTCAGGTTCATATCCGAATAAGGGGAAAAGGGACAAGGTTCGGCTCCGCCAGTGGCATTAATGTGAAAGAATCCTCGTCCTGCGGCTAAACACCCGCCCATTGCTTCCTCGTCACCGGGGAAAGACAGGATGATCATACCTTTGTTTTTCCTATTCTCACGCAGGCCATCAATCCGGGCCGCAAGGATACGCAAGTCATTTTCATTTAAAATCAAATGGTCTGTATTTTCTTCCACAGGAACATATTCAACATAGAGAACAAGACCGCAGCCATTTTCCCGCAGGGTTTCGGTAAAGCTCAGTTCTGTTACTTCATTTTGATTTTCCGTTGTTACCGTTATGGAAGCTCCAAAAAGGATACCCCTTTCTTTGAGACGTTCAACGGCTTGCGCGACCTTTTTTGACACGCCGTTCCCGCGCCGGGCGTCTGTTTTTTCGGCATCACCTTCAATACTAAGTATGGGGATAAGATTACGGTGTTTATCAAAAAGGTTAAGATAATCCTCATCGATCATGGTTCCGTTGGTAAATATGGGGAAAATAATAGTATCAAACTCAGCTGCTAATTTGATAATATCATGGCGTAAGAGCGGTTCGCCGCCGGCGATAAGGACAAAAGATATGCCAATGTCCGACGCTTCTTGAAATAGCCGCCGCCAATCGTCCGCGACCAACTGTCCCTGTGCCTGTCCATCGCCGCAAGCGCCACTGGCCCATGCATAACAGCCCGCGCAGCGCAAATTGCAATCTGTTGCTATGCTTGCAATCAGGAAAGGGGGGATATGCGTGCCATTCTGTTCATGTCGTGCTCTCATCTTTGCGCTTTTATGCAAAGCAGATACTGCGCGCAACATGAACGCTTGCCCCCGGCGATTGCCAAAATAAAACCGTCCGGCAGTATCAGAAATATTTTTTATTCCATTGTTCATAAAACTATTTAAGTTTAACATGGCCCACATGACCCCTTTGCACTTTTATTAAATAGCCAATTCTTGTTCTTACTGTTCATAGCGGAATAGATAGCTTTTTGCCTTGGAGAGAGTCTCCCTCGCCGCCATAGCAGGCAACCTGAGATGCTCCTTTTCGAAAGAAATTTGTGTTCAGGATTGCCTCGTGATATTATTTTAGTATAAAATAAGAATAATACAATAACGAAGTTTTTTATTACTTAGTATCAAAAAAATACTATTGGAATTGAGGGAGATAAAATGTGCGCCAAAAACAGTCAGGAAACCACGCAACCAAGCGAAGAATTACTCTGTCCTATCCGCTATTTGCTGAATATATTTAGCGGCAAATGGAAACTGCCGATTGTGTGTATGCTTTCGGGAGAAACTCCTCTAAGATACAGCACCATCAAAAGAAGACTGGGCGACATTACAAACGTAATGTTGGCACAATCTCTGAAAGAACTAGAGGCGGCGGGAATTGTCCATAGAGAGCAATATAACGAGGTACCGCCGAGGGTAGAATATAGGTTGACCGAAAAAGGCAAAAGTATTTTACCTACGCTTGGGCAACTCGCAGAATGGGCGATTGGGGCTATGCAAAATGAGACAACATGTGGCGTTCTATGTACAAAATGTCAATCGACAACCTGATTATTTGGGAAACGTTATTGCTATTGATGCTCCTATAAGCGTATTCAGGCTGATGAACAATACGACTTGTAGAATGATACTGAACTTGATTTAAAGGGACATTATAAAAAAGATAAGCGAATATGAATGTCGCGAAAGAGAATAAGCCTGTTTTCCACTTCTGGACGTAAAGAAGAAATCAATGGCTGGAAGGGATGGATGAATACGGGCTTTGACTTATTTAATTGCTTGGAGAAATTGGGATATATGGAGTTTAAATAGAAATACCGTTGAAGATAAATATGATTACAGCTTTACAGAGGGTCTGCCGAGGTTCTTCTTGAAGGGAAAAAGGATTAATTGGTAAAGTCTATCTGAAGGTAGGCGCGTTATTTATTAATTATTGTGAAGCTGGATGGAGTCCAATCGAAGAACTAATTTTTGATTGTGGAAAATTGTAGCAACTTTTAAGAACTTTTAATAAATAAATATTGACTTAAAAATAAGGAAATGTATAATTAAAGTCATAAAATCCAATTAAAAATCTTTTTACAAAATAATAATCTCTTATTCTTGTATAAGCTCATTAATATGGTTTGAGCGTTTCGACCAGGCAACCGTAAATTGCCCCAGGCTACATGAATAACTTATTAGATTGCCGTTTATTAACCCTAAACGCGTGTGTCTGACTCGTTATTCTTGTGCCTGGGTTTTCTGTTTCTAAAAAATAATCCACAGGAATTTAATTGGCTAGGACGAGGATAAACACATGTAGTTGGAGGGAATTGACGCTTTGTGAAAAAGTTCTTTTTAATTTAATATGGAGCGGAAAGAGAAGCCCAAGTAAAGGCAGAAGCAATGACTTGGGAAATGCTTCACAAATGGCATCCTATTCAGCAACCATAATGTAAAGGGAATTAATGGTGCACCTAACCGTACAGCTTGAAAAATTGTGCGGCTATTTAATTTCAGGGCTCTTCACAATGGAATAATGTTAAGTTACAATTTTTTCCGCTCGCGCGGAATTAGGAGGTAAATGTAATGAATATCGGTAAAAGTATTCCTCGTGTAGATGCTTTCGACAAGGCGACAGGAAGAACTAAATATACTGATGACCTGTGTGACAGTAAGGCACTTATAGTTAAGCTTGTTCATTCGACCATCGCTAATGGTCTTGTTAAATCAATTGACATTTCTGAAGCGGAAAAGGTCGAAGGTGTTGTTAAAATCGTCACCTGTTTTGATGTTCCTAAATATTACTTCCCTACGGCGGGACACCCCTGGTCAACAGATCCGCATCATCAGGATGTAGCTGACCGTCTTCTTCTGACAGACAGAGTCAGATTTTATGGCGAAGAGGTTGCAGCAGTAATAGCTATTAATGATATTGCCGCTGCGCAAGCAGTCAGAAAGGTTAAAGTTGACTATGAGGAATACCCTTTTGTGCTTGATGTTCAGGAGGCCATGCAGGAGGGTGCTCCCCAGCTTCATGAAGAATACCCTAACAACATTCTTGGCCACACTAATATAAGAATTGGCGACTATCAGGAGGCCATTAAAGAACCCGGGCTGATAAAGTTTGATGACTGGTACGATACTCCTACCGTTCAGCACTGTCATATCGAGAATCATATCTGCTATGCTTATGAAGAAAATGGCAGGATTAATATTGTTTCCTCAACGCAGATACCCCATATTGTCCGCCGTGTTGTTGGACAGGCGCTCGGTATTTCCTGGGGAAAGGTCAGGGTAATCAAGCCCTATATTGGCGGTGGTTTCGGCAACAAGCAGGATGCTTTATATGAACCCTTGTGCGCCTACCTTTCAACTCAGGTTGGAGGACGACTTGTCAAGATCGATGTGGCAAGAGAAGAAACCTTTACTAACAACCGTGTCCGTCATGCCATAAGAAGTCACGTAGTTACCTGGATACGTCCTGACGGAACCATTGTAGCCAGAAAGCTGGAAGCTTTCTCCAATCAGGGCGCCTATGCTTCTCATGGACATGGTATTGCAGCTAAAGGAATGGGGGCATTTCCCCAGTTATATCCCTGTCCTAATGTTGAAGCAGATGCTTATACAGTCTTCACAAACCGTACTGTTGCAGGCGCCATGAGAGGATATGGCATCCCTCAGGCAATGTTCCCTGTGGAGAGCCAGATCGATGATATAGCACGTAAAATCGGCGCACATCCCCTTGAGTACAGGCTGAAGCATCTGATGCCTGTAGGCTATGTTGATGGATTCTCCAAAAATGAGAACTACTTTGACAGCTTTAGACAATGTATAGAAAAAGGAAAAGTGGACATTGATTATGATAGAAAATACGAGGAATACAAGCACCAGACAGGAAATATCCGCCGTGGTATAGGATGTGCTGTTTTTTGGTATAACACAGCAGTATGGCCAATCAGTCTGGAAACCTCTTCCTGCCGTATGGTTCTTAATCAGGATGGTTCGGTTCAGATACAGTTAGGCGAAACTGAAATAGGTCAGGGCGCTGATACTGTTTTCGCCCAGATGACCGCAGACATTTTAGGCTTCTCCATGGATAAAATTAATGTTGTATCCTGTCAGGACACTGATGTTACACCCTTTGGCACAGGTGCCTATGCCTCCAGGCAAACCTACGTTGGGGGTTTTGCCGTCAGGCAGACTGCTGAGATGCTAAAGGCCAAAATACTTGAGTATGCTCACGAATTGACAAGAATGCCTGTCTTCAACCTGGAAATAGCAGACAACAATATTGTCCGCAGCACGGATGGCAGAATTCTCATGTCGGTTGAAGACCTGGCCTGTGAAGCTATTTATAGTCTGACCCATTCACAGCATATTACAGCAGAGGGCACTTACCAGATTAAGACCAATGCCTACTCCTTTGGCTGCTGCTTTGTGGATGTCGAGGTTGATATAAAATTATGTAAAGTGAAGATACTTGATATTATCAATGTTCATGATTGCGGACAGTTAATTAACCCTGATCTTGCTGAAGCACAAGTTCACGGCGGTATGAGCATGGGTATCGGCTATGCTCTGTCGGAACAGCTTCTGTACGATCCCAAGTCGGGCCGTGCACTCAATGACAATCTTCTCGACTATAAACTGCCGACAATGATGGATCATCCAGATCTCGCGGCGCGGTTCGTTGAGAATTATGAACCTACCAGTGCCTTTGGCACAAAGGCTCTGGGCGAGCCTCCGGTATGTCCGGTTGCCCCCGCCATTAGAAATGCTATTTTAAATGCCACTGGTGTTGGCATGTTTAAAGCTCCGATGACACCTCATGTTCTTTTTGAACGTTTTACTGAAGAAGGACTGATTTAACAGCGGTTTGTCTCTATTTAGCGGGATTCCTTTTATCTCTCCGCTCAGCGAATTGACTAGACAATGATGCCCGGAAACCCCGGGCATGAAAGGAGTTATTATGTACGATATTAAAGCATTATATGAAGCCGGCAGCATCCGGGAAGCTGTTGAGTTAAGACTTGCGCACCCCGAAGCAGATATTATCGCAGGCGGCAGTGACGTTTTGGTCCAGATGCGTGAAGGGAAACGTGCCGGCAAAGAATTAATCAGTATCTATATGATTGACGAGATGAGAGGAATCAGGATTGATGAGAATGAAGCCATCAGAATCGGCTCCTTAACCAGCTTTTCCCACATTACCAAACATGAAATCATTCAAAAACACATCAATGTTCTTGGTGAAGCTGTCGATATGATCGGAGGTCCTCAGGTGCGAAACATCGGCACCATAGGCGGCAATACCTGCAATGGTGTTACCTCGGCAGACTCTGCTTCCACCCTGCATGCCTGGGAGGCAATTATCGAGCTCACAGGCCCTGAAGGGGTCAGAAGAGTTCCCATCAAGGAATTCTACCTTAAAGCAGGTGTTGTAGATATAAGGGCGGGAGAAATCCAGACCGCTATTATCATTCCGAAGGAAAGCTACGCAGGCTATAAAGGGCACTATATCAAGTATGCCATGAGAAATGCCATGGATATTGCGACGACAGGCTGTTCCGTCAATGTTAAGCTTTCAGAGGACAAAAAAACGATCATCAAGGCGCGGATAGCTTATGGCGTTGCCGGTCCTGTTCCGATGCGCTGCCCTTCGGCGGAAGTTAAAGCAAATGGTCAGCCTGTAAGCAGTGAGACAGTGAAGGCCTTTGCAGCTGCCGTTCTTGAGGATATCAATCCCCGCGACAGCTGGCGTGCTTCCAAAGCATTCCGTCAGCACATTGCCGTGGAACTGGCAGAGCGCTGCTTAATTGAAGCCGTCCGATTGTCTGGAGGTGAGATTTAATGTCAGCGCAATATAAACTGGTGAAATGCAACATTAACGGCAAGGACGTTGAAACCATGGTCGATGTCCGCGCCTCACTTACCGATATGCTGAGAAACGATTATCGCCTCACCTCAGTAAAAAAAGGCTGTGAAGTTGGCGAGTGCGGAGCCTGTAACGTGATTATCGATGGAGAATGCTTTAATTCTTGTATTTACCTTGCTGTATGGGCAGAAGGCAAGAAGGTCCGCACGCTGGAAAGTCTTCTTGGACCTAATGGGGAGCTTTCGGACATTCAGCAGTCATTTATAGATGAAACGGCTATCCAATGCGGCTTCTGTACGCCGGGATTTATTATGACTGCCGTTGAAATACTGGAAACAGGTAAGGAATATACCAGAGATCAGTTAAGAAAGCTGCTTTCGGGTCATCTTTGCCGCTGCACCGGATATGAAAATATTGTTAATGCGGTAGAAAAAACTATGCTCAGACGTCTTGGTAAATTAGATTAATATCCTGAGTTCTCCCTGAAAAATGGGTGCATACCAAGGATGGAATTCGTTTTAGTATAAGCATTTTTGAAATTGAAAGCCTACAGTTAGTTTAGAAGGACTGATGCCTTTGCTACTGCTGTGTATTGTGGGACAGCTGAAGTTGAAGGCATCAGAGCTATGAAGGCAGTTCGGTGGATGCCAGCCAGAGACGATGTAAAACGTTCACAGTGTCAGGGTACCTTAAAGACCGTGAATGTAATTTATGGTAATGGGCATGGTAATTTATTCAATCAGCTAATTGTCTTGGATTCAATTAAATGTGTTACTAGATTTAGAGCCAGATCAATGAGATGATCTGGTCTTTTTTGCTTTATCTGATGACTAATCCGCTCTAAGACTCCCGTTTCTGCAAGCGGTGAGTTGAGAGCGGCTAAGTCCCTGGATAAGTGCGACTAAGATTCAGATGGAGTTAAAGCTCCACCTGAATCAAGTTTTCTTCATGGGGATAAAATGCTTTTTTATTCGAATATAGAAGGATTTACCAGAAAGTGTGTTGAATTTTAAGATAATCAGTGGCGGTTAATTACTACGCGATTGTAGCATATTCCGAACTAAAGAGTATTCATATTTGGGGAGTGTGTCGGCATGAACAAGAATTCTGTTGATAGAACAAACATTATAGGCGCTGGTGAGGCTGGCAGCGCAATATCAGTCGACATGGACAAAAATTCTATTCATAAAACAAACAGCATTTTTTGGGACACAAAAGGAAATGACATCCTAGGAGCAACCACACTCCCTTTCTATGGAGCATTTGTCTCAGAAGAAAAATGCCAACTTTTTGGCGATGTCTCAGGAAAAAAGATGCTGGAGATAGGCTGTGGAACCGGTCATTCCTTGCAATATCAGGGGGAACGTAAAGCATCTGAACTGTGGGGTATGGATATATCAGAAAAACAAATTGCCAAGGCAACGCAACATTTGACGGCATGCGGCCTTTCAGCAAAATTGATTTGTTCCCCCATGGAAGAAGAATGTGGCATACCAGTGGATTACTTTGACTTTGTTTATTCGATTTATGCCATAGGCTGGACCACCGACCTTGAGGGTACTTTTGGCCGGATTGCTTCTTACCTTAAAAAAGACGGCATATTTATTTTCAGTTGGTCGCATCCTATACACAAATGTGTTGCTGCGGAAAATGATATGCTTACTTTTAAAAAGTGTTATTTCGATGAATCTTGGTATTCGGTATCTTTTGATGAAGGTACGCTGACATTATCGGATCGTAAGCTGTCAACCTATGTGAATGCCTTGGCAAAAGCGGGATTTGTCATTGAGCAAATGATTGAGCAATCTGATGATGAAATTATGCAAAACAATAATAGCGAATTTGCGAAAAAAGCAAAGATGCTTCCTGTAACTCTTGTAGTCAAAGCAAGAAAATTATAAGAGTATAGTATAAGTATCATCAGAATTATTTACTTTACAAAGTTCTAATTTCGCGCAAGTATCGTTTGTAGTCGGCGCTTGGCTGTATAAATTCCAGCCAAATCCGGCCAACTCAAATCGGCGGTATTTCGAGGTGCTTCATAGATAATCTATGGTTGAAGAAAATACAGGAGGAATAGATTTATGTTAATTGACTTGACTTTAAAAATCGAATTAGATATTAATTCTAAATCAGTATCGGATTTATGCCATTATGGTACACATTACGATTCTATGTATGTAGATTATGATTTGAAAAAATGTGTTACTGTGGGAAAGCTTGTGACTGTTGAAGAAATTAGAGATAGGCAAATAATACCTGAAGATTTTAACTCAATTGGCCTAAACGAGGGAGACTTTTTGATATTTAGGACAGGGTGGCTAAAAGAAAAAACATTTGGAACCGAAGAGTATTCTAAAGATTACCCTGAATTGGCAGATAGTACTATAAATTATTTGATTTCCAAAAAAGTTGGACTTATCGGCATTGATACTCCTGCAATAAAAAATGCAAGAGATCACATAAAGGCAGATATTTATTGTGGGAAAAATAATCTATTCATAGTAGAGAATCTGGCTAATCTTGAATTAATAAATAAAGAAATATTTAAGGTATATTGTTTTCCACTCAATCTCCAAAATGTAACCGGGCTTCCCTGTAGAGTTGTAGCAGAAGTGTAGATTTACCGCGCCATCAGCGTTGGGATTACCGTTTGGTGCCTTTTTCGACGCTTTCCCAAATTAGGACCCTTGCGAAGGTTGGTTGGGCGGGTTGAGGTGAAAGGATACTGGCTGAATTAGTATAACTGAATGGAATGAGGTGTCGTGTGATAGAAAATTCGGTGAGGTGGTCTTTAAGTTTTCCTATCTTGCCTGGGCAAAGGAAAATGGGGACTGGATTAAAAATAAATAATAGCACTCCTCTAAGAAACGCTATTATTTATTAGTATTATTATTTTGTTATAATGTCAGCTAACAATTTTATTAATACCACATTGGTATTGCAGCAAATGCACAGCCTATTTTTACGATTTGATGCTCTACTGCTACCGTTTTAATATCTTTCAAATCCATTTGGCGAATAAAAAAAGCCTTTTCAACCATTTCCGTAATGGTTCTCTCAGCTTCTTCAGCACCACATTCCCCGGTGTATTCCATAATCACTCCATAGGTGTCTTTCTTAGCAAAACCAATAGCCATTGCCGCGGAGATGATTTTTCCAGGAATATCGCTAATAATGCTCCCATAGGCTACCGGTACAAGCGAACCTTCCGGTATCTTTAGGTTTGGCACAAATAGGCAACCTGGCGGCAAGATGGAACTTACACGTAACAGGTTTAAGTTCCCAATCTTGGCAGCAAGTAAAGCATTATCAAAAGCATTTAACTTGCTGTGTCCTTCTGTACCAGAGGCGGTCATAAAGTACCTGGTTGGGGTCGGTAAAGAAAATTGCTGAGTCATAATTATCACCCTCCATCTAATCTTATTCGCTTGTCCATAAAAATGTGCTTATTAGACAAGCAGAAAAGAATAGGCAGGTTTAAACACTAGGCGTAATTCCGAATGTTTAACCTGGAGTATCCTCATCGATTCCATGAGCAGCGGCCCTGTTTTTTATTACATTGATGCTGTGATGAGGGTCTCCAGAAATTGGTCCTGTTTCCATGTGAAGTTTTTTAGAGTGGTTTTGGGGGAAGGTTCACTATGAACTAATACCCGATTGAGCTTAAAGACACAGTATCCCTTGGGCGGGAACTGTGTTTTTTTCATATGCAAATAAATTGCTTGAGCTCTATGGAAAGCCCGAAATAAATCTTTTCAGAATTTCAAAAAAGGTTGAAGGATTTTGATATAGAACACCGAATAAGTAGATATACAGTTGACTGTCGACAGTTTACAAATAATTAATAAGGAGGAATTAGAGATGGGTTGTGGTTTGCTTTCTTGCTGTTCCATGGTTTGATGATGATATTATAAGCCCTTATTTTTACTTTGAAACTGAAGCGAGAATAATTCCACCATTCTTTAAGAAACGGGGGGCTAAGCTATGTCAACTAAATCTAAAATAATGGAAGAGTACAATAAAAATAATATTGTGAAACGAACCAGTGTCCGTTGGTACATTTTTATCGCGGTACTTGTCTTAGCGACCATTAACTATGTAGACCGTGCAGTTTTATCAGTCGCTATGCCGCAAATTCAAAAAGATTTACACTTGAATGCAGCTATTACAGGGGTTATTCTCAGTTCGTTCTTTTGGGGTTATGCCGCCATGCAAATTCCCGCGGGATTCTTACTGGATAAGTACCGCACAGAAAAGGTCGTTCTGGGTTCCGCAATAGGCTGGGGCCTGGCACAAACTCTAACCGGTTTCGCTTCTAGCAGCGGAGTGCTCATGGCTTTACGCGCTCTCTTAGGAGTGACCGAATCTCCGGTTATGACTGCTGGTGCAAAATTACAGGGCAAGTGGCTTCCGAGTAAAGAAAGAGCAAGAGGGGCCACGATTGTTGATGGTGGTGCTCCTTTAGGATCGGCTATTGGCGGACCGATAATTGTTGCCTTCATGGCCTGGTTTGGCGGTTGGCGCGGGGCCCTTATTGGTGCAGGTTTGATGACAATCATCGTTGGTATCATTTGCTACTTTGTCATTAAAGGAGACCCAGATACGAATAAACGTGTGAACGCGGCTGAAAGACAATATATCCAAAGTGCACTCAAGGAAGAGTATGAAGCTGCTCAGAAAGAAGCGAAAATTGAAATAGGTGCCAAGCAATATTTGCAAAGTCGTAACTTCTGGGGAATGTGTTTGGGCTGGTTTTCCTTTAATACGGTATTCTATGGGTTGCTCACTTGGGGTCCAACTTTCCTTGCTAAAACCCAGCACATTAACATATCAAGCATCGGTTTCTCTACACTAATTATCTTCGGTTTTGGATTCATCGGTGAGTTAACCGGCGGTATATTAGCGGATAAATGGCGAGAAAAGGGTGGTAAGTACAACACAGTTATGAGAACGATCTTCGCAATTGCAGGGATCGGAACTTCAATTGCTATCTTCTTGCTCGCCAAAACGGCCTCTTTAACAATGGCCATCAGCCTCTTAACAATTGCTTTATTCTTCCTCCGCTGGGCAGGTATTTTTTGGAGTGTTCCGGCCGCGATCGCTCAACGCCAACACGTGGGTGTCATCGGTGGATGTATGAACTTAGCCGGTAATATTGCTGGTGTTATTACTCCCATTTACATTGGTTTAATTGTGCAATTTACAGGTTCTTTCTATGCAGGCCTCATGATATTTACTATAGCAGGTCTACTACTGGCTTTATCCGGCGCAATCATCAATTACGAAAAGAAAATCGGAGTAGTTTGACAAATTAATAAAAGCAGCCTGTGAACTTTCAGTTCGCGGGCTGCTTGTCAACACGTTTTGGATAAGTTAAATCAAGCGACAAATTCGGCTCAAAGATGAAAGCAAAGGAAGTGTGATCATATTATGCGCGTTCTCGTTATTAATCCCAACATTTCAGAAAGTGTAACTGAGCTTATTGCTCAGGAAGCGCGTCGGGCAGCTTCTCCAGGAACAGACTTAATATTCGCGACGGCTCCCTTTGGGGTGGCTTATATAGAAACTCGAATGGAAGCTCTAATCGGTGGTTATGCCTCAGCTTGTGTTGCGGCTGAACATCAAGGGGAATACGACGGCGTAGTTATTGCGGCTTTCGGTGATCCGGGACTCTTGGGAATCAAGGAACTGCTGAATGTTCCTGTAGTGGGGATGACGGAAGCTGCCCTGGCGTCTGCCTGCCTCTTGGGCCAACGTTTCTCAATTATCGCTATTTCGTCTCGGATCAAAGCATGGTACCAGGAATGCGTAGAGCGGAGCCATTTGTCCACACGTCTTGCCAGCATCCGCTCATTGAATGATCCATTGCGGGACATCGGGACGGTGCAGGAAGATCATGCCGAACGTTTAAAAGAGCTGGCTAAAGAGGCCGTTGAACAAGATGGTGCAGATGTGATTATTTTGGCCGGAGCTCCTCTTGCTGGTCTTGCACGCAGCCTTCAGGGCCAGTTGCCGGTTCCGGTCGTTGACGGAGTTTCCAGTGCGGTGCGTCATTGTGAGTCTCTGATAGAACTGAACCCTGGCATAGCTGTAAGCGGGAGTTTTGCCCGACCGCCCGTCAAACCGAATAAAGGCTTACCAACAGCCTTAGCTGCTCTTTTGGCTCAAAGAGTCTAATAACCCCTACGTGATACTCGGGAGTGATGAAAAATGACGACAGTTTTGATTAAAAACGGGCGAATAACTACCTCAAGTGATCAATTTAAAGGAGATCTATGGATCGAAGATGATAAGATTGTGCTTGTTGGGTCCAAAATTATTGAAAAAGCCGATGTAATAATCGATGCAACCGATAAGTGGGTCTTCCCCGGGGGGATAGATGCCCATGTTCACATGGATGTTCCGTGTTCCGATGGCAGTCTCTCTGCCGGTTATGATACGGAAACGATTGCAGCCGCAAGGGGTGGGACTACCACGATGCTGGATTATGTTCTTCAGGAAAAAGGTCAGCTCCTGCAAAAGACAATTACCGACTGGAAGTCCAAAGCGGCAAGAAGTTCCGCTATTGATTATGGTTTCCACGTTATAGTGACCGAGCCGAACGAAACTACAATCCGGGACATTGAAAAATTAGCAAAAGACGGGATAACTTCGTTTAAGCTTTTTATGGCTAACGATATCGCCCTGCGCGACAAAGACCTCCTTAGATTTATGGAAGAACTGAAACGTCAGGGCTGCAATGCATGCATCCATGCCGAAAATAAGGATATGATCGACTACTTACAGGAGAAAACTATCTTAAACGGCAACGTTGAGCCATACTATCATCCAAAGAGCCGTCCGGCTATTACGGAAGCAGAAGCAATCCAGCGGGCTTTAGCACTCGCTGAGTTGACAGGTTGCCCAACTCTAATCGCGCATATTAGCACGGAGCAAGGGCGAAAACTTGTCGGTGCAGCTAAAGCGAAAGGATTGGAGGTTTACGGGGAAAGCTGTCCCCATTACTTGCTCTTAACAAATGAAAATTATCAAAAAGATTCTTATGAGAGTGCAAAATTCGTATTATCGCCGCCTCTTCGGAGTGAAGAAAACCGTCAAGGGTTGTGGCAGGGCGTATTAGGCACGGATATTGATATAATTTCTTCGGATCATAATGGCTTTTCTTATTCAACGCATAAACAACTTGGCAGGCAGGACTATCGTAAAATACCTAATGGTGCACCGGGAATTGAACACCGTTATATGCTCATGTATCACTTCTGTCAGGAAAGAGGGATAGAGCTATCTCGCTTTGTAGAACTTGTAGCAACCAATCCAGCGAAGATTTTTGGCTTATATCCACAAAAAGGGACATTGGCGCCGGGCAGTGATGCAGATATTGTGATTGTCGATCCAAAGGTTGAGCAGGTAATTTCGGCCAATAATCAATGCCAAAAATCAGATTATACCCCCTATGAAGGGTTTAACTTAATGGGAAAAGTTGAGAGCGTTTTGCTTCGTGGGCAACTTATCGTTGAAAAGGGAAAGTTTATCGGTCAAGCAGGGATGGGCAAGTTTTTAAAAAGAGCGGCGAAAAAGGCTTAAGTGCTATAAATATTGAGCTGCGCTTTGCTTCTTTATTACAATTGCCTAGCAATTAGACTTATAATAGCAAATAAGGATTATGAAATGGAGGAATTCAATCATGCCAAAAACCATGTTTGACCCAACTGAACAAAAGAAGATTGGAATGCTTACTCCATCTTCAAATACTGCACTTGAACCGATTTGTTCAAGAATGGTTTCCGGGTTAGAAGATCAAGTTACAATGCATTATTCCCGTTTGGTGGTAACCAAAATCTCTTTAGAAAAAGAGGCCTTATCTCAGTTCGACTTAGATCCCTTTCTCCGGGCAGCTGAATTGCTGGCTCATGCGGATGTCGATGCCATCGCCTGGAATGGGACTTCAGGGGGCTGGGTAGGTTTTGAATTTGATCGTATGTTGTGTGAAAAAATTACGGAAGCAACCGGAATTCCCGCGATAACTTCTATGCTGGCCATGCTTGACGCTTTTAAAGAAAACAACGTGCAAAAACTCCATATGGTTACGCCCTATATTCCTTCAATTGATGAATTGATCGCCAAACAGTATGAAAAGTGCGGGTACCAGGTGATTAATGTTCGTGGCCTGAATCAAACGATCAATCGCTCTTTCGCTTTAATTACTCCTGAACAAATAAATCAGCTATGTAAAGAAGTAAGCGTTGCCCCAGCAGACGGAATTAGCATTATCTGTACTAATTTAAGATCGACATGGCAAG
Source organism: Candidatus Desulfosporosinus nitrosoreducens (assembly GCF_030954495.1). Taxonomy (GTDB): domain Bacteria; phylum Bacillota; class Desulfitobacteriia; order Desulfitobacteriales; family Desulfitobacteriaceae; genus Desulfosporosinus; species Desulfosporosinus nitrosoreducens. The sequence goes on along the minus strand of NZ_JAVHUW010000051.1, from coordinate 11,112 downwards.
TTGAACAATTGGAAAGAGCTTATGGAATCACAGTTTATGATAGTACTGCGGTTACGGTATGGAAAACCTTGAAGATGGTCGGGATAGATCCAAACATCATTGAGGGCTGGGGCAAATTATTTGCCGCAAAGTAACAATTTAAAGGAGATTTACCCGATGAAACTACTTACTTTCCTTGAAGATAAAACACCTATTCTTGGCATAAAAACAGAAAAGGGAGTCATTAACCTTCTTGAGGCCGCCAAGTATTTTAATCTTTCAATCCCCCTCACAATGTCCGAAGCAATTGAGGGAGGAGAAGAGGCCTTATCCCTCTTAAAAAAGATTGCTGATGATTGCGAGAAGGAGGGGGTGATTCAATCTGAAGAATCGCTGGTCTACGGTCCCTGTGTCATAAACCCCGAAAAAATTTTATGCGTTGGCATCAATTACAAAAAACATGCCTTAGAAACCAATACACCCTTTCCGAGCTCCCCAATTATTTTTAGCAAGTTTAACAATGCTTTGTCGGGTCATAAAAATGTTATCACATTACCTGCGTCGGCTAAATCCTTTGACTATGAAGCAGAATTAGTTATTGTTATGGGAAAAACAGCTAATAATGTTAAGGAAGAAGAAGCTCTTTCTTATGTTTTCGGCTATGCCAACGGGAATGATTTCTCAGCACGTGACGTTCAATTTAGTTCCTCCCAATGGCTTTTAGGAAAAACTTGTGACGGTTTCGCTCCGCTTGGTCCTTGGATTGTGACAAAGGATGAAGTCACTGACCCGGATAACCTCACGATCGAATGTTTTGTCAATGGGGAAGAACGTCAGTCTTCGAATACGAAGGATATGATTTTTAACTGTTCGCAAATTATTTCACATCTTTCCCGGTTTATGACCTTAAAACCCGGAGATATAATTTTTACCGGCACTCCAAGCGGCGTTATCCTCGGATACCCCGAAGCTGACCAAGTTTGGCTTAAAGCGGGGGATAAAGTTTCCGTTAAGATTGAGAAGCTAGGAACACTGGAGAACGAATTAAAATAAAATTTGGCAAGGGAAAAGCACTCACAATTGTAGTGCTTTTCCCTTGAAGGATAATATCTGTGAGCGTCGAATAAAAACCATAGTATACCGTCGACCGGGAAGGATGATTCTAATGAGCAGTGTCATTAAAAATTTGCCATTTCATTTACAGGTTTATCAAATTCTGAGGGAATCTATTCTTACAGGCCGGATGAAACCTGGAGAAAGGCTTTTGGAACTTAAGCTTTCGCAAGAATTGGGGGTGAGTCGGAGCCCTGTACGTGAAGCGATGCGTATGCTTGAGCAAGATGGATTAGTCTTAACGGCCGAGAGCGGGACAATTGTTAATCCCATGGAAATTGAAGACGTTCGAGAGATTTATCAGTGCCGGATTGCGAGTGAACCATATGCGGGTTTTTTAGCCGCCAGCAAAATTACGCCCGCAGAATTAGCTGAAATGGAGAACCTTGTAAACCAAGCGCAAGAGGCCTATGGGAATGGCGAATTTCAACAGGTTGCAGAATTGACGACCGCCTTTCACGATCTGATTGTGAAAGCGAGTGGAAATCGCAGATTAAGTGACATTATTGACCGGATTCGTTCCTTGATCATTTTAGCGAGAAATATGGAACTGAAAACCTATGCCCGGCCAAGAGATTTTTTGGAGGAGCATCAGGAGATTCTGTTTGCCTTGCAGAAGGGGAACTCTTCCAACGTTGAAGCTTTATTACGAAAACACATTGAAAATGATTGGGACTATTATTTGACTCAACATAAAGACTGATGAGATTATCATGAGAAATTTCCATAGAACAACTCTTTTTTGCGTTGTTACAAGCTTTTATTGGTTTTCACTCTATACTTATGTACCAATTCTGTCGCCCTATGCGGAGTCTATGGGCGCGTCTTTGAAAATGGTCGGACTAATTTTAGGTTCATACGGATTAATGCAATGCCTCGCACGTATTCCAATTGGTTTTTTATCTGACAAGCTAAAGTACCGTAAACCTTTCGTTATTTCAGGCTTGATATTATCTCTTATAAGCAGTATGGGAGCATGGTATATCCATAGTGTATCATCTTTACTTTTTTTTCGCGCACTGGCCGGACTATCAGCTTCGATGTGGGTTATTTATACAATTTTATTTTCGTCCTATTTTGATTCGGCAGAGGTAACAAAAGCAGTAGGTATTCTTAATTCATTTAATAATCTCGGGCAAATGGCAGCCATGATACTTGGAGGGATAGTTGCCCAAATATTTGGAGCTAATTATTCCTTCCTTCTTTCTGCACTCGGGGCGGTTATTGGTATTTTACTCAGCTTGGGAGTCGTGGAAAAAAAGGATGAATCGCTTATGAATCAAAATGGATCGAGCTCTAAGATTTCTATAAGACTTACCCACCACTTACTATTGATAACATTTCTGGGAGTGCTGTCACAATTGATTTCATATGCTACAGTTCTTGGCTTTACTCCTATTGCAGCGAAAAGGCTTGGCGCTTCAGATTTTGACTTAGGTATTTTAACAGCAGTTGCAACGCTGCCAGGAATTATCTCCTCTGCACTGAGCGGAACTTTTTTTACGAAAAAGTTCGGAGAAAAAAACACAATTGCTTTTGGTTTTATATTAGGCGCATTATCTGCAGCTACAATTCCATTCATCAGGAATATCAACGTATTATATGTTTCACAGTTTATTGGTGGATTTGGCAGAGGCCTTGTTTTTCCTCTCCTTATGGGTCTGAGTGTGAAAAATGAGGATTCTAAGCAAAGAGCAACTATCATGGGATTTTTCCAAGCTATGTATGGTGTTGGGATGTTCGTTGGTCCATTTTTAACCGGAGTACTTGGCGATAGTATGGGCCTTCTTTGGAGTTACCTTGTGACCGCGATAGTGAGTGTGATAGGGGGAGTTATGGCGATAGGATTAATTGATGACCGACCGGTTACAGCTTAAAATATTAAATAATGTAAAAAGCACCGGCAATCCATAAAAAGCCATTAAGTTCAAATATATTGGACTATAGACGACATAAGAAGGAGTTAAAACAGTTCAATAAATAATAATTTGAAGGGAAAATTTTTTATTATGATTATTGACAATAATCCCAAGGAAATAGAAGCAATGGAGGCATTTCATCGTGGTGACAGAAAAGAAGGATTGCGCTTGCAGGAAGAGTTTGCTTCAGAATTTCGTGAAGAATATAAAGATAAGGACCATTGTCCATGTAAAAAAGTATGTCGTTATCATGGAAACTGTAAAGAATGTGTGGCAATTCACAGAGCACATCAGGAACATGTACCAAATTGCATGAGACCATTGATAAATACAAAACTAAAAATGTTATCCGAACTTACTGAACATACAATTGCAAATGAAATTGAGCCACCTCAAGAAATTCTCAGAAAAGAATTGTCTCCTGCTGCCTCATCGCTTCCATAAGCAGCCTAAAAAATGACAGCAACCATATATAATGATTGCCGCCAAATATTAATCTTTAAATTTGTCATGATAGCGGGAGGCCATTCTTTGATAACTATGTTAATAGAATATGTAGACGGGCCTTTGAAGGTGCCGGATTCAATGGAGCATGAACGAACGTAAAAGGCATTTTAATCAGTGTTGAATTTAAAGGTTTCATTTGAAATTTTTCATTTAAAGGTGTTGAATTCACTGCCACGGTCCTATTCTTCCTTTATATTAACAGGCGTGTTTCAATAAAAATTCGCGTTGACAAAATACCTAACAGTATATATACTTAACATTGTTAGCAAAATAGTTTGCTCAAGAAGGTGAAAAAAATGGATTATGAACGTTTAGCGCGTGATCTTTTGGCAGTCATGTATCAGATGCGGGGCAGAAATCCTCAGAAGCAGCTTAGTGATTCCGTGCATGGTGAAAATTTTGTCCTCTCCTATATTTCCGAACATGAAGGAAATGTGATTCCCAGTGATATCAGTCATGCCATGGGAACCACTTCAGCCAGGATTGCCGCAGTCCTTAACAGTTTGGAAGGAAAAGGGCTGATTTCACGCCGGATTGACGCCGAAGACCGCAGAAGGATTTTGATTGATTTAACGGCTGCCGGAAGAGAGCGTGTCCACGAGCATCATCAAATGATTATGAGCCATATAACCAAGATGCTGCAATATCTCGGGGAAGACGACGCCAAAGAGTACATCCGGATTATGAAAAAACTTGCTGAGAAAAGCCCGGAAGATTTTATCTAATCTGCAGTCATGACCCATGACTGCATCTCTTACCGCAGATACCTAATAGTATTAGTATGTAATATGGTTTATAAAAGGAGGAAAAACCGTGATTCAATTATTAAAACGTCTGAAAACGAGAGAGTGGCTTCAGGTATTCGCCAGCCTGGCCTTCATCGTAACACAGGTCTGGCTGGATTTGAAACTTCCGGATTATATGTCCGAGATTACCAAACTCACCCAGACAGCGGGAAGTGACATGTCAGACATCTGGCTGGCCGGGGGCAAGATGATGCTTTGTGCCCTGGGCAGTCTGGCAGCCGCTGTCGTGGTAGGATTTTTTGCCGCCAGAATTGCAGCTTCCTTTTCCCAGCGGCTGAGAAGCCTGTTGTTTGCCAAGGTCGATTCTTTCTCCATGGAAGAAATCAACCGTTTTTCCACTGATAGCCTGATCACCCGCTCCACGAATGATATTACTCAGGTTCAGCTGCTGATTACGATGGGGTTGCAGATAGTCATCAAGGCCCCTATCATGGTCGTCTGGGCCATGACCAAAATTGCGGGCAAAGGGTTCGAGTGGACGGCCGCTACCGGGGTAACCGTAGGAATTATGGCTGTCGTAATCGCTCTGATTATGATGTTTGTCCTGCCCAAGTTTAAAAAAATGCAGGTCCTGATTGATCATCTGAACCGTGTCACAAGAGAGAATCTGACCGGATTACGGGTGGTCAGAGCCTACAATGCCGAAGACTACCAGGAAGAAAAGTTTGCCAATGCCAACGAAGAATTAACGGCTGCCCAGCTCTACACCAACCGCGGCATGGCTGTGATGATGCCGACGCTGACAGCCTTGATGAGCGGATTGTCCCTGGCGGTTTACTGGATTGGGGCTTATCTCATTAACGGAGCGGAGGCCGTGGACCGTTTGACCCTCTTTTCCAACATGGTTGTGTTTTCTTCTTATGCCATGCAGGTGATCATGTCCTTCATGATGCTGGTGATGATTTTTATACTGCTGCCCAGAGCTTTCGTCTCGGCCAAACGGATCAATGAAGTCTTGGAAACGGAACCGGCCATGAGCGACGGACAGGTCAAAGCGGGGAAACCGGGGATGGAAGGACAGGTTGAATTCCGCAATGTCAGTTTTAAGTATCCGGGAGCTTCCGATTATGTTCTGGAAAATATCAGCTTTACGGCTAAGAAAGGGGAGACCGTTGCCTTGATCGGTTCCACCGGCAGCGGCAAGAGCACGCTGATCAGCCTGATTCCCAGATTTTATGATGCTAGCGGGGGGGAAGTCCTGGTCGATGGCATCAATGTGAAGGAATACAACCAGGAAGCCCTGCACAATAAGATTGGCTATGTTCCGCAGAAAGCAGTCATGTTTCGGGGAACAGTCAGCAGTAATGTGGGTTACGGTGACAACGGCAAGGAAAAACCGCTGCCTGAAGAAATCGAGTCTGCGGTAAGAATTGCCCAGGGCAGCGATTTTGTCGAAAAAATGGCCAAGCAATATGAAGCGGATATCTCTCAGGGCGGGACGAATGTCTCAGGAGGTCAGAAGCAGCGGTTAGCGATAGCTCGTGCAGTTTGCCGCCAACCGGAAATTTATATTTTTGATGATAGCTTCTCGGCCCTGGATTATAAGACGGACCGGATACTCCGCTCCGCGCTGAAAAAAGAGACAGCGGGAGTAACCAGCCTGATTGTAGCCCAACGCATCGGTACGATTATAGATGCGGATCAGATTATTGTTCTGGATGAAGGTAAAGTCGTGGGCACAGGCACTCACCAAGAGCTGCTGAAGACCTGTGAGGTTTATAAAGAAATAGCCATGTCCCAGTTAAGTGAGGAGGAATTGATATCATGAGTGAACCAAGAGTAAAACAAACTTCGCAGGGTGGCCCCATGGGCAGAAACCCTCTGGGCGGAGCAGTGGAAAATCCGCAAAATTTCCAGAGAACGATGACCAAACTGTTAGGTTACTGCCGGAACTATTTGCCGGCCATAGCCATTGCCTTGATAGCGGCGGCAGTCGGAACGGTGCTGCAGATTATCGGACCGGACAAATTAAAAGATTTAACCAACGAGATCATGCAAGGTCTTCCGGCCATGATCCAAGGAAAGCCGGTGCTGGGAAGTATTGATCTGAATGCGGTGTCGAAGATTGCCTGGATACTGGTCGTATTTTATGGCGTCTCCCTGCTTTTGAATTATCTGCAGAGTCTGATCATGGCAACGGTGACCCAGATTATTTCCAAGAAGATGCGCACCGATATTGCACAGAAAGTGAACCGCCTGCCCCTGAAATATTTTGATTCCACCAGCTACGGCGATGTCTTAAGCCGTGTCACCAATGATGTGGATGCCATTGGGCAGACCCTGAATCAAAGTATTGGCACCCTGATTACCTCCGTGACCATGCTGATCGGTTCTCTGATCATGATGTTTTATAATAGCTGGCTTCTGGCTCTGACTGCCGTGGGGGCAAGTGTTGTCGGGGTTGTTTTGATGACAGTGATTATGAAAGGATCACAGAAATACTTCAGGGAACAACAGGAAGAGCTGGGCCGCATCAACGGGCAGATCGAAGAGGTTTATACGGGGCATAATGTTGTCAAGGTCTATAATGGCAGCAGGGAGGCGCAGGAAAACTTCGAAAAGAGCAACACCAATCTCTATAGCAGCGCCTGGAAATCTCAATTTCTGTCGGGATTAATGATGCCCCTGATGAACTTTGTGGGAAACCTGGGCTATGCGGCAGTCTGTGTCGTCGGGGCGGCACTTGCTGTGGAGGGGAAAATTACCTTCGGGGTCATTGTCGCCTTTATGATGTATGTCCGTTTATTTACCCAACCGCTGGCCCAGATCGCCCAGGCCATGAACAATCTGCAAAGAACCGCGGCGGCAAGTGAGCGTGTTTTTGAGTTCCTGGATGAAGCTGAACTGGAAAATGAGTCGGAAAAACAAAGCAGTCTGGTTGGTGTCCAAGGGGAAGTTGAATTCAAGCAGGTTAAATTCGGCTATACCCCGGATAAGCCGGTTATTCATGATTTTTCAGCGAAGATCAAAGCAGGACAGAAGGTGGCCATCGTTGGACCGACAGGAGCGGGAAAGACAACCATGGTCAATCTGCTGATGAGATTCTATGAGTTGGATGCGGGAGAAATCTGTATCGATGGTGTTCCTATTCATGAAATACCAAGAGAAGATGTCCATGCTCAGTTCAGCATGGTATTGCAGGACACCTGGCTTTTTGAGGGCACGATAAGGGATAACATCATCTACAGCAAGCAGGGGGTTACTGAGGAAGAGGTCGTCAAAGCCTGCCAAACCGTTGGGCTGCATCATTTTATCAAGACGTTGCCCCAAGGCTATGACACCCTGCTTAATGATAAGGCAAGTCTTTCCGAAGGACAGAAGCAGCTCCTGACTATAGCCAGAGCGATGATCCAAGATGCCCCCTTATTAATCCTGGATGAAGCGACAAGTTCGGTGGATACCCGGACGGAACGGATGGTACAGGCGGCGATGGATCAGCTCACGGTGGGAAGAACATCCTTTGTCATTGCTCACCGGCTGTCCACGATCAAAAATGCCGATCTTATTCTGGTCATGGAGGACGGCGATATTATCGAAAGCGGAAGCCACGAGGAGCTGCTGGCCAGGAAAGGGTTTTATGCCGATCTCTATAACAATCAGTTTGAGGCGGCCTAAATTAGCCCAGGGAGATAACGGTTCAAAAACGATCGGATTTCCGGAATAGTAAAATAAGAAGTTTGAAACAGCCGGAGCATTTATAATAGACAAAAGTTATAAGTGTCTCCGGCATTAAATACTTACCCGGCCGTTAATACTATAAGCGGAGGACAAAATCATGGATTTATTGACTATTGTCTTATTATTGCTGCTTGGACTTCTGATATCCAATATTGTCGGTCATTATATTCCCTTTATCCCTACGGCACTGACTCAAATTGTCCTTGGAATCATTGCAGCGCTTATCACGGGCAATTATACTTTTGAAATCGGCGCGGAATGGTTTTTGCTATTATTTGTGGCGCCGCTTTTGTATAATGATGGCCGGCATTTCTCGCGGGAAGAATTATGGGGAATGAGGTCTCAGATCTTTGGCAATGCTTTCATCCTTGTCATACTGACCACGGTACTTTGCGGCTATTTAATTAACCAGCTCATACCCGGTATTCAAATCGCTGGCGCCTTGGCTCTGGCAGCGATTCTGTCGCCGACGGACCCGGTCGCTGTCAATGGCATTGCCAAAAGGATAAGGGTACCGGAGAAGGTGATGGTTCTCGTAAGGGGAGAATCGCTGATCAATGATGCCTCCGGTCTCGTAGCCTTTAACTATGCCATAGCAGCGGCTGTCACCGGATATTTTTCGCTCAGGGAGGCGGTCCTGAATTTTTCTTATACCTTCCTGATTGGGGCTGCTGCCGGGGTATTCCTCGGTCTGCTGATAATTTTCGTTCGCTTCAGACTGCGCAATAACGGGATAAGCGATCCGGTGTTCCATTCGCTGCTGCAGATTCTGACTCCCTTTGGCGTCTATATCGTTACCGAGGATATTCTGCACGCTTCGGGAGTCATTGCCGTTGTAACTGCCGGAATCATCCACTCTGTTGTCAGAGAACATACGGAAACCTACATAGCTGAGGAACAGCTGCTCACAGAAAACACCTGGTCGATGGTTTTGTTTGTTTTAAATGGCTTTGTGTTTTTATTATTAGGGATGAATATTCCCTCGGCCATGGTTGATATCCTTTCCAGTCCCGATATGGGCAATGGGCTGGCTTTTGGTTATGTAACGGTGATCGGGCTTGCCATTCTTGCCATCCGCTTTATCTGGTCCTTGGCGACCAAAGCCTATAATTATTATTTCCGGAAAAAAAGCGGTGCTGAAAAGCCGGAAATAAAGACAGCCCTGATCACAACCCTGGCCGGTGTGCGCGGTGCGGTGACCATGGCCGGCGTCCTTACCGTGCCCTATTTTTTAGGCAACGGAGAAACATTTCCGGAGCGTCCGCTGCTTATTTTTATTGCGGCGGGGGTCATTCTTCTGCTCTTAATTCTGGCAACCCTGTTTTTACCCTTGCTCTGCAAAAAGGAAGCACCTGCCGGAGAGACCGGGGAGCGTGGAGATTTGACCTGGGCCAAGAATAAACTCCTGCTGTCGGCAATTAAAAAAATCAAAGCGGAAACCAATGGGGAAAATGAGTTTGCGGCCGTGCAACTGATAAACGAATATACCGCCAGTTTTCAGAGGAATCTTTCGGGGCAGAACTCTTCCGAGCAGCATGCGGCACACTATAACAAGAAGATCAATGAGGCGCGCTTACTGGCTTTAAACCTGCAAAGAAAGTACATCGGCAATCGTTTGGCCAAGGACGAAATCGATATAACGGTTTTCGATACTCTGACTCAATTTCTTGATTATCGGGAAGAAGCCCTGAACAGTAATTTACCTTTCGAAACAAAGGTTTTCTTAAAACGAACCCTGCGCAATTTTGGCCGCTTGAGCGGTAAACAGCACAAGAATGACAGCTCAGGCTTAGACAATCTGCATTTTGTCAGGGACATCCAGATAGGCTCTATGCGGGCAGCCGTTGCGGGTTTGGCGGAATATGCCAAGACACAGGAACAGCCGGAGTATGTTTATGCTGTACTTCTGGACTATGAAAAAATGCTGCAGAGATTTAAACTTACAGGCGACCAGTATAACGACAGGTTTGAAGTACAAAAGGAAGAATTGCGGTTTAAAGTGTTGGACGCGGAGCGTTCTGAAGTGCGCAGAATGTATGAAGCCGGCGAAATAAGCTCAGAGCAGGAGAAGGAACTGAGGAGATTTACAAACTACATTGAGAGTATCATTTTGTATGAATATGAATAAAACCCGGACTTTTGTTCCGCCCAGGTCTGACGGTTGCCAGAGGTATTTCTTGACTGTTCAAAGCATCCGAAAATGGTTTGCTTGTTGACCAGTATAAACCTTGCTAAAATGAATTTGTGATGGATTATCGAGCTTAGGTGACAAAGTGATCTTTGAAGAGATAAAACAGATAAGATTGAATCTTTAGGAAGAGAGATTGGAGTGGTAATCATGGGGAATACGGATAAATTCGAAATAATAGCGAATACATATGACACGCCTGAAAGAATCCAAGTTGCTGAGGTTTCAGCAAATGCCATTCGTGACTATTTAGTTGATGCTAAAGGCAAGAATGCTATTGATTTTGGCTGCGGTACGGGCCTTGTTGGCATGAACTTGTTAAACGAGTTTAATTCGCTGCTTTTTCTGGATACATCCCCAAACATGATCAATCAAGTAAAACAAAAAATTTCCGGGTCTCATGGACAGAAGGCGGCTACATTGTGCTTTGACTTTGAAAAAGATAGTCTTGCGGATTTACATGCCGACTATATTTTTATGGTTCAGGTTTTACTTCATATTAAGGATGTTGAATTAGTTTTATCAAGACTATATGAGGTTCTAGAAGAAAGCGGACATTTACTAATTGTGGATTTTAATAAAAATGAAAAAGTAGTTTCAGATATGGTTCATAACGGATTTGAACAAAGAGAGCTAATTGATATGATGACCAAAATAGGATATAGGGAGATTCAATCGAAAACGTTTTATACCGGAAGTAAACTATTCATGGGGCATGATGCATCTCTGTTTATTCTTGATTCACAAAAATAAGCTGTAGGACGAAAATTTTTAATTTGGGTACTATATAAGTTGAATTAATTCTTCACTACAACTTACAACATAGCCTTTGAATAACGGCTTCTGGTCTCGTGCTTATGGATTTGAGAAAGGCTTTAACATTTTTTCTGATTTCAGGAACCGTTTTGTAAAAGACATTGTA
>NZ_JAVHUW010000031.1 GCF_030954495.1 Candidatus Desulfosporosinus nitrosoreducens | reverse complement strand
CTATATAAATTGAGTTAAGATATTCATACAATTTGTCGATATTCTTTCTGAAGCTACTTTATACAAAAGATGAGGATAAAAATGAGAGCATCAGAGGAAGAATTAAAAGCCATTAAATCGGCTATGGATAAAGAAAAGAAGGCAAGAATTTTCAAGAGATATCAAGCGCTTTACCTATTTCTTTCCGGAAAATCATGTAGGGAAGTTGCAGAACTAATAGGGATTTCAAAGGATACGGTGAGTAATTTACACCAAACGTACCGGAACGAAGGCCTTGATGGAATACCTGACAAACCAAAATCAGGAAGACCTCCAAGGCTTCATGAAGGACAACGTGCCGCATTGAAAGAGGTAATCCTCAGTAAAGTGCCTTCCGAAGTGGGGTTCCCGGCTGAATTTAACTGGACAGCCGGTCTGATTGCCAACTATATCAAGCGTGAATTTGGGTTTGATTACTCCATTCGAGGGATTACCGGAATGTTGGAGCGCATGGGACTTTCCTATACCCGTCCAACCTATGTGCTTGCAAAGGCAGATAAACAGAAGCAAGAACAATTTGTGCAGGACTTTGAAACGGTGAAAAAAACTGCTAGAGGATGAAATCCAACACATTCTCTTTGTCGATGAGTCCATGATTCGGGATTACCAAGCGATTCATCAAACTTGGTTTGAGCGTGGCAAGCAACGAATCATCAAGACCTACGGCAAACATCGTGGGGTCAAACTGGTCGGTTATCTGAACTATGAAACCGGTGAAGTCTACTGCGAAGAACATGAACGCTATGACGCAGAAGTGTTTCTCAAGTTTCTGAACAACGTAGTGTCAAGGCATACGAAGGGTAAAACGGTGATCATTCTGGATAATGCACGAATTCACCACGCAAAGCTTCTTCAGCCTTTATTAGAAGCCAATAAAACGCGTTTACAATTGATGTATTTGCCACCCTACAGTCCTGATCTCAACTTAATTGAAGGGCTATGGAAGTGGCTAAAGGAACAAGTCGTTTACAATGTCTTTTACAAAACGGTTCCTGAAATCAGAAAAAATGTTAAAGCCTTTCTCAAATCCATAAGCACGAGACCAGAAGCCGTTATTCAAAGGCTATGTTGTAAGTTGTAGTGAAGAATTAATTCAACTTATATATTTTAATAATTTTTCAATTTTTCCTTTAACAGTTTAATTTCTTCTTCATCAGTTCCTAGCGATTGCAAAAATTCATAGTGCCTTTGAGATGATTGCTCTTCGAATTCAGCATGCCAATTCATTCTTTCTTCGTATTTAATGTCAGCCCTTTCCAAAATCAGTTTTAATACTTCGTCACTTAGTAATCTTTTCTTAATTATTTCTTTTTCCTTAATAAGGTTAATTAAAAGCATTTGTTGTTGTTTAATCGTTTTAATTTGTTGGTTCAAATCCCCAAGCTTTTTAAAAAGTGGTGATATTATTTCCTCATCTTTTTGCTGTATAAGCAATTCTTTTATATTTTCTGTTGACAACCCTGCTTCCCTGTAAGTCATTATTTTCTTAAGCTTTTCACAATCCTCTTGGCTATATAACCTGTAGCCCGCATCAGTCCTGGTTGACGGACTAAATAGATCAATGGAGTCATAATACAGCAAAGTCGTTCTCGATATTCCAAACCTTTTGGCAATTTCTCCAACTTTATACATCTATACCTCCACATTATTATACACAATTACCAGTCATGCATCGTTTAAAGTTTTTCTGGAATATGCCCTATAAAGCGGGGTGCTTAAAAGCAAGAGCATAGCCCCACTAAGGATTGCTATCATATTAAATTTTAAAATATCGGTTAGGATACCGAAAATAAACGCCGCAATGGGAATAGACCCGTTGCCGATTGACGTCACTATCCCGAAAATCCTGCCGGTCATATCATTTTCAACACTTTGCTGGATTATAACCCTATAGCAGGTAGATGCCAAGATTATCACCCCACCGAGCAGGAGAAAACCGATGGTGTAGGGCCAGACCATTATTATGCCAAACCTGTTTACAACCCCTAGTATAAAGTAAAATATTCCAATCAATCTAATACTCAAGAAAATGGTCTTTTCTTCTTTATTACTTAGTTTTATAGTACTTAACAGAATTCCTGCACCTACTGCACCTAAGCCAAAGGAAGTCTCAAGATATCCAAGATTTTGGGCTCCATTCCCCTGAAGACATACGGCAAGAGTTGGTATAGCAACCTCAAAAGCTCCTACAAAAAAATGAACTATTGCTATGACGGCGATTAATACAATCAGATTCCTTTTTTGAAAGATATAGTTATATCCTTCTATGACTCCCAACTTTCCTTTTGGATTATCATCATTTCTCCATAGATCTTGGACTTTTAGCAACAGATTAAAAGTCGCTGAAATAAAAAATGAAATGGCATTAAAAACAAAGACAAACCAGTAGCCAGTATAGGCAACCGCAAGCCCACCGATAACTGGGCCAATTATCATTGCCGTTCCAGAGACCAGTTGGCTTAAGGCATTTGCTTTGGTAAGCTGTTCCTTGTTAACAATCTGCGGAATTAAGGCAAGCACGGCCGGATTAAAAAAAGCACCGGATATTGATAGAATTACTTGAGCCAAAATGATTACCGTTAACGTTAAGGCTTTAAAATAAAAAACCGCAATAACCAGCATTATAGCAAAGCCTCTGACTATATCAGCCGTTATTAGTATTGTTTTTCTATTATGCCTATCAATAAATCCACCCAAAAATAATCCTGTTATTACTGATGGTAACATCGAAAATAGCATAACCGTCCCCATTGCTGCGGCGGATTTTGTCGACTCCATTACCCAGTAGGCAAGTGCAAGAGCATAAAATTTATCCCCGATTTGAGAAATGAACTGTCCACTCAAAAGATACCAAAGGTTCCTGTTTATGCCCTGAGCCAATCTAAAACGCCTCTCTTTTATTGGTGAGCCTGTTTTCATAACTAGGGAGAAAGCAGGCACCCATTTATTATCAGAGAGTTATTTTAAACTATGGAGTAGTAGACGAGTCAAGTTTCGAAAGGAGCCTTCTTTTGGAAATCGACTCTCCACCCGACCACGATAAAAATCACCATATTTCTTCTACTATCTCTATGCATTCTATTACAATTGGCCGACAAATTCTACCAGCTATACCTTGCTCCTGATAGAGCTTCATCCCTTCTTCCAGATTCGTATGATCAATCCCAGTAAGATCTTTGCATTTATAACTCCCATGTTTAGCTTTAATTCTTTGAATTAATTCTCGTGTAAGAAAGAGAGCCTTATTGCTTAAATCTGCCTTAGAAGGTTCATCATTGCCATGCTTTAGACCAATTGCCATAATCGCACCACTAACAGCTCCACAAATGTCGTCTTGATATGCAATCCCCGCTCCAAATCCGGTCGCTAATCTAAGAGCTTGTTTACAGTCAATACCCAGTTTTTTACCTAAGGTAGCAAAAACCATTTGGCTGCAGGAAAAACCACCACCATTAAACCGTGAAAGCAATTTCATATGATTATCATTCATTTGGATGCCCCCCTTTTGAAAACTTTCACACACTTTTCTTTCCACTTTGTAATGAATTTTTGTTGTCCATCGCCGGATGGGGTGTTTCATTGTCGAAAGGTTTGATTAAATAGGCTATAAGGATAATCCTGCGAACATAAAAACACGGTCCGGTTGGTAGTCCGGATGCACTGATTTTTTCAGTGTCGTATCCTTCCCTCTCGGGATGTCCATTGTTCGCTATCATTTTTCGAGAGGGCGACTCTTAAGGCTAAAACCAAACACAGAGGCAAATAACAATTTAACTCACCGGGTTTAGGCCCGGATTTTTTATTTCCTAGCCCTTAGCACTCTCCCACTCGACCACCAGCTAAGCGTATCAAAAGGACACGATCGAACTGAAGCAACAACTATGTTCCCTCAACTCTACAAATTGAAATTTATAGCAGACTCTCATAAGAATTTTCAATTATATTTGGCAACAGTGTGTATACATTACAACCGCACAACGTATCAAAATACTTTTTCAACTCTAAAAATGTTTTCCATTTATCAATCGTGAAATCTGGTAAGCCATGTCTTAATGCCACATCAATTAACCTTTTCTCCATTATGCATGCACCATTTGGCAATGCTATTGCATCACAGAATTGTATTAATCGGTCATAATCATCATATTTAGTAATCTTTATAAAGCGTGACAAGAAAGCCTTTTGTTCTTCTGTGCAATCAAATTTCCGAAAAACGTATTTACATCTTTTATTGGATATGAATGTGTTAAACATACTCTGGCAATCTCTTTTTGGTTTAAGCTCATCATATAATCATACCCATCAATTGTGTGCATAATTGATTTTATGCCTTCTCTGCGACCTATATCATGTAAAACAAAAAAGCTCGACCGTTCAATAAAAACGATCGAGCTAATCATATTCCCCATCTCGCCACGTCACTATAAAAAGAACATCCACTTCTCAAACCCGCTCATACCAAGGCTTCCGAATATCCCTGTATGATCGATAGGGGTGCTTTCAAATCGTGTGCCAATGATCCATATGCTTTGATCGGTTATTTTCCGGACTGTCTTACTGCGACAACCCCTTGTTGTTTAATTCAAAGCAATGTAAATATCAATGTCCGCATTCTCCCAGTCGCTGTTGAGGTATTCTTCAAAATCTGCGGTATAGCTTCTGTCCAGGTCCGTTTTCCAAATCTCTCCCCAAGCGTCGGCCACAGCCTTGACCATGTTCCCATGTACGGAAAATTTGGCATATCTTCCGGCGGGAATGATTTTTACGGCCAGCCCTTCGTTCCCTACATGGGATACCTCATGGCCTGCCGTTACGCAGTATCCGTTGTTTGAATAATCAGAGTAGAGCCCACTGGCATACTCGTTGAGCTTATTTTTAATTGAGGCGCTCACGCCGTTTCCCTTTGCGCATATAAACCGGAATACCTGCGGCGGACAAGATCTCGACATCGCGGTAGATGGTTCTGGGCGAAACTTCAAAACGCTCAGCCAGTTCCTTAGACGTTGCCGTTTTTTTGTCAAGCAGGATATAGAGGATTTCGAATAAGCGATTAATCTGCACTTGCCTTCACCCTATAGAATGGTTAGTTTCAGATTTGGCAGGAGTTGGGGATTATAAAATTTATTAAAAGACCGCTGCTTAACCTCCTGCTAATAATCTTCCATCCCGAACCATGTCTTTTAACCTTTCATAGTCTGCTTTGAGGGCAGCCCGGCCTTCTTTCGTAATAGCGTAGGTCTTCCTTCTGCCATCATCACTTAAGATTTCAACGAAATTATCTTTCTGCAATCTTGTGAGAACGCCATACAAGGTTCCCGGCCCCATTTTTATCCGCCCATTGGATATTTGTTCAATGGCAGCCATTAGCTGATAGCCATGATTAGGATTCATTAAAGCTAAGAGTATATAATACATTGCCTCCGTCATCGGGCCCCCTGAATAGGACACATTATCCCTCTTCTCAATATACTATGTTTAGTGATATATCGCATAGCATAACATTACCCAAGAAGCTTTTCTTTGTCAATTAGCATGAGATTCCTCCCGCTCCTCTTCGGATAAAGTCAGCAGGAGGACGGTCTGGGGGCTAGCCCGGACTTATCCATCTATTCAGCCCATCACAGGCTTAAAGCCTGTGATGGGCTTGTACCAAGAATCTTACGCGCGTAAGATTCTTGGTACAAGCAGTGATCCTTACCACCCGCTCCAGGTTTAATCATTTAGCTGCAGAGGAGGGCGCCAGTTGGCATCCCACTGTCGGCACTCCCCTCTTCAGTAATTCAGGGAGGAACAGGTTATTGCGTACCGATTCTGTTTCCTATGCCTACTTTCCTCAATCTCCTCTTTGTCACTCGCATAGTGCCGCCTCACAAATTTATTCCTCCAGTTTAAAAATTCGGCGTTTTGAGGTCTGATTCATCTGGATGAGTCAGACCTCAAAACGCCGAATTTTTAAACTTAGTTAGGTTATACCGTGAGTATAGGCAGGTTTCGTTTGATGAATTTTCCCGATCCTTTTTCTCCCAAGAAGCATCCTTCCTTGGCAACGATTTTTCCACGGGATATTGTCATATATGGATAGCCGCGAAGAGAGATGCCCTCATAAGGGGTATAATCAACATTTTCATGCAGCATGCTGTGGGTGAGAGTCAATTGGGCTGAGGGATCAACAATCAAAATATCGCCGTCACTGCCTTTTGCCAAGGTTCCTTTACGGGGATATAACCCGAATAATTTGGCCGGATTGGTTGACATGATCTGTACATAGCGCTGCGCGTCAATTCTTTCCGCCGATACACCTTCCGAGAACAAAAGGGCCATGCGCGGCTCTACTCCAGGCGCCCCGTTAGGGGTTTTGGCAAAATTGTCCTTGCCTAATTGTTTTTCACCTTTCAGGAAAAATGGGCAGTGGTCCGTTGCGACGGTTTGAATGCTGCCATCCTGCAGACCCAGCCACAGGGTCTGGTTGTCCTTCGTCCTGCGGAGGGGAGGACTCATAATATATTTCAGACCGGCATCACCGGGTTCGCGGTAGCGGCTTTCATCCAAGAACAGATATTGAGGGCAGGTTTCGGCAAAAAGATTTTTCTGCCCCCTCTGCCGTGCCTGGCGGATGTAATCCAACCCCATTTCACAAGACAAATGGACAATGTAGAGGGGAGCGTCATCCGCCACATGAGCAAAAAGAATCAGACGGTTTATGGCTTCTGCCTCACTTTCTACCGGATGGCTTACCGCATGGTAGATAGGTGAAGTTTTTCCCTGTTGGATTAACAATTCTTTCAGACAGCATACCATATCATGGTTTTCAGGATGAGCCGTCAGCATAATTCCCAATTCTTTCGCTTTTTTCATGAGCAGGAAAAATTCCCGGTCCGTTAGTTTCTGCCCGTAGGTCAGGTAAAACTTATGGCTGGTAATCCCTTCGTCAACAAGGTCCTCCACTTCCTTTAAAATAGCGTCATCCACATGTCCAATCACCCCATGGAATGAATAGTCAATGACTGCTTTGCCCTCGGCAAGGGTGTGATAATGGTCTAATTGGTGCCGGATACTGCAGCCTTCAGGGCCAAAGGCCATGTGGTCAACAATGGTTGTAGTGCCTCCGCATGCGGCCGCCACTGTTCCGGTATAAAAATCATCGGTAGCCCGTGCGATTCCCACATCTAAATCCATGTGCGTGTGCACATCAATTCCGCCGGGCATGACCAGCATACCCTCGGCGTTGACAATTTCCTCGTTGCTTTCCGGTATAAGATCGGCTGCTATTTCTGTAATAATGCCGTCCTTAATTCGCAAATCAGCTTTTATTGAGGATTTGTCTGTAATAATGGTTCCATTTTGGATTAGCAATTTTCAGTACCTCCGTATAATTGTAGTTTAATTCTGTCTGCGAATGCTCAAGCAGAAGTTTGAATCCTTGCATGTTTCTCTCTTCCTGATTTTTCATATTGTAATAGTAAGTTTAGCGGTACATGATGTCAAGTAAGTAGCTTGATCCAGGCGACAGTCAGCTCATTGTTTACCTTTTTGGCAGCTCTTTAATTTGAACTTTCCTAAATGCAGCCTACGCCCCGGTACCCGGCGAAGGCGAGAAGTCCCTCTATCCTCATTACTCTAGGTCAACAGACTTCTACAACAGTCTACAGTTTAAAATCGGCGGTTTGAGATGACTAATCCATTAGTCAAACTTCAAAACCGCCGATTTTATTAATTGCCTCGTTTAAGCTACTGGTGATTTTGAAAGAGTTATGTCGAGATCATGGCCGCCGATCCTGGGAGAAAAACTTCCTGTTTTGTCGACGTTATTGGTTTTCATTTTCTGATCAAATCGGTCATAAAAATAGTACTTCCTTAAGATAATTGATTCATTATTTGGTTCTCCTTTTTCGAAGTAAACAAATAAACGCCCAAATTTCTTTAAACTCAAACCTTTACTCAACATACCGGAAAGCCAGCTTTCATTTTGGACGATAGTTTGTGCTCTGTCCGTCAGCGAGTTTGGTCCGCACTCTTTGTAAAGCTGTATCAGCTTGTCTATCGCTCTGCCTTTTTTATTGACCTATTCCATGTATCTAATGAAAACGGATTTTTTTGGCATTCCTCTAAAAATTTCTTAAACGATTCTTCTTCTTTCCTTTTTTCCTCTTCATCAATTGACACCTTTATTCTTAGATTCTTGCAAGAGATGACACCATGATTCTGATATTCTTCAGTCACCCATAAATGCTTAATGGTATTAATATCAAATTCCGGATCATTAAACACTGAATCATCAAAATCCTCGGGTAACCTCTGGGTCTTATAGTCATTAAACAGCAAGACTTCCATATGAGTTTCAGCTTTTCTAAATTCAAGGCCGGTTAATTCTACAAAGCTTTCCAGGCAATTCTGATCATAACTTTGAGAAATAATATCCTCTATAAACAATCGTACGACTCGATACGATAGAAAACCTCCATAAAACTCCAGAGCCATGGATTTCAGAGACTTTTCAATAATCCGAATCCTTGCTTCGTGAAAACTTGGCCAACTTCCCTGGGAACCTTTTACTAATTCATCCGAACCTTCTATCATTTCAGGAGCTAAAATTAAATTCATTTCTACCGGACCACAGGGAATACGGGGACGTCCCTCCTTATTATGCAGGTACATAAAGGCATTACTATTGAGAAAAAGAAGATAGTGACCATATTCATCCTTTCCTTTTTCAACGATAAAACCTTCCTGACATAGTTGGTTTGCCAATTTTAACTTATACTTATAGGCCATCCCGTAATTACCTGAAAATTCCTTCTCCAGCCAAATTCTGTCTGATACCGCTTCCATATTTCTGCGCACTGTTCCAGTACCGTCTTTATTGGCAGTAACTATTGTATGGCTTTTATTTTGTATAAAGGCTAGGTTGTCCTCAGCTCTTATTACCTGCATGGTTATGATTCCTCCTCTGTTTAGCAAAGGCTTCATTGTAATAACAGTAGTTACATTTGATATGGCTTGATGGTTTTATAAGTACAAAGTTAACGAAAACAGCAAAGACGAAGCAGAAAATGGTTCCCTCGAAGGAAAACAGCTCTTTAAACGGATGATTTAAAACGTTTCACAATTCTTCATTTTTACTTTTGCGGTCATTTTAAATCACATGTTCTTAAAAAGAGCGCCTACTCTCGGACTTGTACCAAGAATCTTACGCGCGTAAGATTCTTGGTACAAGCAATGATCTTTACAACCCTCTCCAAGACTTAACTGTTTAACTGAAGAGGAGACTGCCGACGACATCCCAGCTGACGGCAGTCTCCTTCTGCATACATGAATGTTTGGCAAACTACGAACAGGATTGACCTCAGACCAAGCCGGGATTTCCCGGTCAAGAATTTCCAGCGTGTTACTTACCAGATACGGCTCCAGCCATTCCTCGTATGAAGTCACCTGCCCGAAACGTTTCTTTTGTAAAAATGCATAGCAGGGATACTTACAGCCAAGAACGTGGTTCATGGTGTAGTCTCCATATTCCACGCCGGTTACGTAGAGCATAGATCAATACTGTTGGGTCAATATCAAAAAGCGTCAATTGCCCATCCTGCTGTACATTGATGAACAATTCGTCTTTTCTCTTCTGCATATTCTGCGCCATAAGGAAGCATCCATCCTCGTGGTCACAAACATGAATCATACGATATTTTGGACGCTGACCAGATAGGCTGACCTGTCTTTAGCACCTTCTGGAAATACGGTGTCAGATAACAGCCAAGAAGCCGGTCTTTAATTTCCGACCAGCGATTCTTTATTTTGAAGAACTCCTTGTTATCCTTCGGCATGTATATCTTCCCCCGTTTTTAAATAGCGGTCAGGATATTGGATACCTTTTTATGCTTGTTATATTTTGGTGAATTTCTCTATGGCTCCACAATAATCCTTTTTTGCTTTAACATTTTTAGTTTCCTCAACGTAGAAAATCTCATACTTCACGCTCCGATGCAAGCCTGGTTATCAACTCAGACTCTCACCATAATACAACAATTAAACCTATCGAATTCGATAGGTTTAATTGTTGTATTATACACATTGTACCAAACATTTGTTCTTGTTTCAAGGCAATGTTGGAAATAATATCCTTATCATCTAAACAAAAGCTTACTGTGCCTGCAAATCGTAAAATTCGTAAAAATTTCAATGAATTGGCTTTGACTAACTGTATTATATTCCTTCACAAAGATAAATAAGTAAGTTGGAATTCTCGATATATTCATCGATAAAGATATTTACTCAGCGGTAAGGTTTCTTATTTTCTGTCAGCCCCACCAAGTAGTCAATGCTGGTTTTATAAAATTTAGCGAGTTTAATCATGATATTCAGCGGAACCTCACGCTCTCCCCGCTCATATTTAGAGTATAAAGATTGATCGCACATCAGATATTGTGCAACTTGCTGCTGGGTTAGATCATGATCTTCACGAACATCACGTATTTTTAAGCGCATTATCATCACCAAAGCAAGTATATCTTAGGACGTTTAGTCCTATTGACATATTGGACTATTTGTCCTAAAATGACTCAAAACCCCTGATGTGGAGGAGATGTTTTGTTTACCATCGGCATTTGCGATGACAGGCCGTTGTCCCGTCGCTTATTGGAGGCACTAATCCATCTTTATGAAGAAGAACAGAATGTTCTATTTAATATTTACGAATTCAGCAGCGGCGAGGAGCTTCTCGCAGAAATTGAAAAGCAGGGCTTGGTTTTTAACCTCCTCTTTCTTGACAACAGCATGAAAAAGCTGAGCGGTCTTGAAACCGCCAGACAACTACGGCAATCTAAGTCCATGTCAGCCTGCAGTATAGTATTTGTGACATCCGCAGAGGATCACGCTCAATTCATGGAGGTCAAACCTTTACAAATCCTATGCAAACCCTGTACCCGGGAACGCATTGAAGCTATCTTAGAGAAGGTCCTGACTAAGCCTTAATTCAACTTCAATAATGCTTCTACATAATTTTACAAAATAATAATTCAATAACTCCCTCCACTCTACTTCCCCATCCTCTCCTCCATCGTCTTAATCAAAAAACCATTCAGCATCTTTGCATACTCCCCATACACCTGATCATCAACCTTTGCCAGCAAATCCAGCTCATAACTCAGCCGGCTTTGATGCGTGTTCTGCCGGAATTGCCGCAACCACGATCATAAATTCTCCAAGCATCTAAAAACCGGCTGAGCTTGTGCCGGATGCCTCGCAAAATTCCTATCTTGTTATGGTCAAGAGTGACGACCTCCATGCCGGATTCGCTGCTCCCAGCTGCAAACAACCATTTCCAAAATCTAACTCAGCATGAGCAATTATTTTATTGCCATTTCCATCCGGATATTCAGTAATATCCTTAACCCTTGCCTTGAAAACAGTTTTATAGAACTCTATTGCTTCAGAAGGATTCTTCACTGTTATAAAGGGAGTAATAGATGTAAAGCTGTTGGGAGTTCCATTCTTTGTGTATTTACCCGACACTCCCATATAGTTTATGCTTTCAGTCATTTTTACAACTCCTTTAAATGATCATAACCTTTCAATTTTATACTTACCTTCATTAAATTGAATTTATCAACGCATAGAAATATTTGGATTCATGGGTCTTATTAAGGCTATACCAGGCAGCTAATGTTTTTGCAGAAAACACACCCAGCGCTTTCAAGACGTGTGCAGAAAATTCCAACGGAGCTATTCCGGATGCAGTAATCAGTTTTTCATCAGTTACAGCAGACTCCATTTTGTAATACTTTTCGCCCCTGTAAGCGGGACAGATCATTTTAAGGTATTCCAGATCATTGCTTGTATGCCAGCGTGAATTCAGCAAGCCATTCTGGGCGAGCCCCATTGTCGCACCACAAATGGCTGCGACCAATATACTTTCCTTTAAACACCGCGCAGCAATTTTTAAGATGGGTTGGTGAATTATTTCTGTCCATGTATCTCCACCAGGTAAAATCAGTGCCTCTGTGCTTTCAATACTGCACTCATCCACTTTGATATCTGGCAGTATTTTCAATCCGCCCATTGTGGTTACAATCGTTTTTTCCATTCCAACAGTCACTATTTTTGATGGGGCAAGTCCCTTTTTATAATATCTTCCCGAGTTCAGCTCGGCAGTTAAGTAACCTATTTCCCAGTCTGACATTGTTTCAAACACATAAAGATATACTGTATTATTCATTTTGCAATTTCTCCTTATTTTATTTATCAAGGAATACCGACCATCGGTAATCAGTGACTGGCCTCATTATAAAACAGCTTCACTGACATCTGCTGTCAGTGAAGCTGTTAAAGTTGATAGTATTTCATTAACTCCGAGGCAATAGCAACAAGTCTTGCTTTCAAACTTTGCGGTTCGATTATTTGAATGGATTTACCATAAGAGAGGAGAAAATAAGGGACATAATTATGCATTGATATTTCCTCAAATAAAAAGATGGCTTGATTAGATGTTCGCTCTTTCAGATGATGCCCTAAAAACCAATGCCTGCATAGTTCAGCCAACGCCTCTGACTTGCCTTCGATAATCAAAGGAATTAACCCCTCCTTACCCACTAAATCAGGTAACAGGTTTTTCATAAAAAATTCCCCGACCGAAAAAGCATCCGGACGCTTAAATATTATTTGCGTACACTTGATCAGTAAAATCCGATCTACCCGAAAGCTTCGTATTTCATTCCTTAGGCGGCAAAATGCAACAGTATACCATTTGTTGTTCCAGTAAACCATACCATAGGGGTCTATCATCCTCTTCTTTGGTTGCTCTTCACGGCCTGTGCGATAATCAATTTCTACAGAGAATTCCTTTTCTACAGCCTGCTCCAATTCCGCCAATATCGTCTGAACGGAAGGATTTACCATGGGGTTTATCACTTCAAATCCGGCTAAATGATGGTTAAGTATACTTTTCTGTTCCTGATTCGAATACATTTTCAACTTTGATGTCGCCTTGCCTAATGCCTCACTCGAAGGGTATCCGGCTTCTTTTGCAAAAACGGCAGCTTGAAGGAGTGCCTTTTTTTCTTCCATATCAAAGAGCAACGGTGCTCTGATCAAATTATTCAGCAGGCTATACCCGCCATTATGACCTGGGTCAGATATTATAGGTACGCCACTGGCACATAGGGCATCAATATACCGATAAACTGTCCTTATATTAATTTCCAGCTTTTCAGAAATCTGTTTTGCCGTCATTTTTACGCCTGAATTCAGCATCCACAGAATTGCCAGCATGTTATTGTTTTTAGCCATAATGTGAGCCTCCTGCTTCTGCTTTCACGACAACTTTTTGCTCAAAAGCCTCCTTCATAGTTTTTATCCTCTCTCGTAATTTAATCACCGTCTTGTTTTACATCGCCGGTCAGACCTTTAATAGTAAACTCCGTGAGGTAATCCAAAACCTGGGGAAAATACTGAAGTCCGATTTCCTCTTTATGGGTTTCGACAGTAATGATTGCCGTGAAAATGGCCATGATCATCCCGCTGTCAATATCACTTCTCATTTTTCTTTCAATCTGCCATTTTTTTATCATCTCCGAAAAATCATTATACATGAAATCAAGACGCTCTAGCCCTTTTTCTTCACGAAAATGCTGCTCTATTTTGTTGAATACGTCCTTGTTATACCACTCCTTCAGAATTGGATTTGAATTCATGCCTTGTAAATTCAATAACATGATTTCTTTCACTAAACTCAGCGGGTCTTGATCAGTGTTGATTGATTTTAAAATACTTTTCTTTAGTTTTTCGTTTTCTTCCATGTATATGGCCATGAATAGTTCCTCTTTAGAGGAGTAGTAATTATAAAACGTACCTGTCCCTATTCCCGCTGATTTTGTGATATCGGATACATTGGTATCCTTAAAGCCTTTTGAGCTGAACAGTTCTTTTCCGCAATTAAATAGATCCGTTTTCGTATCTTTCAATGAATAATCCTCCCGCATGTTCTGTATGCCAGATAGCGCTGTATTACTAACCCTGCCTCGACATCCGACGTCCCATATAATCAAAAATCTGACCTGCCAGTTTTTTGATAGGGCTCAACGAAACATCATAATAATAATCCGACTTAAACCAGCCTTTTTCTTTATAATGACGATAGTCGCAGTATTCATCGTTGAGCATTGCTTTCATGCTTGTCCGGGACATTCGGAACATCATCAGCCTGAAGAAAGACGGGGATGGAGGGGCCGGACGCATAAGCACCCGGTAAAACCTTGCAGCGGCTTTTTTGATTTCATGTGAGTTCTTTTCCTGCGCAGCTTTTGAAATCGGCTCCAGCGTCTTCAGAACACAGCCCTTCGCAACATTGAATCCAAAATTTTCTCCCATATTGCCAAGGTACTTCACAATAGAGCCTCCACCGAAAACACCTTGAGTGACGACGGACGTGAAAGCCTTGCCGAAAAAACGCGGCCGGTGAAAAACAAAAGCGAGTCGATCCAACAAATTCTTCATTGGCGCTGAAACATGAAACGAATAATTAGGGGTGGCGAAAATAACACCGTCGGATTGATTTATCTTGTCAATCAGCACATCCCGGTCGTCCCGTATGGGGCATAACTCTTCTCCTTTATCAAAACAAAGCTTGCAGCCTCTGCAAAATTCAAGCCGATAGTCCTTTAAGAAAACATACTCAAAGTCAATTTCAGTATATGATTTCAAATTTTCCTCAAATTCACGGACTGCTTCGTAAGTTGCCTGCTTCCGGGCACTTCCGATAAACACTGTAACCTTTTTCATTTCGGTTCTCCGTTCTAATCAATGATGCTACAATGTGAATGAATTATTTTTTATTCATTCACATTGTAGCATCAACTTTTTTGCCCGTCAAGCTCTATTAGAATTTAAATAACACAATTAAAATCGGTACAATACTACTTAATATTGATATATCCTTTTCAATCAGTATTAAGGCATAGCCGGCAAATCAAAGCAGGCAGCTTCAGCGAAAACATGAACATCCAAAGTTGAAGGTACCCTATGTTGATCCGCTCAAAAAGTCCAAAATAGCCCAATCCATTTGCCGCAATATGTTGAGGAAATAGTTGATTCAAAACTCATGGCGGCTCGGCATGTTTTCGGATCGGAACCGCATGATACGAACGTTCTGTGGTTTATCAACCATAAAATGATGGAATTACTAGCTTCCTCAAAGCCTCTGGTTTGTGCTGCTCGGCCAAAAAGCAAATCGGCGAATCCGAAGAAACTCGCAAGACAAGTAGCTAGAGAAATGCAATCCAAAGGGATCTCCACCTCTTCACAAGAGGCCATCAAAGAAAATTTGAAAAGCCGCAAAGTGGAAAGGCGCATTGAATCAAAATTGCAGCGCGAGGAACTGGCTGAAAAGAAACGCGAGATGGCGACTCTTAAGGCTAAAGCCAAACACAGAGGCAAATAACCATTACACTCACCGGGTTTAGGCCCGGATTTTTTATTTCCTGGCCCTCAGCACTCCTCCACTCGACCACCGGCTAAGCTTTAGCATGGCGGCTATTTCTACTTGAGATTAGCAAGTGGTGTAATTACCCTGCCTTTGTGTTTAATCATCTCATAACTTTAAAGTAGACGCAAAACAATTAAGACCCTCACTGAGATGGTGTGAGACGTTTCGTTTCGTCATAGCGTCCGGCAACATTGTATTAGCCCTGCCGTATTTATACTGTTTGATATCGCCAATGAGCGTGGCGATTTCGCTTTCGTATTCCTCCATGTTTGCTTCCTTAAATTTATAACTGGTACAAAAGCTTTTTGCCGCTAAACAGAAGTCTTCCTTACAATAGAAAAAAGAAAAATACGAGATATTCTCAGTCCACTTTTCAATCTCTTTATCTATTTTGATTTTGTATTTTAGATAAAAGTTCAAAATAAAGTCTTTGCTTTTAGGGTATCTGTTTTGGATTTCTTCCCTAAGCTTGTCTAGAGTATGTTTTTGCTTAATTATTTCAGCGTCGTATGTCTCCATAGTTAGATATTCGTTAAAGTAAGACATCACGTATTTCATGACAGCAGCCATGTTTTCCGACTGCTTTAAGATATCGAATTCATCCAGTTTGTCGGCTTTTTTCAATTTGGCAATATACTCATCAATCGTTAACATGTTCTCACTTCCTTAGAATTAATAAACATTGAGGATAATTTAGAAACCTCAGACAGTAGCGGGGAAAACCAAAGCCGATTTTCTATCGAAAAATCGACTTTGGTTGGAGTTGGTACAAAGTCAAATCTAGGGCTCAAGGGTGCAGTTAAGCCAATATTTTGAACGGTACCTGCAAGGTAATATAGTAACGAAAGTTAAATCATTGGCCGGTAAGTGGACTGGTTATTGTTAAACAGAAAAAGTGGCTGTTAACTGGCCGGCTTTTGTCAATACTTAGTATTCGTAGACCTCAATTGGGGCATCAATAGCCGAAGTATCGCCGTCCATGACTATTTCCGCTACAGCCCAAACGTTGGGCACGACATTGCGCAGGTAGTATCTGGCACTAGCGACTTTACCGGAGTAGAAATTATAATCAAAGTGACTGGGTCCGATTTCCTGAGCTTTTTTATCCGCCAAAACAGCCTGATCAAGAAGCAGACGGCCGCTATATAATTGGGCGGTAGCAGTCAGGATGCGGCGGGAATAAAGAGGAACCATGCTCATGTTGCTCTGGCTGGCTTCATTGAGAGACTTAAGCATCTCTTGATAAGCCTTCAGGGCCTTGCCTAAATTGGCAAATTCCTTACTTAAGTTTTCGTGCCCTTTATTAGCTTCATAGAAATCAACCATTTCCTGAACCCAACCGTTGAAAACGGAGCCGCCTTTCATTTTCATCTTGCGACCGAGCAAGTCTATGGATTGGATATAGTTTGTACCCTCCCAAATGGAGTAAATCTTCATGTCGCGAGCGAGTTGGGATACAGGATACTCTTCGCAGAAGCCATAGCCGCCATAGGATTGGATTGCTTCGCCAATAAGCCACCAGCCTTCATCAGAAGGATATGCTTTACAAAGCGGGGTGGTAATTTCAATCAGATCGCTGGCAGCTTGCCTTACTGCAGGATCGGGATCACGGTGCCGTTGGTCAAAGGCCAGATAAACCCGGTACATCATGGCCCGCATAGCGTCGATGTAAGCTTTGCCCATCATCAGTGTGCGTTTGATGTCTTCGTGATTGATAATTGCCACCCGGACCCCTTTAGGATTGGTCAGCAAGCGGCCCTGGACTCTTTCTTTGGCATTATCCCTGGCGTTGGCAAAGGCGTTAGCAATGCAGGACAGAGCCATATGCCCCGTTTCCATACGGGCCAAGTTCATCATTTGGAACATTTGAGCCATGCCTTCGCCCTTACCGTTATTTTCCCGCGGGTCAATACCCAGCAGCCAGCCGCGGCACTTACCGTTCTCTCCGGCGGATAAAGCGGCAGTGACTGAACCGTGGAGCCCCATTTTGTGCTCTACGCCTGTGGTGATGAAATCATTGTCCTCCAAGCTGCCGTCTTCGTTAACCCACAGCTTAGGAACTACGAACAGAGAAATGCCGCCGGTGCCCGGTTTGGCACCTTCGATACGAGCCAGGAAGAGGTGGATAATATTTTCCGAAAAGTCATTATCCCCACCGGTTATGAACAGTTTATTGCCAGCAATTTTAAAAACCCGAGGGTCAGCGGTTGGATAAGCCTTGGAAGTGATATCCCCGACATCTGAACCGGCGCCGGGTTCGGTGAGGCACATGGTTCCGGCCCAAGTTCCGTTCATCATTTTAGGAAGAAACATTTGTTTTAATTTTTCATCGCCATAGGATTGAATCAGATTGGCCGATCCGGTGGTCAGCATAACATAGGGCATAAATGCAGGATTCGCAGCACAAATCATTTCCCAAACAGCCGCATTGATCATTTCCGGCATAACCATGGCATCGGGGGATTCATCAATATTGCTGGTACCCCAACCCTCTTCCTGCAGCTTGCGGAAAAGGGCGCCATAGCTCGGCGGAGTGGTAACCTTGCCGTCGGCATAGGTTACGGGGTGAGTCTCGTTCTCGTTGTTGGTCGGTTCAATCACTATTTTGCACATTTTTAAAATGGGTTCGAGGACTGATTTTACATCATCTCTGGAATAATAATCAGCAAACTGGGGGTAGTTAAAAACCCCTTCCGTCGGAAGCCACTCTTGGATGATAAATTCAAAATCCCGGATATTATTAATGGCAAAATTAGAAGCCATGTTTACGTTCCTCCACTTCAATTATTATCGCCAATTCATTTATCTTACGTATGATAAAGCTTGACAATGAGGCTGCGATCAATCAAAAGCCATCGCCTACACTTAATTCGGATAGAACGCTAAGCTTTAGTTACACATCTCTAGTCCAGAGGGAGGCCAAAGCAGCACCGCCGCCAACGCATAGGGAAGCGCCGCCAACTGTCTTGCCCAGCCGTTCGAGTTCATAATACAGGCTGACGATGATGCGCAGTCCCGTACAACCTACCGGGTGTCCCAGGGCAATTCCTGATCCATTGTTGTTAACATTGCCGTCTTGCTCGACGGTGCCGATATTCATGTCAATACCTGATTCTTCCTTCAGTTTCCGGCCAACGCCGAGTACTTGGGCCGCAAAGGCTTCGTTAATTTCCCAGTAGTCGACATCTGCATAGTTCATACCTGCTTCGCGCAAACATCTGGGAATGGCAACCGCCGGTCCTAAACCCATAACGCGGGCTTCCACACCTTCATCACAAATATTAATCAGTTTCATCAGAGGTTTAAGTCCCAATTCTTTTGCTTTTTGCTTTGTCATTAAAACTACGGCTGCGGCAGCATCGTTAAGACCGGAAGCATTGGCAGCGGTTACCACTCCATCTTTTTTAAAGGCTGGTTTTAACTTTGCCATACTTTCCAGACTGGCATCCCGAATAGGATGTTCATCTTGAGAGAAGAGGTACTCTTTCCTTCTCTCTTTAACCGGTACAGGAATAATCTCCCGATTGAAACGGCCTTCATCAATAGCCCTTACTGCTCTGCGATGACTTATAAGGGCCAGCTGGTCACATTCTTCCCGCGTAATGCCGTACAGTTCTGCAATATTTTCAGCCGTAACGCCCATGTGGGAGCCGGCTAATTGGCAGACCAGCCCGTCGGCAAGCATGGCATCCATGAGTTTGACATCGCCCATTCTGGCTCCCCATCTGGCTGTCGGGTCAATGTAGGGGATGTTGCTCATACTTTCCGTACCGGTTACCAAGGCAATGTCATATTTGCCCAGTTGGAGTTTCATCGCTGCAATTTCCAAGGCTCTCATAGCCGAGGCACAGTTTTGATTAACCATGCAGGCGCTTGATTTAGGGTCCATGCCTATTTGCATGGCCACGATACGAGGCGGGCAGGAACCATTGCCATGACCTAAGCACATTCCGGCCACGATTTCATTCACTTGTGCCGCTTCAATTCCCGCCCGCTTAATCGCTTCGGTAGCAACTATCTTAGTCAATTCATTAGCCGGTACAGGTTTGAGGGAACCGCCATAATCTCCGATCGGTGTTCTGCAGGCACTAACCAATACAACTTCATTTGCTTCAATTGCCATTTCAAACCATCTCCTTTTTCTTTGCTTAAATTTGCAGGAAAGGCTAATTTATCTTATTGGATCTAACCCAAATTTTTTGGGCATCAGCCTCTTTGATAAGTTCTTCGCGGAAGTCAGGATGAGCAATATTTATCAAGGCTTCGGCTCTTTGCCATGTGCTTTTTCCCTTCAGCATGGCAATACCGTATTCTGTGATCACATAGTAATTGATGCTTCTGGGAACAGTAACAATCGATCCGGGGGTAAGGGTTGGTTTAAGGCGCGATTGGAGGTTGCCTTCCTTGTCGTGGAAGGTAGAGGATAGACAGATCAGGCCTTTCCCTCCTTTAGATTTAAACGATCCGTAGATAAAGTCTAACTGACCGCCGGTTCCGGATATCTGTCGTAGACCTGATGTTTCTGAGGCAGCCTGTCCGTAAAGATCAACTT
Organism: Candidatus Desulfosporosinus nitrosoreducens; assembly: GCF_030954495.1. Lineage (GTDB taxonomy): Bacteria > Bacillota > Desulfitobacteriia > Desulfitobacteriales > Desulfitobacteriaceae > Desulfosporosinus > Desulfosporosinus nitrosoreducens. The sequence goes on along the minus strand of NZ_JAVHUW010000031.1, from coordinate 20,711 downwards.
CAATCGCATTATTAATGCAAATCATGTTGTCGTTTTGGCAAATTACATCCGGGTCATTTGTATAATCGACGGGATAACTTGCACAAATCGGGTTGCTGTTCAGAAAATCATAGAGTTTATTGGTTCCCATGGCAAAGGTATAGACCATTTTCCCCTTGTCGAGCTGTTTGCGCAGACCCGTAATCCTTCCGGCTTCGTACATATCTACGAAGGAATCGACCAGCATTTCGGTATGAACGCCTAAGTCTTTGAGGTCTGACCGGGCGATCATGGCGCCGACAACATTGGGCATAGCCCCGATTCCTAACTGCAGGCAGGCACCGTCTTCGATTTGTTCCAGAACAATTTGAGCGATTGCCTTATCGACAGCGGATATAGGGGTTTCAGGAAGTTGGGCCAGAGGACGATTGTCACCTTCCACAAAGTAGTCAATTTCGGAAACATGCAAGGTTTCTCTGGTGCCGCCCAAACATCTCGGTACAGATTCATTGATCTCGGCGACAACTGTTTTGGCAGCATCACAGAAGGCATGAGTAATGGAATTGGAAGTGCCCAAATTCACAAAGCCATGCTGATCAGGCGGAGTAACCTTGATCAAGGCAACGTCAACCGGCACAAACCCCCGATCAAAAATACTGGGGCCTTCGTGATAATTCAGCGGAATATAGTTGCACAAATTTTTATCATGAAGTTTTCTGCTGGTGCCGCTGAAGTGCCAGTCATTGTAAATAAAGTGTTTCCTTTCCGGATCATTGATAACGGTTTGGGGCATAAAAGGACAGGTGACTGTTCGAATGTTTACCCCTGCCAAATCATCTTTTCTTTTGGCTAAGGCGGCATCTAAAACATGTGAAGCCATCATAAATTCGCCATAATGAACAAGATCTCCGGACTTAACTACCTTGACCGCTTCATCAGCAGAAACCAATTTGTGCAAATATTCACTTTTGTAATCCAAATTCATCCCTCCTTTTTAGCTTTTTTCCTATGTTTCCACTGACAAATCTTATGGACAAAAGTCCCTATTCCCTCAACTTTGCCAGAAGCAGCTCAGCTCAAGTCAAATATCAGACTCAACGTCCATAGCGCATCACTGTTAACCCGCATTTGATGGAGCAGTGCTAGGCCTAAGCAACCGCTAACGGTGCCCTGGTCTGTTTTTACGATTTTTTCAACTTCGTCATTACATAAGCCATGCCAAATTCAGACTCAACGCCCATAGCAGCGTCACTGTTAACCCGCAAGCTTTTGCTGATGCCTTAGCTAGGCCTAATTCAACTGCCAACGGTGCCTTGGTAACATTTTTCGGCTGGTATCTGCTAAATCAAGCAATTAAGGAGGGATAAAGAATGTCGTAACTAATTACTTACTTGCCCTCAAACTTTGGTTTTCTCTTTTCGACAAAAGCGCCCATACCTTCAGCTTTGTCCGAAGTTGCGCAGCATAGGCCAAACATATCAGACTCAATGCCCATAGCCGTATCGATGTCAGCTTGTAAGCCCTTGTTAATAGCGTATTTGGCATAACCAACCGCTAATGGCGCCTTACCGGCGATTTTTTGGGCTAATTTTTTAGCTTCCTCAATTAATTGATCAAGAGGATAAACATGGTTTACTAAACCGATGCGGTAGGCTTCTTGAGCATTAATTATATCGCCCGTAAAGGTTAACTCTTTGGCACGCCCTTCACCAATCAAACGGGGAAGGCGCTGTGTTCCTCCAAAACCGGGTATGATGCCAAGGCCTACTTCAGGTTGACCAAAGACCGCATTTTCTGAGGCTAGTCTGATGTCGCAAGACATGGCCAGCTCACACCCTCCTCCGAGAGCAAAGCCGTTAATGGCTGCAATTACAGGCTTTTCCAGTAATTCTACTTGCCGCATTACCCGTTCCCCTACAGCGGAGAAGAATCTCCCTTCAATAGGCGTAAACGGCAACATGAACGTGATATCGGCTCCGGCCACAAATGATTTGTCTCCCGTCCCGGTTATAATCATAACCTTGATATTGGTGTCGCCCTTTACATCTTTTACCGCTGCCTCCAGTTCATACAAGGTATCGGCGTTAAGAGCATTCATTGCTTTAGGACGGTTGATAGAGAGTATGGCTAGATAATCTTCTTTTTCTAAGATTATATTGTTAAATTCCATAATTTCTCCTCTCTTCTATCTGTAACAAATAAGCTTAAAAATTATTTACTATTGCTTTTCCGTTTATTTGCTGTAATCATAAAATCCTTTACCGGTTTTTCTGCCAAGATGTCCGGCACGAACTTTTTGTTTGAACGCCAGCGAGGGCCGATATTTGGAATCGCCGAATTCGTTGTAAAAGAATTCACAAACCGCCAGGACGATATCGATTCCGACCATATCTGCCAGTTCCAACGGTCCCATAGGCATTCCAGCCCCCAGCTTCATGGCCTTATCAATCTCTTCTAGTGTAGCGATACCTTCTTGATAAACGTTCGCTGCTTCATTCATGTAAGGAACCAGAATGCGGTTAACGATGAATCCGGGACTTTCTTTGGCTAATACAGGGTCTTTGCCAATTTTCCTGGCAACTTCAAGAACAGTTTGGGTTGTTTCATCAGCAGTCACGATGCCCGGAATGACTTCTACTAATTTCATCACGACTACCGGATTAAAGAAATGCATTCCTACGAATTTGTCCGGACGGTTAGTAGCAGCGGCAATCTCAGTAATACTCAGTGCTGAAGTGTTGCTCGCTAAAATAGCTTCAGGTTTGCAAATTTCACCAAGTTGTTTATGGGCTTTTTTCTTAACATCAATATTTTCGACGATGGCCTCGATGACCAGGTCCACATCTTTAAAATCATTGACATCTGTACTGGTAGTAACCAGGGTCTTATAATTAGCCACGGCTTCAGCAGTCGCTTTACCTTTTTCGATAGCCTTGGCCCAGGCTTTATCTAAACCGGCAAGGGCCTTGTCGACAATTCCTGGTACGATATCTATTAAGACGACATTATAACCTGCTTGTATGCATACTTGAGCAATTCCTGCACCCATGGTGCCAGCACCTAATACTCCTACTTTTTTGATTTCCATGTCTGCCATCTCCTTTACTTATGTTAAAATGGGATCTTCCACGTCTACGTAGTTCCTCACCGCCTCCTTAATCCGTTGTTATTTATCTATAAAGCAATAAGTATGCCAACAAACCTATGGGGAATTCTTTTTAGCAAAATGCCTTTGTTATCGGCTTTCCGGAGTTTTAAGCTCCCATTTTCGTCTGGAATTAACCCTCATTGGATGCAAAATGAGACCATTTTTTAAATTTCAGGGTTGCAAAATGGGACTATGGGTTTACTTTTGGGACGGTTTTGGGTCGGATTAAATTATTAACGTGGAGAAAGATTTCACAAGTTAGGACATAAAATTGTATTTTTTTAGTTTTCGATATAAGACCGATTTATTTAACCCCAGAATTTTAGCGGTTTGAGCTTTATTATTATGAGTTTTCTGCAAAACTCGCTGTATGGTTTCGACCTCTATTTTTCCAATTGCTTCCTCTAAGTTGTCGACACTCTCCCTTATCTCCATCTCAACCGGCTGGATGGCTGGGTTTAGTTGCATGGCCGGTCTCAGTAATGAAGGAAAGTATTGCGGGGTGAGACAAGAGTCTTGATTAAAGTCCGCTAAATTAATGGCTCTTTCCAGTAAATTTTCCAATTCCCGTACATTGCCCGGCCAATCATAATTGCAAAGAAGCAGAATGGCTTCCGGAGATATTTTCTCTACCCAGGTATGCAGGCGTTGGTTTAATTCAGGTAAAAGATAATTGACCAAAAGAATAATATCTTTTGGTCTTTCGCGCAGGGACGGAATATTTAAAGTTACAACATTCAAACGATAATAGAGATCTGCCCGGAATTTACCTTTTTTAACCATTTGCTCTAAATTACGGTTGGTAGCCGCAATAACTTGAACGTCGACTCGAATGGGTTTTGTTCCTCCCACTCGCTCAACTTCACGTTCCTGCAAGACAGTCAACAACTTAGCTTGCATTGCCAGGGGCATATCTCCGATTTCGTCAAGGAAAATCGTACCGTGATTGGCTATTTCAAATTTGCCCAGCTTACCTCCCTTGCGAGCTCCGGTAAATGCTCCTTCTTCATAACCGAATAGTTCTGATTCTAACAGATTATCGGGCAATGCCGCACAGTTGACTCTGACAAAGGGATAATTTGTCCGCGAACCGGCTTTATGAATGGCATTGGCAAAAAGTTCCTTGCCGGTACCACTCTCTCCCATGATTAAAACTGTTGAACGGGTTCTCGATGCTCGCAGAGCCAGAGACTTGATTCTGCGCAAATTTTCATCTTTACCGACAATATTTTCGAAACAATATTTGGCACAGTAGATACTGCCGCTTATCTCTTTACAAGCTGCAATTTCTCTTTCTAAATAAACAAGGCTTTGCTCCATGGCCCCAATTAATTTCCCTTCCGCATAGAGGGGCGTTCGAAAAACAACGGGATTCTGCCCTTTTGCCGTCCAACAATTAGGAAGTTGAACCTCTCTGGTTTTTAATACTTCCGGAAGTTTTGAGTGAGGTATGATCTCTAAGATGTGCCTATTCAAGACATCATTTTCCTTCATATTTAGTGTTCCGAGATAGGTTTTGTTAACCATTTTAATGCAGCCCTCGGTATCAACAATAATAATTCCAATGTAAGGATTCTCCATAATTCCATTCAAAATTTCAATGGATATCTCGTTTTTCATATCCCACACTGTCTCACCCTCTTGCATTTTTGTCTGGATTAGTCTTAAAGGAGCTTAGTATTGCTTTAAAATACCATTGAAAGATACCTTTGGAATACCAATAAGTTAACACTTAGGACCGTTTAAAACAGCAATTAGGCGGCCGCTGGCCATGATGGCCGGATGTCTAGTGAAATTAGATAAAGAAGGCTTGATTCAGGTGGAGTTTTAACTCCATCTGAATATTAGTCGCTCTTATCCAGGACTTAGCCGCTCTTAACTCACCGCTTGCAGAAACGGGAGTCTTAGAGCGGATTAGTCATCGGATCAGGGATTCTGGCCATAACAAATACCATAGAACAAGTATAAAATATTCTAATAGATCGAATATAGGCCTTTTTTTGGGTACCGTCAAGAGTTTTTCGCAAATTCATTTCCACTTGGTAAGAATAATATGTTTAAGCACCCGTTGACCCTAGTGCCAACGATATGGGGGCGACGGATGCTACCTTTCAAAGGAAGGTCTCCACGTGCCTGGAGCTGCCAAATCGGCTCGATTTCCATTTCGATCTAACTTAAGTCGTTAATAATCTTTGATGATATATAACTTGAACTCTGCTGAAATCCATGAAGCAAATTCAAAAGCGATATCTCTGTGAGCAAAAGTGTCGCCATAACGACCGGAACGTGAAATGATTCCCATGGCATTCGTCCCGCTGATCCATTTTTTCGGGGACATAGTAGAAGCGTTAGAACCGGCCCGCATTCTAAACCCCATCGAATTCGACGGGGTTAAAATCTGAGTTGTTTAGTTGTTCCCAAAGTCCAAGAAATTCTAAAGTATCTTTCCCGCGCATCCAGCTATCGTCGCCTTCATACCCGGGTATGATGATGCCTACGTCAGCATACCGCCCACCATGCGCGTCAGTCGCATGATTTCACTTTGCGAGTCCGTGAGCAGTTCCACCGCTTCCGGATCAAGCGCAGGATCACCCATCCGCTTTATTAACTGAGACGCCGTTTGTATGTTCACCGAAATAACGGACAACGGCGTCCGCATCTCATAGGATACATTTCCCGGAAATTACGTTTTCAGGCGATTTGGTTTTTCAAGAATCTCTTTTTCATTAGCCAATTTGTGTTCGGATTCTTTGACCTCGGTAAACAATCGGTTGTTTGTCAAAAACAAGGAAACCGTCTGCGTCAGCACGAAAACCAGCATGGCGGTTTCGCTTACAGATACTTTTGAAAACGCGGAACCGAACAGGCCGTTATACATGAGGATATCGCTGACGCGGCGAGGTAAAATACCGTGATCCCCCCTCCAAACCCACAATAATGGTCACACAGCTACTTTCGCATTTTCTCTGATTTACCCATGTATACATATTGTTCTCAAGCCGAATTCATGTAAAGCAAAAAGGGCCCTAAAGCATAACAGAAAAGGCCTTGCAAATCCCTCTGAGCAGGGAGTTCGATGATAAACTTATACTCTGTCAAAACCGAATTCCCTCTCAATCTCAGCAAATACTTCCTCAGCCGAACGACCTGTTCCCTTTTTCATGGCTGCCAGAGCTTCGTCAAGTAGGCGGTGTAGTTCATATTTTCCGCTCAAACGCTCATATTCCGCATTTGACAAGATAACCAGATCGCCTGTTCCATTCTTGGTAATAAACACCGGCTCATTATATTTGTTGCAAAACGCTGAAATTTCATTGTATTTATTGCGTAAGTCTGAACTTGGTCTGATAGTCGCCACAAATAACACCTCCATCCATTACATACTCATATCTTGTCAAAATATTGATACGTTGTCAAAACGAATATGTGCTTGTCTTCATTTTTATAAATAAAAGTCTTGACCTACAATGCCTATCTAAATCTAAAAAAAGCCAACTGCAACAGCAGTCAACTTCTTTCGACAAATATTGTGGATAGTTAGTCAAAAAGGATACCACAATTTATATTTCTCAAATTTATAGTATGCCTAAGTCCAAAGTAAAAATTTTATGTTCGTATACTTTGCCTCTAAAAGAGACCATCTGGGTTTCTCCATTGAACTTAAACCCTAATTTTTCTGCAAGTTTGATGGAACGCCCATTATCTACATAAATACAGGCATTTATCTTTTTTAAATTCATCTGCTCATACGCAAATGAAATTATGGTTTCCATGGCCTCAGCCATGTAACCTTTGCCCCAATATATTTCTTTCAAATCATATCCTACATCGCAAGTATTGTCGTTCATATTCCAGCAGTGGAAACCGCATGTGCCTATTCTGATACCATCCTCTTTTCTAACCAATACCCAACGATGCTGTAATCTCGGTTCAGGCTGTAAGTAAAATTCAATAATATTATCTGCTCCCTGAACATTAATAAGAGGTTCGGCATCAAATAAATACCTGTTGACCACATTATCAGAGAACTGGCTAAAAATGAATTCCCTATCATCAGACGATATGTTTTTAAGCAATAATCTATCGGTTTGCAATTCTTTAAATAACATCGTGTTACCGTCCATTCATGTGTATATTCTATATTTTACCATATAAATGCAAAGAAGCCAACCGCAACAGCGATTGATTTCTTTCGGCAAAAATTTTGGAAAGTCAGGTCAAAAAAGATGCAAAGCGTTATATGGCATCGTTAGCTTTTGGCACTGTTCCAGTCATTGATATATTCGTCAATAGAGCAATACCGTAATTTTCTATCAGGATTTATACCTTTAGTTGCAATCTTGAATAAATCCTTGTTTGCGCTCCATTTTTCAAAGGAGCGGTCACGTCCGCCACCGAACAATTGAAACGCAGTAGCACCCATTAGAAAAACATTTGATTTTTCGTCAACCTCTGCACCTAATTGAAATTCTTCGGGTGACATGTGCTGACTCGAACCCCACATTCGCCCTATTGGGTTAAAATAGGGTTTTTTGTGATAAAACTCTATATCGCAAATCATTGTCTGGCCCTTCAAAAAATCATACATTATACATCCATCGTAAAAATCAATCGCTACATAATTACATTTGTTTACATGCTGATGAAATAGGAGTATATCATTATATATGTGCAGTTTCTCATTTGTCGGCAAGGCAATGAATTTATCAAAAGAATTATATTGTCTGCCCATGCACTCACCTTCAAACCATTCAAATATTGTTAGATAACCGTCATTAATTGCTTTATGGTCAATTAGGTTTATTAACTTGGGATGCCGCAAATCCTCATAAATAATTACAGTAGATTTAAGCCTGTCTATTGCTTCTTTATTACTCACACGGCTTCTGATTGTTGACGCTCCAGCCATTTTCAAGAACAATTTCCTGTCTCTGTATTGAACGCCAAAACACAAGTTTCCAGAATCTTGCTTGTCAAATACAGCAAATACGGTTCCATATTGAGAAATAAAAGAGAAGTCAAAATCATCCTTTAATTCAAAAGTAACTTTATCAATAACTTTCGTTACCATGCCCACCTCCATAAAAATGGATATTTTACATTATCATAACATACGAGTCGAAAGAAGCCAGTTGCAACAGCAATCGACTTCTTTCGAAAAACTATGGCGGAGACGAGGGGACTTGCATCCCTGGGTAGAGGAGCTATTGCAAAAAGCATAGCGCTTAGGTCTATGTTAGTTTATGTGATAGAATAGAGGTTATAATATCTTTTATAATATTTACAGAAAATATGATTTAATGGCAGCTCAAAATGAGGTAAGGTTGGATTATTTTCCATGCAACTCTTTAAGTTGCAAATATAGAATATAGTCTTCGGAGATGTAAGTATATGGGTAGTACCGGAATCCCTAAGTCCTCAAATTCGACGATGCAACCACGACCCGAAAAGAAACCTTTTGGGGTCTACCATTATAAACATAAAAAGAGGTTATTCCCCCGACTCATGGCATGGTCTTTCAGTATGTTTCTTTTGCTCTTTTTAGGGTTTCTTTATTGCCCGTTTCAACCCTTTGAGACGTTGCGTAATTTCTGGGTGGAAAGTGCTATGACGTCAATGAACCATCAGTACTTGGCAAAATGGTTTTTTAGCGATGCCGAGATTCAAAAAATACTGGACAGCGACCAAGCTAAAGATTTGGGGAACTCCGATCCGACCTTAATTAATATGCGCGGTACGAATAAGAATAACAGCACCGAGCTTATTGACATTAATCAAAAGGGGTTTACTGGATACATACTAAAAGTCAGTAATCCTGGACGCGTGAGAGTGGCAGCAACGCGTTATCTAGGGGAAATCGGCGAAAGGGCTGAAGACATAGCCGCGGTTACCGGAGCTGTAGCAGTCATTAATGGCGGAGCTTTTAATGACCCACAGGGCAACGGAAGCGGCGGGCACCCACAGGGTATCCTCATCTCGCGCGGTAGACTTCTATACAAGGATTCGGGAGTTTCAACCTACGATGTCATTGGTATAAACCAAAGAAATATTCTTGTATTAGGTCATTATACTTTAGCTAACATCAAACGGATGGGGATACGTGATGCAGTTACATTCGGTCCTTTTCTTGTCGTCAATGGTAAACCTGCTATAACACATGGAGATGGAGCATGGGGGATTGCCCCAAGAACAGCGATAGGACAAACAAAAGACGGTACAATTTTAATGCTGGTCATCGACGGACGCCGGATTGGGTCACTAGGAGCTACTCTAAAAGATGTTCAGGATATCATGCTTAAATATGGCGCCTACAACGTAGCCAATCTTGACGGCGGGGCATCAACCGTTCTCTATTATCGCGGACAGATTGTGAATCACCCATCCAGTCCATACGGTGAACGCCATGCGCCATCCTTTTTTATAGTAAAATAATATTCAGTACAACAGATTGGCCACAAAAATCCAGAGGATAGACACCAGTGCACCGCCTGTCACGTCCAGCAACATAAGTACCCATGTTAAATTACAAACTCCTGCCCCATCTGGGTTAGTTCAACAATCCTAGTTGGGGAGCCTTGCATCTTTTTCCGGAATTTCCCTGTGATTTCAGGACTGTCCCCAAAGTGCATGGGAATAAAAATCTTCGGTTTAAGCTCCCGGATGAAGTACTCACCCCCTGCACCGTAGTTTTCCTCCAGCCTTGGGTCCACGGGGAAGAAGGCAATATCTATGGTCTCTCCCTTCAGGTGTTGGACCTCAGCCTTAAAATCCCGTTCAGCTTTAGCCATCTCCTCTGGAGTATCAATCCAATACCACCAATTCAGATCTCCGGCATGAAAGATGCGCATCCCATCCACTTGGACCAGAAATGAAACGCCGATATCCGTAGAATTAAAGGCCTTAACTCTTAGGTCACCCAGTTCCAGTTCCTCATAGGGCGAGAGATAATTGATGTTTTTGGCCGATTGGGAGATGATGTTTTCCCGACTAAAGACATACTGAATATCCACTCGATCCTTTTGCCATTCCAGAATCGCCGGATTATAATGATCGGGGTGGCTATGAGAACAAAAAACCACAATCTTTTTGGGACTTTCCTTAATTATTTGTTGAACAGCGCCTTGATAATAATCAAATATCAGCAAATGCAGATCCGTTTCCACCAGAAAACCACTGTGATACAAATATTTAATTCGAATCGTTGGCGTCCCCATTCTTATCACCTCTTAACGATTATACAATAATTATGGATAGTGAAAAATTAGTCTAGCGGAAGAAAACACTCAGCAGAGGAGAAAGATTTTACATGGAGTTTTGCTTTGACCATAACAACCTCAATGTCCTCAACCTGAAAAAGAGCTTGGCGTCCTACAAAGAAGCCCTGGAGGCGTATACCCTCCAGGGCTTCTTTATCTAATCAATTCTTTCCCACATTATCACTTATCCTCTTTTACCCTCATAAGTATTCCTTGATATCTATCCAAGGCAGTATGTAATTCGTGGCATGCAGCCACAGTTTCGGGATCAGCAGAGGAATTATCCCCCTGTACCTTAATGGTGCTTAAGCGCAATTCTTCAATTTGGCCGATTATTTTAGCCAATTCAGACACAAACATCCCTCCTCTTAGTTCAGTAAGTTAGTATCTCCATCCACGACACAAAAATGAGGACTACTAAAATAAGTCCTCTAGTTCAGCCCGGCTGTATACTGATACTTTTTTAAGACAATCACTGCATTGCGATCGCCAAAACCAAACGAATTTGATAGTCCTAGCAGCAATTTAGTTAGTCCTAGAAATTTCACCTATTATTGACATCATTCAAAAACCGGATACAATTGATTTGAAACTACAAAATAGAATGGATGTTGAATTTAAGATGAGGAATTTGAATATCCTGCTATTCGCTAAATTTGAAACAATTGATGCTTTTGGACCCGCACAAATTATGGGACGTCTGCCAGAACACTATAAAGTCAATTGTTTTTCAATGGCAGGCGGATCTGTTACCAGTTGGCATGGCATTCAAGTTGAAACGCAACCGATTTCTGCAATAGCTACGGATGGTATTTTGCTGATTCCCGGAACTTCGGAAGTAAAGTTATATATTGGAAACCAGAGTTTTCTTGAACAATTGAAAAAACTTGCGGAAGCCGCGCCTTATGTAATGACCGTATGCACCGGCTCATTTCTATTGGCCCTTACCTCTTTACTGGACAATCATTCGGCGACTACAAACAAAATGGCTTTTAAGATTGTTTCCAAAGCTTGCCCTAAAGTAAATTGGGTTCATAAAGCGCGCTGGGTCGTTGATGGGAAATACTATACATCTTCAGGCGTTTCGGCGGGGATGGATATGGCAATGGGGTTTATCCATGATGTGAATGGTCCTGAGGTTGCCAAACAAGCTGCGCTCGAAAGCGAATACATCTGGAACAATGATAAATCATACGATCCTTTTGCTAAGTAAAATATCTGCTAAAAAAACCGGATAAAGGCAAGAACTTATCACATAGATTTGTGACTAAGCCCTTGCCTTTTTAAATTTTATGCAAATCAACTCATGATTGTCTCATCCCTGCATAGTGAACTGTATTTCTTTCCCTGCGAGTTTCATGGAGATTCCTTCTTTGACCTGATTAAACCTAACAGGTCCTAAAGGAAAGCATGATGCGGGATGCCCGAAAGCGGATCAGCATTACTTCTAAAAAAATTGCCTGTTGTTCTCCTTACCGGGCTTTTTTGGACTTGCGTATTTCAAATCCCCCGCCCCTCTTCGTCTCGATATAGTCAACAATTATTTCCTCTATAGAGGCCAGCTTTTTGTCCGTAAGAATTGAAAGCCCGTAATTAAACTCAAGAAGATCATCCTCTTTTTTAGTCTCCTCCAAGGTTAAACCGTAACTCGGGATGCCACAGCCCTCACTTATCAGATAAATCCGAAGAAAATCGTTTTCTTTATGTTTGCTCTGCTGCATCTCTTTAATTTTTTGAACTGCAAGTTCGGTTATTTTAACCATCCCGGTCACTCCTCTGCCATCAAGTGTAAAATACTCCCGTTTCCCGGACATCATAACCGCCGAGGGCCAGGACCTCCTCCTGGAAGGCTCTGCTTTGGATAACGGAAATCATGACCTGCAGGCGGGGCTCTTCGAGATATTCCCGCGGAATCGCCAAATCATAACGTTCCTCTCCAATCCTGAGGAAATCCAGGCCAAGGGCTTCGGCGGCGCTTTGAATACCCAGTCCGACGTCGGCTGCTCCCGAGGCCACCGCCACCGCGACACCTAAGTGAGTAAATTCTTCCCGTTCGTAGCCTGAAATTTGTTCCGGATCAAGCCCTTCTTGCTGAAGCAGGTAATCTAACAGTACTCTCGTCCCCGAACCGCCCTGGCGGTTTATGAAGCGGATTCCCGGCCGGGCTAAATCTTTAAGGCTTCTTATCTTAAGAGGGTTTCCTTTCGCCACAATAAGAACTTGGGTTCTGTAAACCAAATTCATCAAAGCTATGTCCCTGCCCGGCAGAAAACGCTGCAAATAAGCGTGATTGTATTCCCCGGTTTGAGGATCAAGTAAATGTATCCCTGCGAAATGAGCTTCTCTGGAACGAAGAGCAAGAATTCCGGCCAGACTTCCTACATGCGCTGAGGCAATCCCTCCACTGCCTCCTCTTGCTTTCATATGGCTGCTGATGACATCCAACGTCAAATCGTGGGAACCAATACAAACCAAAGTTTCTTCCAACTCTGAGACAGGCCGCCAAAGTTCAATCGGTACTGTTTCTCCTTCATGAAATCCTTCCTGCAGACGGGGAACCCGCAGGATTCCATCCGCTCTCACTAAGCTCATGGTCACGCCGGCGCCGCGGCTGATCGGGGCCGCAACCCAGCGATCCCCGACTTTTCCTGCTTTTACCCGCACGAACTCCTCACTGCCTAAAGAAGAGAAGACTTTCTTACTGATCACGGCTTTAAGCGTATCCGGCGCTTCTTGGCTTAAGCCCTGTAAAAGTTTGACCCAGGGCTCCAAAAACAAATGGGCTGTCAAAAAGGCGGATACCGGATAACCCGGAATGCCAAGCGCCGGTTTTCCTTGGATCTCCCCTAAAGCCACAGGTTTCCCCGGCTTTATAGCAACTCCATGCAGGTAAAGCCTGCCGTGCTTCGCAAGCATCTGGGTTGTATAATCATCCCGGCCCTGGGAAGAGCCCGCAATGATCACGATAATATCCTGGGAAGCCGCCATTTGCAAAATAGCTTCATCCAGTTGGTCAAAGCGGTCCGGGGTTATCGGCCAAATCGCCGCCGTTCCGCCCCATTCTTCCACTAAAGAGGCAAGGACTGTGGAATTGCTGTCCGCGATATCTCCGGGCTCAAGATTTGCTTCCGGCGGACGGATTTCATCTCCGGTCGGCAAAATTCCCACTCGGGGCCGGCGCCGGACTTCTATTTTCAAAACCCCTGCCGCCAGCAGTGCTCCCTGATCTTGGGGGCGAATCCGATGGTTAACCGACAGAACCACTTCTCCTTCGACAATGTCCTCTCCCACCGGCCGGACATTATGCCAGGGCACAATCGGAGTCTGAAGCAGAATTCCCCGCTCACCCAATTCCAGGACTTCTTCCAACATTACAACAGCGTCCATCCCCTCCGGCATAGGATCTCCCGTATCCACCCGAATTGCCTGAACCCCAAGTTCAAACCAGCGCGGCTCCCGCTCACAAAGTCCGTGAGTTTCCTTAGCCCGCAGGGCATAACCGTCCATAGCCGAGGCAGCAAAGTGCGGCGAATTCCTCTTGGCGCGAATAATTGTCCCCGTGATTCGATGGAGAGCCTGACGAACATCCACCACTTCATTTTCCGGAAGACAGCGTCCGGCAAGGTTTTCCATCATTAACGCCAATCCTTCCTGCCAGGCCCTGCTTTGGAGATATAGTTGGTGTTCCACGTTAGCTGGCCTCCTTCCTCCGCTTATCTCATAGCCTGTATTCATCTTATATCCTAGACTCATCTAATATTTTGTGCTCATTGTATATCCTGCACTTATCATATATCTTGTACTTATTTCACTTCCTACCCTGAGCTTAACGCCAAAACTTAAAAAAGACTTTTTTCCCTGCTTCTATTCCTTCAGTATTTAACGGAATATGAACGGTTGCATCGGCTGAGACCAGCGTCCTGATTAAACCTGATTTTCCCCGGATCGGTTCAAGCAGGCATTCGCCTTCCTTTGAAAGCACCCGCACCGGCACAAACTCCTCCCGGCCATTTCCGGAATAAATATTTTGGCTTAGCTTCCCTTGAGGGAAAGGCTCAGCCTGAGGACACAGCAGCGATGCCTCTAAACAGGGACGGACAACTGATTCAAAGACAACCATTGCCGAAGCGGGATGCCCGGGCAGTCCGAAAATCAGCTTGCCGTCCACAACTCCGCCTATCGTCGGTTTGCCGGGTTTAAGCGCCAAACCGTGAAAAAGAATTCCCGGCTCTCCCAGCGAGTCAATCAGCTGAGCGGAAAGATCACGTATCCCTACAGAACTTCCACCGGAGAGCAGGACAATATCATTTTCGCTTACCATTTTTTTCAGTGACGCGCGAAGTTCCTCAAGATCGTCTTTAACGATTCCGTAATAACGGGCTTCCGCACCGCAAGCCAGAGCCTGGCCTAACAAGGCATAACCGTTAATATCCCTGGACTGAGCCGGCAGCGGCTCTTGACCCGGAGGGATAATTTCATCGCCAGTTGAGAGAATTCCGACCCGAAAACGGGGCAAAACCGGAACCATAGTTAGGCCGATTGAGGCCAAAATCCCCATTTCCTGAGCCCTGATTCGCGCTGCCCGCGGCAGGAGGACTTCCCCGGCGGAAAAATCTTCCCCGATATCAATAAGATTTTCCCCTGGGGCAACAGGCCTAGCTACCCCACAGAGTCCCTCTCCAAAATGTTCAAGATGTTCCATCATGACCACGGCATCCGCTCCCTCCGGCAGCATTCCTCCCGTGGGAATCAAGATCCCGGCGCCCGGCCCTAAAGGTTCCCGCGGAGCCTCTCCCATTCGTATTTCCCCGGAGCATTGAACCAGAGCCGGCATACTTTCGCTGGCTCCATAGGTATCTGAGGCCCGGACCGCCATTCCGTCCATGGCAGCTTTGCGAAAATGAGGTAGGGCGCAGGGAGCTGAAATATCCCGGCTGACAATACGTCCCAAGGAGTCCGCTAAAGAGACTTCTTCACCTTGCTGATAAAGTGACAGAACATAGGGTTTTAAGGAATCAAGAGCCTCTGCCAATGTCTTTACTTTGAACAATTCACTGCCGCTTCCCATGTTCCACCTGCCTTTCGCGCTGGTTAATGATCGTTAAAACTGGTTCTCACAGTTAAGGAGAACCAGTTTTGCTTAAGTATTAACTAAGGAGTTTTTAAGCTTAGATAAAAAACAGAGTTTATCAGAAAATCCTCGAACTTATCCACGGATTGCTAACTGACCTTTTTCGATTCCACAAGTTCCATTTTCTTTTCAATCCTGGCGACCTTTACCGCGCAGACTTTAAACTCAGGGATCTTGGAAATCGGATCGCGGGCAGGGTTCGTCAGCTGGTTTATAGCCACCTCAGGGTAATGGAACGAGGCAAAGACCAAGCCTTGAGTCACCTTATCCCCAACCCTGGCTGTGACTTCAACCCGTCCACGGCGGGAGATCACCTCGACACTGTCCCCGTCACTGATACCCAATACTTCGGCATCAATAGCGCTTAGTTCGAGATATTCTTCAGGATAGGCTACTTCCATAGCTTCAGTGCGTTGAGTCATGGAACCGGTATGGTAGTGATAAAGCCGGCGACCGGTGCTCAGTACCAAGGGGAAGTCGTCATCCGGCAGTTCATCGGGCGGAACGTATTCCACAGGATGAAATCTCCCCAATCCACGGGAAAACTTGCCCGCATGCAGGAACTTAGTCCCGGGGTGATCCGGAGTCGGGCAGGGCCACTGCAGACTGCCCTGATCCAAGCGGGTGTAGGAAATTCCGGCATAAGAGGGAGTAAGACCGGCCATCTCAGCAAAAATCTCCTCAGCTGAGCTGTAGCGCATGGGATAGCCCATAGCTCTGGCAACCATGCTGATGATTTCCCAGTCATCCCGGGCTTCACCGGCCGGTTCAACGGCTTTGCGCACCCTCTGCACACGGCGTTCCGTATTGCTGAAAGTCCCATTCTTCTCGGCGAAACTCACTGCCGGCAAAACAACATCGGCGATTTCCGCCGTTTCAGTCAGGAATATATCCTGCACAACCAAAAAATCTATCTTTTCCAGAGCATGAATCACATGCAAAGCATCCGGGTCAGAGAGAACCGGGTTTTCCCCCATGACGTACATACACTTCAGACTGCCCTCACT
This sequence comes from Candidatus Desulfosporosinus nitrosoreducens, assembly GCF_030954495.1. Lineage (GTDB taxonomy): Bacteria > Bacillota > Desulfitobacteriia > Desulfitobacteriales > Desulfitobacteriaceae > Desulfosporosinus > Desulfosporosinus nitrosoreducens. The sequence continues at coordinate 4,190 of NZ_JAVHUW010000031.1, read as the reverse complement.
CGCCGCATCGAAAAGCTCACCTAAGGTTAGCCCCGGCTTGGCCGGAAGTTCCGCCACCCCCCAAGCCGCCGCGAACTTTGCTCTGATTGTCTCATCGGTCACCGGCTGGTAGCCGGTATAGACGTTAGGCAACGCGCCCATATCACAAGCGCCTTGGACATTATTCTGTCCGCGCAGAGGGTTCACGCCGCTGAATTCTTTGCCGATCTGACCGCAGAGCATAGCCAGGTTGGCTATGGCCATGACATTATGAGTTCCGCAGATATGCTGGGTGATACCCATGGTATAGAGAATCGTTGAATTCGGAGCCAGCGCATACCCTCTGGCCACCTCTTTGAGAGTTTCCGCCGCTATACCCGTAATGGTTTCAACATACTCGGGCGTATACTTGGCAACCATGGCCTTCAAGGCTTCAAACTCCTCGGTGCGGGTTTCCACGAATTCTTTGTTCCAAATTCTTTCCGCAATAATTACATGGGCCAGACCATTCAAAAGCGCAATATCCGAGCCGGATTTAATTCTGAGATGATGATGGGCCATCTCGGCCATTTCTGTTTTGCGGGGATCAGCAACCACCAGAGTAGCCCCGCTGCGAAGCGCTTTTTTCACTTGCAGGCCAATAATGGGGTGAGCCTCCGTGGTATTAGTGCCGATAGCAAAGATAAAATCCGCTCCGGCAATCTCTTTGATGGTATTCGTCATAGCGCCGCTGCCAAATGCTGCCGCCAGACCGGCGACGGTGGGAGCGTGTCAGAGACGGGCGCAATGATCAAGGTTATTGGTACCGAACACTGCGCGGGTAAGTTTATTCATTAAATAATTTTCTTCATTCGTGCAGCGGGCGGAGGAGAGAACCCCAATGGCATCCGGGCCAAAAGCAGCCTTCACGGCACTGAATTTTTCAGCCACCAGACTAATTGCCTCATCCCAGGTAGCCTCTGCCAGTTCCCCGTTTTTACGGATGAGGGGAGTTTTAAGCCGGTCAGGGTGGTGGATAAAGCCATGACCAAAGCGCCCTTTTACACATAAAGCCGATCCGTTTACTTCACCATCCGCGGAGGTGATTCCTACGACTTTACCGTCCTTGACATTTAAGTCAAAAGTACAGCCGGTGCCACAGTATGGACAAACCGTTGTAATTTTTTTCATCTCCCAGCGGCGGCCCCTGCCCTGCATTCGCCGCTCAGTTAAGGCGCCGACCGGGCAGACTGAAACACAAGAGCCGCAGAACACGCATTCCGATTCCTTATAAGGCAGATTAAAGGCGGGACCAACCTGGACGTCAAAGCCGCGCTGAGAAAAATCCAGGATATTTCGCCCCTGAATCTCGTCACAGGCCTGAATGCATTTCCCGCAGGTAATACACTTGTTAGGGTCCTTGATAATAAAAGGATTACTGTCATCAATCGGCAAGTCCCGAGGCTCGCCCCGGAAACGTTCCCCCGTGACGCCATATTCGTAAGCATACTGGGCTAAAGAGCAGTCGCCCATCTTCTGACAGGTCATACAATCTAAAGGATGATTGGCGACCAATAACTCCAGGATAGTTTTACGGGCATTTCGCACCTTAGCATTGTGGGTTTCTACCTTCATGCCCTGGGTTACCTGAGTCACACAAGACGGCGGCAGATTGCGCATGCCTTCGATTTGCACGACGCACAGCCGGCAGGCACCTGCCGGAGTTAACTCCGGGTCATGGCACAAAGTAGGAATAGGGATATCATTCAGGCGGCAAGCATCCAGTACGGTCGTACCCTGGGGAACGCTGACTTCCTGTCCGTCAATGGTTAGAGTAAGCCATGCCAATATCTTTCGCCCCTCTCCTCTGATCTTAAAGTCATTAGCGTCTAATCTCTTTAGATCTTATCTTTTTAATCGTTTTGTATAGTTCTTCGAAAAATTCCACGAATTTAAATTGACTTGCCACAAGCATCATTAACTTCGTTAACATTAGCATCATTGCCATAACTGCAATTAATTTTAAAACATACTCCATGATGTTCCCACCTAAACGCCAGGCTTGAGTGCTTTAAGCGGATTATTCAGCCGACACTTAATTCTGGCCAACACTTAAATTATATAAACGTTCGTTATTACGGATCTGCGCCCCGCAGGCCAGAAGTTCTTCATTTGCATACTTGCTGCCAATTACAGCGTTCACTAACTCTGTATAATCTGAAAGGCTAAATGTACCGGAAGTAAACAAACAGAGCCCAACGGAATCAATGACGACTGTCAGGTCCCGTAAGTCTTCACTTACCGGAGTTTTTGCCCGCTTGCGCTTTTTCGGAGTTTCGGATATGTCCAAAGCATCATAGCTTGCAGCCAAGTGCTTAGACCCTAATCCCATCTTAACTCCCAATCCTTCTGAGTAAGCTATTTTTTCTATCCATTCCAGTATCCCTTGACTATTGCCAAACTCAAGCGGTATACCATCAAGCTCCTCCGGCTTGATATATCCCCGCCGGACTAATTCGATTCCGGTTGCGATAACCGAGCTGACCGCAGCCTGGTCCAGGCCTAATCTATTACATAAAGCACTGACATCCTGAAGCGCTTGCCCATCATAAATACCCAAATTAGACCCTAACTCCGGAGCAAGGCTCTGCTCAGAATCTAAGGCTTCCCCTCTTTTTCCCTTTGACCGGTGTCCACACGGGAACGGACATTGAAAACAAGCGTCGTCTTTCGACCACTTTATGCCTTTAAATTTTTGCAAAGCGTCGGTCAAAATCCGTTTCAGTGCAACCGGATCAGCAGTCTCTACCTTTCCCGTCCCCCGAACCATAATCGCTTTGAGGTTTTTCGAGCCCATTACGGCGCCGACTCCGCTGCGTCCCGCCACATGGTTTAAGTCATTTGTAATTACTGCCATCAAAGACAGATTTTCTCCTGCCGGCCCAATCGTCAGGGTTTTTACCATTGGGTCTCTTATTTCCTGCTTTAAAGCTTCCGTCGCCGCAAAGACATCCTTACCCCAAACATGAGCGGCGTTTTTTATTTCTACCGAGTCATTCCGAATGACAATATAAACGGGGTATTCTGCCTTACCTTCTAAAATAACCAGATCATACCCCGCAAACTTAAGCTGTGAGCCCCAGGTTCCTCCGAAGTTTGAAAAAACAAGCCCTCCATTGACCGGTGATTTTGTCACTGCCATAAATCGTCCGGATGTAGGAATAGTTGTTCCTGTAAGTAACCCGGTGGCCAAAAGGAGTTTATTCTCAGGAGAGAAGGCATCGACATGCGCAGGGACTTCATCTGTCAGTATTTTCCCGGCAAGGCCGCGCCCGCTTAGATATCGCCCGGCAAATTCTGCGTCCAGGTGCTCTTTCCTGACCTGTTTAGATGTAAGATTGATCCGCAGAATTTTCCTGACATCCCCTCCCATTAAAAACTCCCTCCCGGCAATATCTAGCGGACCTAAAGTTCTAAACGATCCCTGCGCCCCGTTTAGCATAGTTAGCCCTTTTTACCAGACACTAGCAGCTTCAGCTTAGGCTTTTCATTAACTTGAACTGCCTTAAGCTCATCGTGGAGATCATGCAGTCTGAGTAAACTTTGAGCTAACTCCGGTATGGTACAAATGTTAGCGACATATTCACCTTCATCGTCAAAACCCACCAGAACAAAACGAGGAAATTCAAACACTTCGTTTGTTTCATGATTTATGAGAATGACAGACATTCCATCAGTCTTAGCGTCGACATTGATCGTAAATGATGTGCCTTTTATCTCATGCAATTACTTATTCCTCCCTAAAATTCCCTTTTACATAAAGAAGACTTGATTCAGGTGGAGTTTTTAACTCCATCTGAATCTTAGTCGCCCTTATCCAGGGACTTAGCCGCTCTTAACTCACCGCTTGTAAAAGCTGGAGTTTTAGAGCGGGTTAGTCATCGGATAAAATCTAACAGGTAAACTCTATTATATCGTCCCAATAAAATAGCTCCACTTGCGAAAGTGGAGCATACCAAACAAAAGCCCGGAAGGCTATCCACTCCTTTTCAATATGTGAAGGCCTATCCGTTTCCAGATATACCCTGAGGGCTGAAAACCCTGGCTGATAACCTAGATGCTCTCATTAGGTTAGCGAGCTCGGAGATTAGGATTTACTATATTTAATTAATTGCATAAATTATCTCATAACTCATCTCCTAAGTAAAGGAATTTTGCTTATCGTAGTCTCA